>NZ_OX638201.1:3740898-4987864 GCF_951805225.1 uncultured Flavobacterium sp. | reverse complement strand
TTACAGCAAGGAAGCAGAACCGAAACATGTCTATAAAAACAAAGGAACTTATACCACAAGACTTGCCGTAACCAACAATTACGACAACGGAAAACCTCCTGCAACACGACCTAAAAAAGTCGCCATAAACGACATTACCGATACTAATTATAAAGACATTGCTTCAATCGCAGATCAAAACGGATTTGCAATCTTAAAAAACTGCGATCCCATTCCGGATCAGGAAATGGTAGTCGTAGTAGGTTATCAAAATATGGAGAATTATGTAGCAAGCGGAAAACTATATTTATTCTATAATGAGAAACAATTCAAAAGCAATAATTTCGAATTGGTCGATTTCAGGACTTATGCAAACGAACGCGAAGTAAAAGAAAATACCGTTGCTTCGGTTAACGATCTTGAAGATTCTAATCGATATTTGGCTTCAGCCGAAAACACTTTCAAAGCCAAAAAATATAGAAACACAACTACTGAAGAAGATCTTGACGCATCATTATTAGACGCCAATAAAACCTATCATAATGTTTCGGTTTTAGAATTTGACGATGCAAATCCGGGTGAAACCCGTAATGTATTTTATACTTTTAAAACTACTCCGGAAATGATCAAAGACACAAGTGCAACGGTTACAATGCGCGGTATTTTTGTCCCAAACAGAAGTTATAAAAACCATAAAATAAAAAATCTCGAAATGGAAATCGTAACTTCTCACGATCCTAATAAAATGGGCTCTAACGGAAGTTTTATCAATTATAGATTAGTACGTTTTAAACGAGTAAATTTTAAAACCCGTTTCCAAAACAATGGCGAAGGTCCGGCGAGAATGATTCGGTTAGAAACTGATATTCCGGATATGTTTGACAAGAAAACATTTCAGGTCGAAGATATGTATCCCAAATGTCCGATTTGTCCAAAAGGCGAAGAACCAACCGTAAGTTGTCTTGATACAATCATCAAACAAAAACAGATTTTCTTTACTTTCAAAAATATTTATTTACCCGGAAGCGAGCAAAAAAATGTACACGAAAAAGACAGTACAAAAGGTTTTGTCAAATACTCGATGAAGTTCAATGAAGACTTTCATAAAGTAAAAACCAGAAGTCGAACCGCTATTATTTTCGACAAGAATGAACCTATAATTACCAATTATGCCACTACCCGATTCTTGCCCGGAATTTCGATTGGGGCAAAAGCGGGTTATAATGTTTATCCTGATCTTGAAAAATCAACGAGTTATTTTGTTGGCGCAACGATTTCGCCTTTTAAATCGTATCGTTTTTATTGGCAAGCCGAATGGATAAATGCTTTAAATAAATATGAAAGTGGTACAACCGTAATCGATCAAACGGTGGTAAACCCAAATGGTGTAAAGCAATTTCAGCGCACGACAACGACAACAGAAAACAAAAATGTAAACTGGGAAGTTCCGGTTTTACTGCGATATAACATTAATACTTATATTGGAATTGGCGCAGGAATTCAGGCGAATTTTGATATTTCATCTGAACAAATTCTAAATAAGAAAATTGAAAGTTTTGAAGGCGGAACGGATCAAATCGTAATTGACACAAAGCGAGAATCAAGCTCAATAAAAAGCGGATTTGATAATTTAAAGACTGGACTTTTATTTGATTTAACGGCTGGTTTTGCCCGAATTGGCCCAAGTTTAGGCGCACGATATGTGATTAACTTCGAACAGAATTTCAACTATTTTCAGTTTTATGGAATCTGGAAGTTTTAATTTTTTTCACCATATTTTTTTTCACCATATAAGTTATTTAAGTTCATATTATCTACTTTGTCTTATGAAATACTAATGTCATCCTGAGCGAAGTCGAAGGCTTTATAACGAAAAGGTCTTCGACTTCGCTCAGACGGACAAATCTCTATCAACACAATTTATTATATGAACTTATATAACTTATATGGTTTAATTTTCCTTTTTTTCAGTCTGAATCTGTCAGCGCAGAATCAGGAAGATAAAATATACAATGCGGTTGATACTTTTGTGGCGAATCCTTCGGCGAAAGCCATAGAAAACCTGAATACTATTGAAGCTGATTTCTGGAAGAGTTCAAGACCAAAAACTAAAGATGAATTATTGGCGATTGTCGTTTTAAATTGCAATAAAGCGTATTATGAAAATCAATTCGGGCAAACCGAAAAAGCGATTTCGAGTTACGAGAAAGCCTGGCAAATCTATCAGAAAAACAAACTTAGCAATTATGATATTATAGAATATTGTCTAAAACCTTTAGGCAATTTATATACGGTTTTGGGAGATTATGACAGCGCCGAAAATACTATAAAACAATACTTTTTTATTGTAAATACTTCTAAAAATTATCCCGACGCTGCAAAACAAAAATTTGCTGCGATTCTGAATTTATCGAATGTTTATCAGAGTTCGGGTAAAATTTCTTTGGCAATTGAATTGTTAGAAAGCACTTTAAAAACAGAGAAATTATCAAATTCCCAGAAAGGAATTTTATTGAATAATTTGGGGAATAGTTATTTATTAAGTTCCGCAGGAAATTTAATGAGGCCTGAAACGCATCAAAAAGCCCAAAAATCATTTGAATTGGCTGTTGAATATTTGAAAAATGAAAAGCAACAATCCGAAACTTTATCTAATTCTTATCGAAATCTTTCGCTTCTAAATCGTCAAAGGCAAAACTTTGAAATTGCATCTTCTTATTTAGCAAAAGCTGAAAAGTTATTTTTAGAAACAAAAAATCGTCAACCCAGAAAACTTGCAAAACTATATTATGAAAAAGCGCTTTTACTTTTTGATGAACAAAAATATGATGAAAGTGCGAAACAGATTCAGGCAATTTTTAAAATCTTAATTCCGAATTACAATTCTAAAAACATACTTCCTAATCAAAATCAATTGTATGCCGAAACGGTTTTAATTGATGTTCTGGATTTACAAGCAGAAATTTTCTTTAAACAAAATCAGCTTAAGAAATCGCTTGAAACTTTCAGACTTTCTTTTGATATTGAAGATTTGTTAATGAATGTTTTGGTTTATGAAAACTCAAAAATCATTACACAAATCAGAGCCCGAAATCGTACTGAAAAATGTATTTCGATTTATAATGAATTATTTAAAAAACAAAACAAAACAAAATATCTGGAAGATGCTTTTCAATTATCTGAAAGAACAAAATCAGGTATTTTAAAGGGTTATCGTTCGAATATTAAAAACGCTTCCGCAGAAGAAAAACAGCTTTTACAGCAACTTCAAACTTTAAATAATAACATTCTAAAAGAACAGCAAAAGGGAGATTTGGCTAATATTTCTAGTATTAATTCGGCGATAAAAAAGCAAAATGAATTGATGCTTTCACTGAAGAAAATCCAAACGGAAAGCTCTAATTATATTCCTGAAAATTGTGACATAAAAGCCCTTTTATCAAAACTGGAAAAAGATAAAGCGATATTACTTTACTATTTCATGGGTTCTGAAAGGCTTTATTATTTCATTTTACAGAATAACCGAATTGCTTTAAATCATATTAATATCACTGACATTGCAATTCCAAAAATTGTACAGTTTATAGATTATTTCAACAATGCAAACAACATTACAGATGACATTTCCGGATACAATCATTACGGAAATGTAACTTATAATGTTCTCAAATTGCCTCAAAACGCAATTTACAATAACCTCATCATTGTTCCTGACGGGATTTTGAATTTTCTGCCTTTTGAAGCTTTAATTACACAAGAATCAAACACAACTAATTTTGCCAAAATGCATTATTTACTGAATGATTTCAAGATTGCTTATAATAATTCGGCTAGTAATTATCTGAATTCTAAACCGATTTTAAAATCAGAAAAAACAGTTTTAGGAGTTTTTCCTATTTTCGAAAAAACAGCTTTTGAATTGAGTTATTCGAAGAAAGAATTAGAATCAATTCGAAGTAATTTCAAAGGAAAATATTTAGAAAATTCTGAGGCGAGTTTTTCTAATTTCAAAAATAATGCAAGCAAATATTCTATTTTGCATTTAAGTACACACGCTTCTTCGGGCGATATTGAAACTCCAGCAAGTATTAAATTTTATGATCAGGAAATTTTGTATTCGGAATTATATAATTTGAATATTAATCCGGATTTAGTGGTTTTAAGCGCCTGCGAAACCGGAATTGGAAAACTCTACAAAGCCGAAGGCGCGATGAGCGTCGCAAGAGGTTTTCAGTTTGCCGGAGCTCAGAATTTAATGTTTTCTTTATGGAAGGTAAACGATTATACGACATCGGTTTTTATGGCTGATTTTTATAAGAACATTAAAAATGATGTTCCGTATTTTGAAGCTAATTCAAATGCTAAAATTGATTTCCTAAACGACAAATCAATTCCAAATGCTAAGAAATCTCCTTATTACTGGAGTTCTTTTGTGTATTATGGTTCTATTTCGACAGAAGAAAAATCAGGAAATTATATCTTTTACATCATTAGTTTATTGAGTGTAATTGGTTTATTTTTGGTTTTCAATCATTATCGAAAATGGAAAATCTTCACGAGATTCTCAAAAAAGAGAATTACAAAAAAATAAAATTCAAAGTTACCAAAACACAACACCTTTTAGTAAAAGCAAAAATCAACGGTGTTTCCGGAAATTTTATCTTAGATACGGGAGCATCAAATTCCTGCGTTGGATTTGAAAGTATTGAACGTTTTGAATTAACCGCAAAAAAATCAAAAACCAAAGCTTCCGGAGCTGGAGGAACGGGTATGAAAACGCAGATTTCGGCACATAATAAATTACAACTCGGAAGTTGGAAAAACACGGATTTTGGGATTGTGATTTTTGATCTTTCGCATGTTAATGAAGCTTTAGAATCTTTTAAGGCAAAACCGGTTCACGGCATTATTGGCGCTGATGTTTTGCTTGAGGGCAAAGGAATTATCGATTATTACAATCATTATTTGTATTTGAAATTGTAAATTCAATATTATTTTTTTAACAATCTTTATTTTATATTTTTCGAAAACTGCGTTTTTTGTATATATTTGTTAACGCCACTTTAACAAATTTAATACTATGAAAAAAACATTACTTTGTTTTCTTTTCTTATTTACAACTGTTTTTTATGCTCAGATCAATGATATAGAACATTGTTATGGAGATAGTCAGTTTAATTTAAAGATTAACGAGTCGGTTTTGCTTGATAATTTAAATCCTGCTGAAACTACTATTAGTTATCACCTTAGTTCTCAGGATGCAAATGCCAATACAAATGCAATTGCTCAACCAACAGCTTATACTAGTCTGGCAGCGTCTACGGCTATTTATGCCAGAATAGATAATAACGGAACAGTTAATATTAAGTCTTTTAATTTAAAAGTATATCAAGAGTTGATATCTACAGCTATTACAACACCTGTTCGTTGTTATGGGCAAAATGATGGTACTTTGACTGTTGTTCCATCGGGAGGAAAAACGCCTTATGCTTATAGTTTAGATGGTGGTCCTTTTACGATTTATAATGGTAATCCTATAGCTAATTTTCTTAATTTATCTTCTGGAAATCATATCGTAATTGTAAAAGACGCTTTAGGCTGTGTTGCGATGCCTCAGCCAGTTCAGATTCATGAACCTGCGGTTTTATTAGCTTTGACATCTATTGACAATCAAAATGCAATTATTACAGCTACGGGAGGAACAGTTCCTTATCAATATTCATTAAACGGAGCGAATTATCAGGCTTCTAATATTTTTTCAAATATAACGCCTGGAAGCTATAGTTTTTATGTACGAGATTCTAATGGCTGCCTGACAACTGTACCGTTAACTGTCTCACCTCCTTTGAATGTTGCAGTTGCTGTTACTAAAGAAGCTGATTGCAATTCCGGCGCTACAATAACGATTAATGCCACTGGTGGTCAACCTCAATATTCATATTCAATAAACGGAGGAATAACCTATCAGACTCAAAATTTTTTCATCAATATACCTCCGGGAAATTATACTGTAAAAGTAAGAGATGCGGCAAATACAGTTTCAAGTGAAACTCCAATAGTAATACGTACACCTTCTCCAATAGCTGTAAATACTTCTATTAAACCTATAGATTGTATTAGTAATGCTATTGTAACTGTTTCGGCTACTGGAGGACAAGGTCCTTACTTTTATTCTCTTGATGGCGGAATAACTTATGTTACTAATAATACTTTTTCTAATATTCTTGCCGGTACTTATCGTATCGTTGTAAAAGATCAAAAAAATTGTATTTCTTCACTTTTAAATGTTGCAATACAACCGTTTTCGCCTTTAAGCGCGACGGCTTCAAATACTCAGCTAGTATGTGCCAAGGATAAATCTACATTAACAATCAATGCTAATGGTGGTCAATTTCCATATCAATACGCATTAGATAATAATCCTTATAGTGCTGGTAATGTTTATCCAAACCTTAGTCCCGGAACTTATACTATCAGAGTAAAAGATGCCAATAATTGTCTATATACATTAGTATCTAATATTATACAGCCAACGCCTATATATCCTGATATTCTTGTTCAGGGGCAAACTTTAACTCTAAATGGTCAGGCGGGAACTGCTCCATATGAATACTCTGTAGATTTTGCAGCTTATCAGTCTGGCAATGTTTTTTCAAATTTGAGCCCTGGAATTCATATTGTGCGTCTTAAAGATTCTAAAGGATGTGAGTCCTTTGACTTTTCGGCTCGTATTGAAGACTTACAACCTTTGACTTCGACGGCAGTTATTACAAAAACATTAGATTGTATGAGTGGGGCTACAATAGTGGCTAATGCAACAGGTGGACAACCTCCTTATACTTATTCTCTAAACGGAACAACTCCATATCAATCAAATAATACTTTTGCGAATATACTTACGGGAACTTTTACTATAAGAGTAAAGGATGCTTTAAATAATATTTCGAATTCAAATCAGGTTACTATAACTCCGCCTGCTAACGTAATTGCTACTGCAGCTGTTACACCGGCAGATTGTATGAATAATGCAACAATAGTGGTAACGGCAATAGGAGGACAAGCTCCTTATACTTATTCTAGAGACAATGGAATAACTTATAATGTTAGTAATGTTTTTACTAATGTTTCGCCTGGCACTTACAGAATTATTGTAAAAGACAGTAAAGGTTGTACTTCTTCATCTGTAAGTACAACAATACAACCTCTTATACCTTTAATTATAACTGCTACAAATACATCGACATTCTGTAATGGTGCTGGTGATGCTTCTATAACTATTAACGCTTCCGGTGGAAAAGCTCCTTATCAATACTCTTTAAATAACGGTGCTTACTCAAGCAGTAATACCTATACGGGACTTATTGCGGGGGTTTATACGCTAACAGTAAGAGACGCTCTGGGTTGTATGGCAACAATTAGTTATGTTATCACTCAACCAACTGCTTTAATTGCCAACATATCAACTTCAGGCTCAGAAATAACGGTAACGGCTTCTGGAGGAACTGCTCCTTATCAATATTCTTTGGATGGAAATAGTTTTCAAAGCAGTAATGTTCTTAGGGCTTTGGTTTCAGGAAATTATCTTGTACAAGTAAAAGATGCTAAAGGTTGTACTACAATATTTGCGACAAATATTGTGGTTCCGGATCCTTTAACTTCTTCAGTAGTTATTACTAAAGAATTAGATTGTATGAGTGGTGCTTTGATAACGGTTAATGCTGCCGGAGGTCAACCTCCATATGTATACTCAATAAACGGTGGAATATCTTATCAGACGACTAATACTTTTAGTAACATATCTGCCGGAACATACACGGTAAAAGTACGAGATGCTGCAAATACGTTTTCAAATTCAAATACAATTGTAGTAAATAATCCTACTCCTGTAAATGCGACTACATTTGTTACTCAAACGGATTGTACCGGTATGGCAACAATAAGAGTTCAGGCAATTGGCGGGCAAGCTCCTTATTTTTACTCTCTTAATGGTGGAGTTTATGCATCTGCCGATACTTTTTATAATCTTTCTCCGGGCAATTATGCAATAACGGTAAAAGATAGTAATGGTTGCCTTTCTTCAACTCTAGTTACAACAATACAGCCTGTTGTGCCTTTAGTTATAACTGCTACAAATACTTCGATATCCTGTAATGGAGGTGCTGATGCTTCCTTAACTATTAACTCTTCTGGCGGACAAGCTCCTTATCAATACTCTATAAATAATGGTGCTTACTCAAGTAATAATACCTTTACGGGACTTATCTCGGGAACTTATTCAATAAAAGTTAGAGACGCTGTGGGTTGTGCATCAACTATTGATTATGTTATCACTCAACCAACTGTTTTAACTGCGGTTTTAACGACTTCTGGTTCGGAAATAACGATAACGGCTTCTGGAGGAACTGCTCCTTATCAATATTCTTTGGATGGAAACAGTTATCAAAGCAGCAATGTTCTTAGGGCTTCGGTTTCGGGAAATTATCTTGTACAAGTAAAAGATTCTCAAGGCTGTATCGCAACATTTGCGACAGTTATTGAGGTTTCGGATTCTTTAACTTCTACAGCAGTTATTACAAAAACGTTAGATTGTGTTAGTAACGCAACAATAGCTGTTACTGCTAGCGGAGGGCAATCTCCTTATGCCTATTCTGTAGATGGCGGAGGAACTTATCAATCTGGCAATATCTTTACTGACCTTATTGAAGGAACGTATAATATAATTGTAAAAGATGCTGCAAATACAATTTCAAACACAAGTACAATTGTAATAAATCCAGCTAAAAAGTTAAATGCATATATTTCTATATCGAAACCACTTGATTGTAATGGTAGTGCAATACTTACAGCTACTGTAATTGGCGGAACTCCTCCATATCTGTATTCAGTAGATAATGAGCCATATGTTTCGAGTAATAACTTTAACAAAAATGCCGGTACTTATACTGTAAATGTTAAAGATGCTGCGGGATGCATTTATTCAAGCACTTTAACTGTGGCGCCATATCGTAATTTAACTATGTCTCCTCAAATTGTAAATGCCCAGTGTTACGGCAGTAGTGATGGTTCTATAGTAATTTTGGTAAATGGTGGGGTTGCTCCTTATATGTTTTCAGTTGGATCGGGATATCAATCTAGTAATGTCTTTAAAAATTTAGCTGCAGGTACTTATGTCGCTTATGTAAAAGACAAACTAGGATGTCTTTTCTTTACATCTGTAAAAATTAACCAACCAACAGCTATAGCTATTAAAGCAAATATTACCAATGCGATCTGTTATGGTTCGGCAACGGGAGCAATAGACGTAACTGCTTCGGGTGGTACATCGCCTTATAGTTATGCTATAGATGGTAGTGTGTATTCAGCAAATAAAACTTTCACTTCTTTGACCGGAGGCGTTCATAATGTTTCTGTTAAAGATAGCAGAGGATGTATTGTTTCCTATTCTGCAACAATTTCTCAACCAAATGCTTTGACACTTGGTATTGATATTAAGTCTTTAAATAATGATGGTGCAATTGGCGGACTTATAAAATTAAATCCTACCGGAGGGAAAGCTCCTTATCTTTATTCGGTAAGAAATGACACGAGAGGAATACAAGTATCACTAAATCAAAATATCAAAATCTATAGCGGCATGACTGAAGGTTCATACACTTTTAGCGTTACAGATGCGAATGGTTGTAAAACTACTATTGATAATGTAATTGTTAAGATAACAAATCCAATTATATTAAGTGCTGTTAAAACTCCTATTAGCTGTATCAAAAATGCTTCTTTGATTGTAACGGCTTCCGGAGGTGTTGTTCCATATCTTTATTCTTATGATGGAGGTGTCACCTATACAAGTAGTAATCCGGGACGAACTAATTTGACTCCCGGTACTTTTTCAATATTATTGAAGGATGCAATTGGTAATGAAGCGCAAACTCATTATACTGTCAAAGCATACGATGCAGTAAAAACAACTGCTACCGTTACATACGAAACAGCCGACGGTTATGTTGATGGAGTAATAACAATGAGCACTATCAATGGTGTTGCTCCATATACATATAAAGTTAAAAATAGTGCTACAGGTAAAGTAATATTTGATAATTCGCTTTCTGTAGGCTATGTCGGATTACCGGAAGGAACTTATTCTATAACTGCTAAAGATGCTAACGGTTGTGAGTCTCAAAGTGTCGACGCCACGCTTGTACTTCCGGGACCAATTTCGATAAGTATAAGCAATGTTAGTCCTATTACTTGTGAAAATCCTGGGGAAAGTTTAACGCTTAACGCAACAGGAGGTACAGCGCCATATCTTTATTCGTTTAATGCAGGTGTGACCTATAGAACAATTAATAGTGTTGCAAATTTACAATCAGGTGGGAATTATATTTTTTATGCAAAAGATGCTCTTGGTAATACAAGCAGGATTACTTATAAAGTAAAAACATTTGTTCCGTTAACACTTGATTTGACTAAAACTGACGTAAATTGCAACGGAGCTCAAGATGGTACAATAGTAGCAAATGTAGCTGGAGGAACTGCTCCTTATACTTATTCTTTGGGAACTGTATTTACATCTTCTAAAGTTTTTAATAATTTATCTGCCGGATCATATAATGTAACCGTTAAAGATGCTGCAGGATGTACTACGATTTCAAAAATAACAATAGTAGAACCTACTCTTTTATCAGTATCAACAACCGTTGTAAATGCAACAGATACTAATGGTGGAAAAATTACTGTTACTACTTTCGGAGGAGGAACTGCTCCTTATACTTATTCGCTTCAGAATAATAATGGAACAATTGTGATTCCGCAACAAACTTCTAATGTTTTCACAGATTTAACACCGGGATCGTATTCCGTAAAGGTGACTGATTCACGTGGATGTATATTTTTACAATCAGGAATTAATATTTTATCACCATCTCCTCTTTTGGCAACCTATACCATAATTCCTTTAAGTTGTGATAATCCAGCAATCATATCAGTAATTGCAGCTGGAGGAACTGCTCCTTATACCTATTCTTTTGACAATGGAATTACCTATTCAACTTCAAACCTATTTTCTACTTTCGCTCCAGGAAATTACGAGATAAAAGTACGTGATGTCCAAAATAATATCACTTCGCTAGTTGCTGTTTTATCGCCGTTAAGTCCTTTAAGTATAGTAGCGACAATTGTCTCACCAATAACTTGTGTTCAAAATGGAATAATAACAGCTACTGTTTCTGGTGGTCAAGCTCCATATGATTATTCAATAAATGGTGGTCCATTTCAAACCAGTAATATTTTTAATGTCCCTGCAGGCACTCATATTATATCTGCCAGAGACGTTAACGGATGTTCTTCTGTAGTGGTCGCTGTAGAATTAAAACAACCGGAGCCTCTGGTTGCTTCTATAAATGTAGAAGGTCACACAGCAACAATTACTGTCACTGGTGGTCTGGCTCCTTATTTATATGCTATTTCGCCAAATTTGAATGCATTCACACCAAATAATACATTCACAAATTTAGAAGTTGGTAATTACAGTGCAATTGTTCAGGATGCAAGCGGATGCTATGTTACCTTCGATTTTGCCATTGAACCTCCTGCTCCTTTGGTTGAAGGAAAAGATGCAACTACTATTGAATTTAAGCCCGGACAAACTTTAGCAGATTTAATCGTTGAAGGAGAAAATATTCAATGGTATAGCAGTCAAAATCCTTCTGGTGGGAAGAACAGTAAAATAAATGAAACTCCATTGCCATTAACAACGGTTCTTGTGGACGGAGTGACTTATTATGCTTCTCAAACTATCAACGGAATTGAAAGTAAAGATCGTCTCGCTGTTACAGCTAAATTAAATGGTGCGCTTTCAACACCAGATTTTATACTTCCGAATTTCAAGTATTATCCAAATCCGGTGAAACATTTATTAACAATAAACAATACTTCGGTGATTGATGAAATAGAAATATATGCTGTTTCTGGAGAAAATGTTTTATCTAAAAAAATAGATAATGATCGTGCTGACATTGATTTATCGAATGTTTCTTCTGGTTTCTATTTCTTAAAAGTAAAAGCTGAAGGGCAAGTAAAAATCGTGAAACTTGTGAAAAAATAACGAGGATTAAATTCCAATCTCGTTCCGAAATTTTAGAATTGGATTAGATAGAAGGAATAAATAAAAAAATCCAAACTCTAATGCCGAATTATCGGTAGGAGTTTGGATTTTTTTTGATTGTTTAAAAGAAGCCAAATGTTTGAGGTTAGCCCCGATCGAGGCGGTATCCTTTTTTGAGACGATTTTTCTTCGTCTCAAAAAAGATAAAGCCGAAAGCGGGAAACAATGTTTACTAAAAAGCGAATTGTATTGCTTCTATACTTTATAAATTTCAATTCTAAACCTTTAGATTGATTGTATAAAAAAATCCCAAACTCCTTTCGGAATTTGGGACTTTTCAATCTAAAATTAAATCAATTAATGGGTATGTTTAGGATTAAAACCGTCTTCACTTAATTCGGTGTGCACATAATCTGCAACCATTTCAGCTTCGTAATCGATTTTCTCTCCTTTAGATAATCTTCTAATAATACCTTCCATAATTTGGTAGATTACAGGAACTACGATCAAGGTTAAGAATAACGAAGAAATTAATCCTCCGATAATTACCCAAGCCAATCCGTTTTTCCATTCGGCTCCAGCTCCAGATGCTAATGCAATTGGGAACATACCAAATACCATCGCAATTGTTGTCATCAAGATCGGACGTAAACGAGCGTGATTTGCCTGAATTAATGCCGTTCTGATTGATTCTCCTGCTGCTCTTCGTTGGTTGGTGTAATCGACCAACATGATCGCATTCTTACACACCAGACCAATCAACATGATGATACCCAAAATGGTAAAGATATTTAATGAGTTATTTGTTAATGCTAATGCCAATAAAGCTCCAATAAACGAAAGCGGAATAGCAAACAATACCACAAACGGGTGAACGAAACTGTCATACAAACTCACCATTACAAGGTAAACCAAAATAATAGCGGCCAATAAAGCGATTCCTAAAGTACCAAATCCTTCAGATTGGTTTTCTTGGTCACCACCCCAGATATAGTTTACTCCAGCAGGTTTTTTCAATTTATCCAGCTTTTTCTGCCAGATTCCAACAATTGTTCCTGAAGGAACCCCAACGTTTTGTCCTTTTACAGTTACAGAAGCTGATTTGTCTCTACGCTCTAACTGGCTAGGTCCTGAACCTTCTGTAATATCAGCAAATTGAGATAACTTAATTTGTTGTCCTGCTGCATTGATAAAAATCAAATTACTTACGTCAGTAATACTTTTTCTATCGAATGCATTGTATCTAATGTTGATATCATATTCGTATTCTCCTGCTCTATATTTACCGTCTGTATTTCCGCTAAAAGCAGTTTGCATCGTTAAACCAACTGTTTGAAGCGTTAATCCTAAAGCAGCCATTTTATCACGATCTACTTTTACGTTTACCTCAGGATTTCCGTCTTCAACTGTTAATTTGATCTCAGTTGTTCCTGGAATAGTACGTAATTCTGCTTCCGCTTGTTTAGCAAATGCCATTGCCGCTTCTGTAGAAGGACCTGTTACGATTAATCCTAAAGTCGCATCTTCAGCAGTTCCTAAGATACCTACAGGAACCGTTTTAACTTTTGCTCCAACTAGTACTTTTTCTAACTTACGTTTAATTTTTGCAGCATAAACGTTAGCATCATCTGTACGATCTTTTTGTTCGATCATTTTTACGTCAATCTCAGCTTTATAAGCCGTAGCTTGCGATGCTCCAAAACCTTCTGAGGTTTGTCCTACCGTTGTAATTTGACTGTGAACATATTCCTGAGATTTCAAGTAAGCCTCAGCTTTTTGCGTCATGAAGTTTGTTTGTTCTAACGAAGCATCTTTTGGCATTTCGATTTGAACTAAGAATTCACCACTATCAGATGATGCGAAAAATTCTCCTCCAATAAATCCTCCAAGTCCAAAAATAGATCCAAAGAATAAGATCAATACAAGAATCACTGTTTTACCGTAATTATCCAAACACCAGGTTAATAATACAGAAATCCAGTTTGTGAAACGTGTTAAATAATTTTCGAAACCAAGAATAATTCTTCCAAATAAATTCTTTCCTTCAATATGTTCTAGTTTACCATAACGAGATGATAACCAAGGAATAATAGTAAATGAAGCTAAAAGCGAAAGTAAAGTTGATATAATTACCGTAACACAAAATTGCGTGATAATATTAGATACTAAACCTGAACTCATCGCAATAGGCAAGAACACTACCACAATTACTAATGTAATCGAAGTTACGGTTCCACCAATTTCTGCCGTTCCATCATAAGAAGCACGAATTCGGTTTTTACCCATTTCCATATGTCGATAAATATTCTCGAGGACCACAATCGCATCATCGACCAGAATACCTACAACCAGAGATAATCCAAGTAAACTCATTAAGTTTAATGTGTATCCCATTAAATAAATACCAATAAAAGTAGCAATCAAAGATGCCGGAATAGAAACCATTACAATCAATGAGTTTCTAATACTGTGCAAGAAAAATAACATTACTAATGCTACCAGAACTACTGCAATTAATAAATCGTGAACTACAGAATCTGCTGCTTCAAGAGTAAAAATAGTACTGTCTTTTGCAACTTCTAATTTTAGTTGATTTTCTTTGTAATCCTTTTCAAGAATAGCAATTGTTTTCAATAATTGCTCACTTACCGCAACAGCATTTGCATCAGATTGTTTTACGATTTGTAAAACGATGGCACTTTTTTGATCTACACGTGATATTTTTTCAGCAATTTTTTGAGTATCCTGAACATCTGCAATATCACTTAAACGAACCTGAATTCCGTTTTGAGACGAAACTACTAAGTTTCTTAATTCTGTAACACTTTTATATTTACCCGCTAAACGAATTAATATTTTTTGATTACGAGTTTGGATGTTTCCTGTTGGGAAATCTAAATTCGAAGTCAAGATGTTTTGTTGCACCTGAGGAACTGATAATCCGTAACCTTGCATTTTTAATGCATCAAGATTTACTTGAATTTCACGTTCAGAACCACCAATAATATTTACCTGAGCAACACCTTGAACACGAGATAAAATAGGCGCAATTTTTTTGTCAATTAAGTCATAAAAAGCTGCTTCGTCCATTTTTCCGTTGGCACCAAGCGTCATAATTGGCAAATCACTCAGCGAGAATTTGGTTAATGCCGGTGTTTTAACATCATCTGGCAAATCACTAATAATAGCGTTTATTTTACGTTGTGCATCATTCAAAGAGAAATCGACTTTTGCATTTGATGTAAGTGTAATCGAAACAATAGATAAACTTTCGTACGATTTTGAGTCAATTTTCTTAACATTCTCAAGCGATGCGATCGCATCTTCAATTTTCTTAGTTACCGTATTTTCTACCTCACTTGGAGAAGCTCCCGGATAAACTGTAGAAATTGTAATAACGTTTTGTTCAAATTTCGGGATCAGCTCATAACCTAACTGGCTGTAGCTGAACAATCCACCAAGTATTAGAATTGTAAACAATACAATTACTAACGACGGACGTTTTATGGATATTTCGGCTAATTTCATATTTGTTGCTTTAGGCTTTAGGCTCTAGGCAATAAGCTTAATGCTTAAAGCCTATAGCTTAATGCTTTAAATTATTTAATAATTTCTACTGTATTACCGTCTTGTAAGTTAATTTGACCTGTAGTAACTACAATTTCACCGTCAGATAATCCGTTGATGATTTCTACCTGATCTCCTAAAATTCTTCCAGCTGTAACTTTTTTCAATTTTGCAATTCCTTTTTCAACTACAAAAATTTCGTTACTACTAACACTTCCTACGAAAGCATTTCTAGGCACAACCATAAGGTGCTGTTTTTGTTGGTTTGATGCAAAATTTGCAGTTCCATACATACCTGCTTTCAGGTCGTTATTTACATTATTTGTGATTTCAATTTCAACCGGGAAGTTTAAAGACTCATCCGCTTTTGCTGCAATGAAAGTGATTTTTCCAGAAAAAGTTTTATCAGGATAAACACTCGCTGTTACATTAATTTGGTTTCCTACTCTCAAACTAGCAACTTGATTTTCGTTTACTGTAACTACTAATTTTAATTTAGAAACATTTACGATATCAAACAAAGCAGTTGCAGGCATTCCTGTTAAGATAGATCCTGGCTCAATGTATTTTTTATTGATAAAACCATTGATTGGAGCTTTTACTTTAGTATCTCCAACATTAATGTTTGCTTGTTTCAAGTTAGACTCAGCATTTGTTAACGCTAATTTTGCCTGATCTAATTGTTGTTTAGTAACTCCGCCAGTTTTAAAAGCATTTTCATATCTGCTATAATCAGATTTTGCATTTTGGTAAACTGCTTGCGCTTGTTGAGCACTTACATTAATAACGTCACCTCTCATTGTTAATAAAGTCTGACCTACTTTTACGTAATCTCCTTCTTTAGCCAAAACACTAATTACTTTTCCAGATTTCTCAGCAGAAAATGTTAATTGTTGAATTGGTTGAAAGTTTCCGTTTGCAACGAAATCCAGTGAAATTTCTTCCGTTTTTACAGGAGTTACTTTTACTGAAACTGCAGCATTTTTCTCGGCTACGATATCTGTTTTTGCTTTATTCTCCTTCTTATTATTATTTAAGACATATCCAATCACACCCAGTGCTGCGATTATGATTACGATTGTTATAATAGTTTTCTTCATTGTAATTAGTTATTTAATAAGAGTTTTAAGTTCGCCTTTTGATTTGATTAGTGATATTTCGGCAATTTTGTAATTCAAGACTGCTCTGGTAAAATTATTTTGAGCTTCAAGTTGTGCATTTTCAGCATCTAACAAATCTGTTAATGATGCCAATCCCTGAAGATAATTGTTTTTTGTATTGCTTAAGATCTCAGTCGCTAAGCGCATGTTTTCTTTTTGATTATTGATAGTCACAAGGTTATTATCAATTTGAGCCATTGCATTTCTATAATCTAAATCAAGCGAAAGCTTTGTGTCTTTGATATCTTCCTGAAGTGATCTGATTTCTACATCGGCTTGTCTTACTTTAGCACGAGTTCCAAATCCTGTAAAAATTGGTACATGTAAATTTAATCCAATTGCAGAGTAATCTGACCAATAAACACCATCTGAAGGTTTTGCAAACCAAGGCATTTGTGGACCCTGACCAATATAATTATAACCTGCAGTCAAAGAAAGTGTTGGATAATATCCCGCTTCAACAGCTTTTTTATTGTAAACTAAAAGCTCTTCTTGTTTTTTCAAAAGCAAATATTCAGTTCTGTTTTCAACATTTGGTACTTCTGTTAATGCAACTGGAACAACTTCAAATTCTTCTTTTGGCATATCAATTTGCGCTTCAATAGGCATTCCCATATAAAACTTCAAAGCATTTTCCTGTAAAGTAATTTGATTTTTAATTTGTTGACGTTCTGTATCAATGTTTGACATTTTAACTACGATACGATCCAAGTCAATTTTTTTAGCCAAACCGTTATCAAATTGTCCTTTTACGATGTCACGAACTTTTGTTGTATTTACGTAATTACTGTCTAATAAAACCAATCTTTCTTTTTGTACATAAACTGAATAGTAGTTATTAGCAACTCTTTCAATTACTTGTTCTTCAGTTAACTGATCGTTTATTTGATAAAATTCACGAGTAGATCTTGCAGCTCTTAATCCGGTAAAAACAGATTGATCAAATATTGTCTGAGTTAATGAAAGCCCAGCGTTTGAAGTCC
This sequence comes from uncultured Flavobacterium sp., assembly GCF_951805225.1. Classification (NCBI taxonomy): domain Bacteria; kingdom Pseudomonadati; phylum Bacteroidota; class Flavobacteriia; order Flavobacteriales; family Flavobacteriaceae; genus Flavobacterium; species uncultured Flavobacterium sp. Next base: position 4,970,075 of record NZ_OX638201.1, on the reverse strand, counting down.
ATTTTTGACCAAATGCCGCTTGAATTGTAGTTCCTGGCTGACCAAAACCAGCTCCATCAATAACCGTTGTCTGAATTACTGGATTGTAAGTTAAGTTTCCGTTTGCAGAGATTTGTGGTAACGCTCTTGAACGTACTTCCTGAATTTTGTACTCACTATTTTCAACCTGTAATTTTGCTTTTTTTGCGTCAGCTTTATTTTCAAGCGCATAAATAACAGCATCTTTCAGGGTTAGTGTTTTGACTTGTGCGTTGGCAGACAAGCCAATTGAACACAAAAATATAAGAATTATTCGTTTCATAGATTGATGATTAAATAGTAATTTTTTTAAGTTGTTTTTCTAATTCCAGTATTCCCTTTTCGGTAGCCATTGCTCTGGTGTGATACTCCAGCGCTTCTAATTCTATTTCTTGTGCTTCTTTTTCTGAAACCGTAGTTTCGTTTATATGAAAAATTAAAGTGTAATAAAACTTCACATAAATCTCTATATTTAGATCTGCACGATACAATCCGTCACGAATACCTTTTTCAATGTTTATTCTAAAATACTGAGTGCATTGTTCAATTTCGTGCGATAAAACATTTTGATATATTTCCGGATAATGTTTTTTCAATTGATAAATTGGAGACGTATCCGTATTGCTTTTAAACATATCACGAAACATTTCTCTAATTTCAAAATTCTCGTGAATTGAATTATAATCTTTTGCAACAATTGTATCGATTATCTCATGTACTTGTTTATGAACTGTCGATGTACTCTCTTCGATTAAAACTTCTTTGTTACAGAAATATTTGTAAATCGTTTTTTTAGAAATACACATTTCGCCAGCGATATCATCCATCGTAACGCTTTTAAAACCAAGCTTTAAAAATAACTCACTTGCTTTTGATATGATTTTCTCTTTCATTTTAACTTTCAAATTGCATTACAAATATACTTAGGAAACTAAAATCAAAAAAATAGTTTCCGTTCTATTTGTAATAATTTTACATTAATTTATTCTACATGTAAGTTTTATATGCTAAATTCAAGATTAGCGATAAGCTTAATATCTTTTCCTAAAGCCAAACCTCCATTATGATTAAATGAGTTATAATCCAAGCCAAAATCCTGACGTTTGATGTCTCCTTTAATTTCAAAAGCAACTTTTCTTTCTCCATTATAAGTATTGATTCCAATAAACTCAGCATCAAGTTCAACTACTTTAGTGACATCTTTTATAGTAAGATCGCCTTTAAAAAAGTTGATGTTGTTGTTTATTTTTTGAAATGAAGTCGATTTAAAACTAATAATCGGGTGCTCATTTACATCAAAAAAGTCCTGAAGCTGTAAATAAGTATCGATTTGCTGAAAACTATCTTTTTTGTTATTGATATCTAATGAAAACTCAACCGAAGCATCCTCAATTTCATTGTCTTCAATATTCACGTAGCCATCAAATTTATTAGTCGTTCCTCCCATATAAGCAATTATCGAATGTCTCATTTTGATTAAAACATCTGATTGGCTAGAATCTAAGGTCCATGTTGTTTTCATAAATATTTGATTTTATTGAGTTTATAAATTATTAAAACTCGTCACGGAAACTTTTACAGTGTTCGAAGTTTCCAATTAACGGTGCAAATATAAACAGGAAACTCTAAACACCAAAAAAGTTTCCAAGTTTTTTTATAATTTATTTTAATCCCTTTAAAATGAAGGGATTTAGAGTTCTTTTTAATGGAAACTCATCTTTTAAATTTTTAAAAAAGGAATAATTAATAATGAATTGTATCTTTGAGGCTCGCAATTCAGATTATATTTTATGCACGATATTAGCCAATACCAGGATTTTTTTATCAAATATTTAGAAAATCAAAGCATCAGCAAAGAGCCTAAAAACCTTTACGAACCTATTGAATATATTTTGGGCCTTGGCGGAAAAAGAATGCGTCCCGTGCTAACTTTAATGGCTTCGGAGGTTTTTGATACCGATTATAATGTGGCGCTTCCGGCTGCAATGGCTGTCGAAGTTTTTCATAATTTTTCACTGGTTCACGATGATATTATGGATGACGCACCTTTGCGAAGAGGACAGGAAACTGTACATGAAAAATGGGATCTGAATACCGGAATTCTTTCCGGAGATACGATGCTTATTCTGGCTTATCAGTATTTTGAACAATACGATCCATCGATTTTTAGAGACTTAGCAAAACTGTTTAGTAAAACTGCTCTTGAAGTTTGCGAAGGACAACAATGGGATGTTGATTTCGAAAAAAGAAACGACGTTACGATTCCGGAATATCTAAAAATGATCGAATATAAAACTGCTGTTCTCGTTGCTGCTGCCATGAAAATGGGTGCAATTGTAGCTAAAACATCTGAAAAAGAAGGCGATTTAATTTATGATTTCGGATTGAATTTAGGATTAGCTTTCCAGCTTCAAGATGATTTTCTGGATGCTTTTGGAGATCCGGAAACCTTCGGAAAACAAGTTGGAGGAGATATTATCGAAAACAAAAAAACCTATTTATACCTAAAAGCACGTGAATTTTCATCACCTGAAAAAGCTTCAGAATTAGAGAAATTATTCAGCTTGAATTTAGACGATAATACAGATAAAATAGAAACTGCAAAAAACATTTTTAACGAATCAGGTGCTTCAAAAGCAACGCAAGATGCCATAGAAATGTACACTTTTAAAGCTTTTGAAACTTTAGAAAAACTGGATATCAGCGCCGAAAAGAAAGACATTCTTAGAACTTTTGGCGAGAATTTAATGGGACGAAAAGTTTAGTTTTTTTTAGCCGCAATTCTTAACACATAGTAAACCCGACAGGTTTTTAAAACCTGTCGGGTTTGTCATTTTAAATAAATTATTCCGTTAGGAATATCTGGTTGGTAAAAAAACAATAACGCATTTGCGCAGTGTCCTGTAGGGACACCTGTCTTACGGAATGAATATCATTGAACATAATTAAAACAAATCATCAGGATCAACTAAATCTGATAGTTTTTGTTTTAAATCGTCTTCTAAAATCGTTAATCCGTATTGGTAAGATGCGTTCATCCAGCCAAAACCTTCTTCGGTTATATAATCGAATTCAGTACCTACGTTTCCATATTCTGCGAAAATCTTATGCGAACTGATCGATAAATCAAACTTCTCCGGAATTGTTCCGTTATAATCAACCGCATTTCTGGTAATCAGCCAAAGCCAGCGATAAACCATTTCCTGCGCTTCTTCGTTGAAATTATAGTTCAGCAAACCTTCCCATAAAAGCATTTGATGTGGCGCCCATCCAAACGGATAATCCCATTGTCTTATTGGCGCATTTTCGTCAACATCTGCAATAGATTCTTTGGTACTTCCTGCAATTCCACCTTTCATTTTAAACCTTGGTAATGTCTTTTTAACCAAAATTTCAGCCTGTTCTGGCGTGCTTATTTTCGCCCAAAGCGGATAAAATGTTGGCGCTGCTTCAAAGAAATGTTGCTTTTCGTTTACGAAATCATAATCCAGATAACATCCTAATTCTGAATTCCAACACATTTTATTGATTTTTTCTTTCCTCGAATTGGCTTTCGAAATCCAATATTCACTTGAAAATGACTTATCTTCAAAATATTGAAATTCATTTTTGAAGTACTTTTTAATTAAAAAAGCAATATCGGTTTCATATTTATAAAGTAAACTATTGATCGCAACCGTATTTAAATTGGCACAAACTCCAACCAATCTATTTGTTGTATCGTGTCCGCTTTCGCGCATACTTCGATCGTGAATAAAATATTTATCAAGTTCAGCGTCTACAACTTCTCTTTCAAGATATTTCTTTTCAAATTCTCTTGTAGGCAAATTATATTTCGGCGCATATTGTTCTAAAATATCATCAAAATGTCCTTCTTCAACTTCAAACGGAAGTCCGATTCCTTCTGCTTTATAGCGATTTAATCCATTGGCTGTGAGACGTTTTCCTTCTTCCATCCAAACGGTTTGATATTCTTTTATGGCGGTTTTTAAATGTCTTTCAATCCAGAAAATATCCGGATTCGACTTTTCTAAAACATCAATAATTAGCGACGTATAAAGTGGCGGTTGTGTACGCGTCAAATAATAACTTCGATTGGCATTCAGGATTTTTCCATAATGATCGATTTGATATTTAAAATTCTCGGCAATGCCTAAAGCAAGATCAATTTTATCGTCGATCAAAAGTCCTTTGGCAATAAAATAACTATCCCAACCGTACATTTCATTAAATCTTCCGCCAGGAACCACAAACGGAACGCCTGAAATTTCATTGTTTTTTATTTGAAGTGCCAAAGCTAAAATCCCGGGTTGTTTATTCAGCGAAAGCACATATTCCGGTGAAATATTTTTGGGCATTTGCACCACTTTTAATTTTGGCGTTGTAGCTTCTAATTTCTTGAAATAATCAAAAACAATTTCATCACCAAAAGGCACATACAAGTAAGCCAATTCATTTTCGATCTTATTGTCTTCCAAAATTTTCTTTACGCCATCGGCATCAATTGTTCGCGTCAGACCTTTCCAATACAGGTTTTTTATCTTTCTCGAAATCCTTTTTACAGGATCTTCGGTAATTTCATTCAGATTGATTTCGGCAAATTCGGTTTTGTTTTTTTTAGCCAAAGCCAATTCCTGCAATAAATTCGAAAGCTGATAAGTTCCTTCAATAACTGCAGGATTTCCATCCTGATCGTACAGCAAAAATTTCTTTGGACCATGATCATCAATCGTTATTTTTTTATCGCCGTCAGTATCTTCCTGAGCCAATAATTTTTCGATGGTTTGGGTTATATGTAATTTAAATTTCATCTTTTGCAGTTATTTTTTTGAGAATAAAAAAGGATATTAATAATAAAGACATTGGAATTAAAGTAAAATAAAATGCGTTTTCCGGCCCTTCATTTTTAAACAACCAGCCTGTTATTCTGGAACCTAATGTTCCGCCAAGAGCAGAAAATATTACAATTAATCCGGTCATTGAGCTTTGCAAATTCTTCGGTAAAGCACTTAATACAATCGAATTTAGCAAAGGATAAATTGGTGCAATAAACAATCCGATTAAAGGAAATGCAAAACCAATTAAAGGTATATCCGAAAGCGTATTGATGTTTTTGACTTCTAAACCAACTGTTTTTGGAAGTACAAAAATCACGATCAGCATTGCCGAAAAAATACATACCGTTAAAACCCAAATCCAGTTGACTTTTTTGGTTACAATTCCTGCAATCATTCGCCCAATTGCTAATGAAATTGCCAAAATACTCGCCATCATTATGCTGATATTCTCTGGTAAATGAAGCACTTTTGTATTGAATGTTGGCAACCACGAAAGGATTCCCTGTTCGATCATAACAAACAAAAAGACGCTAATAACAAAAATAACGGTAAGCAATTTTGCCATTAATTTGAACATTTGCAGAAAGTCATCTTTGAGATTTGCTCCTGCTGAAACTTCCGGTTCTTTGAATTTTACAAAAAATAAAAACAAAAATGACAGGAACGATAATGCAGCCAAAAACCAATATACATTTAGCCATGAATTAGGATCATTTTCATTATTAAAAGCAGGAAATAAAAAATAAGCCAACGCAATCCCAACCATAAAAAAACCTTCGATACTACTCATCAAAGCATTGTGTTCTTTTTTGGTTTCCGTCACAGTTCCAATTAAGGAATAAACCGAAACTTTGATCAGAGCAAATGAAACTCCAACGGTTGCAAAAAGAATTTTAGCATTATCAAATGAGTTTCCAAAATACATAGAAATACAAGCCAGAGTAACTAAACCTAATCCTATTAACATCGATTTTCTATAGCCTATTCTTGGTAAAAAAGAGGCTATAAAAAAGGATACAATAGCAATTGGCATATCTTTAAAAGCTTCTAAAATACTTGCCTGAACTTCATCTACTCCGTAATTTCTTTGCGATTTTAGAATCACAATACCTACGCTGTTTAATAAAATGGCGAAGACAAAATAATTAAGATAAAGAGAGATTTTAATTCCTATGTTTTTCATTTTTTTCGGATGTGATTTGTTGCCGATGTTTTACGTTTACGGTGTGGAGACGCACTGCTGTGCGCCTCTACATTGCCGTATGTTGTGTAAAACGCGTTATAATGCGTTTGTATCAATATAAATTTAGAAATTAATCGCTACCGAAAATCTAAACGCGCGCCCTAAAATAGGTCTTGCCATGAACACATCGCTTGCTGCAGAAGTTGTTTGTCTTGGATCTCCTTCTGTTAAACCAATTTCATTGAATAAATTCGAAGCATCTACTGCAAAACGAAGATTATTATAGGTATAATTTAAACCTGCTCCAACTTCTTTATAAGCCGGCAAAACTTGTTTGTTATCCTGATTCGTGAATTTTTTATCGTAATAAGAAAACTGAACATAAGCCGTAAGATCTTTTGTAATATCTACTTCCGGTCTTAAGTTACAGAAGAATTTAGGAATTCTACGAGCTGTATTTCCATTAAAATCAAAAGTTGAACCATCAGCATTTGTTCCTGTAAAATTATCGTATTCCGGTTTTTGAACTGTGAATGTGAAATTCAGTTTTACGATTTCATATCTCACATTAGTTTCTACTTCAAGACCAATATTATTTACGTCAGCAAATTTGTTTTCAGAAGATCCATCAGATAAAATGTCTGTAAAAGCAACATTTTTTAAACCCATGTGAAATAAATTGGCATTCACATTAAAGAATGAATTAGAATATTTATAACCTAACTCAAACTGATTTACTTCTGTATTTTCTAGTTTGCTTAAATCTGCTGCATTATCATAAAATGATTCTTCGATTGGAGATCTAAAACCGTGGCTATAACGAACATATGAAGCCATATTGTCATTGAATTTGTAGTTTCCTGCCGCTGTATAAGACCATTCGCTTACATCATATCTCCAATATGTATATGGATTTCCTTTTACTGTTGTAACTTTATCATCAGCTGTATTATTTGCTAAAACTCCTAAGTTTTCTGCAAAAAATCTGGCGTTGTCTCTATAACCTGAATATTTGTCTTTGTTGTATCTTAAACCTGCGTTGAAGGTCAACTTATCTGTCGCTTTAATTTCGGCATCAGCATAAATATCATTCAAAAGACCTTTGGTTTGAGCGTCTCTTTCTAACCAAGTGATTCTTTCTATTCCGTTCCAGGTGTGATCAACTCCAGTTGTATTGTCTTTTACATTTAACAATCTTGGATTATCCGAAACGCCTACTAAATAAGAATTCCAATTCCAATATTGGTTTGATTTCCAGTTTGAATAATAGTAACCCGCAGTTAATTTTACAGGATCTAAATCAAAATTGAAAGAGAAATTATTAGCAAAATTGTTCATCTTTTTGTCAATATGCCAAAGATCAGCTCTCATGATTAAAGCATTTGGATCTAATTTTTGTCCGTTATCTACATAAGAATACGTTAGATTGCTTGCCGTTGTATTTTGAACATCTGTTGCATAAGCGCTTTGTGTCCAAGGTCCGCCATTTGGAAAAATTGCATTGTAATTTAAATCGATACTTGTTTGTTTGAAAGCATTTTTGAAGGTTACTTTTTCAGATATTTTCTTTTTGAATTCGGCTCCAATTGAGTTGATTACCGGATGAGAACCATCTTCTAAATCAGCGCTAAAAGTTCCGCCGCCATATTGAGGCACATTTAAATGACTGAAATTTACCGACGTTAATGTTCCATAATTTGGATTAAATCCTGGAATTCCTTCAATTTTCCCGTTATTACTTTTCAAAGGAATTGGCAAATAGAATGTATTTCTGTCGTCAAGGTGTTTGAAATTAACTCTTAAATAATCGTTGTCATCAAATTTATATGTGATGTTTCCTTTTATTTGTCCACCTTTATTTGCTGTAAAACCGGTGTTTCTTAGACCATTATCAGCTCTGTAAAAACCTCCAACATTAAAAAACAATTTATCTTTAATCAAAGCGCCTGATAAATTAAGATCAGTTCTGAACATTCCGTAATCTGAAGTCGTGAATTTTGCTCTTCCCATAAATTCATTCTGACCTGTTTTCGAAATAAAATTGATGATTCCACCCGGAGCATTATTGGCAAAAATTGATGCCGAACCTCCACGAACAGCTTCCATTTTGCTTACCGTTTCGTCTAATCTGTAAAATGTATCGGCGTTAGCAAATTGCAAAGCTCCATCTTCAAAAACCGGCAATCCGTCTTCCTGAATTTGCACATATTCATACGCTCCCGCTGAAGGAATTCCTCTTGCAAAAAGGTTATTTCCAATTTCTCCTCCAGATGCTTCAACCACAAATCCCGGAATAGTTTGAAGCAAAGCTGCTGTACTTGATGGCGCTCTGTCTTCGATTGCTTTTGCGCCCATTGTTGTAATTGCAACGCTGGATTCCAATTTAGATCTTGGCGCTGATGATCCTGTAACCACAACTTCTTTTAGACTTTGTGATTCTCCTTCAAGAAGTAAATTTACCTCAAGTGATTCTCCTTCTTTTATTGCAATTTGCTTTTCGAAAGTTTTGTAACCCACATTTGTTGCAATAATTGTATAAGTTCCCGCGTCGATATTAGAGAATGAATATCCTCCGTTTTCATCTGTAATAGTGCTTTTTCCTGTTTCCATAAGAGTCACATTTGCTCCCGGAACGGTTACTCCGCTGTCGTCTAATACTTTTCCTGATATAGTGCCTTTATTTTGGGCAAATAGATTATTTGGTAAAAAAAACAGGCAAAACATTAAAAGTAATGTACCTAAATACTGGTGTAGCTTTTTCATTTTTTTTGTTCGGTTAGTTAGTAATTATGGTTATCACTGTCAAACTTAATAACTAATTATAAGGAATATAGGAATTAAAAATCGAAAACGTTTTCGAAAAGACCTAAAACGTTTTCGGAACTTAAAATTTTATCAATGCAGTTTATTTTTAGTACTTTTATTTCATGAATGACACAAAATTAATAGATATAGCCTCAGCCTTGGGAATTTCGGTTACCACAGTCTCAAAAGCCTTAAAAGGGTATACAGATATTAGTAAATCTACACGAGCCAGAGTTATCGAAATGGCCGAAACGATGAACTACATGCCCAATTCTGTTGCGGTAAACCTTAGAACTAATGAAACCAAAACAATTGGCGTCATTATTCCGGCTACGGTACATCATTTTTTTTCGAGCGTATTAAATGGTATTCTTGAAGAAGCCGAAAAAAGAGGTTATTTGGTCATTATATTACAATCAAACGAAAAATACGAACTCGAGAAAAAACAACTTGCTCTTTTAATTCAAAAACGAGTTGACGGAGTTTTAATGTCGCTCTCAAATGAAACCGATGATTTCACTCATATTAATGAAGCGATTCGGAAAAATACTCCTGTTGTTCTTTTTGATAAAATTGCCAAAAGAGTTGATTGCTCAAAAGTTGTCATTAATGATGCAAAAGCGGCTTATGATGCCGTGACGTATCTTATTAATAAAGGATATAAAAAAATCGCGCATTTTAGAGGCTCTTATGTTCCGCAAAATTCTATTGATCGTTTTTTAGGTTATAAAAGAGCGCTTGAAGCGCACGGAATTGAGTACGATTCGAAACTGGTTTATGTTTGCGATAACAATACTGATTTTGAAGATGGTTACGAAAACGCTCAAAAAGTAATGACTGAAAATCCGGATATTGATGCGATTTTTGCGATTACAGATTTAGTCGCCATCGGTATTATAAAATATTTTAATGAAGCCGGAATAAAAACTCCTGAACAAGTTGCTGTTTTCGGATTCAGCAATTGGTTTATGAGCACGGTTATTTCGCCAAAACTAACGACAATTGACCAACCCGGATTTAAAATGGGACATCAGGCAGTTTCGCTTTTAATCGATGAAATTATGGACATAAAAGAGCATCGACCGGTGACACATCAAATTATTGAACTTCCTACAAGAATCATTGAAAGAGAATCAACCGTTAAATGATTTTTTAGTTTTAACTTTGCGTCAATTCTTAAAAAGCATCAATGTTTCCAATTCCTGAAAATACCGATTTTTTATTGGCTGATGCCGAAAAAGAAAACCTATATCTAAACCTGATTGAACAAATTAATAAGGACTTTAATTTGGCAAATGAAGGCATCGATTTTCCGTTAAGCATTTCTCCGGATGAATTAAAAATTCAGCTTCACGAAAAAATCTACAGAATGATTCAGTACAAATTTGCTGAATATCTAAACCTACTTTATATCATCGATGTTTCTGAAGACGAAATCAAAAAACTAGACGGTTCTGATTTGGTAATTCTTGCAGAACAGGTTGCTTTTTTAGTATTGAAAAGAGAATGGCAAAAAGTATGGTTTAGGAAAAATTTTAAGTAGTAAGGTTCTGAGGCCCTGAGATGCTAAGGTTCTAAGGTTTTTTAATACGTTATTTAGCAATTTCTATTTTTATAATTTCGTGATTTTCTTTTGCATATGTTATTTTAACAGGTAAGTGATCTCTAAAAATTCCGTTTTTTGTTTTACCGAAATGATTAAATTGACCTAATAACACATCATTATATCTAAATTGAATTGAATCAACAACAAAACTTTCTGTTGTAATACTTCCCATTTTCTTAAACTGTATTTGCCTTTCAAAATCTGAAATTAAACCTTCAACTACTAGTACATTCTGGGAATTAAAAACATTCTGAATTCTTTCGTCTGTAGTATCTTTTATAAAAAATTTCAGATATAAAAACATACTTACTGATAAACTAAAAAATATTCCAGTTGTCCACAATAATATTATCTTTTCATAATCATCATTGTTCTTTTTGAATTTTTTAATTAAAACCCAAAGAATAAACGAAACTATTGCAACCCAAAAAAAGACCTCAAAGGATCTTATATTAGTTGGTAAATCAGAAATAGACCAATAAGTATAATACTTCATAAAAAAAACTTAGAAACTTAGCAACTCAAAACCTTAGCAACTTTAAATCAAAAATAAACTCTCACAAAAGGCATAAATCCAGAACCATAAAGACTCGTTTGTGCATTGTACAAAACATCATAACGCGCACCAACGGTTACGCTTCCGGTTCTGTAACCTGCTCCAAGATATAAAGCGGTATTCCAATAATTATCAGAGTAAGAAGGTCGGTATGGCGTTGAATCATAACTGGTGTTTATTCGCACTTGCTCTAATTCTGCAGACAATTGAATTTCGGGAATTGGGTTTACAAGTGTAACCAAACTTCCTCCGTAAACAAACGAATCATAATAGTTTTTTGAAGATAAATATCCAAACTGTAAACCTACTCCAAAAGCCACAATTTCATTAACATTGTAGATTGCGCTTGGCATAACAGAGATATCCGTGTAACCAGAACCAATTCCTAAACCAAGTCCGCCACCAAATTGAACTTTATCCCAAAAATGATTGCTGTTGTCTATCACATACTTTTGTTGGGCAATTGCCGAACTTGAAAAAGAGACTATCAAAATCACAAAAAATGTTTTGAAAACGATTGAAATTTGATTTATACACATACTTAACGTTTATTTTAACAAATTTTTACGTAAAAGTACGTAAAAAAAAGATCTAAATAAAGGCGATTGTTGTACTTTTGCCATTCTATTTAACAAAAAGTATATTCACTCATATTATGGATAGGTTTTCATTTTTAAATGCAGCGCATACAGAGTTTTTCGCACAATTATATGATCAGTATTTAGTAAATCCAGATAGCGTTGAGCCAAGCTGGAGAAGTTTTTTTCAAGGTTTCGACTTTGGCCAAACGACTTATAATGACGAAAATCCAGTTCAACAAATTGTTGAATATGTGACTAGCGACAACACAGATTACAGTAAAGTTTCAGAAAAACTACAAAAAGAATTCAACGTTCTAAAATTAATTGATGGATACCGCACAAGAGGACATTTGTTTACAAAAACAAATCCTGTTCGTGACCGTAGAACTTCGTCTCCAACTTTAGATATCGAAAATTTTGGATTAACAACTGCTGATCTTTCAACAGTTTTTGATGCTGCTCAAACTATCGGAATACCACCTTCTTCTTTAGAAGCTATCGTAAACCGTCTTAAAGCTATTTACTGCCAACACATTGGTATTGAATATATGTACATCAGAAATCCTGGCGTTGTAAAATGGATTCAGGAAAAACTAGCGATTAATGTTAATCAGCCTAATTTCTCTTCTGAAGAAAAGAAAACTATCTTAGATAAATTAAATCAAGCTGTTTCTTTCGAGAACTTCTTACATACTAAATATGTTGGTCAAAAAAGATTCTCACTTGAAGGTGGAGAATCTATTATTCCGGCTTTAGACGCTTTGATCGAACAAGCTGCTGAAAAAGGTGTTGAACAATTCGTAATGGGAATGGCTCACCGTGGTCGTTTGAACGTTTTGGCAAACATCTTCGGAAAATCAACTCAGGATATCTTTGGCGAATTTGACGGTAAAGATTACGATCAGGAATATTTTGATGGTGACGTAAAATACCACTTAGGTCTTACGGCTGACAAAAAAACAAGATCAGGAAAAAGCATCAATATCAATTTAGCACCAAACCCTTCTCACTTAGAAACGGTTGGAGCTGTAATTGAAGGAATCACAAGAGCAAAACAAGATAAATATTATGCTGATGATTTCTCTAAAGTATTACCTATTGCCGTTCACGGAGATGCTGCAATTGCAGGTCAGGGAATCTTGTATGAAATCATTCAAATGGCACAACTTGACGGTTACAAAACTGGAGGAACAATCCATATTGTAATCAACAACCAGGTTGGTTTTACTACAAACTATTTAGACGCTCGTTCTTCTACTTATTGTACAGACGTTGCTAAAGTTACACTTTCGCCAGTATTACACGTAAATGCTGATGATGCTGAAGCTGTTGTACACGCGGTATCTTTTGCATTAGATTACAGAATGCAATTTGGACGTGACGTATTTATCGACTTATTAGGATACAGAAAATACGGTCATAACGAAGGTGACGAACCTCGTTTTACTCAACCGGTTTTATATAAAATCATCGCAAAACATAAAAATCCAAGAGATATTTATGCTGAGAAATTATTGTCTGATGGCGTAATCGATGCTTCTTATGTAAATGCATTAGAAAAAGAATACAAATCTACAATGGAAGTGAATTTAGAAGCTTCTCGTAAAAAAGATTTGACGATTATAACTCCATTCATGAAAAACGAATGGGATGGATTTGTTCAGGTAACTGATACGCAAATGCTTGAAAAAGTAGATACTTCTTTTGATAAAAAAGGATTGGATTCTATCATCAATACAATTTCAACTTTACCTGCAGAAAAGAAATTCATCAGTAAAATAACTAAAATTGTTACCGATAGAAAAACTGGATACGACAACAACACTATCGATTGGGGAACTGCAGAAGCATTAGCTTACGGTTCACTTTTGACAGAAGGATTTGATGTTCGTATTTCTGGTCAGGACGTAGAGCGTGGTACATTCTCTCACCGTCATGCTGTTGTAAAAGTAGAAGATTCTGAAGAAGAAGTAATTCTATTAAACGGAATCGAAAACAAAAAAGGAAAATTTGGCGTTTTCAACTCTCTTTTATCTGAGTACGGAGTTCTTGGTTTTGATTATGGATATGCATTGGCTAATCCAAACGCATTAACTATTTGGGAAGCACAATTTGGAGATTTCTCTAATGGAGCTCAAATTATGATTGACCAATATATTTCATGTGGTGAAGATAAATGGAACAACCAAAATGGTATCGTTTTATTATTACCTCACGGATATGAAGGACAAGGTGCAGAACACTCTTCTGCAAGAATGGAGCGTTATTTACAACTTTGTGCAAGACAAAATATGTATGTTGCAGATTGTACAACTCCAGCAAACTTCTTCCACTTATTGAGAAGACAAATGAAAACGAATTTCCGTAAACCTTTGGTAGTTTTCTCTCCAAAAAGTTTATTGCGTGATCCAAGATGTGTGTCTACAGTTGAAGAATTAGCAACAGGAAGTTTCCAGGAAACAATTGATGATAATGCAGTAGATAAAAAAGCAGTAAAAACTTTAGTTTTCGTTACTGGTAAATTCTATTATGACATTGTTGCTGAAAGAGAAAACAACGGAAGAAATGACGTTGCAGTTGTTCGTATCGAGCAATTATTCCCTTTACCTGTTGAGCAATTAAAAGCAATTATCGCACAATATCCAAATGCTGATGATTATGTTTGGGCTCAGGAAGAACCTAAAAACATGGGAGCTTACAGCTTTATGTTAATGAACTTTGATCTTGTAAAATGGAGATTAGCTTCGTTAAAAGCTTATGCTGCGCCTGCTTCAGGAAGTTACACACGTGCAAAACGTCGTCATGCAGATGCAATTAGAATGGTTTTCGATAAAAATTTATTCAGATAAAAAGAATGTTTCAAGTTTCAGGTTTCAGGTTTAACAACTTGAAACCTGAAACCATAAAAACCTTAAACAAAAAATAAGATGATTTTAGAAATGAAAGTCCCATCACCAGGGGAATCAATAAAAGAAGTTGAAATTGCAACTTGGTTAGTAAAAGACGGAGATTATGTAGAAAAAGATCAAGCTATTGCTGAAGTTGATTCAGATAAAGCAACTCTTGAATTACCGGCTGAAATGAGTGGAATTATTACGCTTAAAGCAGAAGAAGGTGATGCTGTTGCAGTAGGAGCTGTAGTTTGTTTAATTGATACTGATGGTGTAAAACCTGCAGGTGATGCTCCGGCTGCACCAGCGGCTGAGGCTCCAAAAGCAGAAGCACCAAAGGCTGAAGTAAAAGCTGAGGCTCCAAAAGCAGCACCAGTACAAGCTCCGGCAGCTACAAGTTATGCAGCTGGAACTCCATCTCCGGCAGCAAGAAAAATATTAGACGAAAAAAACATAGCACCAGCAACTGTTTCAGGAACTGGTAAAGGCGGAAGAATCACTAAAGATGATGCTGTAAATGCAGTACCTTCTATGGGAACTCCAACTGGTGGAAGCCGTGGAACTGAGCGTACAAAATTATCTATGTTACGTCGTAAAGTAGCAGAGAGATTGGTTGCTGCTAAAAACGAAACTGCAATGTTAACTACTTTCAACGAAGTTAACATGACGCCAATTAACCAAATTCGTAACGAATACAAAGATGCTTTCAAAGCAAAACATGGTGGTTTAGGATTAGGTTTTATGTCATTTTTTACAAAAGCAGTTACAAGAGCTTTACAATTATATCCTGATGTTAACTCTATGATGGATGGTGATTATAAAATTGCTTACGATTTTGCCGATATCTCTATCGCAGTTTCAGGACCAAAAGGTTTAATGGTTCCTGTTGTTCGTAATGCTGAATTATTAACTTTCCGTGGAATTGAAGCTGAAATCAAAAGATTAGCACTTAGAGCTCGTGACGGTCAAATCACTGTTGATGATATGACTGGAGGAACTTTCACAATTACAAATGGTGGTGTTTTTGGAAGTATGTTAAGTACTCCAATTATCAATCCTCCTCAATCAGGAATCTTAGGAATGCACAATATTATTGAGCGTCCAATTGCTGTAAATGGTAAAGTTGAAATTCATCCAATGATGTACGTAGCACTTTCTTATGACCACAGAATTATTGACGGACGTGAGTCTGTTGGTTTCTTAGTTGCTGTAAAAGAAGCTTTAGAAAATCCAGTAGAATTATTAATGAATGGCGATGCTAAACGTGCTTTAGAATTGTAATTGTAATAATTTTCAACAATAATAAAAGCCTGTTCATTCATTTGAACAGGCTTTTTTGTCTTAAGATTAGATTAAAATATGCTTAAGATGTTAATTTTTTAAATAAACGTAAATTTTACCCTTTAAAAAATATTTTATTTAGAATAAATAAGAATAGCTTGTATAGTTGATATTCAACACTTAAATTTGCGCTATTAAAATCAATTCTAAATAAAAATGAAATAAAAATGAAATATAAATTTACAATTTCTTTCTTAAGCTTTTGTTTTTTTCTATTAGCAAGCACTACAATTTCTGCACAGGAAAAAGCGAGCATAAAAGGACAAATTAGTTTAGCAAACAATCAGGCTGCAGACAATGTTTCTGTAGTTCTAAAAGGAACTAAAATAGGAACAAATACAGACAGTAATGGTTTTTACGAGATTAAAAATCTTAAACCAGGAAGTTATGTAATTAAAGTTTCTTCTGTTGGACATTCATCAAAAGAAAAAAGCATTTCTCTAAATGCGGGTGACGAAATAATAGAAGATTTCACAATTAGTTCAAATTCTGAACAATTAGACGAAATTGTAATTAATGGTAGTGGTAAAAAAAATCCATTAGCTCGTAAAGAAACACAACAAGTTTCAAGATTACCACTTAAAAATCTTGAGAATCCACAAGTTTACACTACTATCACAAGCGAACTTTTAAAAGAACAAGTGGTTACAAATATCGATGATGCTCTTAAAAACGCACCAGGATTATCTCCGCTTTGGGCTTCTACCGGACGTGGTGGTGACGGTGCCGGATATTTCTCTCTAAGAGGATTTGCTGTGCAGCCAACAATGACGAATGGATTACCTGCGTTGAATAACGGAAGTATAGATCCCGCAAATATTGATAAAATTGAAGTTATTAAAGGACCTTCTGGAACTTTATTTGGAAGTAGTTTAATTTCTTACGGAGGTTTAATCAACTTAACTACTAAAAAACCGTACGATCACTTTGGCGGAGAGGTAAGCTATACAGCAGGAAGCTATGGATTAAACCGTGTAACTGCAGACATTAATACTCCTGTAGACGATGAACACAAAATTAATTTCAGAGTTAATACTGCATATCATACAGAAAACAGCTTTCAAGATGCTGGATTTAGAAAATCATTTTTCTTTGCTCCATCTTTATCTTACCAAGCTAGTGACAGACTTTCGTTCTTTATTAATACTGAATTCATGAACAATAAACAGACGAATCCTACTATGTTATTTTTAGACAGAGGTGCACCGTTAAGAGTTCATAATATGGATGAATTGGGTTATAATAACAAACGTTCTTATACAAGTAATGAACTTGCGATTGAAACTCCTTCTTACTCTCTTCAAGGACAAATGAATTACAAATTCTCTGATGAATGGACTTCTCAAACGGTTCTATCTAGAGGATCATCTCAATCTGAAGGGTATTATACTTATTTATATGAAGGCACACAATTTTTCCCTGCACAGGTAAATCAAGGAATTGTTTTAGGGCGTTCAATGAATTATCAAAATACAACAACTTTAACAACCGATATTCAACAAAACTTTATTGGCGATTTTAAACTTGGAAACTTAAGAAATAGAATTGTTGTTGGTTTAGACTACTTTAACAGAGGTCAAGTTGACAATGGTTCTGGATACGTATCTAATGGAAGAGTTTATATTGGAAATTTAGATTTAGCAACTGTAAACCAATATGTATTCGGCATTACTGATCCTGCAAAATATATTACAAATGGTGACAGCGGTAACCTAACAAAAGCTGGTTCTGATAAACTTATAGCAGAAACTACTGCAAACAATAACAAAACGAAACAAGAAGTTATTAGTGCTTATGCATCAGATGTAATCAATATTACTCCTGCATTATCTGCAATGGCCAGTTTACGTGTAGACCGTTTTATGACTGCCGGTGACGTTACTACAAATGCTGATGATTTTAATCAAACTTCTTTTTCACCAAAATTTGGTTTAGTTTACCAGCCAATTATTGACAAAGTTTCGATTTTTGCCAACTATATGGATGGCTTTACTAACACAGCTCCAACGAGTGATATTGGTTTAAGCGGCGCATCTATTCCAAGAACTTTCAAACCAGAACACGCTAATCAATTTGAAGTTGGAACGAAATTAAATGTTTTTAAAGACAAACTTTACGCAACATTTAGCTATTATGACATCAAAGTAACAGATCAGGTTTATACTGTTTATGGTTCTACAGGCGGAGTACCAACTCAAACTTCTTTTCAAGATGGAGAACAAAGAAACAAAGGTTTTGAAGCAGAAATCGTTGCAAATCCAGTTACTGGTTTAAACATTGTTGCTGGTTACAGCTATGTAGACGCTGTCTTAAATGCTGGAGATCCTTCGTTCGTAGGAAACAGACCTGAGAGTTCAGGACCTAGAAACACAGCAAACTTTTGGGCAAGCTACAAATTTCCTCAAGGAGATTTACAAGGTTTTGGTTTAGGTTTTGGTGGAAATTATGCCGACAAAAACTTAATTATGAATAGAAACGTTGTAGGTCAATTTGCAATTCCTTCTTATACTGTTTTAAATTCTTCTATTTTCTACGGAACAGAGAAATTTACATTGACATTAAAATTAGACAATATTGCCAATGTTGATACTTACGATGGTTGGTCTACAATTCACCCAAAAAACATGAGATCCGTTTCTGCGAATTTCTCATACAGATTTTAATAAAAAAAACTCCAAACACCTTTCTTTTAGGAGAAAGGTGTTTTTTAAATTTTAAAGATTATGATTACAATAGCCAGCCTTATAGTTTTTCTAGCTTTTTATACTCTTTATTACACCTCAAAAAGAGCTGTTTTATCTTATGATTTAGGTTTTGAAAAATGGATGAAAAAAAATCCGAAGCAAACCAAAATTACCGGATTAGCACTTTTACTACTCGCCTATTCATTATGGCTTTTTACACAATCGTTAGGTTGTGGCACATTGATGTTTTTTATTCAGCTAATGGCAATTGGAAGTTTAATTATCATTTTAAAACCTTTAAAAAAAGTCAACATTAAAGTTATAATGGCTCTTTTTATCTTAATTGCTTTATTAGAATTTTATTACAACTAAACCATTTCTAACCAAAATATGCCAGCAAATCCAAAATATCTAACCCAATCAAAATGGCAACGATTTGCCAAAATAACTGCTGCCATTCTAGGCGGCTATTTTGTTTCAGTCACATTTCATTTGGCTTTAGCGGCTTGGTTTAACCGCGCTAATATCTTAATGACAATGGCTTTTAGCGGATTCATTCTTTGGGTTGCTCTAATGGTGATTGCTTTTTTAGCTAAAAATGGATGGAAAATCTGGGGTATTTACCTCTTATTAAGTTTACTTTTTTGTCTTTTCATTTATTTAGGCCAAACCTATAATCCAACCGCGCAATAACCAACTTATGAATAACCGTAATTATAATATCTATTTTCATACGCATACTGTTAGCGGAATCGTAATCAGTGTTGTGCTTTTTGTTATTTTCTTTGCAGGATCTTTTTCTTTTTTTAGAGATGAAATTATCAATTGGGAAAGAAGTGAATCTACTGCAATTACAAAAGAAATTCAACTGGATTACAACACGGCTTTAAAGAAACTCGACAAAGCATATACCTTACACGGAAGAAACATTACTATTTCTAAACCAAGTAACGAAAGAAGAGTTGCCGTTTACATGGAAGGCACCAAAGATACTTTGGCTCCAGCCAAACAAAAAGAAGGAAGCTTTTTCTATCTTGATACTAAGACCTTCAAAACTTTTACTTATGAAGAATCTTATTCATTAGGAGAATTTTTATATCGTTTACATTTCTTAGCTCAAATACCTTATCCTGTTGGTTATTATCTTTCAGGTTTCACAGCATTATTCTTTTTATTTGCGATTGTAACTGGGCTTTTATTACACTGGAAAAAAATTGTTTCGAACTTTTATATTTTCCGTCCAAAGGAAAAATTAAAAACATTATGGACAGATGCGCATACAGCATTAGGAATGATTGGTTTACCATTTCAGTTTGTATATGCGGTAACGGGAGCTTTTTTTATGATAAAACTTCTGATTGTTGCTCCAGCCGTAATGGCTTTGTACAAAGGCGATCAGGATAAATTATACAAAGAATTAGAATACAACGATCCCGCTTATAAATTTGACAATAAAAAACTAGCCGCACCTTTCAACATCGATCAATTAGTTGCAAAAGCGAAAAGCAACTGGAAAGATTTTGAAATTACCCGAGTTTTTATTCAGAATTATGGCGATGCAAACATGCACGTTATTGTTGAAGGAGAAATGCTGGCTCACAAAAAATTCACCGGAATTGGAAAGGTAATTTACAGAATTGCTGACGGAAAAGAAATCGCCAGAAAAAATCCTGTTACACAAAACAACTATTTAGATGTTGTAAAAAACGTTTTGTACCGAATCCATTTTGGAGATTATGGCGGATATGCTTTAAAAATAGTGAGTTTCATTTTAGGAATTATCACTTGTTTTGTGATTATTTCCGGTGTAATGATTTGGTTAGTTGCCAGACAAAAAAATAATTTACCAGAGAAAAAAAGACGCTTTAACGCTGCCGTTGTTCGCATTTATCTCGCGATTTGTTTGAGCATGTATCCTATTACAGCACTTGCTTTTATTGTAACCAAAATATTTTATCCGTTGACACAGGACAATTTATATCTTGTTTATTTTGTGGGATGGTTAGTGCTTACAATCTTCTTTATTCTTAAAAAGAACGACGCATTTACCAACAGATTCTGTTTGATCTCAGGAAGTATTTTAGGATTTCTGATTCCTATTACAAACGGAATTGTTTCCGGAAATTGGTTTTGGAATTCATTTATGCAAAATAAAATTCAGGTTTTCTTTATTGATGTTTTCTGGATTGTTCTGGCTTCAATAACGCTTTATGTCGCTTATCATTTAAAACAGAAGAAAGAAGTCGTTGTTATAAAATAAATCTCTCGCAAAAATTAACAAAAATCTGCGATAACTCACGCGGTGATTTCTGCTAAAAGAGATAAAATATTTGCCCCATATAGATTTAGCGTATACTTTTACGTTTTTATTCAAATAATGGGCTTCAAAAAACAAGTACGTTTTCTACATAAATGGCTCGGATTAATTTCCGGGCTTATTGTTTTTATTATAAGTATTACAGGTTGTATTTTTTGCTTTCATGACGAAATAAAAGATATTACCCGTAAAGAATGGCGCTTTGTTGAACCCGAAAATAAGCCGTTTTTATTACCATCTGTTTTAAAAGAAAAAGCCAAAGAAATTGCTCCAAAAAATAAAGCGAGCATGATTTCTTACTATGGCAAAAATAGATCGGCAATTGTCTATAAGTATTCTGACACTGAGAATCTATACCTTTATTTTAATCCGTACACGGGCAAATATCTAAAAACAGAAAATCCTAAAACCGATTTCTTTATAATTGTCGAATACATTCACTTGTATTTGCTTTTGCCGGATTATATTGGAAAACACATTATTGGCGGCGCAACAATCATCTTTATATTATTATTGATCTCAGGAATTATACAATGGTGGCCAAAACGACGAAGCGATATTAAGCGAAGTTTTTCTGTAAAATGGTCTGCAAAATGGCGCCGTGTAAACTATGATTGGCACAATACTTCTGGATTTTATATTTCGATAATAGCCGTAATTATTGCTATTACAGGTTTAACATTTACATACGAATGGGTTGGCGACGGAATTTATAAAACTTTCAATTTTGGAGGCGATAAAGCTGCCGAAACAAAAACTCCCGTAATCGATACTACTAAATTTGATATGAATTCGATTACCGCTGTCGATCGGGCTTTTATCGAAACAATGAAACTTCAGCCAAAAGCCGAAATGTGTTTTGTTACTTTTCCTCAACAAAAAAGCGACATAATAAATACAGGAGCTTATCCGCATACTTTAAGATACGATCATCAGAGTAATTATTATTTTCATCCTGGCGATGGAAAATTAATGCAAAGTGATCCTTATCAAAAAAAGAGTTTAGGATTGCAGGTTGTCGAAATGAATTATGGAATTCACACAGGTCAAATTCTGGATCTACCCGGAAAAATAATCGCTTTCATAATTAGTTTAGCTGCAGCCGCTTTGCCAGTAACTGGTTTTGTAATTTGGTACGGAAGAAGAAATAAATCCTGCAAAAAAATAAAGGCATAAAAATTTAACCGCAAAGAACGCAAGTTTTTTATCTTGTTATTATGGTTACAAACGCAAAGTTCGCAAAGCTTTATCAATTATAGCTTTGCGAACTTTGCGTTTATATAAAATCTTATAAATAGAAAAACTTGCGTTCTTTGCGGTTAAAACAATTAGCTAATACAAAACATTTTATGTATCTCCTAATATGTCTTAACCAAAAAAAAACCGCTTTAAATGAGCGGTTTTTTTTATGTTGTTCGAAATCGTATTAATTTCTGTTTGCCAAAGCATTTTTTTGTAAATTTTTAACTGAGCTTACTTGACTATTTTCATAAGCAACTTCGCTAAGATTTTTTTCATTGAAGAAAATCCATTTTCCAGTTTTCATTCCGTCTGTGTACTCTCCTACAGCCAATTTATTTCCCTTTTCATCATACGATACCCAAACGCCGTCTAATTTACCATCTTTAAAGAAGCCTTCTTGTTGTACATTACCATTTTCATAATAGTAAGTAGCTTTTACTTTGTTTCCAACAACTTCTAATTCAGGTTTTACCTCTTGTGCAACTAGAATTCCAGAGAACAATATTGCAACTAAAATTACACACTTTTTCATATCTTTAGGTATTTAATGTTATCAAATCGTTATCAAATATAGTTAAATGTTTACATTAAACAAACTTTTACTTAACAATTTGGTAACATTGAATAAAAACTTAACATTGGAAACATCCTAAAAACAAAAAAACCAACGCCGAAGCATTGGTTTTACTGGGATTATATAAAAACTACAAATTTACGATAACGTTGTAAATTTGGTAAATAAATTACTTCAATAATGTATCTAACTGCGCTTGAAGTTCTGGTTCAGACGGTCTTGCAGCATCAGCTTTTAAAACATTTCCGTTTGGATCAATCAAAATAAACCTTGGAATTCCTGTAACGCCATAATTCGTAACAAATTCAGATTCCCAATCTTTATCAGCAAATAACTGAATACCTCCTAATTTTTTATCTACCACAAATTTCTTCCATTTTTCGTTGTCTTTCAATTTATCAATTGAAACACTTACGAACTCAATGTTTTTTCCATGATATTTTTCTTCAATTTTTTGAAGGTAAGGAATCTCTGCTCTACATGGCGCACACCAAGTTGCCCAAAGATCGATATAAACATATTTACCTTTTAGATCAGATAATTTTGTTTTTCCTCCTTTATGATTTTCATAATCAAAATCAGGCGAAGGTTTTCCGGTAAGTTTATTTGCTTTTGCTGCTCTTTCATAATTTTCAAGTGAATATTGAGTGAAACGCTCAAAATTACTTTTCATCGCAGTTACAAATTCCGGATCAAACTTGCCTTTCTCCAAACTTTCAGCATCTTCCTTTTTCTTAGCTTCTAAAAGTGCTGTAAATTCAGCTGGTTCTTTAGTAAAAGCTTCTTCAAACTTTTCATTTCTTAAAGCTTGTTGTGCCAGAAAATTACTTTCGTCAACACCTTTACCTTTATAAACAATAGTTTCATCAAATTCTTTGGCATTCATCGTTAAATTCACCTCAGAATTTGGTTTTAAATATAATCTTGAAGATTCAGTTCCGTCAGAAAACACATAAAATCCTTTTGGAGCATCAAAAGAAGCCACAAAAATTTCCTTTTTGTTAATCGGAATAACTTGTTTAAAGTTATCATTTCCTTTAATGACTAAGGTGTCACTATTTCTATTCGTAATTTTTGCTGTAAATTTAACTTGATTTTTGGCTTGACCGATAACATTCAAAGCGCTAAAAATCAACAGACCAGTAACAAAAAGTTTGTTCATATAAATTAAAATTTGTTTTTAGTGATCCAAATCTAAAGAAATTACCGCTGAGAAATTTAAGAATTAACAAAAATTTTTCAATTTGTTAAGTCGTTTGTTATCACTTTCTAACCTTTACTTCATTTAAACTCAGAATTTGATGTAATAAAATGATATTTTTCTTTTATAGTTAATTCTAATTTTAAATGGTATAATTTGAATTTTGTGTTTACTTTTGCAGTCTAAAATTTTGATCATGTATAGAAGTCATAATTGTGGCGAATTAAACGCCTCAAATATTAATACGGAAGTTACACTAGCGGGTTGGGTTCAAAACTCTAATGATAAAGGATTTATAAATTGGGTTAATTTACGTGACCGATACGGTATTACTCAGTTATTATTTGATAAAGGTCGTTCAGATGAAAAAGTTTTTGAACTGGCTAAAACTTTAGGTAGAGAATTTGTAATTCAGGTAAAAGGAACTGTTATTGAGCGTGAAGCCAAAAATAAAAATCTTGCTACTGGTGATATTGAAATTTTGGTAACTGAAATGACGATTTTAAATGCAGCTCTTACGCCTCCATTTACAATCGAAGATAAAACTGATGGTGGAGAAGACATCAGAATGAAATACCGTTACTTAGACATTAGAAGAAATCCTGTAAAAAACAGTTTATTATTCCGTCATAAAGTAGCAATGGAAGTTCGTAAATATCTATCTGATTTAGATTTCTGCGAAGTTGAAACTCCTTACTTAATCAAATCGACTCCTGAAGGTGCGAGAGATTTCGTTGTACCAAGCCGTATGAACGAAGGACAATTTTATGCATTGCCACAATCGCCACAAACTTTCAAACAATTATTGATGGTAGGTGGAATGGATAAATATTTCCAAATCGTGAAATGTTTCCGTGACGAAGATTTGCGTGCAGACCGTCAGCCTGAGTTTACACAAATCGATTGCGAAATGGCATTTGTGGAACAAGAAGACATTTTGAATGTTTTTGAAGGTCTTACAAGACATTTACTAAAAGAAATTAAAGGTATTGAAGTAGATAAATTCCCAAGAATTACCTACGATTATGCCATGAAAACATATGGAAATGACAAACCGGACATTCGTTTTGGAATGGAGTTTGGTGAGTTAAACGAATTTGCACAACACAAAGATTTCCCAGTATTCAATGCTGCTGAATTAGTTGTGGGAATTGCAGTTCCGGGAGCAGGAAATTATACTCGTAAAGAAATTGACGCTTTAATTGACTGGGTAAAACGTCCACAAGTTGGAGCATCAGGAATGGTGTATGCAAAATGTAATGACGACGGAACTTTTAAATCATCTGTAGATAAATTCTACGATCAGGATGATTTAGGACAATGGGCAAAAATTACAGGAGCAAAACCTGGCGATATGATTTTTGTACTTTCAGGTCCTGCTAACAAAACACGTGCGCAACTTTCGGCACTTCGTATGGAATTAGCAACTCGTTTAGGTTTACGTAATCCGGAAGAATTTGCTCCATTATGGGTTGTTGATTTCCCATTATTAGAACTTGATGAAGAAAGTGGTCGTTACCACGCGATGCATCACCCATTTACATCTCCAAAACCAGAAGACATGCAATTATTAGAAACTGAACCAGGAAAGGTTCGTGCTAATGCATATGATATGGTTCTTAACGGAAATGAAATTGGTGGAGGATCTATTCGTATTCACGATAAAGCGACTCAACAATTAATGTTTAAATATTTAGGTTTTACCGAAGAAGAAGCAAAAGCACAATTTGGTTTCTTAATGGATGCTTTCCAATTTGGAGCACCGCCACACGGAGGTTTAGCATTTGGTTTAGACAGATTGGTTGCTATTTTAGGAGGTCAGGAAACGATTAGAGATTTTATCGCATTCCCAAAAAATAATTCAGGACGTGATGTTATGATTGATGCTCCTGCAACAATTGACGATGCTCAATTAAAAGAATTACACATTAAAGTTGATTTGATCTAAATTCTTAGAAATATAAAAACATAAAAAACTACAGCTAAATCTTATTAGTTGTAGTTTTTTTTTGCTTTTTCTTCTGACTTGAACATCAACAAAATACTTATCAAAAAATGCGAGACCAGCAAACACAAGTATTTTCCCTCAGAAACATAGATTTACATCACCGAGTTGGCAAAATATACAATTTTTTTGTAAACTATAAGCTACTTTTTTAACATTTAATTTAACAATTACAAAATATTAAATAAAATAGTTCCATATCAAAATTGATGCAATATAAATAGCGAAAACACTGTGAATCAATAATTTTTACAA
The DNA here is from genome assembly GCF_951805225.1 of uncultured Flavobacterium sp. Taxonomy (NCBI): domain Bacteria; kingdom Pseudomonadati; phylum Bacteroidota; class Flavobacteriia; order Flavobacteriales; family Flavobacteriaceae; genus Flavobacterium; species uncultured Flavobacterium sp. The sequence goes on along the minus strand of NZ_OX638201.1, from coordinate 4,943,978 downwards.
AAAATTAACACCTTATTGTCTTTTGTATGAATTTATATATTACATTTGCTTCATTATAAATTATTATTACAATTACAATGCGTACAGGTACAGTAAAATTTTTCAATGAATCTAAAGGTTATGGATTCATTACAGACGAAGAAACAGGAAAAGATATCTTCGTTCACGCTTCAGGAATTAACGCGGAAGAATTACGCGAAGGTGACCGTGTAAGCTATGAAGAAGAAGAAGGAAGAAAAGGGAAAGTTGCTGCTAAAGTAGCAGTAATCTAAGAAAAATATAGCAATTTATTTTTTTTGCCTCTGAATGGTTTTGAAAACGTCCCGAAGTATCGGGACGTTTTTTTTTTGCCCAAATCTTAAAAATATCTTAAAATAGACAGTTGTTATTTATAATCGATAAAAATTACAAACAAACACCCTTTTCGACCCTACTTAAATCCTTTTTTAGCTTGTGATTTACAGAGTTGAAAGTTATCTTTGTGGCTTATTCTTTAAGTAAAAACCCTAAGTTTATGCAATCTGATCAATACAGTTACATTCCTATTTTAATGCAAGCTATTTTAGCTATTGGATTTGTGGTAGGAACAATCATTATTTCGGGAAAATTAGGCCCAAAAAGAAGTTCTGAAGTAAAAGACAAAAACTTTGAGTGTGGTGTCGAATCTGTAGGTAACGCACGTATTCCTTTTTCGGTAAAATATTTCCTGGTTGCCATTTTGTTCGTATTGTTTGATGTAGAGGTAATTTTCCTTTATCCATGGGCAGTAAACTTCAAAGAATTAGGAATTGAAGGAATGCTTAAAATGATCGTGTTTATGTCACTTCTTTTAGTTGGCTTTTTCTACATCATTAAGAAAAAAGCATTAGACTGGGAATAATTATGATTTTAAATTTTAGATTTCTGATTTTAGATTATATATCTCGAATTAAAATTTAAAATTTAACCTCAATTGAATTTAATACTGATTTAAAAAAATTGATTTTAACTTTTACGATTCCCAAATCTAAAATCTAAAATCAGAAATCTAAAATAAAAATGAGCGATTCAAATGTAAATATGGTTGCGCCGCCTGAAGGAGTTGTTGGAGAAGGTTTCTTCGCTACAAAACTAAATGACGTTGTAGGTTTAGCAAGAGCCAATTCATTATGGCCATTGCCTTTTGCAACTTCATGCTGTGGTATCGAATTCATGGCTACAATGGCGTCACATTACGATTTAGCACGATTTGGTTCTGAACGTGTGAGTTTTTCTCCTCGTCAGGCAGATATGTTATTAGTAATGGGAACTATTTCTAAAAAAATGGCACCTATTTTAAGACAAGTTTACGAACAAATGTCTGAACCTCGCTGGGTAATTGCAGTTGGAGCTTGTGCATCATCAGGTGGAATCTTCGATACTTATTCAGTTTTACAAGGAATTGACAAAGTAATACCAGTTGACGTTTACGTTCCGGGATGTCCGCCAAGGCCAGAGCAAATTGTTGATGGAGTAATGAGACTTCAAGATTTGGTAAAAAGCGAATCTGTTAGACGCAGAAGCTCACCAGAATACCAAGAATTACTAGCTTCATATAACATTTCATAAGATGGCTTTAGAAAACACCCTGATTCAAGATAAACTTACAGAAACATTTGATACAAGTGTTTTTAACTTTCACCAAGAAAGAGATATTTTTTCATTAGAAACTTCTGCTGATAAAATCACAGCTTTAATTCTTTTTTTGAAAAACGATTCTGATTTACGTTTCCACTTTTTAACCGATTTATGCGGTGTTCATTATCCGGACAATGAAACAGAGCGTCAATTTGCAATCGTATACCATTTACACAATTGGTACGAAAACAAACGTATTAGAATCAAAGTATTCTTAAACGGTGAAAAACCAGAGATAAAAACTATTTCAAATATTTTCCTGAGTTCAAATTGGATGGAAAGAGAAACATACGATTTCTACGGGATTGACTTTATTGGACATCCACAATTGAAACGTATTTTGAATATGGATGAGATGGTATCGTTCCCAATGCGAAAAGAATTCCCAATGGAAGACAGCGGAAGAACAGATAAAGACGATAGATTCTTTGGAAGAACAACAACAAATTGCTAAAAAATAAATAATTCAACATTATAAAATGTCAGAACTATTATTACCACCAGAGCATCGATATGCTAAAATAATTAAGGATAAACTAAACGAAGACGGAAGCGAGCTTTCAGTACTAAATTTAGGTCCTACACACCCGGCGACTCACGGTATTTTTCAAAATATCCTGTTAATGGATGGTGAAAGAATTCTTGAGGCTGAACCAACTATTGGATACATCCACAGAGCTTTTGAAAAAATCGCCGAAAATCGTCCTTTTTACCAAATTACTCCTCTTACAGACCGTATGAACTATTGCTCCTCTCCTATTAATAATATGGGATGGTGGATGACTTTAGAAAAATTACTAAATATTGAAGTTCCTAAAAGAGCACAATACTTAAGAGTAATTGTAATGGAGTTGGCTCGTATTACAGACCACTTAATCTGTAACTCGATTCTTGGTGTTGATACTGGTGCTTATACCGGTTTCTTGTACGTTTTTCAATTTAGAGAAAAAGTTTACGAAATCTACGAAGAAATTTGTGGTGCTCGTTTAACAACAAATATGGGAAGAATTGGTGGTTTCGAAAGAGATTGGTCACCAGAAGCTTTCCGCAAATTAGATGTCTTTTTACAAGATTTCCCTGTTGCTTGGCAAGAGTTTGTTAACTTATTCGAAAGAAACAGAATTTTCCTTGACAGAACCGTAGACGTAGGTGCAATCTCAGCAGAGCAAGCAATGGCTTACGGATTTACAGGTCCAAACTTACGTGCTGCCGGAGTTGATTACGACGTTCGTGTTGCACAACCTTATTCATCATACGAAGATTTCGATTTTGTAGTTCCTGTTGGAAAATCAGGAGATACTTACGATCGTTTCTGTGTTCGTAATGCTGAAGTTTGGGAAAGTTTAAGCATTATTCGTCAAGCATTAGAAAAAATGCCAGCCGGAAACGAATATCATGCAGAAGTTCCTGATTACTACCTTCCTCCAAAAGAAGATGTTTACACTTCAATGGAATCTTTAATTTATCACTTTAAGATTGTAATGGGAGAAGTTCCTGTACCAGTTGCAGAAATTTACCACCCTGTAGAAGGAGGAAATGGAGAAATCGGATTCTATTTAGTTACAGACGGAAGCAGAACTCCATATAGATTACATTTCAGAAGACCTTGTTTCATTTATTATCAAGCATATCCTGAAATGATCAAAGGTTCTTTATTATCTGATGCAATTGTTATTCTATCAAGTTTAAATGTTATTGCAGGAGAATTAGACGCCTAAAAAAGATTGTTGATTTAGATTGCAGATTGAAAAATCTATAATCAGAAATCTAGATCTGAAATTTAAAAAAGATTGCAGAATATGGATTTAAAGACAGCAGATTAAAAATCTAAAACTTTAAGTCTAAAATCTAAAATAAAAATGGAACGTAAACATTACAAACAAGAAATAAACATGACTGAAGCATTGATGACTCGCATCAATGAATTGATCAGTCATTATCCTGAAGACAAAAGAAAATCGGCTTTGTTACCTGTTTTACACGAAGTGCAAGACGCTCACGACAACTGGTTAAGTACAGAGTTACAGGATAAAGTTGCTGAAATTTTGCACATCAAACCAATTGAGGTTTACGAAGTGGTTACTTTTTATACCATGTATAACCAAAAACCAATTGGAAAATACATGTTCGAATTCTGTCAGACTTCTTGTTGTTGTTTAAGCGGTGCCGAAAATTTAATGGATTATACTTCTGAAAAATTAGGCATTAAAATGGGAGAAACGACTCCAGACGGAATGTTTACCATTGCTGGTGTAGAATGTTTAGGTGCTTGCGGATACGCTCCGATGATGCAGTTAGGAGATTTCTACAAAGAAAAATTGACAGAAGAAAAAATCGATCAGTTAATCGCTGATTGTAGAGATGATAAAATAATATTACACGATAAATAAGATGTCACAGAAAATATTATTAGATAAAATCAATGTTCCGGGTATCAAAACCTACGAAGTGTATCGTCAAAATGGTGGTTATGCTTCTGTAGAAAAAGCTTTAAAAACACTTACACCAGATGAAGTTGTTGAAGAAGTAAAAAAATCAGGACTTCGTGGTCGTGGTGGTGCAGGTTTCCCTGCAGGAATGAAATGGAGTTTTATTGACAAAAAATCAGGAAAACCAAGACACTTAGTTTGCAACGCCGATGAGTCTGAACCGGGAACATTCAAAGATCGTTATTTGATGGAATTTATTCCTCACTTATTGATCGAAGGAATGATTACTTCAAGTTTTGCCTTAGGCGCTAACTTATCATATATCTACATTCGTGGAGAATATATGTGGGTTTTCAAAATATTAGAAAGAGCTATCGCCGAAGCTAAAGCTGCCGGTTGGTTAGGAAAAAATATATTAGGAACAGGTTACGATTTAGAATTACACGTTCACTGTGGAGCCGGAGCTTATATTTGTGGAGAAGAAACTGCACTTATTGAATCTTTGGAAGGTAAAAGAGGAAATCCTCGTATTAAACCACCATTCCCTGCGGTATCAGGACTTTGGGCAAATCCAACTGTGGTAAACAACGTAGAAACTATTGCAACTGTGCCTTGGATCATCAACAATTCTGGTGATGATTATGCAAAAATCGGTATCGGACGTTCAACAGGAACTAAATTAATTTCTGCTTCAGGACATATTAAAAACCCGGGAGTTTATGAAATTGAATTAGGCTTAAGTGTTGACGAATTCATGAATTCTGACGAATACTTAGGCGGAATGTCTTCTAGCAGACCTCTAAAAGCATTTGTACCAGGAGGATCTTCTGTGCCAATTTTACCAGCTGAATTAATTTTTAAAACAGCAAATGGAGAAGACAGATTAATGACTTACGAATCCTTAAGTGATGGTGGTTTTGCTACCGGATCTATGTTAGGTTCTGGAGGATTTATCGTTTACAATGACACTGCTTGTGTTGTTAGAAACACTTGGAACTTCGCTCGTTTTTACCACCATGAATCTTGCGGACAATGTACTCCTTGTCGTGAAGGAACAGGATGGTTAGAAAAAATATTGTGGAGAATCGAAAACGGTCAAGGTCGTGAAGAGGATATCGAATTATTATGGAGTATTCAAAGCAAAATCGAGGGTAATACAATTTGCCCATTAGGTGATGCAGCTTCTTGGCCTGTAGCAGCAGCGATTCGCCATTTTAGAGATGAGTTTGAATATCACGTTCGCTTCCCTGAAAAAATAAAACACAGAGATCACTTTGTTGCTGAACCTTTCTCGCAAGTGAAACATTTAGTAGGCGGTAAAGTAATCGTATAAAGAAATATAAAGCAGAAAGTTATAAAGTTAATAATATCAAAAAGGACAGCAATTCTTTTCAATATTCCGACTTTCAACATTCAAATCAATAAGAGATGAAAGTAACCATAGACGGTCAAAGTATAGACGTAGAGCCAGGAACAACGATCCTGCAGGCTGCACGTATGATTGGTGGAGATTTGGTGCCGCCAGCCATGTGCTATTACTCAAAATTAAAAGGCAGCGGCGGAAAATGTCGTTGTTGTTTAGTTGAAGTTTCTAAAGGAAGTGAGGCTGACCCAAGACCAATGCCAAAACTTATGGCATCTTGTGTAACAGGATGTATGGACGGAATGGAAGTAAACAGTAAATCTTCTGATCGTGTAACAGAAGCTCGTAAATCTGTAACAGAATTTCTATTAATCAATCACCCTTTAGATTGCCCTATTTGTGATCAGGCTGGTGAATGTGATCTTCAAAACTTAAGTTTTGAGCACGGAAATCCGAAATCACGTTTTATTGAAGAAAAAAGAACATTTGAACCAGAAGATATTGGTCCAAATATTCAACTACATATGAACCGTTGTATCTTATGTCAAAGATGTGTGCAAGTTGCAGATCAATTGACAGACAACAGAGTTCACGGAGTATTAGATCGTGGTGATCACGCTAATATTTCAACTGGAATCTCAAAAGCTATTGACAATGAATTTTCAGGAAACATGATCGATGTTTGTCCTGTTGGAGCATTGACAGATAAAACTTTCCGTTTTAAATCAAGAGTTTGGTTCAACAAACCTTACAACGCTCACAGAGAATGTACTACTCCTGGATGTTGTGGAAAAACTACTGTTTGGATGTTTGGTGGAGAAATTCAACGTGTAACTGGTCGTAAAGATGAGTACCATGAAGTAGAAGAATTCATTTGCAACAGCTGTCGTTTTGAACATAAAAATGTAAATGACTGGGTTATTGAAGGACCAAGAGAATTTGAAAAAGATTCTGTTATCAACCAAAATAACTACACTCAAAAATTAGAGAAAGTAGAAATCGATACTGAAAAAACTATCCTTATGGGTAGAGATATTGACCGTAAAAAAATTAGTATGGCTGAAATTCCATTAAACACTAACAACAAAAATTCTTAACGATGGTAGATGGTACGTTTATTATAGAAAAGAGCGTTGTAATTGTTGTAGTTTTCGCTATCACAATGATTATGGCCATGTACTCTACTTGGGCTGAACGTAAAGTTGCAGCTTATCTTCAGGATCGTGTTGGACCAAACCGTGCAGGATGGGGAGGATTATTGCAACCTCTTGCTGATGGTATGAAATTATTCTCGAAAGAAGAATTTTTCCCAAATACACCTAATAAATTCTTATTTGTTGTAGGACCGGCAATTGCCATGAGTACGGCTTTAATGACAAGTGCTGTAATTCCTTGGGGAGATAAATTACATGTTTTTGGTCGCGATGTTTATTTACAGGCAACCGATATTAATATTGGTATATTATACATTTTTGGAGTTCTTTCTATTGGAGTTTATGGTATCATGATTGGTGGATGGGCTTCTAACAATAAATTCTCTTTGATGGGAGCTGTTCGTGCGGCTTCTCAAATGGTTTCTTATGAAGTTGCAATGGGATTATCAATGATTGCTTTGTTGATGATGACCGGGACTTTAAGCTTAAAAGAAATCTCTCTTCAACAACAAGAAATGAACTGGAATGTATTTTACCAGCCTTTATCATTCTTGATTTTCCTGATTTGTTCGTTTGCAGAAACTAACAGAACTCCTTTTGACTTAGCAGAATGTGAATCTGAATTAATTGGAGGTTACCATACAGAATATTCATCCATGAAAATGGGATTCTATTTGTTTGCTGAATATGCAAGTATGTTTATCTCTTCAACAATTATTTCTGTTTTATTCTTTGGAGGATATAACTATCCTGGAATGAGCTGGATGGTTGAACATGCAGGAGTAAATATTGCTAATTTACTAGGAATTGCAGCATTGTTTGCAAAATTATGTTTCTTCATATTTTTCTATATGTGGGTACGTTGGACAATTCCAAGATTTAGATATGACCAATTAATGAATTTAGGTTGGAGAATTTTGATTCCGCTATCCATCATTAATATCATGATTACCGGAGCTGTTATTTTAAGACATGATATTGCAGCAGCTTTAGGATTCTAAGAACCGTAATGCCTAGCCCTGATAGAAGCGGCATCCTTTGTTTTTTTTCTTTAAAAAAACAAAGATACAGCGAATAGCAGGATTAGCTTCAAAATAAAAATAAAACAGATTTGATTTGTTGAACACAAATAGTAAATCGTAAATCATACATTAAAAATGTCAATAGAAACTATATCATTATCGGGTAGAAAAAAGATGGTCTCTAACAAAGAGATGACTTTTTGGGAACGATTGTATCTTGTGGCGATTGTGAAAGGATTAGGTATCACACTTAAACACTTATTCAGAAAAAAAGTAACAATTCACTATCCTGAACAAGTTCGTGAAATGAGTCCGGTTTATCGCGGTCAACACCAGTTGAAACGTGATGAACAAGGTCGTGAAAACTGTACCGCTTGTGGATTATGTGCTTTATCATGTCCTGCTGAAGCAATCACGATGAAAGCCGCAGAACGTAAAGCAGATGAAAAACACTTGTACAGAGAAGAAAAATATGCTTCGATATATGAAATCAATATGTTACGTTGTATTTTCTGTGGTTTATGTGAAGAAGCTTGCCCGAAAGATGCCATTTATTTGACTACTTCGAAAACATTAGTTCCTGCTAGCTACGAAAGAGAAGATTTCATTTTTGGAAAAGACAGATTAGTGATGCCTCTTGATGTGGCTATCAAAAATGCTCAACTTAATAATGCTAACTAAATGATACATATTCCTGATTTTGCACACGCAACAACTGTACAAATTATATTTTGTTTCTTAGCGTTTATTACGGTAATCACCGCTTTTTTGACCATTTTTAGCAGAAATCCAATTCATAGTGCTATTTATTTAGTGATTTGTTTTTTCTCGATTGCTGGTCACTATTTATTATTAAATGCTCAATTTTTAGCTATAGTTCATCTTATAGTTTATTCCGGAGCAATTATGATTTTGTTCCTGTTTACGATTATGTTAATGAATCTTAATGAACGCCATCAAGTACACAGACCTAGAATTACACGTTTAGGCGCAATTGTTTCTTTCTGTTTGATTTGTGTTGTATTGATTGCCATTTTCATTAACTCTAAACCAATTGTTGGTGAATATGACTCAACTGGTGAAGATTTTCAATCGATCAAAGTATTGGGTAAAATATTATTGAACGAATATATGGTTCCGTTTGAATTTGCTTCGATCTTGCTTTTAGTAGCCATGATTGGAACTGTATTATTGTCTAAAAAAGAAAAATTAAATAAATAATGGGTAATATATTAAATCAAATAGGTATTGAAAACTACATCTTTTTAAGTGTTGTACTTTTCTGTATTGGTATTTTTGGTGTATTGTACAGACGAAATGCTATTATCGTTTTCATGTCTATCGAAATCATGTTGAATGCTGTTAACCTTTTATTTGTTGCTTTTTCAACTTATCATCAAGATGCACAAGGACAAGTCTTTGTATTCTTCTCGATGGCAGTTGCTGCAGCAGAAGTTGCAGTTGGATTGGCTATTTTAGTTTCGATCTTTAGAAATTTAGGTTCGATTAGTATCGATAATTTAAAAAATTTAAAAGGATAAATAAAAATGGATACCAATTTAGCTTTACTTTTAGTTTTATCTCCTTTTTTAGGATTTTTAATCAATGTTTTCTTTGGCAAGAGCTTAGGAAAAACAGTTTCGGGAATCATCGGAACTGCCGCTGTAGTAGTTTCTTTTGCTGTTACGCTTTTCTTTTTCAATCAAATTAGCCAAACGAAACAAGCCATTCAGGTTACTTTATTTGACTGGATTCAGATTAGTAATTTACACATCAATCTTGGATTTTTATTAGATCAATTATCATTACTTTGGTTGCTTTTTGTAACTGGTATTGGTTCATTGATTCACTTATACTCTATTAGTTATATGCACGATGATGAAAATATGCACAAGTTTTTTGCGTATTTGAATCTATTCGTATTCTTCATGATTACACTTGTAATTGGAAGTAACTTATTAGTTTTATTTATTGGTTGGGAAGGTGTTGGACTTTGTTCTTACCTATTAATCGGATTTTGGCATAAAAACCAAGATTACAATGATGCTGCGAAAAAAGCTTTCATCATGAACAGAATTGGAGATTTAGGTCTTTTAATCGGAATGTTCATTATTGGTTCAATGTTCTCGACATTAGATTATGCAACTTTAAAAACTGCAATTGCCGGAGCAACAAACTTAAATATTCCGTTGCTTTCGTTAGCAGCTTTATGTTTATTTATTGGAGCTTGTGGTAAATCTGCACAAATTCCGTTATACACTTGGTTACCTGATGCGATGGCTGGACCAACTCCGGTTTCTGCATTGATTCACGCTGCAACAATGGTTACAGCTGGTATCTTTATGGTAACAAGATTAAACTTTTTATTTGATTTAGCACCGGATGTTCAAACTGTTATTGCTGTTATTGGAGCTATAACTTCATTAGTTGCTGCAACAATTGGTTTAGTTCAAACTGATATTAAAAAAGTACTTGCTTATTCTACCGTTTCTCAATTAGGATTAATGTTTTTAGCATTAGGATTTGGGGCTTATGAAGTAGCTGTATTCCACGTAATAACTCATGCTTTCTTCAAAGCTTGTTTATTCTTAGGTTCAGGATCTGTAATTCACGGTTTGCACGGAGAACAAGATATGCGTAAAATGGGTGGTTTGCGTAAAGCAATGCCAATCACTTTCTGGACAATGTTAATTTCATCATTAGCAATTTCAGGTGTTCCGTTTTTCTCTGGTTTCTTTTCTAAAGACGAAATCTTATTAACTGCTTTCCACCATAATATTCCACTTTATGTAGTTGGATCTATTGCTTCAATCATGACAGCATTTTATATGTTTAGATTGATGTTCCTTACTTTCTTTAAAGACTTTAGAGGAACTGAAGAACAAAAGCACCACTTACATGAAAGTGACGGATTAATTACTTTCCCGTTAATTATTTTAGCTATTCTTGCAACTTTTGGAGGAATCATTAGCTTACCTGGAAATAGTTGGTTAAATGAATATTTAGCGCCTCTTTTCACAAAAGTAGCTGGTGAAGAACATCATTTAGGCACAACAGAATATACTTTGATGGGAGTTGCTGTTTTAGGTGGATTATTAGGTATTTTAATTGCTTACATTAAATACTTCAAACAAGATAATGTTCCGGAAGCAGATGAAAATATTACTGGTTTAACCAAAGTATTATACAATAAATATTATGTAGACGAAGCTTACGATGCAATATTTGTTCGCTCTATTAACGGATTATCAAGATTTTTCAGAGACTATATTGAGACAGGTTTATCTGCTCTTGTTTTTGGATTAGGAAAAGTAACTAACGAACTAGCTTTTCAGGGTAAAAAACTACAAAACGGAAGTATTGGATTATATCTTTTTGCATTTGTTTTGGGGCTTTGTGCCATTGTTTCCTATATATTTTTAGCTAAATAATTTTACAACTATGAACGTTTCTCTTATATTAATTATTCTTCTAATTGGTGCATTTGCCACTTATTTTGTTGGTGACAAACTAGCATCAAAAGTAGCTTTGTTCTTTAGTTTGGCGGCTTTAGGTTGTTCAATTGTTTTATTAAATCATTTTTGTGCAGGCGAAAACATCAGTTTGATTAACGCTTGGATTAATCAACCTAAAATTTCATTTGCGCTAAATGCTGATGGTTTAGGAATCGCAATGTTACTATTAACTGTAGCTTTGACGCCAATTATTATATTCTCTTCTTTTGGAAATGAATACAAAAATTCAAAAGCTTTTTATGCTTTAATTTTATTTATGGCTTTTGCTATGACAGGAACTTTCCTTGCGGCAGATGGTCTATTATATTATATTTTCTGGGAGTTAGCACTTATTCCTATTTACTTCATTGCTCTTATTTGGGGTAATGGTGATGCCGAAGAACGCAGAAAAGCAGTAGTTAAATTCTTTATCTACACACTTGCAGGTTCATTGTTCATGTTAGTTGCTTTCATCTATTTATATCAAAAAGCTGGAAGTTTCTTAATCGAAGATTTATACAAATTAGACTTATCAGCTTCTGAGCAACTTTGGATTTTCTTAGCTTTCTTCTTGGCTTATGCTATTAAAATTCCAATTATCCCTTTCCATACATGGCAAGCAAATGTGTACCAAAAAGCACCAACAGTTGGAACTATGCTTTTATCTGGTATCATGTTAAAGATGGGATTATACAGTGTTATTCGTTGGCAATTGCCCATTGTACCGTTGGCTGCAAAAGAATACATGAATATCTTTATTGCTTTAGGAATTGCCGGAGTTATATACGGATCAATCGTAGCTTTAAGACAAAAAGATTTAAAGAAATTATTGGCTTATTCATCTCTTGCGCACGTTGGATTAATTGCTGCAGGAACTTACACATTAACTATTGACGGTTTACGTGGAGCTGTTTTACAAATGATCGCTCACGGTTTTGTAGTAGTTGGATTGTTTTATGCTGCAGAAATTATTTTCAGAAGATATGAAACAAGAGAAATTTCACATTTAGGAGGTATTCGTACTCAATCTCCAAAATTTACTTCTATGTTTTTAATTTTGGTATTGGCTTCTGTAGCCTTACCAAGTACTTTTAATTTCGTTGGAGAGTTTACTGTTTTGTATAGTCTTTCTCAAATTAATATTTGGTTTGCTGTTTTAGGCGGAACAACTATTATTTTAGGAGCTTATTATATGCTTAAAATGTTTCAAAATGTAATGTTAGGAGAAACTAATACTAAAACTTTTGCAGATGTTTCTGTTAATGAAGGAATTTCATTAGTAGTAATTATTGCGGTTTTAATTTTCTTCGGATTTTATCCAAAACCAATTACAGATTTGATTACACCAAGTTTAGAAACAATTCTAAGCGTTATCAACAAAAATTAATATTTTAAATAAAAATAAATTAGGGCGTCATTAGTTTTAGATTTCCTAAATCAAAAAAGCAAAAATGAATACATTAATAGCTATAACAGGATTGGGTATTTTCTGCCTATTGTTTGAAATTCTTAATTTAAGAAAGGCCATCGTTCCTATTACCATTATTGGTTTATTAGGTGTTTTGGCACTTAACTTTTACGAATTTGGATTAGAGCAGAGTTATTACAATAACATGATTACGGTAAGTAAGTTCTCTACTGCGTTTTCATCATTGTTTATTATTTTAACCATTTTCTTAGTAGCATTAAGTCATAATTTTTACGAAAATCATCCTACCAAAATTTCAGATTTTGTTGCTATAAAAGTATTTTTATTAGCTGGAGGAGTTGCAATGGTTTCTTTTGGAAACTTAGCTATGTTTTTCTTAGGAATCGAAATTTTATCAATTGCTCTTTATGTTTTGGCTGCAAGCGAGCGTTTGAATTTGAAAAGCAACGAAGCTGGTATGAAATACTTCTTGATGGGATCTTTTGCATCTGGAATTATCTTATTCGGAATCTGTTTGATCTACGGAGCAATGGGAAGTTTCGATGTTGCTGAAATTCACGAAAGTTCTTTATCTGCCGAATTACCAATCTGGTTTCCAATTGGAATGATCTTAATGATTATCGGAATGTTATTTAAAGTTGCAGCAGTTCCTTTCCACTTCTGGGCTCCGGATGTTTACGAAGGATCTCCTGCTTTGACTACTGCGTTAATGAGTACTTTGGCTAAAGTTGTAGCAATTGCAACACTTTACAAATTAGTTTCAGCATTAAACTTAGTTCCATCTTTAGACAATCAGGATCTTTTAGGAACTTTTGAAACGATTGTAGTAATTATTTCAATAGCTTCTATGACTGTCGGAAATATAATGGCTTTACGTCAGGTCAATGTAAAACGTATGTTGGCATTCTCAGGAATCTCACATGCAGGTTTTATGTTGATGACTTTATTAACTGTAGCAACATCTGCAGGAGTATTATTATATTACACAGCTGCTTATGCATTAGCCGGAATCGCTGCTTTTAGTGTTGTTTTATATGTATGCAAAAATCAGGATAACGAAGATATTACAAACTTTCACGGTTTAGGAAAAACAAATCCATTATTGGCTGCTATCCTTACAGGTTCATTATTATCTATGGCCGGTATTCCAATTTTCTCTGGATTCTTTGCTAAGTTATTCTTATTCAATCAAACAATTCAAGCAGGATATATCGCTTTAGTAATCGTTGCTGTTATCAATTCTATTATTAGTGTTGGATATTATTTCAAACTAATTTTAGCAATGTATTCTAAAGAGCCAAATCAAGAACGTACCGGAAAACCTTTCCTTATTTATGCAGTTGCGATAATTTCAATTGTATTAAATATTGCATTAGGTTTATTTCCATCTTTAGTGTTAGACTTATTGAAATAAAATTAATTAAATAAAATACAAGTCCATCAAGAGTTTCTTTTGATGGACTTTTTGTTTTAAAAAGGATTTTAACAGACGAAAAAATCATGTTAAAAATTTAGCCGAAACTATAGGACTTCGAAAAAACTCCATATATTTGAATACAATTAAATGTATTAAAACTATGAACTTCAATTCAAAAAATCCATTTTTAAGCGACAAGCGTTTCTCATCAAATGCTGTTTCAAAAGCTGAAGAAGTACACCATGCACAAATTATTGATTACAATCAGGAAATGACATTGTCAGGTACTATCAATAAAACAGCTATTCTATTTTTAATATTATGTGCCTCTTCTATGATAACATGGTGGATGGCTTTTAATGGAATGAATCCAATTTTACCAGCTATTGGTGGTGCAATTGTTGGGTTAATTCTAGTTGTAGTTTCTACTTTTAAACCTCAGGCTTCACCATATTTAGCTCCTGGTTATGCTTTGTTTGAAGGTTTGTTTATTGGAGGTATTTCTGCAATATTTGAATTAAGATATCCTGGAATTGTAATTAATGCTGTTAGTGCAACATTAGTAACCTTTTTAGTTTGTTTAGGTTTATATAAATTTAAAATTGTAAAAGTTACGGAACAATTCAAATCAGTTGTTATTGCTGCTGCTTTAGCAATTGCTACTTACTATTTGATTTCATGGATTGCTTCTTTGATTTTTAAATTTACTCCTGTTCACTACGGAAATGGAATGATGAGTATTGGTATTAGCGTTTTCGTAATTATCATTGCTGCTTTGAACTTATTTTTAGATTTCGATCAAATCGAAAAAGGAGTTCAGGAAAGAATGCCAAAATTCATGGAATGGTATGGCGCAATGGGACTAATGATTACATTAGTTTGGTTATATATAGAATTCCTAAGATTACTATCAAAACTAGCAAGCAATAAATAGTTGCTACAAACAATAAAAATGAAGCCTTTTTGAAATTCAAAAAGGCTTTTTTTATGCCCAATTTTTACTCAAAAATATCTTCTTAAACTTATATATTTTCCAAATCAATTATATCTAAATTTAAATTTCTGATCAATTTCAACATAAAAATTTAATTTAAATTCTACTTAAAAATACTTTTATAAGCTAAAAAATCAATTCAAAAAATTTCAATTAACACTATTTTTCTTTAAAAATTAAATATTTATTTTTTGGATTTAAAAAAATGTAAGAATTGATATTTTTAATAAAATACCTTCTATTACAAATTTAAATTATCAGCAAAATTCTCACCTAACAATGTTTTCTATTGTTATGTAATAAATTGCATTTCGTGTAATTTATTACATAATAACCATTTTAATAATTAAAAAATTATATTATTATCGATTTTAACTAAAAATAAATATGTAATTCCAAAATAAGATATATTTTTGTGTAATCGATTACAATTCAACGTTGAGTTTTTGATATTTAAAATTATACATTTTTACAACTAACATCAAACCAAAAAATTATGAAAAAAAACCTACTTATTCTGATCGTATTTTTTCTCACTCTGCCAACTTGGGCACAACAGATTCAAATTAACGAAGCTTCAGGTTGGCTTGAATCTGCATTTGTAAAATGGCATCCTGTAAGTAATGCTCAAACGTATAATGTTTACTATTCAGGACAAGGAATTACAGATCAAAAAATAGACGATCAGCTTATTCGCAGTTACGGAACTTATTTCCGAGCTGATATTCCCGGACTTAAATCCGGAACCTACACTATCAAAGTAAAACCGGTGATTTCCGGCGTAGAAGGAACCGGATCTACAACCAATAATTTAACTGTTTTAGCACAAGATCGAAATGGTTTTGCTTTCGACGGTGGACGTGTTCCAGGAGGATACAAAGCGGATGGAACGCCGAAAGATGGAGCTGTTATTCTTTACATTACGCAAAACACAAAGAACACAATTTCCATGAATATTACTGGAGCTAGTGCAAATCCATGCGTTGGTTTACAAAACATTCTCTATGCTATCAAAAAAGGAAAAGATACACGACCATTTATTATTCGTTTAATTGGAAATATAACCGATATGACCGTGATGGAAGGTGGAGATGTTGTGATCGAAAACGCAAACAATGCTTCAAGCTACGTGACTATCGAAGGTGTAGGAACTGACGCTGTTGCAAATGGTTGGGGTGTACGTCTTAAAACTGCTTCAAATATCGAAGTTAGCAATATTGGTTTTATGAATTGCAATAGTACCGCAGGAGACAATGTAGGAATGCAACAGGATAATGACCATATTTGGGTTCACAATTGCGATTTATTCTACGGAAATGCAGGTAGTGACGCTGACCAAATTAAAGGCGATGGTGCGTTAGATAACAAATCGTCAACTTACATAACCTTGTCTTACAATCATTTTTGGGATAACGGAAAAGCAAGTCTTTTAGGCTTAAGCGAAGGAACTACAACGGGATTATATATTACATATCATCACAATTGGTTTGACCACTCCGATTCTCGTCATCCACGTGTTCGTTATTATTCAGCACATATTTACAACAACTATTATGACGGAGTTTCAAAATATGGAGCGGGATCAACTTTAGGATCGTCACTTTTTGTAGAGGGAAATTATTACCGTAATAGCAAACATCCGATGCTTACCTCTTTGCAAGGTTCTGATATTTGGGATGAAGCAAATCAAGTAAATAATGCCGGTACAATGGGAACTTTCTCCGGTGAAGCAGGAGGAACTATTAAAGCTTTCAACAATACTTTTGATGCTGATAATGCTACAAATAATATGCGTTTTGTTGCTTATGGCGATACAAATCCGTTATACAATATCTCAGGAAAAATAAGTTCTACTACAGATTTTGATGCTTATGTTGCCTCTACAAGAGGCGAAACTGTAAGCAGTAGTATTAAATCAAAATCTGGAGCAAATACGTATAACAACTTTGATACTAATGCTGCTTTGTACGTGAAAAACCTGACTATCGATCAACCTGCAGCGGCCAAAAATAAAGTAACACAATATTCTGGTCGTGTTTCTGGAGGAGATTTAAAATGGACATTCAACAATAGTGTTGACGATACATCATCACTTGTAATTTCAGCGTTAAAATCTGCACTTACTAATTATACAGGTTCATTAGTGGCAGTGCAAGGCGAAGGTAATCCACCAACAAGTACTCAAACTTTAACTTCGACAACAAATAATAATCAATCAGTAACAAGCGGAACGGCAATAAGCACAATAGTTTTCACTTGGGGTGGCGATGCTACTGATGCAACAGTAACGGGATTACCAGCTTCGGGAATTAGTTTTGTAAAAAATGCTACTGCAAAAACAATCACAATTACAGGAACTCCAACTGCTACAATATCTTATTCTATAGAAACTACAGGAACTGGAACTCCAGCAACAGGATCAGGAACTATTACTGTAACCGCTGCAGGAAGTCAGACACTTACATCTCCAACAAACAACAATCAAACTGTCGCAAGCGGAACAGCAATTGGTACAATAGTTTTTACTTGGGGCGGAAATGCTACAGATGCAACAGTAACTGGATTGCCAACTTCGGGAATTAGTTTTGTGAAAAATACAACTGCAAAAACAATCACAATTACAGGAACTCCAACAGCAAACGTTTCGTACTCAATTACTACAACCGGAACTGGAACTCCTGCAACAGGATCAGGAACAATTACAGTAACAACTAGTAATCCAAGCACGAACGAGATTCATAATTTTACAACATCTGGAAAAACAAGTTCATTTTATGCCATTACAGGAAACATGAACTCTTCTGCCGGATCTGTAACTTATGCAGGATTAACATTAACGGCACGTTTAAAAATTGAATCAAGTACTTCAATTACTTACACAACAACAAGTGCATCAACATTGACTTTGGTTTTTGATTCCAATTTTACAGGAACAGTTAAAGTAAATAACGTGTCTTATACTGCTTCTGCCGGAATCGTAACAGCATCAATTCCTGCAGGAACAAATACAATAACAAAAGGATCTGTAGCTAACCTTTTCTACATTAGTACTGAATATAGCGGAAGCACATTACGTCTTGCAAAAACGGCTGAAATAGCAGAAACGACAGAAAGTACTAAAGTAATTTTATACCCAAATCCGGCAACAGACACTTTATATTTATCAGATTCTGATCAACAAGTAGAGAAAGTTCTTCTTTATAATATGTCAGGAACATTAGTAAAAACAGTACAAAAAGGGAATCAAAGCATTGATTTGACAGGATTAATTCCAGGAACATATTTAGCAAAAATTTATACTGCAAATGGTTCAATCAATCAAACTATTCTTAAGAAATAACAAATTGTTATAATGTTAGAAAAAACAAAAGGCTTCCAAATTGGAAGCCTTTTTTATATAATTGATTACTTAAAAAGAATCTACAAATCAAATTTGATTCCTTGCGCCAAAGGCAAACTAGTAGTATAATTGATTGTATTGGTTTGGCGACGCATATAAATTTTCCAAGCATCAGATCCAGATTCTCTACCTCCACCGGTTTCTTTTTCTCCACCAAAAGCACCTCCAATTTCAGCACCGGAAGTTCCAATATTTACGTTTGCAATTCCGCAATCAGAACCTACCACAGATAAAAATCTTTCGGCTTCACGTAAATTATTCGTCATAATAGCAGATGATAATCCTTGTGCAACTCCGTTTTGAAGCTCGATTGCATTATCAACTTCTCCTGAATATTTAATTAAATATAAAACCGGAGCAAATGTTTCGTGTTGTACAATTGCAAATGAATTTTGAGCTTCAGCAATTGCAGGTCTCACATAACAGCCACTTTCGTAACCTTCTCCCGAAAGTACTGCACCTTCGACTAAGATATTTCCACCTTCGGCAACCACTTTATTCAAAGCCTGAGCATACAATTCAACAGCATGAGTGTCAATTAGCGGACCAACGTGATTATTTTCGTCAAGCGGATTTCCGATTCTTAACTGTTGGTAAGCCGCCACTAAAGCATCTTTTACTTTATCATAAATACTTTCGTGAATGATCAGTCTTCGAGTTGATGTACAACGTTGTCCTGCAGTTCCCACAGCACCAAAAACTGCTCCAATAACAGTCATTTTAATATCAGCATCCGGAGTTACAATGATAGCATTATTTCCTCCCAATTCTAATAACGATTTACCTAAACGACCCGCAACTGCTTGAGCAACAATTTTTCCCATTCGGGTTGAACCTGTCGCAGAAACTAACGGAATTCGAGTATCAGCCGTCATTAATTCACCTATTTTATAATCACCGTTTATCAAACATGAAATTCCTTCCGGTAAATTATTTTCTTTGATAACTTGCGCGATTATATTTTGACAAGCAATTCCGCAAAGAGGTGTTTTTTCAGAAGGTTTCCAAACGCAAACATCTCCTGAAATCCATGCCAAAGCAGTATTCCATGACCAAACTGCAACCGGAAAATTAAATGCCGAAATAATTCCAACAACTCCAAGTGGATGATATTGCTCATACATACGATGTCCTGGTCTTTCAGAATGCATTGTTAATCCGTGTAATTGGCGCGATAAACCTACAGCAAAATCACAGATATCGATCATTTCCTGTACTTCGCCATAACCTTCTTGCAATGATTTTCCCATTTCATAAGAAACCAATTTACCAAGAGCTTCTTTATTTTCGCGCAACTTTTGCCCAAACTGACGTACAATTTCTCCACGTTGTGGTGCAGGAATTAAACGAAATGTTTTAAAAGCTTCTGTTGCTGCACGCATTACTTTTTCGTAATCTTCTTGTGTTGACATTTTTACCGAAGCAATTAATTTTCCGTCAACTGGTGAAAAACTATCTAAATTTCCACCTGAAGCAAAATTCTGCGTTCCCGTTGATGTTCCGTCATTTACCAATTTGATGCCCAATTTTTCCAGAGCCTCATTCATTCCAAATTGCGATGCTATTGTTGTCATTGTAACTTTTTTAGTTAAAATTGTTATATTTTTATTGTAAAGATATTATTTACAGTTGAATTTAAACTCAAATCCGTTGTTAAAATCAAAGTAAATTTAGGGTTAATTAATAGCATTTAAAGGAATACGCTATAATTTATTCACTATAATTCATGAAATTTGCGGTAACAAAATTACTTAAATATGAATATTTTCAATCGTCTTCTACTCTGCTTCTTTTTAATTTCAATAAATGGATTTGCTCAAAAAGAACAAAAGCCTGCTTTTCAGGTTGTTCCTTTGGGAATAAAAGGTGGTATTGACGAAAAAAATCTTTCTGCTTATTTGGTAGCACCAACAAATACAAACGATTTTATTTCTTTGGATGCAGGAACCATAAATGCAGGAATCGAAAAAGCAATTGAAAACAAGGTTTTTAAAGTTCCAACCAGCGATGTTTTGCGAAAATATATTAAAGGATATTTTATTTCACATGCACATTTAGATCACGTTTCGGGATTGATTATTAATTCACCGGCTGATTCTTCAAAAACGGTTTATGCAACTGAAAAATGTATGGAAATGATGGAGAATCATTATTTTAATGATCAAACGTGGGCAAATTTTGGAGACAAAGGTCTTGGAACTCCATTAAAAAAATACCATTTTCAAACTTTAAATATCGGAGAAGAAACACCAATCAACAATACAACGATGACCGTGAAAGCATTCCCGTTAAGTCACGTGAATCCGTTTGAAAGTACTGCTTTCCTGATTAGAAATGGAGATTCTTATGTGCTTTATTTAGGAGATACCGGACCAGATTCTGTTGAAAAAAGCGATAAACTAAAATCTCTTTGGACAGCGATTGCGCCTCTCGTAAAAAGCAAACAATTAAAAGGAATCTTTATTGAAGTTTCATTCCCAAATGAGCAACCTGACAAATTTTTGTTTGGACATTTAACTCCAAATTACTTAATGAAAGAACTTCATGTTCTTGAAGAATTATCAGGAAAAGACACTTTGAAAGGTTTCAATATTATTGTTACGCACTTAAAACCTCCAACTAAAAATATTATCAAACTTAAAGAGCAACTTAAAAATCAAAACGACTTAGGCTTGAAGATTATTTATCCTGAACAAGGGAAAAGATTTGAGTTGTAAACGAGTTAATTAGACACTCCCGATAATGATCGGGATTTACAGATTAAACGGATTTTTTTTCTTTTGTCATTTCGACGGAGGAGAAATCACACGCGCTGATCGACAAAGATTGGCGATTTTCTTTGTGGAGTTTCTAGTGTGATTTCTCCTCCGTCGAAATGACAATATTGTGTTAATCATTGTTCTTAAATAATCTTTTTTCTTCTCAATTCCTCTAACATTTCTTCATGAGTTATAAAATCTCCATTTTTAAAATCAAGTTTACCTTGTTCTATATCTGCTTTTAATTCCTTCAAAAAATCTTCTTCTTCATTGGAATTATTTACAATTTTATCTTTCATATTTTAAGCTTATTAAAATTCTTTTTATAGTGATTTCCTAGCCTCGATAGAAGTGGAAATCCTTTTTCTGGCTTCTTTAGCCAGAAAAAGATTGAAACGGATAGAGGGAAATAGCTCCTAAAAACTAAAAGTCTAATTTTGAAACTTTTAATTGCGACTAAACCCGACAGGTTTTAAAAACCTGTCGGGTTTGAATTTTGAGATAAATTATTCCTTCGCCACAAATCTCGGATCAGATTCCATTATGGTTCCGCAATTGTCGCAAGTTCTTAGTTCTTCTGAATTGTAGAAATGTTCGAAATGTGGCAAGAAGTCTTTCTCTATGTTATGGAGTTCAAAAAATACTTCGTAAAGTTTATGATTGCAGTTGTCACAATGCCAAAGCAAACCGTCAGTATATCCTTTTCCGGCACGTTTGCGCTCGATTACCAAACCTATAGAACCCTCTGAACGAACTGGAGAATGCGGGATTTTTGCTGGATGAAGATACATATCACCGGCATTTAATTCCATTTCTTTGCGTTCGCCATCTTCCTGAATTACAACTTTGATACTTCCTTCGAGTTGGTAAAAAAGCTCTTCGGTTTCGTTATAATGATAGTCTTTTCGGGCATTTGGACCTGCAACAATCATCACAATATAATCACCGGAATCAACATAAAGATTTTTGTTTCCAACTGGTGGTTTTAATAAATGACGATTTTCATCGATCCATTTGGTAAGATTAAAAGGTTTTGCAATTGCCATTTTTTAAGGTGCTAAGTTTCTAAGTAGCTAAGTTAGGGAAAAGTTTTATTTCATCTCTTTGATCAAATAAATATAAACCGGAAAATGATCACTAAAACCAACTTCTGTCAAAGTATGTCTCAACGGATATCCTTTATATTGTCCCGATTTTTGAATCAAATAAGATCTACTGAATATCCCTGCTTTCCAATATTTAAATGTAGCGAAATCCGGTTTTATGAGTGATTCTGAAATTATAATTTGGTCGAAAATATCCCAGGAATCTCGAAAA
The DNA here is from genome assembly GCF_951805225.1 of uncultured Flavobacterium sp. Classification (NCBI taxonomy): domain Bacteria; kingdom Pseudomonadati; phylum Bacteroidota; class Flavobacteriia; order Flavobacteriales; family Flavobacteriaceae; genus Flavobacterium; species uncultured Flavobacterium sp. The sequence goes on along the minus strand of NZ_OX638201.1, from coordinate 4,921,544 downwards.
GCTATTGTTCCCATTCCTTTGTTTGCTATTTCTTCAAACGGATTGAAAACACCAAACTCTGGAACTTCACTCTTTTTTGCTTTGGCTCCTAAAGCTATTTTTACGCTTTTATTAAAAGGTCCGTCGTTTAAATCGCCCATTGTAATGACTTTTGCATTTGGGTTAATCTGTTGCAAAGAATCAATAATTTTCCGGTTTAGGTTTGCTGCAGCTTCCCGAAATGGACTACTGGCTTTTTCTCCGCCGGATCTTGACGGCCAATGATTTACAATAATATGTATTTCTTCATCCTCCAGAAAACCGGTAACTAATAACTGATCTCGTGTAAATATTCGATTATTATTTTCAATTTTAGGTTCGAATTCATCATCTGTTTCCTCTTTTTTATCTTCCTTTATTGACAACTTATTTTTGTAGATATATAAAGGTATATTGGAATAAGATGTGGGTTTGAAATGTTTTTTCTGATATAATAATACAACATCAATTCCGCGTTTGTCAGGAGAATCAAAATGAATGATTCCGTAACCAAAATCTACTAATTTATCCTGTTTGATTAAATCTTCGACTACGCCACGGTTTTCAATCTCAGAACCTCCAATAATAGTTGGCGCATTTGGGTTTTCGGGCGTTCCTATTTCAGATAAAACTCTTGAAAGATTCTTTAATTTCTGTTGGTATTTTTCTTCTGTCCAATTTTGCGATCCCGTTGGTGTCCATTCGTTATCATTTGTATTTGGATCATCGTGCGTATCAAAAAGATTTTCGAAATTATAAAATGCAACGGTATGAATTGCATATTTTTTTGATTGTGCTTGTACAAATGACAATGAAAAAAATGCCATTATATAAAGTTTAAAGGAGAGCGTTTGCATAAATAATTCTTTAGAAGGATCAATGTAGGCAAATTAATTGTTTTGTAAGAAATTTCTAATTTATTTTTTGAATCATTTTTTTGAATATCACAGAATCTCTTGTAACTTGCTGACTCAAATCTCTCTTTCGATAAAATGAAAAACATATTTTTTCCCTTTCTATTTCTTATTCTTTTTAATAACACAAATGCGCAAAAAAATAGTTCGTTTGTTGATAGTATAAGGGTAAAATATAATATTCCTGAAGTTGCTTATGCAGTAGTTTCTGCTGATTCAATTTTAGAAATTCAAGCTTTGGGATATCAGAGAATAAACTCAAAATACAAGGCTAAAATCGATGATAAATTTAGATTGGGATCTATTACCAAAACGATAACCAGTTATCTTGCAGCAACTTTAGTTAAACAAGGAAAAATAAAATGGGATACTAAGTTTTTTGATTTATATCCAGAGTTAAAAGCCAAAAGCAATCCGGCGACTTACAATTTTACGTTACAAGATTTCATCACTTTTCGAGCAGGAATCAACACTTGGTCGTATGGAAATGAAACTCCGACTCAGGAAGAAATCAAAGGCGATAATCAGCAACAGCGTTATGAGTTTATTGCTTGGTTTTTGCAACAGAATCCTGCTACAGAAAAGCAAGTTGTTTATTGGTCAAATCCAAGTTATGTTGCTGCGGGATTAATGCTCGAAAAAGCAACTGGCAAAACCTATGAGTCATTAGTAAAGGAATTGAGCAAAAGTCTTAATATCGATTTTGGTTTTGGTCAGCCGAATTTAAAAGATAAAAATCAGCCTTGGGGACATGATGAAAATCTCGAACCTGAAAAACCTTTCTTAAATTATAAATTAAACTGGCTTTCATCAGCAGGAAACATAAATGTTAATTTGCCTGATTATTGCAAGTTTACTCAAATGGAGCTTCAGGGATTATTAGGAAAATCTAAAGTGTTTACGAAAGAAGAATTCGAATACATGCATTATGGTTTACCCGAATTTTCGTTTGGATGGAATTCTGAAATTAATGAAAAAAGCAAATTGAAATATTCTTTTCATAACGGAAATCCCGGAACTTTTTTAACCAAAGTGTATATTTGTAAAACAATCAACAAAGCTTTCCTCCTATTTGCCAATGTACAATCTGAAGAAGCTGATAAAGGTCTTCTATTAATATTAGAAGAATTGCAAAACAAATATGGCGGTTGATTCTCTTAATCTAAACCCGATTTAAAAAATAATTTATAATTTTAAGCAAAAAGAAATCATGAACACGAACAAACTCCAAGACACCAGAAAAAGCTTTGCTTTTGGTACATTCGTATTTCTTATTTTTGCTTTACATTCATTTACCTGTCAATCCCAACAAAAGATGATCACACCACCTTATTTACAAAAAGGAGATACTGTTGCGCTTTTAGCAACTGCCAGAAAAAACATTGATGACAATCTAAAACCTACAATAGATTTATTGCATAGTTGGGGTTTAGAAGCTGTTGTTGGAACTACAATTGGACTTGATTTTAATCAACTGGCAGGAACTGACGAACAACGTGCTGCCGATTTTCAGCATCAGTTGGATAATCCAAATATCAAAGCAATTTGGTGTGTTCGTGGCGGATATGGAACGGTAAGAATGATCGATTTATTGGACTTTACCAAATTCAAACAACACCCAAAATGGATTATTGGTTTTAGCGACGTAACAGTTCTACACAATCATTTGAATACGATGGGTTATAAATCTATTCACGGTGTTATGCCTGTAACGATTCCGCGTGCAACTCCGGCGGCTATAAGTTCTATGAAATCGAGCTTGTTTGGTGAACCTGTTTCCTACTCAATCGCTCCGGATAAAATGAACCGTTTTGGAAAAGCAACTGGCGAATTAGTTGGTGGAAATCTCTCTATTCTTTATAGTTTATTGGGTTCACAATCGGCAATTGATTGCAAGGATAAGATTTTATTTATCGAAGATCTTGATGAATACTTATATCATATTGATCGAATGATGATGAATTTGAGACGTAACGGATGTATCGAAAACCTTAAAGGAATTATTGTGGGCGGAATGACCAAAATGAAAGACAATGAAGTTCCTTGGGGTAAAAATGCTCTTGAAATCGTAGACGATGTAACTAAAAAATATAATATTCCCGTAATTTTTAATTTTCCAGCCGGACATATTCAGGATAATCGAGCCTTAATTATGGGAAATATAATTTCTATTGATGTAAATGAAACTGGAAGTACAGTTTCATTTCAAAAATAATATAGTCGTTTCTTATCTCTTTTAAATAAGAGAAAATACCACATATCATAATCTCGCAAAGACGCGAAGTTGCAAAGTTTGAATCAACCTTTGTGATTTCGCGTCTTTGCTTACAAATTGCTTACGAACTCATAATTCATAACTCACAATTAAAAAATGGCTGAACATAATGAACTTGGAAAAAAAGGAGAAGAACTATCCGTAGAATATCTTCAACAAAATGGATATAAAATTCTAGATCGAAATTGGACTTTTCAAAAAGCCGAAATAGATATTATTGCCCAAAAAGATTCCATTTTGGCCATTGTAGAAGTGAAGACAAGATCGAGTCTGGATTTTGGTTCTCCGCAAGATTTTGTGAAGCCAAAAAAAATTCAACTACTTATAAAAGCAGTAAATGCCTACATAAACGATAGGGAAAAGGATTTTGAAGAAAATATTGAAATCCGTTTTGACATCATTGCAATCCATAAAAGTGGCGAAACATTTGCAATTGAACATCTTACTGATGCTTTTTATCACTTTTAACATAATTTTTTATTGTTATAATTATAACAAATTGTTTTTTTATTTATATTTGCATAAATTTATAACACCCATATTAACTAAACCAACCCAATCAAGTTACAAAAAAAAAGAAAAAAAATTATGAAAACCGTTTCTTCAATCGTCGAAAATTACATTAAAACAAAACCCTTTTTATTAAATGCATTATCGCTTGGAATTATCAATCTAACTTCTCTTTCGCGGAACATTATGACCGAATTGGAAAGTGAATTTGGCAAAGAGGTAAAACAAGGCGCTGTTGTAATGTCGTTAAAACGGCTTACAGAAGAATTGGATTTTAAATTAAATCATAAAATCAATAAAGTAATCAAGAATATTGGTGAAATCACAGTAAGATCTGAATTGACGGATTACACTTTTGCTGCATCAGAAACTGTTTTAAACAAACAAGCTGATTTAATCTCTGATATCAACGCTTTATCTGATATTTTTTATACTTCGTCACGTGGTGTTAACGAAACTAATATTGTAGTAAGTAGTAGTGTGAATCATTTGGTTGAAAAACACTTTATGCGCGAAAAACTGATTCAGAAATTAGATAATTTAGCGTCTATCACAGTAAAATTACCTAAGGAAAACATCGTCGTTCCGGGAATTTATTACTTTATCTTTCAGCGTTTAGCATGGGAAGGAATCATTATCAACGAGGTAATTTCGACTTCAAATGAATTTACAATTTTGGTTGGTGAAGATCAGGTTGATGTTGCTTTTAAAGTAATTAAAGATTTGAAAAATTAATCAAATATGATACAATAGAATCTTTATCTGATTCTTCCTTTTATAAAATCCATTTATCTTTTTTAAACAAAAGATAAATGGATTTTTTCTTTCTCCAATTATTACTAAATCATCAATCATTTTATTACAGAATAAGAATATTCGTAAAAAATAAAATTATTTGTAATTATTACACAAAATATCAGTTAAAAAGTCACACACTTGATAAAAAGAGACTTAGCAACGCTTTTACTACGATTTTGGCTGAAATGAACTAAAAAAAATAAAATTAAGTTTTTTTTAATACTATATGCTGAGAATAATATTTTTATATATTTGCTAACCCGTCAGCAGATTAGAGTACCAATTTTGACAGTATCATAATATAATTAGATTTAAATACGGACTAATTAAATTAATGTTAGAAACAAACAATCATAGCGAACAATTATTGGTGAGTGAGCTCAAAAATGGCAACGAAAAAGCATTTCGTTCTCTTTTTGATTTATACTATCAGGATATCTATGGTTACAGCGTTAGTCTTTTAAAATCAAAAGAGGCTGCTGAAGAAAATGTACAGGATGTTTTTATGAAAGTTTGGCAAAACCGCGAGAACCTAAATCCGGACCAATCTTTTAAAGCTTATATTTTTACTATTGCACGAAATCAGGCATTTAATGCTCTAAATAAAGCAGCAAATGATTTAGTGCTAAAAGAAGCCGTTTTTTATGAAAGTCAAAAATCACATGAATATGGTGATTATTCGATTCGGGAAGAAGATTGCAAAAAACTTCGGAAACAGGCCATGAAACAATTGCCTCCCAAACGAAAGCAGATTTTTAAAATGTCTCGAAAGAAGGGAATGAGTTATGAAGAAATTAGCCAGGAACTTGGCATCTCTATAAATACAGTCCGGAACCAAATGAGTAAAGCATTAGAATCAATGCGAGTCTTTTTTCACGTTCATGACGAGATTATCTAAACCAAAAAACCACATTAACCATTAAAATCACTCTTCTCGGGTGATTTTTTTTTGTTTTAATTTTAAGCTTAACCGCAAAGTACGCAAAGGTTTACGCAAAGATCGCAAAGTATAACGCTGAGGCTTTGTCAAAGATTTTTTTGCGCATAGTAAACCCGACAGGTTTTAAAAACCTGTCGGGTTTCGTTACGTCCAGAAACTTCGACATTTTGTGATCATTCATTATTCAGAGTGGCAAAAAAACCGTTTATCAAAAAATAAAATAAAAATTTTTAGAATATTCATTTTAGCATAAACCTCAACAAAATCAGTACTTTACAGCGTTTGTCAATTAGCTCAAATGTTAAAATTGAAAAATTTACAACGTTTGAGTAGTACTCAACGAGACTTCAACTGTATTATATCAGAACCGGACCTTAAATCAATTCTTAATGAATTCAAATTCTGAAATAAAAAGTCTTTTACAAAAGTTTGTTTTAAACGAATGTACACCCGAGGAAACAAACGAGGTAGTTGCCTATTATAAAAAAAATAAACTTACAGATGATTTCCCTTCTGTAGAAGATATTCAGGCGCTTCTTATTGAAACTCCAAAAATGGATAGACAAACTGCCGATGATATTTTCTTAAATATTTTGTCAGCTTCAAAAGAAAATGAAACGACGATTCAAATTGCTCCTGAAAGATCAAACTTCAAAAAATACATTTCGATTGCTGCTTCTATTGTTGTTTTATTAGGAGTTGGATTTTTCTACAAACAAAGTCTTTCAACTAAACCTGTTGAACAAAAATTTGATTTCAAAAGTTCTGATATCGTATTACAATTAGAAGATGGACAAACTCAAATTATATCAGAAAATAATTCGGCTCAGGTAAAAGATGCCAAAGGAAATATTGTTGGAAATCAAAACGGAGATAAAATTGTTTATGATGCTAATACTGGTTTAGAGAAAGTAGCTTATAACATTATTAAGATTCCATATGGCAAAAAATTCCAATTGCAATTGTCTGACGGAACAATGGTTCATCTGAATGCAGGAACAACTTTAAAATATCCTGTGAAATTTATTGCCGGAGAAAACAGACAGGTATTTCTAAACGGAGAAGCTTTTTTTGATGTTGCCAAAGATAAAAAACACCCTTTTATTGTAAATGCTGACGCCCTGAATGTACGTGTTCTGGGAACTCATTTTAATGTTTCGAATTATCCTGAAGATGCTGCAACAGATGTAGTTTTAGTAGAAGGTTCTGTTGGAATGTATGGCTTAAACGAAGAGTTTGACGCTAATAAAAATACTGTTTTGAAACCTGGTTATAAAGGAAGTTTCAACAGAGAAAACAATGCGATTTCTACCAAAGCTGTTATCACTGATATTTATACTTCATGGATAAATGGCGGATTAACCTTTAGAAATATGACTTTCAAAAACATTATTACAAAATTGGAAAGACGCTACAATGTTACAATTGTAAACAAAAATGAAAAATTGGCCAACGAGAAATTCAATGCAAGTTTTAATGATGAATCTATTGAAAAAGTTATGAGTTATTTCAATGACATTCACGGTATAAATTACACCATAAAAAACAATCAAATACTAATTAAATAACCACTAACCAATGAAAAAAAATGAAGAAAGAAAAGTACTAAAATAAAAAAATCGGAAAGAGCTGCGAACAATTTCCGATTAACTAAGTGATTGAATATAACGAATTAACTACAATCAATTAACAAAATTATGAAAAAAAAATCAAAGAATACTGGGTTTTTATACCGAGTGTTCCAAAATGACCTAAAATTGAAATTAACTACACTACTTATTTTGGTCGCCATGTTTAACATTAGAGGGAATACTTATGCCCAAAAAACAAAAGTAACCCTTGAATTAAACAATTCAACAATCGAAAAGGTTATTGAGACCATAGAACAAAAAACAGATTTCAGGTTTATTTACAAACTGAATGACATCGACTTAGATCGAACGATTTCAATTTCTGTAAAAGATCAGTCGATATATGTTGTTTTGGATAAACTTTTTAAAGGAACTCCAACCGAATTTAAAATTCGCGATACTCAGATTATTCTAAAAAAGCCAGAACTTAAAACAGAAATTATTCAGTTTCAAAAACAAACCGTTTCCGGAATTATCACGGATGAAAATGGTTTGCCATTGCCTGGAGCATCTGTTTTTGAAGAAGGAACTAAAAACGGAATGGTAACTGATTTTGACGGTAAATACAAACTTACTGTCGAAAGCAATACGGCTGTAATTGTAGTAACTTTTATTGGATATAAAGAGAAAAAAGTAACCGCAAACCAAAGCGTTATCAATATACAGCTTCTTCCTGATGCCACAAACTTACAGGAAATTGTTGTAGTTGGTTACGGTACTACTGCCAGAAAAGATGTTACCGGAGCTGTTTCTTCAATAGCTGCAAAAGACATGAATCAAGGTGCGATTGTAAATCCGCTATCTTTGATTTCGGGAAAAGCAGCTGGTGTAAACATTACTCAAGTTGGTAGTGAGCCAGGTTCAGGACCAAGCGTTCGTATTAGAGGAATCTCTTCTTTGATTGGAGGAAATGATCCTTTAGTTGTTGTAGATGGAATTCAGGGAAACATGGATTTATTAAATCAGGTTCCGCCTTCTGAAATTGAAACTATAGATGTTTTAAAAGATGCTTCGGCTACTGCAGTTTACGGTTCCAGAGGAGCGCCTGGAGTTATCATTGTAACTACTAAAAAAAGTAAAGCGGGAAAAACTACTTTGGAATATAATGGATATACTTCTATAGATTTTATTCCAAAAAAATTGGATATGCTTGATTCTAACCAATGGTGGCAAACAGCCCAAAGTGTTGGTGTTCCAGCATCTTCAAATCATGGCTCAAATACAGATTGGTACGGTCTTTTGACTCAAACAGGAATAACTCAAACTCACACATTATCATTTGGTGGAGGAACAGATAAATTTAATTACAGAGCATCTATTACAGCTATTTTGCAAGATGGTGTGGTAATTAATTCAAGCAATCAAAAATATATTGGTCGTTTGCAAGCGACGCAATTGGCTCTTGATGACAAATTAAAATTGACGTTTAATTTAAATTCGGGAGTAAATAATGTAACGAGCAGTATTGGTAATATTGGAACTGTAGGTTACTCATCAAACTTAATTACAAATGCATTATTGGCAAGACCAACAGATCCTGTTTTTAATACTGATGGAAGTTATTTTACAGATTCAACGGTATTTCACTATTTAAATCCTTATGCAGCTGCACAAGAAGTTACAAATGAAAGACAAGAAGACAATTTATTTGGAAGTTTAAAGGCCGAATTAGATTTAGGTAAAGGTTTCTCAGCAAACTGGTTTGGAAGCTGGAGAAAGACAAATTCTTCTACAGGATTTTACATGCCATCGAAATCAACAGATGCTAATGCTGTTGAGCAAAACGGTTTTGCTAATATTGATAATAAGAGACAAAACGAAAAATTAACTAATCTTAGTCTTAACTACAAAAAGACTTTCGGAATCCATAGCTTTAATGCATTGGCTTTATACGAATGGCAAAGCCAAACTTATCAGGGTAATTATACTCAGGCAAGAGGTTTTATCAGTGATGAGGCTAGTTACAATGCACTTCAATTTGGCGATTTGTCTAAAGTAAGAACCGGAGATATCAGATCTTATAAAAACGACAGAACTTTAGTTTCTTATTTAGGAAGATTAAACTACTCTTTATTAGATCGTTATTTACTTACAGCTAGTATCAGACGAGATGGTTCATCTGTGTTTGGAGCAAATAATAAATGGGGGAATTTTCCATCTGCATCTGTGGCATGGCAAATCAACAAAGAATCATTTATGACTAATCAGAATTTATTTTCTGAATTAAAATTACGCGTAGGTTATGGTGAAACCGGTAATCAACAAGGTCTTGTACCACAAACTTCATTGCCGTTAGTTGATAGTGCCGGAACTATATATTTTGGAGGATCTCTTATTACCAATTTTGGTATTTCTCAAAATGCAAATGCTGATTTGAAGTGGGAAACAAAAAAGCAAACCAATATCGGGCTTGATTTTGCCCTTTTAAACAATCGATTAAGAGGTAGCGTAGATGTTTACGATTCTACAACAGATAATTTATTATTCAACTACACGGTACCACAACCGCCTTATCCATACGATCAAATTAAAGCAAACGTAGGAAGCATTTCAAATAAAGGATTAGAAGTTGCTCTTGCTTATGATGTTATAAAATCAGAAAATAGCACACTTACATTAGCAGGAAACGTGTCCTTTATGAAAAACGAAGTGCTTAATTTAACCGGCAACATTAATGGTATTCCTTTAAATACTAATTATGTAAGCTGGGCTGGTACGCCAAATTTATATTTAGTACAAGGACAACCAATTGGTTCATTTTACACTTTAGAGCATACCGGAGTAAATGGAAACGGTGTTGAAACTGTAAAGGATCGTGATGGAAGCGGTCTTATAGATCAAGGCGCAAGAAGCGCAGATCGTTATAATGCAGGTTCAGCATTACCAACTTATACATTTGCCTTTAACCCAACTTATAGATACAAAGCTTTTGATGTATCTATGTTATGGAGAGGTTCCGGAGGAAACAAAATTTACAACGCCCTTAATCAAAGATTAAGCATGCTTGAGAATACCGGTAGTTCAAATATTTTACAAAGTGCTGTAGACAAAGGAATTCGTTCTTCACCATACGGATCTGATATATGGTTAGAAGATGGTTCATTCATACGTCTGGATAATGTTACTGCAGGATATACTTTCCGTTTTACTGATAAGTACATCGACAATATTCGACTTTCTCTTACAGGAAACAACTTACTTCTTATCACAGATTACACAGGTGTTGATCCGGAATTGAACGTAAGCGCAAGTGGTGACCCTGCTGATAATTTTGGTCAGGATAAAGGTATTTATCCTCGTACAAGAAGTGTTGCATTTGGTTTGACTGTAAAATTTAAATAGTAAAAAGAAATGAAAATTAAAAATATAGTAATAGCAGGAAGCGTATGTTTCCTAAGCCTTTTTAGCTGTTCTGATATCAACGAAAATATATACGACAAATATCAACCAGACAGCTTTTATGGAACTCCTGAAGGAGCAAATCTTGCCTTAGCAAGTGTTTACGCAGAAATTCCAGGAGATTTTGAACGTAAAGGCGTACCAGGTGTTGGTTATGCAGGAGCAGATAACGGCTGGTATGACATGAACTGTATGTCATCAGATGAGCAGGTAATTCCGCATAGAAATGATGGTAACTGGCAACAGGATTTTGCTCGTTTGCACAAACATGTATGGCTTCCAACTGAGTCCATTATTAACAATACATGGAGATGGTTATACAATGGTATTTTCAAAGCCAATTTAGCGGTTGAATTATTAGAAAAATCAAATGCTGATGCTTCAAAAATTGCTGAAGCAAAAGTAGTACGTGCCTTCTTTTATTATTTATTGATAGACGATTTTGGAGATGTTCCTTTTTATACGGATAACAATACTACAGTAGATAAAATTCCTCAGGCAAGCCGTAAAGTAGTATATGATTTTATTGTAAAAGAATTGACTGATAATGTAGAACTTCTTTCAGTGACAAAAGGAGGAAAATATTACGGAAGATTCAATAAATGGGCAGGATATACCTTATTAGCAAAAGTATATCTAAATGCAAAAGTATACACAGGAGAAGCAAAATGGAACGAATGCTTGGCAGCTTGTAATAAAGTAAGTGAAGGCGGATATACACTACACTCAGGTGATGAAAATACTGCCAGCCCATTAGGAAATAAATATTACGAATTATTTGGAGATGTATTGCCGGATGATGAAACTATTTTACCTATCTATGCTACACTTGATGTTGTTTCTCGTAATATTTATACCAATCGTAGTTTATATGGTCCGCATGGTAAATCTTTATTTGGATTTGATACTTGGAACGGAACTATAGTGCCTAAAGATTTCTTCCTGAAATATGCTTTAAACGATGTTAGAAGAAAACAGTTTTTAGTTGGAGAACAAAAAGGCGGATTTAATTATACGCTTGATGTTGCTTCTTTAGACGATCCGGGAGCTGATCCTCAGGCTGGAGTTCGTAACATTAAGTTTTATCCTGCTGGAGCAATATCTGGTGGAGGAGCTTCAAATGACTTTCCAATTTACAGATATGCTGACGTAATTTTAATGATGGCAGAATGTAATGTTCGTTTAGGAAATCCTGGTGCGGCAAAACCTTTTGTAGATCAAATAAGAAAACGTGCAGGTTTAGCTGCTCTTGACGCAAACCCAACTCTTGATAATATTTATGATGAAAGAGGTTTTGAATTAAACTGGGAAGGTCACAGAAGACAAGACATGATTCGTTTTGACAAATTTTTATTGGCAAACGAATTCAGACCAGAATCTCCTGCTTACAGAAAATTGTTCCCAATTCCAACATCTGCATTAGATGCTAATCCTGGACTTAAACAAAACCCAGGTTACTAAAAACAAAAACTATTATGAAAAAATATATAAATAAATTATTCGTACTAGGCAGTTTGCTTTTTTTAGCAGCTTCCTGCGAAACTGATGGACAACTAACAACCTTAGCAACGGTAACTTTCCCTTCTGCTATTGAAGTTTCATCGAGTACAATAGTGCTTAAAGAAGATGTATCTGATCAGCAAGTCTTACTTGTTTCATGGCCAAAAGTGACTTATCCAATCGCTGCGCCCGTTACTTATGCTTTACAATTTGATCTAAGTACCGATATCAAAGGAAGCGAAGCTTGGGGAAAAGCTAAACGAGTTGAAGTTGGACAAGATGTTTTAAGCAAATCTTTTACTGTACTCGAATTGAATAAAATTGCTACAGAATTAGGTCTAAAACCTAACGTTCCCGGAGAATTAGTAATTCGTGTTGAATCTACTATGGATCATAGAATTTATTCAACTCCAGTTACAATAACCGTTACGCCTTACGAAAAAGTAGTCGTATTTGGCGAAATATATATGCCGGGAAGTTATCAAGGTTGGGCTATAGAAACAGCAGCTGGATTAAAAGAAATACAAGTAGGAATATTTCAAGGTTATATGACTTTACCTGAAGGTGCAGGTCCTGGATTTAAAATAAATAGAGAGAGAAACTGGGCTCAGTTCTTTGGTGCAGGAGCTACAAACTCTGATCTAAAAAACATGAGTGATACTGATTTTACTCTTTCAGGACCAGGTTCGTATCAGATAAAAGTAAATTTAAATACTTTAAAATGGACCGCTACCGCTTATTCTTGGGGAATTGTTGGAACAGCAACAGCCGGAAGTTGGGATGCAAGTACTCCAATGAGCTATGATCACCAAACCAAAACATGGAAGATCACTACCACTCTAGCGCCAGGAGCCTTAAAATTTAGATTAAATAATTCGTGGGATGTAAATTATGGTCCTGCAGATTCTTCAACAAATACAATTAACCTTGGTAATACAGCAGCTTATACCATTGGAGAAGCAGGAACTTATGAAGTAACCTTTACAATAAACGAAGTAGATCCGGCAAGCAATGGCTACCCTGCAACTGCAACTTGTACTATCGTTAAAAAATAATCTAACATTTAAAATAAGCTAGATTAGTTTGAGTGATACCTGCCTTTCTTGAGCAAAAGGCAGGATATCTTTAAACTTCGGGCTTGTTAAATAAATTCAAAAAATATGAAATCAAATATAAAAATCGTCTATACTTTAATACTTGCATTAGCATTTGTATCGTGTAGTTCGTCAGATAACGATTCAGCTCCGGCTTCTCCTTATCAACAATATGGCGCATCATTTGACAAAATGCCTAAAAAAGAAGATGCTATAATTTATCAGGTAAATATTCGTGCTTTTAGTCAGGCAGGAACTCTAAAAGGTGTTCAGGACAGACTTACTCAAATTCAGGAATTAGGCGCAAATGTTGTGTATCTAATGCCTGTTTATCCTGTTGGAAAAATAAAAGCTTCGGGGGAATTAGGTTCTCCTTATGCTGTGAAAGATTATAAAGCTGTAAATCCTGATTTTGGAACTTTGCAAGATCTTCAGACTTTAGTTGAAGAAGCGCACAAAAAAAATATGGCCGTAATTCTTGACTGGGTTGCCAATCATACTTCTTGGGACAACGCATGGATTACACAACATCCAAACTGGTATCAAAAGAATGACAAAGGAGAAATTATTATTCCTCCGGGAACAAATTACAATGACGTTGCACAGTTAGATTTCAATAATGCTGAAATGAAAGATGCAATGATCGACGCAATGTCTTACTGGGTTTACAATGCAAATATCGATGGTTTCAGATGTGACTATGCAGATTTAGTTCCTCAGAATTTCTGGTCAGATGCAATCACAAAATTAAGAACCATCAAAAAAAATCAAAATATCTTAATGCTTGCTGAAGGTTCAAAAGCGAGTCATTTTGTTTCGGGTTTTGATTATACATTTGGATTTAACTTTTTCTCGACTTTAGAAAAAGTATTCAAAGAAAGTAAACCTGCTACAACTATTCAGGATTCAAACGCAACTGAATATGCGACTAATTACAGACCCGAAAATAGAATTGTAAGATACACAAGCAATCATGACGTAAACCTTTCTGAAGGAACTCCTTACGAACTTTTTGGAGGTAAAGAAGGTTCTATCGCTACATTTGTTGTCGCTGCTTATATGAAATCTGTTCCAATGATCTACAACGGACAAGAAGTTGGTTATAATAAAAGAATCAATTATTTCGCAAAAACTCCAATTGACTGGTCTACTGCGGATGCTTCTGTTTTGGCAGAATACAAAAAAATTATCGCTTTCAGAAATTCAAGCAATGCCATAAAAACAGGAAGTTTTACTGGATATAGCAGTAATGAAATAAGCGCTTTTACAATGGTAAAAGATGCCGAAAAAGTTCTGGTTCTTTCTAATTTAACTAATTCAGCCGTTAAATATTTAGTTACTCCTTCATTAAAAGGAACATGGAAAGATGCTTTTACAGGAAATGCAGTAACTGTTGCTGCCGACTTAACGCTACAACCTTTTCAATATTTAGTATTGAAAAACTAATACAAAAGCAACTTTAGAAACAAATTAGGTTTGCTAAAAAACTAAATAACATGAATTTTCAATCCCAAAAAATGCTGCTTCAAATTCGTTTGGGCAAAAAAGTAGCGCTTTTACTTTTTGTGTGTGCAAACTCATTATGGGTTCAGGCACAGGAAATAACTTCGCCAAACAAAAATCTTTCTCTAAAATTTGAATTAAAAGAAGGTGGAATTCCATCTTACCAATTATCATATAAACAAAAAGCAGTTATAAAACCAAGTTCTTTGGGTTTAGAACTTCAAAATTTGCCTTCGTTTTTGGATGGTTTTACCGTTACAAATACAGCACAATCCTCTGTTGATGATACTTGGAATCCGGTTTTAGGCGAAGAAAAAACAATCCGCAACAATTACAATGAATTGGTTGTCACTTTGGCGCAAGCAAAAAATAACAACAGATATATTCGCATTCGTTTCCGTTTATTCAATGACGGATTAGGTTTTAGATATGAATTTCCGAAGCAAAATGACTTGAATTATTTTGTAATAAAAGAAGAACGTTCTGAATTTAATTTGGCTGGAAATCATAAAATCTTCTGGATTCCGGGAGATTATGATACCAATGAATATGCTTATACAACTTCGAAAATTTCTGAAGTTCCTTCGTTAATGAAGAAAGCTACGATCGATATCAATTCGCAATGGCCTATCAAAGAATTGTCTGTGCAAACGCCATCAATGATGAAATCTGATGACGGTTTATACATCAACATTCACGAAGCAGGTTTGATCAATTATCCGGCAATGTATCTTGAAGTTGATGCCGTAAATTACAAAATGCGCAGTCATTTAGCGCCTGATGCCGTTGGTGCAAAAGGATATATGCAAACCGATGCGCAATCGCCTTGGAGAACTATTGTAGTAAGCGATAAAGCAACTGAAATTTTGGCTTCAAAATTAATCCTGAACCTCAACGAACCAACAAGTTACAAAGATGTTTCGTGGATAAAACCGGTAAAATTTATCGGAATTTGGTGGGAATATTTTGTAGCAGGAAGAAGTACGTGGGCATTCGGAAAAGAAACAAACGTAAAATTAACAGATGATTTTACCAAACTGACGCCAAACGGAAAACACGGAGCCACAACAGAACGCGCAAAAGAATATATTGATTTTGCATCTAAAAATGGTTTTGATGCAATCCTGATCGAAGGTTGGAATATTGGCTGGGAAGACTGGATCAACAACTGGAAAGAGGAAGTTTTTGATTACGTAACCGCTTATCCTGATTTTGATGTAAAAGCAGTTCATGCATATGCAGCTTCAAAAGGTGTAAAAATTATCATGCACCACGAAACTTCAGGATCAGCAACAAATTATGAGCGTCGTTTAGATCGTGCTTTTCAGTTTATGAATGACAATGGTTACGATGCTGTAAAAACAGGTTATGTAGGTAAAATTATTCCGCGTGGCGAACATCATGACGGACAATGGATGGTCAATCATTACATTAATGTAGCCAAACGTGCAGCCGATTATAAAATCATGATTGACAGTCACGAAGCGGTTCGACCAACAGGTTTAAACAGAACTTTCCCAAACTGGATTGCACAAGAATCTGCACGTGGAACGGAGTTTGAATCTATGGGAGGATTAGCGCCGGATCACACCACGATTTTGCCATTTACACGTTTAATGGGTGGACCAATGGATTATACTCCGGGAATTTTCCAGACCGATCTTTCATATTACGGAACAGGAAGTACACAACGTGTGAATACAACTTTGGTAAAACAATTGGCATATTATGTTACGATGTATAGTCCGTTGCAAATGGCAGCTGATATTCCTGGAAACTACGAGCGTTTTCCAGATGCATTTCAGTTCATCAAAGATGTTGCTGTAGATTGGGATAACAGTTATATTCTTGAAGCTGAACCGGGAGATTATATCACGATTGCTCGTAAAGCAAAAGGAAAAGACGCTTGGTTTATTGGAGGAATCACAGACGAAAACTCAAGAACTGCCAACATTACTTTTGATTATTTACCAGCCGGAAAAAAATTCATCGCTACAATTTACGCTGATGCGAAAGAAGCGAATTGGAATGAAAACCCACAAAAATATACCGTAACTAAAGTTGTTGTAACCTCAAAAACAATTTTAAAACAGTATTTAGCTCCGGGCGGAGGTGTTGCAATTAGCATTAAGGAAGGAAATGCTACAGAATTAAAGGGATTGAAAAAGTTATAATAAATAGGTTCTAAGGTTCTGAGACACTAAGTTTCTAAGCTTTTGCCACAAATTTCACGAATTCCACGAATTAAGACTGCAGACTAAAATTTGTACTAATTCGTGAAATTCGTGGCAAAACCTATGTCCTTTTTTGGACAAAAAATAAAAATTTTACTACTTGAAAACTATTAACCACAAAATGTTTGTCGAATTTAAAAACAATGCGAGTGAGAATGAATTTTAGTTAGAAATGCTGACAAGCATGCAAAAAACAAAAAATCATGAAAATAAAAATTACCCCAAGATTATTTCATTTTACGAAAACAATAGTCTGTTTTCTGTTATTATTTGCAAGTTCAGTGTATGCACAAGATCCGGCTCAATATGGTACGCCATATACAGGAGTTCCGGACCCGAGAGATGCAAATATTTATCAAGTTCATATTCGTCCGCATAGTGCTTCCGGAACTTTAGCCGCAGTTACGTCTGATTTGGATCGAATTAAATCACTTGGTATCAATGTACTTTATTTGATGCCTATTTATCCTTACGGAACTGATTCAAGAAGTTCTAATTCTCCTTATTGTATCAAAGATTACAAATCTGTAGGTTCTGAATACGGAACACTTACAGATATGCGTAATCTGGTAGATGCTGCCCATGCCAAAGGTATGGCGGTAATGCTTGACATTGCTGTAAACGGTACTTCATGGGATCATCCCTGGACCGTATCTCATCCGGAATATTATCAAAGAACCGGAACAACGATTAATCAGCTGGCAAATTTTAGCGATATAGCAGCACTGGATCTTAACAATACTGCACTTAGGGCAGCAATGAAAGATGCTATGCGTTATTGGATTTTTGCAGCAAATATTGATGGATATCGTTGTGATTTTGCTAATAATCCTCCCATTGATTTCTGGACAGAAATTATTAGTAACTTAAGAGGTATTACTTCTCATAACTTATTAATGCTTGCCGAAGGAGATCGTTTACAAAATTTTCAGGCAGGATTTGATATGAATTTTGGTGATAAATGGTTTTATGATGCGTTGAAAAATGTTGCAGGCGGAGGTCCGGTTTCTACAAGATTCCAAACCACAAATGACATGGAATATACCTATGCAACAGGAAGTCAGCAAGAAGTAAGATGGACTGCAAACCATGATTCAGAAAACAATAGCGATACTGCTCCTTTTACTGTATTTAAAAGTAATGCCGGAGTAGTGGCAAATTTCTTAGTTTCGGGTTATATGAAAGGAGTTCCTTTTTTAACAAGCGGACAAGAAGTAGCTTTTAATCAAGTAATTCCGTGGCCTTATACAAGCGTAAAAATCAACTGGAGCAATACCGCTGCCACACCGGAATTTGCTAAGATTCTTAACTTTAGAAATAGTAGTGCCGCTATCAGACGTGGTACAATGACACCTTATGCAAGTGATGATATTTGTGCCTTTACAAAAACATTAGGAACAGAGAAAGTTATTGTAATGACCAATCTTAGAAATGCAAGTAAAACATTTGTGATTCCGGCGGCATTAGCAGGAACTTATAAAGATGCTTATACTGGTGCAAACGTAACATTGGTTTCTGGAGCTACACAATCTTTTAATGCTTTTCAATATATTGTTTTAACTAATACAAATGTTGCAACTGTAGCCGTTACAGGAGTTTCGGTTAGTCCAACAACAGCGACGGTTGGTTTAGGATCTACACAACAATTAAATCCAACAATTGCTCCTGCAAATGCAACAAATCAAAACGTAACATGGACTTCAAGCAATACAGCTGTAGCAACTGTAAACGCATCTGGATTAGTTACAGCGGTTTCAGCAGGAACAACAACTATTACCGTTAAAACAGTTGACGGAAATAAAACAGCAACTTCAGCTATAACAGTTGCGGCAATTCCGGTTTCTTCCGTAAGTGTTTCGCCAACAACGGCAAGTTTATATGCAGGAAACACACAACAGCTTTCGGCTACGATTTCTCCGGCAAATGCAACAAACAAAACCGTAACGTGGAGTTCTAGCAATACAGCTGTTGCAACTGTAAATTCATCTGGATTAGTAACAGCGGTTTCAGCAGGAACAGCAAATATTACTGTAACAACGCAAGACGGAAGCAAAACTGCAATTGCAGCCATTACTGTAAACGCAAATACTAATTTCACAGTTTATTTCTACAAACCATCAAATTGGGGAACTGGAATTAAAATTTATTATTGGAGCGCTTTACCAACAGGCGTTTTAGCTGATGCTTCATGGCCAGGCGTAAACATGACCGATGCCGGAAATGGTTGGTACAGTTACACGTTTACAAATGTAACTTCGACTAATTTAATTTTTAATGACGGAACAAGTCAAACAGCTGATTTAAACAGAAACAAAACAGGTTGGTACATGAATACAACTTGGTACGATTCAAATCCAGGAACTGTTGTAGCGGTTACAGGAGTTACATTATCGCCAACAACTGCCACTTTATTAGTGGGTGCAACACAACAATTAACGCCAACAGTTGCGCCTGCAACAGCAACAAATAAAGCAGTAACTTATAGTTCAAGTAATACTGCTGTAGCAACTGTAAATGCTTCGGGATTAATAACTGCTGTAGCTGCAGGTTCTGCAACAATTACAGTTACAACTCAGGATGGAGCAAAAACAGCAACTTGTGCAGTAACGGTAAATGCAACAAATGTAGCTGTAACAAGCGTAAGTTTGAGTCCAACTTCAGCATCATTATCTGTAGGTGGAACGCAACAATTGACTCCAACAATTCTTCCGGCAAATGCAACAAACAAATCTGTAAATTACAGTTCGAGCAATACCGCTGTAGCAACTGTAAATTCATCTGGATTAGTAACTGCTGTAGCAAACGGATCAGCAACTATTACAGTAACTACAGTTGATGGAAGCAAAACAAGTACTTGTGCTGTAACAGTTTCGACTGCAACAGGAACTTATTATACAATAAAAAACAGATGGACAGGTGCCTATTTATCTGATGCCGGAGCAAATGTAGGTTATGGAGCAACGGTTGCAAACAACAATTACAAATGGCAAAAAATAGCTATTGACGCAACTTATTTTGTACTTAAAAATGTAGCAACTGGCGAATTAATGAATATCGAAAGTCAAACCGGAAATGTTCAGGCAAATATAACCGATACTACTTTCTGGAGTGCACAATGGTCTAGCGATTATATCGACGGAACTTGGGTTAGATTAAGAAACAGATGGCAAACCGGAAACATTATTCATGTTGAAAACCAAACAGGATCTGCACAATATGGTAATTCTCAAGATGGTTGGTACAGTGCACAATGGCAATTGGAAACAACAACTGTTTCTACTTCAAAATCTGTTGTGAATTCTAAAGATGTTTCATCATCTGAAAAAGTAATTGGCATTTATCCTAATCCATCTACCGATAATCAATTTCATGTTTTGTTACCGGAATCAGAAACTGGAGACGTAACTACAATTACGGTTTCTGATATGAACGGAAGAACTGTTTTAACAGAAAAACTTTCGACTTCAGGACAAATTAATCACAATTTAGCAGAAGGTTTATATATTGTAAACATTAATTCAAACGAATATAATGTGACTAAAAAACTGATCGTTAAATAATTTTAATTTTCTTTTATAAAGTAAATGCCGTATGAAAAATTTCATACGGCATTTTTTTTGCCACGAATTCACGAATTATTTTAAAACAATGTACATAATGATTCGTGAATTCGTGGCAACTTTTTTCTTTTTTAAAGCTTACCTCTTTTTTGCAAACCTTCAAGTAAATCTTTTGCAAACTCAGCTGCATGAAGTACATATCCTAAATGTCCTCCGGGAACATATAAAACTTCGGTTCCAAATTGTTTTGCTAAATTGGTAACAGGCCATGCCGGCATTGTATTAACCGAATCTCTTCCTACGCAAAAAATAATTTTATCCTTATTTTCTTCTAATTTATCAGTATCAAAATCAGTCGGAGGATATTGTCTTATTTCGTTTTCAAACCAATACGTTGTGTTTGGTGTTTCCGGTCCTTTTCCAGCTTTCATGAATTCTCCGTCTTGTGTTCCGGGAATTATTTCATTTACGAATTTTTCTTTGGCTGGACCTTCGCCTTCTTTTTTATAAAGATCATAAACTGCCTGATTTTGCGCTTTCCATTTTTCAAAGTCCGGAAGATATTTTAAAGCTGTTGGTTCATGCGGAACAAGCGCTTTAATAATATCTGAATGAAGCACCATCAACTGAAGCGAAACCAAAGCTCCTGAACTGCTTGCAAATACAAAAGCCGGTTCTTTAGTCAAATGTTTAATTAAAGCTGCCGCATCATTTGCATCCGTATCGATACGATGTGTATAATCTTGTTCGCCTACTAATTTAGATCCTGAAAATCCTCTACGGTCATAAGTTACCACTGTAAATGTTTTTGATAATATTTCGCGAATAGGCGTAAAGATAAAATGATCTCCGTTTGCTCCGGGAATCATTAATAAAACTGGTCCGTTTCCTTTCGTTTCATAATACAATTCAGCTCCTGATACATTTAATATTCCTGTTGTTACACCTTCTATTGGTTGTTTGGTATTTTCCATTTCTCTTGTATTTTAAGAATTATAAATTCAATAATTTTTCGACATTCAGATGCCCTATTTTTGCTTTGTCTTCTTCAGAAATTGAAGCGTTTTTAAGAAAATCTCCTGTTTCGGTTTTTATCAAATAAGGATAATCTCCCGAGTAAATGATATGATCCGCTCCCATTTGTGCAATCGCAAATTTTAGTTGAGTTTCAGAGAAAATTCCGCTTGGCGTGATATAAACATGCTCTTTATAATATTCTGAAATCGTACGTTTTAAATGTGTTATTTCACTGTATAAAGTTTCGTCTAATCTTTCGAGAAAAGCAGGAACAAATTCTCCCCAATGTCCAGAGATTATTTTTAAATTGGGCAACTTATCAAAAACTCCCGAAAGAATCATTCTGATTACATGAATTCCACTGTCCATGTGCCAGCCAAAACCTGCAGCCGGAAAAACTCCGTTTACTAATTTTGACCAATTATCATTTCTAAAATAATGGTCTGCTACTTCTTTTTCAATAATTCCCGGATGCAAATAAACGGGTACATCTAATTCAGCTGCTTTTTCAAAAATTGGAAAAAATTCAGCTTCATCAAAGAATTTGCCCTGAAAAGTCCCCGCTAATAAAGCTCCTTTAAAACCTAAACTTTTTACAGCACGTTCTAATTCAGCTGTTGCTGCAACTGGATCAGCAACTGGCAAAGCTGCAAAACCGGCAAAACGAGTTGGATTTTGTTTTATTAAATGTGCTAATTCGTCATTGGCTTCAGCACAAAGTTCAATTGCAATTTTAGGGTCTGCAATTCCTTGTGGACTTCCTCCGCCATACGAAATGACCTGCATATCGATACCGCTTTCATCCATAAATTTAATTCTGCGTGCACCAACATCTTCAATATCATCATTTGTAGGCAAAAAATGTTTTATCAATTCCTGCATGTCTTTATTTTTTTCAGCGTCACTACTTTGTGGCTGAAACTGTTTCATTTTCTCACTGATTTTTGGTGAGCTAAAATGTTCTTCTATCGTGATAATTTTCATTTTTTCTAGTTTTAAGAGTTTAACCATTCTTCAGATTCCTGATACAATTTTGTGACACTTTCCGGTTTATCAATTCCAGGCAAATTAACATCTACAGTATATCCGCTTTTGCTTAAAGCATAAGACATATTAGCATAACTTGGTCTGAACTTGGCGATTTCCTCTTTTGGAATTATAATACCATCAGCAGGAGAAACTGGAATTAAAGCATCTTTTTCGTAAATTCCTTCCATAGAAATAATAGACCAAAGACCATTAATTTTCTGAGTTTTGTACAGTAGTTTTACATCAGATTGCAGTTCTAATAAATGTCCGTCAATTTCCTGTCTTATCTGAATTGTTGCCATGGTAATTGCAACCGCTTTATCATTATTTAACCAAACCAAAGTATCAAATAATTTGTGTGGAGCATAAGTTTCCATTTTGCTTGAAGCGTCGACAAAACCATGTCCAGATCCTTTAAACCATGAAATTGTTACAGTAGAATTTTCTGCAAAACATTTCTTCATTTCCTCCCATTGTGCATTGTCTCTGCAAAAACGTTCAAATTCTATGAGTTCTTTGATACTGAATTTATCAGTTACATTTTCTAAAGTATTTCCAAGTGGTTTTCTTAATAGTGTTTTCATGATCAAACCTTTTTAATTTTATTATTAACATCAGTTTGTTTTCTGATGATTTATAGGACAAAATTAGGCCGATAGAAAAACGTCTGCATTGACAAATGTCAAAATCGTTATTTAGATTTGAGTCTGCTTAAAGTTTCCTGAGAAATACCCAGATAACTAGCTACTATTCTATTCGAAAGACGTTGGATATAATGTGGTCTCTCTTTTAATAGTTTTTCATAACGTTCTTTGGCTGATAGTGTAACCAAATCTTCTATTCTGTTATTTTGAAAAGTAAAGGCTAATTCTAACATTCTTCTATAAAATAATCCCCAACTAGAAATTTCATTCACAAGAATAAAAAAATCATCATAAGAGATAGAAAGTATTTCCGAATCTTCTAATGCATCAATATATTCAACAGAAGGTTTTTGATTGATAAAACTAGTGAGTGCAGTTACGGGAGTATTGTCAAATGAAATTAATCTTGTTTTTTCCTGGCCATCTTGTGTAATATAATAAGTACGCATGCAGCCTTTTTCTAGAAAATAAAATTTATTACAGACTTCTCCCTGAGATAAAATAATGGTATTTCGTTTTACTTTATGAGCAGTAATACAAGACATTATTCTACTCATATCCTGAGCATTAACCTCTGCTAATTCAGAAATAAAATCTTTAAATATATCTGTCATAAGAATAATGGTAATAATATGCTTAATTACTAATTAAAGAAGAATTCAAGCAATTTTAGTGACCTATAAATATAAGGTAAATTCAATTCTCAAAAACAAAAAGAAAGGAAAAAACCCATGTTTTTAAAGAAAACGAAACCACCTTCAAAAAGTAAGATACTATTTGAGGGCGGTTAATATTTAGAAAAAAGACTTTAAAATGACAAAAGTAAATTGCTTAAAACGAATATACACAGGCAAATCCAAAATTAGATTGCACATTTTCATTTTTAAAATTTATTGCTGGTTTAAAGGCTAATTGTTCGCTCACATTAAATTGAGATAAAGCGGCATCAATATTGGCATCAATTATATTTAAAACATAAAAACCAACTATAAACAAAGCCGATAAATCTCTATTTCGCTGATATTGTTTTTGGGCAGCAATTAATTGACTATTGCTTAAGTTCGCCAAATATTCAGAACCACTTGTATTCCCTAATAATCTGCTTTTGTATTCGTTTCGATAAATGTTGTAATTTTTCTTGCTGTCGATATAAAAATAAGTACTCGCTCCAATTGCTCCGTAAACCAAAGGAAGTTTCCAATATTTCTTATTATAAATTTGTCCTAATCCGGGGAAAATAGCCGAATAAAATGCAGCTTTTGCAGGACGTAAAGGATCAATTGTTTCTGATTTTAGAGAATCATTTAAAACGATTTTCTTTGTTTGCTGAGCTGAAATTGTCGTTAATCCAAAAAATAAAAACAGAAGAATAAATTGATATTGCATGTGGAAGTTTCTTTAAAATTTTGATTCAAAGAAAACTTTCTCGTCCTAAGATTTCTCTTAAGTAAAAGATAAATAAAACTTAAGATTTCATATCGCTTTTTGCCACGAATTTCACGAATGAACACGAATTATGTTTAACTAATTCCTGTATTTAAATAGTAGTTGTTTGAAAAGTGTATTTTTGTTAAATAAATTTTTTGGAGGAATTAAAAACACTTACTTATTGTAAAATGTATCTTACAAAAACAGAACTGTTTTTTACTGAAATCAATTTTTGCTTTCAGAATTTTAATATCTTTGAGCTATGAGCACAATAACAAAACCACATCATATAGGAAGAAATATCAGTCGTATTCGTGAACTGAAAGACATGAAGCAGGAAGCACTTGCTCAGGCTTTAGGAATCAGTCAACAGACAGTTTCTGCAATCGAAAATAGCGAAACTATCGATGACGAAAAACTCAAAGAAGTTGCAAAAGCACTTGGTGTAAGTGTGGAAGCAATTGAACATTTTTCGGAAGAAGCTGTGTTTAATTATTTTAATAATTTTTATGATAATAGCCAGGGAACTGTAGGAAATCACCATGGAAATCATCATTGCACTTTTAATCCTCTTGACAAAGTAGTAGAACTTTACGAACGTTTGGTTCAGGCAGAAAAAGATAAAAACGAGCATTTAGAGAAATTCTATAAAGACAAATAGTCTTTTAAATTCAATATTTTTTGCCACGAATTTCACGAATGAACACGAATTAAAATTAATTTTTCCTTTTTAAATTTGTGCTAATTCGTGAAATTCGTGGCAACTTTTTTTAATTATTCTCCTAACATTTCCATCAATTCCAAAGCTCGTTTGGTTGATTTTACATTGTCGAAAGTCAATAAAAGTCGTAAACCATTTGGTGTTTGTTTTTCTTTCATAGTACAAAGATTACTGTGCGTTTGTACAAACTTTATCATTTTATGGAAACGCTTCGATTGGTAATAATCTGATTGTTGATCTGAAACGAAATAGCCAATCATTTTGCCTTTTTTCATCACCAGTTTTTCAATACCAACAGCTGTCGCAATCCATTTGATGCGAATACTATTCATCAACGCATTAGCGCGCGGAGGCATTGGACCAAAACGGTCAATTAATTTATTTTGGAAAATAACTAATTCGGCTTCATTTTTTACAGAACCTAATTCGTTATACAAGCTCAAACGTTCTGTAACATTATTGATGTATTCATCAGAAAATAAAAGCTCAAAATCCGTATCGATTTGAAGATCTTTTACGTATTCTTTGGTTTCAATATCATTCTCTTCAGGATATAAATCTTTGAATTCGTTTTCTTTTAATTCTTCGATCGCTTCGTTCATGATTTTTTGGTACGTATCAAAACCAATTTCATTAATGAAACCACTTTGTTCGCCACCTAATAAATCTCCTGCACCACGAATTTCAAGATCTTTCATCGCAATGTTAAAACCACTTCCTAATTCGCTAAATTGTTCCAACGCCTGAATACGTTTTCTGGCGTCTTCGGTCATTGACGAATACGGCGGACAGATGAAATAACAGAATGCTTTTTTGTTACTTCGACCTACTCGACCGCGCATTTGATGCAAATCTGATAATCCGAAATTATTGGCATTATTAATGAAAATCGTGTTGGCATTTGGAACGTCCAATCCACTTTCAATAATTGTGGTTGCAACCAAAACATCAAAATCTCCATTCATGAAACCTAACATCAATTCCTCGAGTTTGGCGCCTTCCATTTGTCCGTGACCAATTCCGACTCTTGCATTTGGAACCAAGCGCTGAATCATTCCGGCCACTTCTTTTATATTTTCGATTCGATTATTAATGAAGAAAACCTGTCCGTTTCGCTGAATTTCATACGAAATCGCGTCACGAATTACTTCTTCATTAAAACTAACCACATTTGTTTCTATTGGATAACGATTTGGCGGAGGCGTTGTAATTACCGATAAATCTCTTGCCGCCATTAACGAAAACTGAAGCGTTCTCGGGATTGGCGTTGCCGTTAATGTCAACGTATCAACATTTGCCGCAATGGTTTTAAGCTTGTCTTTTACGTTTACACCAAACTTTTGTTCCTCATCGACAATCAATAAACCTAAATCTTTAAAAACTACATTTTTGTTTACTAATTGATGTGTTCCAATTACGATATCAAGTTTTCCTTCAGCTAAATCTTTTAAGGTTTGCGCTTTTTGTTTTGCGGTTCTAAATCGGTTTAAATAACCTATTGAAACCGGCATATCTTTTAATCGTTCTGTAAAAGTTCTATAATGTTGGTATGCCAAAATAGTAGTCGGAACTAAAACGGCAACTTGTTTACTATTATCGACAGCTTTAAAAGCGGCACGAATCGCAACTTCCGTTTTTCCGAAACCTACGTCACCACAAACCAAACGATCCATTGGGCGATCGCTTTCCATATCAGCTTTTACTTCTTGTGTCGATTTAGTTTGATCCGGTGTATCTTCATAGATAAACGAACTTTCTAATTCGTTTTGCAAATAACTGTCCGGCGCAAATTGAAAACCTTTTTCTAAACGACGTTTTGCATACAACTGAATCAAGTTGAAAGCAATATGTTTGACACGCGCTTTGGTTTTTTGTTTTAAAATTTTCCAGGCGTTCGATCCTAACTTATAAATCTTCGGAGGTGTTCCGTCTTTTCCGTTGTATTTGGAGATTTTATGAAGCGAATGAATACTTACATAAACGATATCATTATCGGCATAAACCAGTTTTATGGCTTCCTGAGTTTTTCCTTCGACTTGAATTTTCTGCAATCCGCCAAACTTCCCAATTCCGTGATCGATATGCGTTACATAATCACCAACCGAAAGCGCGGTTAATTCTTTAAGCGTAATATTTTGCTTTTTAGAATAACCATTTTTGATGTTGAATTTATGATATCGCTCAAAAATCTGGTGATCTGTATACGCCGTAATTTGATTTTCTTCGTCAATAAAACCTTGATATAAAGGCAATACAACGGTATGATATTGCTTGCGAATATTCTCGGAATTCGCTTCGTCTAAAGTTTCAAAAATATCATGAAAACGTTTTGCCTGAGTTTCATTCGAACAGAACAAATAATTCTTGTATCCATTAAAATGATTGTCGCTTAAATTATTCAGCAACAAATCAAATTGCTTGTTGAAAGATGGCTGCGGCTGAATATGAAATTCGAATGTTTTACTTGTTTTAAAAATTGGTTTTGAAGCCAATTCTACAACCGAAAAATCTAAAGCTCGCTTGGTAAACGAAGCCTGATTTAAGAATAATTGTTCCGGCTGAGCGTGTTTTATTTCTTTCGAAAGTTTCTCAAAAGCTTCTTCGGCTCTTGCAAATTGTTTGTCTAACTGACTGAAAAGTCCGTCTGTATTTTGAATAAAAAGAACCGTTTTCTCAGCAATATAATCTAAGAAACTTTCTCGGTTTTCCTGAAATATCTTGTTTTCGACATTCGGAATTATGGTGATTTTTTTATGTGTTTCTACAGATAATTGCGTTTCTACATCAAAACTTCTGATGCTGTCTACTTCGTTACCAAAAAATTCAATTCTATAAGGATGATCGTTTGAAAAAGAGAATACATCGACAATTCCTCCACGAACCGAAAATTCTCCGGGTTCTGTAATAAAATCGACTCTTTTGAATTCATATTCAAATAAAACTTCGTTGATAAAATCGATCGAAATTTTATCATTCAAAGCGACTTTCAACGTGTTTTTGTCTAATTGCTGACGTGTAACTACTTTCTCAAAAAGTGCTTCTGGATACGTAACAATTATGGCTGGTTTTTTTCGGGAATTGATTCGATTTAAAACCTCAGCGCGAAGCAAAACATTCGCGTTATCGGTTTCATCAACCTGATACGGACGTCGAAATGATGCAGGATAAAACAAAACATCTTGCTCGCCAATCATTTGCTCGAGATCGTTCAAATAATAAGCGGCTTCTTCTTTATTGTCCAGAACAATCAAAAAAGGCAACTCTGTCTTCTTGAAAACAGCGCGTATGACAAATGAAACTGCTGATCCTAACAATCCGTTAAGATGCATTTTTATCTGATTTTGTTCTAGTAATTGTTTGGCAATCTGCTCGTTTTTAGGCAGATTATCATACATTGTATATAAGGCGTTTTTAGTCAACTGTTGGTAACTTTTTATTTATATTCTGCGCTGGAAGAACCGGAGCTGTATTCGAATTCGGAATAGCGCGCGTTGTATCTAACATTCTCAAGAAATCTGCTTCTCCTTCTTCTTTTGGAATTTTACTTTTTACAACAACCTGATCCATTTGTCTTTCTAATGAAACCAATTCTTTGTTAATATCTCCAATCAGAAACGTTACTTTCTTATCCGGAATTGTATTCAGATTAATAAATAAATCCATCATTTTGATTTTGGTAATCAAAATTGAGATTCGGCTTTTTATCTGAGGAACATTAAATTCTGCAGGAATATTGTTGTTTAAAGCAAATGCCTTTTTTGAAATTGCAGCTGATTTTTTTTGAAAAGCTCCAATCGTTTTTCTTGGTTTATCTCCAATTTCTTTAAGAAAATCACGCCATTCGGCCCACGAACTTACTTTTTGTTCTGCAACTTCATTGATGGGTTCATCAATAAATGTCCAGGCTTTATTTATATTATTAAAAATGATTTCGTTTTTCTTTGCTTCTTTTTCATTCTCAGCTCGACGTCTTTCATCTTCATTTTGACATGAATTCAGTACAAAAATTAAAAGCAGAAAAAGAGATATTTTATATTTCATTTGGTAAAACATTAAGCTACAAAGTTACAAAGTAATTTTACAATTACGAAGTCTGTTTTTTGCCAAAGATTCTATAAATCAGGTGCGTTTTTTTGGGCCACAGATTTGGCTGGTTAAACGGATTTAACGCAGATTGTTTTTACCGCAAAGCACGCAAAGTTTTATTACCTAAAATGTGCATATAACCGCAAAGTTCGCAAAGCTAAATCAACACAAAACTTTGCGAACTTTGCGTTTAATCTGCGTAATCCTAAACAAAAAAACCTTTGCGCACTTTGCGGTTAAATTTTCCAGATAAAGATTTTAAAAACAATCCGCATTAAATCCGTTTAACCAGCCAAACCCGTGGCTAAATTCGTTCTAAAATTAAAACCTGCAATAATACTCTCACAGAGAATAATCCAAAAAACGAACTTCATCCTTGTTAAATTTATAATTTGTTTTTCTAAAAAGTAAAAATAATTGCGAAAACGTTATATTTGCGTCTCTAAAAACTATTCAAAATGAATCCAAAAATATTGATCATTGGCGCTTGCGGTCAAATTGGGACTGAACTGACTCAAAAACTACGTAAGTTATACGGAACAGAAAATGTAATTGCTTCTGATATTCGAAAATTAAATACTGACGTTGTTAATTCAGGTCCTTTTGAAGTGGTGAATGCTTTAGATTTCAATCAAATTGAACATCTTGTCGAAGTGCATCAAATCACAGATATTTATTTGATGGCGGCACTTTTATCTGCTACAGCTGAGAAGAATCCGGCTTTTGCATGGGATTTGAATATGAATTCATTATTTCACGTTTTGAATTTGGCTAAAGCCAAAAAAATAAAAAAGATATTCTGGCCTTCAAGTATTGCAGTTTTTGGACCAACTACTCCAAAAGAAAATACACCTCAATATACTGTTATGGAACCTTCAACGGTTTACGGAATCAGTAAACAAGCCGGTGAAAGATGGTGTGAATATTACCATAATATTTATGGCGTTGATGTTCGAAGCATCCGTTATCCTGGTTTAATTAGCTGGTCAACTCCTCCTGGTGGCGGAACTACAGATTATGCTGTTGATATTTTCTATAAGGCTATTGCCGATAAAAAATACGAGTGCTTTTTATCATCTGAGACAAAAATGCCAATGATGTATATGGATGATGCGATCGATGCGACGATTAATATTATGAAAGCTCCGGCTGAAGAAATCAAAATACATTCTTCATACAATTTAGCCGCAATGAGTTTTACTCCAACTGAAATTGCAAACGAAATCAAAAAACATATTCCTGAGTTTACGATTACTTATGAGCCTGATTTCCGTCAGAAAATTGCGGACAGCTGGCCGGCAAGTATCGACGATTCTGAGGCGAGAAAAGATTGGGGTTGGAAACATACTTTTGATCTTGAAACTATGACAAAAGATATGTTGGAACATTTGGCTCAATAAGCTTAAAAGATAAAGATATAAAAATAAAAAAGTCTCGTTTAAATACTAAACGAGACTTTTTTTATGAGTTCAAATGAAGCTTATTTTACTTCATAAACATTATTTGATGCTTTAATATCTGCCATTAATCCGCTTGGATCAATTGTGATTTTTTTAATTGCCGTTTTGCTTTTATCAATTGTAAAACTATAATTTGATTGTGCCCAAGCCCAATCTTCCAAAACTGTTCTTTTTACGTTTGGATTTGGATTTGGCTTAATAAAATTCATCATTCTTAACGGAATATAAAAACTCTCAGATGTTCCGTCTGTATATTCTACAGTTAAATCTATTGGCATTGGCATTCTTCCAATTCTCTCTAAACTTACCGTTGTTTTTCCAGCATTATCTGCAACATCTTTGATACCGTAATCAATTGTATTTAACGTTTCTGTCCAATCAATTAAATACCAATCTAACTCTGCTCCGGAAACTCTTTCTGCAGTTCTTTTGATATCATTTGGAGTTGGATGTTTGAATTTAAAATCGTTGTAATATCTTTTTAAAGTTGCATCTACATTCTCTTTTCCAATCACATATTCTAATTGTGACAAAAAGATACTTCCTTTTACATAAGATGAAATACTGTAAGGTCTGTTTTCGTCATAACGATCACCGTGAGTAGTTTCTGGCTGTTCTTTTCCTGAATTTACTAAGTTGTAATAAGCTGTATAATTTCCTTTAAACGGGTTTTCTACTTTTTTATCTCCTTTTAATTCATTCAAAGCCATGTCTTCGATGTAAGTTGTAAAACCTTCATCCATCCATGGGTGTTTTGATTCGTTTGAAGCTAAAATATGTTGAAACCAAGAATGTCCCATTTCGTGCGTTGCTGTTCCCAAAATACCTTCAAGAGTTCCGCTTCCTAACATTAAAGTACACATTGCATATTCCATTCCGCCATCTCCACCTTGAATAAATGAATATTGTTTGTATGGATATGCGCCTACTTTATGATTGTAAAAATCCATTACTTTAACCATTAACGGCTCTAATTTTTTCCAGTTTCCGGTTGTTTTTTCATCATTTTTGTAGAAGAAATGCAAATCAACATCATTTGGTCCTTTTACAACATCATGTGTATATTGTTTGTCTGCTGCCCAAGTAAAATCGTGAACATTTGGCGCGATAAAATGCCATGTTAATGTTTTTGCTTTCTTTGGATAAACAACCGTTACACCAGCATCTTCGTATCCGTGACCAATTTGGTTTTTGTCTTGCAAATATCCTGAACCTCCAATTGTATAGTCTTTGTCGATTGTGATTTTTACATCAAAATTACCCCAAACTCCGTGAAATTCTCTCGCAATATATGGATCTGCGTGCCAGCCTTCGAAATCAAATTCGGCTAATTTAGGATACCATTGTGACATCGAAAGTTCAACTCCTTCAGAATTATTACGTCCTGAACGACGAATTTGAACCGGAACTTGTCCGTCAAAATCTAACGTAAATGTAGTTTGTGAATTAGGTAAAATTGGCTTAGCCAAAGTAACTTCAAGAATAGTTCCTGAGGTTCTTATTTGAGCCACTATTCCATCTTGTTTAAGATTTGTGATTTTTAGATATCCAACTTCATTTGGTTTCAAAGTTTCAATTCGGCTTTGTTTAACCTCTTTACCATCGGCACCTTTTACTTTACTTACCATTCTTCCGTCAGGATCTTTTATAGAATGCAAACGAGCATCCATTTCGCTTCCTGGCTGAAATGCATTTGGATATAAATGATAAAAAACTTTTCTTAAAGTATCAGGCGAATTATTGGTATAAACCAATTCCTGTTTTCCTTTGTACTGATAGTTTTTTACATCCATCGAAACTTCCATTTTATAATCGACATGTTGTTGCCAATATGGAGCATTTTGCGCAGATAAAGAGTTTAAACCCAAACTCAAAAAAGATAGTAATATAATTTTTCGCATGATTGTTTTAATAAAAATGGAAGAGTTGCCACTCTTCCATTAGGTTAGTATTTTATTTTAATTTTATTTCTTTGACATTTTTTCTGCCATCAATAAAGCATTATAAGCATTAACCATTTTACCTGTTTTCGAAGATTCAGCTGATGAAACCGGAACTGGTTTTTCGTTTGGATTTGGATTTTTACCTAAAACTACCTTCGCTGGAAGTGCAACTCCGGATTCCATTAAAATATGTTTTACCTGAGAAGCTTTTAATTTTGGATAATAAGAACGGATCAAAGCTGCTACTCCTGCAGCATTTGGCGATGCCATTGATGTTCCTTGCAAATATTTGTATTTATCGTTTGGAACCGTTGCGTAGATTTCTTCTCCCGGTGCAAAAACGTCAACATTTATTTTTCCGAAATTTGAGAATGAAGCTATTACATTTTCGCCGTATTCTTTATTGATTGCTCCAATTGTAATTACATTATCAGCAAATTCTTTAATGTTGTCTTCAGAATCATTTGGATAATTGATGTTTTTAGTTTCATCAATATTATATCCGTCATTACCTGCTGCGTGAACAATTAAAACATCTTTTTTTGCTGCATATTTTATCGCATCATAAACCCATTGTTTGTGCGGAGAAAAACTTTTTCCGAAACTTCCGTTGATTACTTTTGCGCCATTATCTACTGCATAACGAATCGCCAAAGCAATATCTTTATCGTACTCATCTCCGTCTGGAACTGCTCTTACTGTAAGGATTTCAACATTATTAGAAACTCCGTCTCCTCCAATATTATTTCCGCGAATTTGCGCAATGATTCCCGCAACGTGAGTTCCGTGAAGTGCTTTTTCTTTATCCGGACCAAAAACTATATTATTACCGTAATGATTGTTTTTAAGATCTTCCGGATTATCGCCTACAACTTTTCTTCCGTCATATTCTTTGTTCAGATTATAATTGAATTGATCGTAAACTTGTTCTCTGTACTCTTCAAAATCAGCTTCAGGATTAAAAGTTGGCCCTGCATTACCAAAAACCTGAGTCATGATATCTTTACTTCTCAAAACTTTTGGATCTGTTGAAGTAATCTTACTTAAATCTTCTAATTTATAATCTCCTTTATTTAACTCCTTTTTAATAGTATTATGTACATCTATTAAAAAATCAACTTGTTGTTTATCTTCTTGAAGTTCGCTTATCTTTTCATTATACTGTGCTAAAGCTGCTTTGTATTGTGCAGATCCGTCATCGCCTTTTTTAACGATACGTGTTAATTCAAGATTTTCGTGAACAGCATTTCCAAGAAAATTCCATCCGTGAACATCATCAATAAATCCATTTTTATCATCATCGATTCCGTTACCAGGAATTTCTTTTGGATTTGTCCAGATCATTCCTTGTAAGTCCGGATGTTCAATATCGACACCTGAATCTACTATACCTACAATTACTTTTTTACCTGTTTTTCCTTGTAATAATTCGGCGTAAGCCCTATCAACACTCATTCCCGGAATCGAATCTTTAATTAAATCAAGGTGACTCCATCTCTTTAATTCGTTTTCGCTAACAGGCGCTTTTTTAACAATTGCCAAAGGTGCTGTAATTACAACTTTAGGCGCTGAATCTTGTGCTTGTACGGTTGCGCTACCTGCTAAAGCAAGTAATACCCAAGCAGATAAAGTAAAGGGTTTTATATGACTCATGTATCTGTATATTATTATAAAGTTAAAAGATGGGCCTAAATTATGATTTTTTGTTACAAAAAACTAACGATTAACAATGCCTTATGATTTTTGACACTTTCTTAAGTATTGTCTAAAGCCAATCAAACGGCTTAAATCATGTTTTTTTAATCAATTCATCTATAAATATACTGTTTTCATTTTTATAAAATTTTAAGGAGAAACAAATTACACGTACGGTTTCCCGTAAGGAAAACTAATGTGGATTGCTTATCATTGCGCGACTGAATTATAAACCCTCTCTATGAAAACAAAACTACTCTTGTTGCTGTTATTAGCAAATTTTTCAATTTTTGCACAAACCAACTTAGTTCCAAATGGGAGCTTCGAAGCCTGGTCTTCGTCATCTCAACCAGATCATTGGAATCGTTTCTTAAGTGGTTATGTTTCTCAAAGCACAACTGCTCAAAATGGTACATCAAGTACTAATATGATGATTGCCAGCGGTACATTCAACTACATAAATACCGACTATTTTGCTGTAGAAGCTGGTAAAAAATATCGTGTAACGATGTATCACAAAGTTGTAAAAGGTACATTTTCTTCTATTGATTTTAGCGTTTACCACAAACCTGGCGTATTCAAAGAAGAAATAGTCAAAAAATCAGACGTTACGTTCTCAACTACTGAATGGAGAAAAATTGAATTTGAATATAATTCACCTACTTCTGAGAATATTGAAGTAGATATCTGGACAAACGGATCTCTTGATTCTGAAATTTTGGTTGATAATGTTTCTCTTGTAGATGTTGCCGAAGCTCCTGCACAATACACAATGATTCCTGATGTAAATTTTGAAAAGAAACTGATCGATTTAGGAATTGATTCTGGTGCTATTGATGGTAAAGTATTAACATCAAAAATCAATACATTACAATCTTTGAATATATCAAATAGCTCAATTAGCGATTTAAGTGGAATCGAGGATTTTAGTGCTTTGTATTCATTGTATTGCAATAATAACAATTTGACGAATCTTGATCTTTCAAAAAATTTATTATTATTAAATATTGACTGTAGCCATAATCTATTAACTAGTTTAACTATCAATAAAGCAGGAAGCAATCTTAATGCTTCTGCTAATAAGTTAGAAAATGTAGATTTTTCACAAAACACTTCTTTGAACTTCTTAGATTTAACTAGTAATTTATTAACTACTTTAGATATTTCTCAAAACGAAAACTTAGGAACTTTACAAGTAAGTTATAATAAATTAACCTCTTTAAACCTTTCAAAAAATAAAGTACTGGGATATCTTAAATGTTTAGGAAACCAATTAAGTACTATAGATCTTTCAAATAATACTACATTAGAATATTTATTTATTACAACTAATTCACTTACTACATTAGATTTGTCTAAAAACACAAAACTGAGATTTGTGGATTGCTCTTCTAATAAATTGACAAGCCTCAAAACTTCTAGCGGAGCCTCTTTACAGAATTTAAATTGTGCTTATAACAAACTGACAAGTTTAGATCTTTCTGCTAACACTGGTTTAACTGAACTTGAATTTCAATCAAATTTAATACAAACTATAAATGTATCGGCTAGTATAAATTTAGATTTTTTTAATGGTAGTTATAATCAACTTAAAACTTTAGATGTTTCTAAAAATGTTAATTTGACTTATTTTAATTGTACTGGAAATATATTATTAAGTGAGCTAAATTTAAAAAATGGCAATAATACCAAAATAAAAGATACTGATTTCTCTATTCGTGAAACTCCAAGTTTATACTGTTTAATTGTAGATGACGTTGCTTATTCTACTGCAAATTGGACATCAAATATTGATCCTTATACAATTTTTACAAATGCGCCATGTGCTCCTGTAAAATATACTCTTATTCCAGATATTAATTTCGAAAAATCCCTAATAAAAAAAGGTATTGATGCTGTAGAAGATGGTAAAGTATTGACTAGCAAAATTGCTATTATCAAGGTTTTAGATTTGAGCGATTATTACACTAATCTAAAAATTGAAGACCTGACAGGAATTGCAGATTTTACAGCACTTGAAGAATTAACATTACCTTCTTATAACAGTGGTGTTCTAAAAACAATTGACATCTCTCACAATTTAGCTTTAAGAAAACTAACCTCTTATCAAACTAAATTAGAAACTCTGGACGTTTCTAATAATTTAGCTTTAACTGAATTAAATCTTTATAGAAATAATTTAACAACACTTAATGTATCAAAAAATTTAGAATTAACGAAACTTGATTGTTCTCTAAACAGATTGACAAGCCTGGATGTTACTGCAAACAAAAAACTTAAGAGTTTAGCATGTGCTGCATCTAATGAAGAAGGTAATTATAGTCCCCTACAAGGTTTATTAACAAGTTTAGACCTTTCTCAAAATCTTGATTTAGAAGTTTTAGATTGTAGTTCAAACGATAAAATTGTTGGATTAGATGTATCTAAAAACCTAAAGCTAACCTCTATTAATGTGAGTAATAATAAACTAACATCTATTGATTTTTCTGCCAATAAACTTTTAAAATTTATTTCCTGCGAATCTAATCAAATAACAAGTCTGGATCTTTCTAAATATCCTGCTTTAGAGAATCTACAATGTTCTTTTAATCAGTTAACAACATTAGATGTATCTCAAAAACCAGGCTTAACTTTTTTAGCCTGTGAGTATAACCAACTAACAAGCATAGATGTATCAAAAAACCCTGTATTAGAACGTTTATACTGTAGCGGTAATAAAATAGCTAGTTTAGACATATCTGCTAATCCAAACATGAAGCAACTGTTATGTGGAAGCAATAATATGACCAAATTAAATTTAAAAAATGGCAACAATACAAAGTTTGAAATTGTGTATAACAGTGTTTTTACAAATAATCCAAATTTAACTTGTATACTTGTTGATGATGTTGATTATTCTAATAAAACTTGGGCTACTTTTAAAGATAAAACTGCAAGTTATAATACAGAATGCAGCTTTAGTTTACCTTCAAAAAACTTTACTGTAGAAACAAAAGGTGAATCTTGTGTTGGAGAAAACAATGGCGAAATTAGCATAACCGCAACTGCCGAATTTTCATATACTGCAAGCGTAAACGGAAAAACCAGCACATTTACAAACAAGAGTCTAAAAGTTAATAATCTGGCACCAGGAACTTATGCTGTTATTGTAACAATTCCGGGAGAAGTATATGAACAAACTTTTAATCTAACAATTGCAAAAGCCGTTACTATTACAGGAAAATCAAGCATAACATCGAAAACTGTTGATGTTGAAATTACACAAGGAACTGCACCATTTACAGTTTTTGTTGATGGAGCTAAACAGTTTCAAACCAATGACGCAGCTTTCTCTGTAAATGTTGATAAAAATGCGGTAGTAGAAGTTACAACTGCCAAAGCGTGTGAAGGTGTTTTTGCTAAAAAAGTTTCTGTTTCAGATTTCGAATCACAAATTTTGTCTGCATATCCAAATCCAACTTCGGGAAGTTTTGAAATTCAAATTCCAACAAATAAAACAGAAGTTAAAATAGAGTTGTACAATTTTGGAGGTCAATTAATTTCTGGTAAAACTTATACTATCGAAAATGGAAAAGCATTATTGAATCTTGAAAATCAAGCTTCAGGAATTTATGCTGTAAAAGTCTATTTAGAAACTCCGGAATATCTAAAAATTATAAAAAAATAAAAATGAAGAAGTTTATATACCTGTCAATTATTGGATTTTCGCTTGTTTCATGTGGCGGCGGAAGTGATGATTCTGCAACTCCTGAAGTTGTGAATGTTGCTCCTACTGTTCCTGCTTTAACAGCTCCGGTTGATAATAAATTATGCGTAGATAATACCGTTGGCTTTCAATGGAATGCTTCTACAGATGCTAATAATGATGTCATTACCTACCAAATTCAGGTAGCAAAAGATAATGCCTTTACTCAAATCGTAAAAACAAACGACGTTAATGCGAATAGTTCTTCGATAAGTTTAGACAAAAACACACCGTATTACTGGAGAGTAAAAGCTACAGACAGCAAAGGATTATCAAGTGCTTATTCGCCTACTTATAAGCTTTATACTACTGGTGAAGCTGTTGTAAATCATTTACCATTTTCTCCGGAATTAGTACAACCGGCGGTTAATTCTCTTTTGAATACTGCAACGGCAACTTTAAAATGGAATGCTTCAGACGTCGATGCGACAGATGTTCTTACATATGATGTGTATTTTGGAACTACAAATCCACCAACGGTAAAAGTTAGCGAAAACACAAGTGCAACTTCATTTGATGTAACCCTAAATGCTACAAAAGAATATTTCTGGAAAGTTGTAGTAAAAGATAATAAAGGTGGGGAAACTGTTGGTCAGGTTTGGAAGTTCAAAACCAATTAAAATTAAGTTAGAATTAAATTGTTAAAACTAAAAATCTCATTCGCCCCGGCGAATGGGATTTTTTTAGTTTAATGAATTATATTTTACTGTTTTTTAAAATCTTTAATTCCCCGCTTTACGGGTTCCCGTAAGGAATTTACAATTGTAATTTGTACAATTGCGCCACTGAATCATAAACTCAATCTATGAAAACAAAACTACTCTTGTTGCTGTTATTAGCAAATTTTTCTA
Source organism: uncultured Flavobacterium sp. (assembly GCF_951805225.1). NCBI lineage: Bacteria > Pseudomonadati > Bacteroidota > Flavobacteriia > Flavobacteriales > Flavobacteriaceae > Flavobacterium > uncultured Flavobacterium sp. The sequence continues at coordinate 4,882,549 of NZ_OX638201.1, read as the reverse complement.
TTTATGCACAAAACACCGCAATACCGGACATTAATTTTGAAAACAAATTAATAGCTTTAGGTTATGATACAGCACCAGCAGACGGACAAGTACCTACTGCAAATATTTCTGGCGTAACATCTCTAGACCTTTCTAATAACTCTATTACAGATTTAACCGGTATTGAAGATTTTACGGCGCTACAGAATTTCAGATGTTCTTTTAATGATGTAACAACTGTAGATTTGTCAAAAAACCTCGCTTTATATGATCTTAGATTTGACGGATTACAAAAAAGCACACTGGATTTATCTAAAAATGTCAATCTCGAAATACTTTCATTCGTTAGAACTCCTTTAACGAGTATAGATGTTTCTGCAAATCTAAAGTTAAGATCACTGACAATTTCCGGAGGAGGAATGGCCGGAGGAGGATTAATCACAAGTATTGATCTTTCTCAAAACCAAAACTTAAGAACTTTGGAATTAAATGATCAAAAAATTACAAATCCGGATTTTAGTACTAATCCGTTATTGGAAAAAATTAGTTTTCAATCTAGTAATTTACCTAATCTTGATTTTTCTCAAAACATTGCTTTAAAAGACCTTAATCTTAATTATTGTTCTCAAATTCAAAGCATCGATCTTTCAAACAATATCAATTTAAGTGTATTGTCAATTTCACAAACAAAAATTAGCAATCTTGACCTTTCAAAAAATGCCGCATTAAAAATGCTAATTTGTGAAAATGCTGAGTATTTAGAAACATTGAATCTAAAAAACGGAACCAATACTTCTATTAATCCTGCTAATTTATATTTAAAAAAGACTCCTGGTTTATATTGTATTCTAGTTGATGATCCTCAATTTTCAGAAGCTAACTGGTCTGTGAGCAAGGAAGACTGGAAGCATTTTTCGGCTGTATGCGAAACTCCAAAATATACTTTAATTCCTGATCCGGCATTTGAAGGTTATTTGGCCATTAAAGGTGCTGGTAGTGTAATAGACGGAAAAGTATTAACAGCAGCTGTTGCAACTACAATTAAGGAGCTTGACTTGAATTACACAAACTATGTAGACATTAAAGACCTAACCGGTATAGAAGATTTTGCTGCTCTGGAAGTATTGATTACTCCACCAAGCAAAATGCAGAAATTAAATGTTACTAAAAATACAGCTTTAAAAACATTAAAATGCAACAATTTAGAAGCAAACACATTAGATGTTTCAAATAATATAAACTTAACTGTATTAGAATGTTCTAGTAAAAACTTGACATCACTAGACGTTTCAAACAACAAACTATTAAACGAACTATCTGCTACTTCTAGTGGTTTGACAACGATTGATGTTTCTAATAATACAGAACTAAAAAAGTTAGTCTTATATAATAACAAACTAACAAGTTTGGATCTTTCTAAAAATAATAAATTAACAGAAGTAAATACCTATTTAAACAGCACATTAAAATGTGTTCAGGTTGCAGATGTTGATTTTGCTCTTGCAAACTGGAAAATCCAAAAAGATAATACTACAAGTTATAATCTGGATTGTAACGTTTATACATTAATTCCTGATGCAAAATTTGAAGACAAATTAATTGCTTTAAGTATTGATACTGATGGTAAAAACGGAAAGGTTATTACAACAAGTATTGCATCTGTTAAAGCTTTAAATGTTAGCGGAAGCGGTATTACGGATTTAACCGGAATTGAAGATTTTGTTTCTTTAGAAGCAGTTGATTTTTCAAACAATGCATTAACAAGTGTAAATCTTTCGAACAATGTAAAATTAACCAGTTTCCATGCTGAAAAAAATCAGCTTACCGATTTAAACATCGAAAATTTAGTAAATCTAAAACGTTTGTATTTCGGAAACAACAAGTTGACTTCATTGAATACTTCAAAAAACACACTTTTAGAATATTTTAATGGTAATAATAACTTACTAACAAGTTTAGATTTTTCGGCTAATACTGCGTTAACTAATATTTATTGTACAGATAATGCATTAACCAGTTTAAATTTTTCTAACAACAGTACTTTGGTAACCTTATGGTGCCAACGAAACAAATTACCTGTTTTAGATGTCTCTGCAAATTTAGCTTTAAGCGAATTTACTTGCGGTCGAAATCAATTAGAAGTATTAGATGTATCTAAAAATACTGCTTTAAAAACATTCTCTTGTGAAGAAAATAAAATAAAAACTTTAGATGTTTCAAAAAATCCATTGTTAACAATCTTTCGTTGTAACATCAATAGTCTTGAAAGTTTGAATCTACAAAACGGAAACAATACTTTATTAGATAAAGCAAATCTAACTTTTACTTCAAATCTAAAATTAACTTGTATTCAGGTTGATGATGTAACTTATTCAGATGCAAATTGGACAACTTTAAAAGACGTTTCAGCTTCTTATAATTTAGATTGCAGCACTTATACTTTGATTCCTGACCCTAATTTTGAGGATAAACTAATTGCTTTAGATATTGATAAAGATGGTAAAAACGGAAAAGTACTAACATCAAATATTGCTTCATTAACATCTTTAAATGTTTCTAAAAGTTCTATTTCAGACTTAACAGGTATTCAGGATTTTAAGGCTTTAACAGACTTATATGTTTCTCAAAACCTTTTAACAAACTTAGATTTATCAAGCAATACTAAATTAGAAAATTTACAAGCTCAAAAAAATCAATTAGTTACTTTAAATGTTTCTAAAAATACAGCGTTGACTACTTTAGGATGTAGCGCTAATAAATTAACGACTTTAGATATTTCGACATTAACTGCACTAAAAGATCTTTCCTGTTCAATAAATAAACTGACAGATTTAAATGTTGAAAACAACCTGGCTTTAACCGATTTGAATTGCGGTTACAATCAGATTACTGGTATAAATGTTTCGAAAAACACAGCATTGGTAAATTTTTACGCTTACACCAATCAAATCACAAGTTTAGATGTTTCTAATAACATTTTGCTTCAGAACTTCATGTGTAACGATAACAAATTGACAGAGATAAATGTTTCAAAAAACACAGAATTAGTTCTTTTCGATTGTTTAGACAATCAATTAACAAGCTTAGATATTTCTAAAAATCCTAAAATAACTGAATTGGCTTGTGAGAATAATAAATTGACTTCCTTAAATTTAAAAAATGGCGGAAATACGAATTTAGATCTTACTTTTTCTAATTTTTCTAACAATCCTGATTTAAAATGTATTCAGGTTGATGACGTTGCTTATTCTGTTGCAACATGGTCCGCTATTAAAGATGCAACAGCCGAATTTAATACAGATTGCAGACCTTTTACTTTGATTCCTGATCCAAATTTTGAAGATAAATTGATTCTATTAAATATAGATAAAGATGGTAAAAATGGAAAAGTTGTTACTGAAGATATTGCATCAATTACAACATTAGACATTTCAAACAGTTCAATTGCAGACTTAACCGGAATTCAGGATTTTGCTGCTTTGACAACTTTAAACTGTTCTACTAATTCCTTAACAGCTCTTGATATTAGTGCAAACAAAAAATTGAGCGTTTTAAACTCTAGCACAAATCAAATCACTGCTCTAAGTTTAGACAACAATATTGCATTGACTGATGTAAATGTTGCTTATAATTTAATTACAAGTTTGAGTATTGTGAAAAATCCAGCTTTAATTAAAATTGATTTTTCAAACAATGCTTTGAATACTTTAAACTTAAAAAATGGTTTCAACACCAACTTAGATTGGTTTAGCGTTAATTTTACAAAAAACCCGGCTTTAAGCTGTATTCAGGTTGATAATGCTATTTATTCTAATGATAATTGGAATGGAAAATTAGACAAGACTTCTTATTTTACAGAAGATTGTAATGCTTTTACATTAATTCCGGATTCTAATTTTGAACAAAAATTAATTGATTTGAAAATCGATATTGATGGTAAAAACGGAAAAGTTCTAACTGCATCAATTTCAAAAGTTACAGATTTAAATGTTCAATTAAGCGAAATAAACGATCTAACAGGTATTGAAGATTTTACTGCTCTTGAATATCTTAATTGTCAGTTTAACAACTTGTCTTCTTTGAATGTTTCTAAGAATTCAAAACTAATCGAATTATACACTCATGGCAATAATCTAACAGCTTTGAACCTGACTGCGAATACAGAACTTACTACTTTGCAGGCTAATAAAAATCAAATAACGACCTTAGATATTTCTAAAAACACAAAACTGGTTTACATTAATGTTTCCGAAAATAAATTAAGAACATTAAACTTAAAAAACGGAAATAACAATAATTTCCAAGGTGCTTTATTAGTTAAAAACCCAACTTTAAGTTGTATTTCAGTAGATAATCCATCATTTGCAAACGCAAGTACTAGTATATTTTTCAAAGATGAAACGGCAAGTTTCAACACTGAATGTATTTTATATACTTTGATCCCAGATGTAAATTTTGAAAACAAATTGATTGCTTTAGGAATTGATTCAGGAACTCCGAACGGAAAAATTGAAACCTCTAAAATTTCTTCTATAACTGAGTTAGATCTTTATGGATCATTTATTACAGACTTAACCGGAATTCAGGATTTTGCTTCGTTGACAAGTTTAAGTGTTATGTCAAACAAATTAACAAGCGTTGATGTTTCTCAAAACTTAGCTTTAACGTATTTAAATGTTAGCTGGAATACTTTGACAACATTAGATGTTTCAAAAAATATTGCACTTGAAAACTTATCAATCAACAATAATAATTTTACAAGTATAGATGTTTCGCATAATAATAACTTACAATACTTTACTTGTTTATCAAATCAATTAACGGATATCGACGTTACCAAAAACCAAAAATTGAGATCTTTATGGTGTTCTTCAAATCAAATAACAACTTTAGATCTTTCTAAAAACACTTCTTTAACAGCAATAATTTGTACTGATAGCAAATTGTCAAGTATAAACTTAAAGAATGGAAACAATCAGTCGATAACAAATACATCTATCAATCTTAAAAACAACCCATTTTTAAAGTGCATCTTAGTAGATAATGCTTTATATTCTAATACATATTGGACAAGTTTCAAAGATGCTTCTGCTGGATTTTCGACTGTAGATTGTTCTTCAGTTACTGTTATTCCAGACCTTGCTTTTGAAGCCAAATTAATTGATTTAGGAATCGATACCGATGGTACAAACGGAACTGTTTTAAACAGTAGTATTTCATCATTGCTTACGCTAAACGTTTCAAATAGTTCTATTAAAGATTTAACTGGAATAGAAGGTTTTACTAATCTGAAAAATCTGGATTGTTCAGGGAATTTAATTTCAAATTTGAATTTATCTCAAAACAAACTTTTAGCAACTTTAGATTGCAACAATAATAAACTATTGAGCTTAAACTTGAAAAACGGAGATAAAACCAATTTTTCTTCAGGATCTAACTTTAGTAATAATGCAGATTTAACTTGTATTCAGGTTGAAGATGCTGATTATGCAACTACAACTTGGACAAGCATTAAAGATGCAACAGCAAGTTATAATGTAGATTGTAATGCTTACACTTCAATTCCGGATCCTAATTTTGAAGATAAACTGATTGCTTTAGACATTGACAAAGACGGCAAGAATGGAAAAGTTCTAAGTGCTAGTATCAAAAAAGTTACCTATTTAGATCTTTCCAATTCTAATATTTCTGATGCGACCGGAATCGAAGATTTTACATCTTTAACTTATTTAGATCTTTCTCTTAACAACTTAAGTACAATCAATGTTAGTCAAAACACTTTACTTCTTAAGTTAGATTTAAATTATAATAAGATTACCAATTTAGATCTTAGCACAAACAAAGAATTATTCAACCTGAGTTTTGCAGGAAATCAAATTTCAACAATTGATTTATCGCAAAATAAAAAGCTTCACTACTTATCGGCTGATTATAATTCATTAAGCGTACTTGATCTGACTGCAAACAATGAATTAGAAATTATTTCTTGCGGATCTAACAACTTAACGACATTGGATACATCAAATCACGCCAATCTAATTACTTTGTTGTGTGAATTAAACAAAATCTCAGCATTAAATCTTTCAAACAATCTTAAGTTAGATATTTTACAATGTTATAGTAACAATTTAACTTCATTAGACCTTAGCCACAATACAGAATTAACACGTTTAAATGCGGCTTCAAATAATATTACAAGTCTGGATTTATCCCAAAATAAGAAATTAGTTTTGGTATATCTTGTTCTTAATCCGTTGACAACTTTAAATGTGCAAAATGGAAATAATGAAAACTTCATTGTACCACCTGTTACTGGGAAAAAAATGGTTGATCCTATGAATTATACAAGCTTTTTGCAAATTAAGACACTTTCTTGTATTCAGGTTGACAATGTAGAATTTTCGAATTCAAAATGGTCTGGAATTAAAGAAACTTCAGCAACCTATTCTACAACTTGTAAAAATTTAGGCATTGAAGATTCTGTTTTTGAAAAAGTAGTGATGTTCCCTAATCCAACAAAAGGAGAAGTAACCATTAGTAATGTAACTTTAGAAAAAGCTACTGTTTATAATACTTTAGGTCAGCTTGTAAGATCCTTTACTTTAGATTCAGCAAATACAAGTAATACAATCGATTTATCAGGACTTCCAAGAGGAGTTTATTACGTATACTTAATCAATCAGGATGCGGCTTCTGCCAAAAAAGTGATTGTAGAATAATTACAATTAGTTAAAACTAAAAAATCCCATTCGCCTCGGCAAATGGGATTTTTTTATGATTTAAAGTTCTTTTTAAAGAATCTCTTCGCAAGTAAATACTTCTTTCAATCGAACACCTTTCTCTGTATGTTCAACTGTTATAATTTGATTGTGTGCGTCATGTTCTAAGAACAAATAATAATTATTATCCGCCGCTGCGTTCAAGAATTTAGATTTTTCCGGCATTGTCAATAAAGGTCTTGTATCGTAACCCATAACATACGGCAACGGAATATGTCCTGCTGTCGCCAATAAATCGGCACAAAAAACGATGGTTTTATCCTGATATTTAATATGCGGAATCATTTGCTTTTCGGTATGTCCGTCAACATAATAAATTCCAAAATTCATTTCTTCAGAAAAGCCAAAATCAGCTTCAGGACGTTTTATAAAATTCAATTGTCCGCTTTCCTGCATTGGCAAAATATTTTCGGACAAAAATGAAGCTTTTTCACGAGCGTTTGGTTTTGTCGCCCATTCCCAATGATTCTCGTTACTCCAATATTTAGCATTCTTAAAGGCCGGTTCGTATCCTGTTTTAGCTGAATTCCATTGTACACTTCCTCCACAATGATCAAAATGAAGATGCGTCATAAAAACGTCTGTAATATCATGTCGGTGAAAACCATATTTAGCCAATGATTTGTCTATAGAATGCGATCCCCAAAGCGAATAATAACCAAAAAACTTCTCAGATTGTTTGTCACCCATTCCGGTATCAATCAAAATCAGCCGATTTCCGTCTTCAATAAGTAAACAACGAGCTGCAATATCAATTAAATTATTAGCATCGGCAGGATTGGTTTTATTCCAGATTGTTTTGGGCACAACACCAAACATTGCGCCTCCGTCTAACTTAAAATTTCCGGATTCTATAGGGTAAAGTTTCATAAGCGTAATTTTCTAATAAGAAAACAAAGCTAGGAAATCCAATCTCCTTAAACTAACTCTAGTTGTTAAATTGCCCACAGATTTTACGGATTTAGCAGATTTACACATATTATTTTTTACGCCTTGATATAAATAAAACACAGCGAAAACCTGTTAAATCAGCAGAAATCCGCGGGCTAAAAATTTTTATTCCAAAGTAATTGAAGCGCTTCCCATGATTTCTTGTTTGTCGAAGAAGTTGACAAAATAGGTTCCTTTAACAAAATGATCATCTCCAGAATCTAAAATTCCATACACATTTGCTGGTTTTCCCTGAAAATCTACTGAGACAATAAAACTATAAACTAACGCTTTATCATTGCCGAATTCTATTAGTTTATTCTCGCCCAAAACAGTATTATTTTGATCCAGAACCTGAATATAAAATACTCTTTTTCCTGTTTTAGCAACAGAATTTCCATTGATCGAAAAACTAACTTTTAACTTCTTTGCACTTTTTGCTTTATCAGTTTCCAGTTCTTTACCAGATTTTTTTTCGCGAAGCGCAATCACTTTAAAGGTATTTAAGGATAATCTCGAAGCATCTTTTAACGTTGATTCTAATTTTTTTTGTTTGGAAATCAAAGTGTCATTTTCAGCTTTTTGTTGGTACATGACAACATTCTGGCTTTCAATTTCAGTTAATAAACTTTTATTCTGAGATTTTAAATTTTTAACTTCTATTCCTTTCGATACTAATGCAGTGTTCATATCTGAAAGTTGTTTTCTATAAATATGTATTTGTTCAACCGAAGGATTTTTAGAAACTTTAATGATTTCCATCAAATTTTCAATGTTCTTTCTTTCGATTTCTAATTGTTGCGATAATTCCGTTTTCTCAAGTATAGCCTGATCATAAGCCAACTTTAAATTCGTTAAAGAATCCAAAATATTCTTTTGCGCAAGATCTTCCTGACTTAATTTTAAATTTCCGGAACTACTTGATCCTTCTTTACTTTTCTCAACAATTTCATTTGACTCTTTACTAAAAATAAAGACTGTAGCACCTATTCCAAAAACAAAAAACACCGCTAAAAGTGCTTTTAACCACTTATCTTTGTACTGTTTTTTCATAATTACTCACAATTTTTTGCAAAAATACCAATAATTTGTCAGCACAAACAGGTATAAATACGGTTTTTTAACTTTAGAAAAAAGAAACCCTTTTTCGTTAAGCATTAAACATTCAAATCTTATTTCTCTTGATAATACATCAAAATAAGTTCTATCTATTTTAACATTTGTTATAATAATGTGAACCGTTATGGAAAAAGGTTTTTAAGTCGTATCTTTGCAGATAATTTCATTTCAACATTGAGTTACAGCGTTTTAAATTGTAATATTAAAATTACGATTTTAAAGAAAATTCGGTTGAAAATAAAAACAAATACCATAAACAATGATAAAAGTTTCTGATACAGCTAAAAAGAAAATCATCGATTTAATGAAAGACGATGGTTTTGATGCTGCTAGCGACTACGTAAGAGTAGGCGTGAAAAGTGGCGGATGCTCTGGTTTGTCTTATGACTTAAAATTTGACAAAACCAAAGGCGACGACGATAAAATATTCGTAGACAACGACATAACAATTGCAGTTGAAAAAAAATCATTCCTATATTTAGCCGGAACAATTCTGGAATTCTCTGGTGGATTAAACGGAAAAGGTTTTGTATTTAATAATCCAAATGCCAGCAGAACTTGTGGTTGCGGAGAATCTTTTTCGCTATAAATTAAAAAGAATTTAACGAAAGCAAAAATTTAAACGCTTAAGGAATTCTATTTTTTAAGCGTTTTAAAAAACTAAAAAATGTCAAAATACACTGAAGACGATTTAAAAATCGAACTCGAAACTAAAGAATACGAATACGGATTTTACACTGATATTGAATCAGATACATTTCCTATTGGCTTAAACGAAGATATCGTAAGAGCTATTTCTCTTAAAAAAGAAGAACCACAATGGATGACCGATTGGCGTATCGAGGCTTTTCGTGCATGGAAAGAAATGATCGAACCGGAATGGGCAAACGTTCATTATGAGAAACCTGACTTTCAGGCAATATCATACTATTCTGCTCCAAAACAAGTAGATCCAAACAAAACTCTAGATGATGTAGATCCGGAACTTCTTGAAATGTACAAAAAGTTAGGAATCTCTGTCGATGAACAAAAAATGATGAACAATGTCGCTATGGATATTGTTGTCGATTCTGTTTCTGTAGCTACTACTTTCAAGAAAACTTTGGCTGAAAAAGGAATTATTTTCTGTCCAATTTCAGAAGCTATAAAAGAACATCCGGAATTAGTTCGTAAATATTTAGGAACTGTTGTACCTCAAAAAGACAACTTCTATGCAGCATTAAACTCAGCAGTTTTCTCTGACGGAAGTTTCTGTTATATTCCAAAAGGCGTTCGTTGCCCAATGGAACTTTCAACTTATTTCAGAATCAATCAGGCAGGAACAGGACAATTCGAGAGAACTCTTGTTATTGCTGATGAAGGAAGTTACGTTTCATACCTTGAAGGTTGTACTGCACCAAGTCGTGACGAAAATCAATTGCACGCTGCTGTAGTTGAATTAATTGCTATGGATGACGCCGAAATTAAATATTCTACCGTTCAAAACTGGTTCCCAGGAAACAAAGAAGGAAAAGGTGGAGTTTATAACTTCGTAACTAAAAGAGGTTTATGCGAAACAAACGCAAAAATTTCTTGGACACAAGTAGAAACTGGTTCTGCTGTAACCTGGAAATATCCTTCTTGTGTATTAAAAGGAGATAATTCGGTAGGAGAATTTTATTCAATCGCCGTTACCAATAATTATCAACAAGCAGATACGGGAACTAAAATGATCCATTTAGGTAAAAATACTAAATCGACTATTATTTCTAAAGGTATCTCAGCTGGTAAATCACAAAACAGTTACCGTGGATTAGTGCAAATTAGCCCAAGAGCTGAAAATGCTCGTAACTTTTCACAATGTGATTCTCTTTTAATGGGAAACAATTGTGGAGCGCATACTTTCCCTTATATCGAAAGTAAAAATCCATCGGCTAAAATAGAGCACGAAGCAACTACAAGTAAAATTGGAGAAGATCAGGTTTTTTATTGTAACCAAAGAGGTATTCCGACTGAAAAAGCGATTGCCTTAATTGTAAATGGTTTCAGTAAAGATGTATTGAACAAATTACCAATGGAATTTGCTGTTGAAGCTCAAAAATTATTAGAGATTTCTTTAGAAGGATCTGTAGGTTAATTGCAAAATGGAAGGTAAAAAAGTAATCATTTTAGGTTCATCCAGAAAAAACGGAAACACAACCCGAATTGTTGATGAAATTTCTAAAGATACCGGAATCGATGTAATTGACTTAAGTGATTATAGTATTTCTTATTATGATTACGAAAGCAAAAACAAAGAGGATGATTTTCTTCCTTTAATAAGAAGAATACTCGAACAGTACGACACCTTAATTTTTGCAACACCAATTTATTGGTATAATATGAGTGGAATTATGAAGGTTTTCTTTGATCGTTTTTCGGATTTAATCCGAATTGAAAAAGAAACCGGAAGAAAACTTAGAGGAAAGAAAATTGGCGTGATATCAAATTCACACGACAATGAAATTGAAGAAAGTTTTTACATCCCTTTCAAAAAATCAGCCGATTATTTAGGCATGGAATATTTAGGACACGCACATTTTAATGCAGACATCCTAAACCAAACAACAAAAATAGAATTGACATTTATATAAAATAAAAAAAACAATGTTATCAATAAAAAACCTTCACGCCTCAATTGGTGATAAAGAAATCCTTAAAGGAATTAATATAGAAGTTAAAGCTGGCGAAGTACACGCTATCATGGGACCAAACGGTTCTGGAAAAAGTACCCTTTCGGCTGTAATTGCCGGAAACGAAAACTACGAAGTTACTGACGGAGAAGTTTTCCTTGACGGAGAAGATCTTGCTGATCTTGCTCCAGAAGAAAGAGCACACAAAGGAGTTTTCCTTTCGTTTCAATATCCTGTAGAAATTCCTGGAGTAAGTGTTACAAACTTCATGAAAACTGCAATCAACGAAACTCGTAAAGCAAATGGTCAAGCCGAAATGCCGGCTAACGAAATGCTAAAAGTAATTCGTGAGAAATCTGAATTATTAGAAATCGATCGTAAATTTTTATCTCGTTCTTTAAACGAAGGTTTTTCCGGAGGAGAGAAAAAAAGAAACGAAATCTTTCAAATGGCAATGTTAGAGCCAAAATTAGCTATTCTTGACGAAACCGATTCTGGTCTTGATATCGATGCTTTAAGAATTGTTGCTAATGGAGTTAACAAATTGAAAAGTGAGAAAAACGCAATTATCGTAATCACACACTACCAACGTTTGTTAGATTATATCGTTCCGGATTTCGTTCACGTTCTTTACAACGGAAGAATCGTAAAATCAGGCGGAAAAGAATTGGCTTACGAATTGGAAGAAAAAGGATACGACTGGATTAAAGCAGAGAATTAAATTTGTTTCAAGTTTCATGTTTTTTTAGTTTCAAGTTGAGCTACATTTGTAGGTTTAAACTTAAGCATTAAAAAACAGAAATATGGCAACAATTAACAGATTTGAGGATTTAGAAATTTGGAAAGAAGCTCGACGATTAGCGAAAGAAGTTCATCTTATCGCAGTTCATACAGAGTTAAGATCAGATCTCAGATTTAAAAATCAAATAAAAGCTTCTTCTGGCTCAGTGATGGATAATATTGCTGAAGGATTTGAAAGAGATGGGAATTTAGAGTTTCGACAATTTCTATCAATAGCAAAAGGTTCTGCAGGAGAAACAAGATCTCAGCTTTATAGAGTTTTTGATTTTGAATATATTTCGGAGCAAAAATTTGAAGCTTTAAAAACAGATTACGGAAATTTAAGTGGTAAAATAAAAAACTTTATTACTTATCTCAATAAAAAAGATTTCAAAGGAAATAAGTTTCAGTAGAAAACCTGAAACTGAAACAATACGGATTCAAAGGAATTAAGTCACAACAGGCAACCTGAAACTTGAAACCTGAAACACCGAAGGAAACAAAAACAAAATGGATTTAAAAGAAAAATTAGTATCGTCTTTTATGGCTTTTGAAGAGCGTGTCGATGTACATTCAGATTTACACGACATACGCACAAATGCTTTAAAAAACTTTGAAAATAAAGGTTTCCCAACCAAAAAAGAAGAAGCTTGGAAATATACATCGCTAAACGCCATCTTAAAAAATGACTTTACGGTTTTTCCTAAGCAAGAAAATGCAATTGAATTTAATCAGGTAAAAAAATACTTTTTACACGAAATCGACACTTATAAATTGGTATTTATCGATGGCGTTTTTAGTTCGCATTTATCTTCTACAACACATGACGGAATCGATGTTTGTTTGATGTCATCGGCATTGACCAAACCAAAATATAAAATGATTATTGATACTTACTTCAATCAAATCGCAAGTAAAGATGATAGTTTGACTTCATTGAATACTGCTTTTGCAAGTGAAGGAGCTTTTATTAATATTCCGAAGAAAAAAGTTGCAGATAAGCCAATTGAGATTATGTATTTCTCAACTGGAAATGAAGCTGCATTAATGGTTCAGCCAAGAAATTTGGTTATTGTGGGCGAAAATTCACATGTTCAAATTATCGAGCGCCACCAAAGTTTGAATGAAAATCCTGTTTTAACCAATTCGGTTACAGAGATTTTTGCTCAAAAACGTGCGATTGTTGATTATTACAAAATTCAAAACGATAATAGTGAAGCCAATTTAATTGACAACACTTACGTTTCGCAACAACAAGAAAGTCATGCTTATGTGCACACTTTCTCTTTTGGAGGAAATTTGACTCGTAACAATTTGAATTTTTATCACTTTGGTGAAAGATTGACAAGTACCCTTAACGGAATTTCTATCCTAAATGACAAACAACACGTTGATCATTATACTTTGGTAAACCACGCAACGCCAAATTGCGAAAGTTTCCAGGATTATAAAGGAATTTTCTCTGATCGTTCAACAGGAGTTTTCAACGGAAAAGTTTTGGTAGAAAAAGAAGCTCAAAAAACAAATGCTTTCCAAAAAAGCAATAACATTTTATTGAGTGATAAAGCTACTATCAACGCAAAACCACAATTAGAGATTTTTGCTGATGACGTAAAATGTTCTCACGGTTGTACAGTTGGACAACTTGATGAAACTGCAATGTTCTACATGCAATCTCGTGGAATCCCGAAAAAAGAAGCTAAAGCTTTATTGATGTACGCATTCTCAAATGCCGTTATCGAAAGCATTAAAATACCAGAATTAAAACAAAGAATTACTAAAATCATTGCCATGAAATTGGGCGTGAATTTAGGATTTGATTTGTAGAAAATTCTATTCGGCATTATATTCAAACCCGACAGGTTTTAAAAACCTGTCGGGTTTTCTGTATCTAAACTATTTTTTTACTGTAAAAAGCAATATAAATCCAAGGAAAAAAAGGCTTAATCCAAGGAAAAAAGAAATTGTACTTATTGGATGTCCCAATGGTGTCGTAAATCCAAAACCTGCAAGAAGCCAACCAATAATTACAAAACAAATAGGTAATAGATAATTTTTCATTATAAATTTATTTTTTAACCGAAGAAATTATCCCTTTTAAAAAGCCATTAAAATCAAATCCCGGTTCTTCTTCCTTCACTCCCATTCTCACGATTACCATATCCAGAGACGGAATAATTGCCACCATTTGACCTTGATATCCGCTGCAATAAAACATATCACGAGGAACATCAGGGAATTTCCCTCCAGCGTTTAACCAAAACTGAGCACCATATTTTCCTTCTGAAGTATTTGTTGGAGTTGCTGTATATTTTACCCAGCTTTCGTCCAGAATTTGTTCTCCATTCCAATTTCCTTTATGGAGATATAATAATCCAAATTTCGACCAATCCCGTGGTGTCGCCCATCCGTATGACGAACCAACAAAAGTTCCCGACATATCTTGCTCGACAATCATCGAATTCATTCCGATTTTGTCAATTACAGCACTGTACCAAAAATCAAGATATTCTTGTTGCGTTTTAAATTGTGCTCTTAAAATTCTGGATAATAAATTAGTTGTTCCTGAAGAATAATTCCAATGTGTATCTGGTTTGAATTGTGCCGGTTTATCCATTTGAACTTTCCCCATATCTTCGGCCTGAAAAAGCATTTTTGTAGCATCGCAAATCGTACTGTAATTCTCTTCCCATTCTAAACCGGAATTCATATGAAGTAAATCATTTATCGTGATAATTTTACGATCATCATTTTTCCATTCGGCAATTGGAGCCGGTTTATAAATATCAATTTTTCCTTGTTTGGCTAAAACTCCAAAAGCAGAACTTGTAATACTTTTTGTCATCGACCAACCTAGAATTTTACTGTCTTTATTAAAACCAGTATCGTATTTTTCGCCAATCAATTTGTCTTTATATAAAACTACAACGGCGCGAGTACGTTTTGCTTTTCCTCCATTTTTATCGAAAGAATCATCAATGACTTTCTTCAATTTTGAATAATCAACATTCGAAAAAGCAGAATCCTTCGGTTCATTATTCCCGTAAGGAAAAGGAAGATTATTTACCAATTTGGTTCTCTTTGGAAGCAAATATGGCTTCGAAACATCATAATCATCATTAATCAAAGTTGCTCCAAGTCCTTCGCGATAAATTGCTTTTCGCTCTTTTAAGCCATAAACATTTGAAGTTGCAAATTTTCCAGCATCATTAATTGTATTTGTTGCCAAATCAATCATATCAATATCATTGTCGGTTTTCTCGATTAATTCTTTCGATCTATGATCTAAAAAATGACCCGACGCAATACTTTTGGCTGAAAAGCCGGAAATCAAATCAAGTTTCGGATAAGTTGTGAATCCAAAATACAGAAATGCAAGAACTAAAACAAGCGCAAGTAATTTGAGAAATTTTTTCATAATTATAGTTAGATGTTTTTAATGCAATATAATTAATTTATGTTCACGATATTATGAGTCAATTTAGAATTATAACTCATAATGTTTACAAAATAGAATCAAATTTTACAGAATCAACATATCAGCTTCTAATTGATGGCGCCATAAAAGGAAATTATGGAATAGCCGCATA
The DNA here is from genome assembly GCF_951805225.1 of uncultured Flavobacterium sp. Taxonomy (NCBI): domain Bacteria; kingdom Pseudomonadati; phylum Bacteroidota; class Flavobacteriia; order Flavobacteriales; family Flavobacteriaceae; genus Flavobacterium; species uncultured Flavobacterium sp. Next base: position 4,866,721 of record NZ_OX638201.1, on the reverse strand, counting down.
AAACAATTTAGTTTTAGTACTTTTGTAAATAGAATTTTTCTAAATAAGACATGTTAGACATCCAAAAAATAAGAGCTGATTTTCCGATACTTTCGGAAAAAGTAAACGGAAAACCTTTGGTTTATTTTGATAACGGCGCAACTTCGCAAAAGCCACAAATTGTGATCGATGCAATCGCAAAATATTATCAGGAAATCAATGCCAATATTCATCGTGGCGTTCATACATTAAGTCAATTGGCAACTGATGCTTATGAGATTTCAAGAGTGAAAATCCAACATCATATTAATGCTAAATTTTCGCATGAAGTACTTTTTACTTCTGGAACAACACACGGAATCAACCTTGTAACAAATGGTTTTGCTTCTATTTTAAAACCTGGAGACGAAGTTGTAGTTTCTTCACTGGAACATCATAGCAATATTGTGCCTTGGCAAATGTTATGCGAGAAAACCGGAGCAACTCTTAAGGTTATTCCGATGAATGAAAATGGCGAATTGATCATGGAAGCTTTTGACGCTTTACTTTCAGAGAAAACTAAAGTTGTTACTGTAAATCATATTTCGAACGCATTAGGAATCATAAATCCTATCAAATATATTATTGAAAAAGCACATGCGGTTGGTGCAGCTGTTTTGATTGATGGCGCTCAGGCAGTTCCGCATTTAAAACCGGATGTTCAGGATTTAGATTGTGATTTTTATGCTTTTTCAGGGCATAAAATGTGTGGTCCAACCGGAACCGGAATTTTATACGGAAAAGAAGAATGGTTAAATAAATTGCCTCCTTATCAAGGTGGCGGAGAAATGATCAAAGAAGTTACTTTCGAGAAAACGACTTACGCTGATCTTCCTCATAAATTTGAAGCGGGAACTCCAAATATTGCTGGAGGAATTGTTTTAGGAACTGCTGTTGATTATTTAAACAACATTGGTTTTGATAATATTCAGGAACAAGAAAATGCATTATTAGCGCACGCGACAAAGCGTTTGTTAGAAATTGAAGGTTTGAAAATTTACGGAACCGGAAAAAATAAAGCTTCTGTGGTTTCGTTTAATATTGACGGAATTCATCCTTATGATATTGGTTCAATTATCGATAAATTAGGAATTGCCGTTAGAACCGGACATCATTGTGCTCAACCTATTATGAATTTTTTCTGTATTCCGGGAACTATTCGTGCTTCATTTTCTTTTTACAATACAATCGAAGAAATTGACACAATGGTTGAAGCGGTTAAAAAAGCAAAAACCATGTTAAGCTAAAAAAAACTCTTTATATGAAAATATTATCTTTATTGCTCTTAACGATTTTCATCGGGACAAGTTGTTCAAGTCAAAAAACAGCCGATATGACAAGTACACAAATAGAATATTCTGCAATGTCTCGTGGTCTTTACAAAAAGATAATGGTTCAAAATAAAACAGTTTCTATTATAAATGGTAAAAATACCGAAGCTGTAGAAAGCAAAATAAGCGACGCAAAATGGAAACAAATTGCAGCAGAATTTTCAAAGATTAACTTAGAAAGTATTCCAACTCTAAAAGCTCCAAGTGAAAAACGTTTTTATGATGGCGCTGCAATTGGAAACTTAAAAGTTGTCCAGAATCAGAAAACATATGAAACTAAAGGTTTCGACAATGGCAATCCTCCAAAGGAAATAGAAAAATTGGTAAATTTGCTACTGGATTTTACGAAAGAATAATTATGACAATAAAAGAAATACAAAACGAAATAATAGACGAATTTTCGATGTTTGATGACTGGATGCAGCGTTATGAGTACATCATCGAATTGGGAAAAAGTCTTCCGTTAATCAAAGAAGAATACAAAACTGACGAGAATTTAATCAAAGGTTGTCAATCAAAAGTATGGTTGCAAGGTGAACAAAACGATGATAAAATTGTTTTCACTGCAGATAGTGACGCTATTTTAACTAAAGGGATTATTGCGATTTTAATTCGTGCATTCTCTAATCAAAAAGCTGAAGATATTATAAATGCCGACACTCAATTTATTGACGACATTGGTTTAAAAGAACATTTATCAGCCACTCGCGCAAACGGATTGGTTTCGATGATTAAAAATATCAAAATGTACGCTTTGGCTTTTGATTCAAAAAACAAAAACTAAATTTTTAAACCATATAAGTTATATAAGAGAATATAAGCTTTGTGTTTACTTTGCAAACAAAATAAAGAACATTTAAGTTTGCTGTTAAATGAAGTTCTATTATATAGTAAAAAACAATTAAAGTAAGTTTTATCTTTCTTTTTATTTTTATATCTTGCTAAGAAAGCATGATTACAAAGAAATATTTGACTGATTTAATTTACCATGTAAATGGTGCAGCAATTGAAGTTCATAAAAATATTGGAGCCGGACTTTTAGAGAATATTTATCATAAATGTATGATTAAGGAATTATCTTTAAGAGGAATTAATTTTCAATCTGAATTAATAATTCCGGTTGAATATAAAGGCGTAAAATTGGAATCTGATTTAAGATGTGATTTATTTATTGAAAACTGCTTAGTTCTGGAATTAAAAGCTGTTGATAAAATTATACCAATTCATATTGCAAAATTAATGTCATACATGAAGCTTTTAAAATCTCCGATAGGACTAATGATAAATTTCAATGTTACAAATATTTATCACGAAGGTCAAAAAACATATATCAACGAATTATACCGTTGGTTAGAAGATTAACAAATAAAGAATAACCATATAATAATAAGTGCAATGCTTAAATGAACTTATATAACTTATATGGTAAAACACACAAAAAATGGAACAAGAAATAGACACAAACGAATTAGGAGAATCAATTGTAAAAGTTTTAAAAGGCATTTACGATCCAGAGATTCCTGTAGATATTTACGAATTAGGTTTGATTTATGACGTAATGGTAAATACTGATTTCGAAGTAAAAATCTTAATGACTTTAACGTCTCCAAACTGTCCTGTTGCGGAAAGTTTACCAAGAGAAGTTGAAGAAAAAGTAAAAACAATTGAAAACATTAAAGATGTTGATGTTGAAATTACTTTTGATCCGCCTTGGAGTAAAGATTTAATGAGCGAAGAAGCAAAATTAGAATTAGGAATGCTTTAATAAATAGTCATAAAGTTGAAAGTCATAAAGTCAAAAGTTAATGGCTTTGTGACTTTCAACTTTAAAACTTTAAGACTTCACTTATGGAAGAAATCATTAATAAAGTTGCCAATAGCGCATTAGAAGTTTTTGATCTTGAGGATTATTATCCAAAAGGAGCTCGTGTGCAAATTGATATTTCGCAATGGCTTTTAGAAGGTTTTTTATTGAAAGAAAAAGACTTTAGAGAGCATTTAAAAAATCACGATTGGTCACAATATCAAGATCAATATGTGGCAGTAAATTGCAGTACAGATGCTATAGTTCCTGCTTGGGCATTAATTTTAGTAGCAGTACAATTAGCTCCATTTGCCAAAAAAGTAGTAAATGGAACAATAGAAGATCTTGACGCTAGTTTATACGAAGAAATCTTGCCTACAATTGATTACTCGGCATACAAAAGCAAACCCGTTATTGTAAAAGGCTGTTCCAGAAAACCAGTTCCTATGCGCGCGTATATTTTGGCGACAACTTACTTACAGCCATTTGCAAGAAGCATTATGTATGGCGAAGCTTGTTCTGCAGTACCTTTATACAAAGAATCCAAGAAATAACTTCCTTTTATAGACAATAAATCCTACACCTTTTCTCGGTTTTTAGTATATTTGTTAATACACTTAAATTAAAAACCATGAGAAAGCTAGCTTTATTACTCTTCGTTTTAGCGAACTTAACTTTTGTTCAAGCCCAAAATTCAGAAAAAGAATTAATTCAGAATACCGAAAAAGCAGTCAAGAAAATAAATGACACTATCGAAGGTGAAGGCTGGAAAACAAAAGGAACCGTTTCTCTTTTATTAAATCAATCAAGCTTCAACAATTGGATTGCTGGAGGTGAAGATAGTTTTTCAGGTACTTTAGGAATCAACTATGATTTCAATTACAAAAAGAACGATCTTACCTGGGACAACAAAGTTTTAGCGTCTTACGGACTTTTGCAAACTAAAAATGCTGACTTCGAAAAGAAAACTGATGACCGCTTTGAATTCAATTCAATTCTTGGAAAAAAGGCTTTTGGTCAATGGTATTACTCTTATTTTCTAAATTTCAGAACTCAATTCTCAACTGGTTATTTGTATGGAAAAGATGAGAATGGAAAAGAAATCAGAACGGAAAATACAAAATTCATGTCTCCGGGTTATCTTACTACCGGTCCCGGTATTTACTGGACAAAAGATGATAATCTGAAAATAAATTTTGCGCCTTTAACCTCAAAGTTCACTTTTGTTGATGGTGCTTATACTTCAGGTATCGATCAGGCAACAGGTTTACCTTATGTTAGTGGAGATTATTTTGGTGTAGACGCGAATAAAACGATGCGTTACGAACTTGGTTTTTATGCTTCTGTTTATTACAAATTAGCCATTATGACCAACGTGACTGCCGAAAATATTCTGAATTTATATTCTAACTATTTAGAAGATCCTCAAAACGTAGATATCAATTACTCATTGAATATTATCATGAAAGTAAATAAATTTTTATCTGCTAATTTATCCTTTCAGGCAATTTATGATGACAATGCTTTTCAAGGTTTTCAAACGAGAGAAGTATTTGGCTTAGGAGTTAATTTCGGATTTTAATCTGAAACTGTATTTTACCGCAAAAAGCGCAAAAGTCTTTTCTTAGATTGCGCTTAATAAACACAAAGTTCGCAAAGCTATATAGATTTAGCTTTGCGAACTTTGTGTTTTATGAGATACTTTCAATATAAAAATCTTTGCGCTCTTTGCTGTAAAAATTTCTATTTATTCTTGATCTTGTTCTTCTTCTTTTTCGATTGCGTCTTTATAATCCGGATACAAGAATTTATTATAAGGAAATCTCGTGATATGAATCTGACGAACAGCTTCATAAACTCTTTCTCTAAACTCCTCAAAATTTTCTTTATTCGTCGCCGAAATAAACAGTGCATTATCTTCGCCTAAACGATGCATCCAAGTCGTTTTCCACTCATCAAGTGTATAATGTCTTGGCGTTTTTTCCGTCATTAAATCATCTTCATCAATCGTCAAATGTTTATAAGCATCGATTTTATTAAAAACCATTATAACTGGTTTTTCATGTGCTTTTATATCCTGCAAAGTCTGATTTACAGATTCAATATGATCTTCAAAATCAGGATGCGAAATGTCTACAATGTGCAACAACAAATCTGCTTCACGAACTTCATCAAGCGTACTTTTAAAAGAATCAACCAATTGTGTTGGCAATTTTCTAATAAATCCTACAGTGTCTGAAAGCAAAAATGGCAAGTTTTTAATAACCACTTTTCGAACTGTTGTATCCAGAGTTGCAAACAATTTATTTTCAACAAAAACATCACTTTTACCAACAGCATTCATCAAAGTCGATTTTCCAACATTGGTATAACCAACTAATGCAACACGCACCATCGCGCCACGATTGCTTCGTTGAACACCCATTTGTTTGTCAATCGTTTTGATTTTATCTTTCAATAACGAAATTCTGTCACGTACAATACGTCTATCGGTTTCGATCTCCGTTTCTCCCGGACCACGCATACCAATACCACCTTTTTGACGCTCAAGGTGTGTCCATAATCCCGAAAGTCTTGGCAATAAATAGATACATTGCGCCAACTCAACCTGAGTTCTTGCGTATGAAGTTTCGGCTCTTTGCGCAAAAATATCCAGAATCAAATTGGTTCTGTCCAAGATTTTACAATCTATAATTTTAGAAATATTTTTTTGCTGCGATGGTGATAATTCGTCATCAAATATTAAAGTCGATATATCATGTTCTTTTACAAAAAGATTGATTTCTTCTATTTTTCCTGTTCCAACAAAAGTCTTTGGGTTTGGGCGCTCCATTTTTTGAGAAAAGCGTTTAATAACTTCACCACCAGCGGTAAAAGTCAAAAACTCCAATTCATCCAGATATTCGTTAAGTTTTTCCTCACTTTGGTTTTGAGTCACAATACCAACAATGGCTGTTCTCTCAAAATTTATAACTTCTTTTTCTAACATAGCTTTGAATAAGGTGCAAATTTAATGATTTGTAAGGTACTAACGCTTACAGAATTTCTTTTTTAAGTTCTTATTAGCATTTTATCATGTTTCCTAAAAACAGAAACCATTCAAAAATTAAAAATATCAAGAACTTAATCTCAATAAAATCTAATTTTTAAATGGTTTTTAAATTAAGTCGAAAGACAAAAACTATTCGTAAATAAATGTTTTTTCAGTTTTTACAATTCCATTTTCTTCAATTTGAGAACATGAAATCGGAAAATTTAATTTATTGTATTTGTATTTTCTACTTACAGCAACTAAAACTGCAGACGATGGACTAAAGTTTACTTCGTTATTATAAGAGATTGCTTCAAAACTAAATTCGTCTTCATGATAAGAAATCATCGGTACAATTACTTTATAATTATCTCCAAAAAGACTTTGAACAATTAACTGATCTACAGATTTTTTGTCATCAAAAGTATAGGTTTTAGAAATTTTATCTCCAACCAAACCTTTATGTTTTACAACATTATCATTGGTGTAAACATATTCGATTTTACCAATAATTGCTTTATTTCTATCACGTGAAGTACGTCTTACGATAATTCCGTTTTCAACGATATATTCTATATCATCAACTAAATTCTGATGATTTGTACTTTTTTTAGTTGTTACTTTTATCCTTGCGCCTTCATAAGCAAATGTCACAACTTTAGTAATATAATCAGGTCCTTCCTGATATTTCTTTACAAATTTTGTAATGTTATTATCAGCATCATAAGAGTAATTTACGACTTCTTTCCAATCACTTCCAACTTTGTCTTTTACGGTCATATCCAAAAGTCCTTTAGGATTGTAAAAGAAATGCTGTATAACATCAGAAGTTGTAATAGTCTGGATTTTTCCGTCTTTGAACAAAACCGTTTTATTTACGATTTCTCCATCTTTAGAGTTTTGATAATTTGTTTTGACAATGTTAATTTGTTTTAATCGAACCGGGCTGTCCTGACTGTGCAGCATGCATGGTAAAACCATCATCATGATGGCGATAAAGTAGGTTTTCATGTAGTATTTGTATTAGTTTGGGATGACCAAAATACAAAATTCTATCAATTTTTAACAGTTTAAATCTCAAAAACAGTACACTATTAAATTATTATCTAAAAATCAACACTTTAAATATATTTTTAAAGAAAACACAACCTACTTTTCGCCAAAAATTCTAACATCATCCACCATAAAAGCACCGTTAAGCGTTTTATCTTTTCCAGATCCGATGTATTTAAATGCAATATGAATATTTCCCGAATATGAAGACAAATCAATTCCTCCTGAACTTATAAACTGTCGCGAAGGCGTTGACAATGATGGAAAATTAGCCTCTAGTTTTGTCCAATTTGCTTTAGTAACACTTGATCCGTTAAAGTCTGTTGACACATAAACTTCTAATGAATTCAATGGCGAATCAACTTTTAAATCATGTTGTGCGCTTCTAAAAGAAAATACCACATTTTTATAATCGCCTAAATTGATTTTTGGAGTTACGAGCCATGCAACATTTTCGGCAGCTGTTGTACTTGTTGTATTAAACTCTGCATATCCGTTTCCGGCATACAACATGCTTTTCCATAATTTTGAAGCTTTTTGCACAATATTACTCCAACCCGGCAAAGCAAAATTCACATTATTCTTTACCGTTTGAAAATCTTCATCAAAAAACGGAATGTTTCTTTTCCCGTTCATTTCTACATCCTCTTCTGACCTGATCATCAATTGATAATCTGATCCAAATTTTGTCAATATCCCTCTGACTTTTCCACTTCCTTCGGGTACAAAATGATCTGCAAAACTGGCATAACCACTTGTTCTGAATATAATTTGATTTCCTGTTTTATCTCTTAAATTCCAATTTGTAGAACCTCCAACATTATTTGATTCTTCAAAATAATGTCGTCCAATTGCTGCTTCCGTAAATTGCACATTTATTAATTCTATTAATGTATTGAGTTTACTTTCGTTTAATGCTTCTTCAATAGAAACCGTCTGAACCAACTGACTTTCATCAATAATTGTACAGGAAGCATTTAATACATTTTTATAATCATTTTGCGAAACCCTCCCAATTGTTGGATCTCCGGCATTACTTACATACAAACTTCCGATGCGTAAACCTTCAAAATACAGATCTGTAAACTGATTTTTAAGTTTTATGTAAACTTTATTTCCAATACGAAAATCAATATAGGAATTTGAAACATCAACCGGAATACTAAATCCTATTGCTGGTGTTTTGTCCGTTGCCAAAGTTTGAAATGAAATTGCCTTAAAAAAGTTTCCTTCCTGATCACTTGATACAACGTATGCCTCAATTACATCATTATAACTGTATTGTTTGGGAACTAAACCTGACATATCTTTGACTTTTTGAACCGTTTGATTTATCGTTAAATCAGGTTGTGTACATGCTAATTTTGGAATTTCAACTTCATTATTACAACTATAAAAAAAGGCGAATAATGATGCTAAAAAGAGAATTAAGAATCTATTTTTCATTAGAAATATGTTTTTAAATTTTTATAAACTGATGGTCAGATTCACGAAATAAGTTCGTCCGTATCCGTAAAAATATTTGGGTCCAAAAGACGGCGTTCCACTTGATACATCTTGATTAAGTGCTCTAAAATTGGCATTTCTGGCTTGTTCAAAACCGCCTGTTTTATAAGTTAAATCCAAAACATTATTTATGCTCGCAAAAAGCCCAATGTATTTTCGGGAGATTCTCCACGACTTCCCTCCGGAAACATTTAAAAGTACCATTGGATCAAATTTTTCTTGTTTTAATAATGTAAATGTGCGCTCTTCTGTCGCTTCGGGAAAGACCAGACCGCTTATCGAATTTTTATAAAACCTTGCTGTTCTTGCAATGGGTGAAACATCGATATAACTTTCCGCTATATAATTAATGTTCGATGCCAGCCACCAATATTTCGGATCTCGATATTCCAATCCAAATGAATAGGCTTGTTGCGGCATGCCTGATTGTTTGTAATTTTTAAGATAAGATTCTCCAAAATCAAAAGTTGCCTGACTGTCTCCTTTGGCTACATTTGCATCATTTGTTATTGAAACATTTGGGTTACTATTGTAGGTATAATTGCCATAAGCAGCAGAAAAAGTCGATTTTAATGTTATTGAAATTTGATATTCAAAACTCAGTTCAAGCCCAATATTTTTCTTGTCTAAATGAGTTAAAGTCTGGCTGACAAAAGCATCTGTACTATTATAACTTGCGCCTCTGTCAAAAATTCCTTCGGCGTAAAAAAAGGAAGTTTTGGTTGTGTTTTTTATCAAAGTATAATATCCTGTAAATCGCATTTTAAGCCTCGGAGAATGATAAACATAATTCGCTTCGGCACTACTGATATTTTCATTTTCGATTCCGTCAACAACAGAATTATTTAAACGTGAATTCGAAAATGTGTTCCGAAGTGATGGCGCTCTTGTAAGATGCATTCCGTTAAAAAACAACCACTGTTTTCCTGAAATTTTATACGTGAATCCGCCTTTAAAACCAAAATTTTCAAAATTGACTTTTTCACTTTTGCCAAGAGAAGATGTTGGATAAATTCCGTTTTGATACAATCCTTCTCTTTGATAATTTGAAAAGGAATAAGATTGTCCTAAATAAAAATCAACCTTCTTATAGGAGAATTTAAACTGCGTAAAAGCATCAATTGTAGTTGCTGTAAAATTATAATTATAGCCATAAATATCACCTTCTTTTACTTGACGATTCGGATTTTGCGAATCTGATTGTGCTGCATCTCCGCTGTAAAAAGTATCTTTATCTTCAAAATATTGTCCTCCAAGTAAATCTAAAAGATATTGAAACTGATGGGATTTCAAATTTCTAAAGGTAAGTCCGCCATCAAAAGCACTATTTTCTGAAAACTGTATGTTTAAATTTGAATTTGCCGCAATTGTATTATCGTCGGTTCGATCTTCATATAAAACATAATGACTTTGCGAAGCTTCATAACCTGTAATCACTCCATTAGAATTTATAATTGGCTTTTGATTTGCCTGATATATTGCTTCCCAATCTATTTGAGGATTTTTGAGAAATGATATTTTACTTTTCTCGGCACTTTCATAATCCGGCGTAAATTCTCCTGAGAATTCTCCATTATCTTTTGCATAAAGAGAACTGTAATAACTTGGTAATTTCCGATAATAAGTAGGATCCGGGCTGTTTGTGTTTTGATAATCTATGGTGCTGTTTCCTACTTTTCCAAACTGATACATTACGCTCGAATTCAGATTTGTTTTTTCATTGATCTTAAAATAATGATTAAGCATTAACAACGGTTCTTCGACTTTCTTAATTCTGGCATTTCGTTTCTCATCATTCTGAAAGCCCCAATATGAATTGTATTTCTCGTTCGTTAATTGTGTTACTTCATTTGTGTTTGCCGAGTTTTTTGCGCGAGAACTTGGTGTATAAAATCCGGTAAAATTTAAAGATTGTCTTTTGTTTAATTTCTTTTCTACGCTTATAAAAAAGGATTCTGCGTCAAAATTTGTTCCTTCAAAATAGCCTTCTCCTGACCAACGTTTTCCTGCCGAAATCGCAAATGCCCAACCAGAAGCATTCATTCCTGAGACATAAGTACCAATTGCTCGTAAATTGTAAGTTGTATTGCTTCCTGAGAATGTTAGTTGTGTGCCTTTTCGATACGTTGAAGCTCGGGTAAATATTTGCTGTGTTCCCAAAACGCCACCAAATGTATAGTTTGAAGCTGCTGCTCCAACAGAGAATTCCTGATTTCTTAGCACGTTATTCAAACCGCCCCAATTGCTCCATTGTGGTCTTCCGTCATAGATTTTGTTCATCACCATGCCGTTTAGCATCATGGTTCCGTTTTCACTATCTAAACCACGAACTCTAAATCGGGCTTGACCCCAATTGAATGCGGACGCTTGCATAAAAGCATCTTTTGAGGATTGTAATAAACCGGAAGTCATTTCTGATGAACTGCTATCGTCTGATAAATCGCTTTCTAATAAAGAAATTAAGGCTGAAGGTGTTTCGTCTGAAAAGCGATCTTCTAATTGAAGTATTCCTAAATTTACTTTTTGCCCAAAGTTTGACTGGACTTTTAAAAGTAAATCTTTATAGCCCTGACTGTGTAGCAAAAGCAATTGTTCGCCTGTTTTTACAGAATGTAATTCAAATTTTCCGTTTTTGTTTGTGAGTTCTGTCGCTGCCGAATTTTGAATACTTACAACAACATTTTCTAAAGGATTTTGTGTTTTCGAATCCAGTACTATTCCAACGAATGTAGTTTCCTGTTGTGCAAAAGCAACCTTAAAAGACAATAAAATAAAAAGCAACACGTATTTTTTTCCCATAGAAATCCCCAACTTATTTTTGATAAATAGTTTTTAGATTAAAATTGCTTTGGTTTAAAACATTTTAATCTTTACATCAAAAGATAGAATTGGTTTCTGGAAAAGAGTTATGCGAAATTCAAAATCAACAAAACAAATATTGATTTGAAGCCAAATGTAGTTTAAAAATTAACAAGAAATTGCTTTATTTTTAATTAAATTTTAAAATAAAAATGATAGTGGAGCTTTTTTCTCATTTTATGTCATTTCGACAAAGCAGAAATCACACGCGTAACTCGACAAAGATTGGCGACTTTAGGCATAGAGTTTCTAGTGTGATTTCTCCTTCGTCGAAATGACAAATAGTAACTTAAAAAACTATGTAGTTCTTATTTTAGATACCAAAAAGGCAATCAAAACACCAAAAACTCCTATAAAAGCAAAAGAAAATTTAAGCCCAAAAGTTTCTGCAATGTGACCAATAACTGGTGGCCCCATTAAAAATCCCAAAAAACTTACGCTTGAAACTATGGTTAAAGCTTCGCCTGGCGGAACTGTTGGATTTTTTCCTGCCATGCTATAAACAGTTGGTACAATTGTCGCAACTCCTAAACCAACTGCCATAAAAGCAATTGTACAAGGAATAATATAAGGTAGAAAAACTGCTGTAAAAAGTCCCGCCGAAATCATGATTCCGCTAATTTGCATCACACGTTCACGACCAAATTTATTGATTAATCCATCTCCTAAAAATCTTCCGCTTGCCATCATAATCATGAATGAAGTATATCCTAAAATTACTAATGGTCCGGGCGCTTTCACGACATCTTTAAAGTAAACTCCGCTCCAGTCAAACATTACGCCTTCGCTTGCCATGCTGCAAAAACCAATTACGCCAAGCCAGATTAAGGCACTATCAGGTTTTACAAAAAGCTTTTTCTTTTCAGAAGTTTTATGTTTAATTTTTTCTTTGGCTTTGACTAAAAATTTAAAATTCAATGCAACCATTAGCAACACAATTCCTCCAACAATTAGAAAGTGATGAAATGGTGTGAGGTTTAAAGCTAACATTCCTAAACCAACTAAAGCTCCTGTAAATCCGGCAAAACTCCACATTCCGTGAAACGATGACATAATGGTTTTTCTAAAAAGAACTTCTGTATAAACGCCTTGTGTGTTTACGGCGATATTGGCTAGATTTCCAAATAATCCAAACAGAAATAATCCCAGCGATAATTGTAAGGCTGAAGTTGCCAAACCTAAATTAGCCAGACACAAAACATACATTATTAAGGAGAAAACTAAAATACGGTGACTCCCGAATTTGGTTACCATTTTTCCCGAAAAAGGCATAATTACCAATTGCCCCATTGGAAGCGCAAAAAGTATTGAACCCAAATCTCCTTCGGTCAAATGCAAGGCGGTTTTAATATCCGGAATTCTACTCGCCCAAGTTGCAAAACTCAAACCCATTCCGAAATAAAACATTCCAACAGCAAAACGAATTCGGTTTAAATAGGAAGCTTTTGCCTCTCTATAGACTTTCTTGATTTTTCCCTTGGTTTGGAATAATGATAATGGATTGAAATTGATCAAAGTGAATGCATTTTAGATTTAATACCATAAAAGTACTAAAAAGCAATTTTACAGACTATAAAACCCGACTAGTTCGTGAATTTATAACGTTGTATGTTTATAAATTTCTTTAAAAGGGGCAAAGGTTCAGAGTTGCAAAGGGACAAAGGTTGTTTTTAAGAGACTAAGATTCTGAGATGCTAAGGGACTAAGGTTTTCTATCTATACCATAAAAAAAGACGCACTGCTGTGCGTCTCTACAATGTAATTTTAAAAAAAATCTGCGTTGATCCGTTTTATCCGTCAAATCCGCGGGCAATTTTATTTACAAATTAATCACTTTTTGCTGCGCATTACTTGCGATTGCAGCTTCGATAATTTGCATGACTTTTACTCCGTCTTGTGCTGTAACTGGTTCGACTTTGTTGTTTGCAATCGAATCATAAACGCCATCAAAAAACGAAAAGTAATTTCCCTGAAGTGTTGGGATTTTCTCTCTGATTTCTTTTCCGTCTATTTCTGTGTGCAAAAGTCCTTGTAAAGTTTCAGATTCTGTTCCCCAAGATTCTAAGTTTGGCTTTTTGCCGAGTTTCAATTCATCTTCCTGAACATCGCCACGAGGTTTTAAGAAAGAACCTTTTTTTCCGTGAATTGTGTATGCCGGATTTGCTTCTCTAACGAAGAAACTTGCTTTTAGTCGCACACTGAAATTTTCGTAAATCAGCAATAAATCAATCCAATCGTCTACTAAAGAATTGTCTCTTGTATAACGAATATCTCCAAAAACCGATTTTGGTGAACCAAATAAACAAACTGCCTGATCGATTAAATGCGGTCCTAAATCTTTCAGGATTCCTGCTCCGTCATTTGCGGTTTCTTTGTGTGCTTTTGCACTCAATAAAGGATTATACCTGTCGAAATGAAATTCGGCTTCGACCAAATCTCCTAAAACTCCTTCTTTAATTATTTTTTGGACGGTTTTGAAATCACTATCCCATCTTCTGTTTTGAAAAACGGCTAATTTCAAACCTTTTTCTTTTGCGATTGTTGCTAATTCTTCGGCTTCGGCAACAGTTGTAGTGAATGCTTTTTCTACAACGGCATGTTTTCCTGCTAATAATACTTTTTTAGCATATTCGAAATGTGTTCCAACTGGCGTATTTACAATTACCAAATCGACATCGTCTGCTAATAAATCATCGATTGAAGGATAACTTTTTACGCTTGGATAATCTTCCTGAATTAGTTTTTTGCTTCTTTCCCAAGAACCTAATAATTCAAATCCCGGATGAATATTTAAAAATGGAGCGTGAAAAACTTTCCCCGACATTCCGTATGATAATAGTGCTGTTTTTATTTTTTGCATTTTGGTATAGATTTTTTTTCGCCACGAATTCACGAATTAATTTTAAAAGAAAGCTTTGTAATTCGTGAATTGCTTCGCCTGTTCGCTATCGCTCGGGTCGTGGGTTAATAGAATTTAAATTTTAGCTCTTTCGTATTGTTTTGGCCATTGAATATCGTCGTTTAATTCTTTGGCAAAATCTAAAGGTAAGTTTGGATTTCTTAGCGATTCTCTGGCGAACAAAACCAAATCGGCCTGATTGTTTTTTAAAATTTCTTCGGCTTGTTTGGCTTCAGTAATTAAACCAACTGCTCCGGTTATTATTTGTGCTTCTTTTTTGATTTTAGCTGCAAAATTAACCTGATAACCTGGTCCAACAGGAATTTTTTGATAAGAAACTAATCCGCCTGACGAAACATCGATCAGGTCTATTCCTTTTTCTTTTAATATTTTCGAAAGTTGTACAGATTCTTCCGGATTCCATCCACCTTCTGCCCAATCTGTTGCTGAAATTCTAACGAATAAAGGCAAATCTGAAGGCCATTCGGTTTGAACTGCTTCCAGAATTTCTAAGGTAAAACGAATTCTATTTTCGAAACTTCCGCCGTATTCATCAGTTCTGATATTGGTTAGTGGAGATAAAAACTGGTGCAATAAATAACCATGTGCCGCATGAATTTCCAACACTTTATAACCAGCTTCAACAACTCGTCTTGTTGATGATTTGAAATCTGAAATTATTTTTTGGATTCCATTTTTGTCTAAAGCTTCCGGAAGAAACGGTTCGTCATCGTGATACGGAATCGCGCTTGCCGAAACTGTCTGCCATCCGCCTTGAGCGAAATCTAATTTTTTATTGCCTTCCCAAGGAGCAGAAACACTTGCTTTTCGGCCGGCATGTGCCAACTGAATTCCCGGAATGGCATTTTGTGAAACGATAAATTCGTTGATTGTTTTTAGTTTCTCGATATGCTCATCTTTCCAAATTCCAAGATCTGAAGGTGAAATTCTTGCTTCGGGAGAAACTGCGGTTGCTTCCTGAATGATTAAACCAACTCCACCGCTGGCACGACTGCCAAGATGAACCAAATGCCAATCGTTTGCAAATCCGTCGATTGCGGAATATTGACACATTGGCGAAATAACGATTCTGTTTTTTAATGTAATTTCTTTTATCTTAAGTGGAGAAAATAATAGTGACGCCATAATTGTAACTTTTAATGGTTTTGTACTACCTATAAGGTATGATAGTCTTTAAAAAAGTAAAGTTAAAGCTTCTTCGGAAAAGTAGAATTCTAAATGTTTATTAATTAACAAACATTTAAAATAAATTCTGTTTACTCCACAGATTATAATATTCTCCTTTTTTTTCCAATAAGATATTATGACTCCCAGATTCAACAATAGCACCGTTCTTCATTACTAGTATTATATCTGCATTTGCGATTGTACTTAAACGATGAGCAATAACAATTATAGTTTTGCCTTGCAATTTAAAGTCGTCAATAACATCTTTTACAACTTTTTCAGAATTAGTGTCTAATGATGCTGTCGCTTCATCCATTAATAAAATTTCTGGATTTTTGTATAATGCTCTCGCTATTGCAATTCGCTGTTTTTGTCCTCCGGAAAGCATTGCACCATTTTCTCCAATTTGGGTTTCAAAACCATTGGGTAGCTTTTCGACAAAATCTGTTATTCCAAGTTGTTTTGACAAATTTAAAACCTCCTGAATATTTGGAAATGAATCTCCTAATGCAATATTTTCAATAATATTTCCTGAAAACAAATTAAGCTGTTGGGGAATTACCCCAACAATTTTTCTCAAACTTTGGTAATGGATAAATTGCATATCATATTCTCCAATATAAATTTTTCCTTCTTTTATTGGGTATAAATTTTGAAGAAGTGAAATCAAAGTTGTCTTTCCGCTACCACTTTCTCCTACAATTGCTGTTGTCTCATTTTTTTTGAATATAGCATTGAAATTTTTAAAAACTTCTATTCGTGATCCATAACGGAAAGAAACATTTTCAAATTTTATGTCTCCTAGATTCTCTTTATTTAATTCAACTTTATTTTCTGTCTCTTCTCTTTCCAAATCCATTATTTCAAAAAGTCTGTCTGCCGCAATTAATGCATTTTGCGCTGTTTTATTCATACTTATTAAAGAAGCGACAGGTGAAGTAAAATAACCTATTAAAGCATAAAAAGAAAACAATTCTCCCGGAGTAATAAACCTTTCAATTACATATCCAGATCCAACCCACATGAGAACCACTGTAAATGCAGATGCTAAAAACTGCGTAGAAGTATTCGCAAACACTACATTTAAACCTGATTTGTAAGTTGTGAACAATAATTTTACAAATTTATTTTCCGTTTTTATGTTAGAAAACTCTTCTATTCCAAATTCTTTTACGGTCCTGACATGAGTAATACTTTCAACTAATTGGGTTTGTAATTCAGCGGCATTCTCCATAATTTTTCTTTCGACTTTCTTATTGAATTTATTCAAAAGAAAATAAATTGCAGTATAAAACGGAATCACTAGTAAAATAACCAATGCTAATTTCCAATAATAAGTAAACATTAAAGCGAATGAGAAAATCACAATAAAAACATTTACAATCATTTCGATCGCTACTTCATTTATAAAAGAACGAATTTTTACAGCATCATTTATTCTGGATGTAATCTCGCCTATTTGCATCGTATCAAAAAAACGTTGCGGTAAATGAAGTAAATGTTTATAGTAACCGAGAATTAATTTTGCATCGATTAACTGTCCCGTTTTCATTACAAAAATACTTTTCTTCGAACCAATGTAAGCTTGAAGCAAGATAATTACAATCATAGAAATACTTAATAAATTGAGTAAATTTCTATTACCGCCTACCAAAACATAATCTGTAATTTTTTGAATATAAATAGACATCGTCAATCCTAGTAGAGTAAATACTACGGCACCAACCAAAGCCTGAATTAAAATAATTTTGTGTGGTTGAATTAAATTCCAAAACCGCATTACCGGAGAGGTTATGTCATTTGAGGCTTTAAAAGAATCATTAGGTGCAAAAAGAATAAAAACACCTGACCATATTTTTTGAAAATCTTCAAAAGTATAAATTTCCATCTTACCAAAACCAGGGTCCATAATGGTGATTTTAGATTTTTCAACTTTATAAATTACAACATAATGATGAAATTGCTCTTTTGTAATGATGTGTGCAATAGCTGGAAGTGGAATTTTATCCAGAGAATCTAAACTACCTTTTACCCCTTTGGCGGTAAATCCCATTTTTTCGGCACCTTCAATAATTCCCAATACATTTGTTCCTCTTTTGTCTGTATTAGCATACTGACGAATTCTAGCTATAGGAAGATTAATCTTGAAATGGTTTCCAATAGATGCCAAACAAGCAGCACCACAATCTTTAATATCATGTTGCTTTATTTTTATTGAAGCCATTTTTAATTATTTTTTTGATGATACTTGTTTTGGATTTAGCCAATCGTCTATTTTATCAAATAATAAATCAAACAAGCTTCTGCGAGTTATAATGTATCTTGTGGTTAAGGTCATACCTTTAGAGATATTGGCTTGATAACCTGATTTTAATTGTAGTGTTGTTGAATCTAAAGCACAGCGAACTTTAAAAAAAGCCTGCTCTCCTTGTATGGTTATATTTCGATCAATATCAATTACTTTCCCTTCTAAAAAACCCCATTGATTATAATTAAAAGCATCTAATTGAAATTTTACTTTCTGATTCTTTTTAATAAGTCCAATATCGTTGGAAGAAATAGTATTCTCTACAATAAGGCGATCTACCGCCGAAATTGTAGCAATAGATTGTGACGCATTTATATAGGAACCTATTTGAATCCCTGAAAAATTTTCTATTGTTCCAGAAATAGGGGCAAGAACAACATAATTACTGGATTCTACTTTTATTTTTGCAACAGTTCCATTTAGGTTTTTTAATCGTTCTTCTAAATCTCTTTTTTGATTTTCCCAAGTAGATTTTTGTTGGTTTATATAACTCTGTAAAGCTTGTTTATTTAAGCGTAATTCGTACTCCAATTTTTCGAAATCAGCTTTTGCTATAATATCTTTATCATACAATATTTTATTTCGGTCGTAATTTATTTGGGCCTGCGAAACTTTACTATGTAATTCATTTTTACCTGACTGAAATTTAGACAAATCCTCTCGTGCCGCAGATGTAGATAAAGTTGAAGTTTTATTTTGTAGTAAATTCGAAACATCATTTAAAAGTGCAGAAACAGAACCAGACAAAGTATCTTGTGTTCTTTTATCCGTTTCTAAGTTTTCTTTTGAAATTTTTATGAGTGTATCACCTTTTTGTACAATGTTATTATTCTTTAGCGACAGCCATATTACGCGACCGCTAACTATCGTTGTAACAGGCACATTGTCAGTCATAGTGCGAATAATACCTCGACTTTGACTACTGATATCTACTTTAATAACTGGCAATAGCACCAAAAATATTATAATTGCAAAAACAATAATAACGTAAATCGAAAAACTTTTAGTTTTATTTTTTGCGACTAAATTTTCGAGCGTATTTATAGGATCTAAACTAAAATTCATAGGTTTATTTTAAGATATGACCTGATAGATACCCCCAAATAAAAACAATTGCTCCACAGCAGGCTTTATAAGTAAAGTATTAAAAAAGACGTTCGAATTAGTATTGTATAAATTATATCCAAGACTTCTTGGTGTTTTACAACTCAAAAAATCTGTTTTTGACTTTAATGACAGAAATAATAATACGCTTGACCTATTACATATCCAATAAAATATAACATAAACAACCCAATAATGGATGTTAATACTATTTTTAAAAAAAAGTCTTTTTGTGAAAAAAAATTATTTTGCATACTCTCTATTGTTTAGTAAATTTTCTTTTTAACAATTAATATTTATGTGAATCGCTAAAATTTTTCTTTTAAATTTCAATTGAAAAACATAAAACTACTTCAAAAACTCCTATGAATTAAAAGCTGACATTCATGATGAATGTTCAACTGTTCCCAAAATCACAGAAAAGCCGAAAACAAAAAAACTAACCCTTCAACTCATTGATTTTCAACTTAATTTCAAAAGAATAAGTATTTGATTTACTTTGATAAATTTGATACAATTGAATAATCTTTTCTGATATTTTCTTTTTAAAATCTAAGTTGTTTTCACTAGCAACCTTTATATATAATAGATCAGCAAAATCTTTAATATTTTCATAATCAACATTCCCTGAAATTATATCCACAATTTCTTCAGCTTGCTTTTCTAAAACTAATTTTAGTGACAAACCGAAGTGTTGCAAAGTAAATTCGTTAATATAACCATCAATATCTTCAATTTCTAAAGGCTTTTGTTTTAATAAAGCTGATAAAAAATCTGACAGATATTTAATGCTTCTAAGAATTAAATCTTTATTTGTTTCCATGAATTAAAATTTTAGCAGAAATAAGTCAACAAAGGAATTAATAGCTATTTAGTAATTAATCTTTGAGTATAACGATCTAATAAAAGATATTTTCTTTCCAAAATATAAAATTCCAATATACTCATTAAATGATGGGTTTTCTTTATTATTATTTTTTATATCTGGATATTCAATACCTTATTAATTAACTTCCAATAATTAAAAACGCGAGGTCTAGAGTTAAGTATTTCTCACGTTATTTTCTAATCCGCCAAAGCTTTACCAAAGAGCATTCCCTTTTGGAATATATAAATACTTAACAATATGAAAATTGCTAATGCATATAATAGCAAAGAGTAAATTTTGTTTTTAGCTTTCATTTTACAATTATATATTAGTTAAATAACCATAGCTAACACCTAATGACCATATACCAACAATGGCATAATAAAGTGGTCCAAATCCTGCTTCGATTTCAATTAACTCCTTTTGTGTTAACTCTTTTAATTCAATTATTTCCATGATAAGATTTTTAACAATTATTTTTCAGCTAAATGCTTTCCATAAGCTTCTCCTTTATCAAAAACCCATGCCGCACCAACGCAAGACATCCCTACAGCAGTCAATAGAATTGCCCAATATCCCTCTTTCAACTTCTTCTATTTCCTGAGCATTAAACTCAACTAAATTTAAATTTTCTAATTCCATAATTTTAAATGGTTAATTAATAAATCCAACAAATCATTTTCTCGAAAACTTATTTTATAACAAACTTACAAGAGTTCCGTCCAAAAAAATTGGACGGAACTCTGCATTCTCAATTTTATTTTGAGAATAATTCTTCTAAAATTTCATTATATTGATGTTTTTCAAACTCCTGTATCTTTTTATTTTTTAGCAGAAAAATTTTATCACAATCTTTATACAGTATTTCAAGAATATGAGAAGAAATAAAAACAATACTAGTTTCTGATAATTCCCGAATATAACTCATTAATAAATAATTAGATTCTAAATCTAAGCCATTGAAGGGTTCATCGAAAATATAAATCGAATATGTTTTCTGTAAAACAGCATTCATGTAAGCTTTCTTTTTCATCCCTGTAGAAAACTCCTTAATTAATTTATCCTGTGGCACATCAAACATTTGAAAATCATTATTCTCAATATTTAGTAATTCCTGATAGAAAATCGCAAATTCTCTTGCAGTTAATTCATCATAAATTAAAGGCTCCGTAGGACACCAAGCAATTTTGCCATGAAGAGAAAGCTCTTTCGCATGGTTAATAGAACCTGCAAAAGAAGTTAACCCCATTATACATTTAAATAATGTAGTTTTTCCTTCTCCATTTTTCCCTACAACTCCATAAATTCCATTTTTAGATAGAGAAATCGAAATATTTTCTAAAACTAATTTGTCTTTATACGACTTATTTTTTATTTCAATTTGAAGCATACTGAATAGCTTTAATGGTTTTAACCGATTTTAAATACAAAAACGGAATAGCTATAACAGGTATTCCGAGCGGAAGCATGCTTAAAAAAACAGCAAGCATAAGTTGATGTTGAAATTGATTCTTAAAGAATGAGTATTTGAATATGATATTAAGTAATGGAATTGCAAAAATTAAGGGGACAAAACAAAGTAATTCCCATTTCTGAAAAACAAGAAGACTAACAATTAATGGAATAGTTACCATTAATGAATTCACAATTACAGTCTTGAATTGATTATTAAGGTAATATTTACCACAATAAAAACTAATTTTTACACTCTCTATAGATTCCCTTTGAAAAGAAGGCAATGCACCAAATAATGATGTTATAAAAAATGAAGCTATAATAAGGTTTTCATTATTGTATAAATCTCCTAAAATCACAAGAAAGACAGTTATTGGAAGAAATAAAACTAACTTGTTCCTTCTCCAGCAAATATGCCAAAACGGGTCAAATAATTTAAAAGGATATTTAATTATCTTATTATTAGACTCAGGAACAATAACAACAATATACGCAGTAATTAAAGCAAGATATATTAAAACCAATAGATATTCTTTGTTTATAACAAGCAAAAGCAAATAGAGCAAACTATAAATAAAATATTCTCCGAATAATATTAATTTCCATTTCTTATTTAGTTTCAGCAACTCAATATCTTTTCGATTAAGATGGTAGAAAAAAATATCTAAAGAAAATAAAAGGGAATAGTTTCGTAAAACTTGGAACTTTTCATTTAAGCAGAAAAGATATAATAGGCAACCACAAAGAAAAATCATGACAGCCAATTTATCCTTAGCAGGCAGAAATTTTCTAAGACGAATTAGTATTAATGTTTGAATTATTTTAATCATGTTTTATTAATAAAAAAAGGAACGAATCACTAAAATAGTAAATTCGTTCCTTAAAATTTCCAACAATTAATAAGCTTGGTGCGTTCCCCACAATAAGAAAACTGCAATTACTAGTGGGATAATCCCGCCCTCAATTTCCTGTACTTCCTGAGCATTAAGCTCTACTAAATTCAAATCTTCTAAATTCACTAATGATAATTCCATAGTTTAATTTTTTAAATGTTAATTAATAATCTTAACAAAAATCATTTTCTCGAGAACTATTTTGTTACAGCAAACTTATCAGAGTTCCGTCTAATAAAACTGGACGGAAGTTAGAACCACCAAAAATTTCTCTTGATTCATCATCTATAATAATTTTTAAAGAATAATGCAGTACCAATTCAAAAGATCTTTCATAATAAAAACTTTCTCTTTTTTTGCAATATTTTAAGGGTGCATCAAGTTCTTTAATTATTTCTAAATCATTGTATAATTGACTTCTGCTCAAAAACAATTTTCTCGCAAAAGCATTAGGTGTTCCTGTTTTCTCAGAACTTATTAACTTATGTATTCTTTTAATTCGTTCAATTTGTTTAATAAAATTCATGGCTTATAAAATATAATTACTACAAGGATATATCTTTTGAGAATTTTGAAAAAAGCTGCGTTAAACAGTTACGAATTAACCACCTCTATAAAAAGATAAAACTATGGTAATGGTGTTTAAAAAAACATCCTCAATAAGTTTTTAAAATATCACAATAGGGTATTTTGTAACATTTTAAGCGAATGAATTACTAATTAAGTAGAAGCAAAATAAGCTTTACTGGCTTTATTAAAAGTTAAGCACAATTATTAACAAGAATTTAAAACCTTAAGTATTATATTGCACTATCAAATTAAAATAGAAACGTTACTTTTGTGCGTTAAATTACGAACTAAAAATACAAAATGGATATAGTTATCAAACTCTCTCAATTTCTATTGAGTTTATCTTTACTTATTATTCTTCACGAATTAGGACATTTTATTCCTGCAAAATTATTTAAAACCAGAGTCGAAAAATTCTACTTATTTTTTGATGTTAAATATTCTCTATTAAAAAAGAAAATTGGCGAAACTGAATACGGAATCGGATGGTTACCGCTTGGAGGTTATGTAAAAATCTCTGGAATGATCGACGAAAGTATGGACAAAGAACAAATGGCTTTGCCTCCGCAACCGTGGGAATTTCGTTCTAAACCAGCTTGGCAGCGTTTGATCATTATGTTGGGTGGTGTTACGGTAAACTTTATTCTGGCATTCATTATATATATAGGTATGGCATTTGTTTATGGCGATACTTATATTGCAAATTCTGATTTGAAAGATGGTGTTTTTGTTGATAATCCAGCTATGATTAAAGCGGGTTTTAAAACTGGAGACAAACTAGTATCTATCGATGGGAAAAAAGTTGAGAACTACGACAATAGTTTAAACATGAATATTATCATGGCTAAACAGGTTTTGGTTGAAAGAAACGGACAACAACAAACTATTACTATACCAAATGATTTTGTTGATCAGTTATCTAAACAAGAAAAAGGTTTGCTAGTTAGTATTCGTATTCCTTTTGCAATTGGAAAAGTTGATGATGCATCTCCTAATCAAAATTTGAAAGCTAAAGATTTGATTCTTTCTCTTAATGGAGAAAAAGTAAAATATTTTGACGAAGCAAAAGCAATCTTAGCTAATAATAAAGGAAAAACAATTTCTGCTGTTGTTTTACGTGACTTAAAAGAAACGCCAATTACGCTTAAAGTTACTCCAGAAGGAACATTGGGTGTGTTTGCTGGTGCTTTAGACATGAAATCATTAGAGAAACTGGGTTACTACAAGATCAGTACTAAAAACTATAGCTTCTTTGAATCAATTCCGGTTGGACTAGAAAAAGGTAAGGATCAATTAGTAGGTTACGGAAAACAGCTTAAAATGATTTTTAATCCTGAAACTAAAGCTTACAAACAAGTTGGTGGTTTTGCGGCAATTTTTAACATTTTTCCAAGCTCTTGGAGCTGGGAAACGTTCTGGTCAATTACGGCTTTATTGTCAATTATGCTTGGAGTTATGAATTTATTGCCAATTCCGGCACTTGATGGTGGTCATGTGATGTTTTTATTATACGAAATAATTAGCGGCAGAAAACCGAGTGATAAATTCCTTGAAAATGCCCAAATGGTTGGTTTCGTTTTACTTATCGCACTCCTTTTGTTTGCTAACGGAAACGATATTTATAAAGCAATTATGAAGTAGAAAAAAAAATTAATAAAAAGTGCAAAAATGTTTTTGAGAATCTAAAAAATGATCTATATTTGCACTCGCTAAAAAGAACAACAACTTCCTCCTTAGCTCAGTTGGTTAGAGCATCTGACTGTTAATCAGAGGGTCCTTGGTTCGAGCCCAAGAGGGGGAGCAACTTTTTTTTAGCAAACATATTTACCTTTAAGGTGATTCCTCCTTAGCTCAGTTGGTTAGAGCATCTGACTGTTAATCAGAGGGTCCTTGGTTCGAGCCCAAGAGGGGGAGCTTAAAAAAAGACTATCATTTTCATGATAGTCTTTTTTTTTTACTTTAATATTTTAAATTTGCTTATTCTCCTTTTTTGCTTCTTTTAGAGCTTTTTTATTATCAATAAGATATTTTACTCCTTTGCTAGCTCTATCACCTTCCCGACTTCAGGAAAGTGATCAAATAAACCTTCTACTGTATTTATATAAGTATCTTTTATTTTTAGCTATATTATAAATAAGATATAAAATTTCACTTCTTAGCAACCTGATTTGCCAGGTTTTTACTTTCGAACAATATCATCATCTCATTTGCTTTTTCGGGTTGGTTGCTTTCTTTTAGGGATTGTGCATATCTATAATAGTATATGGAATCTAAATCTGTATTTTCTTCTAGTAGCTGTGCGTAATATTTGGCTGCGGTTTCCATGTCATTGTCAAAATAGGATTTGTCTGCTACTTTTTTGAGCATATCCAAAGATTTATAACCCTTGTCTATGATTTTCTCATAAGTATTTACAACATTGATATTAACAAATTTCTCTTTTTTTGACGGAGCCAGAACCTCAACCTTAACGGGTTTAATAACTACTTTGGTGCTATCAACAAAAGCTTTTGAATTCATACCAACTTCAACTGTTTTTATTTTTGGCTTTTTGTATATTGGAGTTACTGTTCTGGTATTGTTTGGACCAAGATCGTAGGTATTAACCATGTCTAGTTTTGATACTTCGTATCTGGTTACTCTTCTTCCAAAGGTCATATTGATCGTTTCTTCGACACAATAAGACTCTATAACAAGATCATTACCATCTGAGGTATTATTGGACTGCAAATGTGCATTTCCTGTTGCTGCAATGACAGGAGCGCTCTTGGAACTGCGCTGAGCAAAACAGTTAAAAGAAAACACGCATACAAGTACGGTAAAAAGTAGTGTAGTAGTTTTCATGATGACTTTATTTAGTTGTTTGCAACAATAAAGATACTTCATGTTCTCTTTTTTACTTTATTATCCCTGTGAATGACTTTAAAAGTCGTTTAAGTGCTTGTTTTCCTCCTGTTAAAACTATTATTTAAGCTTTCGATAATAGATTCAATTATTATCTATACGAAAAATCGTATTTTTGTTTAGCGCACTGCAAACATTAAAAAATGTATCGCACAGAAGCAAATCTGTAATTTACTATAACCTTAAATTCTCGAGAATTTTAAATATCTTTGAATCATGAGCACACTAACAAAACCAAATCATATAGGGCGAAAAATTAGCCGTATTCGTGAACTTCGTGATATGAAACAGGAAGCATTGGCACAAGCTTTAGGAATTAGCCAACAAACGGTTTCGGCTATTGAAAACAGCGAAACAATAGATGAGGAAAAACTGAAGGCAATTGCCGAAATTTTAGGCGTGTCTGTTGAAGGAATTAAGAATTTTTCTGAAGAAGCGGTTTTAAATGTTATTGGAAATACTTACCAAGATAATGGAATTGTTAATGCTGGACTTAATTACAATTGCAGTTTCAATCCTCTTGATAAAGTTGTGGAACTTTATGAGCGTTTGGTTTTGGCTGAAAAAGAGAAAGTTGAATATCTGGAGAAGTTGTTGAAAGGAAAATAAAATTTCTTTTTGAAAATATATAAATTAATAAGAACGATAAAAGAGACCATCATTTAATGATGGTCTTTTTTTGTTCATATATTTCCTACAGACCTGCTTATCTTTTACTTTTTCTCATTTTCAAGTTACACTTTAAATTTAATTCAGCAAATTATGGAAAACCGTAAAACGAATAGAAATTACAACTCTACATTTACAATTATCTAAATTATCAGCCTTAAAAACAGGTATTTATACGTATGGATTTTAAGCATTTTATTTACACCTTTCTCATTTCCATAATCGAACAACTACATAAATATGAATGCAAAAAAAACCATTGTCAATTTCGAAGTTTTATTTGACGATTCATTTATCAAACTAAAGACAGATTCCGCTTTAAATCCTATAGATAAAAAACAAGTATTAAGCATAATAAATGATTATGCAGATGGTAAATGGAGATACAAACAGTTTCAAGACTTTATATGGGACAATATTGCAGAAACAGCATTATCATACAAAGAAAGACTTGCTCTTATTGACAGATCACATTCTAGTCTGACTGAAGCTGCTAAAAAATTACGCTTAACAGATTTACTAAAAGACCAAGACGGTCAAGGAAGCGAATTAGCAGAAATAGTACTTTATGGAATAATGAAGCATCACTATAATGCAATGCCTGTCGTCCCTAAAATATTCTATAAGCAAAACCCACAAGACAATGCAAAAGGTGCCGACAGCGTACATATTGTGGAAGAAGGCGAAACTTTTTCTGTTTGGTTTGGAGAGGCAAAATTTTATAATAGTATAGAAGATGAAAGATTATATTCTATTGTTAATTCTGTTGAAAATTCACTACAAACTGAAAAATTAGAAAAAGAAAATAGCATCATAACTAGTATTAGTGATTTAAAAGATTTTTTAAATGGTAAAGAAAATTTATATAATGAAATCTCAAAATTATTGTCTTACGGCACTTCAATAGATTTGCTAAAACCTAAATTACACATTCCGATACTTTTACTACATGAATGCAAAGTTACAGCTACCAATAATGAATTATCTCAAGCATATAAAGATGAGATCATTGATTTTCACAAAGAAAGAGCAGAGTCCTATTTCAAGAAACAGATTAATAAAGTTGGTAAATCTATTTTTAAATATTCTGAAATACATTTTCATCTTATACTCTTCCCAATACCTAAGAAAGAACCAATTATCGAATCATTTGTAGATAATGTCGTTCATTACAAAAAACAAGACAATTAATATTATGGAAATATTTGAAGTTTGCAGAACAGTGAATGATTTTCTCTCTGAAAATAAAGAATCCGAAGCTCGAAACGAATTAATAAAACTTCTTGATCATCACGAGAAAGAAAACATTCCATACTCAGAGCTCGTTAATCATTTAATCAAAGAAACTGGATTATATCCATATTTAGATTTAGAAACTGCAAATTGGAAAGATCGATTTGTATATGAAGCATTTAAAGTTGACACAGGAGAAGAAGAAACACTTACACTTCACCGTGAACAATCTAATTTATTAAAGAAACTTATTAACGGAGAGAGTGTAGCTGTAAGTGCTCCAACAAGTTTCGGTAAAAGCTTCGTAATTGACGCTTACATTTCAATAAATAAGCCAGCAAATGTGGTTATTATCGTTCCAACAATAGCATTAACAGATGAAACAAGAAGAAGACTATATAAAAAATTTGCAAACGAATATAAAATAATAACAACTACAGAAGTTGAATTGGCAGATAAAAACATTTTCATTTTTCCTCAAGAACGAGCAATAAATTATGTTGACAAAATAAAAGAACTTGATATTTTAATAATTGATGAGTTCTATAAAGCAAGTTCAAATTTTGACAAAGAGCGATCTCCTACTCTTATAAAAGCAATTTTAAAATTAGGTAAAATTGCAAAACAAAGATATTTTCTAGCACCAAATATTAGTAATTTACAGAAGAATCCATTTACTGAGGGAATGGAATTTTACCCCCTTGATTTCAATACCGTTTACTTAGAGAAATTTGAATATTTCAATGAAATAAATAATGATGACGAATTAAAAAGTAAAAAACTTTTAGAAATATTAGAATTAAAATCAACAAAATCACTAATATACGCTGGAACATATACCAATATTGAAAAAGTATCTAACTTATTACTAACTAGTTCTGCTGAAAGAGACAGACCTATTTTAAATGATTTTTCCAACTGGCTTGGAGAAAACTATGATTTCAATTGGGGGCTAACAAAACTTGTAAAAAGAGGATCAGGAATTCATAACGGAAGGTTACATCGTTCATTAAGCCAAATACAAGTAAGGTTATTTGAAGAAAAAGAAGGATTAGAAAATATCATTTCAACTTCATCGATAATTGAAGGCGTTAATACATCTGCAGAAAATGTTATTATCTGGGCTAATAGAAGTGGTAAAGGTCGGGCAAGATTAAATGATTTTACATATAGAAACATAATGGGTCGAGGAGGCCGTATGTTCAGACATTTTATTGGAAAAATCTTTATTTTGGATCAACCTCCTATTGAAGAAAAAACACAATTAGACATCCCTTTTCCTGATGAAATTTTAGGTGATCTTGACGAAAAAAAATATAGAAGTTCATTAACTAGGGAGCAAGTGGCAAAGATAATACTTTACAAAGAAGAAATGTCTGAGATTCTTGGAGAAGAAAGTTTTAAAAGATTACAATCACAAAACATATTTCAATCAAGTGATGCTGAATTAATAAAAAGAATTGCAATTGAAATGAAAACAAGTCCGCATGAATGGAATGGTTTAGGTTTTTTAAACTCATTCTATACCTCAAAATGGGATAGAATGTTATACAAAATCATAAAAGTTCAACCTGGAGGCTGGGAATCTGAATACAAACCATTTGTCGAATTTGTTAAAATATTGAGAAACAATTGGTTTAAGTCTATTCCTGAATTATTAAGAGAATTGGAACCATATGAAATTGGAGTAGACGATTTTTTTAAATTAGAAAGAAAAGTAACATTTAAGTTAGCTTCATTAA
The DNA here is from genome assembly GCF_951805225.1 of uncultured Flavobacterium sp. Classification (NCBI taxonomy): domain Bacteria; kingdom Pseudomonadati; phylum Bacteroidota; class Flavobacteriia; order Flavobacteriales; family Flavobacteriaceae; genus Flavobacterium; species uncultured Flavobacterium sp. Next base: position 4,837,286 of record NZ_OX638201.1, on the reverse strand, counting down.
TGACGGATATTAATATCCTACAAAAAGAAATTTTAAAAGACAAAAATTATGATATATCAAGGTTTATAACATTAGCCTCTCATGGATTCTTACCTACTGTAGTTTATCAATTAGAAGAATTTGGCATGCCTCGAATGATATCTAAAAAAATCCATAATTATAAAATTATAAACTTTTATGATAAAGAATTAAACATTCATAACACAATTGAGCTATTCAATAAAATCGGCATTGAAAAAATACTCTCAATTAATAATTTAACAACTTTTGACAAATATATAATAGAATATTTTTACGATGGGATACGAGTAAACAAAAAAAAATCAACTAATTAAAATTTCATTAACCTTTTAAAATTAAAAAATTATGGCAGAAAGAAAGACATATCATGTCACAAAAACAGAAGACGGCTGGAAAGGAGAACTTGAAAACGGTAAAAGAGCTTCAGTAATAGGAACTACTAAAGAAGAAGTTGTTCAAAAGACTATTGAAATTGCAAAAAATTATGATGGTAATTCAAATGTAATTATTCACAAAAAAGATGGTAAATTTCAAGAAGAAAGAACTTACCCAAAAAGTAGTGATCCATCTCAAACTCCAGGATAATTTCAAAAAAAAGCGCCGCAATTACTTGCAGCGCTTTTTCTATTTATTTTGTATAAAAAACGTAAATTCTTAACAATCTCAATTTAATAAGTAAGAGGTTCTGGAATCTTTCCTTCGGCAATGTATTTTAAACCTGTAATTCCGGGTAAAAAAAGATATAAACCTCCATCTGTACGTATAAAACGGCTAAGATTTGGAGTTTGATCATAAGTACCATTTTTGTTATAGGCAAAAGTAAAATCACCAGGATTAGTATCGGCAACCTGTGGTCCAAAAAGAGGATCAACACCACTGCTATTGGGCGAAGCATCAGGATTTCTAAAACCGCCTAATTCTAACCAGAGTTTGGTAACAAAGCGAAACTGAAAATCAAGAACAGAACCAATAAATAATCCCACCAATCCGCGTTGTATGCCTGGTTTTTCGGCAGGATCATATACGGGACCATAAGGCGATGCACGTCTTAAAATTCTATGCGTTTGAGCATTATTATTGTTTCCGGTAACATCTATGTCATCCCTTGGGTTTGCTCTTCGTATATGCGCTGCATAAGGACATTTTAACCCAAGTTCGTCACTACTTTGATCACCTTGCTGATTTGGGCTTGGTGCTAAATAATTGAAATTTGTAAAATTGAAGTTTTTAGTACTCGGTTCTCCCAGACTTTTATCTTCTTTATCCGGTGATACCACAAGAGGTGTGCCGTCGCGCCATCGTCCGCACATTTTAGCCGCCATTAATTCGGGCGAAGTTTTACTATCTGAATGAATGAATGCTTCGAATTTAGCTTCGTCCTGATACAACAATCTAAATGCGGCAAAAGTACCGTTTACCAATAGCGTATGTGCATTATAATCTGATGCATCCTGACTGATTACAAAACGGTCCAGAGGTACTTTTGGTCTGTCATCGATAGTGCTTACACCCATTAATTTTAGCATTTTGGGTTTATTCCACAAAATATCATCAATTCGCGGCTGCGACAAACTATCACGATAACCAAAATGTACATAATCTGAATTTCCATCGACGGTTATAGGATCTGAATCCTGATAATATACCGGAACTACTGCGGGTCCAGATGGCGTTTCTGCTATCATACTCAACAAAGTCGAATAATATTTTTCTCTGTTTTCGGGCGTTAAGGTAAAAAGTGTTAATTGAATATGAAGCTCACTTCCGTCAGCGCTTGGTGGTTCTTTTGGTATCCAGCCTCCGTTTTTCCACCAGTTTTCAGGAGCACTTTCGCCTGTATCGCCCATTGTAGCCGCATCACTAGCGGCTCCATTTGTAAAAGACACAACGACCTCATCACTTGAATAATAATTTACTGTACCACAATTAACTGCGCCTATAAGAGTTTGTAAACCTGAATATGTAAAACCAATGTTCAGGCAATACTCCGGTTTTTGCATGTTTTCCCAAGGCTCTGCAGTGGTAATAGACAAACCTCCGGGACCAGTTCCCGAAGCAAGATCTGAACAGAATTTTTGTGCTCCGGCAATATCTTTTATACTTAAAATAATGTACCGGATATGAGGGAAATTATATCCCCGTAATATTAATCCCTGCACATCGTTCATTTCAACCTGATTTGAATTGCTCATAGTTTATCTTTATTAAAATTAGATTTTAAACTATTTACAATCCGGTTTTTGAGATTTAGGAAAATCATAACTTACTTCACCCTGAACTGGTGGCCATATTTTATCAGCATTTGGATAGTTATCGATGATTTTTGCTACTGTAAGTCCTGGAAAATTAGTTCCAAAAACATATTTTCCGTTTTTGTCTCCGGCAGATAAAATTGGATCTCCAAAATTGTAACGCATTAATAAACAGTAAAACGCAAGCGCATTTTTCTTAACTCCTCCCATTTTTGCGATATAATTTGCTGATGTTTTTCCATTAGCATCTACATTTGGAATTCCGCTTTCATCCATTAAATGCAATAAACCATTTAAGCCTTGCACAATGGCATCAATTTCAAAAAAAGCACTGATATAGGCATCAAACTGCCCATCATATATAGACGTTACCACTAATACATCTTTTCCTGGAAAGGATTGAAATCCCGGAACAGGTATTCCCGGAGTCGGAACTCCGTCTGCTTGGGCATAAATCGTAAAATAATGCACTCCGGTTGTTTTGCGCAAATCTCCGGTTGGAGCGGTTAATGGAGCTGCAGCTTCTTTAACTTTTTGGGCTGCTCCCATTGCCTCGGTTAAAAAGCCTTTTTTTAAAGGAATAAATAAAAATAACAGATGTTGTTGATCTGTAATTGGTACTGTGATTACTGGGGTTGTTGACATGGTTAAATCGTTTATTGGATATCCCTACTCTGTTAAGGCTTTTCGGGAACTGCCTCTTAATTACTTAAGCATGACGAATTTATGGATACAAAAAACAATTCAAACCAGTAGTTATACCTGATTTAGATAACGCTAATTATTTATAAGAAAGATCAAAATGCATAAAAAATTCAAAAAAAAAAGCGCCGCAATTACTTGCAGCGCTTTTCTATTTATTTTAAAATCGGAATAAAATTAAACTCCTAATTTCTTAGCGATATCTGTTGGAATTCCGCCTTTGTTTACCATTAAGGCAGTAGTTTTATATTTTACGAAATTTTTGGTTACAAACAAGAAACCTTTGTAGTCGTTTGTTTCTCCCCAAGAATTTTTTACGATGTAATATTCTTTTCCGGTTTGATCTTTTGCAAGACCAATAATATGCATTCCGTGATCGTCTGTTGTTGCGTAGTTATCAAACGCAGCCTGACGCATTTCCGGAGTGATTTCTGGTTCTGCTTTTGGTCCGTTGAACATATCTGCTTTTTCTTCGGCAGTCATATCATCAAATTTCTTTGTTGGTACATAAGCTACACCGTTTTTCCAGCTAAAGCTTTTTTCACTTACGTCAGTTGCCCAAGCTACAGTGTATCCTTTTTTCAATGCATTGTCAATAACATCAGTCATGTCATTTACTTTTACATTGTAAACCTGATCAAATGACCAGTTGTCCGGCACCATCATAGTTGTTTTTTGGTAATATGGAGAAGTTGTAAATGATGACATTTCGATATATTCATCAGGATTGATTCCTACTACTTCTTTAGCAAAAGTTTGTGGTGTATAGTTTTTTCCTTTGTATGTAAAGTTTTCCGGCACTTTTCCTAAATAAGAATCGATAACTGCAGCATATGCTTTTTGCCAGTTTGGAGTCAATTCTCCATTTGGATTTTTTACAACAGCAGCCAAAACTCCTTCGATAAGAGCTGACATTTCGCCAAATTTATTTTTGTCTGTTCCGTAGTTTAATCCTGTATAAACTTCTCTAGGAACGGTTCCGTATTTTTTATACATATTAATTACATCATGCAAAGCTCCACCGTCACCTAAAGTAACTGCTCCGTGCATACGAACATAATTTACACCTTTTTCTACATAAACATTTCTAGCCGAATAAATTTGTGACAATTCAACTGGTTGTTTTCCTAAACGAATCATTTCTGACTCTAAAAAAGAATTTGTAGAATAACTCCAACAAGTTCCAGAAGATCCTTGTGTTTTTACAGAAGTTGTTCCCAGATTAATTTGCTCTGTAAATTTAAAAGCTTCTTTACTTTTTTCGCTTGCATTCAGTTTTAGTGAGTTTACTAAAATGTCCTGTGCAAAACAGCCTGTTGCTCCAGCAAAAAAAACAGAAGCCGCAAGTACTGATTTGAATGAAAATGTACTCATAATGATTGTTTAATTGTTTAATAAATTAGTAGTCGTAATTTACTTTTTGTTACAAAACAATTAAATTTTAGCTAAAAAAACTAACTTATAACCGTTAATATTTACAAAATCTTTTTATTAAGCTAACAAACCTTACAAATATGATAAAATGGTTAAGTGTTTTAGAATCAAAATCAATCGCTATTTTATTATTCCTGAATATGTAGTAATTTGGTTCTCGTAATTGCAGCAAATACCACCCAGATGTACGAACTCGAAAAAGAGAAATACTTAGGCAATACCAAAAATATTTTTAATAACACGCAAGGAATTGCTGTTGTTGAAACTGAGTATAAAAGTAAGGTTTACGAAGGCTGGCATTCGCATAATAATGCACATATTACGCTATTTCTAAAAGGCGGAACAACAGAAAAACGTAAAAATTTCAGCGAAAATATTGGTCCGGGTTCGTTACTATTTTATCACAGCGATGAATTGCATTTGAATCAAAACACTCTTTTTCCGTCTAAAAATATCAATATTGAAGTTGAAGAAGATCTGTTGAAAGAACTTCAAATTTCTGAAGCCATTATCGAAAAATCTGTTCAAAATACTACGCTTACCAAATTTTTGATTCTAAAAATATTTAAAGAATCTCAGGTCGATGATACTTTTTCGGGCGACACGATTAAGATGTTGTTTGCTCAAATATCCAATTCTAATGTTCATTTAGAACGCTTTGATAAAAGTCCGTTTTGGGTAAAAAGTCTCGAAGAATTATTGAACGATTGCTGGAATGAGAATCCAAATTTGCAGGATCTTGCAACGGTTTTAAACTTAAACCCAATTACAATTTCGAAACATTTTCCTAAATATTTTGGCTGTACACTTGGAGAATATATGCGCCGAATTAAAATAAATCGTTCGCTTTCGCTGATTCAATCCACCGAAGATAATTTAACCGAAATTGGTTTTCAATGCGGATTTTCGGACCAAAGCCATTTTATTAGAACTTTTAAAAGTCAAACAGGATTTTTACCCAAACAATTTCAGAAATTATAGCAGAGGCAAATTTCATTCTATTTTTTGGTTTTGGTGTCGCCTAATTTTGCTTTATCATAAATGATAAAACACAATCAAATGGAAACGCTTACTTTAAAACAAAGAACTTTTAATTCTCCTGTAACCAAAATTATTCTGGCGATACTTACTTTTATGGCAGTTGTAATTATTGGTCAACAAATTGCCGTAAAACTACTGGGATTAACTTCGCTCGATAAAGATTATCGCAATCTTCTAAAAGGGCTTTTTGTTTCGGCATCCTGCATTTTCAGTTATATTCTTTTCTTTAGAAAATACGACAAAAGAACTGTAACAGAATTTGCGTCAAAAGGACTTTTAAAGAATATTACTATTGGAGTTTTAATTGGTTTTATTCTACAATCGCTTACTATTTTAGTAATGTACCTCAACGGAAATTACAGCGTTGTAAACATTAACCCAATTTCGTTTATCCTGATTCCGTTTGCGATTATGTTTACAGTCGCCATTATCGAAGAAATATTGGTACGCGGAATTATATTTAGAATTATGGAAGAAAAACTGGGAACTTATATTTCTCTGACTTTTTCTTCAATACTATTTGGAGTTTTACATTTGGCAAATCCTAACGGAACTTTGATTTCGAGCATCTGTATTACTACTGCAGGTTTTTTAATGGGCGCTGCTTTTATTTACAGTCGTAATTTATGGATGCCTATTGCATTACATTTTGCATGGAATTTTACACAGTCGGGAATTTATGGAGCCATAACATCCGGAAACGAAAAAACGAAGAGTTTATTAACAGCAAAAATACAAGGTCCGGAATTTATAACCGGAGGAGAATTTGGTCCCGAAGGATCAATTCAGGCAATTGTATTTTGTGCTTTAGGAACTATTTTATTATTGATTTTGATTCATAAAGAAAATAAAATCATTAAACCATATTGGAAAAAATAAGATTATCAGGCTTTATTTTTTTAGATAAAAACACTTTAAAATTCCCAATAATTACGTTGGGAATTTTTATTTATTATCGCAACCAATTGCTTCCAAAAACTACGTAATATGCCCAATCTTCTGGACCTTTTGCAACGTCGACACCCATTCGCAGTTTGAATTTTCGAGCCAATAAATATCTAAAACCGGTTCCGTAGCTGTAAACTACAGGTTTTGCAAAAGCTTTATCCCAATCGTTAAAAGCACTTGCGAGACCGCCATAACCCATTACGCTCCATCTTCTGTAAACGTCCCATCTTAACTCTGCTTCAGTTACAATACTTGCTTTTCCCTGATATCTTGCTGCCGGAATTCCTCTTAAATTAATTCCTGGTCGAAGATAAAAAGGCGGACTTCCAAACGCTTCCTCCCCTTCTATCCTAAGTCCGCCAATTAATTTTTTAGTTAAAGGATAATATCCTATTGCAGATAAATTTACTCGCCAGGCGTCATAATCACTTCCTATTGCATTATCCGACCAAAAGAAATCTGCCTGAAATCGCATTCCTTTATCTGGTGTAAATATATTGTCACGTCCGTCAAACTGAAGCGCTGCTCCCAATTGACTGACAGTACTATTAATATCTTTGAGCTTTGCAAACGATGGAAGATTATTTAAATCTGGGAAATTAATTTTAGAATCCAATAAAAAATATTGTGGTCCGGCGCTCCATTTTGCATTTCTAAATTGTTTCATAACCCGCGTATAAAACACGAAAGATTGAAAATTAAGGTCTATTTCTTTGTCTTTTCCGCTGGGCATATTTTCATAGAAAGACATGTTTACATTTCCGTAACCAGCGCCAACGCGATACATTATTTTTGATTTTATAAAACTTCCTGCCCGAAATGCTCCTGCAACCCAGCTTTTATTACCGGTATACATTCCCATTGCTCCGGTAATATCAGGATCTATAAATCGTTTTTTTCCGTTTTCGTCAATAACCGGAGCGTGTTTTTTTAGAAAAATAGGTACAATTGCGCCACCAATTCCTCCTAAAGCTGGCTCAGTTATTAAGGTTGGAACGACAATAAAACCATGTGCATAAATAATGTAGTCGCTTAAATCGAATGCTCCATCAAGAGAATCTTTTACGCTAATATGTGGTTTTTGCCCCATCATTGTAGAAAATGACAAGATGAAGAAAAGATTTAATAGGGCAATTTTACGCATGTGAGTTGTGCTTTTCATAGTAGAAACTGAATATTTATTTGCCTTTTAAACAACTTTAGAAATAACTGTATTATTAAAAACGTCAACAAAAAAGTTACAAGAAATCTACTTAAGCTATTTTTTCTTGAAACTAAATACGTGCGCCAACGTTAAGAAAAATGTATTTCCCTGAAATCTATTTATTGCCTCAACCTCAGCGATCCATCTAAATCCTGCCGAAGTACTACAGCCAATATGATAGTAATTAATCTCGGCTCCAATTCCTCCAACTCGGTCTTTGTCTGTTTCGATCGTACCAAATATTGGAACCGGAATCTGATCGTTTGTTACTTTATATTGCAAATAATAAATTAATCCTGCGTTCAATATTCCTTTTGGAGCTGTTTTCTCGGCATTCATCATATAGAATGTTTTTCCCAAACCTCCTTCAATACTTAAAAGATCTCCGGTTTTAATATCAGTATCTTTCTTTTTTCCGTTTATTTCATAGGAGGCTAAAGCCGAAAAATGAAAGGTTTTCTTGTCATTAAAAAACAAAGTTGTTCCAGCCGAAAACTCATTCATAAACATTCCTAAACCACTATTATCAGAAGCTCCAACTTCAAATTTTCCGGTAGGTAAATACATTTGATAGCTAAAAACAAAATCGGCTCGTTTATTATGCCAGCCCAATTGAATTGGTACGATATAAGTATCCGTTAAGGCAAAAGGACTTTTTGAATCTAAAGTATTTCCCTGAATTCTATTGGATGCAAATGCAAGCAAAACTGTTGCTCCATAATTGGCACCTAAAATTTTGAAGTCGCTTACATAAGTTGCACCAACTCCTGTAATAAACATATTAAGATCCGGATTTGCGATTGATTTATCTCCGTCGGCATTTCTTAGTGATGATGCAGCATAAAAATATCCGGGTACATACACACTTAAAGTGTTTTCAGGTGTTTGTGTTCCTGATTGCAATCCCATAGCACCAAGTATGTGACCGCCTTTAAGTTGCGCATTACCAGACAAACAAATAAACAAAAGCGCTAAGACAAGTACGAGTTTTGTTGCTTGTCTTTGATTAAATTTTGTTTTCATAGTTGTTATTTTAAACATTAATGAGATTACACAACTACTTTTTACAACCTTCTTTTTTAGTTTGAAGTTGGTTTAAAATAATAAGTATTTGTTTTCTCAGGATTAAACCTAATTACTTTGAAGTATTCAGAAGGCGATTTTCCGGTATGTTTTATAAAGGCTCTAAAACAGGTTGTTCTGGACTTAAATCCGGAGCCCCAAGCCATGCCTTCTAAAGATAAATCCTTCCATTCCGGATCGTTTATTTTTTCTTTAAAATATTCGATCCTTTTTAGATTTACATAATCCTGAAAATGAAGATTAAATTCTGAATTGATTAAATTTGAAAGATGATGAACCGAGATTCCGGTTTCATCAGATATATCACGAATCACTAAATCTTTTTTCAAAAAGAGCTCTTTTGAAACAAAAATGCTTTCTAATTTTTCCAGATATAGTTCTTTTTTTTCTGTAGTTATTTCTTTTATAATTGGTAATATGTTTTTAGTTTCATGTGTTTTTTCTATTACCAAATCATCCTCAGCAAAATCATAATCATGATGTTCGACTTCATCTGTATCGTAAAAAATCTGAGGTTTAAAATAAAGCCAGCCAACTGTAAAAACAAGCACTGCCGAGATTAAAACATAACAAGATAAATCAATAGTATCTACTTTGCTAACCAAAAAATAGTGTACAAAAAGTGCCGAAAACAAAAACAAAATCATCAAATTATATACTCTGATCCAGCTTAAAATTTTTACTCTGTTAAAGTGATTTTCTTTGATGCTTTTTAAATCGTAGTTTAAAATCATCATTGTCTGGCAAAATGCATACGACAGCCAAACTGTTAAACTTAGCATCGAAAAAGGACTATTTATTTTATCCGAAATATAATGAACAGCATCAATACCAAGAGAATTTCCTGCCCATACAAAAACGGTCAAACTAAAGTAAACCATGAAAGGTAAAAAATGAAGCCAATCATATTTTCGAAACATTTTGTTCGAAAACAATATGCTTCGAACATATAAGAAAGCAGAAGGTGCGACTAAAAAAACAAATGATTTTGTAATTCTAAACAGATCCGGAAAATTTTTAAAAACAGTTGCTGACAAGTAAAAATTATAAATACTTACAACCGCAAGACTAAAGAGAAACAGTCCCAGAAAAAAACTTTTTGAATAGTTTTTTTTTGAAAACAGAACCATAAACGATGTTGCAAAACCAACTATAGTTGCAATAAAAAAGAAAATTGAGAGTACTATTTCGATCATGATTTTAAGCTTGATTTATTAAAAATATTCCTTTTCTTTTTTAAAGTAGATTTAAAAAGAAGTCAATCGTCAATTTATCAAGTACTATACTTATCTGGGGTTTGATAAGTATAGTATCTTAAATTTTTAAGCCATTATAGTCTTATTTTTTTGCCAATCCCGGAGGGAAACCTGCAAGTATTTTTTTGATTGAAGCAGCAATAAACTCTTCAGGATTATCCGGTTTGCTGTCAATTTCGGCATTACCGATACCTTGCCATATTAGTTTTTGAGTTTTTGAAGACACAATATCAATTACAAGTGAGCCGTCAACATAATCGTAAGTATTAAATGTTGTATTTGCTCCTCCCATCATAGCACCGCCGCCCCAATATCCGTATGGACGATACATTCCGCCATAACCATAGAAGTCTGTGTTTGCTGATACTGATGTTTTATTTTTTAAAATAGATACTGCGTTTACTTTTAAATCCGGATTAATAGTAGTTTCGGTAAATCCTTTACTAGTAAGTTCTGCACGGATTGATTTGGTAATTCGATCAACATTTAATTGATTTATCTGACCTTCCTGCGCCTTTAAATCATAAAATGCAAAAGTTTTATATTCGCTAAAATTAGCAGCATGGTCATAGTCAGTTGTAACTTTTACGGTTGGTGAACAACTGTAAAAAATACCCAATAACAACATTGGGATAATGCGAAGATTCTTTCTTTTAATATTCATTTTTTGGTATTTTAAATTAATGATTAAATTAGTTTAACTAGGAATTATAAAATCTTGAATAAATATTATCCGAATGGCAAGTAAACCTAAAACAAGCGTCGAATTAATGCAACTTCTTATTTTACAATATCTTACCTCACACTCAAAGATAAATTATTTTATTTAATTAACATAACAAAATAAATAAAATTCTTACTTATTTGTCAGAACGGCTTATTTCGAAAAAAACAACCCGTTCTGATTTTTTTAATTTCTATTTTCCCTGAACGACAACATAACTATCTTGTCCGTCTTTAGAAATTGGCTGATAATACACATTATTATAAATCATGTATTTTTGACCGTCAATCGTTTTTTCTTCAGCACCTTCAGGAAGATGTGAAACAACTGCTCCAACAGGCGCATTTACTACTTTGTATTTACTGGTATCTTTTGCATAATAAGCTCCACCATAATAATAGTATTCTGTTCCTGAAACATTAATTGTCACATATCCTTTTGGCAATTCTGAAATTGTTGCTCCCAGCGGTGCCGGCACAACTTTATAGCCACTGGATTCTTTTACATAGTAAACACCATCGTCATAATTGTATTGATTATTTTCGACCGAAATTACAATTGCGGCTGTTGTTAATGTTGCAGCAAAAAATCCTATCGGATACCATGTTGGTCCCCAATAATAAGGTACAAACGGATGATAGATGTATGGATATGGCACCGGATAAGGGTGAAATGGTACCGGATATGGTCTTGGGTAAGGATATGGATGCGGCGGCGGCGGAAGCGGTCTTGGTGGAATTGGTCTGGGTCCCGGTGGCGGCAACGGACGAGGCGGTGGCAACGGACGAGGTGTTGGCAACGGACGAGGTGTTGGCATTGGTCGTGGCATCGGCATAGGGCGAAAATGCCCAAAACGCTGTGCTGTTGCATCTTCTGGAATCATAAGTAGCAATGCAAAGAATGCAGTAATTATGATTGAGATTTTATTTTTGGATTGATATAATTTCATAACTATGGAGTTTATACGATTATTTTGTGTTTTCTCTAGGCGCTAACTTTACTTTTGCAGCTTTTGGTGGCGTCGTAAATTCAAACATTGAATCCGGATAATCATTATTTATGGTCCAATCTTTATAAAGCGCTTCATATTGTGGTTTGTCTTTATCATTGGTATAAATAATTACAAGTTTTACAGGCAGAAAAAGATCGTCGCTTCCTATCCAGAATTGATAACTTTTTGTTTTATCGCTTCCTGCAATATGAAAACACTCACGTCCGTCGACTATCGTTTTTCCCAGAAAGATTAAATTGCCTTGTTCTGAAATAAGATCCTGTAAAAACGTTGGATAGAAAAAATCGGCACCGGGAAATTCAATCCCGAATTTTTTACTGACCTCATCAATGGTTTCGATTACAGAACCTGGAGCAGCAGTAAAACTATAGGTGTTATTATCGAAGGAATAATAATTTAGTTTTTTTCCGTTGTACCATAAACCCCGATTTCCTTTATCTCCTGCTGAAGTAACCTTCATTTTATCTGGAAATTTAATCGCGACTTTGTCTGTTATCGCATGTTTTATGAGCCCTAAACTTTCATTTGGAACATCATAAGTTGTAATGGCCGTAAAACTGCAAGACTTTATATCCTGCAAAGTTTCCCCAGCCCGATGTAATAGAAAAACAGCCGTAGAATCTATACGCTGTGTCTGGCCTTTTGTCGTGATTGTAAGGATCACAAAGCCCATCAAAAACAAAAACTTTTTACCCATATATTCTATTTTTAATAATTAATGAAAGGTTAGACTTCCGTTGAAATAGGTAATCTTCCTTCTTTTATTGCTTCTAACATTCTATTATAATCTGACTCATTTTGATTGGCATACGAAAGAGAAAATCTCGAAATTGCATTGGCAAATTCATTACTTTTTCCAATGTACCCAGACAAAACAGATGGATCTCCCGTACGGGCATGTGCTCTTGCAAGCGCCCATCCGCAGGCTTTTGCATAATCTGCCATGTTTTTGGCTTTCATAATTTCAAGAACAGGTTTTACTTTGGCATCACGCAATTGGCGGATATAAAAGAATTTGCCATGATCATCGTTTGTCCAACCCAAAAACATATCCGATGCTGATTGCATCAGTTTTTGTCCCATGACAATTCTTTCGCCTTGATGACTGTATTTTCCTTTGATTTTTAAATTCGGTTCTAACACGCTTTGTCTTGCTTCTTTAAACTGTAAAAAAATAGGTTCGCCTGTAGCCGACATTAATAAACTAATTCCGCAAAGTGTTCCCACGCTTCCTACTCCTACCACCTTTATAGCCAAATCATGTAATGTATATCGACTTAAAAGCACTTTTTTCTCATCAGACAATGTTTCGAGATAACGCTTATGAACGGTTTCGGCTTCTTTTAAAATTCGTTTTCCTTCTTCTCCTGTCGGATGATATATTAAAGGCGGATCATCTTTTATTCGGGCACGCGAACCTTCCTGATACGTCATTTTTGCAAACTCTTTTTCATGCGCAGTATATTCTGCCGCTTTTTTTATTCGCTTTTGCTGAAACGATTTTATCTCTTCGTCTTCACCTCTTTCGATTAATTCGGCAAGATCAATATCAGCATACCAAATTTGTAATGCCGATAATTTGCTATAATCCAGCATATGTCTTTTGTAACTGTCTGCAACATGCCATGCAAATTCTTTACAAACTTTATTCGTAAATTTTTTCCATCTTCCGGCAATTACAAAACTGGCAGCAAGTCTTTTTATATCCCATTCCCAAGGACCTGGAAATGTTTCATCAAAATCATTAATATCAAAGACCAGTTTACGTTCCGGCGTTGCAAATCCTCCAAAATTCATTAAATGACAATCACCACAAAGCTGAAGATCAATTCCTGTATTAGGCGTTTGAGCTAAATCTGCGGCCATAATTGCAGCAGATCCTCTAAAGAATGCAAAAGGCGATTCCATCATTCGGGTATATCGAATTGGCAATAAACTTTCGATTCTTCCAATGCTCGTTTTAATTAAAATTTCGATTGGATCTTCGCGATTTTCTGCCGGATTCCATTCCTGATGAACTGAGCGGGGCGCAACTTGTCTGAGCGCAACACCCTGATCAAAACGATGTGCTTTTGATAGTGCAGGATCAAATCTGTCTTCGCTATTATCTTTAGATTCCTCAATCATAACTTTTAATTTTCTTTTCTTTTAAAAGGCAAATCTGTCGTTAACGTAATTCGGATTGTATGGTTCATTCGGCTTAAGCCACTTTCTGTATCAGGCGATTTAAAAAAAATCTGATTCATATAACCCAATTCCATTCTAATTTCTCTTCGTTTATCCAAACTATAAGCTCCACCTAAATACAATCTGTTTTGATCCAGATAATTTTCATTGCCACTGGCAGCATTTGTTCTAATGTGAAGTTCATCATAAATAACAGCTGCCCATCGCGGTTTAAACCAATATTGATAACGAACCTGATATCTAAACGTATTTTCGAATTTGTAATAATCAAAATGATCACTTGTACTGTTTGGATCGTCTTTTCGACCTAGCCAGCGTTGCTCCATTCTAAACCGTTGTGTCCAGACTTCGTTTCCTTCTTTCTTGACAATACGCCAAATAAATTGCTCATATATCCTGTAATCCGGATTGTTGTAAGGCAATGAAACCTCGTCATAAGGCAAATCCCATTGATAGGCTACACCCGCTCCTAAACGATTTCCGTTTTTAAGATAATAGTTGGCTCCTACACGATAAAAAGAACCTTGAAGTTCTGATACAAAATCATTCCCTTTAGAATATCCTTCTAACAATAAACCCCATCTTCCGTCTTCTTTAAAAGGCAAATACATTTCGTAACCAACCCAAGCTGCAACATTTTGCGCCATTTTTTGAGCGTTTATTTCAGCGCTGCAAAAAAGAGTCAATACAATTGTAATAAACAGGGTTTTATAAATATTGGTTCTCTTCATGGAATTAATTTTATTTAAACGAATGCTTCCTTAAATAGAATTGCCACCAAAAACATTCTTATTTTACAAGTTCTGGTTGAGGCGCTTTCCAGATTCCTTTTAATATAGATTCGTCCGGACCATAAATTCGGATTAAGTAATAAAAGGCATTTTTTGGAGCTGGTAACCAATTTGATTCCTTTCCTTTAGGAGCTTCGTTTTGAATATAAATGATCAAATCTCCATTGGCTTCATATTTTAAACCCGTAGTTCTGTCTCCAATAGAATATCTGTTAATTGGGTTATTTACCAAATAGCGACTCGGCAATTCATACAATGTTGTACTCCAGAAATATTTAGCTTTTGGTGTTTGTCCTTTTGGAAATCGAATTACATATTTGTTTTTTCCTGATAAAATATTATTTGCTTTATCTGTTCTTGTTCCAATGTATATTGCTTCTTCCTTTGTATTTCCAAATAAACCTGCGGCAGCACCTAAAGCTCTTTTTGTATAATTTCCATTCAATTCTTCTCTTGTCCCAAACAGGTCCGTTGCATTGGTTAGCTTATTTGCTCCTTCTTCCAATTCTTTCCCGGCTTCCTGAGCACCTTCATTAATTGCTTTCAATACTTCTGGCGAATAAATGGAGGGATCAAACTTTTTACCTGAAACAATTCCTATTTTGGCAAATTTTGCCTTTAAGTCTGATTCCGTAGGATTTAAAGAAGTATACTGTAATAGATTATTAGCTAAACCAATAAATTCCGCTGAACCTAAATCTGCCTGTTTAAATTCAGGATAAGGCAAATCAAATTCTTTATGAGGTGGAACGGCTTCTTTTATAAATTCATGCAATGGTGTTAATTTGTATTGAGATTGCACTTTTTTTACATTTTCAATATCGCCTTGTCCCATTTTCAATTCGGTTCTTCCCAATAGCGTAACCAAATTCGTTTCGGACTGAATCACTTTATCAATTCCTTCCGGTTTTTCACCTTTCCAATCTGGTCCGGCAATAAGATATTTTCCTGCTTTATCTCCAGTTGCACGACTTCCCACATATGCAAAGTTGAACGTATATAAGTCAACAAACTGAAAAGAATAATATCTGTCTTTAATCTCCGGAACTTCTAAAACAACAGGTTCATCTGCCAAATTTAGAATTGCCCACGAATACGGTGTATCATTATTTGGTGTTACTACTGCAGTATCTGCTGGTGTAAAAATTTTATCGTAATGTTTAAATTTATTAAACCCTCCTGCATAATCCGGATAGGTTTTGTCTAAGGCATACAAATGCATCGTTCTATAATTCATTGCCAGCGGAAAAATATAAGTCCAGGCTTCTTTTGCAATGGCTTTCGCCGAATCTGCCGATTTTATAATTTGACTATTTGCTGTTGCCTGATCACTTGTAGTTTCCTTCTTTTTACAAGAAAAAAAAGAAATTAAAATCAATGTTATAAAAAGTATCTTTTTCATATTGAGTTGTATTAAAGACTTTACTTTACTTCTTTGATATCATCCATTTTCCAGCTTTTATCAAAATAAGCAGTTGTTGGTCCGTAGAAACGCATATAGGTAAACCAATGTTTTCCGGGTAAAGTTTGTACCCAATTTTTCTCTTTTCCGGCTGGAGCTTTTGGTCCAAAATAAAGATCAACAGATCCGTCAGCATTTTTTATAAGATCCTTACGGGAAGATAAATCAGCATTTTGTTGTGGATTATCAATTAAACAACGTGTAGCAGAATCATAAACTGTAATCGACCAGAAATTTACTGCCGGTGGATTTGCGGGAACATTTAAAGTGTAATTTTTAGCTCCGTCAAGCCAGTTTCCTTCATTATCATAATAAGATCCTAAATATGCCTGACCCACATTTGGTGTTTTAGACATCATGGCTTGAGAGTATGTAACTGCTTCATAGAAATAAGAAGCTCTCTCAAAAAACTCATCATAATTATCCGCATGCTGTGATGCATTTTTCATAATCAAAACATAATCCCAGTGTTTATCCGGCCAGTGTTTTACATCTGCAAAACGTTTTTCAAAAGAATTCGCCATTGCCATTTGCTGTCCTTTTTCTGCAGCCGCAATTAAAATTTTCTTCTGACGTTCGTCTGGTGCAAAAGGTTTGCCTTTTTCTATTCCGAGATTTCTAAGCCATGCCATAAAAAAACGATCACGTTCTTCTACGGGTTCATTTTGTAAAATAGCATGAAGACGTTCCCAATAAGCAATTCCGGTTGGCGGAATTCCGAGCCATTTCTTTCCTGCCGGAGGACTAACAACTTTTGTCGGAGTTGGATTTGTTCTTTGTGCGTACGGATAAATTTTTACCTGTTTCAATAACATTTCAGTTACTTTTGGATCCGGATCAAGTGTTCTGAAACCAAAAAACATATTTACCGTATTGCAGGGAACAATAAAATAACCAGGAGCTTTAAAATCTTTTATAGTTGGCGGTACTAATACATATTTTCCTCCTTTTCCTTTATCAGGACCCATTTCTCCAATTGTTGCCTGTTCTCTTTGCCAAAAATCTGCCAATCCGCCAGCGGTACGACCAGCAGGCATTTCAATTACCGTTGGACCATTTACTCCCAAATCGATGAATGTTAGTATATATGGAGTTGTTGCATTCGCTGTGAGAATTCCTAAACGATCAGCATATGAATTATAAAGAACAAGATCATTACTTGATGCGCCAAAGGTTTTGTAATGCTGATACTGCCATTTGGCAAAACCCACAATCGGTAATGCCCACAAATAACATTGTGTTGCTTGTTGAAAATCCATTTCATCAAACAGTTTCGGAATAGATTCTTTTGAAGGCAATTCTCCATCCATTTTTATTTCAGTTCCTGATGTAGAAACGGGGTTTGATGCTGTATTTATGGTTGTCTTTTTTTCACATCCAATATTCAAAATCAAAGAAATTCCAGCAATAAGAATTAGACATTTATTTTTCATACTATTTGTTTTTTGGAAGTTTATATACCGTTAATTACTTCTTTTGTTCAATTGGAGCAGGAAACCATTTTCCGTCCAGAACTTCTTTTTTCGAAACATACATACGTAGATTTAAAGAGAAGCCTTTACCCGCAGGAGTTGGTAACCAGTTACTTTGAGGCACGTCTTTAGGCAATGACGAAGCCAGCCAAATACTCAACGAACCGTCAGGGTTTTTCTTTAAATTCGAAACATTATTCAAATTGTATCTTTTTAGTTTATTGTCAACAACTCTGTAATCAGGAACACTATATAATGTAACGGACCAAAATGCATTGACTGCTAAATCTGGTAATTGATCTTTAGGAAACTTAATTTCATAAACTTTATCACCACTTAGAGGTTGTTTATTACTATCTGTAAGTCCAATAAAATAAATAGCTTCCTGAATTTGATTTGCCCATAAACCTCCATAATTGATAATGTCTCTTGCCATAATATCATCGCCAAATTTTCCGGCAACATACGTTACTGACCAGCCTCCTTTTTGTGTACCAAAACCTTTTGCTCCAGCCAAAAATGCCGGAATTGCTTTTGTTTTAATTACTTCATCAATATGTGCTTTTGCTTTGTCATCAGTTTTAGCATATTTACTAACTGCGATGGCTTTTTCCTGATATTCTTTTGCTTTAGGATTTGTATCAGGATAAGAATTGATTACTTCTTCGACTTTATCGAAAATCTCTCCGGCAATTGGTGCTTTTGGAGTAAATTCCGGAATTGTTATTGGTGGCGCAATTTTAATTCCGTCAGGAACATTAAACGTAAATTGTTTCTGAAGCTTTTGTGCCACATCCGGCGTTCCTTTGAGTTCTACACGAGCCAGTAATTTAGCTTTTTCAGATGGCAATTCGATTTTTACAGCATCTGATGGAATTACTGGATTTGTTCCTTTTAAAACCAAAGCAAATTTCCCGTAAGGTGTTTTAGGAAAATTACGCTCGTTGATATTTACAATTACTTCTCCCCAACCATCCAGAAGTTGTGCAGTATAATAACGTCCTTCTATTTTAGGAACATTTAATATAACGGCGTGAGCTGCATCAACTGCAATCCATGCTTCGAGATACGCAACATCTAAGTTTGGATTTACAAATTGTGCGGATCCCAGCGGATTATATTTGATTTTATTATACCCAACTTTCTCCACATTTATATCATGATTTTCTTGCTGAATAACGAGATATCTTCCATACAAATACGTATACGCATCTATAATCTCCTGATCTGTAGGTATTACATTATTTTCTGCTGTTGAAGTTGTATTCGTTGAAGCCGAGCTTTCTTTTTTACAACTAATGAATAGAAACCCTACAACTAAAATAAGAAGTGCTTTTTTCATTTGAATCTTTTTAAATTTTAGAGACGATTTTTATTAACCAGGAAAAACAAAAGCGACTACGGCTCTTAAGCCCCAATCAGGTTTTATTTCATGCGGACCAACAATTGGAATTAGTGGCTGAATACTAAATTGTACTATCTGACTTCCAAATTTGGTTATTCCTCCAACCGATGGATTTATGGAAATCAATGTTGTATTTCCCTCCCAATTCTGAGTAATTTCGGCATTCACACCTAAACTGGCTCCGCTTTTATAACTATGCGAAACAAAAATTTGAGTGTAAAAACTATTAAAATCGGCACGGTTTTCATTTCCTGCAACAGACCAAATTTGATTGGCTAAAAAACCAACTGAAAGTCCTTTTCCCTGATGCATCACTAATACACTAGGTCCAATTCCGAATTTCTCTGTTCCTAAAAATTTCTCTGTAGCTGTTGGAATTAAAAAGGCTGGCCCAAAACCGAAAATAATTCCTTTGGTTTTAGGAGCAAAAAAAGCGGTTACAGTTGCATCACTTAATCCAAACTGATGTGTATTTTCTCCTGTAATATCTCGTTGATCTACAACCGGTAGGATATAACGCGTAATTAGATTAAGATTATCAGTTAATTTAAACGGAATTACGGGTTGTATGTTTATGGTGTATTTTGAGCCATTGTAAGGACCAATGCCATAATTAAGATTGTTTTGCAAGGGCACACTAATTAAGCTTGCCACCGGATTTGCCAACTTATCTGCCAATTCCTGAGCACTTGCTCCTGCTTTAGCCGGCTCTTCCTGTGCAAATACAGCAAAAGTTAAAAGAAAAAAAGTTACGCTAAAGAATAATTTGATGCTATTGTATGAGATGATAGATTTCATAATCGTATACTTTAAAAGATTTCGTTAATCATTCTTAAAAATTAAAACGAAACAACTTTCAACTTGTAAAAGTTGTTTCATTTTAATTCTGATTAGTTCCTATTATTTATCTGGGAAAATCTTCTTCCAGTCGTCTTTCATACTAATAACATGATACTTGTTTTTAGCAGCAGTATTTAATGATAAATTGTCTTTTTCCTGATAACTGTATTCTCGGATCGAATCGTTGTGGTTTACGATCAATTGAAATGATGGATATTTACTACCCTGAGAATATTTTAGCATGGCAAGATCGCCAGCTCCGCCTTCGTTTCCGCAAGCAAATACAGGTCTTTGACCAATATGTAATTGTATACCAACAGGTTTTCCTTCTTTATCATTTAAAAGATCCAAGGCTGGCTCTCTTATTATACTGTTTTTGTCAGCGTCATATTTATATTTAAAAGAGGTACCTACAACCTGATTTTTAGGAATTCCATAGAAATCAGCAGAAATTGCACGCACCAATTCTATAGTTCCTCCGGTAACAATAAAAGTTTTAAATCCGTTTGCACGTAAATAATTTAATAACTCTAATTGTGGTTGGTATCTAATTTGTTTTAAAGGAACATTTTTGCCCGGATATTGAGCGCCTGCAAAAAACTCTTTTGCTTCAGCTTCGAATTCATCTTCGGTTAAACCAGTATGCGTTGCAGCAACCAATTCGATAAGAGCTTTATCTCCTCCTTTTTCAAAATAGGTTTTATCTTTTTCGACTACAGCTTTAAAAGGTTGTTTTTGAGCTAAAGCAGGATTTGCCGTAACCAGTTTTTTAACTCTGTAAAAAGCAAATAATTCCTGAACATATGGTTTTTCTGCCCAGAGCGTTCCGTCATTATCAAAAGTCGCAATTCTGTCTTCAACCGGAATAAAATCAGGAGTTCCTTCTTTAGTTACTTTTGTAACGTAAGCGATAATATCTTTCTTTAAAGCTCCATCGTTCCAACTTGGCAGCGGATCTCCACTTGTTGCAACTGCAGCGGTACTGTCTTTTGGACTTGTTGTTGTAGTAAGAGTGTCAGACTTTTTGCACGAGCCCAGTAATAATAAAAAGAGGGGCAATATATATATTTTTCTATACATGATATTGATTTTTTAAATTATTGTAAAGCTTGAGTTATGGGGTAACTCAAGCTTTATTATTCTCTACTTCTGATGTTATTTTTATTTTTTCTTAGAAGTTTGTGTATCTGATTTAATGACCTTTTGAATTTTAATCGCATTTAATGTTTCTTCCATAATTGTTGCAGGAGAGAAACTTGGCGGTATAGCTCGTGGTGGGTAATCTTTGAAAGTTTCAGCAAATTCTGCTACTTCAGCAATATACTCGTATCCATAGTATACGTGATTTAAGATCCAATCCCAATATGTATTAGATGTTATATCAGCTCTTTCGTATGGATCTTGGTATAAATTGTACATTTTTTGTAAACGTAATTTTGTAAAAGGTTCTGCCCAAAGCTCTAAAGTTCCAGGAGAGCGTTGTTCTGCAAAAACAGATTTATAATCTCCTTTTCGCAGCGCTACAAGTAAACCATCATCATCAGAATAGAAAAATTTATCTCTGGCACTTTTAGGACTTTTCCCTTCTAAAAATGCTGATTGATCATAACCGTCTAAGTGTACTTTATAGTTGATACCATTAGCTTTATAGCCACTCAATAATTTTTTTACTAAATCTGGTTCTCCGGCAATAGATGCTAAAGTTGGCATCCAATCAAGGTGAGACATTAATTGGTCACTAATTTGTCCCGGTTTAATATGTCCTGGCCAACGAACTACGCAAGGTACACGGAAAGCTCCTTCCCAGTTGGTATCTTTTTCAGAACGAAATGGTGTCATTGCCGCATCTGGCCAGCTATTCATGTGAGGTCCATTATCAGAAGAATAAACTACGATAGTATTATCGGCAATTCCTAAATCGTCTAATGCTTTTAACAGTTCTCCAACAGTAAAGTCGTGTTCGATCATACCATCAATATATTCGCTATCACCATGTGTATATTTTCCACGATGTTCTGCTCTTACGTGTGTACGCAAGTGCATACGAGTAGCATTATACCAAACAAAGAAAGGTTTACCGGCAGAATTTTGTCTTTTGATATAATCAATAGCTGCAGCAGATGTTTCATCATCTATAGTTTCCATTCTTTTTTTAGTAAGAGGACCTGTATCTTCAATTCTTTGTTTTCCAATTTTTCCAAAACGCGGATCTACTGTAGCATCATCTGAACTTGTTGCTGTACATTTTAAAACTCCACGAGGTCCAAATTTATTAAAGAAAGCAGGATCTTTAGGATAATCCGGTAATTCTGGTTCTTCTGAAGCATTTAGATGATATAAACTTCCAAAATATTCATCAAATCCATTTACAGTAGGCAAGTTTTCATTTCTATCTCCTACGTGATTTTTACCAAACTGTCCTGTAGCATAACCAAGATTTTTCATAATTCCACCAATAGAAGGATCTAACTGATTCATTCCCATTGGAGCACCCGGAAATCCTACTTTAGTCAAACCTGTACGGATACCTTGCTGACCTGTTAGCAATGCAGCACGTCCGGCAGTACAGCTTTGTTCTCCATAATAATGTAAAAACTTTATTCCTTCATTAGCAATACGGTCAATGTTAGGAGTTTGATACCCCATTAAGCCGTTACTGTAAGTGCTAATATTACTTATACCAATATCATCACCCCAAATTATAAGAATATTGGGCTTTTTAGCGTTCTGTGCTTGTGTTACTGAAAAACAAGCTAATGCAAATAGCATCATCGAATTTCGAATTCCAATTTTAAATTTACTTTGTTTCATGGTAATAAAATTTGTTAATAATTCTTTTATTCAAATATAGGAAAAATACTACTTAATTGTTTTTATAAAGAAAGATAAATCTAATGCGTTCCAGTTTTTTAATATTTTTGGGGAGTTCAATATGCAACAGGAATTTTTTTAACTTTTAGTTAACTATCTCAAAAATAGCTAATAAAAAATCGAACAATAGCATTTATAAGGCTTGACATTGTTTCATTTTATAAAATGAAACATGAAAAAGGTGTTTTTTCATTTAATTACGTTGCATTTTGCAAAATGAAACATTGAAAAATCAAAAAACAGGAATATTGTTATAGAAAGAAGTATTGTCTAAAAATAGAAATGAATAAGAAACAAATCTTTTTATGATGAATTATAAAACTATATTCCGAAATAGTTTTAAGCAAAAAAAAGCCATTCGATATCGAATGGCTTTTATATAATTTTAAAAAGAAAATTATTCTATTTCAGAAACTCTCATGGTGTTAACCATTCCTTTATCTTTAATTGGCATTGCTGCAAGGTTAATCAAATAATCACCTTTTACAACATATCCTTTTTCTTTTGCAATTTCGTTAACATCAGTTACAGTATCATCTGTACTTTCGTCTTTATCATAGAAGTATGATTTTACTCCCCATAATAAATTCAATTGTGTTAAGATTCTTTTGTTTGAAGTAAATACTAAAATATGTGCAGATGGTCTCCAAGCTGAAATTTGAAAAGCTGTATAACCACTATTTGTTAAAGTACAAATTGCTTTAGCTTTGATTTCATTTGCTAATAAAGCTGCCTGATGACAAACTGTTTTAGTAATAAAACGTTTAGTTTTGATTTGTGGAGTATTTTGTGGAACGTGAATTAATTCTGAATCCTCAACAGCCTCACAAATTTGAGTCATTTTTTGAATAACTTGTACCGGATAATTTCCTGTAGCAGTTTCTCCAGATAACATTACAGCATCAGCTCCATCCATTACAGAGTTTGCAACGTCGTTTACTTCAGCTCTTGTTGGAGTTAAACTAGTAATCATTGTTTCCATCATTTGCGTTGCAACGATAACAGGAATTCTAGCTGTTTTTGCTCTGCGGATCAAATCTTTTTGAACCAATGGTACTTCATGTGCAGGAAGTTCAACTCCTAAATCTCCACGAGCAACCATTAAAGCGTCACAATATGCTACAATTTTATCCATGTTCTCAAGAGCTTCCGGCATTTCAATTTTAGCAACAATTGGAATTTTATATTCTGAATGTTTAGCGATCAATTCTTGTAGATCTTGTAAATCGCGTGGTGTTTTTACAAACGAAAGTGCAATCCAGTCTACTTTTTGCTCAATTGCAAAAATTGCATCAGCAATATCTTTTTCAGTTAAAGCTGGCAAAGAAATTTTAGTGTTTGGTAAGTTAACTCCTTTTTTAGATTTTAACTCTCCACCTTGAATTACTTTAGCAACAACTTCAGTCTTTTTATCAGTAGAAATAATTTCGAAAATCAATTTACCATCATCAAGCAAAATACGCTCTCCAGGGTTAACATCATTTGGAAAATTTTGATATTTCATGAACACTTTTTGAGCTGTTCCAATAATATCTTCTGCAGTTGTAAAAGTGATTAAATCACCATCATGAACAACAGTTCCTTCTTCCATCACACCAACTCTAAGTTTTGGTCCTTGCAAATCTCCAAGGATTGCAGTCGTGTAACCAAACTCTTCGTTTAGACCTCTAATAATATTAATTTTATCCTTTACACCTTCGTAATCTGCATGCGAAAAATTGACTCTAAACACATTAACACCTGCATCGATCATATCCTTGATAATCTCTCTCGTACTACATGCAGGCCCAAGTGTAGCAACAATTTTGGTTTTCTTGTTTGTTAACATTTTTTTTAAAAAATTAGATTGTTTTTTGATTTTATTTTGTTGGTATCTACAGCATAAATTGCCGCAATACTATCAATGGTATTTAATTGTTGTTGAATTTCTGAAAAATCAATAGTCTCTTCACTATTTTCTATTTTCAGGAAAAAATCTACTTTTTTGAATTCAGGAAGTAAATGAATTGTTGTCGAAACCTCACTTGTTTCATTGGAAAACAAATCTTGAAGATCATTCTTACTCACAGAAATGATTTCATTTTTATTCTGAATTAAATTCCATGAAATTGCCTTTTCGGAATCATAATAATAGAATCTCGAAAAATTTGCCTCACCTTCTTTTGTTTGAGCGTGGATCTCGTTCTTGCTCTTACTTAGGTTTATCGGAAGGTTTTTATTGATAAAATAGGCCAATCTATAATCTTCTAATGAAGTATGAATTGCCATTAAATAATAATCAATTTCGTCAAATTCGTCTAAATCCAATCTATGAATAGCCATATCATGAAAAATCAAGGTGTAAATATACTATTTCTATCGAAGCATCAATAGTTATGACGTGTATGTTTTTGTTAATTTATAAACGAAAACGTTATAGCATTAAGAAAGTTGCGACAATTTTGTCGTTATTTCTTATCTATTTTTTCCTGAAATGCAAAATAAGCTCTTTGCGATGCTTTCTCTTCTGCTTTCTTTTTTGAAGTTGCTCGCGCTCTTGCGATTACTTTGTCGTCTATACTTAATTTAACTCCAAATAAGCGTTGACCATCAATACCGTTATCTTCAAAAATGTCGTAATGAAAGACTCTCTTTTCTTTCTGACACCATTCGATAACCAAACTTTTATAACTAATAACCTTTCCCTCAAGTCGTGCAATATCAACATATGGAGTAACAACTCTTTTTTGAATAAATCTTTCGCAAAACGAGTATCCCTTGTCTAAATAAATTGCACCTATAAGTGATTCAAAAATATTACCATGAATATTTTCTCCAAAATGCTGAATTGGCACTTTGCTTTCTACAAAACGAACCAGATTTAAATCTTTACCTAACTCATTTAAGTGTTCGCGACTCACAATCTTTGATCTCATTTTGGTCAGATATCCTTCGTCGCCATTTGGTGCTTTGTTAAATAAATGTGCTGCAATAACGGCACTTAACATAGCATCTCCTAAAAATTCTAATCGTTCGTAATTTATTGGATGTCCGGATTCGTCTAATTTATTCGAAGAACGATGCGTAAAAGCTTTCTTATAAAAATCGATTGTTCCCGGCTCAAATCCAAGTATTTTCTGAATAGTGTCAAAAAAAATCCCGTCTTCTAGAGAACGGGATTTAGAAAATATTTTTTTGATAAAATTCATATACAGAAATTAGTCAACTAATTTTTTAAACAATACACAAGCATTGTGTCCACCAAAACCAAAAGTGTTACTCATAGCAACATTTACTTCTCTTTTTTGAGGTTTGTTTAAGGTAAGATTCAATGACGGATCAATGTTTTCATCAACTACTGTATGATTAATAGTTGGAGGAACAATACTGTGTTGCATTGCTAAGATAGAAGCAATTGCTTCGATAGCTCCGGCAGCACCAAGTAAATGTCCTGTCATTGATTTTGTTGAATTGATATTGATGTTTTTTGCATGTTCACCAAAAACAGCACTGATTGCTTTTAATTCGGCAACATCTCCTAACGGAGTAGAAGTTCCGTGTGTATTGATATGATCAACATCTTCAGGATTCATTCCAGCGTCTCTCAATGTGTTTTTCATAACTGCAATAACTCCAATTCCCTCCGGATGTGGTGCAGTTAAGTGATACGCATCAGATGACATTCCACCACCACCAATTTCACAATAAATTTTTGCGCCTCTGGCTTTAGCATGTTCGTATTCTTCAAGAACTAAAGCTCCTGCTCCTTCTCCTAATACAAAACCATCTCTGGTTGCATCAAAAGGTCTTGAAGCCGTTTCCGGACTTTCGTTTCTTGTAGATAAAGCGTGCATAGAATTAAAACCTCCCATACCTGCAATAGTAATCGCTGCTTCAGATCCACCTGATACAATAACATCACACATTCCTAAACGAATGTAGTTGAAAGCATCAATTAAAGCATTTGCAGAAGATGCACATGCAGAAACAGTAGTATAATTTGGTCCCATATAACCATTACGCATCGAAATGTGTGCTGGTGCAATATCGGCAATCATTTTAGGAATAAAAAACGGATTGAATTTAGGAGTTCCGTCACCTTTAGCATAATAAATTACTTCTTCCTGAAAAGTTTCTAAACCTCCAATTCCAGCTCCCCAAATAACACCAACTCTTGTTTTGTCGATATTATCATTAGTAAGTCCGGCATCTTTGATAGCTTCATCACTTGCAGCAACAGCATATTGAGCGAATTTATCTAATCTACGAGATTCCTTACGATCCATGTAATCTTCAATATTGAAGTTTTTTACTTCGCAGGCAAATTTCGTTTTATGCTTTTCTGTATCATAATACGTGATAGGAGCGGCTCCGCTTACCCCATTCACAAGTGCGTCCCAGTAATCCTGGATATTATTCCCAATAGGAGTAAGAGCACCTAATCCTGTTACAACAACTCGCTTTAACGTCATAAAATATGTATTTTGTACTTTAAACAAATAAAACCCACGCTTTCTTAACAGTATTGTTACTTAAGAGCCATGGGCATTACAATATAAATATATCTTTGTGATTGAAAATCAATCGAAATTTTAATTTAAAAAAATAATAACACCCGACTTATACAATATAAAAATCGGGTGCGGTATTATTATTTTTTAGCTTCCTCGATATAAGAAATAGCTTGACCAACAGTAGCAATGTTTTCTGCTTGATCGTCTGGAATTTGAATATCAAATTCTTTTTCGAATTCCATAATAAGCTCAACAGTGTCTAATGAGTCAGCTCCCAAATCATTAGTGAAGCTTGCTTCTGTTACAACTTCGTTTTCGTCAACACCTAATTTGTCTACGATAATCGCTTTTACTCTTGATGCAATGTCTGACATAATCTTTAATTTTAGAATTTAATTTGTTGGCAAAAATAAAAAACTTTATTTTAAAACCACGATTTAGTTTATAAATGTAACACTAATTTATAAAATTAATTTCAAGAAAGACTTTTTAATACTATTTATTTTCGATTTTTATTCCGTTTTTTGCATTCTCAAACTAAATTCGATTATGAAAAAAATTATTGTTTTTGCCTCAGGATCAGGAACTAATGCTGAAAACATCATAAAACATTTTGCAAAAAGTAAAATTGCAAGAGTCGTTTCTGTTTTTACGAATAATGCTTCGGCAAAAGTTATCGAAAGAGCAAAAAATCATCAAATTCCAGTTGAAATCTTCTCAAAAAACGAACTTTTAGAACGAAATGTATTACAAAAAATACAAGAAATCGACCCGGATCTGATAGTTCTTGCAGGTTTCTTATTGAAATTTCCAGAGAATATAATCGAGAATTATCCTAATAAAATAATAAACATCCATCCGGCGCTTCTACCAAATTATGGTGGCAAAGGAATGTACGGAATGCACATACACAGAGCTGTAGTTGATAATAAAGAAAAAGAAACCGGAATTTCTATTCATTTTGTAAATGAAAATTATGATGAAGGCGCTATTATTTTCCAGAAAAATACAGCTCTAACAGCTGAAGATACCGCAGAAACAGTGGCCGAAAAGATTCATGAACTTGAACAAAAGTATTTTCCTGAAATTATCTCAAGACTATTAGAAGAATAAAACACAAAAAAATTAAACCATATAAGTTATATAAGTTGGATTCGTAAAAAAAATCACATCGTTTAAACATGTAAGCATTTACATTAAATGGACTTATATTACTCTTATATGGTAAATAATAAAATAAATGAATCACGAAGTACATATATATACTGATGGCGCTGCAAAAGGAAATCCCGGAAATGGCGGTTACGGTGTAGTAATGGAATTGGTAGGAACACCACATAAAAAAGAATTCTATGAAGGTTTTCGCTTAACAACCAATAATAGAATGGAGCTTTTAGCTGTAATTGTAGGTTTAGAAAAGCTAAAAAAACCAAACATGAAAGTTTTAGTGGTTTCCGATTCTAAATACGTCATCGATTCTGTTGTAAAAAAATGGGTTTTTGGCTGGGAGAAAAAAGGATATACCGGCAAAAAAAATCCTGATTTATGGAAACGCTTTTTAATCATATATCGCAAACATCAAGTCGACTTTAAATGGATTAAAGGTCACAATAATCATCCTCAAAACGAACGCTGTGATGAATTGGCGGTTATGGCTTCTATGCAAAAGAACCTTTCGATAGATGTTTATTACGAAACCATCGGTTCAAAATCATAAAACAAAAAAACGCGTCTGAAACAATTGTTCCCGACGCGTTATAATCGTTAATGGTACTAACTTAAACGATTCTTTATTCTTTATCTAAATCTTTAGCTTTGCTAAATCCGGCCAATAAACCAACTCCGGCCATGATAAAAATAATTGATGGATAAACTGCTGCATCTATCAAAGAAGTATAAGTTGTGATTAGCAAGGCAACAAAAATACCTACTCCGCTTCCTATTAATAAAAAGGCCAGATTCAAAATAAGTACTTTCCAAACCGGAACTCCATTATTTCTTCCTTTTAAAAATATACTTGCATCTACACCTTTTTCTATAAGTGCTAAACGCTCTCTGTTTCTTGTTGAGTAAATAAGATAAACGATTCCGAAGATCATCAGAAACATGCTGATTGGTACTAAAATTTGTGGTCCCATAATTTTTATTTTTTATAATTGATTGATACCCATATGACGACACCTTTCGAATTGAGGTTACAACAAAAGTGAAAAATTTTCAAATTTTAAATTCTAAATCTCAAAACTTACTGATTATGAGTTAATTTTGAGTTTGTAATTGTTTTCAAAAAGCTAAAGTTTTGACAACGTTTAAAAAAACAAAATTAGCATCGGCATATTTGTCATCTCAACGAAGATTATGCATAACGTAACGTCTCCGTAATCTTTGTCAAAGTTTTAAACTTTGACAAAGATCTATCCCCATAATAGATTGAAATTTGGAATTTAAAAAATTTAGAATTTATTTTCAAATTGTTGTAACCTAATTAAAAGAACCGTCGTCTTATATAATATGAGTACAATACCTGATCAACATTATATAGATAAAATTCTGCAAGGCGAGACCAATGCGTTTGCCGTTCTTGTTGATCGTTATAAAGATATGATCTTTACATTGGCTCTAAAAATGATTAAAAACCGGGAAGAAGCAGAAGAAGTTGCACAAGATACTTTTATAAAAGTTTTCAATTCTCTGATAAAGTTTAAAGGAGATTCTAAATTTTCGACCTGGATTTATAAAATTGCTTATAATACATGTCTGGATCGTTTAAAGAAAAATAAAAAAGAAGACAATAATATATCGATAGATGAATTTTCGGCACATTTAATCAAAACGATGGAAAATGCTTTAAGTGCTTTGGAAGATAAAGAACGAAAGCAAACGATTCAGAATTGTTTGAATTCATTGCCAAGTGAAGAGAATTTCCTGCTAACTTTGTTTTACTTCGAAGATCAGAGTTTAGAAGAAATTGGAAAAATCATGAACATCAATGCTAATAATGTCAAAGTAAAATTATTTAGAAGCCGACAGAAATTAGCCGTAATTTTGAAAAAGCAATTAGAACCAGAAATAATAGAATGTTATGAAAGAAAATGATAAAGAAATAGAAAATCTGATTGAGAAAATGATGTCCGAAAATACTTTGGAGTCGCCATCATTTGACTTTACTTCAAAAATAATGTCTCAGGTTTTAATCGCTGAGCAAAGCAAAATCAAAGCTTACAAACCTTTAATATCTAAAGCAACCTGGATATTTATCGGTATGAGTTTAATTGCTTTGACTTTTTACTCTATTTATTCAAATAATGGTATTTCTAATTTCGGAATAGATAAAACATATTCAGATAAAGCTTCTGCCCTACTTTCTGGAATTCACTTTTCTAAGAATATATTGTATGCGTTACTAATAGTTCCGTTTATGGTTTTGATTCAGATTGGTGTTTTGAAGAATTATTTTGATAAGAAGTATCAGTTGTAGATTTATTTAAAAGAAACTAATTATGATTGAAGATGAAAGTGACCAAATTGGAAAAGATTTATCAGAAGAAGAATTTACACATTGGATTGAAATTGCTGAAAAATCCTCAACAATGTCTTTAGAAACGTTTAATAAAAAATGGGAAGAGAAAAAGCTAAAAATCTTCGAATTCTATCAACTATAATTTATTTAAAAGAGTCTTCCCTTTTCCAAATATAATATGTAGCGTGATAATCATCAAAACCAACATCATATCTGTTTTTATATAAAAGGTATTTTATTGTTGAAAGCTCATTTTTTTGAATAATCGATTTGTTAAGTCTAAACTTTTCTTTTCCAACATTATCTACTGAATACTTCTTTAAAAATTTATCAAATCCTAAACTGATATATTCCTCTTTTATTTTTGAATTCAATCTGAAGCTATCAAAGTTTCTAAATGTTTTGAATATTTTTTTATCCAACACAAAATCTTCATTTAAAACTGCATCTAGAAAATCTTCAAATGTTTTAAATGTTTTAAAATAATATTCTTTATATAAAAAGAACAATTCATCACTATTACATAAATGGATTTCATTATTACTTATTAAAACATACAAATATAAAAATGATGCTTGCGGAGGTGGTAATCTTGTAATTCCATTTTTTACTTCACCGCGATTTCCCAATTTCTCAATCATTTCCTTAGAAAAATTTGGTTCTTTTCTTTCGCAGGAAATCAAAAAACAAAACAACAATAATAAGGTAAGGATTTTCTTCATGATGAGATTTTGAGGTTAAAACAAATCTAACTAAAATCTTCAGCACTTTTTTCAAAAATAATTATTGTATTTTAAATCCAAAAAACATATTTTAAGCACTCTGAACAATCAAATCCAAATCATTCATTTACAATAGTTTTAGCCCCGAAATCGATATTCTTTTTTTATGAAAATTTTGAGAACCTAAACCGTTGCAATATTGTAACTTATGAAGTATCTTTGCACCCTAATTCGAAATTCATAAAATGAATAAATTATTGATTGTTGGAACGGTTGCTTTCGACGCGATTGAAACTCCTTTCGGAAAAACAGATAAAATATTAGGTGGTGCTGCAACGTACATTGGTTTATCAGCATCGTTTTTTAACTTACAATCGGCCATCGTTTCTGTAGTTGGCGACGATTTTCCACAAGAACATTTAGATCTTTTAACTTCAAGAAATATTGATATCTCTGGTATCGAAATTGTAAAAGGAGGAAAAACCTTTTTCTGGAGCGGTTTATACCACAACGATTTAAATTCCAGAGACACTCTTGTAACTGAATTAAACGTTTTGGCTGATTTTCAACCAAAAGTTCCTCAAAACTATAAAGATGCTGATGTTGTGATGTTAGGAAACTTACATCCTTTAGTACAAAGCAGTGTTCTTGATCAAATGGAGAAAAAACCAAAATTAGTAGTTTTAGATACTATGAACTTTTGGATGGATTGCGCTCTTCCTGAATTATTGGACGTAATTAAACGTGTAGACGTTATTACAATCAATGACGAAGAAGCAAGACAACTTTCAGGAGAATATTCATTAGTAAAAGCAGCAAACAAGATCCAAGAATTGGGACCAAAATATGTGGTGATCAAAAAAGGAGAACATGGAGCACTTTTATTCCACAATAGAGAAGTTTTCTTTGCACCGGCTTTACCACTAGAAGATGTTTTTGATCCAACAGGAGCAGGAGACACTTTTGCAGGTGGTTTTTCAGGATTCATTGCACAAAGCGAAAACATTTCGTTTGGTAACATGAAAAACGCAATTATCTACGGATCTAATTTAGCTTCATTTTGTGTGGAGAAATTTGGAACCGAAAGGATGGAAACATTAAGCAAAGCAGAAGTAGCGATTCGATTACAACAATTTAAGTCGTTAACTCAGTTTGACATAGAAATATAATGCCCGAAAGCCTCGCTAATAACGGGGCTTTTTTATTACGTTAATACACACAACTTACAACAACACAAAATACAAAACACAATGAGCGACGCTTTAAAACACGAATGTGGTATAGCCTTAGTTAGACTTCTTAAACCGCTTGAATATTACAAAGAAAAATACGGAACTGCTTTTTACGGGATACAAAAAATGTACCTAATGATGGAAAAGCAGCACAACCGTGGTCAGGATGGTGCCGGTTTTGCAAGCATTAAACTTGATGTTGAGCCAGGACAACGCTACATAAGCAGAGTTCGTTCGAATCACGCACAGCCTATACAAGACGTTTTTAAACAAATCAATGAGCGAATTAGTGAAGAATTGGCTTCAAAACCTGAGATTGCTGATGATGTTCAAAAAATAAAGTCAGAAATTCCATATGTTGGCGAATTGTTTTTAGGACACGTTCGTTACGGAACTTTCGGAAAAAACAGCATTGAAAGTGTACACCCATTTTTACGTCAAAGTAACTGGATGCACCGTAACCTTATTTTGGCGGGTAACTTTAATATGACGAATGTTAAAGAACTTTTCGAAAATCTGGTTGAACTTGGACAACATCCAAAAGAAATGGCAGATACTGTTACAGTTATGGAAAAAATTGGTCACTTCTTAGACAAAGAAGTAATGCAACTTTACCAAGATTGTAAAGCCGAAGGTTATTCTAAAAGAGAAGCTTCTCCGGTAATCGCAGACCGATTGGATATTGCAAAAATATTAACCCGTTCTGCAAAAAATCTTGACGGAGGTTACGCAATGGCTGGTTTACTTGGTCATGGTGATGCTTTCGTATTTAGAGATCCTGCAGGAATTCGTCCAGCTTACTTTTACCAAGATGACGAAGTTGTCGTTGTAGCTTCTGAAAGACCTGTTATTCAAACTGTATTTAATGTACCTTTTGAAAGTGTTCAGGAAATTGATCCAGGAAACGCTTTGATTATCAAGAAAAGCGGAAAAGTTTCTATGGAACAAATCTTAGAACCAACAGTTAAAAAAGCATGTTCTTTCGAAAGAATTTATTTCTCCAGAGGAAGTGATGCTGAAATCTATCAGGAACGTAAAAACTTAGGTAAATTAATTTTACCTGCTGTTCTTGAATCAATTGACAGCGATACTGATAATACTGTTTTCTCTTATATCCCGAATACTGCAGAAACTTCATTCTATGGTTTAGTTGAAGCTGCTCAGGATTTCTTAAATCAGAGAAAAAACAATTATATTCTAGCTAACAGAAACACTCTTACTGCCGAAACTTTACAGGAATTATTAGCTGTAAAAATCCGCACAGAGAAAGTTGCTATTAAAGATGCGAAACTTAGAACCTTTATTACAGAAGATAGTAGTCGTGATGATTTAGTTGCTCACGTTTACGATGTTACCTACGGAGTTATCAAACCAACTGACAATCTTGTTATTATTGACGACAGTATTGTTCGTGGTACAACGCTAAAAATGAGTATCATAAAAATGATGGATCGTTTAAAACCTAAACGTATCGTAATCGTTTCATCGGCACCGCAGATTCGTTATCCTGATTGCTACGGAATCGATATGGCAAAACTTGAAGGTCTTGTTGCTTTTAGAGCGGCTTTGGCTTTATTAAAAGAAAGAAACTTATATCATATTGTAGATGAAGTTTATACAAAATGTAAAGCACAGGAAAACTATATCGATAGTGATGTTGTGAATTATGTTACTGCAATTTACGATCAGTTTACTCCAGAAGAAGTTTCAGATAAAATTGCCGAAATGTTAAGCTCTCCGGAAATTAATGCCGAAGTAAAAATCATTTTCCAAAAAGTAGAAGATTTACATGTTGCATGTCCGAAAAATCTTGGCGATTGGTACTTTACTGGTGACTATCCAACTCCTGGAGGAAATCGTGTTGTAAATAGAGCTTTTATGAATTTTTATGAAGGAAAAGACGCTAGAGCTTATTAAAAATATATTAACAAAAGGTTAATTTGTGCATTTCATCGGTTTTTTTTGCCGTTCATCCTATATGTTTGGTAAAATTGAAAAGCTACAATACTTTTGAAATACCATAACATTAGTAGGTTAAGTTTATGGTAGATTTGGGGCAAAAAGGGTGGAAGCAATTCCACCTTTTTTATTGGAATAAAGTCAAGTATTTCTACCACAAGAAATTATGCCCATTAATAAGAAAATACATTCCTTTCATCGGATATATTTACCATTCATCTAAAAAGTTTTTTTCATACGAATACCTGTCATACATTTACTGAACCATAACATTAGTAGGTTAAGTTTATGGTAGATTTGGGGCAAAAAAGGTGGAAGAGATTCCGCCTTTTTTATTTTCTTTTTTTCTAGAGAAAAGAGTAAAGATTATAGAAGAAAGATTGTTGAGAAAAGAGGATAGAACAGAGAAAATAGACTCTAAAAAATATAGAAACAAAAAAAAGACGAATAACCGTTAGGCTATTCGTCTTTTTTCTTTACTCTTTATTCTATTTTCGACTATTTGTCTAAAGCAAATCTTCTAGCTACTTCAGTCCAGTTAATTACACTAAAGAAAGCTTCAATATAATCAGGTCTTCTGTTTTGGTAGTTTAAGTAGTAAGCATGCTCCCAAACATCCATTCCTAAGATTGGAGTTCCACCGTTACCAGCAACTTCTGGCATTAATGGATTGTCTTGATTTGGAGTACCTACAACTTCTAATTTACCTCCTTTTTGTACTGTTAACCAAGCCCATCCTGAACCAAATTGTGTTGCTCCAGCTTTAGCAAATTTTGCTTTAAACTCGTCAAAAGTTCCAAAAGAAGCTTCGATTGCAGCTAATAAATCACCTGTTGGCAATCCACCACCGTTTGGAGACATTACAGTCCAGAATAAATTGTGGTTGTAGAAACCTCCACCATTGTTACGAACTGCTGCGTTTGATTTATCTAAGTTGATTAAGATATTTTCGATTGTTTTTCCTTCTAAATCTGTTCCAGCGATTGCTGCGTTTAGATTTGTAGTATATGCATTATGGTGTTTTGTATAATGGATTTCCATTGTACGAGCATCAATATGTGGTTCTAGTGCATCATATGCATAAGGTAATTGTGGTAATTCAAAAGCCATGATATTATGATTTTATGATTTATAATAATTTATTCCAAATTTAGACATTTAACTTTGGAATAGAAAATACTATTTCGTTATAATTCGATTTAATTAACTGATAATTTGATTTTTCAAAACTTAAACACCTGTAAATCTTTATTTTCCGTTAAAGGTTGTCATTGTATTTTCTAATCCTGCCGTTCCAAAAGATTTAATAATTTCTGAAGCAACTTCTAAACGTTCCGGTAATTTTGCCTTTTCTTCCTCGTCCCAATCACCTAAAACGTAATCTACTTGTTGTCCTTTTTTGAACTGATCACTTATACCAAATCTAAAACGAGTGTATTGCTGTGTATTTAAAACCAAATTGATGTTTTTAAGTCCGTTATGACCTCCGTCACTTCCTTTTGGTTTGATTCGAATAGTTCCGAATGACAGGTTTAAATCGTCTGTAATAACCAAAATATTCTCTAACGGAATATTTTCTTTGTCCATCCAGTATTTTACAGCTTTACCACTTAAATTCATGTAAGTGTTTGGTTTTAAAAGAAAAAAACTTCTTCCTTTAAACTTGTATTCTGCCAAAGCACCCAATTTTACAGTTTCGAATGAAAGTCCTTCTTTTCTAGCTAAAAAATCCAGGACTTTGAATCCTATATTATGTCTTGTATTTACGTATTCGGCACCAATATTACCAAGTCCTACGATTAAATATTTTTTCATATTGTCTATGTTCTCTTCTTTTTGTGTTGATGAAAACAGTTTTGTTATCCATTTTATCATGTGGCAAAAGTATGATTAATTAGAGAATGTGCCAATTTGTTAATTAGATAATTTGTTTTTAAGTGTAAAGAATGGCACGCGGATGGCCCGGATTTAAATGGATTTATGCGGATTTTTTCTTTACGAACTTTATGTAAAAACCTTTGCAACTTTGTACCTCTGAACCTTTGCAACTTTTTTCTAATAAAAAAATAAACTTCTGGCTAGCCCTGACAGAAGCGGCATCCTTTTTCTGTCCGCCGCGGCGGAGAGGAAAAGATATAGCGAATGGAAGGAATGTCTGGTCTTGAAAAATCAGAAAGTTTCTGCTCCTGAAAAAAACAACAGAAAAAAAACTTAGAACCTTATTACCTCAGAACCTCAAAAAAAAAGCCCCAATCGTAAGATTGAGGCTTTTTGTAGATTTGAAAAAAATTATTTTTTCTTTCCTTTTGCAGGAGCTTTTGCAGCTTTTGCAGCTTCTTGAGCAGCTTTCATAGCAGCACGAGAAATTCTTACCTGAGC
This sequence comes from uncultured Flavobacterium sp., assembly GCF_951805225.1. Taxonomy (NCBI): domain Bacteria; kingdom Pseudomonadati; phylum Bacteroidota; class Flavobacteriia; order Flavobacteriales; family Flavobacteriaceae; genus Flavobacterium; species uncultured Flavobacterium sp. The sequence continues at coordinate 4,800,276 of NZ_OX638201.1, read as the reverse complement.
AACAACTGTGTTCTCTGGGTGCATAACTTTGTACTCTGGTTTTCCAACTTTAGTAACATATAATTTGTTACCCATTTCAAGTGGAGTAATGTCAGCTTCAACAAAATCAGGAAGATCTTTAGGTAAAGCTTTAACTTTTAGTTTACGTGTGTTTAAACGTAAAACACCTCCTGCAAGAACACCTTTAGATGTACCAACGATTTTTACTGGAACTTCCATAGTGATTTCTTTGTCATCAAATAATTGAAAGAAGTCAATGTGTAAAATTTTGTCAGATACTGGGTGTACTTGAATGTCTTGCAAAATTGCATTGAATGATTTTCCTTTTCCAAGCTCAATCACAACTGTGTGTGCGTTTGGAGTGTAAACCAAGTTTTTGAACGCTGCAGCGTCTGCTGAGAAGTGTACTGCCTGATTTCCTCCGTATAACACGCAAGGAACCGCTCCAGCATTACGTAAGGCTTTAGTTGACACTTTGCCCACGCTTTCTCTTTCTGATCCTTTAATTGTAATCGATTTCATTGTAAAAAAAATATAGTTATTAATAAATATTCTAATTTGTTATAAGCTTTAAGCACTAGGCTTTAAGCTTTTGTAAAATGAATAGCTTATGACTTAAAGCCTAAAGCGTATTGTTTTTTACATTATAAATTTTCCACTAATGGAATTGTTGTGGTGCACCATGTGCATTACTTCAGCAAAAAGAGGTGCACAACTCACTACTCTAATTTTCTTTGATTCTCTCTTTAACGGAATAGAATCGGTAACTATTAACTCGCTTAATTTTGAGTTTTCAATTTTTTCGTAGGCATTACCAGATAAAATGGCGTGTGTACAAATTGCTCTAACGCTTAATGCTCCTTTTTCGATCATTAAATCTGCTGCTTTCGCTAATGTACCACCAGTATCGATCATGTCGTCTACTAATATTACGTTACGACCTTTTACTTCACCAATTAGTTCCATAGTATCGATAACGTTGGCTGCTTTTCTTTGTTTGTAACAGATTACTACATCTGATTCTAAAAACTTAGAGTAAGCATATGCCCTTTTTGAACCTCCCATATCCGGAGATGCAATTGTTAGATTCTCTAATTTTAAACTTTCTACGTATGGTAAAAAGATTGTAGATGCAAATAAATGATCTACTGGTTTTTCGAAAAACCCTTGAATTTGATCTGCATGCAAATCCATTGTCATTACTCTTGTTGCTCCGGCAGCATCTAATAAATTAGCTACTAATTTTGCTCCAATCGGCACTCTTGGTTTGTCTTTTCTATCTTGTCTTGCCCAACCAAAATAAGGCATAACAGCTGTAATGTGTCTTGCTGATGCACGTTTTGCTGCATCAATCATTAATAACAATTCCATCAAATTATCGGCAGTTGGAAAAGTTGAGCACACGATAAAAACGCGTAATCCTCTTATTGATTCTTCGTAAGATGGCTGAAATTCTCCATCGCTATACGTTGACATCGTTACTTTCCCTAACGGAATTCCGTATTGTTCTGCAATTTTTTCTGCAAGATAAACACTTTGTGAACAAGCAAAAATTTTAGCTTCTGGTTCTAGGTGCGACATTATAATTTGTTGTTTTGTAGTTAGTTGTGTGTGCTTCGTTTTAACGAGGTGCAAATTTAGAAAATTTATTGGACACTGAAAGGAAAAAATTAAGTATTTTTATTAGAATTTTTAATTTTATTTTTTACATTTGCACCGTGTTAAAGGAATAAGCACAGTTATGACATCATAATTAACTTATTCTATTGCGTTAAAATAATTGATTTATTTGATTATTTTTTCGTCTGCTAAGCCCGGATGGCGGAATTGGTAGACGCGCTGGTCTCAAACACCTGTGGGAAACCGTGCCGGTTCGACTCCGGCTCCGGGTACAAAAACCTCTTCTTAACGGAAGAGGTTTTTTTGGTTTTATATGGTTACTTTTTCACCATATAAGTTATGTAAGTTTATTTAATAATGAGTGATTTATAACTCAAACCCTATATTTACTTATATTTTCAAACCTCACAACTCGCCTCATGCAAAACAGGAAAATTGCACGAATTAGCAATAAAACACAATTGATTTGCTTTAAAATGTAAACTTAAAGCAAGTTCAATTTTATCAGGATTTGAAATCTTTACTTTCGGATTTAATCTGACTTCTGTAAAACGTCCGCTTCCGTTGGGCGAAACTTCGAGTGTTGCTTCCGCATTATCTGAATATTCCAGAACTTCTATTCCGTTTTGAGAACATACATATAAATAGGACATCATATGGCACGAAACCAAACTGCTCAATAGCAAATCTTCGGGATTGTATAATTCAGGATCGCCTTTGAATGCTTTTGCTGCAGAAACATCTAAAATGGGCTTTCCTTCAATTTTAATTTGATGGCTTTTACTATAGAATCTTTTCGTCGAATCTTCTTGTTTTTGATTTGAGGTCCAGTTTAATTGTGTCTTGAATAGATGTTTTAATGTCATAAATTACTTCAATATTGTACTGATTCTATTTTCTCAATAAACCATTTTATCCCTATCTTTTTTAAAGAATACTTATATCCTCCGGATATAGGCAGAACAAACGTCACCTCTGAATTAAAATCATCTTTTTGTTTTATAGCATACTTACTTTTATCAATATTTAGCAAATCTTCCTCAAATGCTTCTTGAGTAAGAAAGAAATGATCATAATCAAAACCATACGGTGGACCATCATTTTCTGGGTTTTCTTTATAATATTTGTCTGCTTCTAAAAACGATTTTTTTTCATTTTTAAGAATGTTATCAGTTAAAAAACCACTTTTTTTCAATTCCGAAATATATTTTTCAGCTTCTTTAAAATCTACATAATAATTTTCTGGCTCTTCATTCTCTTTTGCATCCATTGGTCCTCCGCCAATGACATCAAATTTACCCAGCATATCCATGTTTTTAATATACCATTTCATAAAGTTTTTAACTAATGTTATTTGCTCATTGCTATCATTTGATAAATCTGATTTTTTACCAGAATCTACCTTATCAAAAGAATTGCTTTCCTGTTGGCTTTTTTCTTTATTCTGACAACTTTGTAGAAATAAAATGGAGAATAAAATATAAATAACTTTTCTTTTCATATTATAATTTTTCAGTTTCCTAAGATAAATTAAGCTCGCTAAGGTAATCTTTTAACAGTAGTAAAATAAATTAACATTCCTTTCTAAAAACAAAAAACCTCGAAAGTGCTCCTTTCGAGGTTTTTTAGAGAATTACTAATTTACTAAACAAATTCCAAAACTATTTTTTTACTGAGAACTTAAAAACAGTTTTAGTCTTATATTTTTCTCCCGGGTTTAAAACCGTTGTCGGGAAATCTTTTTGGTTTGGAGAATCTGGATAATGTTCTGTTTCTAAACAAAGTCCCGTTCTGTGTCCATATGTTTTACCGTCACGTGTTGGTAAAGTTCCGTCAAGGAAATTTCCTGAGTAGAACTGAATTCCAGGTTCGTCAGTTGTCATTTCCATAACTCTTCCGCTCGCTGCGTGATATACTTTTGCAATGATTGTTTTTCCTTTTTCAGGATTATTTAATACCCAACAATGATCGTAACCTTTTCCTCTTTCTAATTGTTCGTTTTTAACTTCGATGTCTTTTCCAATTAGTTTTGGAGTTCTGAAATCGAAAGGCGTATTCGCAACATCTTCTAATTTTCCTGTTGGAATTAAAGTTGCATCAACCGGAACTAATTTATCAGCATTCAAAGTCAATTCATGATCTAAGATCGTTTTAGAAAAATCTCCGGATAAATTGAAATAAGAATGTTGCGTTAGATTTACAATCGTTTTCTTGTCAGTTGTTGCTTCATACAAAACTTCCAATTGATTATCATTTGTCAATGTATACGTTACAAAAACCTGAAGATTTCCAGGATATCCTTCTTCTAAATCTTTACTTAAATAAGATAATTTCAAAGAAGCTGTATCTCCGGATTTAACCTCATCAGCTTTCCAAACAACGTTAAAATATCCTTGTGGTCCGCCGTGCAAAGCATTTGGTGCATTATTTATTGCTAATCGATATTCTTTTCCGTCTAAAGAAAATTTCCCTTTCGCAATACGGTTTCCATATCTTCCGATTAAGGCTCCAAAAAATGGATTTTCTTTTTCATATTGTGCCAAAGAATTAAATCCAATAACTATATTTTCAGAAACACCTTCTTTATTTGGTACTTTCAGATCCGTAATTCTTCCACCAAAAGTGATGATGTCAACTTCCATCCCATTTTGATTTTTCAGCTTATAACTATCTACTTTTTCTCCCTTTGCAGTAGTTCCATAAGAAGATTTTTCGATTGTAACTGTAGCTTTTGAATCTGAAGAAACTGTTGTAGCATCCATTTTTTTATCGTTTTTACATTGAACAGAAATTGCTGCCAAACTCATTAATCCAATTCCAAAAACGCAACGTTTTAATACATTCATAAATGATATTTTTTTAAGTTAGTAAAGTCTTAAAGTCGAAAGTTGTAAAGTCATTACTTCAAAGAAACTAAATCTTTATGACTTTATGACATTAGACTTTTGACTAAATCCCGTGTTGAAACAAATGATAATAAGCTTCGTTTGCATTGATCTTATCTTTAAAGTCTCTTACAGTAGTTTTTTCGTCAATAACCAATAATTCGATTCCGGCGATATCTGCAAAATCTTCCATATATTCTGTTGTAATTGCTTGGCTGTAAACCGTGTGATGCGCGCCTCCTGCAAGAATCCAAGCCGTTGCTGCGATATCAAGATTTGGTTTACAATCCCATAAAACTCTTGCAACTGGTAATTTTGGTAAATCTGCCAAAGGTTTTATAGCTTCAACTTCATTTACGATCAAACGGAAACGATTTCCCATATCAATTAACGACACATTGATTGCCGCTCCCGCAGGCGAATTAAACACCAAACGCGCAGGATCTTCTTTTCCTCCAATTCCTAACGGATGCACTTCGCAAGAAGGTTTTGCATCTGCAATCGATGGACAAATTTCCAACATGTGAGATCCTAAAACATATGATTTTTGTGGTGTAAAATGATATGTATAATCTTCCATGAAAGAAGTTCCTCCTTCAAGTCCAACGTTCATTACTTTTAATGCACGAACCATTGCAGCAGTTTTCCAATCACCTTCTCCACCAAAACCATAACCATCGGCCATTAATCTTTGTGTTGCAATTCCCGGAAGTTGTTTCCAAACTCCAAGGTTTTCAAATGTATCTGTAAAAGCTCCAAAACCTCCTTCTTCAAGGAAAGCTCTTAAACCTAATTCTATTTTTGCTGCTTCAACCAATGAACTTCTTTGTGCTCCGCCTTCTTTTAAAGAATCAGTCAAAGAATAAGAAGACTCATAAACGGCTAATAAATCATTCAATTGTTGATCTGTAACTTTCTCGATATGTTTTGTAACATCCGAAGAATCATATCCATTAACCGACATTCCAAAACGAATCTGAGCCTCAACTTTATCACCTTCCGTAACGGCAACTTCACGCATATTGTCTCCAATACGAGCTACTTTTAAGTTCTGAAGTTCATCCCAACCTAAAGCAACTCTTGTCCAAACACCAAGTTTATTCAAAACGCGAGGATCTTCCCAATGTCCAACCACAACTTTACGTTTTTTACGCATTCTTGACATAATAAAACCAAATTCACGATCTCCGTGCGCTGATTGATTCAAGTTCATGAAATCCATGTCGATAGTTCCCCACGGAATTTCGGCATTGTATTGTGTATGCAAATGGCATAATGGTTTCTTTAAAATACTTAATCCGCCAATCCACATTTTTGCCGGTGAAAAAGTATGCATCCAAGCAATAATTCCGATACAGTTTTTAGCAGAATTTGCTTCTAAACATAAATCTAAAATTTGCTTAGGCGATTTTAAAGTGTCTTTGCAAACTATTTTTACTGGAATTTGCGATGAAGCATCTAAACCTTTTGCCATTATTGCAGCATGTTCCGCCACTAATTTTAAAGTTTCCGGTCCGTATAATTCCTGGCTTCCTACTACAAACCAAACTTCTTTTTGAGAAATGTCAATCATTGTTTTTTATTTTGTTTCAAGTTTCAGGTTTCATGTTATTGGAATCTGAAAATTCGAATTGTTATTTTTTATTTTGTTATTGTTGTTTCACGTTTCAGATTTCACGTTCCAATAACTTGAAACAAAAAAACCTGAAACCTGAAATAACTTTTTATTGTCCGTAATACGAATCTTTTCCGTGTTTACGATTGTAATGTTTCTTTATTAGAGAATCTTTTAATCTTGGTGCATTTGGATTTATTTGTAAAGTCAAGTACGCCATTTCGGCAACTACTTCAAGAACTTTACTATTGTAAACTGCTTTTGCTGCGTTTTTCCCCCAGGCAAACGGACCGTGATTTCCAATCAAAACCATTTCTACTTCTTCGTAAGAAAGATTTTTTTCTTTGAAACAATCCAAAATCTGAATTCCGGTATTGTGTTCGTAATTTCCTTCTATAAGTGCATCTGCCATCGGTGGCGCGCACGGAATATCAGCTGTTAAATGATCTGCATGCGTAGTTCCAAAAATGGGAATATCACGTTGTGATTGTGCCCAAGCAACCGAATAAGTGGCGTGTGTATGCGCAACGCCACCAATATTTGGCCAGTTTTTATATAAATAAGCATGCGTTTTTGTATCTGATGATGGACGCATTGTTCCTTCAATAATATTATTATCAAAATCGACAATCACAATATCTTCCGGTTTTAAATCTTCATAAGGAACGCCACTTGGTTTAATCGCAAAAACACCATTTTCTCTGTCAACAGCACTCACATTTCCGAAAGTATATACGACCAAATTCAATGCATTTAACTGCATATTGGCTTCGTAACATTCCTGTTTTAAATCTTTATAAAGAGAACTCATGTTGCGAAATTTTAATAGTTGGATCTTCGTAAGCACTTAATTGATCGTATGCCAAAAGCAGTTTATGATAAGCTGCAACTTTGTCTAATTGAGGGAAATATTCTCCGTCAAAATCGCTTCCTATTTTTTGACTTGCTTCAATAACATTTGGATAAATTCCGGCTGCAACAGCTGCATAAATCGCCGCTCCCAAAGCTGGAGTTTGATCTGAAGCTGCAATTTTAATTGGCTTGTTTAAAACATTTGCCAAAGTCTGCATGATAAAAGGAGATTTACGAGCAACGCCACCAATCCCGATAACGCTGTCAATTTTCACACCTTCTTCTTCAAAACGATCCACGATTTTCTTCGCTCCAAAACAAATAGCATTTACTAAAGCTTTGAAAATATGTGGTGCTTTTGTTCCTAAAGAAAGATTCGAAATCGCACTTTTTAATTCCTGATTAGCGTCTGGAGTTCTTCTTCCGTTGATCCAGTCTAAAGCAATTGGAAGACTATCTGAAACCGGAATTTTCTCAGCTTCTTTTGTTAATTCTACAATTAATTTATCGCTGAATTCTTCTCTTAATTGTTCTTTTTGAGCATCATTTAAAACAGTCGAAGCAGTTAATAAATGATCTGTTGGCCAAAGCAATAATTCTTTATACCAAGCCAATAAATCTCCAAAAGCAGATTGTCCCGCTTCTAATCCAATATAACCCGGAATCACAGATCCATCAACTTGTCCGCAAATTCCACGAACAGTTTTAGTTCCTACTTCTTCTTTTGAACCTACCAAAATATCGCAGGTTGAAGTTCCCATAACGCGAACTAAAGTATTTTCTCCAATCTTAGCGCCAACAGCTCCAGAATGTGCATCGAAAGTTCCAACAGCCACAACTGTTTCTGTCGAAAGTCCTAAACGATCTGCCCATTCTTTGCTTAAATTTCCGGCAACTAAATCTGATGTATATGTTTCATCATAAAGATTACCACGAAGTTGAGCCAAATAAGGATGTAATTTTTCTAAGAATTCAACTGGTGGTAATCCGTTCCAGTCTTCGTGCCACATTGCTTTATGTCCCGCAGCGCAACGGCTTCTTTTGAAAGTTTTTAAATCTTTATCTTCAATCAATAAATACGTCATTAAATCGCAATGCTCCATCCAGGTGTGTGCAGCATTTCGAACTGCTTCATCTTCTCTTGCAATGTGCAGAATTTTTGCCCAAAACCATTCCGATGAATAAATTCCGCCTACATATTTAGTTACGTTTTCTCCGCCCCAGCTTACTGCCAATTCGTTGATTTCGTTTGCTTCATTTATCGAAGTATGATCTTTCCAAAGTACCATCATAGCATTCGGATTTTCTTCAAAACCTTTTGTCAATGCTAACGGAATTCCGTCTTTCGTAACAGGAACTGGAGAAGATCCAGTTGTATCAATACAGATTCCTTTTATTAACGAAGCATCAACTTTACTTTCTTTTATAACCGTCTGAATCGTAATTTCTAAACCTTCGATATGATCTAAAGGATGTTGACGAAATTGATTTATCGACGCATCGCAATATTGCTTGTTTTTCCATCTTTTATAATGAGAAACATTTGATGCCAACTCTTGCCCATTTTCAGTATCTATTAGCATCGCTCGAACTGAATCTGTTCCGTAGTCCAATCCTATAACGTAATTTTTCATTCGAAATTCTTTTAATAATAATGACAAATATAATTATAAATAATTTATAAGTGTATAAAAAACACTTAATAAAAATAGACGCTTGAATTTTTACAAATAATGCATCAAAACAAGAGTTTAAGGGCAAAACAAAAAATAAACGTTGGTTTTACATTTATTCTGTTGCGATTATTTCATCTTAATTTTCAAAACAGTAACTGAGTATGCCGGAAAATCATATTGAACCTTGCTTCCGTTCACCTTAAATTCGCTTTCTTTTGGACTAATTTTCGTTGGAGACTCAAAAGAATTCTCATCATTTATTCCGTCTCCTTTTAAGATTATTGCCGTTCCTTTTGAATCTAATTTTGCTCCTTTTACATCAATTGAAGCATTTTGAGCCGTTGCAGAAGCATTCACAATTTTCAGAATTACTTCTTTTGAATTCACATCTTTTACTGCCGATGCAAACAAATCATTTTGTCCCGTAACTGGTTTTCCGTCTTTTGTAATATTGATTAAATCTGTTCCTTTATTATTAGAAAATAATTTTTGAACATAATAATTTGGCGTTCCATAAGATTGCAAATTGTTGAACCAAATCATATCCGGCGTCCATTGCCAGCCTTCAACGTGAGCCAATAAAGGCGCGTAAGATGTCAATTGAACTACCTCAGCATTGCGCTCCATTCCAGTCATGAAAGCCGCTTCAGAAAAAGCACATTCCCAGTTGTTTTTATTATCCGGACTTGCAATCGCTACACTTTGCGCTGCATATTCTCCAGCAAAAATCTTTGGTCCTTTACGATCATAATTATCGTAACGCGTTACATTTTTACGGAACCAAGCTGGATCTTTATAATAGTGCTCGTCAACGATTTCAGCATTTAGTTTTTTAAGTTCTTTCATGCCGTAATCAAAATAATCTCCGTCAGGAAAAGGTCCTGTTCCAGATACAATTGTGATATTTGGATATTTATCTTTTATCGCTTTTTGAAACACTTTGAAACGCTCAATATAATCTGGTCCCCATTGCTCATTTCCAACACCAATAAATTTTAAATTGAAAGGTTTTGGATGTCCCATATCGGCACGAACTTTTCCCCAAGCAGTAGTTTGATCGCCGTTTGCAAATTCAATTAAATCCAAAGCATCTTGCACATAAGGATCCAATTGATCCATAGGAACTAATTCTCCTGTATTGAATTGACACGCCATTCCGCAGCTTAAAATTGGTAAAGGTGAAGCGCCAATATCTTCAGAAAGCTGGAAATATTCATAGAATCCCAAACCAAAACTCTGGAAATAATCCGGTGCAGGTTTATGTGCAAATTCCGTATTCCAACGATTTATCATCGTTTCTCTGTCGGCTACATTTCCAATTGATTTTTTCCATTGATAACGCAATGCCAACGTTTTTCCTTCAACAATACATCCACCCGGAAAACGTAAAAATCCTGGTTTCAAATCGTATAATAATTGTACTAAATCAGCACGCATTCCGTTCTTTCTGCCTTTCCATGTATCTTCCGGAAATAAAGAAATCTGATCTAAATCAATTACTCCATTTCCTTCAAAAGTGATTTTAATTTGTGCTTTTGCTTCTGTTGCCGTTGCCGTTAATTGTGCCGTATAATTTGCCCAATCTTTTGATGTTGGAACAATAGAAGTTTCGCCTAAAACCTTTTTATTTTTATCAATGAATTGAATTTTAATCTTCGAAATATTTCCTGATAATTGCGATGCTTTCAGAGACAAATTATATTTCAGATCTTTCTTGATTCCCATTCCTCTAAAACCTTCATTGATCAATTCATAACCATTTGCATCGTTTATTGTAACTCGGCAATAATTATGATTTGTTCCTTTTTGAGAATACTGAATAATGTTTGCAATTCCCGATTGCTGATTTAATTTGTGTCGGTCGCTATTTGGTTCGTTCCATCCCATCATTGGAGTTTCGAATTCAAACGATCTGTTCTTAATCATTTCGGCATACAAACCTCCATCAGCAGCAAAATTGATATCTTCAAAAAACACTCCGTACATTGTTGGCTGAATTTTGGTAACCGTTTTTGCAACGTCAACCTGAAGATTATTTTTTTGTGCCGAAGCATAAAAGCCGTTAAGCATCAAACCGCAAAGGGTAATTTTTGTAATTAAATTGGACTTCATTTTTTTATGTTTATGTTTTTATGGCACGCGGATTATACTGATTCACTAAAGTGAAAACGCGGATAAAAACGGATTTTTATTTTCTAAACTTTGACTTTTAACACATAGAGACATAGCTTTTGATTTCTTAAAAAAGGCATTTCATTTGTTTAAATTCACATAGCTATGTGTGCAAATCCAGATTTGTTTTATTCTCTTTTTTATTCATTGAGAAAATCTATGTTTCTATGTGTTTAAATATTTCTCTCGCAGATTATGCAGATTGAGCAGATTTTTTTAATCTTTTTAATTCTTTATTCTCATGGCGTCTGACGGATTAAAATCCGTCTCTACAATATGAATCGTTCCTCCGGAACTTTTTTTAAATCTTGTTTAATCTATCATCTACGTCATTATCTTTCTTCTTGCCTCTTTATTCTATTTTCTATAATCTATTTCTCTACTTCTCATAATCCAACCAAACTTTCATCTTGCCAACTCCTCGATTTGACCAAGAATAATAAGGAATTGCTTTGAATTTTGAATTTTCGATTACGTTTACACCTTGCAATAAATTAGGTTCTTTTTTTACTCTGAAAGTGTCTGAAGAACTGATATCAATTTTATCGAAATTAGTTTTATTGTCAATTTCTTCTACTGCATAAACGATTGGTCCGTATTCTAAAGCGACTTTGTTTTTATTGGTTTCAACTTTTGTATTTGTTTCAACTTCCTGAACTTCCATTGGAAAATTAAGATTGATTTTATCTCCTTTTTTCCAATTTCTGGTAATGGTGAAATATCCGTTTTCTGGCTGAATTGCTAATATTTCTCCATTCAGATTAATCGTTGCTTTTTGAGTTGAAGCTTTTTTATAAGAATATAAATCTCCCGGCAAAACTTCATTTCTTGCCCAACCCGGAACTCTCAATTTGATTGTGAATTGGCTTTCTTTTTTCGGGTTAACCGAAATATTTACTTTCCCGTTCCAAGGATATCCGGTTTGCTGTGAAATCTGTAAATCGGTTTTTCCCAACGTAAAAGCGGCGTTGTTTGAAGCATACAAATTGACATATAAAACATCTTTTGATTTCGAATAAATAAGTCCCGGAATCGAAGGCACAAATCGGATTAAGTTTGTTGGACAACAAGAACAATCAAACCAAGCCTGACGTGTACAAGATCCTCTGTTAGATTTAAAAACACCATCAGATTCTAAGGCATTTGGATAGAAAAATTCTTTTCCGTCAAGCGAAATTCCCGAGATTAATCCGTTGTACATTGTTCTTTCGATCACATCAAAATATTGTGATTTCCCAGTTAAATTATGCAATCTATGATTCCAATATACATCGCCAATTGCAGCGCAAGTTTCGTTATACGCCGTTAAGTTTGGCAATTCATAATTGGCTCCAAAAGCTTCTCCGTCGTGTCTCGAACCAATTCCGCCAGTGATGTACATTTTTTTGTTGACCATATTGCTCCACAAATTATTTACAGCATCTGTGTAACCTTTGTCTTTTGTCATTGCGGCAATATCTGTCATTCCTGCGTACATATAAACGGCTCTTACGGCGTGACCAACAACTTCATTTTGCTGAATAACCGGAATATGATCTTGTGCATATTCGCCATATAATTTATGATTATTCGGGTTTCCGCGATTGTCTAGAAAGTATTTGGCTAACTTTAAATAATCTTCTTTTCCGGTAATTTGATATAATTTGATCAAACCCGTTTCTACAATTTGATGTCCCGGAACTCCTTTTACCTGACCTGGTTTATCACCAAAAGTTTTCACTAATAAATCTGCATTTTTGATAGCGATATCAAGGAAATTTCTTTTTCCTGTTGCTTCAAAATGTACAACTGCAGCTTCGATCAAATGTCCTGCATTGTAGCATTCGTGGCTAATTTGCAATGATTCCCAACGTTTTCCTTCAATTACAGGAACCCAAGGCGCGGGCGGTTTTGCAGGATTTATGGTTCTCCATGTTGTCAAGTAACCATCTTTTTCCTGACCAATTTTTACAATGGCAATTAAGGAATCTAAAACGCGATCTAATTTTGGGTTTGGTGCAGAAATTAAAGTATTTGATGCGCCTTCGATAATCTTATAAACATCGGTATCATCAAAAGGCATTTGTCCTCGAACTTCTCCGGTTTTTTGTTTTCCTGCGATTAAAAAATTCTCAAAACGACCTTCTTCATTACATTTCTGAATGGCGTATGCAATCGTAACTTCCTGCACTCTTTTGATAATTGGCAACCAAAAAGAATCGGTCAATTTTACATTTTGAATGTTAACCGGTTCTATTTCGTAACCTGCTTTTAAGACAGAAGTTTTAGTCGATTGCACAGTATCGTTCTTCGTTTCTTTACAGGAAACAAAAATCAGAATTGACATGAAAATCGTTACTATTGGTAAATTATATTTTTTCATTATTTTGAATATTCTATTTTAAAACTGGCCATAAATCATTGTCCCAAAGTATTTCTTTAACGACTAATCTTGGAGTTCCGTTGGTTTTCTTTTCGTAAGCGTGATAAAAAATATAATCTTTCCCATCAAATGTATAAGCGCTGTTATGGCCTACGCCAAAGTAATTTTCATCGCCCTGAACTACAATACTTCCGCCGCCTTCGGTTAATAATTTTCCATCTTTATCGACGTAAGGTCCGGTTACATTTTTAGATCTTCCAACAACAACTTTATAAGTGCTTTTTTCTCCGCGACAGCATAAATCCCAAGAAAGAAATTGATAATAATATCCGTTTTTCTTGAAGATAAAAGGAGCTTCAAGTGCTCCATCTCCAGGATCAGAATCGGGTAATTCGAAGGTTCTTTTTCGTTTCGAAATCGTGTGCCATTCCTGAGGTTGTGCGATTGATTTTAAATCTGGATTTAGTTTTACCATTTTTAATCCTTCCCAAAAAGAACCGAATGATAACCAAGGTGTATTGTTTTCATCGAAAATTAAATTCGGATCAATCGCGTTCCACATATCTCGATTGGGTTGCGATTGAATGACAATTCCCTGATCGACCCATTTGTACTTTTTCTCTTTCGGATCTAATGTTGTATTGGTCGCAACGCCAATCGCCGAAGTATTTTTGGCGAAAGCCGAAACGGAATAATACAGATAATATACATTATTATGTAACGAAATATCCGGCGCCCAAATGTGGTTTTTGAAATCCGCTGCAACGCCATCTGCCCAAACGGGTTTGTCTTTGAAAACCTGAGGTTCGGGATTCCAGTTTTTTAAATCTTTCGAACTAAAAACACTGATTCCGTTTCCGGTGCAATACAAATAATAAGTGTCTTTTTGTTTAATGACAACCGGATCATGAACGACTATTTCCTGCGCAAATGAAACTGAACCAATCAAGAAGATTAGAACTGAAAATATTTGTTTTATGTTTTTATAAACCATATAAGTGATATAAGTAAATTTAAGTTTTGCGTTGACTGGAAACTTTTAAATCATATAAGTAAAACTGTAACTGAATACTAAAAACTGAACACTGAATACTAATTATTGTATTCCCTCAGATGTCATTACAACTCGTTTCATGGTTCCGTCTTTATTGTAATATAATTTGTCTACACAAACTGATCTTCTAAAACTTCCTCCGTTTGGTTGTGATGCTCCGTTGTGATAAATGAAATACGATTGTCCTTTAAAATCGATAATCGATTGATGATTTGTATTACTGTTTCCAGCTAATTCATTCAGGATTCCTTTAAACTCCCACGGACCTGTAATCGATTTGCTCATCGCGTAGGCAATTTTCTCCGGAAACTCATATGCATATGATAAATAATACCATTCTTTGTGTTTATGAATCCACGGCGCTTCTGTAAAATGTGGTAAATCTATGTGGTGAATTGGTCCGTCAAGTTCGATCATATTCTCTTTTAATTTTGCATAATGGCAAGACGTATTTCCCCAAAACAAATACGCTTGTCCATCGTTATCGATATAAACCGTTGGATCGATATCGTCCCAGCTTATATCGGTAAATTTGGTCATGTCATTTGTAATTAAGGCTTTTCCTAAGGCATCTTTAAAAGGTCCGGTTGGACTATCTGAAACCGCAATTCCAATTGATTTTCCTTCTATAGATCCGTGATGAACGGTTACATACCAATAGAATTTTCCGTTTCTTTCGATTACCTGAGAAGCCCAAGCATCACCTTTTGCCCATGCAAAATCGGTTACTTTTAAAGGCACTGGATGTGATTCCCATTTTTTCATATCTGATGAAGAATACACAACCCATTCATTCATTTTATAAAAATTAAAATCGTTTGGCGCTTCATCATGACCAGCGTATAAATAGACTTTGTCTTTGTAAACCAATGCTGCAGGATCTCCTGTATATTGATCTTTTATAATTGGATTATTGAATTTTGATGGATCAATTTGGCTTTGAATTGTTTGACAGAAGGCAAGCAAAACTAAAAGTAATATTATATTTTTCATTGTTTTATTTGTAATGTGTCATTTTTTTAAACACATAGAGACATAGATTTTTTGATGTTTAAAAAAGGCGTTTCACTTGGTTTTAATACACATAGCTATGTGTTTTATTTGGAGTGAAACATCTTATTCGATTTGTTAAGCTATGTTTCTATGTGTGAAATATTTTTTCTCGCAGATTTGGCTGATTGAGCAGATTTTTTTCTAATCTTTTTTAATCCTTTAATCTGTGGATATTATTTTATACTTGGAATTTTTAAAAAAAATAATTTTAATTTATCTTTTTACCCCAAACTGGTAATCCTGTTCCTGTCAAACCTGAATAAGTTAATGTCACTTTTCTCGTCGCTAATTCCCAATCCCAGGCGTCTGTTACATTACATTTTACGCCGTTTATGGTTAGGATTTTTTTAGTGCTGTCATACGACCACGTTCCGTTTGCGTCGCCGCTTACTTTTTTGTCAGCAGTTAGATAAAGTGTTACTGATTTCTGAATGGTTTTGTATTGATAATTCATGGTTATTTGTTCCCAAGTTCCAACAAAACTTCCTTCTACAATTGTTGTGGCTGGTACCGCCGCATAACGTTCAGGATCAATAACTGGCCATCCATCTTCTGTCCATTGAATGCCGCGAACGTGTCCCATCATAACTGCATTTGAAACCGCAATTCCAGGAACTCCTTCCGGTAAACGTGCTTGCGATGCATAATACCATTGTTTAGTATCCGGATTTTGAAAAACGGCACAATGCGATATTCCAACCCAACCTGTATGATTTTTAAAAGAGTATGGATGTGTTACCATCGGAAAGCATTCTGCTCCGTTTGTGATACTCATTCCGCTGATGGTTTGATACGGTCCTAAAATACTTTTCGAACGCGCAACACGTGTATTATAAGCAACCGATAATTCATCATAAGCCAAGAATAAATAATAATATTGTGTGTCTGGATTATAGATAATTTCCGGTCCTTCTAGCGCTTGCCAACGGTTTGTATTTACATTTCCGCGTCCAGCGATACGAACTCCGTAATCGTCAATTGTTTTTAATTTATCTGGTTTTCCCGTTGTTGGATTCAGTTTTAAAGCTGCAATTCCAGAATGCCATGAACCGTAAATTAAATATTGATCACCTTCTGGAGTTTGAATAAAACTTGGATCGATTGCATTAAATTTAAAATAAGCGTCCCAATCATTTCCTCCGTTTCTAACGTAACTTTTTACGCCATCTGGTTCTGAACAAACGACCATTCCTTTGTCTGTCCACTTATTTGAAGCCAAATCATCTGTTTCGGCTAAGCCAATAAATGCGCGTTCTGACCAAGAAGTATTCGTGTCTGTTCCAACAATTGGGTTTGTCACCACAATGCTGTAATACATTCTATAAATGTTACCCACTTTTCGAACGCAAGGTGCCCAATATCCATAATTAGGATTTGTAATTGGTGGCAATGCCGGAGACATTCTGGCTCTTTTATTATTCAGAGAATCTTTTACCCAAGCCGGAGCTTCGGTCATTGATGGTCCCATAAATTCCCAATTGACTAAATCTTTTGATCTTCTGTAGAAAAAATGTCCGTGACCTTCAGTTGAATTTCCGTAAGAAGCATCGGTTTGATACATATAATAATATTCACCACTTTTTTCTACTGATGGATCGTGCACATTGGCTAAATTCCATTGTGCTTTTGTTCCCCAACCTGATATTGAAGTATAATTATCTGCATAAGTTGGTCCCGGAAAAGTTGGCGTAACCACTGGCGGCACAACAACTACTGGCGGCGTTGTGGTTTCTGTTGCAGGGTCATCTTTTGAACAACTTGTTGCAGCAAAAACTAATAAAAAGAGTCCAATACAGGAAGCAATTTTTATAATGGAATTTGATTTTTTCATCTTTTTTATCTTTTATTTTCCTTCCAAAACAACTACTGAAAATGGAGGAATTGTGATTTCAAGTTTTCCTTTTTTGTTTTCGAAACCTTTAAAAACTGTTGGTACAATTTTGTTTGGAGTATCGAATGAATTGTAATCTTGCAATTTTGCCGATGTAATAATTGTTCCTGTAAAGTTTTTAACGCCAAGATCTTTTACATCAATTTCGATTATATTTTTATTTTTTGCGTCAACATTTACTAGCGAAATATGAACTAATCCGCTTTTGTCTTTTGATGCCGAAGCTGATACCGCAGGAAGTGTTTCTCCATTAAAGGTGTACAATGGCGATTGGAAACTTACCGGTAATAATTTTGCATCCTGATGAACGCTGTACATTTTCATTACATGATACGTTGGCGTTGTAATCATTTTTGCTTTGTCTGTTAGAATTACGGCTTGCAAAACATTTACACATTGTGCAAGGTTTGCCATGCGAACTCTGTCTGAATGATTGTTGAAAATATTAAGTGTTGCTCCAGCCAAAACTGCATCTCTCATCGTGTTTTGTTGGTATAAAAAACCTGGATTTGTTCCTTGTTCTACTTCATACCAAGCTCCCCATTCGTCTACAATCATGGCTACTTTTTTCTCTGGATCGTATTTGTCCATTATAGCAGAATGTTTGGTTACCAATTCTTCCATTTTTAAAGCAGATTGCATGGTATGGAAATATCCGTCTTCGGTAAAATTAACTCCGTCACCTTTTTTACCCCAATCAATTACTGCATAATGGTGAACTCCAACTCCGCCTAACATATTGATCGGAATGTTTTTCATTAGAACTTCTGTCCAGTTATAATCGGCGCTGTTTGATCCTGAAGCGATGCGGGTAATTCCGCCTGTGTTTTCCCAATCTGACATGAAGGTTGCATATTTGCGGTATTCATTTGCATAATATTCTGCCGTCATATTTCCTCCGCAACCCCAAGCTTCATTTCCAATTCCCCAGAATTTAACTTTCCAAGGTTCTGTTCTTCCGTTTTTTTTACGCAAATCACTCATCGGACTTTTACCGCTGAAATTTGTGTACTGAACCCAATCAGCCAATTCCTGAACGGTTCCGCTTCCTACATTTCCTGATAAATAAGGTTCTGCTCCAAGAAGTTCGCACATATTCAAGAAATCATGTGTTCCAAAACTATTGTCTTCTGTTGTTCCGCCCCACCATTTATTTACGATTGTTGGTCTTTCTTGTTGTGGACCAATTCCGTCTTTCCAGTGATAAGTATCAGCAAAACATCCGCCTGGCCATCTTAGATTTGGAATTTTTAATTCTTTTAAAGCTTTAATAATATCATTTCTAACTCCTTTTGTATTTGGAATTTTCGATGTATCTCCCACAAAAAAACCTCCATAAATGGAACGTCCTAAATGTTCTGCAAAATGTCCGTAGATGTTTCTATTGATTGTTGGTGCATCTGCATTGTTTTTTATGGTTACTACAGTAATTCCGCCTTGAGCGAAACTAACCTGATTACAAATGGCAATAAGAAATGTGATTAAAAGTGCTTTTTTCATAGTGTTTTTTATAAGTAATAAAGAGGAAAGCTTTGTGTAACTTTCCTCTAAATAGTATTTTTAATAAGAAAGTGTAGGCCATCCTGATGCCCATGTAAAATATACAATTTCTAGTTTTGGATTTCCGTTGTCTGCGCCATCATAATAATGAACAGATCCTTTTTGAGTTCCCACGATTCTGGATAAATGTCCAGGTCCAATATAATTTCCTTGTGTTGCTAAAACTGTTGTTCCGCCACCGTTTGTTAATGCAGTTCCGTTTTTGTCAACAAATGGTCCAAACGGACTTGTTGAGCGGCCAACTACAATATAATAAGTACTGTTTACGCCGTTGCAGCAAGTGCCTCTGTTGACGAACATATAGTAATAACTTCCTTCTTTGATTAAACAAGGTGCTTCCCAACTTGCACTGCTTCCGCCAGCGACGATTGTTCTGCTTCCTGTTGTTTTTCCTGTTGAAGGATTTATTTGGATTACTCCAATTCCTGCATGCCAAGAACCGTAAGCCATATAAACATTACTTCCGTCTACTAAAATTGAAGGATCGATCGCATTTACATCCGATGATGAAGACGAAGAAACTACAACGCCTCGATCTGTCCAGGTTGTTCCTGCGCTTTGCGAAATTGAAGGTGCAGTTACTAAACCAATCGCAGATTTCGCAGAACCAAAAGTGGAACAAGAATAATACATATTCCAACGGTTATTGAACCAAGCTACATCCGGTGCCCAAAATGTTTTTACAAATCCCGGAACATATCCTGTGATCCAACTTGGTGTAGAAGTAAATACTGATGTTCCCCAAGTCCAGCTTGTTAAATTTGTAGAATAAGTCATTGGGATATTATCGCCTGTTGTAAAAACGTAATAATTGACTCCGCTTTTTACAATCGTACTTGGATCGTGCGAAGGAACGGTTCCTGTAACTGTTTTTGCTGTTGAGCTTTTAATTTGAGAATTTTGAGTTCCTGCAACCGCAGTTGCGCCCTCTGATGAAGGATTTATGACATCTTCATTTTGACAACTTACTAATAATACTGCTAATAAAACCAAACTTATAATTGTTTTCATTTGTTATAATTTTTAGTGAATGTGTTAATTATTCTCTCATTGTAATCTCATTCTGTTTTTTAAGATAATATCATGTGAAGATTTTAAAGCCTTCACATGATATTAAATAACTAATTCAAAAATATTCTTATTCTCAGTTTTCAATCACAATTTATAGTGCGACTGTGACTGGAAACTTAAATCTTAATAACTGTCATTCTGTTTTGTTCCCGGATTATTGTCCATTTCTAATTGTGGAATTGGGTAATATTCTCTTCCTGGTGTATAAGAATTAAACTCTGCATCTCTTGCTTTTAACCAAGCTAATTTTGCAGTATTTTCTAACCATCCCCAACGACGAATATCATCAAAACGGTGTCCTTCAAGAGGGAATTCTAAGAATCTTTCATGACCAATTTGTTCTCTCATTTGATCCTGAGTCATGTTTGGTTTTGCTGTTGATAATTCCGGCAATCCAACTCTGTTTCTTACCATTTGAATATATCCGTAAGCTCCCTGAGTATCTCCTGTTTCGTTTAAGGTTTCTGCATACATTAAAAGAATATCTGCGTATCTCAACAAACGTTCGTTGATTCCGGAACGCCAGTCGTATTCGTTTGCAAATTCTCCATCTGAATTTTGGTATTTTCTACAGAATATATCATTTAAATCTCCCGGACTTTTAGCATAGAAAGTAGCAAAATCTTGTCCGTATAATTTCATTCCGCCTGGTTTATTATAAAATATTGTAGCGTCTAAACGTGGATCAAGTTCTCCAGTTTTCGTTTTTTCGTCATGAAATTCATTAAATAATGCCCATGAAGGCTGAACGTCTGTCCATCCAAAAGCTCTTGGTGCATAAGTTATGGCTCTTGCCGAAGTTTTTCCCCAACCTGATGCCGGAGCTCCTCCCCAACCTAAATCTACTCCACCTGCATCTCTGCTAAATTGTACTTCAAAAAGAGATTCTGAATTGTTTTCGTTTGCTGTTGTGAAGTTGTCGCGATAGTTTGAAACTAAGGAATAAACTCCTAAATCGATAACTTGTTTGAATGTTGTTTTTGCATTCGTAAAATCCTTTATAAACAAATACGTTTTTCCTAAATATCCTAATGCTGCACCTTTTGTAGCGCGTCCTTTTTGACCTGCATCAAGTCCAGAAATTCCACTGTATGAAGTTGGCAATAATTCAGCGGCAGCTTTAAAGTCAGCAATTACTTGTGCCCAACCTTCTGCTTGTGTTTTTTGAGGATAATAAACGGCTAATTCTGTTGGTAACGGAACATTTTTGAACATATTAACGGCGTGAAAAAGATATAATCCTCTTAAGAAATACGCTTGTCCTAATATTCTGTTTTTAAGTGCTTCGTCTTGAAATTTAATTCCCGGTACATTTGTCAAAACCTGATTAGCGCGGTAAACTCCCTGATAATACGTTTCAAAAGCCCATCCATAAATTGAAGCATCGGCTACATTTGAGTTAAAATGTCCAGCATTATACATCGATCCCCAAGGACTGTTTGTACGTGCATCATCTGATCTTGCGTCCAATAATAATGGCGTACTTCTCATGTAAGTTCCATCTGTCAATAAACTTCCGTAAGCTGCATTTACTCCTTGGATTGCGTCCTCATCTGTTTTCCAAAACGAATCGACTGCATTATTATTTGGGTCTAATTGGGTCAAATCTTCATTATCAACGCAGCTTGTTGTTACCAAAGCCAGTGAAAAGAAAACTGCTATATAGTTATATATTTTATATTTCATTTTAATACGTTTTTAATTGGTTAAACCGGTTTAGAAATTTACTTCTACTCCTAGAGAAATTGTTCTTGGATTTGGAAAAGATCCTGCATCGTATCCTCTTGAAATTAATCCGTCACTATTAAAATCAGGGTCATATCCACTGTATTTTGTAATAGTCCACAAGTTTTGTCCGTTAAGATATACTCTTGCTTTTTGGATAAATTTATCCTTCATCGGAATATTGAAACCCAATTCCATTGTTTGCAATCTCATATAATCACCGCTTTCAATGAATCTGTTAGAATCTCTTCCGTTTCCGTTAGGATCACCAATAACCGGAGCCGGAACATTTGTATTTGTGTTTGTTGGAGTCCAATAGTTCAACTCATCTGTACTGTGATTTCCGTATTGTCCAGCCATTAAATTGCGGTACATTGCGTTGAAAACTTTATTTCCTCCGCTACCTTGCCAGAACATTGAGAAGTCAAAATTCTCATAAGAAGCACTGAAATTCAATCCAAAACCATATTTAGGAATTGATACTCCCTGAAAAGTTCTATCAGCATCTGTGATAATTCCGTCGCCGTTTACATCTTTAAATTTTACGTCTCCAGGCGCTGCACCAGTTTGTTTTGGCGAAGCTGCAACCTCAGCTGCATTTTGAAAAATTCCAATCGCTTCCCAAGCAAAAAGTTCTCCTGCAGATCTTCCAACTTCTGTTTTTGAAACTGCTCCGTAAATAGGGTTTCCGTTAACACCAATTTTGGTAATTTTATTTCTTAAAGTTCCTACGTTACCAGAAATATCATATTTGAATTTATTGTGGTGATTGCTGTAAGATGCTGTAAACTCAAAACCATGATTTTCCATATCTCCTGCATTTGTCGTGATATTTGCAGGAAATGCTCCTGTAGAAAATGGCAATGGAACTCCTAATAATAAATCAGTTGATTTTTTTATAAAATATTCTCCTGTAAATTGTAAGTCATTATTAAAAAATCCTAATTCAAGTGCAATGTTTTTACTGGTTGTTTTTTCCCATTTTACATTAGGGTCAAGTGCTGCTACCACAGTTGTTCCCGGAGCAAGTGCATTATTAAAATCGTAACCTGCAAAACTGTTTACTGTCGAAGCAAAGAAATATTGCGGAATTGTATTGTTACCCAATGTTCCGTAACCTCCTCTAAGTTTAATATTGCTTACCCAAGATGGTAAATGCAAGAACTTTTCGTTGCTAATTTTCCAACCTCCTGAAAAAGAGTAGAAGTTTGCTGAATTATTTTTTTCGCTGAAAAGCGAAGTTCTATCTTGTCTGAAATTTGCTTGTAACAAATATCTGTCATCAAAAGAATAATTTAATCTTGTAATGTATGATACTCCTGTAATTGTAAATTTATATTCGCTTGCATTTCTTGCGTCTGCATATTGAAGCATTGGGATTTCTCCCGGAGTATAACCTACACCTCTTTGAGTATAACTATGATTGTCTCTTTTTTCCTGAATCCATCCTGCAAGTGCATCAATTTTGTGTTTTCCAAGAGTGATTTCATACGTCAATAAATTATTCAAAAAAGTTCTTAACTCATTTCCGGTAGTTACATCCAAAGAAGCTTCGTCATTTGTAGTAATATAATACCAGCCTAAATCACTTGGCGGAATAAATTTTCTGTTTTCCCAGTCGGTTCTGTCATAACTCACATCCAATTTATATTTAAGACCTTTAACAATCTCAAATTCTCCCCAAACATCTCCTATAAAACGGTTTCTTTTTCCGTTGTTGGTAATCAAATTATTATATCCAATTGGGTTCATTGAGATCGCTCTTTGAGTCAAATTATCTGTACCTCCGTAACCTCCAAGTCTGTTCGAATCATAAACCGGCATGGTTGGTACCGCATTCAAAATGTCGCTAATTACAGTTTGTCCTGCATTGTATTCGTTAAAAATCTCTTTATCAGATTGTGTGTAAGCGATTTTTGCGCCGTATTTGAATTTTCCTTTTTTACCATTCAAATTCAAATTTGTTGATAATCTCTCATAATCCTGTGGCGTTTTTACATAACTCGTATTCTTGAAATAATCAATATTAAAGCTATAAGCAATACTTTCTGCGCCACCTGTAAATGTCAATGTCTGATTTTGTATAACACCAGTTTGTAAAGCTTCTTTTTGCCAGTCTGTGTTTACATTTGTAATATAAGAAGGGCTTGTAGGATCATTTCCAGGAGCAATACTCACCGGAACACCAGCTCTGATATCTCTGTTTCTTTCTGCTTCGCTTGTAATTTGCTGATATCCTAAACGGTCCGTTACGTCCCATTTTTTAGTTACATTCTGAAGTCCAACAATAGATTTGAATTTAACCTCAGATTTACCTGCTTTTCCTTTTTTAGTCGTAATAATTACAACTCCATTTGCTCCACGAACACCATAAATAGCTGCCGAAGAAGCGTCTTTTAAAACCTGCATAGATTCAATTTCTCCCGGTGCAAAATCATAAGGAGCATCAACCATAATACCGTCAATAACAAAAAGAGGATTGTTATTACTGAAAGAAGTTATACCTCTAATTTTGATATTTACAAAACCTCCCGGTTCTCCAGAAGATTGAACCGTAACTCCCGGAACTTGTCCCTGAAGCATTTTTGCAGCATCGTATGTAACCGTTTTTTTTGCCGATTCCAGATTTACAACACTTACAGATCCCGTTAAATCAGATTTCTTTTGTGTTCCGTAACCAATAACTACAACTTCGTTCAGTTTATTAGTGTCTTCGCTTAATGTCGCATCAACCTTAGATTGGTTACTTACTGCTATTTCTTTATTTTGAAATCCTATAAATGAAAAGATTAATACATCATTTGGAGATGCTTTAATCGAATATTCTCCATCAAAACCAGTTACTGCAACTGTTTTTGTTCCCTTTATCATAATATTCACTCCCGGCAAAGGCAATTTGTCTGATGCCGAGGTAACAACTCCGCTAATCACTTTGCCTTGAGCCGACATTTGATTAACGGAAAATAGTAGCATTAATAATGCTAAAAGCCATTCTTTTTTTGGCAATAAAAAATTGCAAAAAAATAATAATCGTTGGTTTGTTATCATACTGGTTTGTTTAAGTTGGTTAGTGTATAATTATAAGTGTTAATTTTACATTTGTAAATTTAACTAAAAAAAAACCTTAAAAACAAATTAATATGGCAAAAAAAAGCGCTAAAAAAAACGCATCCCATAAATTAAGTGTGAAAACAACATTTAAAAATTAATATATTTTTCAAAAAAATAGCCTTTTTAGAATGTAATTTGTGTAAAATCAACACTTTTAGCTAAAAAGCAACTTTTTAATCAAAAATTTCACCTTTCGAAAAAAATTGAAAAAACTTAAAAATGAAGTCGTTAATGGCTATTTTACTACCAAAAAAAGATTGGTATTGTAAATAAAATCTTGTTTACTTTGCTAAATTTTGATGCTGATTTTACATTTTATTCTGAAAAACAACTTAATTTCGTCTCGAAAACGATTGAAAAAAGAAAATTTATGGTTTTCTCCAACTTAAAAGCTTCTTTTTTTAACACTACTTTATCTTATTATTAATATAAGTGTATATTATACATTAATAAAATTATGAAACGAATTAGGAAGTTTATATATTTACCAATAAAAACAAACATATGCTAAACAGTTATAGCTCTGCAGACAAGGCTTTATTAGCAGTAGATTGCATCATTTTCGGATTCGATAATGAAGGTTTAAAAATACTTTTGATTAAAAGAGATTTCGAGCCCGAAAAAGGAAAATGGTCCTTAATTGGTGGTTTCTTAAAACGTGACGAAGTATTAGATAACGCTGCTATCAGAATTTTGAATACATATACAGGTTTGAACGATATTTATATGGAGCAGTTATATGCTTACAGCGAAATCGATCGTGATCCTGTCGAAAGAACCATTTCGGTTTCTTATTATGCATTGATTAATATCGAAAACCATAATGCCGAATTAATAAAAAATTATCACGCACAATGGTTCAGTGTTGCCGATGCGCCAAACTTAATTTTTGACCATAACGAAATGGTAGATCACGCCATTCGAAGATTGCGTTACAGAACTTCAATAAAACCTATTGGGTTTGAATTGTTGCCTGAGAAATTCACCATGCGTCAATTATTAGAATTGTACGAAGCAATTTTAAGTAAGGAATTGGACAAAAGAAACTTTATCAGTAAAATTAATTCTTTGGAAATCCTGAATAAACTAGATGAAAAAGACATGCAATCTTCCCGAAAAGGATCTTATTTGTATACATTCAATAAAGAAAAATACGAAGAGAAATTATTGAATGATTTTGTATTGAATTTGTAAAAAAGGTTTAGCCCACGGATTTTTACGGATCAAACGGATTGACACAGATTTTCTTTTTTACTGGAAAACACTATAAAAAACAAAACCCTGAAAGCCACAAACTTTCAGGGTTTTTTCTTCAATAAAACTACAATTAAAAAACTAACAAATTATTATTTGCTCACGGATTTGACGGATCTCGAACTAAAATAAATCTGCCTAATCTGCTAAATCTGCGAGAGAAAAAACATTTCAAACAATAAAAAAAATCCGCGAAAACCCGTTTAACCCGCCAAATCCGTGGGCCAAAAAAAACTTCTAACTATTTCCTTTTTGATAATCTGCAAGGAAAGTTGCCAGACCAATATCCGTTAACGGATGTTTTAATAAACCTTCGATTGCACTTAATGGACCAGTAATTACATCAGAACCGGTTTTTGCGCAATTAATAATATGCATTACATTACGAACTGAAGCTGCCAGAATTTGAGTTTCAAAACCATAATTGTCATAAATCAATCTAATGTCTTCGATCAAAACCATTCCGTCGGTCGAAACATCATCAAGACGACCAATAAATGGCGATACATAAGTTGCTCCGGCTTTTGCTGCCAATAAAGCCTGACCAGCAGAAAACACTAAAGTACAATTGGTTCTAATTCCTTTATTTGCAAAATATCTGATTGCTTTTACACCATCTTTTATCATTGGGATTTTCACTACAATTTGCGGATGCAAAGCAGCAAGTTTTTCACCTTCGGCAACCATTCCGTCAAAATCTGTTGAGATAACTTCGGCACTAACATCGCCGTCTACCAATTCGCAAATTTTTATATAATGATCTAAAATATTTTGTGCGCCAGTAATTCCTTCTTTTGCCATCAATGACGGGTTTGTGGTTACACCATCTAAAACGCCTAAATCATTGGCTTCTTTAATATCTTTTAAATTTGCTGTATCTATAAAAAATTTCATGTCTTTCTATTATTTTGATATGTTATAATTATTTTTTTCTAAATATTTAAGGATTTCTTCGCAGGCATTTTTACTGGTAAATCCAAATTTCTGATCTAAAACAGAAGCCGGAGCCGAATATCCAAAATGGTCCAATCCAAATACTTGACCTTTACTTCCAACCAAATTTTCGAGATTAACAGGAAGTCCCGCCGTAAGTCCAAAAACTAAAGCATTATTAGGAATAACACTTTCCTGATATTCTCCAGATTGTGATCTAAAAAGTCCTTCTGAAATAATGGAAGCTACATTTATTTTAATCTTAATGATTTGTTCCAATTCGTTTGCGGCCTCAATAAGTGTTGCGACTTCAGATCCGTTTGCAATTAAAGTAATATCTGGATCTTGAGTTTCTTTTACCAAATAACCACCTTTTTTAGCTTGACTCGCTTCTTCAAATCTTGGCTTTCCATTTGTTGGAAGACCCTTAATATCTTGTCTCGAAAGAATTAATCCTGTTGGTGTTTTTTTGTTTTCTAATGCCATTTGCCACGCCACAGAAGTTTCAACAGCATCAGCAGGACGAAGCGCTAATAAACTTTGATCGCCTGAATGATTTTTGATTTTTTCCAATAATCTTATCTGAGCTTCTTGCTCAATTGGCTGGTGCGTTGGTCCATCTTCGCCTACGCGAAAAGAATCGTGCGTCCAGACATATTTTACGGCTAATTCCTGAATTGCTGCCAAACGAATTGCCGGTTTCATATAATCTGAAAACACAAAAAAAGTAGCCACAACCGGAATAACTCCGCCATGAAGCGCGATTCCGTTAGCGATTGCCGCCATTGTTAATTCGGCAACTCCTGCTTGTAGAAATCCTCCGCTGAAATTATTCTTTTGCAAAACCGATGATTTTTTCAGGAAACCATCTGTTTTATCACTATTCGATAAATCGGCAGAAGACACAATCATGTTCTCTACATTTTCTGCCAAATATCCTAAAACCGCCGCCGAAGCATCTCGTGTTGCAGCATTTGCTTTTTGAACAACAGTACTAAAATCTAAAGTTGGTAAATCTCCATTAAAGAAGTTTTTTATCTTTTCGGCTAATTTTGGATTTTGATTATCCCAAGCCAAAATTTGCGTTTTTCTTTCTGAAGCTTCTTCTGTTTTCTTTGCTAAAATCGTTTTATAATGAGCTGCAACATCTTCATAAACTGCAAATGAATCTTCTGGATTTGCGCCTAAATTCAATAACGTTTTTTCAAAATCTGCTTTTGTCGCTCCAATTGGTTTTCCGTGCAATTCGCATTGTCCTTCATACATCGTTCCATCGGCGGTAACGCAACCTTTTCCCATAATTGTTCTTCCAATAATTAGAGTTGGTCGCTCTAATTCGGCGTGCGCTGCGTTTAATGCAGAACGAATATGTGCATGATTATGACCATCAATTGTGATCACTTTCCATCCCCAGGATTCGTATTTCATTGCTGTATTTTCGGTCGTAACCTCATCTGTCATTGACGAAAGCTGAACATCATTTGAATCATAAAACATTATGAAATTGTTCAATCCTAAATGTCCGGCAATACGTCCGGCACCTTGCGAAATCTCTTCCTGAACACCTCCGTCAGTTATGAAACCGTAAATTTTATGATCGAATAAATTCTCAAATCTTGCCGATAAAAACTTTGCAGCAATTGCAGCTCCAACTCCCATTGCATGTCCTTGCCCTAATGGTCCTGAAGTATTTTCGATACCTCTTTTTACATCAATTTCAGGATGTCCAGGCGTTACAGAACCCCATTGTCTGAAGTTTTCTAAATCTGATTTTTCGTAATTTCCCAACAAATGATATTGAGCATACATTAAAGCCGAAAGATGTCCGGCATCCATAAAAAATCGGTCTCTAAAAATCCAATTCATGTCTGTTGGATCGAATTTTAAATATTCAGAATATAAAATGTGCATGAAATCGGCGCCGCCCATCGATCCTCCCGGATGACCGGAATTTGCTTTCTCAACCATCGAAATGGCTAAAGCGCGTATATTATCTGCGGCTGATTGGTCTATTTTGTTGTTCATTTTCAGGTAATCTTTTTGGTTGGTTTAATAGCGTAATTTTATTTGTTTGTCGCTGAATTTCATATAGAAACAATTCTAAAAACTCAAAACAGAATCAAAACAAACAATAAGTGTAAAATTTACATTTACAAATGTATGTAAAATAATTCCACAAAAACAAAAAAATTGTTTCGTTATTTTTTAGCCAATAAATTAGAGATTTGTCGGTTTTTAACTCCTGGCGGAATATATCTTATAGAAATTGGATGATTAACCCAAAAAAATTGATAGGGCAATATCATTAAATCAAACGTCCCTAATGTGACGATATTTCTTGCGATGTGTTTTTTGTTTACCGATGAGATGTTCCGATGGAACAATTTGTTAAAGACAATATCTCATCAGTTTGTTTATTTTAATTATTAGAAAATAAATCAATTTCATTATTAAGGTACATATTTATTTTTTGTTCCATCGGAACATCTCATCGGTAGAAATAAATACGCATTTTTTACGTTCCGTAGGAACGTTTGATTTTATAAATAATAATGGCAAAAATACATACCAATTAAACGCAAAATTTGCCAAACGTCCCTATGGGACGATATTTCTTATGATGCATTTTTTTTTCTACCGATGAGATGTTCCGATGGAACAAATAGCAAATTAAATATTAAATCGTTAATCTTCAATC
The DNA here is from genome assembly GCF_951805225.1 of uncultured Flavobacterium sp. NCBI lineage: Bacteria > Pseudomonadati > Bacteroidota > Flavobacteriia > Flavobacteriales > Flavobacteriaceae > Flavobacterium > uncultured Flavobacterium sp. The sequence goes on along the minus strand of NZ_OX638201.1, from coordinate 4,770,744 downwards.
TAAAACATTCTTATGAAAATGTCAGCCCTAGCCCCGATAGAAGTGGAAATCCTTTTATGGCGGGGTTCGCCATAAAAGATTGAAATGTATAGCGGGATTAGCTACTAAAAAAAAATACAAAACTGCTTTTTACAAAGAATTTCGAATAATCAAAGAAAACTTGTTCTCGATTTGTTCTTTATTTCCTTTAAGAACCATTTCGGCCAGAATTTTTCCCATTGTTTCAAAATGTGTAGAAATTGTTGTGATTCCGTTTGCTACGATCTTTTTTAGCGGCGTTTCATTATAAGATATAATTCCAAAATCAATTCCGAGTTTCAAATGTTGATCTCTGGCGCTTTCAATTACACGAACCAAATCCCTGTCATTCGGGATAATATAAAGATCTCCCAGCGTAATTTCTCTGTCTGTAAATTCGGTTATAATTTCGTATTCAAAATTATATTCGGTGCAAAAATGTTCAAATCCTAACTTCATTCCAAGAGGTTCTCTAAAACCGGGAAAGATCAAAATTAGCTTTTCATATTTATTCAATTTTACTTTTCCTTTGTATAAACCTTCAAAAATATCTTTCTGGTGATTTTGATAAATGGCGGGATATAATTTTAAATCAGGATTGGTCTGATCGAGAATAATTACCTCGTTTACTGGTAGGGTTTTTAAAATTTCAGCCACACCAGTTAAATTAGTCGGCATAATAATGTACTTGGTATAATTTCCGTTACTGTCGTTTATCAGTTTTTGAAATACCTGAACATTAAAATGGTGAAAGAAAATATCGACTTGTACATTTTTGCCAATGTTCTTTAAAAATGAATTATAAATATCTTCCTTGAAAATATTTAACTCATCAAAAAGTAAAAAAATCTTTTGTTTTATGGTGATTTCAACGCTCTTAACGTAATATCCTTTGCCTGGAATGGCATAAATAATTCCGCGTTTTTTGAGTTCGTCATAGCCCAACAAAACGGTATCGCGCGACAATGAAAAAGCCAAACAGACTTTATTTACTGACGGAAGCCGATCGCCTTTGACTAATTTTTCTTCTTCGATTGCCTTTTCTATTGAGAGAATTATCTGCTTATATTTTGGCAATCCAATGTTATTTTGAATAGAAATAATATTCATAAAAAAATAGATTTTGGCGCAATATACAAAAAACTGGTAGGTACTGGTATGCTAACGTGAATAATGTTTCTATTTTTGGATTTCATTTTTGGCAAAAATAGTATGGAAATAAAACATATATCGCATTTTCAAGAGAAAAGTATTTCTAATTCATTTGGTTTATCTTCTGATAACGAAGAAATTCTCGCTTTTGAATTATCGAATAAAAACGGAATGAAAGTTCAAATTACAAATTTTGGAGCGACGGTTACTTCTTTACAAATTCCTCTTTCTGACGGAAAACTGGTAGATGTTGTTGTAGGATTTGATTCGGCAGCATCTTATTTAGCTTCTTATAGTTTGCCAAGTGCACCTTATTTTGGAACAACTGTTGGACGTTATGCGGGAAGAATTAATAAAGGTGTTTTCTCTTTAAATGGTAAAACTTTTCAGTTAAACACCAATAATAATGGTAATGCGTTACATGGCGGAAATGCTGGTTTTGGACAAAAATTATGGAACGTTACTGATATTACTTCTAATGAAAATCCGTCGATAACATTCAGTCTTTTGAGTCCTGATCTTGACGAAAATTATCCTGGAGAATTGCAGGTAGATTTAACGTATACATTAACAGAGAAAAACGAATTGCAACTGGATTATAAAGCAACTTCGACTGAAGATACAGTGATTAATCTAACGCATCACAGTTATTTTAATCTTGACGGACACGATGGTTCTGTTTTGAATCAGGAAATGTTTATTGACTCAGAGAAGATTTTAGAAACGAATGACGAGAATATTCCAACGGGAAATTTCACGGCGCTTTCTAATCATGATTTTGATTTTAGAACGGCAAAAAAATGTCCGGCTTCTATTGACAATTCTTTTGTAATTGAACCTACAAATGAAGTTGTTGCAAAATTATTGAGCACAAAAAATAATTTACAAATGAGTGTTTACACAGATCAGCCAAGTGTACATATATATGTAGGCGGAAATTGTTTTGATACTCTTAAAGGAAAAGAAAATGTAACGTATCATCCGTCAAGCGGAATTTGCTTCGAAACACAGAATTTTCCGGATGCACCAAATCATGCTCATTTTCCGAATTCAGTTTTGAAAAAAGGAGCTGAATATCGTCAAAAAACAGTCTATAAATTTGAGAATATAAATTAGTACTTTTTAAAAATCAGTTTACAAAAACTGTTAGAAAACACTATTACAATTACACTATAATGAATGACATTTTAATACAAAACACAACGGCATTTTTTGAGAAATCATTTGGATCTGCGCCTCAAAAAATTGTACTTTCTCCTGGAAGAATTAATATTATTGGAGAGCATATTGATTATAATGACGGTTATGTTTTACCGGCTGCAATTGACAAGGTAATTTGTTTTGCTTTCGAAAAAAACAACACCAAAAAATCTAAAATAATCGCCATTGATTTGAATGAAGAATTCGAAATTGATTTGACTGAAAAAGTTGAATTGAGCGATGTTGTCTGGACCAATTATATTCGTGGTGTAATAAAACAATTGCAGGATAACGGTTTTTCTTTTGATGGTTTCAATTGTGTTTTCAGCAGTAATATTCCGGTTGGTTCAGGATTGTCGTCTTCGGCAGCTTTAGAATGCGGAACGATTTTCGGGATCAAAGAACTTTTTGATCTTAAAATTGAGAAAGTTGATATTTCATTATTAGGACAAAAAGCGGAACATTGGGTTGGTATCAATTGTGGTATTATGGACCAGTTTTCAAGTGTTCACGGTCTTGATAATAAAGTAATAAAATTAGATTGTAACACATTAGACTTTGAATATCACAATGCTGATTTTAAAGATTATTCTTTGGTTTTATTCGACAGTAATGTAAAACATTCTCTTTTTACATCGGAATATAATACGAGAAGAATTGAGTGTGAAGAAGGATTATCGATCATTAAAAATCACTTTCCGGAAATTAAGAGTTTTAGAGATTGTACAGAAGAACAACTTTTGAGCATTCAGGATAAATTCAGCCCGACTGTATTTAAAAGAGTTCATTATGTTGTAAAAGAAATTGCCCGAGTAACAAAAGCATGTGAGGCTTTGGACAACGGAAATATAGAAATTTTAGGACAATTGCTTTTTGAGACGCATTATGGTCTTTCGCAAGAGTATGAAGTAAGCTGTGAGGAGCTGGATATGCTGGTAGATACCGCAAAAGCTGACGAGAGAATAATAGGTTCGCGTTTAATGGGCGGAGGTTTTGGCGGATGCACCATCAATTTAATAAAAAAAGGGCATGAAAATGAGGTAAAAAGTAAGTTTTCAAATCTTTATTTAGATACATTTGGGATTGAATTAAAATTTTATGATGTAAAAATCTCAAACGGAACAACACTACTTTAAAAACCACCAGTACAAAAATGAAAAACTTTGACATTAACGAGGACCCTCACAGACGTTTTAATCCATTAATAAACGAATGGGTTTTAGTATCACCTCATCGCGCCAAACGTCCGTGGCAAGGACAAAACGAAACTATTTCAACTGAAGCTTTACCAAAATACGACGCAACGTGTTATTTGTGTCCGGGAAATGTTCGCGCCAATGGTGTAAACAATCCTAACTACGAAAGCAGCTTTGTTTTTGAAAATGACTTCGCTGCAATGAAGCAGGACGAAATTATTTTTGAAGAAGATATCAAACACACTTTTTTTAAAGCAAAACCAGAACAGGGAATTTCCAGAGTGGTTTGTTTTTCTCCAAGACACGATCTGACTTTACCGGAAATGGAAATTGAAGGAATCGAAAATATTATCAAAACCTGGCAAAAAGAATATACTGATTTAGGAAGTATCAAATACATCAATCACGTTCAGATTTTCGAAAATAAAGGAAGCGTTATGGGTTGCAGTAATCCGCATCCACATGGACAAATCTGGGCACAATCATCTTTGCCAACTCAGGTTGAGAAAACACAAATTAGTCTAAAATCTTACTTTGATAAAAACGGCAAAACTCTTCTTGAAGATTATGTAAAAGCAGAATTAAGAGTTGGAGAACGCGTTGTAATCGAAAACGATCATTTTGTGGCTTTGGTTCCATTTTGGGCAATCTGGCCTTATGAAACTATGATTGTAAGTAAAAAAGCGATTAGCAAAATCACTGATTTTACTGCAGAAGAAAGTACCGCTTTTGCTAAAATCCTAAAGCAATTAACAACAAAATACGATAACTTATTTAGTACTTCGTTCCCATATTCTTCAGGAATTCACCAATCTCCAACAGATGGTTTAGAACATCCTGAATGGCATTTTCACATGCATTTTTATCCACCATTATTACGTTCTGCGACGGTTAAGAAATTTATGGTTGGATATGAAATGTTAGGAGAATCGCAGAGAGATATTACTCCTGAAAAAAGTGCCGAAATTTTAAGACAACAGTCTGACGTACATTATAAAAAAGAAGGAAAAATCAAATAATAAATGAGCTAAATGACTGCTATTTAAAAATTTAACACAATAATTTTATTTATAAATGTAAAAAACACATTTAAAATAGCGTAGTTCTCATTTTTTATTTTACTTTTGGCTTTCGCTTGCATTTTCATAAAAAAATAACAGAATAAAAACATATATCACATTAAAAACCACCACTGAATAACAAAAACATGGTTTCGGAATTATCCTAATCAAATAATTTAAAAGCCACAAATAATAAAACTATCATCTATACTAATTTTTAAAATACTACTAACAATGAACCAGAACCTCGCTTTCGCAGATTATGCGGTTTTTATTATCTATTTTATCGTAGTTTCTGCCTACGGTTACACCGTTTACCGCAAGCGTAAACAAGACGAACAAGATGCTAAAGCTTACTTTTTAGCTGAAGGAAATTTAACTTGGTGGGCTATTGGAGCTTCTCTGATTGCATCAAATATTTCAGCTGAACAATTTATCGGAATGAGTGGTGAAGGTTTCTTTTTAGGAATTGCCGTTGCTGCTTATGAGTGGATTGCTGCTATTGCATTGATTATCGTTGCGGTTTGGTTTATTCCGGTATATCTTAAAAATAAGATTTATACAATGCCTCAATTCTTAAAAACACGTTATAATGAATCGACTGCGTTGATTATGGCTGTTTTCTGGTTGTTTTTGTATGTTTTTGTAAACTTAACTTCTATCTTATATTTGGGAGCAGTTGCAATTAATGGTTTAGCGGGTGGAGAATATCTGCACGTAATCATGATTGGATTGGCTGTTTTTGCTTTGTTTATTTCTCTTGGAGGAATGAAAGTTGTAGCTTATACTGACGTTATTCAGGTTGCAGTTTTGATCATTGGAGGCTTGGTAACTTCTTATATTGCGCTTACAACTGTTGGACAATATTTTGGAGTTGGCGAAAATGCTATTGAAGGTTTCAAAGTTTTAATGAGAGAAGCTCCGGAACATTTCAAAATGATCATCCCAAAACCACACGATACTGTAGTTACAGCACAAACTTCTCAACTTGCTATTGACAAATACTTAACTTTCCCTGGATTATTATCTTACTTGGCTGGTATTTGGATCATCAACTTAAACTACTGGGGTTGTAACCAATACATTACTCAAAGAGCTTTGGGTGCTGATTTACAAACGGCTCGTACAGGTATTTTGTTTGCTGGTATCTTAAAATTATTAATGCCATTAATCGTAATGTTACCTGGTATTGCAGCTTACGTTTTATACCAAAACGGACATTTACCTCAATTAGTTGGAGGAAAAGATGGCGCTTATTCTGCTGTATTGACTTTCTTGCCAACTGGATTAAAAGGACTTTCTGTAGCGGCATTGACTGCTGCAATTGTAGCTTCATTGGCTGGAAAAGTAAACAGTATTTCGACAATTTATACTTTAGATATTCATAAAAAATACATCCAGAAAGAAGCTGGCGAAAAACAACAAGTAAACATTGGTAGAATTGCCGTTTTTGCTGCAATGCTTTTGGCTGTTTTATTTACATGGAATGACCTTTTAGGAATTGGCGGAGTTGGTGGATTCACTTACATTCAAAAATACACAGGTTTTATTAGCCCGGGAGTTTTCGCAATGTTCATTCTTGGTATGTTCTGGAAAAGAACAACTGGAGCTGCGGCAATTGTTGGAGTAATTTTAGGATTCTTATTATCTGTTTTATTCAATGAATATGCGCCTGCGTTATTCGGAAATGAGACCTTATTATATACTGCTTATTCTAATGGTAAAGGAGGATTCGAAATTCCGTTCCATATTTGTATGGGATTATCATTCTTCTTTACAACATTAACAATGGTTGCGATCAGTTTTGCAGGACCAAAAGTTAATCCAAAAGCTTTTGAATTAGACTATGAAATGTTCAAAGTAAAACCACAAACAACTGTTTTAATCGTAATCACTTTATTATCTATTATCGCATTGTACGTTAAATTCTGGTAGTATAATTTTTACTATATATTTTTTGAAGAAAAAAAGAGGATATCAAATTGGTATCCTCTTTTTGCATTTAATAGGTTCATTAATTTCTTTTGATTTTAACAAAAAAGAGACCCGTAAAAACCATGTAATATTCCATAGGAATATCTCATCAGTAGAAAAAAAAATAATAGTGACGGATTGTGTGTCCTGTAAGGACACTTGTGTTTATATAAATAACAATTTACACAAATCAAACGTTCCAACGGAACGATGTATAACCGCAATTCAAATTCAATTCTACCAAGCAGACATTCCTATGGAATGATTTTAAAAAGCATACAAATAATATTTATTACAAAAAGAGGATATCAAATTGATATCCTCTTTCTGCATTTAACAGGTTCATTAATTTCTTTTGATTTATAAAGTAAAAAACCCGTAAAAAGCATTCAATATTCCATAGGAATATCTCATCGGTAGAAAAAAAAATAATGGTGTCGAATTGTGTGTCCTGTAAGGACACTTGTTTTTATAGAAATAACAATTTACACAAATCAAACGTTCCTACGGAACGATGTATAAACGCAATTCAAATTCAATTCTACCAAGCAGACATTCCTACGGAATGATTTTTTAAATAAAAATCATGTAATATTCCGTAGGAATATCTCATTGGTAGAAAAAAAAATAATGGTGTCGAATTGTGTGTCCTGTAAGGACACTTGTTTTTATAGAAATAACAATTTACACAAATCAAACGTTCCAACGGAACGATGCATAACCGCAATTCAAATTCAATTCTACCAAGCAGACATTCCTATGGAATGATTTTAAAAAACATACAAATAATATTTATTACAAAAAGAGGATATCAAATTGATATCCTCTTTCTGCATTTAACAGGTTCATTAATTTCTTTTGATTTATAAAGTAAAAAACCCGTAAAAAGCATTCAATATTCCATAGGAATATCTCATCGGTAGAAAAAAAAATAATGGTGTCGAATTGTGTGTCCTGTAAGGACACTTGTTTTTATAGAAATAACAATTTACACAAATCAAACGTTCCTACGGAACGATGTATAAACGCAATTCAAATTCAATTCTACCAAGCAGACATTCCTATGGAATGATTTTAAAAAGCATTCAAATAATATTTATTACAAAAAAGAGGATATCAAAATTAATATCCTCTTTTTGCATTTAAGAACCTATATCTTTTTTAGTAAATCCAGCTTTTAAAATAACTGTTGTATCTGTAATTTGTTTTGAAAAATCGACAATTATTTTATTAGGATCTTTAGACGAATAATCAATTACAAAAAATTTATTGATCATTTCACTATAATTATCAGGACACCGACCGTAACTATTTCTATACCACTTGTCATTTACATTGTATTTGAAAAAACTTTTTGTAGTCTTGGGAAACGTTTTACAAAAAGTAAACTTACATACCGTTTGTTTTTTATTTTCCTGAATTTCTTTCGATCTTAAATGTCCTTTTATAAAAAGAGAAATCAAACCGCAAATCATTGCAAGAAGAATTACTTTGCTAATTTTATCTTTCATTTTATTGCCAATTTCTTCTCTAACTAATTATTCTTTATTTAAATCTTCTTTTTGCATATTTAGTAAATACGCCATATTTGCGATCACGTGATCGTGTTTCTTCACAAACGGATTTTCTTCGTTCCAGACATAACCTGCCAAAACTGAACAGATTTTCTCTTTTACTTCTGGATTTTCCGGTTGATGAAAAAACAAAGTCTGAAGATTTCCTGTGTACCATTCTTTCACGTAAGTGGTAAAAACCGCAATTCCGCGTTTCATATATTCCGTAAATTCAACTTCCCAATTTACTTCGATTCCTTGCGATTCTTTAAGGTATAATTTGGCCGCTAACATTCCGGATTCTGTAGCAAAAGCAACTCCTGATGAAAAAACCGGATCTAGAAATTCAGAACTATTTCCTGTCAAAGCAAAACCATCACCGTACATTCTTTTTACGGCTCTCGAATAATTTTCGAGTTTTACGGGTTCAAACAAAAACTCGGTTCCTTTGAATCTTTTTATATAATAATCAGATTTCTGAATCGCATTTCTTAAAGCTTCGGCATTGTCTTTATTTTCAGAAAGTGAATTGATAAAATCTGTTGGACCAACAACTCCTAAACTAGTATTTCCATTCGAAAACGGAATTACCCACAACCAAACTTCGGTTTCCAGAATATCAAATGAAATCTGAGTTCCCTCAATACCTTCTTCTCTATTAATATCTTTTACGTGTGTAAAAATCGACGAATGCGGATCCAATTTTGATGGCGTATCAAGATCTAAAAGTCTTGGTAAAACGCGACCATAACCGCTGGAATCAATTATAAATTTAGCGTGAATTTCTTTTAGGTTTCCATCTTTATCTTTTACGATTGTTTTAGAATTTTTCCCTTCAAAAGAAACTTCCAAAACTTCGGTTTCAAACTCCAGATCAATTCCTTTTCTAAGCACTTCCTGCGCCATTGTGTTGTCAAAATCTGCACGCGGAACCTGCCATGTCCAATCCCATCCTTCACCAAATTTCTGGCTAAAATCAAAAACACAAATCTCTTCTCCTCGAATGAAACGTGCTCCGAGTTTCTTTTCGAAATTCATTGCATCAAGACTCTCGAAAAGTTCAGCTTCTGCAAAATGATCCATAACTCTGGGAATCAGGCTTTCGCCGACAACAAGTCTTGGAAATTTTGTTTTTTCTACTACTTTAATTTTAACATTATTGTTATGAAGATACGACGCAGAAACACATCCAGACGGTCCTGCACCGATCACTAAAACATCTACAAACTCCTTTATCATAATAAGAATGTTATTAATTATTAACTTACATTTGCCTTCATCAAAATAACTACATTTATTTTGATAAATAAAATTAAATTAGCGCAACAAAAAACGATTTAATGAACACAATTAATGAATATTTAAGTTTAGCAGAATTCGAATCTATTATTTTTGGAAATAACAAAGTTGCAATCAGCGATGTAGTCCTAAATCGAGTAAATGAAAGCTTTAATTTTCTGAAGGAATTTTCGGGAAATAAAATTATATATGGTGTAAATACTGGCTTTGGGCCAATGGCTCAATACCGAATTAAAGAATCTGACCAAATTCAATTACAATACAATTTAATTAGAAGTCACTCTTCCGGAACCGGAAAACCTTTAAGCCCGGTTTGTGCAAAAGCAGCAATTTTGGCTCGTTTAAATACTTTGTCACTTGGGAATTCAGGAGTTCATCCTTCGGTAATTCACTTAATGGCTGAGTTGATTAATAGAGATATTACTCCACTTATTTTTGAACACGGAGGCGTTGGTGCCAGCGGAGATTTAGTACAATTATCACATTTAGCTTTAGTTTTAATTGGCGAAGGCGAAGTTTTTTATAAAGGCGACAGAAGACCAACTCAAGAGGTTTTTGAAATCGAAGGTTTAAAACCAATTCAGGTAGAAATCAGAGAAGGTTTGGCTTTAATAAACGGAACTTCTGTAATGACCGGAATTGGAGTTGTAAATGTTCATCACGCCAATAAATTATTAGATTGGTCATTAAAATGTTCTTGTGCCATAAACGAATTGGTTCAGGCTTATGACGATCATTTCTCTGAAGAATTAAACCAAACCAAACGTCATAAAGGACAACAGGAAGTGGCTCAAAGAATGAGAAAAAATCTTTCTGACAGTACTTTAATCCGTAAAAGAGAAGACCATTTATATTCGGGAGAAAATACCGAAGAAATCTTCAAAGAAAAAGTTCAGGAATATTATTCGTTACGTTGCGTACCTCAAATTTTAGGTCCGGTTTTAGAAACTATAAATAATGTTGCTTCTATTCTTGAAGACGAATTTAACTCGGCAAACGACAATCCTATTATAGATGTAAAAAACAAACACGTTTATCACGGAGGAAATTTCCACGGCGATTATATTTCGCTTGAAATGGATAAACTGAAAATTGTTATTACCAAATTAACGATGTTGGCAGAACGTCAATTGAATTATTTATTAAATTCAAAAATCAACGAAATTCTTCCTCCATTTGTCAACTTAGGAACATTAGGATTTAATTTCGGAATGCAGGGCGTTCAGTTTACTGCAACCTCAACAACTGCCGAAAGTCAAATGTTATCAAACCCAATGTACGTTCACAGTATTCCGAACAATAACGACAATCAGGATATTGTAAGTATGGGAACAAATGCGGCGGTAATTACCTCAAAAGTAATCGAAAATGCTTTTGAAGTTTTAGCAATCGAGATGATTACAATCGTTCAGGCAATTGATTATTTGGCGCAAAAAGATCAAATTTCATCTGTAACTAAAAAATGGTACGATGATATTAGAACCATAATTCCTGTATTTAAAGAAGATCAGGTTATGTATCCTTTTGTTCAAAAAGTAAAAGATTATCTGATCAATAGTTAATTTTAAAATCTATAATCTTACCAAAAAATATGAAAAGAATATTTCTATTATTATTAATTTTTATTCAATTAAGTAATGCTCAAGAACTGGCATTGGTTAAAAAAGATGGAAAATTTGGTCTCCTTACAAAAGATGGAACTTTTGCCGTTAATCCAAAATTTGATAGTGCCAGAGATTTTTCTGATGGTTTAGCTGCTGTTAAAGTAAACGGAAAATGGAGATTTATAGATGATAAAGGTACGCTCGTAATTCCGGCAACTTTTGATAATGCTAAAGATTTTAATAGCGGAATTTGTCTTATCGAAAAAAATGCCACTTGGTATTACATCAATAAAACGGGTGAAATATTAAAAGGTAATCCCGCATCAGATAAATTATTTGATTTTAATTATGGTGTAGCATTTTTTAGACAAGCCGATAAAGTTGGACTTATCAATAATAAATTTGAAATCGTTCTGGCTCCAAAATATGATGTTATAAGAGCATTTTATAAAGGTTATGCAAAAGTGGCAATAAATGATAAATGGGGAATTATTGATCCAACCGGAAAAGAAGTTGTTGAAGCTGTTTATGATGAAGTTGGAGATTATTATAACAACACAACCTGGGCAAAAAAAGGAAAAAATTTAGGACTGGTTCATAACGGACAATTTATTGCAATAGAAGGCGTTACCAAATTTGGATTCTTTGGCCAGGATTTAATTCCAGCACAAAAAGACGGAAAATTTGGTTATGTAAATCTGGAAGGACAATGGGTTCTTAAACCAAGATTTGACAAAGCAAAAGAGTTTTCTAAAAACATGGCTCCCGTTTGTATAAATGATAAATGGGGTTATATCAATTTAATGGGTTCATGTGTTGTACAACTTGTTTATTCTAATGCAGAACCTTTTAGCACAAGCGGTCTTGCTGCTGTACAAAAAGGTGGATGGGGTTTTATTGATGAAACCGGAAATTTAGTTATCCCTGCAGATTATGAAATTTCTGTAGCATTTGGAAGCTATTTTCGCGAGGAAAAAGGATTTATCGACGGACTGGCAAGAGTAAAGCGCAGTGGCAAATGGGGTTTTATTAAACCAGATGGACAGGTTTTAAATGGATGGTTTCAGAATGCCGAACTCTTTCAAAAATAATAAAAATAGATTTTCACATTATTAATATTGAACCTTTAAGACCATGAAAAAAACACTTATTTTTTTATTCGTATGTTGCATTCAATTTGTTAATAGTCAAGAATTGGCTTTAGTTAAAAAAGACTCTAAAATTGGATACATTTCTAAAGATGGAAACTTTAAAATTGAGCCTCAATACAAATCTGCAAAGAGTTTCTCTGAAGGTTTGGCCGCTGTAGAAAACGGTGGAAAATGGGGTTTTATTGACACAAAAGGAAACTGGGCAATTCCGGCAACTTTTAGTGACGCTAAAGAATTTAACAACGGAATTGCAATCGTAAAAAACGATAAAGACTGGGTGTATATTAATACTAAAGGTGAAATTCAGAAAGCACCAACTTCTGAAAAATTATATGATTTTGATAATGGTGTTGCTTTTATAAAACAAGGAGACAAAATTGGTTTAATCAACCCGAAAATGGAGGTAGTTTTGCAACCAAAATACGATATAATCAAACCGTTTGAAAATGGTTTTGCAAGAGTTGGAATCAATAAAAAATGGGGAATTATTAATACTTCCGGAAAAGAATTAGTTGAACCTGCATATGACGAAATAGGAAATTATTTTAAAAATACAACCTGGGCAAGAAAAGACAAAACGTTTGGAATTGTAAGCGCAGGGAATTTCATTGCTGTTGATGGTGCCGAAAAAATCTGGGATTTTGATACGCAGGATTTGACTTTTGCTAAAAAGAACGGAAAAATTGGATTCATTGACTTAAAAGGAAATTGGGTAATTACTCCTATATATGATAAAGCAAAAGCATTCTCAAAAAATTTAGCTCCGGTTTGCGTTGGGTCTAAATGGGGATATATTAATCCAAAAGCTGAATTTGTAATTGAACCAACATATGCTGATGCAGAAGTTTTTAGTACAAACGGATTAGCGCCGATAAAAGAAAAAAATTGGGGATTCATCAACGAATCAGGAAAACTAGTAATCCCAACTCAATACGGAATTACAGCAAATGGAATTATTGCCATGTTTGTAAAACAAGATAAAGGTTTTATCGATGGCGTTGCAAGAGTAAAAAACGAAGGAAAATGGGGATTTCTTAAACCAGACGGAACTGTATTAAGCAATCAATGGTTTGAAAATGCTGAGTTATTTTCGAAAGGATCAGAAAAAATTCAAGCAACTGAAAGTGTTACTGAGAAACCAAAAGCAGAAACAAAACCTGCAGCGAAACCAGCAACTAAAAAGAAGAAATAATTTTACATAAATGAAATCGACTTTTATAGACGATAGCATTATGACAAATAAAAAATAAAATCTACATAAATGAAATGTGTATTAGTAACAGGCGGTTCAAGAGGAATTGGTAGTGCTATTTGTAAAAAACTAGCAGTTGAATCCAATTATCATATTCTAATTAACTATCATTCGAATAAAACAGCTGCCGAAGAAACACTTCAGGAAATACAAAAATTAGGAGCAACAGGAGAAATCTTAGGTTTTGATGTTTCGAATTATGAAGAAGTACAAACCACTTTAACAAAATGGCAGGAAGCTAATCCTGAAGCACTTGTTGAAGCGATTGTAAACAATGCCGGAATTACAAAAGATGGTCTTTTTATGTGGATGACTCCCGAAGACTGGAATGGCGTTGTTAATACAAGTGTAAACGGTTTTTTTAATGTTACACAGTTTTTTATTCAAAAAATGTTACGCAATAAATATGGCCGAATCGTAAATATGGTTTCCGTTTCCGGAGTAAAAGGAACGGCGGGACAAACTAATTATTCGGCAGCAAAAGGCGCGATTGTTGCTGCTACAAAAGCATTGGCACAAGAAGTTGCCAAACGAAATATTACTGTAAATGCGGTTGCTCCGGGTTTTATCAGAACTGATATGACGAGCCAATTGGACGAAAAAGAATTACTAAAACTAATTCCGGTAAATCGTTTTGGCGAAGCTGAGGAAGTTGCAGATTTGGTAAGCTTTTTGATTTCTAAAAAATCAAGCTATATTACAGGCGAAATTATCAATATAAACGGAGGAATATATTCTTAAAAAAATATTTTAAACACATAGAAACATAGATTTTTATGTGAAAAGGATTTAAAAAAGAAATACATTTCTTTCACATAGATCGCTATGTGTATTTCAAATAAGTGAAATGCCTATTTTGAGTTTACAAAAGCTATGTTTCTATGTGTTAAAAAATTACACGAAACGGATATAAAAATACTTTGAAAGACGATGAATAAGAGAGTTGTAATTACTGGAATGGGGATTTATTCTTGTATCGGAACTTCTTTAGATGAAGTAAAAGAATCTTTGTACAACGGAAAATCCGGTATTAAGTTTGACGCCGAAAGAAAAGAATTTGGTTTTCAATCTGCCTTAACGGGAATGGTTCCGAAAGCAGATTTAAAAAACTTATTGACCCGCAGACAACGTATGAGCATTGGTGAAGAAACCGAATATGCTTATATGGCAACAATTGAAGCATTAAAAAACGCCAATATCGACGATGCCTTTTTCGACAATCGCGAAGTGGGAATCATGTACGGAAATGATAGTGTCTCAAAAGCTATTATTGACGCCACAGATATTGTTCGCGAGAAAAAAGATACCGCTTTAATAGGTTCCGGAGCGATTTTTAAATCCATGAATTCAACGGTAACAATGAATTTATCAACGATTTTTAAACTTCGCGGAATCAATCTTACTATAAGTGCCGCTTGTGCAAGTGGTTCACATTCTATTGGATTAGCTTATTTTTTAATAAAAAGCGGATTTCAGGATATCGTAATTACCGGTGGAGCTCAGGAAATCAACAAGTACGCAATGAGCAGTTTTGACGGATTAGGCGTTTTTTCGAATAGAGAAAACGAACCTGAAAAAGCTTCACGCCCATTTGATTCTGATCGCGACGGATTAATTCCGAGTGGTGGCGGTGCAACGTTAATACTTGAAAGCTATGAATCGGCAATTGCACGAGGCGCCAATATTATTGCAGAAGTTGTAGGTTATGGTTTCTCCTCAAATGGTGGACATATCTCAACACCCAATGTTGAAGGTCCGTCTATAGCCATGCAACGAGCGCTTGACGACGCACAATTAAAAGCAACCGACATTGACTATATAAATGCACACGCAACTTCAACTCCGGTTGGAGACGGAAACGAAGCAAAAGCTATTTTTGAAGTATTTGGTGAGAAAAATCCTTACGTAAGTTCTACAAAATCAATGACAGGCCACGAATGTTGGATGGCTGGAGCCAGCGAAGTAATCTACTCTATCTTAATGATGCAGAACGATTTCATTGCTCCGAACATCAATTTGGAAAATCCTGATGAAGATGCTTCTAAATTAAATTTGGTCAAAACTACTTTAAACAAAAAATTTGACATATTTTTGTCCAATTCCTTCGGATTCGGAGGAACCAACTCTGCGTTGGTGGTTAAAAAGTTTAAATTGAACGATGAATAAAGAAGAGATTATAGCAAGAATTAATGGTTTTTTGGTTGATGAATTTGAAGTAGATAATGATGATATTGAACCAGATGCTAATCTAAAAGATACACTTGGGTTAGATAGTTTAGATTATGTAGATTTAGTAGTTTCTATTGAATCTAACTTTGGTGTAAAACTGGTTGAAGCTGATTTCGTTGGAATTGCTACTTTTCAAAATTTCTATGACCTTATAGATACCAAACTAAAAGCTAAAGCTGTTTAATGAGTCAATGGGATGGCAAATCAAAAGGGACAGTTTTAGGCTATAGAATATTCGTTTTTTTAATACAAAAAGCGGGTGTAAAGGCTGCTTATGTCTTACTTTATTTTGTTGCTTCTTACTACTTTTTGTTTCTGAAGAAAAGCAATCAGGCTATTTTTTATTATTTTAAAGAAAGACTGAACTATTCCAATTTCAAATCAAGAAAAATGGTTTTCAAAAGTTATTACACTTTTGGACAGACTATTATTGATAAAGTTTCCATTTCTGCAGGAATGCGAAATAAGTTCACTTATGAATTTGACGGAATCGAGACTCTGAAAAAACTTCTTGCCGAAAAAAAAGGCGGTGTCTTAATTAGCGCTCATATTGGAAATTTTGAAATTGCTGAACATTTTCTCGGTGATATCGATCTTAACTTTCAAATCAATTTAGTTACAACAGATTTAGAACATTCTGCGATAAAAAATTATCTGGAAAGTGTTACCCAAAAACCAACCGTAAAATTTATAATTATCAGAGACGATTTATCTCATATTTTTGAGATCAATGCAGCTTTGGCCAATAACGAATTAGTTTGTTTTACCGGCGATCGTTATTTTGAAGGCACCAAATCTCTTTCTGAAGAAATTCTGGGTAAAGATGCTAACTTTCCGGCTGGTCCATTTTTGATTGCTTCACGCCTAAAAGTTCCCGTTGTTTTTGTTTATGTAATGAAAGAACCCAACTTACATTATCATTTATACGCAAGAGAAGCAACCGTAAAACATCGTGACGAAAAAGCACTATTGAAAGAATACGTAAAAAGCGTTGAAAGCATCGTACAGAAATATCCATTGCAATGGTTCAATTATTTCGATTTCTGGAATGATTTGAAAAAATAGCCCACGGGTTTAACGGATTAAACAGATTTACACTGATCTTTTTTTATTTATTTGCGACTTTGCGATAGAATTAAAAAAACATACGAAAACCCGTTTAATCCTTTAAACCAACGCGTCAATTTAAGAATCCAACATAAATACTTTGCGCCTCTGCGTCTTTGCGAGAACCAAAAAAAACCAGCGTAAACCCGTTTAATCCGTTAAATCAGCGAGCCAATTTAAGAATCCAACATAAATACTTTGCGTCTCTGCGAGAACCAAAAAAACAGCGAAAACCCGTTTAATCCGTTCAACCCGAGGGCAAAAACGTTAAACATTAAACAAGAAAATTCGTTTAAATAAATTTACTTATTTTTGTTTGCAACCAAAGCCTACAAACAAAATGAAAAATGTTCTCGTTATTTTTTATTCCCAATCCGGACAACTAGAATCGATTGCGAAAAACATTGCAAAGCCATTCTTAAATTCAGAAGAAATAAAAGTAACTTTTCACGAAATACAATTAGAAAAGCCATTCCCATTTCCTTGGAATAAAACTTCTTTTTTTGATGCCTTTCCGGAATCTTTTTTGCAGATTCCAACAAAACTTAAACCGGTTTCTGAAGAAATTTTAAACACAAAATTTGATTTAGTTCTTTTTCATTATCAAGTTTGGTTTTTATCGCCTTCAATTCCTATTAATTCCTTTTTAAAAAGTGCCGAAGCCAAGACAATATTAAACAATACTCCCGTTATAACTATTAATGGTTCTCGTAATATGTGGGTTATGGCTCAGGAAAAAATTAAAGTTTTATTACGTGATGCAAATGCAAAATTAGTTGGAAATGTTGCATTAGTAGATCGCGTTGGAAATTTAATCAGCGTAATCACAATTGTAAATTGGATGTTTTCTGGCGTAAAGAAAAGATATCTTGGCTTTTTTCCGCTTCCCGGAGTTTCTGATAAAGACATTCAGGAGTCTGATAAATTTGGAGAAATCATGCTTTCGGAATTTAAACAAAACAAACTTGACGATTTACAGCCAAAATTAGTCGAAATAGGCGCCGTAAAAATCAGTCCGTATTTAGTAACTGTAGATAAAACGGCCAATAAAATTTTTAATAAGTGGTCAAATCTGATTCATAAGAATCAAAAAAACAGGAAAACGCTTCTTAAAATATTTTATGTTTATTTATTCCTTGCAATATGGCTAATCTCGCCAATAGTCTATATATTGCATCTTATTACCTATCCATTCAAGTTCAAAACCATAAAAAAAGAAACTCAATATTATCAAGGAGTTTAGAATACGAAATTTAATTATGTTTGACGTATATATTACCAAAGCCGCAAAATATTTGCCGAATGAAGCTGTTTCAAATGACGAAATGGAAGATTATTTAGGCCTGATAAATGACACTGCCTCAAAGGCAAGACGTATTATTTTGCGTAATAATAAAATTACAACCCGATATTACGCCGTTGATAAAAACGGAAAAAGTACACATAGTAACGCTGAGTTAACACGAAATGCCGTTGCACAACTATTTGATGAAAATTTTACAGATCAGGATCTGGAAGTCCTTTCTTGCGGAACTTCATCGCCTGATGTTTTGGCGCCGTCGCATGCTGCAATGGTTCACGGTTTATTAAAAAACAGATCGGTCGAATTAAATTCTTCGATGGGTATTTGCTGTTCCGGAATGAATGCGCTGAAATATGGTTTTCTTTCGATAAAATCAGGAAATTCAAAAAATGCCATTTGCACGGGATCAGAAAAAGTTTCAACATGGCTTTCTTCTCCAAAATACAATCACGAAATTATCAATTTAAAAAACCTTGAAGAACAACCTATAATTGCCTTCAAAAAAGATTTTTTACGTTGGATGTTATCTGATGGAGCCGGAGCATTTTTATTAGAAAATAAACCAAGCGGAGAAATTTCATTAAAAATCGAATGGATGGAAGCGTATTCTTATGCATTCGAATTGGAAACTTGCATGTATGCCGGTGGAGATAAATTAGAAAATGGCGAAATCCAAGCCTGGAGCGATTACAATCCAGAGCAATGGTTAACCGAATCTGTATTTGCGGTAAAACAAGATGTAAAAATATTAGACGAATTTATCCTGCCTAAAGGTGTCGAAAGTATGAGCGATGCAATGGCAAAGCACAATATTACGGCAGATCAGGTTGATTATTTTTTACCACATGTTTCTTCTAACTTTTTTGTAGAAGGATTAAAAAACGGATTAAACGAAAAAGGAATTGTACTTACGGACGAAAAATGGTTTATGAACCTTTTGAGAGTTGGTAATGTTGGTTCGGCTTCTATTTATATTGCACTTGAAGAATTAATGTATTCCGGTAAACTAAAAAAAGGAGATCGCATTTTATTATCAGTTCCGGAAAGCGGAAGATTCTCTTTTGCCTACGCTTATTTAACTGTTTGCTAATGGAAACAATATCTCTTTTAAATAAAGAAGCAGTCGAAAATTTATTACCTCAAAAGTTTCCTTTTGTTATGGTAGATAAAATGTATTCTTATACCGAAACATCATTGGTTTCCGGTTTAAAAATTCAGAGCGACAATATCTTTGTTGATAATAACTCTTTTTTAGAAGCAGGAATAATCGAGCATATGGCACAATCTGTGGCGTTGCATACAGGATATGAATATTTTTTGAAAAACGAAACAGCACCAACAGGTTATATTGGTTCGATAAAAGATATTGAAATAAAAAAGTTTCCTAAAGTCGACGATACAATTCAATCAGCTGTAACTATTCTGCAGGAATTTGCAGGAATAACTTTGGTTGATATTGTGACTACTTTGAATAATGAAGAAATTGCCCGCGGACAAATGAAAACCGTTTTGGCAAAATAATATACGTATGAAAATTGGAGTTGACATACAAAATTATCTTCCGCACCGAGCGCCTATGCTTATGGTTGATCTAATTTTGGACATAAATTCAAATTTTGTAGAAACGACATTTCTGATAAAAGAAGACAATATTTTTGTCGATAATAACATTTTTGTCGAAGCCGGTTTAATCGAAAATACAGCACAAACTTGTTCTGCAATTGTAGGCAAAAAGTATTTTTTTGAAGAAGACGGAACAGAAAATGAAAACGTAAATGTGATTGGTTTTATCAGCGCATTAAAAAATCTGAAAATACATTCGCTGCCAAAAGCTGGTGATACAATTATTACCAAAGCAAATCTGGTTTCGAAATTTATAGGCGACGATTATACTTTATGTACAATGAGTTGCGAAAGTTTATTGGAAGACAAAATACTTTTAGAATGCGAAATTAATTTGTTTATTCAAAAGACAATTTCAGTTGAAGAATAATTAAATGGATACAAAAAAACCGCTTAATCATTTACTAATTCGAATAGGAATTTTAATATTGCTACTTATTGCTGTTTTTATAATAAACTCCGATGAATTAGCTTTCTTTTTAAGTCAAGCTTACTGTCTATTTCTGTTGTTAGAAATGATTTATTTTTTTGTCAAAAAAAATAAAAATTTAGCCCTCATAAATCTCACTTTATTAATTATAATCGAAATATTACCCATTCTAGTTTTTATACGATTAATGATATAGATTAAAAAAAACCGTCATGGAAAAAGAAAATGTACCTCAGCACGATGGAAATTTAAGCAAAAAGAACCTGAAGGAACTTGTTTACGCTACCGATGAAAATGGCAATTATACAACCGCGTTAAGTACCGGTTGGGAACCAAAAGCCATTGCACTTTCTAACGCAATTGACGATATAAAAGAACGTGCAGAAGAAGCAAAAATGAAAGTTCAGATTGGTGAATTAAGTCCGATTTGTTATTATATGGAACTCAATAAAATGGATCTTACCATTCTTGCAGGTTATGTTGAGATGTGGAAATGGCGCGTAAAAAGACATTTTAAACCAACTGTTTTTGCTAAATTAAGTGACAAAATTTTACAGAAATATGCCGACGCCTTTGAGATTTCAATAGCCGAATTAAAAAATATTAAAACCGATTAATGCAAACTAGTTTTACACACCATCAATCTGCTCATTGTGAAAATGGAGTGGCTTCAAATCTGCTAAAAAACAACGGATTAAATATCAGCGAACCAATGGTTTTTGGTATTGGTTCCGGACTTTTCTTCGTGTATTTGCCTTTTATAAAAGTAAATCATGCGCCTGCAATCAGTTACAGAACTTTGCCTGGACAGATTTTTAATAAAGTTGCCAATCGTTTAAATTTAAAAATAAAAAGACAAAAATTTTCTTCAACAATTAATGCCAATAAAGCATTAGACGAAAATCTAAAAAATAATATCCCAACCGGATTACAAGTTGGTGTTTATCATTTAAGTTATTTTCCTGATGAATACCGTTTTCACTTCAACGCACACAATTTAGTTGTTTACGGAAAAACCGAAACCGATTATTTAATCAGCGATCCGGTAATGGAAACCGTTACCACTTTGACACACGAAGAGTTAGATAAAGTACGTTTTGCCAAAGGCGCTTTTGCTCCAAGAGGACAAATGTATTATCCAATTCAGATTCCAAAAGATGTTGATTTTAAAAACGCCATCATTAAAGGAATCAAAAATACCTGTCGCGATATGCTTGCGCCAATGCCAATTGTTGGCGTTCGCGGAATTAAATTCATATCACGACAAATTAGAAAATGGCCTTTAAAACACGGCGTTAGAAAAGCAAATCATTATCTCGCACAAATGGTTCGTATGCAGGAAGAAATTGGAACTGGCGGCGGAGGTTTTCGTTTTATATATGCAGCATTTTTACAAGAAGCTTCGGTTATTTTAAACAACGAAGAATTGAAAGTTCTTTCGAAAGAAATGACACAAATTGGAGATTCCTGGAGAGATTTTGCTGTAGAAGCTTCTCGCATTTATAAAAACCGAAGTGCCAAAGAAGACGCTTACAATGCCATTGCAGATGAACTTTTGGACATTGCCAATCGTGAAGAAATATTTTTCAAAAAACTAAAAAAAGCAATTAGCTAAATATATTTTGCAAACCGTAATAAAAATAGAATCCCTTTCGAAAAAGTACAAAAATGCAGAAATGTATTCTTTGAACGATGTTTCGCTGGATATAAATCAAGGTCAGATTTTTGGTTTATTAGGTCCAAATGGTGCCGGAAAAACCACGCTAATCTCGATGCTCTGCGGATTGATAAAACCAACTTCAGGACATTTTACAATTGATGGTTTGAACTATGCCAGCGATTCTTCCAAAATCAAAAAAATCATTGGAGTTGTACCTCAGGAATATGCTTTATATCCGACTTTGACAGCTCGCGAAAATTTGCATTATTTTGGAAGCATGTACGGATTAAAAGGTTCTGATTTGAAAGATAAAGTAATCGAAACTTTAGATCTTTTGGGACTTTTAAAATTTGCCGACAAACGCATCGAAACTTTCTCAGGCGGAATGAAACGCAGAGTCAATTTGATTGCGGGAATTCTGCACAATCCAAAAGTTTTATTTCTGGATGAACCAACCGTTGGCGTTGATGTACAATCGAAAAATGCGATTATAGAATATCTAAAACATCTAAATCAAAACGGAACTACGATTATTTATACATCACATCATTTGGCTGAAGCCGAAGATTTTTGCACCACAATTGCCATTCTTGATCAAGGCAAAATCTATGCGCAAGGAACTCCATCAGGATTAATTGCTTCGACCGAAAAAGCGAGAAATCTTGAAGAAGTTTTTATTTCATTAACCGGTAAAGATCTGAGAGATGATATATAAAATTTGGATGTCAGTCGTAAAAGAATTTCTACTGCTCAAACGAGATTTAGGCGGATTAGTCATTTTATTTATAATGCCTTTGGTTTTGGTAATCACCGTAACATTAATTCAGGACAGCACTTTTAAAACCGTTAGCGATAATAAAATTCAGATTTTATTGGTCGACAACGACAAAGGTTCGGTTTCTAAAACTGTCTTTGATAATTTAGAAAAAAGTCAGCTTTTTAGCGTTGTAACACAAATCGACAATAAACCGCTTACTGAAGAAGTTGCCAGAGAAAATGTTTATAAAGGAAAGTTTCAGCTGGCAATTATAATCCCAAAAAATCTAAGCACAGATTTACAAGCCAAAGTGGATCAGAATGTAGAAAACATTGTGAGCAAAATGGGTTTTACAGATACAATTGCAAAGCCGAAAACTTCAAAAATAATTCAGCAAAAAGAAGTTAAATTATATTTTGATCCGGCAGTTCAGCTTAGTTTCAAAAATTCTGTGATGAGTTCTATTGATAAAATGATTTCTCAAATCGAAACAAAATCAATTTACACGACTTTTCAAAATCAATTAGGCGAAGAGAATACTAAGTTCGAACAAAAGAGTTTTATTACTTTTAAAGAGATTGTTCCAAAGGTAAATAACAAAGAAGTGTTACCGAATTCGGTGCAGCATAATGTTCCCGCGTGGACACTTTTTGCTATATTTTTTATCGTAATTCCATTGTCTATTAATATTGTAAAAGAAAAATCGCAAGGAACATTTGTTCGATTATTGACCAATCCGGTTTCGAATTTAATTGTGATTATTGGTAAAACTATTACTTATTCAGCCATTTGTATGATTCAGTTTTATATGATGGTTGCCGTTGCAATATTTTTATTTCCGCATATTGGTTTACCTTCTTTAAACGTCGAAGGACATTTGTTTTTGATGAGTGTTGTCGCTTTATTTTCAGGTTTTGCAGCCATTGGTTTCGGAATTTTATTGGGAACTATTGCAAGTACACAAGAACAATCTGCACCATTTGGCGCGACAAGCGTAATCATTCTTGCAGCAATTGGCGGAATCTGGGTTCCGGTTTTTGCAATGCCAAATATCATGCAGCTTATCGCAAAATCATCACCAATGAATTGGGGTCTTGAAGCGTTTTATGATGTTTTATTACGCAACGTTTCTTTCCTGGAAATCATACCAAAAATAAGTTTGTTATTTTTGTTCTTCATAATCACAACTTGCATTGCATTATTCTATGACAAAAAGAAAAGAACAGTATAACGAAGCAACTTCCTTAACGGTTTCGCATGAAATCAGAATTCGTTTTAACGAAACTGATCCACTCGGGATTGTTTGGCACGGCTATTATATTACCTATTTTGAAGATGGACGCGAGGCATTTGGACGCGAACACGGACTTACCTATTTAGATATTGCCAAAACGGGATTTACAACTCCAATCGTAAAATCAAAATGCGAACATAAATTGTCTTTGCGCTACGGCGATGTCGTAACAATTGAAACAACCGTTGTTGATACTCCGGCTGCCAAAATGATTTATCGTTTTAGAATTATTGACGAAAAAGGTGAAGTTGCGTGCACAGGTGAAACTGTTCAGGTATTTCTGGATAAAGAAGGAAATCTAATGCTAACAAATCCTCCTTTTTATGAAGAATGGAAACGAAAAGTTGGGCTTTTAAAATAGAACACGAATTACACCAATTTTCACGAATTAAACATAAAAAAAATCAGTGTAAATCTGTTTAAATCCGTAGAATCTGCATGCCATAAAAACCTTGCAGGAATAAAAAAGAAAAAATGTTAAGAGAAGTATATATCACCAAAACCAATTGTATCACGCCTTTAGGTTTTGATGTTGAATCCAACATCGAAGCAATTCTTCGTGGAGAATCCGGTATTCAATTACATGAAGATACTTCCTTAATGCCGATTCCGTTTTATGCTGCAATTATTAATGATGAAAAAATAAACAGTGCTTTTGCAAAAATAAGTGCTAAAACAAAATATTCTCGTTTAGAGAAAATGATGATTTTGGCTTTAGAGCCGATTATCAAAAATTCAGAAGTTGAATTAAATTCGAAAACTGCTTTTATACTTTCGACCACAAAAGGAAATGTTACCGCATTAAAAAATGATTCAGAAGAAAGCTTCAATATTGCACATTTAGATGTTTTAGCAAAAAATGTTTCGGATTTCTTCGGATTTAAAACACAACCAATTGTAGTTTCGAATGCTTGTGTTTCTGGAATTTTAGCCATTTCTGTTGCCAAAAGAATGATTCAATCTGAGCTTTACGACGACATTTTTGTTATCGCCGGAGACGAAGTTTCAGAATTTGTTTTGTCTGGTTTTAATGCTTTTCAGGCGATGAGCAGTTTGCCTTGTAAACCTTATTCTAAAAACAGAACCGGCGTAAGTTTGGGCGAAGCAACTGCAGCAGTTTTAGTTTCGGCGGAAGCCAAAAATGCAAAAATAAAAATTATTGGAGATAGTTCGATAAACGATGCCAATCATATTTCCGGACCTTCAAGAACAGGCGAAGGTTTGTTTAGAAGTATTCAGAATGCTTTGAAAGAAGCTCAGATAAATCCAGATCAAATCGATTATATTTCAGCGCACGGAACAGCAACTCCGTTCAATGACGAAATGGAAGCGATTGCTTTGAATCGTTTAGATTTACAAAACGTTCCTATAAATAGTTTGAAAGGATTTTATGGTCATACATTGGGCGCCTCGGGATTATTAGAAACCGTAATCGCAATTGAATCCGCAAATCAAAATATACTTTTTGAATCGAAAGGTTTTGACGAAATCGGCGTAAGCGAATCTATTAATGTTATAGAGAAAAATGAAGAGAGAAATATTGCGTTCTTTTTGAAAACAGCTTCTGGATTTGGAGGTTGTAATACGGCGGTGATATTTGAAAAAGTGAAATGAATTTGGTTATCTTTTAATTAAAAAACACTATGACATTACAACAATTTTTTTTCGATTTACCTATTTATACTAAGTTTGAAATAACCGCTGAAAATGAGGAAATTTTTCTAAATATAACTGATGCATCTACTAAAGTAATTTTTGATGGTTATAATCCTTGGAAAAAAATTGAATCTACATTCTACGTAATGAATGACTTACAAGGGAGTAGTTATGCATATACTAAGTCTGGAGGATATGCAGCACAAAGAGTAAAATGCAAAAGATCAGATGACACCTTTATGTTTTATCTTCACTACGATCCCCAGAACAAAATTCTACTAAAAGTTGGACAACATCCAACTGTCGCAGACTTTCACATTAGTGAAATTAAAAAATATGGAAAATTATTATCTAAAGAAAAATTAAATGAATTCACTCGAGCAATTGGATTAGCTGCTAATGGCGTAGGAATCGGCTCTTTTGTTTATTTACGACGAATTTTTGAACATTTAATTTTTGAAGCTTTTGAAAAAGCAAAGGCAGATGAAAAAATAAATAATGCTGATTTTCAAAAAGGAAGAATGGATGATCGCATAGCTTTACTTGCTGAGTATTTGCCAAGTTTTTTAGTAGAAAACAGATCTATTTACTCTGTCTTAAGCCTAGGTATACATTCTTTAGATGAACAAACTTGTCTAGAACACTTTGACACTTTGAGAGTTGGAATTGAGCTAATTTTAGATGAAAAATTAGAAGAACTAAAAAAAATGGAAAAAATGGAAATTGCTAAAAAGAGAATCACTGATTTAAAAGGAAAGTTAGGAAAATAAGTTTTATTCAATATTATAAGCTTAAAACAAATGTTTTGCAACAAAGATGACTCAAAATAAAACCTACATACAATCCTATATCACCATTCAAAACAACGAAATTGTTTTGAACGGAACTTCTGTATTCAAAATTGAACCAACTGATTTTGCTGATTTTTCGAAACAAGCGTATCGTAATTTTGACATTCAATATCCGAAGTTTTTCAAAATGGATGCTTTGAGCAAACTGGCTTTTTTAGGATCTGAATTGCTTTTGAGTCCAATAAGTTCGGCCGAAAAAGAGAATAATATTGCTTTGGTTTTGGCTAATAAATCTTCGAGTTTAGATACTGATGTTAAATATCAGGAATCAATTTCGGACAAAGAAAACTATTATCCGAGTCCAGCAGTTTTCGTTTATACTTTGCCAAATATTTGTTTGGGTGAAATAAGTATTCGTCATCAGCTGAAAAGTGAAAATTCTTTCTTTATATTTGATGCTTTCAATATTGAATTTCTGTCTAACTATTCAGATATTCTGTTAAACACAAATAAAGCTGATACAGTTCTGTGCGGTTGGGTTGAATTTTTTAATGACAATTACAAAGCTTTTCTTTGCACGATTAGCAAAGAAGAAAACGAGAAATACACAAACGAAAATATCAATACATTATATAATAAATAATCATGGAAGCATTAAAAGAAGAATTAAAAAATAAAATCATTACCACTCTAAATCTTGAAGATATCGCAATCGAAGACATTGCTGATAACGATCCTTTGTTTGGAGACGGTTTAGGTTTGGACTCAATTGATGCACTTGAATTGATCGTGATTCTTGATAAAGATTACGGAATAAAATTGGTTGACCCAAAAGAAGGAAAATCTATTTTTCAATCTATTGAAACTATGGCTGCTTATATTAGCGCTAACAGAACTAAATAAGACTGCTTAGACTGGCTTAGATTTTTAGACAACTTAGACACGCGTCTAAAAAATCTAATGTCTAATAATCTAAGAAGTCCAATATTTAAATCTAAGTAAGTCTAAAATTCTAATAATCTAAGAAGTCTAAAATGAAAGGTGTTGCAATAACGGGAATGGGAATTATCTCTTCGATTGGAAATTCAGTCGAGGAAAATTTTATTTCGTTAATCGAAAATAAGATTGCTATAACTCGCATCGAAAATATTTCGACCGTTCATGCGGATGTTATTAAGGTTGGAGAAATTAAAAAAACCAATGCTGAATTGATCAGTGAATTGGAGCTTTCTGACGATAATAATTTTTCGAGAACTGCAATGATTGGTGCTTTTGCTGCCAAACAAGCCGTTCAAAATGCCGGAATTACATCGATCAACGAATTTAGAACCGGACTTATTTCGGCAACAAGCGTTGGCGGAATGGATATGACCGAAAAGCATTATTACGATTATTTTAAAGATCCTGAACTTACCAAATATATTAGTTGTCATGACGGTGGCGATGTTGCCGAAAAAATTGCTGAAGAATTGGGTTTAAAAGGAATGGTTACTACTATAAGTACCGCTTGTTCATCTGCTGCGAACTCGATTATGTTAGGCGCACGTTTGATTAAAAACGGAAAACTCGATCGCGTTATCGTTGGCGGAACAGATGCTTTGGCAAAATTTACCATCAACGGATTTAAAACTTTGATGATTCTTTCTGACGATTATAACAAACCTTTTGACAATAACAGAAAAGGACTAAATTTGGGCGAAGCCGCTGCATATTTGGTTTTAGAATCTGATGAAATTGTTCAAAAACAAAACAAAAAAGTTCTGGCTCGAGTTTCGGGTTACGGAAATGCAAATGATGCTTTTCACCAAACTGCTTCTTCAGAAAATGGTGATGGCGCTTATTTGGCAATGAAAAAAGCTTTTGAAGTTTCGGGTTTAAGACCAAGCGAAATTGATTATATCAACGTTCACGGAACGGCAACTCCTAATAATGATTTGTCTGAAGGAAGAGCTTTACTCCGAATTTACGGCGATGAAAAAGTTCCAGATTTTAGTTCGACAAAACCTTTTACGGGTCATACTTTGGCGGCAGCCGCAGCAATTGAAGCCGTTTACAGTGTTTTGGCAATTCAGAATAATGTGGTTTATCCAAATTTGAATTTTGAAACTCCAATGGAAGAATTTAATCTAAAGCCACAAACTTCTTTAAAAATGAAAAATATCGAACACGTTTTATCCAACTCTTTTGGTTTTGGAGGAAATTGTTCCACACTTATATTTTCTAAAAGCTAATGAAAACATATATAAATGGAGTAGGTTGTATTTCGGCTCAAAAAACATTTGATACTGTTTTTTTAGAGGAAGCGGTGCACAACCAAAATGACACAATACTTTCGATAGTTGCACCGGTTTACAAAGATTTTATTACGCCAGCCGCAATTAGAAGAATGGCAAAAGGTGTAAAAAACGGAATCGTAGCTTCGGCATTAGCCTTAAAAGATGCAAAGCTCGAAAATGTAGATGCAATCATTACCGGAACTGGTTTGGGATGCATCGAAGATTCTGAAAAATTTCTGAAAAATATTCTCGACAATAACGAAGAATTCTTAACGCCAACTTCGTTTATACAATCTACACATAATACTGTTGGTGCTCAAATTGCTTTGTCATTGCAATGCAAAGGGTATAATTTTACGTATGTAAATGGAGCGGTTTCTTTTGAATCGGCACTTTTAGATGCTAAAATGCAAATCGAAGAAAACGAAGCCAATTCGATTTTGGTTGGCGGAATTGACGAAAATGGCGAATACACAACTTCTCTTTTTAAACTATTAGGCCGAATCAAACAAGATGGAAATCAGCCTTATGATGTTTTAAATCCAACTTCGACCGGAGCTGTTTTTGGTGAGGGTGCCAGTTTTTTTGTTTTAGAAAATCAAAAAAAAGACACTACTTATGCACAGGTTTTAGATGTTGAAATAAAAAATACTTTAGACGAAAACAAAATTGAAGCAGAAATAATCGCGTTTTTAAAATCCAATAATTTAGAAATTTCAGATATTGATGCTGTCGTTTTAGGTTTGGATGGCAACATTACTTTTGATTCTTATTATAGAAATTTGGCTGAAAATGCTTTCGCGAAAACGCCTCAATTGTATTACAAACATTTGAGTGGTGAATATGATACGGCTTCGGCTTTTGCTTTATGGATTGCTTCAAAAGTAATCAAGACTCAGGAAATTCCGGAAATTATAAAAGTAAATTCGGTTGAAAAACCAGCTTATAATACCATTTTATTGTACAATCAATTAAACGGAAAAAATCATAGTTTTACGTTGCTTTCAAAATGATAACGCATAAAAACATATCACTATTTTTTATTTTTTTACTGCTTTTATTCTTTCTTCTGAACTTTTATATCGCAATAAATATCTGGTGGTTTGTAGCACTTATTTTTATTTGGTTGGGAATAAATGCTTTTGGTTCCTCCCGAATTTCATCCAATTATCATGTAAAAGCTTTCTGCAATAATCCGCAGAAAACTCAAAAAAAAATCGCCTTAACTTTTGATGACGGTCCGAGTGAATTTACTTTAGAAGTTTTAGAACTTTTGAAAAAATACAATGCAAAAGCAACTTTTTTCTGCATTGGAAAAAACATTGAAAAACATCCTGAAATCGTAAAACAAATTATTGGCGAAGGACATTTGGTTGGAAATCATTCTTATAATCATTCGAAATTTTTCGATTTTTATAATGCCAAAAAAATTACTGGAGAACTTCAGAAAACCGATTCTCTTTTAGAAAAATTCACTTCAAAAAAAATCAACTTCTTTCGTCCGCCTTACGGAGTTACGACGCCATCGATTCGTAGAGCTTTAAAAATAACCGAACATAAAGTTATTGGATGGAATATTCGTTCGCTTGACGGCGGAACAACAAATGTCGAATTGATTTTGAATCGAATTATAAAACGTGTTTCTCCTGGTGGAATTGTACTTTTGCACGATACCGGATCACACTCCGTTTTAGTATTGGAACAGTTTTTGCAATTTTTACAACAGAACAATTATGAAGTCATTTCGATCGAAGAACTTTTGAATCTAAAAGCTTATGAAGATTGAACGCTGATGGAACGGATTCGCTAAAGCGAAAACGCGGATAAAACGGATTTTATAATCATTTTAATCTTTAAAATCTGTGGCAAAAAAACGAAAAATAAAGCACCATTTTAACAAAATATGAAAACTAAAATAGCACTCTTAATTTTATTTATTTCAGGCAATTTGTTTGCTCAGGAACAAAAAATGTCTGACGCAGAAATCGCAGCTTTCAAACAGGATGTAAATGTAGTTTCGAAAAAAATCAAAACCTTAAGTACTGATTTTGTACAATACAAACATTTAGATTTTTTATCGAAAGACATTGAAACTTCTGGTAAAATGATTTTCAAAGAGCCGAGTTTGCTTCAATGGCAATACAAAAAACCATACAATTATAGTATCGTTTTTAAAAACGGAAAAATTCTGATTAACGACGAAGGAAAGAAAAGTGCAGTTGATATTGGCAACAGCAAAATCTTTGGCCGTATCAATAAATTAATTGTTGGAAGCGTGAGCGGGAATATGTTTGACGACAAAGAATTTACGATTTCATACTTTAAATTAAAAGGTCAAAATCTTGCGAAATTTGTTCCGAAAGATGCTACTTTAAAAAAATACATCAAACAAATCGAACTAACTTTCGATAAAGAAGAAGCAACAGTTGTACAGGTTAAATTATTGGAATCCTCTGAAGATTATACTAGAATTGTACTTAAAAATAAAGTGATCAATGCAAAAATCGACGATTCAGTTTTTAATAATTAATTGCCTTTTGGCATTAGTTTTAGTTTCTTGTGGTTCGGTCACAAAAAATTATACACCTAAAAAATTAGACAAAACGTCTTATCAGGTTCCCTATTTTACAGACTCAAATACTGATTATGTTTACAAAACAAATATCACGGTTTATGGTCATGAAATATCCGGAATTTTTATTGCTAAAAAAATAAATGATACTACACATCGCGTTGTTTTTACAACCGAATTTGGTAACAAATTGTTAGATTTTGAAATTTCAAAAAAGACTTTTAAAGTAAACTCGATTGTATCTGAATTAGACCGAAAAATTTTGATTAATACTTTAACCGAAGATTTTCGTTTGCTTCTTAAAAATGAATATTTGATTCAGGAACAATTTGAAAATGAAACTGATAATATCTATAAATCGGAAGATGGAAACCGTGATAATTATCTTTTTGTTTCTAAAAAGACATCGAAATTAGAGAAGGTCGTGAATGCATCTAAAACAAAAGAAAAAATAACACTGCTTTTTAGTTCAGAAAACAATATTTTTGCGGAGAAAATTCAGATTATTCATCAGAATATCAAGTTAAAAATTGAGTTAAACTATTTTAAATCAGAGTAAAAACTTAATCTAAAGCTAAACTTAAACCAAATTAAAAATGAAAAAAATAACCGTAATTGCCTTTGTTTTATTTATCGGAATTATAACATCAAATGCACAAGTAAGAGTTAGTCCCGGAATTCGTGGAGGTTTAAATGTCTCAACATTAACGAATATTGATGATAATAAATCTAAAACAGATTTTTATATTGGTGGATTAATAAACATTAAATTTAATAAATATTTTTCGTTACAGCCTGAGATAACGTATTCAAGACAAGGTGATCAAGGAAGAGAATATCTTGGAAACGGCTTTAATTATCGTTATGTAAATTATGAATTAAACTACCTGACACTTGGTGCAGTTGCAAAATTTAATATTGGTGGTAAAGGTTTTCACATTTTAGGAGGTCCGTCTGTAGATTTAAAAATTTCTGATAATTATATCAACAGCAATCCTGAAGATTTTGACCTTGCTTTTGTTGGAGGTGTTGGTTATACATTACCAAACGGATTAACGTTTGAAGCCAGAATTAAACAAGGATTAGTTGATATTTATGGTTACGATGGAATTAACAATGATAATGATTATTACTATAATGATGTTATTTTAAATCAGGTTTTTCAAATTGGTATCAGTTATACTTTTAAAGTAAAATAATGTATAAAAAGAAATTAACGATTGCTTTATTCCTTTTTTTTACAATCGTAAACATACAAGCACAAGTTACTTTTAAGCCGGGTTTGAGAGGTGGTTTTACTTTTTCGACTGTTTCAGAAATGCAAGGCGATTATAAAACTGATTTCTATGCTGGTGGGTTTGGAGAAATAAATATAACAAAACGTTATGCTCTTCAGCCTGAAGTTACATATACGAGACAAGGATCTAACAATCTTCCACGAAATTATTTTGACGATACAGGAGTTGAAAAAGTAGAATATCGCGATATACAGATCGATTATTTGTCACTTGCTCTTATTAATAAACTTACATTTGGATCAGGTGTTCAGATGCAATTCGGTTCGGTTTTAGATCTTCTTTTACATGATAATCTGATCAAAAGAAAAGAAAATAATGACTTGGCATTTGTTATAGGTATTGCCTATAAAGTATCTCCAAATCTAGCCATTGAAGGCCGATTAAAGAAAGGCTTGTTGGATATAATGGATAATGACAATAATCGCAGTCATAACGTTGATGATTTTTTATTTGCGGAATACAACACCAATATTAATTTTCAATTAGGGCTTTCTTATTCTTTTGGGAAAAAATAAAAAATATGGTTTTAAAAGATTTTTATAAAGTTCTATCGGAAGAAAAAACCGGTGATTCTAAATATAATATCACGATTTTGATCAATGAAAAACATGAAGTTTTCAAAGGTCATTTTCCGGGAAATCCAATTATGCCGGGAGTTTGCATGATTCAGATTATTAAAGAACTTACGGAAGCAATTACCAAAAGTACTTTGATGATTCAAACACTTGCCAATGTAAAATTCATGGCACTTATTAATCCTGAAGCTACTCCGGAATTACGTTTAGAACTTGATATTACTACAACCGAAGATGATTTGGTTAAAGTAAAAAACACGACTTATTTTAACGATACCGTTGCTTTGAAACTTAGCAATGTGTACAAAAAAATATAATTATGAAACTACTGCTGTCTTTACTTTTGTGGATTAATTTTGCTGGTAATCCGGATTTGGCTTCCATCAGAAAAATGTATTCGAGCGTTACAAAATCAGAAAGTAATGCTAAAGAATTTTCAGAAAAACTGTCGACAGTTTCAAACGACGATGCAAAAATTTTAGTGGCTTACAAAGCTGCTTCAATTCTATTGGATTCAAAGTTTGAGAAAAAATTAAGAGACAAAATGGATCGTTTTAAAGAAGGCGCAAATCTTCTTGAATCGACTATAAAAAGCGAACCTAATAATATAGAAATCAGAATGATCAGGTTGAGTATTCAGGAAAATGTTCCCGGAATAACTGGCTATAAAAAGAATATTAAAGAAGATAAAAATTAT
Organism: uncultured Flavobacterium sp.; assembly: GCF_951805225.1. NCBI lineage: Bacteria > Pseudomonadati > Bacteroidota > Flavobacteriia > Flavobacteriales > Flavobacteriaceae > Flavobacterium > uncultured Flavobacterium sp. The sequence goes on along the minus strand of NZ_OX638201.1, from coordinate 4,737,016 downwards.
ATTACAGCACATTATGCAGAGCAAAATGCAGTTTTAAAAGATTATCTAAAAGACTTTGTTTTACAATCGAAAAGTTTCTCTGAAAAAGAAAAACAATTCGTAAAGTAGACTAAAGAAAAACTCCAAATGAAACCTATTTTATCACAGCAAGAATTACTTAATTCGACTCATTTTTGTGTCATTGTTCCCACATACAACAATCACAAAACTTTAAAAAAAGTGCTGGATTCTATTTTAGATTTCACTACAAATATCATTATTGTCAATGATGGATCGACCGATGACACTTTTGAGATTTTACAACAATATTCGCAACTCACACAAATTCATCATCCTAAAAATATAGGAAAAGGGCGAGCGCTGAGAAATGGTTTTAGAAAAGCAATCGAAATGCATTTTGAATATGCAATCACAATTGATTCTGACGGACAACATTTTGCTTCTGATATTCCGAATTTTATTGCCGAAATTCAAAAAGAACCAAATTCTTTATTGATTGGAAGCCGAAATATGACACAGGAAAATGTGCCAAAGAAAAGCAGTTTTGGAAATAAATTTTCGAATTTCTGGTTTAAATTCGAAACCGGAATTGTATTAGAAGACACACAATCAGGTTTTCGTTTATATCCTTTAAACCTAATTCCGAAACAATTTTATACCAATAAATTTGAGTTCGAAATTGAAGTTATCGTTCGTTCTGCCTGGAAAGGAATTGTAGTCAAAAACATTCCAATTCAGATTTTGTACGATCCATTGGAACGTGTTTCGCATTTTCGTCCGTTTAAGGATTTTACCCGAATCAGTATTTTAAATACCGTTTTGGTTATTAATGCTTTACTGTATATAAAACCCCGAGATTACTTTAGAAAGGCAAAAAAAAAAGGATTTAAAAAGTTCTTTCTTGAAGATATTTTAGAAAGCAGCGATTCAAATTTCAAAAAATCTGCTGCAATTGCTTTAGGAATTTTTATTGGAATTTCTCCGTTTTGGGGATTTCAAACGATACTGCTTTTTACTTTTGCCGCATTATTCAAGCTCAACAAAGTCATTGCTTATCTGGCTTCAAATGTGAGCTTCCCTCCTTTTATTCCGTTTGTTATTTATGGTTCTTTAAAAATGGGAAGTTATTTCGTGTCAAACGACGCGCCTTTGATTTTGGATAGTTCGATTACGCTTAACGATATTCAAAAAAATGCAACACAATATATCGTCGGAAGTCTTATTTTAGCATCCGTTTTAGCACTATCAGTTGGTCTTATAAGTTATTTACTTTTAACTGCTTTTAGTTCTAAGAAAAACACAACAAACTAAATATTTTTTCGCCACGAATTTCACTAATTAGCACAAATCAATTCGTGAAAATTCGTGAAATTCGTGACAAAAAAACCTTTAAAACATAAACATGCATCAATATTTCTACGCCATTCATTTGTTTGTAAACCGAAGAAAATCTTTGTCGGTTGCGCTGGCAATTCTGATGCTTTTGGTATTTGGATTTTTTGCTTCTCAAATTAAATTTGAAGAAGATATTACCAAACTTATTCCAACAAACGATAAAAGTGATGTTACGGCAAAAGTGCTCAAGCAACTTAATTTTGCCGATAAAATAACCGTTATTTTCAAACTCGAAAAAAATGGAACTGACGAAGATTTAAAAGAAATGGCAACTGCCTTTTCAGATAGTGTTGCCAAATCCTGCAAACCTTATGTAACCGGAATTCAGGGAAAAGTTGACGAAGAAAATATTCAGGAAACTATTGATTTCGTTTATAATAATCTTCCTCTTTTTCTGGAAAATAAAGATTACGAATCAATTCAGAATAAACTTCAAAAAGATAGTATTTCCGCCACCGTTCAGGGAAATTATAAATCGATTATTTCGCCATCCGGATTTATCACCAAAGATTTTATTCTGCAAGATCCGCTTGGAATTTCATTTATCGCTCTTAAAAAATTACAACAACTAAATATTGGTGACGATTTTACGCTTGACAATGGTTTTGTAATGACTAAGGATAAAAAGAAATTATTGCTTTTTATTACCTCAAATCTTCCTTCGAGCGAAACCGAAAAGAACACGATTTTTGCTGTTAAATTAAAATCAATTCAGGATAATCTGAATCAGAAATTTAAAACCAAAACTTCAATCAGCTATTTTGGTTCGGCATTAATTGCCGTTGCAAATGCCAATCAAATTAAAAGTGATATTGTTTTAACGACAACAATCGCGATGATTACGCTAATGTTGATTTTGATTTTATTCTATCGAAAGATATTAATTCCGCTTATTATTTTTCTTCCAACTGTTTTTGGAGCTTTGTTTGCCGTGGCATTTTTATTTTTTGTGAAAGAACAAATCTCAGCCATTTCTCTCGGAATTGGTTCTATTTTACTGGGAATTACGATCGATTATTCCATTCATATTCTAACGCATTACAAACATAATAGCGACGTAAAAACTTTGTACAAAGACATTACAATGCCGGTAATTATGAGTAGTTCAACAACTGCTGTTGCTTTTTTATGTTTGCTTTTTGTGAAATCCGATGCTTTGAATGACCTCGGGATTTTTGCTGCCGTAATTGTTATGGCTTCCGCATTTTTCTCTCTTTTGATTGTTCCGCATTTGTATAAACCAAAAGAAAATAATTTTGAACACAAGAAAAATGTCATTGATAAACTGGCGCATTTCTCCTTTCATAACAATAAATATCTAATTGGGTTTTGCGTTTTAATCACGATTATTTGTTGTTTTACGTATAATAATGTCGGTTTCAACAATGATTTATCGCAATTAAATTTTGTTCCAAAAGAAATTAAAGCAGCCGAAAAAGAACTCGAAGAAAGCACTAGTTTAACTTCAAAAACAATTTATGTGGCTTCATACGGAAATAGTATGGAGGAAGTTTTGCAAAACAATGGTCAGCTTTTTAAAGATTTATCGAAAGAAAAACAAGACGATAAAATTTTAAATTTCAGTTCTGTTGGAGGAATTATGCTTTCGCAGAAGGAACAAAAACAGAAAATCGATAAATGGAATTCGTTTTGGGATGCGAATAAAAAGCAACTTTTAAAATCGGGATTAATTGCCGAAGGTTCTAAACTCGGTTTTAAACCAACAACATATTCGCTCTTTTTTGATCATTTAAATTTTAATTTCAAACCAATTAAAACAGAAGATTATTTAAAAATTCAGGCTCTGCAATTGAAAGAATTTGTAACCGAAAAAAATGGATTTTTTACAATTTCAACTTTAGTAAAAGTTACTCCGCAACAACGTGATGCATTTGTAAAATCGGCTTCCGCCAAAAATAATCTGATTGCAATTGACCGTCAGCAAATGAATGAAACGTTTTTCAGTACTTTAAAAACCGATTTTAATTCGCTGGTTAATTACTCATTTGTTGCAGTAATTTTGATTTTATTCTTCTTTTTTAGAAGAGTTGAATTAGTAATTGTTAGTTGTATTCCGATTGCTTTAACCGGAATTGTTACGGCTGGAATTATGGGGATTTTTGGTATTCAAATGAACATTTTCAGCATGATTGTCTGTACTTTGATTTTTGGTCACGGTGTTGATTTTAGTATTTTCATGACAAGCGCACTTCAAAAAGAATATACAACTGGAAAAAATGAAATTGCGATTTACAGAACTTCAATTATTCTGGCGGTTATTACAACCATTTTAGGAATTGGCGCGATGATTTTTGCAAGACATCCGGCGTTGCGTTCTATTTCATCGGTTTCGTTAATTGGGGTTTTTGCGGCGCTAATTATTACGTTTATTTTCTATCCGATTCTCTTTAAATTATTTTTATCAAATAGACCAAAAAACGGAAATGCTCCTTTTGAATTACGTTCATTTTTTCATGGCGTTTTATCTTTTACTTATTATGGACTTGGCGGTATTTTAATGTCAATTTTCAGTTTGATTATCATGCCGATAATTCCGCTAAGCGAAAAAACAAAAATGAAAGGATTTCGATATTGCATTTCAAAATTCATGAAATCGGTATTATATACAAATCCTTTTGTAGATAAAAAAGTAATCAATAAATACAACGAAGATTTTGAGAAACCGGCCATTTTAATTGCCAATCATTCTTCATTTTTAGACATTCTGGCAATTGGCGGATTAAGTCCTAAAATCATTTTTCTGGTAAATGACTGGGTTTATAATTCTCCCGTTTTTGGTGCAACTGTAAAAAAAGCAGGTTTTTATCCGGTTTCTGAAGGACTTGAAAATGGCGTTGAACATTTACGCCAAAAAATAAAAGAAGGTTATTCAATAATGATTTTCCCTGAAGGAACTCGTTCAGAAAGTAATCAAATTAAACGTTTCCATAAAGGCGCTTTTTATCTTGCCGAAGAATTTAATTTAGACATTCTTCCAGTTTTAATTCATGGTGCTTCAGAAACACTTCCGAAAGGTGATTTTATAATTCATGATGGAAGTATTACGGTTTCTATTTTGGAAAGAATTACGCCTGAGAATCTTTCTTTTGGAAAAAATTATGCCGAAATAACAAAGGAAATAAGTGCTTTCTTTAAATCTAAATTTCAGGAAATTCGTCAGGAAATAGAAGGTCCGCAATATTTCAAAAAGATGCTTCTTCACAGTTATGACTACAAAGAAATTGAGGTTACAAAAGGTGTGAAAAATGATTTAAAAAATAATCTTGAAAAATATTATCGCTTAAACCAATACATTTCGGCGAAAGCCAAAATTGCTCATTTGTCTAATGATTACGGGCAACTAGATGTATTATTGGCTTTGCAGGAACCACAACGAAAAATATATTCTTATAATAACGACGAAGAAAAACGCGAAGTTTCTAAGACTAATTATATCGTCAAAAAAAGAAAAATCTTCTATCCCGAAAATCTGGAAACTCTTTTAGAAAATCAATTTGATATTGTTTTAATTTCTGATGAAAGTTATACTAATGCTATTGAAAAAATCGTTTCTACAACTTCCACGGTTATTCTAATGAATTGTCCAAATTTGAAAACCTCTTTGATTAACTTTGGTTTTAATTGTCTTTATGATGAAAATTCTATAATCGTATTAAAGAAAAACTAATATGAAAGAACATTACGATGTTGTAATTGTAGGCAGCGGTTTGGGCGGTTTGGTATCGTCTATTATTCTGGCCAAAGAAGGTTACAGCGTTTGTGTGCTCGAAAAAAACAATCAATACGGTGGAAATCTACAAACTTTTGTACGTGATAAAACCATTTTTGATACTGGAATTCACTACATCGGAGGTCTTGAAAAAGGTCAGAACTTGTATCAATATTTTAAATATTTGGGTATTATTGACCAATTAAATCTAAAAAAATTAGATGAAAATGGTTTTGATATTATCTCTTTTGAAGATGACAAAAACGAATATCCACACGCGCAAGGTTATGAAAATTTTGTGAATCAATTGTGTGTTTATTTTCCTGAAGAAAAAGCAAATATTGAAGGATATTGCGAAAAATTAAAAACAATATGTGACTCTTTTCCGCTTTATAATGTAAACTGGGAAGGGAAATATGATAATGAAATTTTGACGCTTAACGCTAAAGAAACTATAGATTCATTTACTGAAAATGAAAAACTAAAAGCGGTTTTGGCGGGTTCAAATTTTCTCTACGCAGGGATTCCTGATAAATCGCCTTTTTACGTTCATGCGCTTTCTGTCAACTCTTATATTCAAAGTTCTTGGCGTTGTATTAACGGCGGAAGTCAGATTACAAAACAGCTTTTAAAACAGCTTAAAAAACACGGTGGCGAATTTTATAAATACAAAGAAGTTACTCGTTTTAATGTCGAAAACAACACTGTAACTTCGGTAGAAATGAAAGACGGAACTCAGGTTTCCGGAACTCGTTTTATCTCTAATATAGATCCAAAAACTACGCTGAAACTTGCCGGAGAAGAAAATTTCAGGAAAGCATTTTTTAGCCGAATCCAAAGTCTTGAAGGAGTTATTTCGGCCTTTAGTTTATATATTGTTTTCAAACCTGAAACTTTCAAATATATCAATCATAATTACTATCATTTTAAAAAAAGCAGTGAAGTCTGGAATGCGCATGACTATGACGAAGATTCGTGGCCAAAAGCTTTTATGGCTTCTATGAATGCTTCAAAAAAGCAGGAAAAATGGGCAGAAGGAATGACTTTTATTACTTATATGAAGTATGACGATGTTGCGCCGTGGATCGATACTTTTAATACAACTGTTGACGAAAATGATCGTGGAGAAAGTTACGAGCAATTTAAATCAAGAAAAACAGCTAAGTTTCTTACTGAAATTGAACTTAAATTTCCTGGAATAACAGCTTGCATTCAGTCGATTCATACTTCTACTCCGCTTTCTTATCGCGATTATATTGGCGGTCATAATGGTAATATGTATGGTTATGTTAAGGATTCCGGGAATCCTATGAAAACTTTAATTCCGTCAAAAACCAAACTTGATAATTTATATCTTACAGGACAAAGTATTAATATGCACGGGGTTTTGGGTGTAACTATTGGAGCTGTTGTAACGTGTTCAGAAATTATTGGAAAAGAATATTTGATTACTAAAATTAATCAGGCTTCTGCTGAATAAATGTGCGTATGAAAAACCGAATAAAATTATCTCTCCTGATCGGTTTTTTATTGATGCTCGCTTCTTGCGGTACTTCAAAATCAATGCATCATTTACCTGATATTTCAAATTATGATACTATAAAACCTGTCGTAATAAAACAATCTGACAGCTTATTTATCTCCGGAAAAAATTCACTTTTAAAAAATAAACAAGGTCTTTGGGAATTGTATGTTGAAGGCGATCCGCTGCAAATTGGATTAACAACTGGTGCTTTGTCAGATTCTCTTTTGAAAAAACAAGAACAGATCTTTTTCTCCAAAATAAAGGATTTAATTCCGTCAAAATTTGAGCAAAAAATGCTTCGTTATTTTCTAAAATGGTACAATCGAAAATTATATTCGAATGTTACCGAAGAATATCAAGCTGAAATTTATGGTGTTTCGCAATATACGTCTCATGATTTTGACAACATTGCACCGCAATATCAGCGAAGTTTGTACCTGCACGCGGCACATGATATTGGTCACGCTTTGCAAGATTTGGCTTTGGTTGGCTGTTCTTCTTTCGCAGCTTGGGGAGAAAAATCTGAAAATGGAAATTTAATTCTTGGACGAAATTTCGATTTTTATGTAAATGACGCTTTCGCGGAAAATAAAATTGTAGCGTTTATAAACCCAAAAGAAGGGCATAAATTTATGATGGTTACCTGGCCCGGAATGATTGGTGCGGTTTCGGGAATGAATCAGGAAGGTTTGACGGTTACCATTAATGCGTCAAAATCTAAAATTCCGATAATTGCAAAAACACCGATTTCAATTTTGACTCGCGAAATTTTACAGCATGCTCAAAATATTGATGAAGCAATTGCAATCGCCAAAAAAAGAAAAGTTTTTGTGTCAGAATCAATTATGGTTGGAAGTGCGCACGATAATAAAGCTGTTTTAATTGAAGTTTCGCCTAATAAAATGGATGTTTATGGTGTTCCAAACAGCGATCAGTTAATTTGTTCGAACCATTTTCAAGGTGAAGATTTAAAAAATGAAAAACGAAATCAGCTTCAAATTGCCAATAGTCATTCTGAATACAGACTTGAAAGAATAGAAGAACTTTTTACAAAAAACCCAAAAATCAATCCCAAAATTGCTTCTGAAATTCTCCGAAATAAAGAAGGTTTACAAGATATAAAACTTGGTTATGGCAACGAAAAAGCATTAAATCAATTAATGGCGCATCACGGAATTATCTTTAAACCGGAAGAAAAATTGGTTTGGGTTTCGGCAAATCCATATCAATTAGGTGAATTTGTTTGTTATAATCTGGATTCGATTTTTAAGGAACGAAAAACAAATCCTGTAGTTTCATTTCAACAGGAAAATCTCAACATTGCCAAAGATCCTTTTCTAAAAACTACTGCGTATGCAAACTATCAAAAATTTAGAATTGAAGATGACAATATAGATTTGTATCTGAAAAAGAAAGAAACAATAAGTCCTGAATTTATTCAGAACTATCAATCCTTAAACCCTGATTATTGGGTTGTGTATTACAAAGCAGGGTTGTACTTTTATCAAAAAAAAGAATATCTGCTTGCTCAGACTAATTTTGAAAAAGCATTTACTAAAGAAATTACCACGGCTCCTGACAAAGCAAAAATTGAAAAATATTTAAAAAAACTCAAAAGAAAATTACAATGATTCCAGCAATAGAAAAAAATTCTTTAGAAGAAATTAAAGTTTTTCAGGAACAAAAATTAGCAGAATTTTTAACTTATATCAGTCAAAATTCTCCTTTTTATAAAAGACTTTTTGCAGGACAAAATATTGATATTTCGAAAATTAAAACTCTCGAAGATTTACAACATTTACCGGTAACTACAAAAGAAGATTTACAAGAATATAACGATGATTTTTTGTGTGTTCCGCAACATAAAATTATCGATTACGCCTCGACTTCAGGGACTTTAGGCGATCCTGTAACTTTTGGTTTAACAGATTCTGACTTGGATAGATTGGCTTATAATGAAGCTATTTCTTTTGCTTGCGCCGGAATTGCAGAAGGCGATGTTGTTCAATTAATGACTACAATCGACCGAAAATTTATGGCTGGATTGGCCTATTTTCTAGGATTGCGAAAATTAAAAGTTGGTGTAATTCGTGTTGGTGCGGGAATTCCGGAATTGCAATGGGATTCTATTTTAAAATACAAACCTTCTTATTTAATTACGGTTCCTTCTTTTCTTTTAAAGTTAATTGAATACGCGGAAATACACGGAATCGATTATAATAATTCAAGCATAAAAGGTGCAATTTGCATTGGAGAATCTTTGCGAAATCAAGATTTTTCGATGAATACTTTATCTCAAAAAATCACCGAAAAATGGAATATTAAGTTGTTTTCGACTTATGCTTCTACTGAAATGAGTACTGCTTTTACAGAATGTGAACACGGAATTGGTGGCCATCATCATCCTGAATTGATTATTGTTGAAGTTCTGGATGAGAATAATATTCCTGTAAAAAATGGTGAAGTTGGCGAATTGACTTTTACCACTTTGGGTATTGAAGCGATGCCATTATTGCGTTTTAAAACCGGAGATATTGTTCAGTTACATAACGAACCTTGTTCTTGCGGGCGACATACTTTGCGTGTTGGTCCAGTAATTGGCCGTAAAAAACAAATGATAAAATATAAAGGAACAACACTTTATCCGCCTGCGATGAATGATGTTTTGAGTGGTTTTGATAATATCGAAAATCATATTATAGAGATTTCTACCAATGATTTGGGAACAGATGAAATTGTGATAAAGATTGCGGTAAAAAATCAATCTCCTGAATTTTTACAGGAAATCAAAGACCACTTTAGAGCCAAATTAAGAGTTACGCCAAGAATTGAATTCGCCTCAAAAGAAACTTTAAATCCTTTAGTTTTTAATCCGATGAGTCGAAAACCTATTCGTTTTTTTGATTACAGAGTTTCGTAAAAACAAGGCACAAAGTTGCAAAGGTTCAGAGAAACAAAGGTTTAGCATCTGAATGTAAAACCTTTGCAACTTTGTCACTTTGAACCTTTGAACCTCAATTTGATACAAATTGAACTAAAAGTTGTAATTTTGCAAAAAATATTGAAGATGGTCAAGATTGGCAACATAGAATTACCCGAATTTCCTTTATTACTTGCTCCGATGGAAGATGTGAGCGATCCACCGTTTCGCCGTTTGTGCAAAACGCATGGCGCTGACATGATGTATTCTGAATTTATTTCGTCAGAAGGATTGATTCGTGATGCTATTAAAAGTAGAATGAAGTTGGATATTTTTGATTACGAACGTCCGGTTGGAATTCAGATTTTTGGTGGTGATGAAGAAGCAATGGCGCTTTCGTCTAAAATTGTTTCTACTGTAAAACCTGATTTAGTTGATATTAACTTTGGATGTCCGGTAAAAAAAGTAGTTTGTAAAGGTGCCGGAGCCGGAGTTTTGAAAGATGTCGATTTGATGGTTCGTTTAACGAAAGCTGTTATTAGAAGTACGGATTTACCTGTAACTGTAAAAACACGTTTGGGTTGGGATGAAAGTTCTATCAACATTGATGAAGTTGCTGAAAGACTTCAGGATATTGGTGTTCAGGCTTTAACAATTCACGCCAGAACTCGTGCGCAAATGTATAAAGGTCACGCCGATTGGTCGCATATTGCACGTGTAAAAAATAATCCTAGAATTACAATGCCTATTTTTGGAAATGGCGATATCGACAGCCCTGAAAAAGCATTAAAATATAAAAATGAATACGGTATTGACGGAATCATGATTGGTCGCGCCGCAATTGGTTACCCTTGGATTTTTAACGAAATCAAGCATTATTTTAAAACAGGTGAACACTTACCTGCTCCAACTGTTGCAGATCGTGTAGAAGCTGCCAGAAATCACCTTATGTGGTCAATGGAATGGAAAGGTGAACGTTTAGGAATTGTTGAAATGCGTCGTCACTATACCAATTATTTCAAAGGAATTCACTCTTTTAAAGAATACAAACAAAAATTAGTTACAACTGATGAGCCTGAAAATTTGTTTGCGATTATGAAAGAAATCGAACAGGTTTATGCGGGATATGAATTTGTATAAAAAACATAATCTTTGTCAAAGTTTGAAACTTTGACAAAGATCTTAATACAAAAAAGACCTTCAAAATTTGAAGGTCTTTTTTTATAAATTAAACTTGAATACGTTTCCACTTTCCTCTTTTGTAAAAGAAAATACCCGCAAGAGTTATAGCTGTTTCGGCAACTGGAATTGCGATGAAAACACCTGTTGGGCCCATATTAAAATGTTTTGCCAACACATATGCTAGTGGAATTTGAAATAACCAAAAACCGAAGAAATTAATTCCGGTTGGTGTCCAGGTATCTCCTGCTCCATTGAATGTATTAATTAAAACCATTCCGATTCCGTAGAATATAAATCCAATGCTCATAATTTGCAGCGCTTCGACTGCGATGGTTTTTACCATTTCGTCATTGGTGAAAAACGAAATTATATATTGACCAAAACACAATGTGATCACCATAATGGTTGCCATAAAAATGACATTGTATTTTGCTGTTGTGTAAACTGATTTTTCGGCACGATCAATTTGTTTTGCACCTAAATTTTGCCCAACTAAAGTCGCTGCTGCATTACTCAATCCCCAAGCCGGAAGTATAAAAAACATCATTATTCTAAGTGCAGTCTGATATCCAGCAGAACCATGATCTCCGCCAGTTGTGGCAACTAATTGCGCTAGAAAAATCCAACTGCAAGATGCAATTACAAATTGCAAAATTCCAGGAGCTGCAATTTTTACTAATGCTTTTATTTGTTTAAAATCTGGAATAAAATAAGAGATCTTAATTTTTAAAATTCCGTTTCCTGAAAACAAATGATACAATTGATACAATACTCCAAGACTTCTTCCTAAAGTAGTCGCTAAAGCTGCGCCAATTAATCCGAAAGCCGGAATTGGACCAAAACCGTTAATCAATATCGGACATAAAATAATATTGCAAATATTGGCTAGCCAAAGACTTTTCATTGCAATTGCAGCATTTCCTGCACCACGAAATATTCCGTTGATTAAAAATAAAAGCATAATACACAAACTTGAACCAATCATAATTTGTGTAAATCTGTAACCGTGTTCTGCAGCATCTGCAGATGCGCCCATAAAGAGCAGAATATCTTTGGCATATATAACGCCAAAAACGCTCATTATGCTATTTATAACAAAAGCAACAATAATAGCCTGCATTCCTGCTTTTGAAGCTGCGAGAGGATCTTTTTCTCCAACTCGTCTGGCTACAACTGCGGTTGCTGCCATACTCATTCCAATTGCCAATGAATATATAATTGCAAGCACAGATTCGGTTAATCCAACGGTTTGTATCGCAAAACTACTGTGCTCAAGATGTCCAACGAAATACAGATCGACTAAGGCAAAAACCGATTCCATCATCATTTCTAAAACCATTGGAATGGCTAATAGAATGACTGCTTTTTTGATGCTTCCTACTGTATAATCAAAAGATTCATCTCCTTTGATTGCTTGTTTTAATGTGGTAAAAATTTTAGAAAATAAACTTTTCTTTATGGTAGTTTCTGTCATGATATATTAGGATAAATGATAATATTAGTCCAGATGTAGTAATCTGAACTCAAGAAAATAAACGTAAGTATCCTAATTATTTGAAAAAATAAGATAGGATTAGGCAGAAACAATCATATGCTGTAGATTTTTGAGACGATAAATATAGGTAATATTTTTTGAGTAGAAATACTAATCTAACAGCTTTTTACTTACTCGGCTACTGGCAATTAATGATGCAACAAAACCAAGTGAAACAATGGTTCCCATAACAATGAGAACATTTTCGAGCGTGAAAACTACCGGATATGCCAAAGTTGGCGTAAGCATAATCATCTCATATTTCTGTTGCAATACTACTAAAATGATTCCCAGAAGAAGTCCTATTATTCCACCAAAAACACTTAACAAAGTTCCTTGAAGTAAAAATATTTTTCTCAAATGATTAATTTCTGTACCGAGATTGAAAAGGGTTTTTAGGTTTCCTTTTTTCTCTAAAATCATCATTATTAAAGCGCCAATCAGGTTAAAAAGTGCCACGATAATTACTAAGGTAAAAATCAGATAAACGGCAATATTTTCGGTATTGAGCATTTTATACAAAGACTCATTAAGCTGTGCTCTGTTTTTAATCGTGATTTTATTTTGAAAGATTGCTTTAAGTTTTGCATCAATCGCTGCTTCATTTGCGTTATCTTTCAAATTAAATTCGACTCCAGAAATTTGATTGGGTTTGTACATCAATAATTCCTGTGCTAAACCCAAATCGGCAAAGACATATTTCGAATCCAAATCTTCGCTGATAGAATAAATTCCAACTGGTAAAACATCTGTTTTATTGAATGCTTCTTCGGGATTTTCAATATTTCCTTTTCCTGGTTTAGGAGCAAATATCTGCAACGGATTTTCGAAATCAAGAATTCCAAGAGAAAAATCACGCGAAATTCCATATCCAATCACAACTTGATACGTATCCGGTTTTAACCATTGTCCGTTAAAAAGTTTTTTTCTGATATCGTTAACCACAGGATAATTACGATCAACACCTTTTAAGTAGGTTACTTTTTGCTTGTCTTTGAATAAAAATAAAACTCGCTCTTCGATAATTTTAGTGTATGATACAACACCATCGATTTTTTTTATCTGGCTTTCCTGATCTGGTGTAATCAGAAAAGATTTACCTAAAGTACTGGTGATTTTCAGATCCGGATCAATTTCATTCGTGAACGAAAGACTAAATACTTTTAGTCCGCTAAAAACTGATAAAACCACAAACAAAGCCATTGTGCCAACAATAATTCCCATGCTGGCAATGCGATTAATAATATTTATAGCATTGTTTTTACTTCTGCTAAAAATGTAACGTTTGGCTATGTAAAGGGGGAAATTCAATTTATGATTTTCTTCTTTTTTCTAAAAGATCACGATTTTCGATTGGGTTTTCTCTGTTTGATAAAGCGTTGTCGATTTTTTCGATGTAGTCTAAAGAGTCATCGATAAAAAATACCAAGTTTGGTACACGACGCAATTGCAAACGCACGCGCTGAGATAAATCGTGTTTAATTAAGGTTGAATTTGATTTTATACCTTCTAAAGTTTCTTTTGCTTTATCTTGAGGAAAAATGCTTAAATACACTGTTGCCACAGATAAATCTGTAGTTACGCTAACTTTGGATACTGAAATTACCAAATTACTAATTCCGTTTTTTCTCACTTCACCTTGCAAAATATCAACCAAATCTTTTTGGATGACACCGCCTATTTTTTTCTGTCTATTTGTTTCCATAATGCAAAAATACTATTTTTAAATTTCAATCAATACAATTTTCAAATGAACAATAGGATTAAATAACTTTTAGTAAAAAAAAAGGAGCTTATTAAGCTCCCTTTTTTTATCTGTTTTGAATCCATCCTCTTGGATCTGCATATGTTGAGTTTTGCGAAATACAAAACTTCATCGTTGTTTTTCCTGTCTCGGGACTTGTTCTAATTTTTCCAATATTTTGCTTAATAGTAACTTTATCTCCTTTGTCTACACTTACAGAACTTAAATTCTGGTACACAGAAAAATAATCTCCATGCTGAATAATTACCATTTTATTAATTGGTGATAAAACAATTACACTGGTTACTTCACCTGCAAAAACTGCTCTTGCACTCGATCCTGATTCTGTTGTAATTTCGACTCCATTATTATGGATTGTCACTGTATTATACAAAGGATGCGGCTGATCTCCAAATCCTTGAGAAATAAATCCTTTTTCAACCGGCCAAGGCAATCTTCCTCTGTTTGCTTTAAAGTCAGCAGCTAAAATTTTATTTTCCGGTGTTAATTCAATTTTTGATGACGAAACCGGAGCTTTTGCCGCTACTGTTGTACTTGTATTATTTTCTTTTGCTCTTTCTAAAGCTGCTTTTCTATTTGCTTCGGCAATTGCCTCACGAATTAAACGATCAATTTGTCTGTCAATTCTTTTTGACTCGCTTTGTTTCGCTCTAATGTCTGCAAGGATTTTACCTTTATCTTTCTTAATCGAATTAACTAGTTTTTGTTGTTCTTTCTTTTCAACTTCTAAACTTTGTTTCTCCTTTTCGTTTTCAGCAATAATCTTTTTCTTAACCTGTCTTTGTCCATTTAATCTCGCATTATAATCAACTAATTCATTTGTTTTAGATTGAATTTCTAATCCTTGATTTTTTCTGAAATTGGTATATTGTTTTAGATATTGTGCTCTTTTATAAGCTTGCAAAAAACTTTCTGAAGATAAAATAAACATCGCTCTACTTTGCTCAGATCTACTTTTATATGATTTTAAAATCATCTTAGAGTAATCTTCTTTCAAAACCGTCAATTCCTTTTTTAGTTTATTAACCTTAACTTGGTTAATATACATATCATTGCTCAAAAGTTTTTCTTGTTTTGCTGTAGTATTAATCAGTTTTTCTTTCAGTTTAATTTTATTCGCCTGAATCATAAAGACATTTACCGCTGACTTTTCTTGTTTCTTTACAGATTGCAACATCTTTTCATTATCTCTAATTTCCTGCTGGATCTGAGCTTTACGCTGTTCCAGTTTTTCTTGTTGCGAATCTTGCGCCCACATGAAAGTTGTGGCACAAATAAAAATTAGGCTTAGGAGAAATTTTGGCATGTTTCTATTTTCTTTTTGCAAATTTACTTAATTATAACTTTCTTATAACCTCCAGGCACGCTATAAGGGAAAGAAAGTTCTTCATTAAACGAAATATTGTTATAATTTAAATTAATATTGGTTCTTCCCTTTGGCTGAAGCGCGTTAATTTCGATACTTGTTGGAAGTGTTCCCTGATTAAAAGTTTTGCTGTCAGAATAGTTAATTTGCAACATTCTGTTTTCTGAAGGTTGTGAAATTTCTTCTTTTTGCAACAAATATTTTTCAGAATCAATATAAAATGATTTTTTCAATTTGGCATCTTTTTCATCGTCCAAACGAAAAAGGTTTTCTACAATTGTTTGCGTATATTTTCCTTTTTTTAAATCGTCTAAAGCTTCTCCAACCAATAAATTCTGAACTTTAGAATAATTCAATTCTGTTCCTAACCATTCGCTCAAACTTGTAAAATCACCTTCGTAATAAGTACTGTTTATTTTTTCGTAATAGCTTACTGTTGTTGGTGTAATCAAAGCTTTTGCCATTGTAATTCCCAGAAAACGAACGCTTATTAAAATCTGTTTGTCTTTCTCGATTTTGATTTCGGCCGAAACATTTTGACTTTGTTTTTCGTCAACATATTTTGCACTTGCTTTTATGTATAAAGTCGAAAAATCTAACTTGTTGTTATAATGTTTTTCTACTACTTTTTTATCTTCTTTTACCGGTACAATTTCGGTGTTACCAGTATTATTTTGAACCGCTGGCATTTTTGATTTACAAGAAATCACAAAAACCGACATTATTAATATTGCAATATATTTTTTCATTTAAAATCCTCCCTTTTACTTTTTTTGTTTCAATAATTCATTTGCCTTCAAAAAGTATTCCTCTTTTTTCTTAGCGTCTCCCAAACCATTATAAGCTTCTCCAAGCTGAATATTAAAATTTGCTTCAAGCGTTTTATCGTCTACAACATAATCAAGCCCCATTTCCAGAACGGTTTTTGCGTTCTTAAATTGTTGTAATTTATTGTTTCCTAAACCTGCATAATAATAAAATTGCGATTGACTCGGATAAACTTCAATCATAGTCATGGCTCTTTTGGTCATTGGTTCAAATTGTTTTGCCTGAACATAAGCTTCAAGCAAAAGCAAATTGGTTTCGCGATCTGTATCTGAATTTGCTTTTAAATCTTTTTCATAATATTTAATTGCATTTTCAAATTGACCTTTACTATGATAAAACTTTCCAATTTCTTTTGCAACATCAACATTTGGATCATTATCAAAATAAGATATTGCTTTTTCTAAATCCGGTGCATATTGCGGATTTTTATTCACATAAATTAAAAATTCATTTAAGGTACGATGTTTAATTTTTGTATCAATTTTTGAACTTGATAAAATAACATTCATCGCCTTAATTGCTTTGTCGGCTTGATTTGAATCCAAATATCCTTTGAACAAACTTACTTGTCCCCATTCAGAATTTGGAATTTCCTTTGCCAATTGTTTCGCAACTTCTACAGCTTTATCTGCTTCTTCTGCTTTTGAATATAGAAAAATCAGATTCACATAATTCGATTCTTCTTTTGGGTTCTTTTTTATTTGATCAATCAGATTCGTGATTTCAGCATTTTGATATTTTCCCTGAGATAAAATCTGCATTTTATATCGATCACGATCTTCTGATTTTCCGAATTTATCATTCATTTCATTAATCGCCAAAAGTGCTTTGTCATATTGATTGGTAATCATATACAACGAAATCAAATCATCTTTATATTCTTCATCAAAAACCATTATTTTCTGAATCGTTTCAATTGCCAAAGGATAGTTTTTGGTTTCATAACTTACATCATAAATTCCTAACCAATACCATTTATTCTTTGGGTCTAATTGAGTGGCTTTTTCAAAAGCCGTCTGAGCGCTTCCATATTGTTTTAGAGACAAATAATTTTTTCCTAATTCAAAATAAGCTACAGCATCATTAGGTTTCAGTTTAATACATTTCTCTAATGATATAATGGCTTTGTCATAATTTTCAATTCCTTTTTGTTTTAATGATTCATAAAAAGAGTCTTGATATTCATCTGTTACCATAGCAATATCTTCCGGTTCGGTTTGAGCCATAACTGAAGTTGGATTGCTAAGCAAAACGAAAAATAAAATTGCTAAAACTCCTTTTTGTATCATTTCTAATATTTATTATTTAAACAAAAACGAATCTATTTAAAACTATAATTTATTCTAAAACCGAATAATCGCCAATACTTATACTGGTAAATTTCCCATCATAAACAACGTGATTTCCAATCATTGCATTGTCCAGATTTGCATTTTTTATTTGAGAAAAAGTCTGAACTAAACTGTTTTTGATAACACTGTCTGTAACATGGCAACCTTTTCCAATAGATACATTTGGTCCAACAGTTGTGTTTTTCAACACTACATTTTCTCCAATATAACAAGGCGGAATAATTGTCGAATTATCCAGCTTTACATCATAATCTACTAAATGTTCTCCATCATTATGCAAGAATCCTAACATTCTTGAATTGGTTTCAACCGTAACATCTTTGTTTCCGCAATCCATCCATTCGTCAACGCTTCCGGTTTTAAAAACTTTTCCGTTTGCCATCATCGCTTTGATTCCGTCATTGATTTGATATTCTCCACCATTCTGAATATTATTATCCAAAACGCCTTGAAGTTCTTTTTTCAAATCTCCAACTTCTTTAAAATAATAGATTCCGATAACTGCTAAATCACTAACAAATTCTTTTGGTTTTTCAACCAATTCTATAATTTCATTATTAGCATTTAATTTAACAACTCCAAAGGCTTCAGGCTGTTCCACTTGTTTTACCCAGATTACAGCATCAGCTTCTGGATCTAATTCAAAATCGGCTCTGATTAAAGTATCTGCGTAAGCAATTACTGCTGGTCCTGATAAAGATTCTTTGGCACACATAATCGCGTGACCTGTTCCTAATGGTAAATCCTGACGATAAATCGAAGCTTTTGCGCCTAAACTTCCTGCCAATTCCTCTAAACTTTCTACAAGATCATCTCCAAAAAAAGCTGGATCTCCCAAAATAAAAGCAACTTCTTCGATAGGTTCTTTCAATATTTTGGCAATATCTTCGACTAAACGATGAACGATTGATTTTCCTGCAACAGGAATTAATGGTTTAGGAACTGTTAAAGTATGTGGCCTTAGTCTTGATCCTCGACCTGCCATTGGAACGATTATTTTCATTTTTGTATTTATTTTTTATGGGAAGATCTTCTAAAATCTTCTTAGTTTGGTTCTAAATTTTTAACCTTGACGGTTATTTATTTTCTGCTTGTGCTGAAATTTTTACCGCAAAGTTCGCAAAGATTTTTCGCAAAGAATGCTAAGTTTTATCATTTCATTTTTAAGTTCGCAAAGCACAGAAACTTATTACTGTGACTGCAACTAAGACTGAAAACTATTTAACCGCAAAGTTCGCAAAGGTTTTTTCGCAAAGATTACAAAGTTTTTCATTTCATTTTTAAGTTCGCAAAGTACAGAAACTTATTACTGCGACTGAAAACTATTTCACTCCGGTACTTCCAAATCCGCCTTCGCCTCTTGATGTTTCAGTAAGTTCTTCAACTTCTATCCACTCCGCTCTTTCGTGTTTGGCAATAATTAATTGTGCAATTCTTTCTCCGTTTTCGATTACAAATTCTTCGTTTGATAAATTTACCAAAATTACACCTATTTCTCCTCTATAATCTGCATCAATAGTTCCTGGAGAATTTAAAACTGTTACACCTCTTTTTGCTGCTAATCCGCTTCTTGGTCGAACTTGTGCTTCATAACCAATTGGCAACTCAATAAAAAGTCCGGTTTTTACTATTGTTCTTTCTAATGGTTTTAACGTAATAACTTCAGTTAAATTGGCACGAAGATCCATTCCTGCCGAAGCAATTGTTTCGTAGTTTGGTAATGCGTGCTGTGATTTATTGATAATTTGTATTTTCATTTTTATTTCTGCAACTTAAAAAGTACTGTTACTTTCTATTCATAATTCCCTTAATTGTCTCTTTTTCGTTATGATAAACAAAATAGATAAAGGCTAAAAATAACGGAATTCCAACAAAATAATTTTCTCTAAATCCATAAAAAGATATAGCCGAAAACACAATTGAAATTCCTAAATAAGCGCCAATCTTATTCATATCATAAGGTATTGGATAATATTTGTTTCCTAAAATATAAGAAATCAACATCATACTTCCGTAAGCAGAAATAGTTGCAATTGCTGAACCATAATAACTATATTTTGGAATCAAAAAATAATTTAAAACCAATGTTACAATAGCGCCCACAATCGAAATATATGCTCCAATTTTTGTTTTATCGGTTAGTTTATACCAAACCGATAAATTGTTATAAATTCCTAAAAAGAAGTTTGCCAAAATAATTAATGGAACAACTTTCATCGCTTCCCAATATGATTTATTGTCAAGCAAAAGATATTTTAAAACGTCTGCAAAAACAATTACTCCCAATAAAATTAGTGATCCCAGAATAACAAAGTATTTTGTAATTACGGCATAAGTCTGAGGCGCATTTTCATTTTTAGCATGACTGAAAAAGAAAGGTTCTATTCCTAATCTAAAAGCCGTTGCAAACAACACCATAAACAATCCTAATTTATAACAAGCTGAATAGGCTCCAACTTCAGATTTTGCTAAATTTTCGGGAAGTAAATATCCTAAAAGAATTTTATCAAAATGCTCGTTAACGGCAAATGCAAGTCCAGCAACCAGAATTGGCAAACCATATTTCATCATTTTCTTCCAAAGAACCGGATCAAATTTTCTTCCCAATGAAAGGTAATTCGGCGAAAGCACTATAAATGTGGCCAAACTCGCCAAAAGATTTGCAATGAAAATATACGCGATTTGAAAATTCTCTACATATAAATTATCCCAAACTGAGTTAGGATTTGAAGCCGCAAGTTTAGGCAAATATATTAAGAAGAAAATATTCAATAATAGATTGATTATTACATTCCCAATTTTAATCGCTGCATAAACCATTGGTCTTTGGTTCGCTCTTAGTTTAGAAAATGGTATTAAAACCAAAGCATCTAAAACTAAAATCCAAACGGTATAGGTAACATATTGTACGTCAACTTCGGCAAGATTTGCTAGTGTGTTTCTAAAAATTAAAGCTACAAATAAGAAAATTATCGACGACCAAAAGATGGATATTGTAGATGTTGCAATTACGTTTTTCTTATCTTCTTCATTGCTGTAAAATCTAAAAAAAGCGGTTTCCATTCCATAAGAAAGTACCACGTTAAAGAAAACCATCCAGGACAAAACGATCGAAACTTCTCCGTATTCTGCCGTTGGTAAAATACCTGTGTACAATCTAACTAATAGAAAACTTAGCATTCGTGGTAAAACCGTAGCTAATCCGTAAATAGCAGTTTGCTTGAATAGATTTTTATATAATCCCAAAATATATGTGTGTAAAAAAATTTATAAAACAAAAATAACCAATTCTTTGGTTTTATATTGATTTTATAGGTTCAATAAAAAAACTTGATGCTAAAATTAGTGAGTCATTTTGTTTTCATCTAATATTTTAACAAAATGAAAACCTTTTGGTCCGTATCCTTGATTATAATAAAAACGATGTGCAGCAAAATTTCCGGTAAAAGCGTCCAAAACAATACTGCTGCAATCTGAATCTATGGCTTTTTGTTCGATATAATCTGTCAGCAATTTTCCAATTCCTTTTGATCTAACTTCTGGGTTTACGACAAAATTATCGATTTCAAGATATTTTCCTGTCCAAAGTTTCGTTGCTGACCAACAACCGGTAATACCCAAACAAACTCCGTTTTCAAAAACGCCAATCTGAATATAATTATGCGGAACCATCTCTGAAAGGTAAGCTTTATATTTTTCGATGGACATATTTGGATAAAGAAATCTCATTGTATCAATTTGAGCCAACATTTCTTCGACTGTTGTAAGTTCTTGTATTTGCAGTTTCATTGTAGTAAAAAAATAAGATTTCAAAAATACTCATTTTTTTATTGTGCTGTTATATAAGTAGAAACATCTTGATGTGAAAAATCTATAAGAAACGGCGAAAATTATATAAATTTCTAAGAGTACTTCTGTACTAACTTTGTATCAAAGGGAATGAGCAAAGCTAAAATACAACCCTTCAAAAAAAGCAAAGCAATGGGACTAATAAAGCTTGTTTGTTCCCACAAAAGACAAAGCAAAGGGAGTGATTCTGCTGAAATGTAACCCTCAAAAAAACAGAGCATTGGGATTAATAAAGCTAGTTTGTTCCCATGAAAGACAAAGCACTGCAGAGTGATATATCTGTGTCTAATTTTATAAAATGGTACTGATTCTCGGTTTTTGAGTAAGGCGGGAATCACCATTTTATAAGTTAACTTCAAAAATAACAACCCTATATATATGAAAGAGTCGGCAATTTCTTGTCGACTCTTTTCCTTTTATTGCTCTTTACTTTTCATTTCAAGATTAACATTTTGTTCCGTTTCTTTTGGTTCCGGAATGTCTTCTTCTGTAAATGTTTTTAAAACTTTATTCGTGAGTTTTTTAATTTTCACAATTCGATTTGCCTGATTCTGAACGCATTTTTCAAATAAATTCCGAACGACTCTGGCATTTCCAAAACTTTCATTTTTACTTTCGTAAAGCAATTCAAAAGTATCTGTCAATTTTTCTTTGGCTTCATCCGAAATAATAAAATCAGATTTCGAGCAAAATGATTCAAAAATTTGAAATAATTCTGAAGGTGTAAAATGATCAAAATGAAAATATCTGTTGAAACGTGAACGCAATCCCGGATTTGATTCTATAAAAATTTTCATAGGTTCTGTATATCCCGCAACCACGACAGCCAGATCTTCCCTATGATCTTCCATTCTTTTCAAAAGTGTATTTACGGCTTCTGCTCCATAATCATTTCCAAATGCATTTTGAGTTAATGCATAAGCTTCATCAATAAATAATACTCCGCCAAGACTTGATTCTACTGCATTATTGACTTTTGTTGCTGTTTGCCCAACATAACCTGCAACTAAACCTTCTCTGTCTGTTTCAAACATTTGACCTTTGGATAAAAAACCCAAATGTTTAAAAATTCTGCTTAAAAGTCTTGCTACAGAAGTTTTTCCTGTTCCCGGCGGCCCCAGAAAAACGGTATGCAAAGTAATCTCAACATTTTTCAATCCTTGCTTTGAACGCTTTTTTTGTATTTCTAAAAGATTGATTAATTCTGAAACATCTTTTTTTACTTCTGCTAAACCAACTAATTCGTTTAATTCTTTCAGAACTTTTTCCAGTGTATCTTCTTCAGGAAGATTGTCTATTTCTTTTTTATCTGTTTTTGATGTTTTCGTATTCAAACCCAAATAATTACTGAAAGCTGTTGTGTTTTCAAATTTTTTACCAAATGTAAAATAAATGAAGTTTTGATATTCGATAAGAATTTCTTCTAAACCTTTATGTTTCTTTTCGATAATTATTTCCGGAAGTATATAATAGTTTTGCTGAACATTCGAAGTAATTATCTTGTTCTCTTTTTTAATTTTTACAAGAAGGTTTTTGAAATTCTCGGTAAAAACCAACTGATTCAATTCGCTTACAGAATTTTCGTTTGCAAAATGTTTATTGCGCAAAGCATCATAATAATAGGCCAGAACAAATTCCTGTTTTTCATTTTTAAGTCCGGGTTCTCTTTCGTAAAGATCAATAATATCCGAAAGAAAAAAGTGTTCTGCTTTAAACAATAAACCTTTAGAAAAAACTGGATTTACGGTTTCATTAAGCTTCTGAATAAAATCTGCATCTTGATTTAATATATTACATATTTCTAGAATCTGCTTGGTTTCTTTTTGCAGTTCTATAATAAATGAAGCCGTAAAAACGGCTTCATTAGTAGATACATTTGTTTCTAAATATTTTTTTAGAGACAAAAATGATTCTTCAATAATCGATATTGGATTGTTCTTTTTTGACATATTCAAATTTAAGAAATCATCATTTGGTGAATAATTTCTTTTGATAATTTTAAGTGATCATCGCAATAATCTTTCCATGAAAGTCCCATGTCTCTTAGGTCGTATTTTGCTACAATAGTTCCGTAATTTTCTTTTTTTCCATTAATAGTTGGATGTCCAATTACATAAATGGTTTGTGCTAATTCAATTGCCAATTCAATATCATGCGTAGAAAAAATAACGGTATTAAACTCAGATGATTTACCTAATAATTCAAATGATTTTTTTACTTCTTCGATATTTCCAACATCTAATCCTGAAAAAGGTTCATCTAAAACAATAAATTGATCAGATGAAAACAATTGTTCTATAATAGCGGTTCTTTGTCTTTGTCCGCCGGAAAGTTCGTTAGGATATTTGTCTTTACAATTTTCTAATCCCCATTCTTTTAGGTACAACTTTATTTTTTCGTCTTTTTCAGTATTTGAAAGTGTTGTTTTTCTTAACGAAAATTTCAACGCCTGAGTAACTGTTTTATGTCTGAACAAAGTATATTTTTGATCTACAAAACCAATGTCTCCTTCGCTTACAGGTTTAGCTGCATTTGGTTCTTTGTTTTCGAAATCTCTAATTAATATTTTTCCGGAATTGGTCGGAATTAATCCTGTCAATGCTTTAAAGAAAGTTGATTTTCCTCGTCCTGATCTTCCAACAAAAGCTACAACCTGACCTGTACAATCAACACCTTCTCTAATTACATCTTTTTCTATAAGACTTATATCTTTTATAATAATTGTATCATCATAACCAACGCTAAGATTTTCTACATACAAAAGTGTCTCTTTATATTCGTGTGTCATAATTATATTTTTGAATATCTAAATACTGCTTTTCTTAAGAAATTTATTCCTGCATCTAAGCCAAGACCTATTAATAAAATGATAATTTGAAGTGCAATGATTCTTCCGGTATTCATAAATTTATCAGAGTTTTTGATTAAAAACCCTAATCCTCCAGAAGCTACCACAATCGATTCTACCGTAACAAGCATCATCCAGGTAATGGCAAGATTTTGTCTGATTACATCAATTACATAATCTATTCTTCCTAAAATAATAACTTGTACGAGAACTTCCCAACGGTTGCATTTTAGCATTTTTGCATGATCAAATTCTTCTTGCGGAATATCTTTGATAACTGCAATTAATGATGTTGTTAAAAAAGTAGTCAGGAAAATAACCAAGATCCAAACCTGCATCATTCGTGCTTCATGAATTACCATTGTAATATAAAATGAAAGTCCGGTAAAAGGTAAAAATCTAAATTTTGTGATAAATTCAGAAACTGATTTTAATAACGGAATTGGCCATGCATAAGCAAAAAACAAGGAAATAATTGTGGCTAAAAAAATCGAGATAAAACACAATTTCAATGAATTGAAAATATGCACTACCAAACCTTCTTTATACAGATCTGAAAAACCGGTTAAAACCTGAGCCGGCGAAGGAAAAAGATGTTTTTCGCCAGATGTTGCTGCAAACCAAATAATAATCAAAAGAACTAACCAAGCAATTAAAATAAGTGTCTTGTTTAATTTTGATATTTTTTCAAAGGGCGTTAAAATTTTTATCATACTGCTTGTAAAAAAGGCTATCTATTAAGATAGCCTTTTATTGTTTTTATTTTAATAAAGTAATAACCACACGTCTGTTTAGTGCTTTTCCAGAAGCAGTATTATTATCTGCAATTGGATTACTTTGACCTTTTCCGTCCACTAATTGGAAACGATTTGCAGGAATACCTTTTTGTTTTAGGTAATCTACAACTGCTTGTGCTCTGCTTTTTGATAAAGCTAAGTTAGAATCAGCATTTCCAACATTGTCAGTGTGTCCAACAACCGTTAATTTTGTGTTCTCAGCTTGTACTAAAAGATTGTAAATTTTTTCTACTTCTTTACTAGATGAGCTTGAGATATCAGAACTTCCAGTATTAAAATTAATTTTCCATTCTCCAGAAGCTACAACTTCTTTTGCTTCGCTGCTATAATCTGCTTTGTCTGCAGAAGTAGATTCGATATCGTTAATGTTTTTCAAGAAGAATAAGTTTACTGCTTGATCGTAAGGAACAACTGCTCCAACATTTTCATTAAATCCAAACGGATTCAATTCTGTCAAATATCCTGCAACTTGATTATAAACTGATTTGTATCTGTTTACACCATCAGATAAACCATAATATTGCATTGCATCAGCATAGTTAAATACTTTTGAACCTCCCATATTATAAGTCAATCCGCCTTTTGTTCCTTGTTGTCCTTTGAACATTTTGTACCAATATTCCGGAGTTTCAAGTTTGTAAGTTGCAGCAACTGCTTCAGAAGCTCTTACTTTCCAATCTTCGTAATTTTTCATTTGGTTTGAAGCCGTCAATGCCGATTTCAAAATATTAGAAACAATATCAGGATTTTTAACAGCCCATTCTTTAACACCAATAATAGTAGTTGGCATTTGGTTGTTGAATTCTTTCGTAGAAACGATATCAACAAATCCAGTCAATTTATCAAATACAGTTTTATCACCAGGCGTCCAAGTAGCACAACCATCGATTTTTCTGTTCACAGATTTTCCAGTTAATTTTCCATCAACTACTTCTTTCAAAGTAACAGTCCATCCTGTTGTTTGAGATTTGATTAATTCTTCTGCCGATTTAATATAATCATCATTTTCTGATGGATAAATATTTACTGCTTCTGCATCATATGTTGTTGGATCCGGATTTACTTTTAATCCGTTTGCAAAACAATAGTTTACAGTAGTAACCCAGTCACCATCTCCAAGAACTGCCGATATAACAGAACCTTTCATAGATTTTGGATCTGATTTCCAGTTTGGTGGTCCAATTAATTTATCTTCTCCATAACTCATACCTACTGCTCCCATTACCTGAACATGGTATTTATCTTTTCCGTATTTTTCGTCAAGTGATTTTTGAACAGAACTAATGTAAAATGGCGCACCATCACCCATAATGATAACTGCAAAAACACTTTTTTCTGAAGATGGAAAAGCTTCTCCTTTATCAAATTCTTCGATAAATTTCATTTGCATATTACGCAATTCCGAAAGCCAGTCTTGACGAATAATCTCAAGATTAACTCCGTTTTTCTCCATCAATGATCCTTTTGTTGTTTTTGGACCACCATTAGAAACAATAATTCCAGACTGAGCGTTCCAAGCATAAGCACCAATTCTTACTAAAGGTTTGTCTGCAACTTCTGAAGATAATTCAGTAGATGGAAGTGCAATTTTTGCAGCATTGGTAACATTATTAACATCTGTCTGATTCAGTTCAATTCCATTTAATTGTTTTGAAACTGCGGTTTTAATTCCTGGAGATATATAATAAACTCCTCCTAGAATTGCACCAATTCCAGCAATAACGATAAGTAATTCAGAAAAGGTTGTTAACTTTTCTGTTCTTAAAATTTTTCCCATTTTTATCTAAAAATTAAATTTAATTGTATTAAAAAATATCTCCAAAACCACCACTGGATAATTTATCTTCTTTGGTCATTTTGTAATTTGGACTTGTATATTTTGTTGAATCCGGAATTGTATTATCGCCCGTTTTAATTTCATCTGCTAATGAATCTAATCTTGAATAAAGCTCATCATTATCAACAGAATATTTAGAAGTTAAAGCATCGATGTCGATTAAGTTTTCTGAAGTTCTGGCAATATCCAGAGCAATAGTAGACGTTACCACTTCAAGAGCATATTCTAATTCCCAGTCTTTTGTAAACATCATCGCGCTTTTTGCACTTTCTGTTGCTTCTTTAGCATTTCTGGCAAATTCATATTCTTTTTGAAGCATTTTAACTGTCACATCAAAATCAGCAATTTTAATATCAATCGCTGTTCCGGCTAAAGTCAGTTTACGATCCATTTTTCCTAAAACATTTGCACGAACACCATATTTTTGGATAAAACTTTTGCTTTGTTCATATTGAGTAGAAACTCTTTGAGAATCGCTTAACTTTCTGGCTAACTCACTTTGCAGAGCTACATACTCATCTGTATCTTTTGCTGCAACGCCATTTTGTTTCACCATTTCATCCATCGCTGATTTCAATTTTTCTGACTGACGCTGTAAACTCAAAACGTCTTCCTGAAATCCTTTTGCTTCTTTTTCAGATTTGCTGGCTTCAATTTCCATTTCATTTTTAAGACCTTTTAGCTTTGCTTTAGTATTCTTAAAAACTTCACGATTTTTAACCATTTTTTGTTTTTGCTCTTCTAATTCATTAAAAGGATTACTTTGAATTAATGCTTTATGAATATTTTTTGTAGCAAAACGAAGCGCTTTCATTATTACAGGAGCCATCATAACTAAGAAAACTAAAAATACTCCCGTTGCAGATAAAGCAATTGCCTGACCAAGCATTGTAAATAATGGCGGGATAATATAAGTCCATACCAAATATCCTCCAACTCCTAATAAACCTAATGCCAAAGCCAAGAATAATGACTTTTCTCCTTTTTTAAGCGCACCTGATTTCAAAGCGATTTCTCCTTTAGACTCGTCAAAATGTTTAAGTATTGGCAACGTCAAAAGAGTGCTTCTTTCTTGTTCGAATTTATCCATTATTGTAAATATTGATTTATTCCTGTTATTACAGTATTGATTGAGGTTAATATTTTTTGTTTTGCTAAATCATTTGCTTCCATTTTCAATTGAATCTCCGAAAGCTGTTCCATATTAACAGGATCAATTTTTTGAAGTTCTATTTTCTTAGCTTCCAATTCTTTTTGAAGTTCAAGAATCTTGGCTTCTAATTCAGAAATATTTTTGGATAAATTGTATTTTTCTTTTGTAATTGTATTATCTAATTCGGCTTTTTTATTTTTACCGACAGTATCATATTTAGTATGTACTTTTTCAATTTCAGTAACATAAAAACTTCCTTTTTGCAAAAGAAAATCTTTAGTCAAATCAGATTTAATTGATTTTCCCATTGCAAAAGCCATCTGATAACTTTGCGGATTTGTTACTCCAACAGCCATAACTGACTTATAAAGTTCAAAAAAATCAAATCCTGGTTCGTTCAATGACTCAAAACCTTTATCGTAAACTTCAAAAATTTCGTTTAAGAAAGGGTTTGTTAATGAATTTGTCGGAAATGACTCTGTGACTTGATTCGGAAATTTATTGTCTGTGGTTGGTAAAATTGGGGCGGACGGTTGAGTTGCAGCTTTGCCCTCTGATTGATCTGTTTCATCATTAATGAAAAGACTCTTCCAATTAAAACTTTCTTTTGTCATCGTTTGTAGGTGATCTATTTTTTAATAACTTTTTGGTTGTTAAATGTTATACGCAGAAAGTGTTAAAAAGTTACTACTTTTAAAAGTATAAATATATACTTTTTTCAAAATATAATGTAACTAATTTATTATCAGATCTATTTACCGGAATCTATGCTTGAAAAAATTCCTACTTTTTTCTGCTCTATTTTTAAAACTCAGATTTAAAATAGCCTCCAAAAATACTTAATAAAAAATCAATATTGGTATAAACAATAGTTAAAAGTAAGAATTAACTTAAACGTACGTTTGTAGAAAATCAAACAAAATCATCACTATTTTTCATTCAACAATTAGCACAAAAAAAAGAGCTAACAAGTTAATGTTAGCTCTTTTTAAATTTTAAAAAAAAATTATCTTATCCGTTCAAAGCTTCTGCTCCACCAACGATTTCAAGAATTTCGTTTGTAATAGCTGCCTGACGTGCTTTATTGTAAGTCAATTTTAATTGGTTTCTTAATTCAGTTGCGTTATCAGTTGCTTTGTGCATAGCTGTCATACGTGCTCCATGTTCTGAAGCAAATGAATCACGAATACCTTTGTATAATTGAGTTTTCAATGACTTTGGAATCAAAGTCAACACAATTTCTTCTTTTGACGGTTCGAAAATATAATCTCCACCAGAAACCGGTACATCAGATTTAATTGGTGCTAACGGTAAAAATTGTTCAGTTTGAACGATTTGTGTCGCAGCATTTTTAAACTGATTGTAGATCAATTCGATTCTGTCATATTCTCCTGATAAAAATTTCTCAGTCAAATTATCAGCAATTCCAGCAACATTATCAAAAGTCAAATGATCGAAAATTGCATTATGGTGACCGTGTGCTTTAAAAGATTTACTTAGTACATCATTTCCTTTTTTACCAATAGGAAAAACATCTACTTGTTTACCAGCATAAAAAGCAGCACGATTTTTAACTTCTTTAATAATATTTGCATTAAATGCTCCACATAAACCTCTGTTTGAAGTTATAGCAACAAGCAATACTTTTTTTACTTCACGTTGTGTTGTATAATCACCTCCAACTTCACCATCAAGTGTAGCAGAAAGATTTTGCAACAATTCCGTTAATTTCTCGGCATAAGGGCGCATCGCAGTGATTGCATCTTGTGCTTTCTTAAGCTTTGCTGCAGAAACCATTTTCATTGCCGATGTAATTTGCATCGTCGATGAAACGGAAGTAATTCTATTACGGATTTCCTTTAAATTTGCCATTTGTCGATTAAAAAAATGTGACAATTTGAAAATTAGATAATTAGAAAGTCTCCTGAGATATTTTCTAATTATCTAATTTACGAATTATCTAATTAGATATATTTTGCTGAAATTTCTTTTGCTGCTTTTTCGATAACATCAGTAATGTTGTCATCTAACTTGCCAGCTTTCAACGCGTTAAGCGTATCTTTATGTTTGCTGTTTAAGTAAGCTAAGAAATCAGCTTCAAATTCTTTTACTTTATTTACAGGAACACTTTTCAATAAGTTTTTAGAACCTGCATAAATAATAGCTACTTGATTTTCTACTGGATAAGGATCGTTCAAACCTTGTTTCAAGATTTCAACGTTTCTTTTTCCTTTTTCAATTACGTTTAAAGTAACAGAATCTAAGTCAGAACCAAATTTAGCGAAAGCTTCTAATTCACGGAATTGAGCTTGGTCTAATTTTAAAGTTCCAGAAACTTTTTTCATAGATTTAATCTGAGCATTACCTCCAACACGAGATACAGAGATACCTACGTTGATCGCAGGACGAACTCCAGAGTTGAACAAATCTCCATCAAGGAAAATCTGACCATCTGTAATCGAAATTACGTTTGTTGGAATATATGCAGAAACGTCACCAGCCTGAGTTTCGATAATTGGTAAAGCAGTTAATGAACCACCACCTTTTACGATAGACTTAATAGAATCTGGTAAATCGTTCATGTTTTTAGCAATTCCATTATCTGCAATTACTTTACAAGCACGCTCTAATAAACGAGAGTGTAAGTAGAAAACGTCTCCAGGATATGCCTCACGTCCCGGTGGTCTTCTTAATAAAAGAGAAACCTCACGGTAAGCAACAGCTTGTTTAGATAAATCATCATACACGATAAGTGCTGGACGACCTGAATCTCTAAAATACTCACCAATTGCAGCACCTGCGAAAGGAGCATAAACTTGCATTGGAGCTGGATCAGAAGCGTTAGCTGCAACAATAACTGTATAAGCCATTGCACCTTTTTCTTCTAACATTTTAGCAATTCCTGCTACAGTTGAAGCTTTTTGCCCAATTGCAACATATATACAGAATACAGGTTTTCCTGCATCGTAAAATTCTTTTTGATTTAAGATTGTATCGATACAAACAGTTGATTTACCTGTTTGACGGTCACCAATAACAAGCTCACGTTGTCCACGACCAACTGGGATCATAGCATCTACCGCTTTAATACCTGTTTGTAATGGCTCAGTAACTGGCTGACGGAAGATAACTCCAGGAGCTTTTCTTTCTAAAGGCATCTCGTATAAGTCTCCACCAATTGGCCCTTTTCCATCAATTGGAAAACCAAGAGTGTTAACAACACGTCCTACCATTTGCTCACCTACTTTAAGAGAAGCAATACGTTGTGTTCTTTTTGCTGTTGATCCTTCTTTGATTCCTGTTGATGGTCCTAAAAGTACCACACCAACATTGTCTTCTTCAAGGTTCAATACAATAGCTTCAAGTCCGTTTTCAAATTCAACTAACTCACCGTATTGTACATTAGATAGCCCGTAAATACGAGCAATACCGTCTCCAACTTGAAGTACCGTTCCTACTTCCTCTAGCGTAGCACCAGATTCAAAACCTTCTACTTGCTTTCTTAATATTGCTGAAATTTCAGCAGGTTTGATTTCCGCCATCTTAAATTTATAATTTAGACACTTTTATGTGTAATAAAACTAATTACTTAACTCTCTTTTTAATACCTGCAATCTGTTTGCAACAGAAGCATTGTATTGTTGATCACCTATTCTTAAAATAAATCCTCCAATAATTGATGGATCTACTATATTTTCTATTGTTATTTTTTTATCTGACAATGTTGCAATTTTAGCCAAAACTTTAGCTTCTAATGCAGCATCCATAGGAATAGCAGTTGTAACTTTCGCTACTTCAACACCATTACTTTCATCAAATAATTTATTGTATTCAAGAGCAATCGCCTCAAGAATTTCAAATCTTTTGTTTTCGAATAATAAATGAAATAAGCCTTTAGTTACACCATTTATATTTGCGAAAACTTCTAAAAGAGCACTTTCTTTAACTTCAACTTTAGTTGGGCTTTGGATAAAGGTACTCAATTCTAAATTGGAACCAATTGTTGAAGCAATTGATTTCATATCGTTACTAACAGCTTCGGCAACACCTTTAGAGTTTGCTAAGTCTAGAATTGCTTGTGCATAACGAATTGCTGCTCTTGTACTTGCCATAATCTTAGTTTAACTTTACGTCACCTAACATTTTCTCAACTAATTTAGTTTGAGATTCTTTGTTAGATAATTCATCCTTCAATAATTTTTCAGCAATGCTTAATGATAAAGTTGAAACTTGAGATTTCAATTCAGCCATAGCTGCATTTTTTTCATTTTCTATTGCCAATTTAGCTTGAGCAATCAATTTTTGACCTTGCTCTTGTGCTTCATTTTTAGAATCAGCTATCATTTGCTCTTTCATTTCACGAGCTTCTTTTAACATTGCGTCACGTTCTGCACGAGCTTCTTTCAAGATACGCTCATTGTCTGCAGTTAAATTTTGCATTTCTAAACGTGCAGCTTCTGCAGATGCTAAAGCATTGTTGATAGATTCCTCACGGCTTTTTACAGCTCCTAAAATAGGTTTCCAAGCAAATTTTGCCAAAAGAATGAAGAAAACAATAAAGATAATTGTTGTCCAAAAAATTAAACTTTCTGGTGAAGTTAATTGCATAACAGTATATATTTAAAAATTGTTTTGTAGTTTTTTAAAAAAACTTCCTGAAGCCAACCGCTACAGGAAGTTTTAAATGTAAATTATTTTGCGATTAACGCAACAACTACTGCGAAAAGTGCAACACCTTCAATAAGTGCAGCAGCAATAATCATAGCAGTCTGGATTTTTCCAGCAGCTTCTGGTTGACGAGCGATAGCGTCCATTGCAGAACCACCAATTTTTCCAATACCAAGACCTGCACCAATTACAGCTAATCCAGCTCCGATTCCAGCTAATACCATAATAATAAATTTATATAGTTAATAATTAATAAAACTCTAATTAATGATGATCGTGCTCTTCAACAGCCTGACCAATAAATAATGCTGAAAGCAAAGTAAATACATACGCTTGCAAAGCAGCAACTAACATTTCTAAAACACTCATGAACAATACGAATGCTCCGGCAACTGGTCCTACAGCAATACTTTTGAAAATGAAAATTAAAGAAACTAAACTCAAAATGATAATGTGACCAGCAGTAATGTTTGCGAATAAACGAATCATTAATGCAAATGGTTTAGTCAACATTCCGATGATTTCTACAGGAATCATAATTGGAGCCAACCACACAGGAACTCCCGGTGTATTGAAAATATGTCCCCAGTATGATTTGTTTCCGCTTAAAGTTGTAACGATGAAAGTAATAAAAGCCATTACAAATGTAAAGTAGATATTACCTGTTAAGTTAGAACTGAATGGGAAGAATGGAATTAAACCAATAAGGTTGTTAATCCAAATAAAGAAAAATATAGTTAAAAGGTATGGCATATATTTTCCAGCCTTTTTTGTACCAATATTTGGAACAGCAATTTCGTCTCTAACAAAAGTAACTAGCGGCTCTAAAAATCCAGCTAATCCTTTTGGTGCATTTGGGTTTTTCTTATATGATCTTGCTACAGCAAAAAATAAGAAAAACAAAATGATTGCAGACATCAACATAGAAAAAACATTCTTAGTGATAGAAAAATCTAAAGGTCTTGCATCAAAAGCAAAAGCTCCATTGTCTCTTTGGTCAGCTGTCATTTCTTCAAATTTATCAGCATAAAAAATTATTTCTTTATAACGAACTAATTTTTGACCGTTAATATCAACTATATGTTCACCTGTATTATCGTGGTGAAATTTTGCTGATGAGAAAATTTCCAATCCACTATTTGTCCATAAAATAACTGGAAGGCTAAAAGAGATAGGATGACCATCCCAATCAGCAATATGAAAATCGTGA
The DNA here is from genome assembly GCF_951805225.1 of uncultured Flavobacterium sp. NCBI lineage: Bacteria > Pseudomonadati > Bacteroidota > Flavobacteriia > Flavobacteriales > Flavobacteriaceae > Flavobacterium > uncultured Flavobacterium sp. The sequence continues at coordinate 4,703,057 of NZ_OX638201.1, read as the reverse complement.
GAATCTCCAATGTGAGAATTAATCAATTCGCTTGCATTGAATTCTTTTTCTATTTCGTGACCAACAGATTCTCCATGACCACTTGTCGCATGACTTGCCTCTGTTGACTCAACAGTTTCATGTTTTACTGAAACAGTATCAACAGGGGTTGAGGCGAAATTAATCGACGAAGTAAGTGCTAATAAGCTAACTAATAAGTACTGGACTGGTTTATTTGAAATTATCATTATTAAATCTGTATCTAATTTTAGGTTCCAAAAATTTTTTGCAAAGGTACATTTAAAATTGAAAATTGAAAATTTATAGGTGTAATTTTTAATATTTAAGCTTTTTACAACCAATCTTACTGTCAATAAAGCAATTAACCTTTGTTTATTAAGCGAATTGTGAAATATGTTTCGAAAAGTAAAAATAAAAAATAAGGGATAAAAAATGCACTTATGTCTACAATTGGACTTTTAACATGTGCTTTTATCAAAGGAATTAAAAAAAGGATGGCTAACATCATTCTAAAAAAACTGGCGCCAAGAAAAGCGAATCCAGTATAATTTGGAAAATTTTTATTTACAAAAATCAAAAATAGGTATACCAAAAAAGTAGCAACAATATTGAATAAATAAATACTCCATGTAGAATACATGAATGTGAATTTATCAGATAAAAATTGCATGGTAAAATATTGTACAACAAATAGTACAACAGAAAAAGGGATAAAATACTTTAGGAAATCAATCGTTTTGTTCATTATTTATTCAAATTTTTTACTTGTCTTAAAACATTATAAAGTGCTAAAAAAACCGAAAATAAAGAAAAAATAATTGTCCACAAAGAACCACCGTTTGAATACTTCTGATCTAACTTAACTCCCGCATAGGAAAATATAAAAATAATTACTCCCATTTGAATGGGAATATTAATAAATACTAACCATTTATTATTGTTTGAGTTCTTCTTGGGCTCCTTTTCCATCTTTTAATGTAACTTCTTTAGTGGTATTTGTTAACATTGTACAAGTTGCTGTAAAATCAGCTCCAGGTTCTATAGATAATTTTCCAACGGCAACTTCTCCATGAATTCGAGCCGTTGCTTTTATATTAAGGACTTCTAAAACTTTTATTTTTCCTTGAAATTCACCTTCGATATCGGCATTGTTACAAACAATTTCTCCTTTGATACTGCCCGATACTCCAATAACCAGCTTGCCTTGCGATGTAAAATTTCCAATTAATTCACCGTCTAATCTAAAATCAGCTTTTGAAACGATATCACCAATTATTGAAGTTCCTTCTACGATTCTATTTGTTTTTCCAAGAAGTTCTGTTCCGTTTTTTTTGACTTTATCAAACATGATTATGGATTTTTAGGCGCTAAATAAGCTTCTAGATTTTTTTTAATTTGAATTACTGTATAATTATCACTTGAGATAATGATTGCAGGATGCGAAATTTTATATGGTTTTTCATCTCTTAAAAGCTCCGAAACATCTTTTGCATAAGCTTCAGATTTTAAACCATGAATAACTACAAAACTTTCTGTTTTATTGTATTTGTCGAAAGAAGTTGTAAGTCTTTCAAAATTTTCAACTGATAAAAATTTCTTGATAGCTTCTTCAATTTGTTTTACCGTTTTTGTATCGCCTTTTGGAACTGCATAAATAATTTTCCAGTTTTTACCATCAACAGCAGTAAAATCCATTTTTTCTAAACTTGGAATTTGCTTCTCTAGAATTTCGCGCGCATTTTTTCCTTCATCAGTATTTGGATAATTATCTGCAACTCCTTCTAATGCTTTTTTGTATGCTGCCAGACCATTTACTTTCCCTAAAGTATTCGCTTTTAGCAATTCATATTTAGAAACAATTTCGTCACCGGAATATTGATTAATCAAATTATCTATATTATCCAGAACGGTATCAAACTGTTCTTCCTGAAATAACTTGTACCATTTTTGATATTCCTTATCCGCTGATGCTAAATTATCTGTATTACTATTGCTTAAAATTTGTGCGTATCTAGAGTTTGGATAATTTGAAGTAATATCAGATTTTACTCTTTCTGCTCGTGCAGGATTTGTAATTTGATAGATTTTATACAAATTATACATCGATGGCAAAATCAATTTTTCCTCCGGATTATTTTTCAATAATTGTTCGAGTTTGTCGCTTGCTAAATTGTACTCTTTAAACTTCTCTTTATAAATAAGTCCTAATTGATAGTACGAAAAATTACGTTCCTTATTAATACTATCCATCGCAACTTGCGTTGTCGGAAGCTGCTTTTCGTAAAAATCAGTTGTATATTTCGGTATTACAATAGTATCTTTTAGAGCATTTGCTGCATCTTTACTATTTATTGTATCGTTCATTGCTGCATTATTCGCAGATCTTAATCCGGCTAATCTCCAGTTTCCTCCTAAAGTTCGATTTCCCCACATTTTCTTGAACTGAAGTTTTCCGTAAGCAACCGTTGTAGGATTATAAAAATAGAATGTACTCGCCGTTTCGTTTCCGCCCGGAAGTGTTGGTGTTCCAGGATCTGTAGGCATTCCTGTAGAATTTGGATTAATCGCTGTTGGCGAATTACCAGTATTTGTATTTCGATCAATATTGGCTAATTTCTCTTTTTCTTTCTCTTCTAAAATACGTTTTGCATCATCTTTCTTTTTAAGCTCTGCAATATAACTTTCGAAGTAAATTTTTCTATCAGGATCTGATAAACCTTTAACTTTTATAATACTGTCATCGCGTTTTGCAATTCCTTCGTATTTAATTACGTTATCAAGATTTTTTCTGTTTTTTTCGATAAAAGCGTACTCTCTCGTTTTCTTGTCTAATTTTGTTAATGTACTGTCATAATACTTGGCAGCCATAGTATAATCAGCATTTTTAAAATACATGTTTCCTATATTTCTATAGGTCGACGCTACTAAATAAGGATCTTTAGATTTTCTTCCCAGCGATTTGTTATAAAATATTAAAGCTGTATCCTGCACTTTATATTTATCGAAAAAGACACCCATTTCATAAAAAAGAATATCATAATAAGGTCGGTTTTCACGATCACTAACTAATTTATTATACGTATCAATAAACAAACCTTGATTTCCATTTTGATAATCAAACATTTCTGCTTTTTTTGCATACGCATGCATCATGTATTTTCGATCTGCTTTTCGATTCATATCAATTACGCCATCATAAAAATAATTTGCACTATCTTTTTTTCCGGCTTCCTGATACAACTGGCCTAAAATAAAACGGTATCTCGCTCTATCTTCATTTATCCTTGTGAATTTTTCCGCAATTTTAAGTTTCGTTATAGCACTATCTTTTTCTTCCAGATTTAAAAATGCTTCAGACAATAAAGCATTAGCATCTGAAAATGTTTGTTTATCCAGATCTGTCTTTTTTAATAACAGATTGATATTTTTTATCACAATAGCATCATTTCCTAAACGCATATTGGTTTTTTCGCGCCAGATTTTTGCCGTATAAATATTACTGCTATTCGGGTATTTATATAATATATAATTGAATGCTTCAACTGCCGGAATAAAGCGTTGATCATAATATCTGGCTTTTCCAAGCATTAAATAAGCTTCGTCAATCTGATAATTTTTTTCTCTTCCTCCAATATTCATGGAGTGTTTTTGAATCGCTTTTGTTGCTTTTGTTTCAGCCTTTTCAAAATCAGCATTTTTAGCTTTTTCACCTTCAGAAAAATTCTCGTCAATTTGCATTTTTTCAATAGGCAATATCTTCCAGAAATTATCCTGATTATTACCTTGAACAGATTTCAAACCCTTTTCAAGACCAATGCCGCCGTTATACAAAATGTTATATTTTGTACTTAAAGCATGAGAATTTCGAGATAAAAAAGTATTCTTTTTGGTAGAACAAGCTATCAAAAAAAGCATTATCACGACAACGAAACTATATTTAAGAGTATTCTTTTTCAATAGAAAAGAGTTTAAATCAAATTAACTTCTAAAAAGGATTTTTAGTATATTGACTTGTAAAAATACACTTCTTTTTTTAAACTTTAGAAACTTATACTGCAAAAAACAATTCTAATTCTTGTAAGGTTTCTCTTGAAGTTTGAATATCTTTTACAATCTCTCCTTTATTAAGTGCTACAATTCGATCGCAAACCTCTACTGTATGCTGCAAATCATGGCTGGAAACCAGAACTGTAACATTTGGATTTTCGGCCAATTCTTTAATGATTTTTTTTAATCGGCTAACTGTTGTTGGATCTAAGTTTGCAAACGGCTCATCTAAAATAACCACTTCAGGATTACCAATAAGTGTGGCAATTATACCCACCTTCTTCTGATTTCCCTTAGATAAATCTCTCAGGTATTTTTTGTTATTCAAGATTTCTCCATTAAAAAACTCTACATATTTTGCCAATAAAGCATCAATATCTGCTTTGTTTTGATGGTGCAAATCTCCAATAAAATAGAAATATTCCTCAGGAGTTAAATATCCAATCAGGAAACTTTCATCTAAAAAAGATCCTGTAAAAGATTTCCATTTTTCGTTTGTATTTACTTGAATATCATTGTTTTTAATAAATCCTGTCGAAGGCTGAATCAAATCTAATAACAAACTGAAAAAAGTCGTTTTTCCTGCTCCGTTATTTCCTACCAATCCAAAACTTTGTCCCTTTGGAATTTCAAGATTATTAATGTTTAAAACTGTTGTACCGTTATATTGTTTTGAAAGTTGATTTACTTGTATCATTTTTTAAATGTTTAATTGTTGATTTGGTTAATCGTTAATTTGGTTTGCAATCTGATAGAATTATCAAATTGACACATTTTCTAATTAATTCTTTTGTTTGTAAGCACTTATGGTACTGTATTTTTCGACTTTATATCTCTTTTCGATCAAAGAAAAAACTTTGTCTTTGAATATAAAACCTAAAACTCCAGCTCCTGCAACTAATACCAATCCGATGGTTTTATCTCCAAAATGAAGTCCTACCCAATACAATATTAATGGCAAAAATATCTTTGGTAACGAAAGCAACATCGAGTTTACATTGAATGCTTTTTTATCGCCAAAAGCGCCTCCGGCATTACTTAAATCGATTGGCGTTTTTGTAAATGCACCGCCCAAAAGCACTAAATGAGAATTTACTCCAATATTATAAATCGCACCAACAACAATAATCAAATAGGTTTGCCATCCATAAAAAAGATAAAATGAAGCAAGGATTGTCGAAACAAAAGTAGCAATAACAATCAGCCACCATTTTGCAGTAATGTAACCGCGATACGGGATATTTTGTGTCATCATTAATTGATAATAAGAACTATCCCAACTTGGTACAAACTGCCCAAAGACAAATAAAAATCCTCCCGAAACAAAGATCCCTGCAAAAATTTGCATAACTGGAGGCTGATGCATATTTCCGAAAAAGATTAATCCGTAGAATAAAAAAACTACACTCATAACGATAGTCGTTTTAGATCTTTTGTTTCTCTTAATCAACTTAATATCATTTTTAAGAAACGTTCCTAAAGTTCCAAATTGATTCAACCAATAAAGGTCTTCAGTTGTTGCAATATCTTCTTTTTTAGAAAGTCCTGCGTCTAAGAATAAGTTGTTTTTGAAGTATTTAAATGTAAAAGCATACAAAGCTGCTAATACCAAAATAGGAATTAAAAATATCCAGCTTGTGTTGTAAAATCCTAGAAAAACCGGTGTTGTAAAAGTCGTAATATCAAACAATTTATAATATTGCGCTGCTGCTAAAGAAACAACTACGGCAAGAAAAACAACAAACAATTTATCGATATTACTTAGAATAATATTCAAAAAATTATTGATATAAATTAAAGCTATAATCGCCAAGTTCCATAAAATCACTCCTGCAATGTTGTAACCTTCCAGAACTAACACAATCGAAAATGGAATGAAAAAAAGTGCATGTATCCAGTTAAAAAAAGACAAAGCTGTTTTTCCTAAAGAGAAATGTACAATTGTTGGCTTCTTAAACGGCAAAACCAATAAAGGTTTGATATTCAGAACCGGAATCGCCTGCAATAATAATCGAATTATCAAATCGAACATGAAATAATAAATCATAAACTTATTAATAGTTTCAAAAGGTTCGAGATTCATTTTTTTAAGTACATAAAATACTCCTACTCCTCCCGCAATAAAAAGCAGCGAAAAATAAATCATAAAGAACCCTATTACTATTTTCATCGCTACACTTTTACCAAACGATGCCGATCTGGTAAAGGCTTTCCATTCGAGATAAATAAACTTTTTAATCATGGTTAATTGGTTTTAAGTTTTGTAGTAAGAGACCAAATGTAAGAAAACGTTACAAAAAAAGTTAAAAAAAATAATTTCGTGCCCGTCATTTAATAGTGGTTTGCTACTTTTGCATAAAATATACAATCATGCCTTCATTTTTAAAACTCATAATTAAAGAGGTAAAACGCGAAACAACCGACGCCGTTTCTGTACTTTTTAATGTTCCGGAAGAACTAAAACCAGACTATAAATTTATAGCCGGACAATACATAAACCTAAAACTAACTCTTGATAATCAAGAAATTAGACGTGCTTATTCTATTTGTTCTGCACCAGAAAGCGGCGAATTAAGAATTGCCGTAAAAGCAGTTAAAAATGGTTTGTTTTCTCAATTTGCAAACACAAGATTAAAAGCAGGAGATGTTCTTGAAGTAGGTCATCCAGAAGGAAAATTTACTTTTGAACCTGATGCTGAAAGACAAAAAAACTACGCAGCTTTTGTTGCCGGAAGTGGTATTACGCCAGTTCTTTCTATTTTGAAATCAGTTTTAAAAAGTGAACCAAAAAGCTCATTCGTTTTAGTTTACGGAAATAAAACTCCTGAAGAAACTATTTTTCATCAGGAATTACATGATTTACAATTGCAATATGTAGGTCGTTTATTTGTTCATTATGTCTTCAGTCAGGCTAAAGCCGAGAATGCATTATTTGGAAGAATCGAGAAATCAGCAGTAAATTATGTATTGAATAACAAGCATAAAGAACTTCAGTTTGATAAATTTTTCTTGTGCGGTCCGGAAGAAATGATTAACACCGTTTCTAATGTTTTGAAAGAGAAAAACGTAAAAGAATCAGCAATTAAATTTGAGCTTTTTACATCTTCAACACAAGAAAATCAAATCCATAATTCGCTAGAAGGACATACAAAAATTACTGTTTTAGTTGACGATGATGAAGTTACATTCGAAATGTCTCAAAAACAAACTATATTAGATGCAGCTTTGAAACAAGGAATTGATGCTCCATATTCTTGCCAAGGCGGAATTTGCAGCAGCTGTCTTGCTCGTGTAACTTCTGGAACTGCAGAAATGACTAAAAACTCAATTTTAACAGATAAAGAAATCGCTTCAGGTTTAGTATTAACTTGTCAGGCGCACCCAACATCAGAATCTATTTATGTAGATTATGATGATGTTTAGTCGTTAAAATTCTAAAATATTTAAATTCCAAATTCCAACTTTAAATTGGGATTTGGAATTTTTTTTGTTTGATTGTTATTCTAACCTTTGTAGCAATCTTTGTCAAAGTTTTAAACTTTGACAAAGATAAAAGTCCAAATTAGGTCTTGGGAAGATTGAAATTTGGAATTTAAAAATTGAAATTTATTTTTTATGAGATCTGTACGAGAAATTTTTAAAACAAAAGAATATCTTTTAGACGAACCTGAAGTCGAGAGACTTGTAGAATATTGTGAAGAACTTCAAGATGAAATTGTAGAGTTTAAATTTCAGAAAACCAACAATAAAGAACTCGCTATGCTTGATATGCTCAGAGAAGTTATAAAAGGTTGTAATGCTATTGAAAAAGAACAAATGGAACATGAAAGATTTGGATATGAAGTCCCTAATTATCAAGAAACCATTTCGAATCTTAAAAGTTATATTTATAGCAGATGTCGGGACGAAAAAATTTGGTTATAGCCTAGATTATAATAAAACCAAAATTTTATTAAAATATTGCTGAATTTTGATTATATTAGAGGTGAAATTACAGTAATCGCAATCTCATATTTTGAGATTTGTAGAGCTAAATCAGATTTGTCAACACGTTTAAATATTAAATATCATGACAATGCATCACTTCCTTCGTTTATCATTTATTGCACTTTTTGTAGTAACAGCTTTATTTTGTGTTTACTTTATAATTAAAAAACAACGAAATAAAAAAGGGCCAAAATTACTTTCCCAAGAAAAATATAACGCAACAATGATTGGAAAAATGACTGAAATAACAGCTTCTGACCAAAACATTTTTAATTTCTGGCCTTATATAAGTAAGCTAAAATCTGCTAAAGTCTTGTCTCACAAAATTAAAGAATCAAAATTGGTACATAAAATCTACAGAAATTCAACGGAAGATTTTGAACACATTTTGCTTTCTACAGAAAAAGAAAATCAATTTGTTGTAATTGTTGCCAATAAAAACAAGAAGAAAACAGTAGGCTATTTTCTTCATGATTTAGATGGATTATATGCTTAATTGTATTTTTTGAACTATTTTATCTGGAGAAATACTTCTCATAGCATCTTCATAACCTTCAACGATTTTGTTTCCATAAACCGATGTTGGCAATTGTGGATATTGATTTCTATCTGAAGTTAAAGCATTTTCGAGACTTTGATTAAAAGGTAAAAATCCTGCATATGGATGTGTTGCTCCCCAAAGTGTGATCACTTTTACACCTAACATTGCTGCAATATGAGCATTTCCGGAATCCATAGAAAGCATCAGATCAAGATTACTTATCAATTGTAATTCCTGCTGAAATTTAATTTTTCCAGCCATATTAATTACATTTTCAAATGGTTGAGAAAGAGAATCTAATATTTCTATTTCTTTCTTTCCTCCACCAAAAAGTAATATTTTATGCTCTTTATTTTCAGCTAGTTTTGCTATTACTTCTTGCATTAAATCCTGCGGATAAACCTTAGAATCATATTGTGCAAAAGGTGCAATACCAATTAATTTTTGGTTTTTATCTCCAATTATTTCTAAAATATCTGAACTTAAAATTGCTTTTTCAGGGAATTCAGGATTCGATAAATCTAGCGGAAAACCAAGTTCTTCAAACACTTTTGAGTGTCTTTCGAACATTGTTGGCAACTGTTTGAATATTTTATTTTCGGCGCGAGTTAACTCTTTTTTACCTTCTCTTCCTTTGTCAACAGTTGCTCTTTTTTTTCCGCTTAAAGCGAAAAGTAAACTAACAATTTTAGATCTCAAAACATTGTGAAGATCTGCAAAAGCATCAATTTTGAGTTTTTTTACATCTGTAAATAATCTCAAAAGTCCTGCAAAACCTTTGTGACGCTCTTTTTCATCAAAAGCAAAAAACTCCAAATTCGGAATTCCGTCAAAAAAAGGTTTAAAAAACGGACGTGAAATTACTGTCAGTTTAACGTCAGGATACTGCTTTACAAAAGCGCGTAAAACAAGAACCGTCATGGCGACATCTCCCATTGCGGATAGTCTCATGACGGCTATATGCTTAATTTTATTGGACAATTCTGCCAATTATTTTTTATTTTGATATAAAACAGGATTCAATTCATCGTCATTGTACATCTTCATTTGTTTGTACACTTTCATGAATTTATCTCCATTTTCGATGTCAGTAAGCAAATCATCAATTGCAGTAGACAAATCACTTCTTTGTTCTAAAAGAATGTTTAATTTTTCCTGACATTTATCTCTATGTTCTTGTGAAGCCTCAGCACGAGTAGCTTCTTCATGCATATGATAAATTTTCAGAGCCAAAATAGACAATCTGTCAAATGCCCAAGCTGGACTTTCAGAGTTGATTTTTGCACCATCTTTTACTTTTACATCGCTGTATTTTTGTAAAAAATAACTATCGATATATTCCACCATATCAGTACGTTCCTGATTAGACGCATCGATTCTTCTTTTTAAAGTCAATGCTGCTACAGGATCAATTTGCGGATCACGAATAATATCCTCGAAATGCCATTGAACAGTGTCAATCCAGTTTTTTAGATATAATAAATGTTCGAATTTATCCTTAGGGTAAGGATTGTTTATTGGTTGATCAACATTATCAAATTGATGATAATCTTTGATGCTTTGTTCGAAAACAGAATATGCTAATTTTGAAAACATGTCTTTATTTGTTAGAGTTACAAAGATACTTTTTATACTTTTATACTGCGAATAAAACGATGATTTTTTCGTTATCGTACTGTTACCATTGATAATTCTAAAATTTTATTATGAAAATCCATTATATATCTGAAAATAATAGCGTATTAAATCACTTTTTAAGTCAAATCAGAAATGTGAATGTTCAGAACGACAGTATGCGTTTTAGAAGAAATATAGAACGAATTGGTGAAATTATGGCGTATGAACTGAGCAAAGATCTGTCTTATAAAAATGTCGAAATTCAAACTCCACTTGGTATTAAAAAAACAACAGAAATCGAAAGTGATTTGGTTTTATGTTCCATTCTTAGAGCTGGTTTACCTTTACACAATGGTTTTTTAAACTATTTCGATCACGCTGAAAATAGCTTTGTTTCGGCTTGCAGATATCATCCAAATAATGATGCTGAATTTGAAATTCGGGTTGAATATCAAGCGCTTTCAAACATAAATGATAAAACTGTTTTGCTTCTTGATCCAATGTTAGCAACTGGACAATCGATAGTTGCTGTTCATGAAAAATTAGTTCAAAATGCAACTCCAAAAGAGATTCATATTGTTGTTGTTATAGCTGCTCCGGAAGGAATTGCTCTTCTTGAAAAAAGCCTTCCTGATAATTGCCATTTATGGGTTGCTTCTCTTGACGAGAAATTAAATGAGAAAAACTATATTATTCCAGGACTTGGCGACGCCGGAGATCTTGCTTATGGAAGTAAACTATAATTGAGAAAAATAGGTAAATAAACTGCAGCAAATCAACACATAAAAAACAATTTCGTTATTGAGTTTTTGCTGCATATACTCGACATGACTTGCCGCCATAATCGTTAAAGGTGCAATACTAAACAACAATAGGTCATTACTTTTATCAGGCGAAATGATATAAACAGCCACAGCAATAAAAAAACATGCAATCACTTTTTTATACGAAGTATGTACAATTTGTGGTCTGTTTGATAATGTCATTAACATTGAAACTACAAAAAACAAGGATATTGCAACGTAGATAGAAAGTGCTCCGTTCTCGTAATTATTCTTAAAATAATCAATGTTAAAATCAATTACTGCTCTTTTTTCTAAAAATTCAATCGCATTAATATGAAAGATTAATGATATCATTAAAAAGACAATTGAAACAGCCAGAAGCGCAATAAATGGTAAAACCCAGTTTCTATAATCTCTTGAAACGTGAAAAACAATTGATATAAATACTAAAATAATAAAGAGAACACACCAAAATTGAAATAAAGCAGCTACAAAAATCCAAAATGAAGCGTCAAATATTTTTTCTTTAGAAGCTTTCAATGATTGTAATGAAATCAATCGTCGCAAGGCTAATAAAAGAAAAAAGTTAGCATAAATTACATTTGGATTATTAAATATTGTAGGGAAAAACAATACAAACAACAAATAGAAAAATATCGCATAACCATTGTCTTTACTGAGCCCGTTCTTTTTTACAATGAAATTAATCATAAAAAAAGAAGCCAATATAAAGCACAATAAACTAACTTTTTGAAATCCCAAAAAGTAATTATTAATCCAGGAAGGTTCTTGGATTTGGAACAGGAAAAAGAAAACCAGTATTAAAATTACGACCAATGAATAATTTAATGGCGTAGATTTTTTAAAAACACTTGTTATCATAAGGATATTTTATACTTTTGTGATTGTAAATATAATACTTGTTTAAAAGGAAAAACCAACAAGTTGAAAAAAGATTCTATTAATTGAATTTTAACTTCAATGCGTTACAAAACAATAAATAACATATAATTTTATAAATTATGACAGCTTTTTTTGAAGGAATACAATACTTATTCGTTAACATTTTATTTGCTCCTCTTGACTTTTTACGTCATTTAGAACTAATTACTTGGTTTGGTGCTAATACAATTAACTGGATTTTTATGACCATTTGCGCATGTGCAATCGTTTATTGGATTAAACAATTACGCATATTTGATGACGCTGGAACAGAAAACCAAGATACAACAGCTCACTCTTTTTTAAAATAAAAAGTATCTAACCCTTCGAAAAGGGTTAGAGAATTCATTTTATATTAGATCGAAGCCGATATCTTTTCTAAAATACATCTTATCAAAATTTAGTTTATCTATATTTTGGTAAGATTTTTTTATGGCCTGTTGGAAATCGTCACCATAAGATGTTACAGTCAATACACGTCCTCCATTACTAACGACATTTTCGTTATCTAATTTTGTTCCTGCATGAAAAACTATAGAATCTGTAATATTTTCTAATCCGGTAATTACTTTTCCTTTTTCAAAATCTTCAGGATATCCACCAGAAACTACCATAATTGTAGTTGCACTTCTTGGATCAACTTCTAATTCGAAAGTATCTAACTTTTGATCTGCAACGGATTGAAACAATGCAACCAAATCAGATTTTAATCTTGGAACCACAACTTCAGTTTCCGGATCACCCATTCTCACATTGTATTCAATAACAATTGGTTCATTTTTTACATTAATCAAACCAATAAATACAAATCCTTTATATTCGATTCCGTCTTTTTGGAAACCTTCAATTGTTGGTTTTACGATACGAGTTTCGATTTTTTCCATCAAAACAGCGTCAACGTAAGGAACTGGAGAAACTGCTCCCATTCCGCCTGTATTTAATCCTGTATCACCTTCGCCAATACGTTTGTAATCTTTTGCAGTTGGAAGAATTTTATAGCTTTTTCCGTCAGTCAAAACGAAACAGCTTAATTCGATTCCGTCAAGAAATTCTTCAATAACTACTTTTGAACTTGCTGCTCCAAATTTTTCATGAACCAACATGTTTCTCAATTCTGTTTTTGCCTCTTCAAGATCCTGAATAATCAAAACACCTTTTCCTGCTGCTAAACCATCAGCTTTTAAAACATATGGAGGTTGTAAAATTTCTAAGAACGCACATCCATTTTCAACAGTTTCCGCAGTAAAACTATCGTAAGCTGCTGTTGGAATATTGTGTTTCATCAAGAATTCTTTTGCAAATTCTTTACTTCCTTCTAATTGTGCACCTAATTTTGATGGCCCAATAACCGGAATATGTTGTAAACTTTCGTCATTTTTAAAATAATCGTAAATTCCTTTCACCAAAGGATCTTCTGGTCCTACAACAACCATTTTTACGTTTTCCTGCAATACAAATGCTTTAATAGCATCAAAATCAGTTGGAGACATTGCAACGTTTGTAGCAATAGCAGCCGTTCCTGCATTTCCTGGTGCAACAAAAAGTTTTTCGCAAAGCGGACTCTGAATCATTTTCCACGCAAAAGCATGCTCTCTTCCTCCCGATCCTAATAGTAAAATTGTCATGTTATAGTTGTATTTAGTTGTGGTGCAAAAATAATTGCTTTTGTACGTAAAAAATAATTAAATCTTAAAAAGTTCGTGATTCTTCTCTGTTAGTAATGGGATAATATTATTTTTGACGAAAATTCAACCCATAAATGATTTCTCTTTTCGACATTTCGCTTCAATTAAATGGTTTTCCAATAAAGAAAGCTAAAGCCGAATTGAACCAAATCGTAAATTTATCTGAAGAAGAATACACTCTTTTTCTGCAGAATAAAAAAGAAGAAATTGTCGCTTTTCATTTACAAAATAACTCTTTCTACAAAGAATTAGTCGGGAATAAAACAGATTTGAAATGGGAAGATTTACCTATTCTGAACAAACAAAATTTGCAAAAACCGCTTAGCGAAAGACTTTCAAAAGGTTATACTTTAAAAAACGTTTACCTCAACAAAACATCAGGATCTAGTGGAACACCTTTTGTTTTTGCAAAAGATAAATATTCTCACGCCTTAACCTGGGCATCAAATATTATGCGTTTTGGTTGGTTCGGGATTGATTTTAATCATTCCTATCAAGCTCGTTTTTATGGTATTCCAATGGATTTTATTGGATATCATAAAGAACGTTTCAAAGATTTTTTAGGTGGCCGTTTTCGATTTCCGGTTTTCGATTTATCTGATGAAATTTTGGAGAAATTTCTAAAAAAATTCAAAACGAAAAAATTCGATTATGTCAATGGTTATACAAGCTCGATTGTTTTATTTGCGAAATATTTAGAAAAGAAAAATATCGTATTAAAAGAAATCTGTCCAACCTTAAAAGCTTGTTTTGTTACTTCGGAAATGCTTTTTGAATCGGATAAAAAACTTTTAGAAAAGCAATTCGGTATTCCGATAATCAATGAATATGGAGCATCAGAACTTGATTTAATTGCTTTTGAAAATCCAAAAGGTGAATGGCAGATTAACGCAGAAACACTTTTTGTAGAAATTTTAGACGATAATAATAATATTCTTCCTTACGGGAAAGAAGGCCGAATTGTGATTACTTCTCTCTTTAATAAAGCGAATCCTTTTGTAAGATATGATATTGGCGATATTGGAATTTTAGACGAAAAAAGTACGCCACAAAAACCAATCTTAAAGAAATTAATTGGAAGAACAAATGATGTTGCCATTTTACCAAGCGGAAAAAAATCTCCCGGTTTGACGTTTTATTATGTAACCAAAAGCATCATTGAAGATGACGGAAATGTAAAAGAATTTATCATCAAACAAACAAAATTAGATTCTTTTGAAATCGAATATATTTCTGAAAATGAATTAGATTCAAATCAAATTGAGAAAATTAAAGAAGCTATTGCATTGTATCTTGAACCCAATTTGAACTTCACTTTTACCCGAAAAACAGTTCTGGAAAGAACCAATCGAGGAAAATTAAAGCAATTTAAATCTTACATTTGTTTTTGCTAATAAAAAACTCATGGACGATCATTCTCTGCTTTCTGAAGAAACTATTTCAAACAAAATATATTTTATACGTGGTCAAAAAGTCATGCTTGATCGTGATTTGGCTTTACTTTATGGAATTGAAACCAGAGTTTTAAAACAGGCTGTTAAAAGAAATATCTCCAGATTTCCAGTAGATTTTATGTTTGAATTATCTCAAACTGAATTTAATAACTTGATATCACAAACTGTGATATCAAGTTGGGGAGGAATTCGAAAAACACCTTCTGTTTTCACAGAACACGGTGTCTTAATGCTATCAAGCGTTCTAAAAAGCGACAAAGCTATTCAAACCAATATTCAAATCATGCGTATTTTCACGAAAGTGAGACAAATGCTGCTGGATACAACTGAAATTAAAGTTGATATTCTGCAGATTCAAAAGAAGTTAGAGAATCATGATAAAAATATAGAATTGGTTTTTTCTTATTTAGATGAACTAACTGAGAAAAAAGAAGATGGAAATGAAAGAGTAAAAATTGGATATAAAAAATAATACATTCTTCAAGGTCACAATTTGTGACCTTGAAAACTTGATGTCACAATTTGTGACCTCAAGTTTTTATAAGATTTTATGTTTGAACTTATCAAAATAGGATTTGATAATTGGAGATCACAAATTGTGATCTCCAATCTTGATGAATATTCTAATCTTGATGTCGCAATTTGCGACATCAAGATTTAAAATGGAAACCTATTTCTCTAAGGTCGCAATTTACGACCTTAGAGAATACTATCCTTTCTTTATATATTTTGGCTTAATAATCAATTGCGTGAATAAAAATCGGAACATTAATAAAACAGAAAACACAAAATTAAATCCGTGAAAATTTCTGTAAACACCAAAATTGTGTTTTATCAATTTGAATTTTGAAGACGAAATAGAATCTTTTCTTATTCTGTAAAATGCCAAAGGTTCCGGAACTGGCTTTGTTTCTTTGATTTGTTTTACAATAGTAAGCCACAATCTCCAATCTTGTCTTTTTTGTGTCGCTTCGATTACAATTTTTCCGAAGTAATCAGAATCATAGATCGCCGTTAAATTGCCTACATAATTGCAAAAAAACAATTGATTGTAAGTTAGGTTTAACGGAGCTTCAACTCTTCTGTTTAAATTGTTTCCTTCTTCATCAATACAATCATAAAAACTAAACGTAAAAGGCAAATCGTTTGCTTTTAAAAACTGAATCTGTTTTTCTAATTTAGATGGAAACCATAAATCATCAGCGTCTAAATAAGCAATATATTTTCCGGTTGCTTTTTCTAAAGCAATATTTCGGGCACCTCCGTTTCCAGAATTTTTAGCAAGTTGAAAGAGTTTTATCCTATTATCTTTTTCAGCAAAATCTTTTATGATTTCAACTGTTTTATCTGTAGATGCGTCATCAACTAAAATTGCTTCCCAGTTTTGATAACTTTGATTTTGAACTGATTGCAAAGTCAACCCAATGAACTTTTCAGTATTATATGTTGGAATTATAATAGATACTAATTCGCTCATTAGATTGTAATGTCTTCTTTATTTATGCTTTTATTACTTTATGTAACTTGAAAAATCTTTATGTTCTTCTTTTGAAAGTTCTTCTTTTGAAAGTGATTTAAAATAATCGTACGTAATTTTCATTCCTTCTGCACGATTCACTTTTGCTTCCCAACCTAATAATTCTTTTGCTTTTGTAGTATCTGGTTGACGTTGCAAAGGGTCATTTATTGGCAAAGGATGATAAACCACTTTCTGATTTGTTCCTGTTAATTTGATAATTTCTTCGGCAAAATCCTTAATTGTAATTTCGTCCGGATTTCCAATGTTTACAGGATAAACGTAATCTGAATGTAATAATCTGAAAATACCTTCAACCTGATCGTCTACATAACAAAAAGAACGGGTTTGCATTCCGTCTCCAAAAATGGTTAAATCTTCTCCACGCAAAGCCTGACCAATAAAAGCTGGAATTACACGACCGTCGTTCAAGCGCATTCTTGGTCCATAAGTATTAAAAATACGAACGATTCTGGTTTCTACACCGTGAAACGTATGATACGCCATTGTTATTGATTCCTGAAAACGTTTTGCTTCATCATAAACGCCACGCGGACCTATTGTGTTTACGTTTCCGTAATACTCTTCGGTTTGTGGATGAACTAACGGATCTCCGTAAACTTCAGATGTTGACGCAATCAAAATTCTTGCTTTCTTAACTCTTGCTAATCCTAATAAATTATGAGTCCCTAATGAACCAACTTTTAAGGTTTGTATCGGAATCTTTAAATAATCGATTGGGCTCGCAGGTGAAGCAAAATGTAGTATATAATCTAAATCACCCGGAATGTGTACAAACTTGGTAATGTCGTGATGATAAAATTCGAAATGTTCTAACTTGAATAAATGTTCTATATTTTTAAGATCTCCCGTAATCAGATTATCCATTCCAATAACATAATAGCCTTCTTTAATGAATCGGTCGCACAAATGCGATCCTAAAAATCCTGCTGCTCCGGTAATAAGTATTCTTTTCATAGTAATTATTTATACATCGCAAATGTAACTGATTTGAAAATTATAAAAACTATTCTAAAAACAAAACTGCCTAAAATTAGGCAGTTTTGTAAATATTTATTTTATTGTTTGATTAATCTGATTTCTTCTTCTAAATCAATTTATTCTTTTTAGCCCAATATTTATCGATTCATGTCCAGACAAACCTTGACTCAAATACAGTGTATCATTATATTGCTTTACTTTAAAAAAAATTTTCTGTTCATCATAATTAATAGTTAATCTTTCACAATCCTCTAATTCATAGTTCATTGCTTTTTTATTTATAATTACCGTGTCATTTTCATTAAAAACCCATATTTCTGATTCATCTGTTTTTATATCATGACCTCGTCTTATATTAAATGTATTTGTGTAACTAAATGTTTTCCATGTACCAAAAATTTCTTTACGACATTTAATATATCCGCTTTTACCTCCATATGCATTTTGAAATTCTGCACAACTGTAAAAACACATCAAAATTAGAAATAAGAATATTAGTTTAAAATCTTTCATAATTTGTAATTCTGTATTAATTCAATTTTTAAATATAGCATTTTCACATCACTAATTTTTTTATATCATATTGTTTCTTATGTTTTTTTAAACAAATAGTTTATACCTGTTTTAGAGATGATGAAATAAATAAAAACACTGAAACTACTATCATATACAACAGTAATCAAAAAGAAATTGATCTTCAAAAAATAAGTCTGAATTTTCAAATTGAGCCAATCTGATCAACATTAATACGGTTCAAGAGTTTTGATTTAAAATCGGTTTGTGAATTGAGAAAAGAGTTTAAAGAAATAAACCTGGATGTTATTCATCTCCATTCTTCACAAGCTAGGGTTTAGGACGATTTGCTTATTTTATCTTCAATAAATTCTTTCATTTCATTTTCAAATCGTTGCTTCGAAAATTTCATAGCATGTTCTCTGATTATTTGTGGATCAAATTTTATATTTTCGAAATTAATTATGGCTTCTTTAATCTTTTGAGGGTTTTGTTCCTTAAAAAAAACACCAGTTTCATTTTCAACAACAGTTTCAAGCGTTCCTCCTTTTCCAAAAGCAATTACAGGTGTTCCGCAAGCTTGTGCTTCGACAGGAATAATTCCGAAATCTTCTTCGGCAGCAAAAACAAATGCTTTGGCTTTTTGCATGTAGCTTTTTAATCTTAAATTATCCACAAAACCAACAAATTCTATGTTACTTTTGGCTATTTTTTGAAGTTTTTCAAACTCTGGTCCATCACCGGCAACAATCAGTTTTAATTGTGGTAATTCATTAAACGCCTCAACAATAAGTTGTGTTTTTTTGTATGAAACTAATCGGGAAGCGGCAAAATAGTAATCTTCTTTTTCTTCTTTCAAAGTAAAAAAGTCAACATCAACCGGAGGATAAATTACTGTTGATTCACGATTGTATATTTTCTTAATTCGTTGTGCAATATGATTCGAGTTAGCAATAAAATAATCTACATTTTCTGAAGTTTTAAGATCCCATTTTCTAATTTTATTCAAAACATATTTTGCATAAAATCCTTTTAAACCTGAATCTAATCCCGAATCTTTTAAATATTGATCCTGCAAATCCCACGCATATCGCATAGGCGAATGGCAATAACAAATATGTAATTGATTCTTATGAGTCTTAACTCCTTTTGCAACTGCAGAAGAAGAGCTAATAATTAATTCGTAATCGCTTAAATTAAATTGTTCAATCGCTATTGGAAATAGTTGTAAAAACTTTCTATGATTTTGTTTTACAGTTGGTAATCTTTGAATGAAACTCGTTTTGGCTTTTTTTCCATTTAAAATAAAGGAGCGGTCATTATCATCCAAAAAATCAATCAAAGCAAAATGATCAAAGTCTTTCCAAATTGAATTTATAGAATGGATAACTTTTTCAGCACCTCCATTTACATAATACCAATCGCTAATTAATGCTTTTTTCAAGTTGTTTTATTTAGTTTTCAAATTCTCAATTATTGAAACATAATATTGAGATGCCGTCTTCCAGCTAAATTTTTGAGATACTTCAAATGATCTTTTACAAAGATCGTTATAGTTTTCTGAATCCATTAAATCTTTTATTTTTTGCACTAATTGTATCGGATTTTTTGGATCAAAAAACAATGCTGTTTCACTATACAATTCTTTATGAACCGGAATTTCTGATAAAATACAAGGTGTCGCAACGCTCATTGCTTCAAGTGCAGTAAGTCCGAATCCTTCATAAAAAGAACCGTTTATAAGTGCTTTTGCTTTTGAAAGTTCCTTCTTTAGATCGGCATCCGAAACTTCATTTAAAAATGTAACATTTGTGCTATATTCTAAAACATCGTTATTAAAGACGTTCTTAAAAGAACCTCCTATAATTTTTAATTTAAATTGATTTAAATTTAATAATTTAAAAGCTTCTAAAATTACTTTTATGTTTTTTCTTGAATTTAAAGAGTTGACTGCAATAAAATAATTATCTTTTTGATTCTCTACCTCATCAGAATCTAGAAAACTTGCGAGATAAATAACATCAATTTTTGATTTTTCAATTTTGGGATAGAATTTTAAAATTTCCTTTTTAGAAAAATTACTAACCGTAATAATTTTTAAAGCTCTCTTTAAATTAAAATAAAACAATATTTTATATGCAGTAGCAAATTTCCAGTCAAACCAATTTTTGTTTTCTTTTACTGCCATATCATGAATGACAATCAAGTTTTTTTTAAATAAAATTGGAGCTGTGTTGCAAAAGTTAATTAATAGAAAAACTTTATTCTTAAATAAAAAAAAAGGCAATTCAAATTGTTCCCAAAAATAACCTGAAAAATATCCTATTTTTATGCAATTTAGTGATTCTGCAATAGGATTTAAAAATTCCTTATTTGGGCAAACAAAAATAATTTCATCTTTATAATGTTTTTGTAAATGTTTGCTTATTTCTGTAGCAACTCTTTGAACTCCAGTGCTTTTTTGAGTTAAAAAACGACCGTTGACTACTATTTTATTTTTCATCTTGAATAGTATTTTCGGTTTGGATTATAAATAAATAGCAAAACCATAAAAACAAATAAATTCCAAGTTGTCTGCTTAAAAGATTCTCAAACAAACTTTGAAATGAAAAAATCAAAATAAAGAAAAATGAATACGCATTTTTATTTTTTAGAAAATTCCAAAAGTGCACTCCAAAAATCCCTAAAAACATGCTAAGACCTAATAAACCGTAACTAACAAAAAACCAAATATACTGATTGTGTGTATTATAATTATAATTGTTTTTTCCAATCCACCAATATGGTCCATTTGATACTTCTTCCGAATTGTAACAATCTATTAAATCTTTATCTACTTTTTCGCTGCTAAAAGTTCCAATAAAATAATTAAATGTTTTCTGATCAACTATTTCTTTTGCACATTTCCAAATTACGATTCTGGGCTCTCCTTTTTCGATTGCAAGTCTTTGTATTGTATATTTATTACTTAAAACAATAACAAATAGAATAATTACAAATCCTAAAAAATAGATTACTTTCTTTTCTTTTAAAAAAATAAAAAAACAAAGTAAAAAAGAAACTCCCATTGCCAGTCTTGCTACAATAATAAACAAAGTAAATATTAGCAATATTATAAAAGCATAGAGAATCGCTCTTTTAATTTTTGTATAATCTATCAAAAATTTAATACAAAGAATAGATAGCAAACAATTTAAAGAAAAATAAGGTCTCTCAACTATAAATTTATTTTCAACTAATGCATTAAAACTCTCAAAACTCTTATTATGAGATAATATGTGATACTGAAATACGATGAAATCAACATATAACAAGTGTAACAATTGAAAAAATAAAAATGAGTAAACAAAGTATTTTACTTCCTGCAGACTAAATTTTTTAATTAAAAATAACGCCGGAATAAAAACAAAACCAAGTGATCTGACGATTAATTTTGAAGAAGAATCAAACTTAAAAAAGAAAGACAAAAGATACAATACATATATTGATATAAATAATACTGTCAATGATTTTGCAGTTAAATTATTCTCCTTGTTTTTTATTTTTGAAACATTCAATAGTATTAATGGCAAAATAAAAGGTGTGGCTAAAGAAATCTTAAAAACAAAAGAAAATGCTATAAAAACTAAGCAAGCTAATTCTATTTTAAAATTTTTAACTATATCCTGAGTCATAATAATCTGTTTTTTTAAGATTGGAAAACAATTAATTTGTTTCTAATAATTGTTGATTTAATTTATTTCTGTGTATCGCAAAAGGTATCGCAAGAAAAACCCAGATAAAAAGCATTATAAAAGACGGAAATGCATTAAAAGATAATATTATACTAAATATACCAGCAACTATGGCATCTTCCTTTAAATAGTACGCTTTCATCAAAATAAGGAATAAGAACAACACAAATAAAACTACAGCAATTACACCATATTCAGATAAAACTTCTAAGTATACATTATTTGGAATCGCTCTTTCGTTTTTTCGCTGTGCAAAATGATCAAAATATTCATTCCTGTTTACTACAATTTTTTGATACCTATTGTAATAATCATAATGAAGCCCATAATTCGCAGGTCCAACTCCAAAAAATGGATTTTCTATTCCGGAATAAAAAGCCACTCTTCCAGTAATAATTCTATCTACTTTTGAAAAATTACTCTGAGTAAGCGTTTTTGATGAATCAAATAATTTTTCATAAACATATCTTTGGTACAAATCGGTTTGCAGGAATACTATTATTCCAATTATTAATACCGGAACGACTTTGATTAGAATGCTTAAACGAAAAAGTTTTTTTCTATAAAAAAAGAAAACAAAAAGAAATACCGAAATTATAGAAATCGTAGACATAGATACTATCACGCTGAAAAGTAAAAACCAACCCTGAATCATTTTTTTTAAATAAAAAGAAACTGACGCTGATAGTAAGAGAAATAACCCAAAATAATTACCTTCTTTGAAAGTACTACATCTAATAAAACCTCCCAATATTTGCGGATCTCCCATTCCTGGAAGTTTAAAATAGGGTAAGTTTAAACCGGACGACAAAAATAGGTACCATCCGTAAATAGCTGCTATCATAGCGCCTAAAACCCATTTTTCTAAAATTTTTATACTTTTGGTAAATAGCCGATAGGATATGAAATAAGCCGCTAAACATAAATAAAAATAACAGAGTCTTATAAAACTATCTCCAACTCTACTTATTCTAAAAGGAATTACTTTCGCCGGATAAGGATAATTCCAATATATATTTACGATAAATGATAATGTTACCAAAATCGCTAATATTGAAATAATTAGATTGTTGTTAACGAACCATATTGTATCTCTTGAGATTGTTTTTTTATTAACATAGAATAGAATCAAAATTACGAGAGCAATTTCAGATATTTTAAGTGGGAAAAAAATATTTATAGTTAGTGCCTGAGTAAAAGGGAGAAACACTAAAAAAACCTTTTTAATATCAATTTTCATTCGATTGCTTTAATTTTTTGCTTTTTACTAAAAACTAATTTTAAAATTTTTGGAATTATCTTAAAGTTTCTTTGCCAAATCCTATTACCTAAAGTTAAAGTCAAAATTGATAGATAAATAATAACCAGGTTTTTTCTGTTGAATTTTTTAGCAAAAGTAATACGGCTACTCATTGTAACCAGATCTATAAATTCAGATTTCTTTTTGCTGATTTTTGACTTTGTACTATTTCCTTGTTTGTGATAAATTCCCAAAACAGGTAATATTTTTACATTTCCACCTTTCAATTTTGCATTTGAAACCCAGTCAATTTCTTCATAAAATAAAAAATAATCTTCTGATAATAATCCAATCTTTTCAAGATCAGAATATTTTATAATCATTGAAGCTCCAACCGGATAACTTACTTTCTCTACTATTTTATCAAAATTTAAAATCGCTTCATTAACCAGGATTCCTTCTCCTAAATGTGTTGTTAATCCTGTTTTTGAATGATAAAAACCTCCTAATGACTGAACTTTTTTTGGATTATCATATTCTAATAAAGCCGTGCCATAAATAATCTTCGTATCTAAAATATCTCCTTTGTTGATTTCAAAAATAATATCTGTAAGTACATTTTTATCTACTACTGTATCACTATTTAAAAGCCAAATATAAGAATCTGATTCTCCATGTTTTAATATATATTTTAAAGCCAAATTATTTCCTGCAGCAAAACCTTTATTTTGCTCTGTTTTTACAAAAAGTATTTTCTCATCTTTATAATTTGATAAAAAATCTTTTTCGTCAATATTTGTAAAAGATAATGGCTTTTCTTGTAATGGATAAATAAGGTCTTTAAATTCTGTTTCAACAACATTTAAATCACCTTTTGCCCATGATTGCAAATTATTAAAATGGTGAGATGTTTCGCTGTTATCAATAATTATTATTTGATAATTACTATACTTTAACTTCAAAACACTTTCTAAACATTCTATTGCATCATGAGATTGATTATAGTTTAAAAGAACAATATAGACTTTCTTATTCATTAATAATTTATTCCTTTTAATTTCGGATTACTTTAATAAAGTATTGTGTGCTTAAAAATTGCTCAAAAACTCCGAAAGTTAATTTGTTTAAAACTGATTTGATTGAAGAAATATGTTTTAAATTTGATTCAATTTTTTGCACTTTTAACTCTGTAAATAAGTGGATCAAGTTCAACATATCGCTTTTACAAAAAAAACGAATGTGCGTTTTATCAAAAATTCCTTCATCAGTATATTCAAAACTTCCTTTGATAAAGATTTTATAAAAAACTTCTAAATTCCTTACATTAGGCAAACTAATATAAAAATGTCCTCCTTTTTTTAAATGTGGAATTAGTTTTTTAATTGTATTTTGAGGTTCTACTAAATGTTCTAAAACATCTGCCAATATTATACTATCAAAAAATTGCAAATCAAACGGAAGATTATCCTGCTCAATATTTCCAATAATGAAAGAATCAAATTTTTCTTTCTCCTTATTAACATCAACTATATCATATCCTATTATTATTTTTGCATTTCCTTTATTTTTTAATTCCAATAAAGTTGCACCACTTCCCGCACCTATTTCTAAAATTGTTAAATCTTTATCACAACCTATAAAGGAAATAATATCTTTTCTAGTATTTGAAAAATATTCTTTTTCTTTCTCTAAATAGGGCTTTTGCATATTGTTTATTTGCTGATTTGAAATGTCTTTAAATTAATTTTGTACTTCTTAAAACAAAATAATATTATTAAAGTTGTGATTAAACTCTCTATTAAAAAAACGGCAATTAAGCTTCCTTGCAATTTAAAAAATAAGGTCAAAAAATAACCCAGAAACAACATAATTAAAGAACCGAAAGATAAAATTTTAGATAATATCTTTTGCTCATTTTTGTAAATTAAATATTGATAAAAAGGAATATTTAAAGCCGTGATAATTGGTACAATAATAAAACCTGAATAGAAGCCTAAAAACTTATAAATTTCATTATTTATCGTACAGATATTTATAATAATGATTCCACCAATTATAATAATCAGAATCCCCAATATTAACAGCAAAATGTTGATCGTGTTTATTTTTTTTAAAAATAAAATTCCTTCTTTTTTATTTTTACTATAGCTCTCGCAAAATTTAGGAAAACTAACATTAAAAAAAACAGATAAATAGCTTCTAAAAACACTTAAAATCATATCTCCAATTTTGTAAATCCCAGCATAATAATCTCCCAACAAATATTGAATTATTAAAATTGGAGTTTGTACATATGTCGCGATTGAAAAATTAGAAATAAGTACGGAATATTCATTTCTAAATTGTTTTTTAATTAAATCTGCTTTCACATTTAAAAGAGACAAACGATAAGATTTGTATATTTTTATAAAAAAAAACGAATAAACTATAGAGTTTGAACTTCCTAGTATAAATAAAACTAAGTAATAATCATCTTTACCTTTTACTAAAGCATAAACTAATAAGACATAAATTACTTTCGAAAAAAATATAAGTTTATTTATAATACCAAATTTACCAAGACCCTGATAAATCCAGGTAATATTAAAAAATTGAGCCGATAACAATGTTAGTCCTAATAAATAAAGTCTTTGATCTATGTTATTAAACATTAAACAAACACAGATAATAATAAGAACTAATATTAAAAGAAAAATCAATTTAATAGCAAATGAAGTATTCAGATAATCTTGAATTTTGTGGAAATTGTCCTTATTAACACTAACTTCCTTAACACCGAGAATATTAGACCCAAAATCAATAAATAATCCTAACAAAGTAAATAAAGAAAGTGCAACACCAATCTTACCCCAGTTTTCAATACCACATACAGAAATAACTTTTGGCGCGACTAAGAGTGGCGCAATTAAATTTATTAATTGTCCTGAACCATAAGTTAGGTAATCTCTAATTGTATTCGTTTTCATTTATCAATAAATTGGTAGCTAACTTTCAATTAAATAACAAATATAGAATCTATTATTTCTTATGTCTCATCATTACCAATTTATACATAAATGATTCAATCACAAACCTAAAGAACTTGAATTGTATTATTTAAAACTTATCTTAAAGTGAGAAATTATCAAAATTACACTCTAAATTAATTTTTCCTTTAACAATTGTTTTCTATAAAAAGCCCTAAAAAGGAAAATAAGACTAAAAATTAAAAGAAATAAAATTGGTAAAATAATTTTTAATTTTCCGTTGACAGATTTTGTGTTTCTTATGTTTAAAGTAGAATTTATCTCTTTGATCGTTTTATCAAAACTTACTAATTTTAGTTTGTTTTTCCCTTGTTCACTAACCAGATACTGTTTCGTTTTTATGATATCATTTAATTGAGTATTCTCGTTATAATACACCAATTTATCATTTTTACTAGTATTTTTTACAGTGCTCGAAAACCCATTTAAAACATTGTCTATCTGAGCAATAATGGTATCATTTTGAGTAATTTCTTGCTGGAGATTTTTAAATGCTATTTTTTGAACTGAATTAAAATATTCTGAACTATTAAGGAATTTCAATAATGGTTCGATAAATCTTTTATTATCAACCAATTCATTTGATGTGAAAGTAATTGTATGAAAAGTATAATTTTTACTCGTAACATTATCAATTAAAACCTTATTAATGTCACCATCTTCTGCCATTAATTTTATCAATTCATAGTTTTGTTCTTTATCTTCAACAAATTTAAAAGCATCAGAAATAGGTTTAATTTCAATTTTTTGAATTGCATCTACATTTGAAATTCCAACCACATTTTTTAGAAAAATAGTATCTCCAGCAGCAATTTTTGCTTCGATTAATTCTATTTGAGAATATAAATAATCAACACTTCCAAAATTTGGCGTTACAATAATCTCATTCTGAAATGATTTTTTATTAGAATCCAGATACCAACCCAACCCAAATCCAACAATAATTAAGGATAAAACAATAATCCAGTTTCGAACAAAAAACTGGATTAATCTAAAAATTGAACTGTTTATTCTATCGTAAAAACGGCCAATACTTTTTGAAATCAGAAAAAGATCAATTTCTTGATCTTCATTATTCTGGGGTACTTTTGTACTCATTTATTGTTTTTATTTTACGTTGAAAATTTGTTCCAAAATTTTGATCGTAATCAAATACGTTGGTTTTACACCTGTTGTTCCTAATCCGCCTGAAGCTAATGTGCTTCCAGTTTCTAATGGATTATCTGAAGCATAATAAGCATAACGAACTTTGATATCGTGTGGCACACTTTTTCTAATTTTTGATGCTGATTGTATTGCTTTTTGATAATAGGAACCTTCCATTTCAAGACCAATTACTCCCCAAGTCGATTCGTGAAAGAATTTCAATAAATCTCTGTTTTGTAATGATGTTCCAAGAACGGTAACCATTGCGCCTTCAAAAACGGCAATGTCATTTCCTTCGAACATTGCGCCAGTTAATTCATTTTCGAAGAAATAATTATCCGCAGTTCCTTCATTTATATGCGCTGTCGGGATCATAA
The DNA here is from genome assembly GCF_951805225.1 of uncultured Flavobacterium sp. Lineage (NCBI taxonomy): Bacteria > Pseudomonadati > Bacteroidota > Flavobacteriia > Flavobacteriales > Flavobacteriaceae > Flavobacterium > uncultured Flavobacterium sp. Next base: position 4,675,445 of record NZ_OX638201.1, on the reverse strand, counting down.
TGTCGCCTTTTCCTCCTTCAAGAATTCCGGCTTTACCCATTATCGATACTGATTTTACTTCTAATTTTGTGTCTTTTTTATACGGTTTCAAAAGCTCATCAATAGTTTCGTAAGCTTGCTCACCAAAAGCATAATCCATTACAATAATAACAGGTTGCGCTTCGCCAAGTTCTGCTTTTGGAAATCCGGTTTTTGCCCAGTCAATTTTAGCCGTATCAAAAATCTGAACATCGATATTTGTTCCTGATGTATCCGGTAATGAAATCATTCCGTTTTTCAGGGCTAAATCTTCAACATGACTTCTAATTTCTTTTGCGCCGGATTTACTTAATTCCTCATAAATAAAGAAATCAGATTTGTCTTTGAATTTTGTTTTTAACAAAGGCGTTGCAAAAATCGAATTCATTACACTGTGCATATTCGCACTAATTACGTGAATTGGTCTTTTTAAAAGATTATTAGCCTTTAAAACTTCCTTGATATTTGTTGCCCAAATTTCACCATGAATATGGTGTCCTAATCGCTCTCTTAAAACCGGACTAAAAGTTATCGTTCTTTTATTATTGTCGATAACTTCTTCGATCGCTAATTTTCCTAACCAATAAATAACGTGCAGGAAACGATCCGGATCATTCTCAGATCCAAAAGCATCATAAATATCTAAAACTTCCTCAAACGTACGTCCTAAGATATTTGCAACGTGCGAGATTGCTTTTTCTTTTTCAATCAAAGGCAATTTCTTAGTCTGCATTACAGCTTGTTCAAGTTTCATCCAATCGCGGGAAACTTCGCCTCCGTCATCTAATAAAACTCTGTTTTTAATTTTATGAGATTCAATAAAAATGAAAGTCAAATGTGTCAGAATATCATAAATATCTGAACGTCCGCGCGTGATTTCAACATTCATTTGTTCCTCATCGATTCGGTAGCAATTTCTTCTTCTTTTTGGAGGAACAATCGCTTGAAAATGTGATTTAGAATATCCTTCATCCGAAGTTAAATTAATAAATCGACATTGTTCAATTCCTATCGGAAGACGTTCTATAACGTACAAAAGTCCGTTAAGTTCTACTTTTTCTTCACCTATATTTCCGTAAATTTCCGGACGTAATGCTAATAATGATTCACGTAAACTATCACCCGAAACTCCCATTGGTTTATAAAAACCACGGTTGAATAAGTGACGCATTGTAATGTACATTTTTTCAATAGCCGCAGATGATTCCTGAGCTCTTGATCTTGATATATGTTTGGTTTCTTTCATGCTTATTATTTTAAAATCTTCTATTAAGAAGATGTAATAGGTAATATTTTATTGAACGAAATTAGGAATTAAAAATGTTAATTCAACTGAAATCTGTTCATGTTGTTATTTGATAACACTTATTTTAAATGAAGATTTACAATTTTAATTACTTCAAATTATCTGCAATCTTTCTATCATTCGATAATCTTGGCGTTTTATTTTGCCCGCCTAGTTTTCCCTGAGATTTCATATATTCCTGAAATCCGTTTTTAGAAACTTTGGTTACAACCACTTTTCGCAAAACACTTCCGGTGATCAAATCATCATAATATATGTTTTGCTTTCTCATCGAAGCGTCTATTGCTTCTGCAAAAGTGTCCATATTTTCCGGTTCAGTTTCAAATTCAACCAACCATTCATGATACGGTAATCCGCTTGACGGATTAATTTGTGGCGCAACTGTAAACTCGTTAATTACAATCTTAGTTCCTTCTGTTGCTTCTTTCATCGCTTTTTCGACTTCGTTTGCAATAACGTGCTCTCCAAAAGCAGAAATGTAATGTTTGATTCGACCCGAAACAATAACTTTATGCGGAAATAAAGAAGTAAATTGAACAGTATCTCCAATATTATAACGCCAAAGTCCTGCATTTGTCGAAATAATCAAAGCATAATTTACACCAACTTCAACTTCGCCAACGGTATAACTTTTTGGGTTTTCAGTAAAAAATTCATCGGCTTTTATGAATTCGTAGAAAATTCCTGAATTCAACAATAGCAACATTCCTTTTGTTTTTTGAGAATCCTGATAAGCAAAAAATCCTTCAGAAGCCGGAAACAATTCAATGCTGTCGACTTTACGCCCAATCATATTTTCGAACTTTGCACGATAAGGTTCATAATTTACGCCACCGTAAATAAACAAGTTGAAATTCTTGAATAAATCGCCAATTTTCTTTCCTCCGCTTTTTTCCTGCAAACGCTCAAAATACATTTGAACCCACGACGGAATCCCGGAAATAATAGTCATATCCTGCTCGATTGTTTCCTCGACAATAGCGTCTATTTTAGTTTCCCAATCATCAATACAATTGGTTTCCCAAGACGGCATGCGGTTTTTTTGAAGGTATTTTGGAACAAAATGCGCTCCAATTCCTGATAATCTTCCAAATTTGATTCCGTATTTTTCAACTAAAATTGGACTTCCTTGCAAAAAAATCATTTTTCCGTCAACAAAATCAGCGTTTCCAGTTTCATATATATAATGTAGAATCGCGTTTCGTGATGCTTCAATATGATACGGCATTGATTCTTTGGTCAATGGAATATACTTTGCGCCTGAAGTTGTTCCTGAAGTTTTAGCAAAATATAATGGTTTTCCTTTCCAAAGAATATTTTTTTCGCCCATTCGAACCTTATCAATATAAGGTTTCAAATCTTCATAATCACGAATTGGAACACGCTTCTTGAAATCATGAACGGTTTTTATTTTATCAAAATGATGATCAACACCAAACTCGGTTTCTCTTGCGCTATTAATTAAACTTTTAAATATTTCTTGCTGAGTTTCTACCGGTTTTTTGGACCAAGCCAAAGTATCGTAGTATATTTTGCTGGCAAATAATTTTGCTGCTACTGATTTAATAGACATTTCTTATGGTATTATTTCTTGTCACTTTTGTTCTTACTTTGCTTTTTGTCAACAGACTCCTTCTCCACTTTTGAAACTTCTTCTCTTAATTTAATTTCTTCTTCTGAGGCTTTCATATTTACTTCTGAAGGTTCATCAACTTCTGCTAAAATAGAATCTTTATTAAATTTAGCATATTCTAATTCGCCTCTTAATACTTTTTGAATTCCATTTATATAAGCTTCATTTTTCTTTAAAGCCGTTTCCAATGAATCAGATTTTATAGCCAATTCTGTTGCGTTTCTTTTTAATTCAGAAGAAGAATATCCCGGAATAAATTCTCTTAAAGGCGTAAAAGCAATGATAAAAGTAGTTATTAAGATCAAAAATATTCCGCCTAATGTAAACGTTACGAAAACATTCATTAAATTTAATTTGAATGAAAAAATCTCTTCAAAAGTATCTTCATTCAAAATGACCAATCGGTTTTTGATAAATAATTTTTTTCTAAAATCGAATTTCTTCTTAGTCATTACGGTTCTTTATGTAAGCAAATATAATAATTAATAGTCTTGTTGATGCTAGCATAAATTTGGTGAATATACTTAATTTAAGATTTTATAAAATATTTAACGTTGCTAAATACAAATATTTTAATCCAAAAACACTTTTTGTTCGTATATTTCTATATACCTTTGCGGTACAATCTAAGAAAACAATTTGCTTCGGCATTAAATATACAATCATGGGAAGATTAGGTCTTACAGAAATCCTTGTAATAGTAGGTATTGTGATTTTACTTTTTGGAGGTAAAAAAATTCCAGAATTAATGAAAGGTTTAGGAAGCGGAATCAAAGAATTCAAAAACGCTGCTAAAGACGATCAACCTGCTGCTGCCAAAAAAGAAGAGGAAGAAACAAAATAAGTATTCACATATCTTATTAAAAACCCCAAATTACAAATGTAGTTTGGGGTTTTATTTTTATATAAAAAATCTTACTTTTAGAGTCCCTAAATTTAATAACAATAATTATGAAAAACCTACTTCTGATTACTGTTGCTTTTTTGTGTCTCAAAAGTTATTCACAAAAGCAACCTTTTCCTGCCAATGTTGTATTTACAAATGGCTTAATGGCAACAAATAAAAATAGCCAGGACGCTCGAAACAACTATAATACCTGGCAAGCTAATTTTGTTGAAGCCTGTTCTAATGGTCGATACCGAATAAAATTTGATGATCCTTCTCAAACTGTCTCCGAAGGAATTGGCTACGGAATGCTACTTACCGCTTATGCAACTGATAAAACATTGTTTGACGGTCTTTGGCTATACTACAAAGACAATGTAAATTCTAACGGTGTAATGAACTGGAAAATCAATGGTTGCTCAGGAATTAATGGTGCAAATGGCGCAACAGATGCTGAACTTGATGCCGCATTTGCTCTTATCGTAGCCGATTATCAATGGGGAAGTACCGGAGCAATTAATTATAAAAATGATGCTAAAACTCTAATTGCTGCCATTAAAGCACATGAAGTTGAAGCAAATACTTTTGTACTAAAACCCGGAGATCAATTTGGCGGAAGCCAAATTACCAATCCTTCTTATTTTTCTCCAGCCTATTACAGAGTTTTTGGAACTTTTACAAACGATGCTACTTTTTGGAATCAGGTTGCAGCAAAATCTTATACGATTATCAATAGCAATTTAACTGTAAACAATGCTGTTGGCGGATTAGTATCAGACTGGTGCCAGGCATCTGGCCCATATTCTTCGCAAGCTGGCGGTTATAACAGAGAAGGAAAAACATATACATATGATGCAGCCAGAACTCCTTGGCGAATCGCTGTTGATTATGTATGGTACGGAAATACCGATGCAAAAGCATACGCAAAAAAATCATCTGATTTTGTTCGTTTAAATCTGGGAGGATCTTCGAACATTAAAGACGGATACAATCAAAACGGAACTTTAATCGGACAATGGCATAATGCAACTTTTGTTGGTGCTTTTGCCTGTGCAGCAATGGCAGGTGAAAATCAAACGCATTTGAATGCTTCTTATACAGATTTAAATCAGTTAAACGAGCCTAACAGTTATTTTAATCATACCTTAAAAACACTGTATTCTTTTTTATTAACTGGTAATTTTTATTTACCGCAAAGCCCAAATTTATCAACTGGCGATTTTGATGTTGAAAAGTCCACTGTTACGCTGTATCCAAACCCAAGTAATGATAAATTTACTGTTTCTGCTCCCGAAAATTCTCTAGTTTCTGTGATTTCTGCTCAAGGAAAAATAATTTTAGAGCAAAAAACAACTGCTGAAAATACAGAAATTAATTTAGCTAATTATTCTTCAGGTTTGTATTTGATCAAAATTACAAATGGAAATAAAAGCATTACCAAAAAGGTTATTTTAAAATAATCCTGAAAACAAAAAATCCCAAATTTCAATTGAAATTTGGGATTTTTTTTAAATTATTCCGTTGAAGTTTTAAATTTAAAATATTGGAATTTAATTTTTTACAATACCATCGTCAACTGAATTCTCTTTCTGTCTTCATCAACTTCAGTAACTTTTACATCAACATGTTGGTGAAGTTTTACCACTTCGTTTACGTCGCTTACAAAACCAGCTTTCAATTGAGAAATGTGAACCAATCCGCTTTCTTTGATTCCGATATCAACAAAACAACCAAAATTGGTGATGTTATTAACAATTCCAGGCAGAATCATTCCGGTTCTCAAATCTTTGATTGATTTTACGTTTGCATCAAATTCAAAAACCTTAGCCGACTTTCTTGGGTCTAATCCAGGTTTTTCAAGCTCTTTTATGATGTCTTTTAATGTAAGTAAACCAATTTCAGGTGTAATATAGTTTTCGGCCTTAATTAAGGCTGTTTTTTCTTTGTTTGCAATTAAGTCGTTTACCGAAAGTTTTAAATCTTTTGCCATCTTTTCAACAACCGGATAAGCTTCCGGATGTACTGCCGAATTATCCAACGGATTTTTAGCATTCGAAATTCTAATAAAAGCCGCGCCTTGCTGATACGCTTTCTCGCCTAAGCGAGGCACTTTTTTTAGCTGTTTTCTGTCTTCAAACGGACCATTTTCAGAACGATATTGCACGATATTTTCAGCCAATTTCTCCCCTATTCCACTCACATAACTTAGTAAATGTTTACTTGCCGTATTAATATTGATTCCAACCGAGTTCACACAACGAATTACTGTGTTATCAAGTTCTTCTTTAAGTTTAGTTTGATCAACATCATGTTGATATTGTCCAACTCCAATTGCTTTTGGATCAATTTTCACCAATTCAGCCAAAGGATCAGAAAGTCGACGTCCGATAGAAACTGATCCACGAACCGTTACATCATAATTAGGAAATTCTTCACGCGCAATTTTTGAAGCCGAATATACCGAAGCTCCAGCCTCAGAAACGATGAAAACTTGCAGCGGTTTGTCAAACGCGATTTTTTTTATGAAAAATTCCGTTTCTCTCGAAGCGGTTCCGTTCCCGATAGAAATTGCATCAATTTGATACGCATTTACCATCGAACGGATTTTCTTGATCGCCATTGCTTCCTCATTTTGAGGCGCGTGCGGATAAATCGTTTCATTATAAAGTAAATCGCCTTTTTCGTCCAGACAAACTACTTTACAACCACTTCTAAATCCTGGATCTATAGCCAAAATACGTTTTTCGCCCAAAGGCGGCGCTAATAATAACTGACCTAAATTGTTCGCAAAAACCTGAATAGAATTGGCATCGGCTTTTGCTTTTGCTTCTTGCAAAGTTTCGTTTCCAATCGCCGGATTCAACAATCGTTTATAACTATCTTCAATCGCTAATTGCAAATGTGCCGTTGTACTATTTTGCTTTTTAATGATTATTTCGTCAATAACATCATAAGCTTCATCGATATCAACATCAACTTTCATCTTAACAAAACCTTCGTTTTCTGCACGAAGCATTGCCAATAAACGGTGTGAAGGCGCTTTTGTCAAAGGTTCTTCCCAATCAAAATATTGACTGAATTTTTGCGCTCCTTCTTCTTCAGCTTTCTTTTTTACAACTTTAGTTCCAATCGTTGCTTTTCGCTGATATAAACGTCTTAATTGTTTACGAACATAAATGTTTTCGTTAATCCATTCTGCAACAATATCACGTGCGCCTTGCATCGCAGCTTCTTCGTTAATAACATTTTCATTAAGATATTGTGTCGAAATAAAATCAACATCAACATCATTTTCAGACATAATGATTTTCGCCAAAGGTTCTAAACCAAATTCGCGCGCAACATCTGCTTTTGTTTTTTTCTTCTTTTTATAAGGAAGATAAAAATCTTCTATTTCTTGTAAATCAAAACTTTGCTCAATTTTTTGTTTCAATTCAGGCGTAAGCGATTTTTGTTCTTCGATCGATTTTAGAACAGCTTCTTTACGTTTTACAATCGCTTCATATTCTTTATGAAGTTTTGCAATTTGCTCAATCTGAACTTCATCAAGATTTCCGGTTGTATCTTTTCGGTAACGCGAAATAAACGGAATCGTACAATCTTCCTCTAATAATTTAACCGTGTTTTGAATGTTAATCGCTGCTGTTTGAACAGTCTTGGCAATGAATTGAATATTAGTCATACTTTTAATGAAATAATTTCTTGATTACAAAATGAGATAATCTGTCTTTTAAAACCATGAACAGATTTATAAATCACTCGGCTAAAATAATATCTTTGTTTTTAATTTTTAGCCTATGAAAGTTTTATTACTGTATTTTTTATTTGTAAATATCTTCGTTTTTATTCTTGCCGGATATGATAAAAATCAAGCCAGAAAAAATAAACGTAGAATTCCTGAAAATACACTGTTTTTCTTTGAAGCAATTGGCGGAACAATAGGTTTATTAACAGCTATGCTTTTCTTTAGACATAAAACGAGTAAATCTTCTTTTATTATAAATTTCTCGGCAATTGTTTTTATTCAAATTTTAATTGCTGTTCTGCTGTTTATTAACAACGTAAATATTTTTACAATTGCTTTATTTTTAATTAATTAGCGATACAAAACTATAGATATTAACAATGTTAATAAGTATAAAAAAGTATTATAATGATCTGAAATTTAGCTGTTTAAATAAAAAAACCGGATGAATTTCAAAAATCCGCCCGGTTTGCTATTCTTATTGGTGCGAAGCACCCAATTTTTTTTTGACTTTTTACTGACAAGCGATTTTATTCACTCTGTTTTGGTGTCTTCCACCTTCAAAAGCAGTTGTTAAAAACGTTTCAACAATTTCAACTGCTTGAGGAATAGATGTAAAACGCGCCGGAATACTCACAATATTTGCATCGTTATGTAAACGTGTTAAATAAGCAATTTCTTTAGTCCAGCATAAACCAGCTCTAACTTTCGGGTGTTTATTAACAGTCATTGCAATTCCGTTTCCGCTTCCGCAGATAACGATTCCAAAATCAGCTTTACCTTCAGATACATCATTTGCAACCGGATGACCATAATCTGGATAATCAACAGAATCTTCAGAATCTGTACCATAATTAGTTACTTCATATCCTTTTGCTTTAAGCATCGTTACAATTGCTTTTTTATAATCTGGTCCTGCGTGGTCATTTCCTATCGAAATTTTCATCTTTTCTATACTATTAAGTTGTGTAGTACAAATTTACTCATTTAATAAATGTTTGCCATGAATTTCACTAATTTTCACTAATTTCTTTTTCATAGTTAGTTTTAAATCTTGCTCAAAACGTAACAATTAAAATTCGCGTACATTCGTGAAATTCGTGGCAGAAAAACATAAATTTACAACTATCTTACTATCAAAACCTTAACACTTATCAACATTATTAACAACTCTATAAGTATCTCATAATCAATAAATAATATTCATTTATTTTGTTAAAATTTTATAATGTTAATAGCAAAAGCTAATTCGTTGATATTCAATTAACTTTAAGTTAACATTATTTGTTAATAAGTTGAGATAGAAAATTAGAAGTTTTTTTTGGTTGTGTCGAAAAAAAAACTAATCCAAAACCGGAATGAAATAACCTAATAAAGTTTCATGAATTTTTGGAAAAGTTATCAATATCAAAAATGCTATTTTCAACAAATATCAACATGTGAACTTATCTACAAAATGAATCCTTTTTTGGTTGTTAACCATTGTTAATTAAAATACAAAAAGTCTTATAAATTAGACTTTTAACGAAATATAAGTATGTTGATAACTCAAGATAACTAAGAGAAACTTCATTTCAATGCTTTTAAAAATAAATTTATAGCACATATTAACAAGCTATAATAACAAACAAAAATTAATTTAATTTAAATTTTTCTTTTTGTTGTATTTAATATATGTTGACAACTTTGAAAATTTAAAAAGAAAAAAAAATCTTGAAATTGAAAAATTAGATGAGTTTAAACAATTTTAAGTGGGTTATTAAGATTGTCTAAGATTTGCTGAACTTCTTCGAAATCGTTTGGATGAACTTTGAGTTTGATTCCTCCAAGTGCAGCCGAATACATTGGAGCCACAGAAAGAGTGATTTCGTTTTCGAAAAAATACGGAATTTCTTCTTGTTCTAATAAGTGTTTGAGAACTACGGTTTCGTGCTGATAATTGAATACTGCAATGGTTTTGAAGCTTTCCATAATGCGTCTTTTTGTAAAGATACGAAATGAGTATAACTAAAGGTTTTCGTTATAAGTAATTTTAAATATGCGAATTACAAATGACCTTTGGAAATCAATAAGTATCTCCTTTTGAAAGTTATATTTTTAATAATTTATTTGTTAAAATCTATAATCTGATATCTTATTTGTAATTTTAACTTTTTAAGAAAAGATATATGAGTAAGAAAATTAGAAAGCCGATAAAAAATGAGAAAGATTTCTCAAGCAAAATAATAAAAATTTTATCGCAAAGCCCAAATAAAGCATTCAATTACAAACAAATAGGAGCAAAGTTAGAACTTGATGATACAAAAAGCAGAAATCAGATTATAAAAGATTTAAAAATTCTGGCTACTTCAAAAAAAATTATAGAAACTGAACCGGGTAAATATTTAGTAAAAGCAGAAAGTCAGGATTATTACGAAGGAACAATTGATATGACGAGCAGAAAAACGGCATATTTTATTTGTCCTGATTTTAGTGAAGATGTTTTTATTCCAACCAATAATTTGAATCGTGCCTTAGACAAAGACAAAGTAAAAGTTTATGTTTATAACCGAAGAAAAGGAAAAAGACCTGAAGGTGAAGTAATTGAAGTTATAGAAAGAAACAAAACAGAATTTGTTGGAGTTATAGATATTCAGGCAAATTTTGCATTTGTATCTACCGCAAATCCTAAAATGTATACCGATATTTTTATTCCTAAAGATAAAATTGGAGAAGCAGAAAATGGTGATGTTGTTTTAGTTACCATTGAAGATTGGCCAAAAAGAGCTGATAGTCCGTTTGGATCTGTTATCAGAGTTTTAGGAAAACCTGGAGAACATAATACTGAAATCCATGCAATTTTAGCCGAATATGGTTTACCGTCAGATTTTCCGGTAGAAGTAGAGGTTTATGCACAAAAAATAGATACTTCGATTCAGGAATCTGAGATTGCAAAACGTCGTGATATGCGTGATACACTTACGTTTACGATAGATCCAAAAGATGCAAAAGATTTTGATGATGCCTTATCTTTCAAAAAGTTAGAGAATGGAAATTACGAAATTGGTATTCATATTGCCGATGTTTCCTATTATCTTGAAGAAGGAACAATCCTTGATGATGAAGCTTATCAACGAGCAACTTCGGTTTATTTGGTCGATAGAGTAGTGCCAATGCTTCCGGAAGTTTTATCTAATTTTGCTTGTTCGCTTCGTCCGAATGAAGAGAAATATACATTCTCAGCCATTTTTGAAGTTTCAGAAAATGCACAAGTTATTAACCAATGGTTTGGTAGAACTGTAATTTATTCAGATCAGCGTTTTGCTTATGAAGAAGCGCAATATATCATTGAAACAAAAGATAGTACGATTCCTGTTGATATTTCAATTACCGGAGAATCTTATACAGTTTCTGAGGAAATTACAAATGCTACTTTAAAATTAGATGAATTGGCTAAGATTTTAAGAAAGAAAAGAATGGCAAATGGTGCTATTTCTTTCGATAAAGTCGAAGTAAAATTCAACTTAGATGCTGAAGGTGAACCAGAAGGGGTTTACTTTAAAGTTTCTAAAGATGCAAATCATCTTATTGAAGAATTCATGCTTTTGGCCAATAGAAAAGTGGCTGAATACATTGGAAAACAAAAGAAAACATTCGTTTACAGAATTCATGATGAACCAAATGAAGACAAGTTAATTGCGATGCAAACCGTAATTGCTAAATTTGGTTACAAAATAGATTTTAGAAACAAAGGAGATATTTCGAAATCATTGAATGCTTTGATGGAAGAAGTAAATGGTAAAAAAGAACAAAATTTAATTGATACTCTTGCTATTAGAAGTATGAGTAAAGCCAAATATTCGACAGAAAACATTGGTCATTACGGATTAGCTTTTGATTATTACAGCCATTTTACTTCGCCAATTCGTCGTTATCCAGACGTTATGGTACATCGTTTGCTGCAATATTATTTAGATAATGGCGCTTCTGTAGATGAAGAAGTTTACGAAACAAAGTGTTTACATTGTTCGAATATGGAAAGTTTAGCAACAAATGCTGAACGTGATAGTATTAAATACATGCAGGTTAAATACATGCAGGATCACCAGGACGAAGAATTCCTTGGAGTTATTTCCGGAGTTACTGAATGGGGAATTTATGTTGAAATTGTTTCTAACAAATGCGAAGGAATGGTAAGAATCAGAGAAATAAAAGATGATTATTATACTTTCGATGAAAAGCAATATGCTTTAGTTGGAGCAACTTCAAATAGTGTCTTGCAATTAGGAGATGAAATTTATGTAAAAGTAAAAAATGCTGATTTAGTGAAGAAACAACTGGATTTTCATTTTTTAAGAAGAGCAGAATAGAAGTTTAATTTTAAAAATAAAAGTATGAAAAAGTTAATTATAGGAGCGGCAATTTTATTTATTCAAATGTCTTTTGGTCAGGTTACCAAGGATGTAGGTGATTTTGATACCGTAAAAGTATTTGATAAGTTGAGTGTAAAATTGGTTCAGTCTTCAGAAAATAAAGTAGTTATTAAAGGAACACGTGAATCAGAAGTTGAAGTTGTTAACAAGAAAGGTGTATTAAAACTAAGAATGCCTTTTCCAAAATTATTATCCGGAAATGATTTAGATATAACGCTTTATTATAAACATTTAGAACTTATCGATGTTAATGAAGGTGCTAATGTAACAAGTACAGAAGCTATAAAAGCTACGTCTTTTAAAGTAAGTGCTCAGGAAGGTGCAACTATTGATGTTAATTTAGATGTTGATAAGTTGAAAGTGAGTTCAGTTTCAGGAGGTTCTATAACTTTGTCTGGTAAAGCAGCAAACCAGGATGCAAGTTTAGGAGCTGGCGGATATTTACTAGCTAGTAAATTGAGTACGTCTCAAACTACTGTAAGCGTTTCTGCGGGAGGAAAAGCAGATGTGAATGCTTCTACCCTTGTAGATGCAAAAGTAAGCGCAGGAGGCTCTATTTATATTTATGGTAAACCGAAACAAATTAATCAGAAAACAGTCTTTGGAGGTAAAATCGAAGAAGTAAAATAACAAATTGTATTTGAATGATAAATGATATTTTGGCTGGACTGCCATGGGGACTTTTTTTAAGTTTTATGGTAGGTCCAGTATTTTTTATATTACTTGAAACCAGTATTACAAAAGGATTCAGAGCCGCATTGGTATTTGATCTTGGAGTAGTATTAGGTGATATTTTTTTTATAGCAATCGCTTATTTAGGAAGTTATAGATTAATTCAGAGTTTAAAAGACAAACCGGCACTTTTTATTTTTGGTGGAATTATCATGTTAGCTTATGGTTTAATTTCTTTCATAAGATTAAGAAATGAAGAAAAAATCGACGATGAAGAAATTGATCGTGATATTATCAAAAGAAACTACGGAAGTTTGTTTGTAAAAGGTTTTTTACTGAACGTTATCAATATTGGAGTTCTTGGTTTTTGGCTGGCAGTTATCATTTCTGTAGGACCAAAATTAGAAATGCAAAACTCAAGAATGTTTACTTTTTTTACTTCTGTAATTATTACTTATTTGTTAGTTGATTGTTTTAAAATTCTATTAGCCAAACAATTAAAATCTAAAATGACACCATCAAACATTCTTAAAATCAAAAAAGGAATCAGTATTGTTTTAATGGTTTTTGGATTTGTTTTAATGATTCAAGGTTGGTTTCCAAAAGAAAAAGAAATGGTTAAAAATGCTTTTGAGAAGATAGAGAAGTAGAACATTTACTATGGTTAGAAAAATACTTTTATTCTTCTTTTTTTCTTTTTCACTACATATTGTGGCACAAAAAGATTCTTTAGTTGTTGATAAATCTAATCTGGCTGTAGTTTCTGCTGATCAATTAAATGTGGTTTATAGAGGAGTTTCAAATCCAATTTCTATTGCAATTCCAAATTGTAAATCATTTATTGCAACTGGTGTAGGATTAAATAAAATATCAGAAGGAAAATATTCACTAAGTCCTGGATCAGGTCTCTTTTCAGTAATTAAACTTGATATTGAATTGAATGATGGTTCTAAAATTACAGAGGAACATAAATTTAGAATAAAAGAAATTAAAAGTTTTTTTTTCGCCACAATTAATGATAAAAATTGTTGTGAAAAATGTATTTTAGAAATGACTAAAGAGGAGCTTTTAGATTCTAGAATTGGTTTTGGTTTGCCTGATTATTTCCTTTTCGACTTGAATATTTCAAAATATAAAATAAACAGTTTTATTATAAAGTTTTCTAATAATAAAAAGGTTGTGGTCACTGGAAATAGTTTTAATAGTGATGTTAATAATGCCGTTAAAAAGCTAAAAAAAGGCTCTATTTTCGTAATTAATGATATTGGTTATTCTTTCCCTGGTTCTGAAAATTATCTTTTACCAAGACTTGTTCCAATTAAAGTTATTATTGTAGAAAAAGAAGTACAGGAAAACTATTATGAAAATAAAGAGTTTATTAGAGATAGTATTCGAAGAATAAAAAGTGAAAAGAAGCTTTTAAAAAGATAAATTAAACCTCTGAATTTCAGAGGTTTTTTTATGCTTATAAATCTGTCAAAGTTTTAAACTTTGACAAAAATAAACTCAATAGAATAAAACTTTGGTAAAATTTAGACATAAAAAAACCTTCAAATTGCTTTGAAGGTTTTGAGGCATCGTCCGGATTCGAACCGGAGTAGGAGCTTTTGCAGAGCCCAGCCTAGCCGCTCGGCCACGACGCCATTACTTGAACGGATGGCAAAAGTAACTAAAATCTTTAAATTTCAAAACTTTAAAATGAAGTATTTTTAAAATTTTGCTTTTTATTTTAAAGAATTACTTTCTAATTTCGGTCATTTTTATAGTAACTGTTTCAACATCACCACCTATAGGAGGATTTATTTTAGAAACCCAAACTGTTGTTTTTTCTACAGTTTTTATTTCTGCAAGTACGCGATTATTGATTCTTTTGGCAACATGTTCTAATAAATGGGAACGAATTGCCATTTCTTCGGTAACAATTTTGTTTAAATGTACATAATCAACGGTGTCTAATAAATGATCACTTTCTGCTGATTTCTCTAAACTAGCTTTAATTTTTAGATCTACTGTGTAGTCAGATCCAATTTTTCCTTCTTCAATCATACATCCGTGGTATGAAAAAGTACGAATGTTTTTTAATTTTATGATTCCCATTTTTATAATTTTATTCTTGTAATATTTGGATCTTGGTGATTGGATGTAATAGCATGTATGGAAACTATTTTTTCTAATTCATCAATTGTAAAGTGGATTGTGTAAGGAAATTTTTTTAAAGGTAAAGTATGAACAACGTTGTATTTTTCCTCAAAAAAAGGAAATTTATAAAGCGTTTTCAAATGGTCTTTGTAATCTAAAATAAATTTTTCTCCCAAACCTTTTCTAATATTTTCATAATATAAAAAACTTTCTTCAATTTCTAAATCGGCTCTTTTTAGTATTAAAACTTTAAAAACCATATTTATTTTTTAAATTTTTCAAAGCCACATCAGCATCAATATAATCTTCTGGCTTAGCATTTTTTATACGTTCTAAAACCATTTCTTGTTGCCATAATGGAACCTCATTCGCTGTGTTTTCATCTATAGAAACATCTGGAATGTGTTTAAAAAAATTAATGAAAGTTTCGTAAAAATCGTCTGGAATTGTAACAGTTAATTGTCTCATAACCTTGAATATTTATGCAAAAATAGTGATTAATTTAATTTAAAGTCTCTTACCCCTAATCCTCTATCTATCATCTATTTTTTTATCTTTGCTAAAATTACTATAAAATAATGGCATCAGAAGAGAAATCACTCAATTTTATTGAACAAATCATAGAAGAAGATCTTAAATCAGGTCTATCACAAAATAAGCTTCACTTTCGTTTTCCACCAGAACCTAATGGTTATCTACACATTGGTCATGCAAGTTCTATTGCATTAAATTTTGGTTTAGGAATTGATTATCAATCTCCTGTGAATTTACGTTTTGATGATACAAACCCTGAAAAAGAAGAACAGGAATTTGTTGATGCAATTAAAAAAGATGTTGAATGGCTAGGTTATACCTGGGCAGAAGAACGTTATGCTTCTGATTATTTTCAACAATTGTATGATTGGGCGGTTTTATTGATTAAAAAAGATAAAGCTTATGTTGATAGTCAATCTTCTGAAGACATGGCGATTCAAAAAGGAACTCCATCTACAACAGGAACTGATTCTCCATATAGAAATCGTTCTGTTGAAGAGAATTTAGATTTATTCGAAAGAATGAAAAACGGTGAATTTGAGGCTGGAACCCACATTCTTCGCGCAAAAATAGACATGAAATCTACGAATATGTTGATGCGTGATCCTATCATGTACAGAATTTTACACAGACATCACCATAGAACTGGAGATGATTGGAAAATTTATCCAATGTATGATTGGGCACATGGACAAAGTGATTATTTAGAAGAGATTTCACACTCATTTTGTACACTTGAATTTTTGCCTCACCGTGAATTATACGATTGGTTTTTAGATCAGATTTTAGATGAAAATAAACTACGTCCAAAGCAAAGAGAATTTGCCAGACGTAACTTATCACATACCGTTGTTAGTAAAAGAAAATTACAGCAACTAGTTAAAGAAAAGCATGTTAACGGTTGGGATGATCCTAGAATGTCTACTATTTCTGGATTAAGAAGACGTGGTTATACAGCTGCTTCTTTGCGTAATTTTGCTAATACAATTGGTATTGCAAAACGTGATAATTTGATTAATGTATCGGTTTTAGAATTTTGTATTCGTGAAGATTTGAACAAAATTGCACCTCGTGTAATGGCAGTTTTGGATCCTGTAAAATTGGTAATTACAAATTATCCTGAAGGAAAAGAAGAGTGGCTTGAAGCCGAAAATAATCAGGAAGATGAAAATGCAGGATTCAGAAAAGTACCTTTTTCTCGTGAATTATATATCGAAAGAGAAGACTTTCTTGAAGAAGCTCCAGCGAAGTTTTTCCGTTTGACTTTAGGAAAAGAAGTACGTCTTAAAAATGCGTATATCATTAAAGGAGAAAGTGTTATAAAAGATACTGAAGGAAATATTACAGAGATTCATGTAACTTATGATACAGATTCTTTAAGTGGAAGTGGGACCGAAGCAAGTCAAAGAAAAGTTTCTGGAACATTACATTGGGTTTCTATTTCGCATGCAATTGAAGCAGAAGTTCGTATGTACGATCGTTTGTTTACAGATGAAGCTCCGGACAGTTATAAAGAGAAAAATTTCTTAGATTTTGTGAATCCAAATTCATTAGAAATCATCACTGGATATGTTGAACCTAGTTTATCAACATCACAAAATGAAGATAAATTTCAGTTTCAACGTTTAGGTTATTTTACTGTTGATAAAGATTCAACTGCTTCAAAATTAGTGTTTAACAAAACTGTTGGACTTAAAGATGCTTGGGAAGAAAAAGGTAAAAAAGAAGAAAACAGTATCAATAATTCTTTAAAAGATATCAATAAATATTTTAAAGTTGAGACTAAACCGGAACGTATTGCAATTGAAAGTGCAATAGGGGAGAGCATCAAAAATGTTTCAAGTTTTTCTTTATTACAAAATTCATTAAAGAAGAATATTAACAATAATAAAGGTTCATTGTTATTTGCTCAATTTATTTTGAAATATTCAATTTTGAAATCTAAGGATTTTGAAGAAGATGATATTAAAAAATTATATACAATGTCTTTAAGAAGTGAATCTACTTATGTTAGATCAAAAGCACTTTTGAATTTGAGAGATTTGGAAAATGAAAGTTTCAGAAATCAATTTGAAGAAGAAATTTTGAAATTAAATGCAAATCCACCAAAAAATGCTTCGGAAAGAGAAATTGAAATTCTTGCCGAGTTAGTAAAAAAATAATATCATTAGAATCTATTGAAAAGCGCTTTTTATAAGCGCTTTTTTTATTATTTATATTTTCTATTAAAAATGTAAATTTTATAGAATTTTTAGATCAAAAGTGACCTTCATAAATTAATTTTAAGCTAAAAATTTACTTCTTCCATCTCTTAACTCATCTTTCTAAAAATCGTTAAAAATTAAGCTTTATTTTAATTTTAGACCTTATTTTGCTTCACTTTCAGGTTTATTAACAACGAATTGTTTATAAAGTTAAGAATAGAAGCTATTTTTATAAATTCAAGTATATTTAGATTGAAAACTGAAATTTTTGGAAAGAATAGCAAATTTTACTTTATATAAATTTAAATTATTGATTATTATAATTTAAAAGATTTTGTAAATTATATATAAAAACTATTATTAATTTAAAAATAATAGATTTTTTAGATTAAAAACAACATTCATAAATTGATTTTAAGCTATTTTTTCATTTCTTTCATCTCTTAACTCATCTTTTGAATAATCGTTGATTTTAGCTCTTTATTTTAGTTTTTACCGTTATTTTTCTCAGTTTAACGGGTTATTAACATACAATTGTTTATAAAGTTAGTATTTTTATCAGACTGTCAAATGAGAAAAGTTTTTTCGACAATTTGAAATAAAAGTTGAGAATCAAAATTGAGTTAGACTAAAGTTTTAAAAATGATAAGTTTTTGATTTTAGTTTTTAATTCTAAATCTGAATTCTCGCCAATTATTTTATGTTCTAATTTTTATTGTGATTTGGTTTTGATAATATTTCAGCGTAAAAGTATTTTTTCAAGATGATTTCATAATAGTAAAATATCATAGAATTATTTATTTTCTAATAGTTTCAAATTTTGATTTTCATCGTTTGACTATAAACAATTTAAAAATTTAAAATTTATTTACTTATGAAAAGTATCATTTTTACGCTATCAATTTTATTTGCAAATATTGCAATTTCTCAAACACATCAAATTACAAAACATAACGGTGAACAACTTGATGTTAATTTTATAAAACTGGAAAATGATTTGGTTTATTATTCTTTTAACGGAAATGCCGAAGAACATAAAATTAGCAAATTTGCTGTTTCTCAATTAACAAACAAACAAACAAATAAAACTCAAAAAATATCAGATAAAGTAATAGTAGATTCAAAATCAGATTATAAATTTGTTACAGTTTTGCCTCAGGAAAAGACAATAGGTTTAAAACAAGTTGCTAACTTTTCCGGAGTTTCGACAAATACAAAAGGGGAACCGCCAATTGCAAATCAAAAAAGTACTGCTTTGAGAATTAAAACACAATCGGCTTCGAATGGATATCCGTTTGTAAGCATTGTTGAAAAAGCAGATGGAAAATTTGAAGCTGTAGCTTACGTGTATTAAATTTATTGTTAAATTTTAGTAAATAGTATTTAGCTGGTATTTTATAATTTAAAAAATGAGTACCTTTATTAATCATTTAAATTTTAATATTATGTCAAAGAACTTAAATACAGTAGCAGCAATTTTGGGTGCTGCCGCCGCTGGTGCAGCGATCGGAATTTTATTTGCTCCTGACAAAGGATCTAAAACTCGTGCTAAACTTAAAGAAGGTTTAGATGATGCAACACACAATTTGAAGGATTCAATTTCTGCAAGTTCTGAAGTTTTGCGTGAAAAATTTACACATGCAAAAGAAAATTTAGATGGAACTTATGGAGAATTACTTTCTAATATGAGTTATAAAACAGAAGAGGTTATCAGTTTTTTGGAATCTAAACTGGCTGATTTAAAAGCGCAAAACGCTAAACTTCAAAAATAATAATCCAGGAAGCACAAAGCTCAATGTGATTTTGATAATTGTTTTGGTTATTTTAATTTTAGAATAATCAAATTGCAATTATTTTATCATGAGTTTTGTGCTTCTTTTTTTTAAATTAAAATAACAATTATGGCTTTTGAAGAATTAAAAGAAAATACTGAAAACATTCAGGATCAAGCTAAAGTTTACCTGGAAAGTCACTTAGCTTATTATAAGCTTTGGGGTTTTAAGGTTGCGATGAAATCAACAACTTTAATTTTTAAGTTTGTTTTGATTTTGTTAGGTTTAAGTATGGTTTTACTATTTGGATCTGTAGCTGCAGGATTTGCTTTTAGTAGTTTATTTGGTAGTTATACTTTAGGATTTCTGACAGTAGGAGGGATCTATCTTGTTGTTACAATTCTAGTTTTCTTCATAAAAGACAAGTTTGTTGAAGGTCCAATTTTGGAAAAATTTTCAGAAATCTTTTTTAATGACTAATTATGGAAACTAAAAAATACTCATCATACGCAGAAATCGAAAGAGATTTAGAAATTCTGAAATTAGAAAAAGAGATTAATTATCAGAAATTGGTTTTAAGTTATCAAAAAACGAAGGAATCAATTACACCTCAAAATATTCTTAGTGGTGTTTTTTCTTCTTATAAAGAATATTTCACCAGATCATATCCACAAATTTTGCAATCGATTTTACCGTTTATTATCAATTGGTTTATTAATAAAAAAAGAGGCAAATGAGCCTCTTTTTTGTTTTCTATAATTATTTTACTTCCGGTTGAATGTCATCTTCGTAACCAGATTGTGGTTCAATAGGTTTTGGTTTCACAATTTTTTTATTGTTTTTCTTCATCATTTCACCAACTTGATTTGAAGCTGTAAAAGATGCAACCATATTATTCAACATATCACTACCGGCTTGTGGAGAATTTGGTAACAAAATTAAATTAGAATTTGCATCGGCACCAATTGCTTGAAGTGTATCATAATGTTGAGTAACTACAATTAGGGCAGAAGCTTCTTGAGAATTTATACCAACATTATTCAAAACTTCAACACTTTCTACTAAACCTCTGGCAATTTCACGGCGTTGATCTGCAATACCTTGACCTTGCAAACGTTTACTTTCGGCTTCAGCTTTTGCTTTTGCAACGATTCTGATTCTTGAACTTTCAGCTTCAAATTCAGCAGCGGTTTTTTCTCTGTCAGCAGCATTAATTCTGTTCATTGCATTTTTTACCTGAATGTCCGGATCAATATCGGTAACCAAAGTATTGATAATATCATATCCGTAAGTAGTCATTGCTTCATTCAATTCTCTTTTTACAGCAATTGCAATATCATCTTTTCTTTCAAAAACGTCATCTAATTTTAGTTTAGGAACTTCGGCACGAACAACATCAAATACATAAGCAGTAATTTGATCGTGTGGATATTCTAATTTATAAAAAGCATCATATACTTTTTCCTGAATCACTTTAAACTGAACCGAAACTTTCATTTTGATAAAAACGTTGTCTTTAGTTTTGGTTTCGATGATAACATCAAGCTGTTGAATTTTAAGATTTACACGTCCGGCCAATCTGTCAACTATTGGAATTTTTAGTTGTAATCCTGAATTTCTCACGCTGTGAAATTTTCCAAATCGTTCTATAACTACAGAAGATTGTTGCTTGACAGTAAAGAACGAAGACATTAAAATAAATAATCCGAAGACTATAATGATAATAAATGCTGTACCCATGATGATATTGATTTAGTTTTTTATTAATTTTTTAAAATTACGAATAATATAATTAGTTTGATATCTATATATTTTCTTTAGAAGATTTTTTCTGTTAAAATTTATTCTATTTTTGGTTTAAAATTTAACCAAAACAAAATTTATGAAAAAAATTCTATTTTACTTTTTACTGTTAACGTCTTTCGCTTCGAAAGCTCAGATTAATGTTAGTTTTTATGCAGATCCTGAAGAATTAAAACAATTGAAAACTCGTCCGTTACTTGTTGAAGTTATTGAGGAAGATGAAGATGTTTTAAAGAAATTAGACAAACCAAAGAAGGCTGACGAATTAGCTGATTACAAAAAATTTATAGTTGATTTCAATAGAGACTTTAAAATTTATGCTCAAAAATATTGGACTTTCACCGATAAAATGGAGTTTAAAACAAGTACAGAAATCAAAGCTTTGCAAAAAGCAAAAGATAAATCATATGCAGTTTTAAGATTAGTTCAACTAAATGATAAAGGTTATTGGGGAGTAAAAACAAATCAAAATGTTCCTGCAATTGCATTTACAAGAATTGAAAGTAATATTATTAAAACAGATTCAAAGATTTATTTACCATCTAGAAATTTAAATAATGATAAGTCTTTATCTGAAGCTGATTATAAATATGCTTTAACAATTTTGCAAGCTAATGTAGATTGGATTATTGCTAATAATAAAGTTTTAAATTTTGATAAGTATGCTGAAAAAATGGCTAAAGAAAATGTTTCTAAATTAAAAGGGAAAACATTATTAGTTGAAGATAATATGTTAGCAAAAGGTAGAACAAAAGAAGCTGCAATAAAAAATTACGGTGGAGATTTAAAGTTCGTTCCTGAAGCGGAGTTAAATGATGCGCTTGTTAACAAAGCAAAAAATACTGCTGTAGTTTATACAGCTCCTTACGGAATTGTGAAGTCGAATGCACCATTTGTATCGATGTCTACAATTGTATATTTTAAAATTATTGTTGATTGTGAGACTAACGAAATCCTGTGGTTGTATATGCCTGGAGCTATGAATTGGGGAGCAAATATGTCAAACCAATTAACGGAAGGCGAGTTTAAAGTCATGGCCGATTTAAAAATCATATAAAAAAAAGCTCCCAATTTGGGAGCTTTTTTGTTTTTATAAAGTAGCAATTGCTTTCTGAATTCTTGAAATAGTTTCTTCTTTTCCAATGATTTCAACAATGTCAAATAGGTGAGGACCTTTCAAAGCTCCAACCAAACTTAGACGGAAAGGTTGCATAACTTTCCCCATTCCGATTTCGTTTTTAGTCAACCAATCTTTTACGATAGTTTCAATATTTACTGAACTAAAATCTTCGATATTTTCAAGAACCGAAATCAATTCCTGCATCAAAGTTGGAGTTTCTTCCTTCCAGTTTTTACTTGCTTTTTCATCATAAGATGTTGGAGCCTGGAAAAAGAAATCAGTCAAATCCCAAAATTCAGAAACAAAATGAGCTCTTTCTTTAATCAAAGAAACGATTCTTGTAACATCGAATTTAGAAATTTCAACGCCTTTTTCAACCAAAATAGGAGAGAAGCTTTTCGCTAAATCTTCATTATTTTGTTTGATTAAATATTGGTGATTGAACCATTTGTTTTTCTCCGGATCAAATTTAGCTCCAGATTTATGAACTCTGTTCAAGTCAAAAGATTCTACAAGTTCTTCTAACGTAAATAATTCTTTGTCAGTTCCATCATTCCAACCTAACAAAGCAAGGAAGTTTATAACTGCTTCCGGGAAAAATCCTTTCTCTCTGTAACCTGATGAAATCCCTTCTTCAGTTTTCCATTCTAACGGAAACACAGGAAATCCTAATTTATCACCATCTCTTTTAGATAATTTTCCGTTACCAATTGGTTTTAAAATCAAAGGTAAATGTGCAAATTCCGGAGCATCCCAACCAAAAGCTCTGTATAATAAAACGTGAAGTGGCATAGATGGCAACCATTCTTCACCGCGAATTACGTGTGAAGTTTCCATCAAATGATCATCAACAATATTTGCTAAATGGTACGTTGGCATTCCGTCACTTTTAAACAATACTTTATCATCAAGTAAACTAGTTTCGAATTTTACATCACCACGAATTATATCTTTCAAATATAAAGTTTCATCAACCGGAGTTTTAAAACGAATAACATAATGTTCTCCATTAGCAATTCTTTTAGCAACTTCTTCAGTAGAAACTACTAGAGAAGTATCTAACTTTTCACGAATTGTGTGATTGTAAATAAAAGTTTTTCCTTCTGATTCTTGTTCTTTTCTTAAAGCATCAAGCGCTTCAGGAGTATCAAAAGCATAATATGCCCAACCAGAATTGATCAGTTGATCAGCATAAGTTTGGTATAATTCTTTACGATCACTTTGTCTGTATGGACCAAATTTTTCGTTTTTTCCAACAGTTTCTTCAGGAGAAATTCCTAACCATTCAAGCGCTTCCATAATATAAGCTTCGGCACCAGGAACAAAACGAGTCTGATCTGTGTCTTCAATTCTTAGATAAAAAACGCCATTATTTTTTTTGGCAAATAAATAATTAAATAGGGCAGTACGAACTCCGCCAATATGTAAAGGTCCTGTTGGACTTGGTGCAAAACGCACACGAACTTGCTTTGACATTTGTTTAAATTTTGATGCAAAGATACAACATTCGTCAAAAGTCAAAAGTCGAAAGTCTGAAAGCTTTTATGTTAAGATGGTAACTTTTGACTTTCGACTTTTGACTTTCAAACTTATACTTATAATTAGTACTTTTATGGGTTATAAATAAAACAGTTTCATTTTGAAAACAACATCTGCTATATACCAAAAGTTAGAAGGATTTATAAAGAAATATTATATGAATGAATTAATAAAAGGATCACTTCTTTTTATTGGTTTTGGATTATTGTACTTTCTGTTTACGCTTTTTATTGAATATTTTCTTTGGTTAAAACCATTAGGAAGAACATTATTATTTTGGATGTTTATAGGAGTAGAAGTTTTTCTATTGTTCCGATTTATTTTATTTCCGATTTTTAAGTTGTTCAAACTTCAAAAAGGAATCGATTATAATCAAGCTTCAACTATTATTGGAAATCATTTTACAGA
This sequence comes from uncultured Flavobacterium sp., assembly GCF_951805225.1. Classification (NCBI taxonomy): domain Bacteria; kingdom Pseudomonadati; phylum Bacteroidota; class Flavobacteriia; order Flavobacteriales; family Flavobacteriaceae; genus Flavobacterium; species uncultured Flavobacterium sp. The sequence continues at coordinate 4,651,254 of NZ_OX638201.1, read as the reverse complement.
AGTAAGTGATAAACTAACTAACTTTTTGCAATTGTCAGCGTCTGAGAATTCGATAGAAAGTTCAGAGTTGATGTTGGCTTCGATAGAGCAAAAAGCAAATTCATTGCAACCAATTCCTTTTGGAAATGCAATCAATTTTAAAACCAATAGAAAGTATTTGCCATTAGCAATCATTCCAATTTTGCTTTTTGCAGTATTTTATATTTCTGGAAATAGCAATGTAATTTCTCAAAGTTTAAATAGAGTAGTACATTTTAATGCTACATTTTTACCTCCGGCACCTTTTAAATTTGTAGTTCTAAATCAGAATTTGCAAACAGAACAGAACAAGGATTTTGTTATCAAAATGGAATCTGTTGGAAATGTTGTTCCGGAAAATGTGATGATTCATATTGGTAACGAAAGTTATTTTATGGAATCATCTCAACCTGGAAAGTTCGAATTCAAGATTGAAAAACCAGTTTCGAATGTGGAGTTTTCTTTCGAAGGTAATTCAGTTTCATCTGAAGAATACGAATTGAAAGTAATCACAGTTCCATCAATTGCGAACTTTGAAATGGTTCTGAATTTTCCATCTTATCTAAAAAAGAAATCAGAAACTATTCAGGGAACTGGAAATGCAATTGTACCAGAAGGAACTTTGGTGACTTGGAAAATGAATACGCAATCGACTCAGGAGATTGTTTGGAAGGATGAAAACTCAGTTTTGAAGTTCAATAAAGCCGAAAATGAGTTTAAATTGGCTAAAAATATCAGTCAAAATACAGAATATCAAATCCTTACTTCAAATAATAAGGTCAAAAACTATGAAAAACTGGATTATCAGCTGTCAGTTATCAAAGATCAGCATCCAACTATTACAGTTTCGCCTGCTCCGGATAGTTTGAAGTTGGATAAGAATTATGTTTTAGGAAGGTTAGGAGATGACTATGGTTTGTCAAAATTACAAGTTGTTTATTACGAACGCAACAAACCAAACACTGCAAAGCGTGGAACCATTCCGGTGAAGTCTGGAGTATTTGATCAGTTTGTTTTTAACTTTCCAAGTAATCTTGCTGTACAAGAAGGAGTATCTTATGAATACTATTTTGAGATTTTTGATAACGATGCACCTCATGGTTTTAAGAGTACAAAGTCTTCTGTTTTTTCTGATCGTGTTTCGACTACAGATGAGATTCATGATATGGAATTACAACAGCAAAATGATAACATTAATAGTTTAGAAAAATCTTTAAAGAATCAAACGAAGCAGTTTTCTGAAATGGATAAGATTCAGAAAGCAGGAAAAGAGAAAGATAATTTAGAGTTTAAAGATCAGCAAAAAGTTAATGATTTTATCAAACGTCAGAAACAACAAGACGAATTGATGAAACAGTTTGCGGAGAAAATGAACAAGAACTTAGATAAATTTCAATCTGAAAAGAAAGACAAAACTGCTGATGATTTGCAAAAGCGTTTGGATAATGCAGAGAAAGATTTAGAAAAGAATCAGAAGTTAATGGATGAATTGAAGAACTTAAATGATAAATTAAATAGCGAAGAGTTGTTTGATAAAATGGAAAAGTTCAAACAAATCAGTAAGAACCAATCTCGCAACTTAGAGCAATTGGTTGAACTAACGAAACGTTTTTATGTTTCTAAAAAGGCAGAACAAGTTGCAGACAAATTAAAGAAACTTGCAGACAAGCAAGAGGAACTTTCGGATAAAGAAAAAGAAAATACTCAGGATAAACAAGAGGATATTAATAAAGCTTTTGATAAAATTCAAGAAGACTTAAAGTACTTGAAAGAAGAAAATAAGACATTAAAATCTCCTTTAGACATTCCTAATGATTCTTCAAAAGAAAAAGATTTGAAGAATGATTTACAAAAAGCTTCTGAAGAATTGAGTAAAAAGAATTCATCTTCGGCTAAGCCAAAACAAAAAAGTGCAGCTAAGAAAATGAAAAGTATGGCTGAACAAATGGATGCTGGAATGGAAGGCGGAGAGCAAGAACAATTAGAAGAAGATGTTGCAATGCTTCGTCAGATTCTGGATAATCTTTTAGCTTTCTCTTTATCGCAGGAAGATGTAATGAAACAATTTAAATCTATGAAATTAGGTTCTTCAGCTTTCACGAAGAACATTAAAGTTCAGCAAAATCTGAAACAACAGTTTAGATATGTTGATGATAGTTTGTTTGCAATGTCACTTCGTAATCCTAAAATTGCCGAAGATGTAACTAAAGAAATTGGTAACGTACAATATAATGTAGACAAAGCAATTGAATCTTTAAGCGATGTTCAAGTTCCGAAAGGAGTTTCGCACCAACAATATGCAGTTTCTTCGGCGAATAAATTGGCAGATTTTTTAAGTGATTTATTAAATAACATGCAAATGTCAATGTCTAAACCGGGATCAGGAAAACCAAAACCAGGAGACGGACAAGGAATGCAATTGCCGGATATTATTCAAAAACAAAAAGGTCTTGCTGATAAAATGAAGGAAGGAATGAAATCTGGAAGCAAACCTGGCGAAGGTAAAAGTGGAGAAGGAAAGGAAAGCCAAGGAAAAGAAGGACAAGGAAAAGATGGTAAAGATAAAAATGGAGAAGGCAAAGATGGTCAAGGAAATAAAAATGGAGGAAAAGGAAATGATAATAAAGATGGTAATGATGGAGAAGGAGATGCAGAAGCTATCATGGAAATTTACAAAGAGCAAGTAAAACTTCGTGAAGCTTTGCAAAAAGAATTAGCTAAACAAGGATTAGATTCTCAGGGTAAATCTGTAATCGATCAAATGAAAGCTTCAGAAAAACAACTTTTGAATAAAGGTTTTAAGAATGAGAACTTGCAAAGGATACTTAATATTCAGCAAGAATTATTAAAATTAAACAATGCAGTTCAACAACAAGGTCAAGATACGAAGCGTCAATCTGAAACTAACAAGGCTGAATTTTCTAATAGAACGAATGCTTTGCCTAGTTCACTTTTGGATTATTTAAACAGTGTGGAGATTTTAAATAGACAATCACTACCTTTGCGCTCGAATTTTAATCAAAAAGTTCAAGAATATTTTAATACAAAATGATCAATTTTAATTACGAAACCGAATTTACTTTAGACAACGAACAAGCTTTTGCTGATTGGTTAAGTGCTGTAATCGTGTCTGAAAACAAAAACGAAGGTGAGATAAATTACATTTTTTGTGACGATGAATATCTTCATAAGATAAATGTAGAATATCTAAACCACGATACACTAACAGATATTATCAGTTTTGATTATACAGTTGGTAACGAATTAAACGGAGATATATTTGTTTCTGTTGAAAGAGTAGAAGATAATGCTAAGGATTTTAATGTTTCTTTTATCGAAGAATTGAAACGTGTTCTTGCTCACGGTATACTACATTATTGTGGATACAAAGATAAGAGCGATTCTGAAGCTGAACTTATGCGTTCAAAAGAGGATGAAAAAATTACAATGTTTCACGTGGAACAGTAATTAAACCACTTTTGAATAACAAAAAATTTATGTTCCACGTGAAACATGTTTATTTAGATTGGTAGATTTTCAAACGTTCCACGTGAAACATATTTGAAATTTTAAAATTAGAGTGTTCCACGTGGAACTTTCTAAGTGTAATTTTAGAAAAACTGATAGAGATTTAACTTTGATTTTTTAATATAAAGTGTTTCACGTGGAACATGAAATTTTTTGGTTTTGATTTTGTTTTTCTTGTTTGAAAATTTATTTTTTAAATCGTTCGATGTCGAACAAGATGCATTTGAAAGATTGATATTTTAGATTTTGAATATTCGAAATTGTAAAAATGATGTTTCACGTGGAACAGTTTTTTGAATTTTGAGAATAGAATATGTGATTTTGAAATCATCTGAGTTTCGATTTTATGTTGAGTTTTGAATTATCAAGTTGAGTTTTCTTTTGAAAGAATCATGAATGTTTCACGTGGAACAGGAGCTTCGTTTAGGAAATTTGATTGAAAGATTGAAAAATGTGTTTATTAAATCTGTTCCACGTGGAACAGATTTATATGGTTTAAGACGTAATTTGGGTTTTCTAGATTGTGTTCTTGAATTTGAATATTTGAATTTTGCGCGTTAGCGCCGTTCCACGTGGAACAAAAAAGGACTAAAAAGTAATTCTGAGAATCGCCTTAAACGGTTTGCAGAGAATAATAAAACAAAATGTTTTTAGAAGAATACGATGTTATTGTAGTTGGTGCAGGTCATGCTGGATCTGAAGCCGCGGCAGCGGCCGCAAATTTAGGATCAAAAACTTTATTGGTTACTATGAGTCTGCAGAACATTGCACAGATGTCTTGCAACCCAGCGATGGGAGGAATTGCAAAAGGACAAATTGTGCGTGAGATTGATGCGCTTGGTGGATATTCAGGAATTGTTTCCGATCGCACGGCAATTCAATTTAAGATGTTGAACAAATCAAAAGGACCTGCAATGTGGTCGCCAAGAGTTCAAAGTGATCGAATGCGTTTTGCCGAAGAATGGAGAATGATGTTGGAGGGAACTCCAAATTTGGATTTCTACCAAGAGATGGTGAAAGGTTTGATTATCGAGAACGGAAAGATAAAAGGAATCAGAACTTCGTTAGGAGTAGAGATTCGATCCAAATCTGTAGTGTTGACAAACGGAACTTTTTTGAATGGTTTGATTCATATTGGAGAAAAACAATTCGGAGGAGGAAGAGCAGGTGAAAGTGCCGCAACAGGAATCACAGAAGATTTGGTGAAAGCCGGTTTTGAATCAGGAAGAATGAAAACAGGAACACCGCCACGAGTTGATGGACGTTCTTTGGATTATTCGAAAATGAACGAAGAAAAAGGAGATGCAAAACCGGATAAGTTTTCTTATTCGGATTTAACCGTTCCGTTAACGCATCAAAGATCTTGTCACATGACATACACGTCGTTGGATGTTCATGATATTTTGAGAGAAGGTTTTGATCGTTCGCCAATGTTCAACGGAAGAATCAAAAGTTTAGGTCCAAGATATTGCCCTTCGATAGAAGATAAGATTAATCGTTTTGCTGATAAAGAACGTCACCAATTATTTGTTGAACCGGAAGGTTGGAATACTTGTGAAGTTTATGTGAATGGATTTTCAACTTCGCTTCCGGAGGATATTCAATTCAAAGCTTTGAGTTCTGTTGCAGGTTTTGAGAAAGTGAAATTCTTCCGTCCAGGTTATGCGATCGAATATGATTATTTCCCGCCAACACAATTGAAACATACTTTGGAAACAAAGTTAGTTGAAGGTTTATATTTTGCCGGACAAATTAACGGAACAACAGGATATGAAGAAGCAGCTTCGCAAGGTTTGATGGCTGGAATAAATGCGCATTTAAAAGTGCATGAAAAAGCGCCGTTGATTTTAAAACGTGATGAAGCTTATATTGGAGTTTTGATTGATGACTTGATTACGAAAGGAACGGAAGAACCATATCGTATGTTTACATCAAGAGCAGAATATAGAACATTGTTGCGTCAAGATAATGCCGACTTTAGATTAACGCCAATGTCTCATGAAATTGGTCTTGCTTCTGAAAAACGTTTACGCCGAATGGAGAAGAAATTAAATGAATCTGAAAAGATGGTTGCTTTCTTCAGAGAAACGAGTGTTTCAGTTGCGGAAACAAATCCAATTTTGGAAGCGAAAGAAACAGCTCCGATTACGCAAGGTGATAAAATGTTTAAAGTTTTCTCACGTCCGCAGATTGATTTGGAAGATATGATGAAATTTGAAAAAGTTGCAGCATATGTAGAAGAGAATGATTTGGATCAGGAGATTTTAGAACAAGCAGAAATTCAGGTTAAATATTCGGGTTATATCGAAAAGGAAAGAAACAACGCTGATAAACTTACTCGTTTAGAAGAAGTGAAAATTCCAGAGAATTTCGATTACAACAAAATCAAATCAATGTCAATTGAAGCGAAACAAAAATTAAGCAAGATTCGTCCTGTAACAATTTCTCAAGCTTCAAGAATAAGCGGAGTGTCACCAAGTGATATTTCCGTATTGTTGATTTATATGGGAAGATAGTAAGGTTGATTTTGTTTCAGGTTTCAAGTTTCATGTTGTTGAGATTTGAAACCTGAAACTATTATAACTTGAAACAAATTTTAAAATGTTCCACGTGAAACTATTTATGATTTTTTTTGATTTTAGATTGTTTAATCGAATGTGAGATCATGTAATTTAATTTTATTTGTTCCACGTGAAACGAATTTAATATTTTGAATTTTGTAGAGATGCACAGCAGTGCATCTAACGTGCAGCATATATTTTACAAATAAAAATTATTGGAACAAAGACGCACAGCTGTGCGCCTCTAGAATAAAAAATGTAAATAATTTGAAGAAGGATTAAATTGTTCCACGTGAAACTGTTTATCTGAAATTTCGCCAATATGAAGATTATTGAAAAAGATGTTTTAACGTTGGAACAAAAAGATTCCTTAATGCAACTTTGGAATAACGAATATCCAGAGCGATTACATTTGAATACTATTGAAGATTTTGATTTGTATTTGAATGGACTTCCCAACACAAAACATTATTTGTTGGTTGATGATTCGGATAAAATAATTGGTTGGACTTTTACTTTTTTGAGAGAAGATGAAAATTGGTTTGCAATAATTTTAGATCATCAAATTCAAGGAAAAGGAAACGGATCACTTTTGATGAATGAAATAAAAAGTAAAAATAATTGTTTGAATGGTTGGGTTGTCGATCATGAAAATGAAGTAAAACAAAATGGTGATTTTTATAAATCGCCAATGCCATTTTATATTAAAAACGGTTTTACAATTATTGCAGAGACAAGAATTGAAAATGAAAAAATGTCGGCTGTAAAAATAAATTGGAAACGATAGAAGAAAAAAAATATTAAAAACAATAAACCCTAAAAGTGAAATTTTCACTTTTAGGGTTTGCTATGAAATTAAACCAAAATACCTATAATTAAAAAATGGACGTTTTAAACAAAAAACATTTTCTTACTGTAAAAGACCATTCTGTGTCTAAAGAAATTTTCGAATTGTATCATGACGAAACTTTAGATATGTTGATTACATCTCCGCAACCTGAATTACAAAATTTGGGAAGATATTACGAAAGCGAAGATTATATTTCTCACACAGACAACAAACGTTCGTTATTTGAAAAAGCATATCACTTTGTGAAAAATATTGCTTTAAAAAATAAACTGAATTTAATAAATGCTGAACAATCTCAAAAAGGAAAAATTTTGGACATTGGTGCCGGAACCGGAGATTTTTTATTGACAGCAAAAAATGATGGTTGGAAAACTGTTGGAGTAGAACCAAGCGAACGAGCAAAAAATATTGCGAAGCAAAAAGGAATTTCTTTTGTGGAAGAAATTAGCGAACTCGAAAATAATTCGTTTGACGTAATTACGATGTGGCACGTTTTAGAACACGTTCCAAATTTGGAATTTCAAATTCAGGAATTGAAGCGTTTATTAAAACCAACTGGAACATTAATTGTTGCGGTTCCAAATTTTAAATCTTACGACGCAAAATATTATAATGAATTTTGGGCAGCTTATGATGTGCCAATTCACTTTTGGCATTTCTCTAAAAAAGCGATCCAATCACTTTTTGAAAAAGTCGATATGAAATTGGAAAAAGTGCTTCCGATGAAATTTGATTCTTTTTACGTGAGCTTATTATCGGAAAAATACAAAACTGGAAAAATGAATTATGTGAGTGCATTTTTTGTTGGTTTAAAATCAAATTTAAAAGCGAGCAGTACAAAAGAGTATTCATCGCACATTTATGTCTTAAAAAACAGCTAAAACGCAAAATAAGCGCGTTTCTGGCACTTTTTCCGTTCAAGTGAGGGGAAATATCCTCTTTTTTGAGAAAACGTCTCTAATTAAAGCTATAAAAGCCACTTTCGATAGTGGTTTTTTATGCTTTAAGAAGCTTCCATAAATAAAAACAATACCATAAAAAACGGGTGTTTTTTGAAATTTTTCGACTGAAATTTTCTGATTTGAAATTTTGAAATCATGAAGATGAAAATTGTCAGGAATTTTGAATTTATCGAAAATTGTAATTTATATTTTTAGAAAAGCAGAATTTTAAAAAATATTGAAAATCGAATTTCGGTTTTAAAAAATTTCAGAACAATAAATGATTTTTGAGTTTTTTTCGATTTTAAAAATTTCAAAAACATCAAATTGGAAAAAAAAGTATTCAACATTCAGTTTATGCTTTAAAAAACGACTAAAACGCAAAATAAGCCTGTTTCTGGCGATTTTTTAGACTAAGTGAGGAGAAATTATGTCTTTTTTGAGAAAGTGTTTCTAATAAATGCTATGAAAGCCACTTTTAATAGCGTTGAATTATTGACATTTTTCTTTCGATAAATAAAAACAATATGATAAAATTCTAGCATTTTTTAAACTTTATGTTGATGCTATTTATTTTTTTATATTTTTGTCTTCAATACATTAAAAAAATAGAAATTCAAAAAATGAAAAAAGCATTAGTAATTATCGCACTTTCAATTTTCGCCGTTTCATGTAATAAAACTGCAGAAGTTAAGGAAGTAAAAACAGCTTACGTAGATACTTCGGTTTTAATGAAAGAGTACACTGAAGCAAAAGACCTTGAAGCAAAATACAAAGCACAAGCTGAAGAAAAGGGAAGACAACTACAGGCTGAGATTACACGTTTTAAACAAGACGCTGCTAATTTTCAAAGTCAAGCACAGGCAAACGGTCAGGCTTGGGCTCAACAAAAAGGTGCTGAGTTGCAAAAAAGAGAACAACAATTGGGTTATGCTCAACAAGCTTTGTCTCAACAATTGCAACAAGAAAGTGGTGTTGAAATGGATTCTCTAGTAAGCGGAGTTAAAAAATTCATTAAAGATTACGGTAAGAAAAACGGTTATTCTTATATCTACGGAACTGGTGATGCAGCATCTATTTTATACGCTGAAGAGAAATATGATATTACAAAAGATATCATTAAAGCTTTGAACGAGAAATATAAAGCAGAACCTAAAGCTGAAGAAAAACCAGCTGCTAAAGCGGGTGAAGAAGCTAAAAAATAATACCAAACAAACTAACTAAATTAAAAACCTAAATCTCTACAGATTTAGGTTTTTTCTTTTATAAAAATGCGATACTTTTAGTTTTCAATACACGCCCAATGCAAAACGTTTCAGAAGCAGCAGCTTATACCTTACAGTTCATCAATCAAACGCAAAAATCTATCTTCCTGACTGGTAAAGCAGGAACAGGAAAAACTACGCTTTTGCGCGAAATAATTGCCACAACGCACAAAAATACTGTAGTTGTTGCTCCAACCGGAATTGCAGCTTTAAATGCCGGTGGAGTGACGATTCATTCGATGTTTCAATTGCCATTTTCGGCGTTTATTCCGTCTTATGAAGAAGCTTCGCAGTTTACAGAAACTGTAAAATTCGAGAATAAAGAGACACTTCGCCGACATTTCAAAATGAATAATGTTAAGCGTAATGTCATCAAAAACATGGAGTTGCTGATTATTGATGAAGTCAGTATGTTGCGCGCTGATTTACTGGACGCGATAGATTTTATGATGCAGACCGTCCGTAAAAACACGAAAGCTTTTGGTGGCGTTCAGGTGCTTTTTATTGGTGATTTATTGCAGCTTCCGCCTGTAATCAGAGACGAAGAATGGCGAACTTTACGCAATTATTACAAAGGAAAATTCTTTTTTCATTCGCATGTAATTCAGCAGAATCCGCCATTATACATTGAACTTTCGAAGATTTATCGTCAGTCAGATGATACGTTTATTTCAGTATTGAACAATCTTCGAAACAATCAGATTACGCCTCAGGATATTCAGGTTTTGAACGAATATGTTAAGCCTGATTTTGACTTAAAAAATAATCCGGGATATATTACACTTACCACGCATAATGCTAAAGCTGATTCGATTAACGAATTGGCAATTGGCGATTTAGCTGGAAATGAATTTGCTTATCAACCGTTTATTGTGGGAGATTTTCCGGAAAAAATATTTCCCGTAGAGGAAAATTTAAAACTGAAGATCGGCGCACAAGTTATGTTTGTTAAGAATGATTTATCTTTTGAAAAACGCTATTTCAACGGAAAAATGGGAGTTGTAAAATCGCTTTCGCCCGAAGAAATTTTTATTCATTTTCCGGAAGAAAACAAAACAATTGAAGTCGAAAAATACGAGTGGAAAAACATTCGATACAAAGTAAACGATCTCACAAAAGAAGTCGAAGAAGAGGTTTTGGGCACATTTGCACATTATCCGTTAAAACTGGCTTGGGCAATAACCGTTCATAAAAGTCAGGGATTAACTTTTGAGAAAGCTGCGCTCGATGTATCGCAAGTTTTTTTACCCGGACAAGCATATGTAGCATTATCGCGTTTAACGTCCTTAAATGGGCTTATTTTGCTTTCTCCGCTACAAATGAATGGTATTTCGAATGATCAGGATGTGATGGATTATGCTTTAAACAAAGCAACGGAAGATGTTTTGAAACATTCATTGCATTTTGAAACTAAGAATTTTATTCACAACTATTTGATTAACAGTTTTAATTGGGCCGATTTATCTCAGGAATGGCGCAATCACCGTTTTAGCTATAACGAAAATGCAGTTGCATCCGAAAAATCAAAACATTCCGTTTGGGCACATAAACGTTTAGAAACTATTGACGCGTTGATTGATCCTTCGCAGAAATTCGTTCATCAGCTTAATAAAATTTTCAATAAAGAAACTGTCGATTTGTTTTTCGTACAGGAAAGGGTAGTGGCAGCGTATGATTATTTCTTTAAACCGATGGACAAACTGGTAACGGATCTTTTGCAGAAAATGGCCGAAATTCAGAAATTCAAAAAGGTTAAAGAGTTTTACGAAGAATTGGCTTTTCTGGACGATTTGCAAACGAAAGCAGTTTTGCGCTTAATGAAGGCCAAATTACTAATAGAAATTGTTGTTGCAGGTGAAACCATCTGTAAAGAGAAATTGTCGTCTACAGCTATTAAAAACTACAAATTAGATAAGATTGCCAAGATCCGCGAGGAATTCAATATGGCGAACACTGATATTTTTAAATCAGAAGAGCCTGTTGTGCGTTATACGGCAAGAAAATTGGATAAAACCATACCAAAGGCTGAAAAGAAAACAACCGTTGAAGAAACCCATGATTTGTGGCTTGCAAAAAATTCCATTGAAGATATTGCGCGAATGAGAAAACTGAATGTTCAAACAATAGAATCGCATTTGGTTAAACTAATTCAAGCTAAGAAAGTCGATATCTCAGATGTTTTACCTTACGATAAAATTTTGGCATTGCGTGAAGCTTTTGAATTTTATCAGGAAGAATCCCTTAGTCCGTTGAAAGAAAAATATGGAGATGAATTTACCTGGGATGAACTTAAAATGTTCAAAGCAAGTATAAATTGATTTTGAACCCGAAGAAATCTGGATTAAATTTTAGATTTCCATCTAACATTATGTAAAATAGAATTAATTCTTTTTATTGAAATTAAAAATGTTCCACGTAAAACATATAATCCTGATTTTGAAACGATCAGGATTTTTTTGTTTTAAAATTTATTTAATTTGGCGAAGAGAAAAAGCAATGAATTTGTTTGTAGTAAACTAAATTGTTTATCGAAAGGGTTAATTAAGTAATTTTATAATTAATGTTAATCAAGAGTTGAAAGTCTGTAATTTGTGCCGTTTGGCACTAAATATCGGTAGCTATTTTGTTGCGTACCTACGGCACGCTAAACTTGTTTCAATTTGTGCTCTTTACCGATATTTTGTACCTAAAGGCACATTTCAATTTTTAAATGGCAAAATTTTATAAGTATCAGAATAATAATAAATTAAATAATATATGAAAATTAGAGCGATACACTTCGTTATTTTTATTTTTTGCTGTCAATTGACTTTTGGCCAGGATTTAAAACCGGAGTATCAAAAATTTGTAAAGAGTTTTATTGCTAGTGTTAAAAGCAATAACAAAGAGGGAGTTGCGGCGTTTATTTCTTTTCCGCTAAGACGAGATTATCCAATTCCGACGGTCAAGAACAAAGCTGATTTTTTAAACAGATATGATGAGATTTTTGATGCGAATTTAAAAAATGAAATCATCAAATCTAATCCTGCAAAAGATTGGTCAGAAGTTGGTTGGAGAGGTATTATGTTTGGAAGCGGTGATATCTGGATTGACACTGACGGAAAGATAATTGCAATTAATTATAAGTCGAAAGCAGAGATAGATCTTAAAGGCAAACTGATTGCTGAAGAAAAACTAACGTTACATCCGTCTATTGCCTATTTTCAAGTTCCGGTTTATATTTTGGAAACCTCTAAATTCAGAATAAGAATTGATGATATAGGAAAAGAAAATTACAGATATGCTTCATGGTCTATTAACAAATCGATGAGTGATAAACCTGATTTAGTGATCACTAAAGGATTATGGATCTTTGACGGAAGCGGTGGAAATAGTCATTTTGATTTCAAAAAAGATTCTTATTTGTATCAATGTTCGATCATTGTTTTGGGCACATCTGAATCTCCTCCAGCGAGTTTGACGATTTCCAAGAACGGTAAAGAAATACTTTCTCAAGACGCAAAAATAATCACCAAATAATAAAAAACCTGTTCCATGTGGAACAGGTTTTTTTATTGAATCGAATGCAATATTTTAATTAAAATTTTAGTTTATGTAGCTGTATAAGAGGAATTAAAAATGTAAAAATCAAATATAAATTAAGTACTTTTATAGGAAGTTGTGAGAAACAGATTAATAATCGATTAAAAATATTTTAAGATGAAAACAAGAAATTTATTTTTAGCATTATTGATTTTTTGCAGTAGTTTGATTGATGCGCAGGATGTAAAAGCAGATTATCAAAAGTTGGTTAAAAGCTTTATTGACAACGTAAAAAGTGATAATAAAGAAGCAATCGGAGACAGGATTGTATATCCTTTGGAACGAGAATATCCAATACCGGATATTACCGATAAAGCAGATTTTGTAAAGCGTTATGAGGAACTATTTGATTCGACTTTAAAAAATGAAATAACAACTTCTAATCCTGAAAAAGACTGGTCTGATATGGGTTTACGCGGGATAATGTTAAACCACGGAAGCATTTGGATGGATGTTGACGGACGATTAACGGCAGTAAATTATCAGTCAAAATTTGAAATAGATCTCAAAAACAAGTTAATAGCTTCGCAAAAGAAGGATCTTGATTCAAGTATTAACTTTTTTTGGAAACCCATTTGCATTTTAGAAACGGCTAAATTTAAAATCAGAATCGATAATTTGGGGAACAATAATTATCGTTATGTTTCTTGGTCCATTGATAAAAAAATGACTGAAAAGCCTGATTTAATTATCTATAGAGGCGAACTTGTAGTTGAAGGAATAGGAGGGAATCACCAATATGAATTTATAAAAGATAAGTACAAATATGAATGTGCATTCATCGTTTTGGGCGAAAAAAACTCGCCTCCGGCGAAACTCACAATTTATCAAGGCAAAAAGGTGATTCTCAGTCAGAATGCGAAAATAATTGCTAAATAAAAAAAATCCTATTTGCCGTGGCGAATAGGATTTTTTAGTTTAAAGTGATGCTTTGACTTTATTTAAATCTTTTTGCTGATCAATTTGTTTCAGCTTAAGTTTTTGAATTTCAAGTTCTTTTTGTTTCACTTTGATAGCTTGCTTTTGAGATTCCTCCGCAGAAAGTGAATTTGTGTTGATTTTAGTGGAAATCTTTTGATTATCAGATTCTAACTTCGAAATCTTCTGTTTTGTTTTGTCTAGATTTTTTTCAGATTTTTTCAGATCTTTTTGATGATTTTCGACTGTTTTTTGCTCTTTCTTCAATCTGGTTTGTTCATCATTCAGTTTTTTGTGAATTTCGTCAGATGATCTTTTGCTCTCTTGGTCAGCCTTTTTGGCTAAAGCATCCTGAGCTTTTTGAGTTGTTACAATATCCTGCGCATAGAATTGTTGTGCAGAAATGATAAGAAAGAATGCAAAAAATGTTTTTAATTTATGCTTCATGATTTTATTTATGTTCTTGTTAATGAAGAACAAAAATAGTAGCTGAAGAAAACTTGAAGCGCCGAATAAAGTCTTTTTAAAGATAAAATAAGCCAAAAAAAAATCCTGTTGGTTAGAACAGGATTTTTAAGTTTTTATAGTGATTCAACCAGAATCCAGGCATCTGGATTTTCACCTTTTTGAATTTCTTTTTGTGCTTTTTCAGCTTCTGCCATTGTAGCATAACTTCCGTATAAAACAGGGAATAATCCGTGTTTGTTTTCGCCAAGCATTCTCGCTTTATAACCGTCTTTTATCAACTGGTTATATGCTTTTCTTGCGTTTTGCTCGCTTCTGTAAGCTCCGGCCATAATGTGATATGGCATTACTTTTTCGTCAACAGTTTCAACTTTTGTTGAGTCTACTGAAAGCGTAACTGCAGGAAGTGGATTTTGTATAAAAAATGTAGCTTCTTGTATCTTGTTTTGTACTTTTTTCTGAACTGCACTTTCCACGATTAACGTTTTGGTAGCAATTTGATTTTGGTACAATGGATATCCAATACTACCAGTAACTCCAAGACCTAATACAAGAATTGCAGCATATTTTAAAAACGGATTTGTTGATCTGCCTTCTTCTTCATTTTCATACAATGATACCGTTTCTCTTTCTGAAAGTTTCTCGATTTTTTTCTCGAACATTTCTTTCTTAACCAACGGCGAAACAAATGGACTTAATCCAAAAGAACTCGTTAGATAATTAGTCTGATCATTTGGTGTGAAAATTATATTTTTTTCGGAATTATAGCGAATTTCGCCAACTCCTTTCAGGTAAATAGTACCGTTTTCTTCTAATGTTTTTTTCCAGCTTACAACCTCAAAAGCAATTGCACTTACAGCAAAACCATAAGATGTTTTTTCTGCATTTGCGACATGATTTGCCAGCAGTCCATCGTTATTTTTTAGATGGCTGTTAAAAGAGATCATTTTTTTGGGTGGAAAAAACGAATTTGTGCTTTCATTAAGCTGAGCCGACTGAATTTCGGTTAAAAAAGCGCCGAACCCGGGAACCGTTACACACTGATAACGATACAATAACTGTCCTATGTAAGTTTCGATTTTCATATTAGCAAAGTTAGGTAATGAATATAGTTATCAAAATTTTATTCACAATTTTTATTAACAATTCTGAATTTTTTATAGATAATTAATATTCAGTATTTTAAGGTTTAGGTTATTAGTTTTTAAAAATAGACTATAATGTAAATTACTGTTTTTATTAAGAAATTACTTTATTTTAACCATATTTGCAGTATTAATTTATTAGAATTTCACATTCTATTTTACATAATATTTTAGCAGATGTCAGATCAGGAATTGTTTTATTTATTAGCCTTGTTAAAAGTGGATGGAGTTGGAGATATTATGGCCAAAAAACTGATGTCTCATTGCGGAAATGCAGAAGCTGTTTTTAAAGCTAAAAGAAATCAATTATCTGCTATTGATGGAGTTGGAGGAGTTTTATTAAATAATTTGAATGACAAAATTGTTTTCGAAAAAGCCAATCAGGAACTTGAATTTATAAAATCAAAAGCGATAAATGTTTCGTTTTTTCAGGACGAAAATTATCCGGATCGGTTGAAACATTGCATTGATTCGCCGGTTTTGATATTTTCCACGGGAAACATTAATTTGAAAAATAGAAAATTAATTAGTATAGTCGGAACTCGTCAGATTACTTCTTACGGAATGGAATTCTGCAAAAAACTTATTGAAGATCTGGTTCCGATTGATCCTGTGATTGTTAGCGGATTTGCCTACGGAGTTGATATTACAGCGCATCAGTTGGCTGTCGAAAACAACTTGCAGACGATTGGAGTTTTAGCACATGGCTTAAACCAAATTTATCCTAAAATGCATAAAAAATACGTTGCAAAAATGGAGGAAAATGGTGGATTCATAACTGAATTTTGGAGTTCTTCAAATCCGGATAAAGAGAATTTCGTGCGTAGAAATCGTATTGTTGCCGGAATGACTGAAGCTACAATTGTTATTGAATCTGCTGACAAAGGTGGTTCGTTAATTACAGCAAATATAGCCAATGATTATAACCGTGACGTTTTTGCCGTTCCCGGAAGAGTAACGGATAAATACAGTCAAGGCTGTAATAACTTAATTAAGACACAAAAAGCAAACGTACTAACATCAGCTGCCGATTTGGTTTATATTTTAAACTGGGACGTCGAAAACAAGTCAAAACCGGTGCAAAAGCAATTGTTTGTAGAATTAGAACCTGATGAGCAAAAAGTATATGATTTTCTCTTAAAAAACGGAAAAGAAATATTGGATTTTATAGCACTTCAATGTGATTTTCCGATTTATAAAATATCAGGAATGCTTTTGAATATGGAACTCAAAGGTGTTATTAGACCTTTACCAGGGAAATTGTTTGAAGCGATTTAATAAAAAATCATGCAGTTTTTATTTCTGAGATTTGAAAATATTTATCAAAAACAGGATAATCGAAAGTGCACCAAAAAGTACCGAAACGGTAAAATTTTCGAAAGTAACGGAATAAAATGCTATTATAATTATCTCAAAATGAGCGAGGGAAATGTAATAATTTGTCTTTCGCTTAAGAAGGAATAATATCAAATAACCAAAAATGAAAAGAATCTGAGAGATCGCTAAAAATGCATTTAGCAAGGCTTCATTCGAAAAGGTATAAGCAGAACCAACAGTTTTGTTTATGGCAAAAGACCTCTCATCTCCAAATAGATTAGCTAATAAAAAGCCTAATAAAAAAAGCGTTATTAGCAAAAGAAATAGGTATTTTGTAAATATTTTTCTCAATGATTTAGATTGATTTTAGTAGAGTTTTTCCGAAAATCGAAGAATTTATGAGGCGATTTAAATAAAAAAAGTTGCCACGAATTACATCAATCAAAACTAATTAATTAGCGAAAATTTGTGTAATTCGTGGCAAAATATATTATTTACCAAATCCAAGTATTTCTCGAACTTTAGCTAAAACGCCATCAGCGATAACTGAAGCTTTTCCAGCACCTTTTTTCAAAAGTGCATCAACTTCTTCAAGATTGTTGATATAGTAATTGTATTTTTCTCTTTCGGTTTTGAATTTTTCGGTAATCAATTCAAACAAAGCTTGTTTGGCGTGACCGTAACCGTAATTTCCACCAAGATAATTCGCTCTCATTTCAGCAATTTGCGCTTCATTTCCTAAAAGAGCATAGATCGCAAAAGCGTTGCAAGTATCCGGATTTTTAGGATCTTCAAGCGGAGTACTATCCGTTTCAATACTCATGACTTGTTTGCGTAAAACTTTATCATCTTCGAAAATGTTGATAATGTTATTCGCAGATTTACTCATTTTTCCGCCATTTGTTCCCGGAATTAACGTGCTGTCTTTTTGAATTTTAGCTTCTGGAATTACAAATGTTTCTCCCATTTGATGATTGAAACGAGAAGCGACATCACGAGTAATTTCTAAATGTTGTAATTGGTCTTTTCCAACCGGAACAAATTCTGCATCGTAAAGCAAAATATCAGCCGCCATTAACATCGGATACGTAAAAAGTCCTGCGTTAACGTCGTCTAAACGATCTGCTTTGTCTTTGAAAGAATGCGCCAAAGTCAATCTTTGAAATGGAAAAAAGCAACTTAAATACCAAGTCAATTCAGTTGTTTGAGTTACATCAGATTGTCTGTAGAATGTAACTTTATTAGGATTTAGACCACAAGCAAGCCAAGCCGCTGCAGTGCTGTATGTATTTTCTCTTAATGTTTTACCATCTTTTATTTGCGTAATTGAGTGTAAATCAGCAATAAACAAAAAAGATTCGTTTGCAGGATTATTCGATAATTCAATTGCAGGAATAATTGCGCCTAATAAATTTCCCAAATGTGGCGTTCCAGTACTCTGAACACCAGTTAGTATTTTTGCCATTTTAGTTTTTTATTCTTTAAACGCAAAGGTCGTAATGTTTTTTTATAACCACAAAGTTTATTTTTTATCTTGAATGGGGATGTTTTTTACCGCAAAGCGCGCAAAGTTTTTTCGCAAAGTTTGGATGTCTTTTTACCACAAAGTTTACAAAGGTTTTCGCAAAGTTTTGAAAGATTTTGATTAGAAAAAGGGCAATATATTGCTGAGATCACAAAGGGTTTGTGTGTTTCTATTTGTCATTAATTACTCTTCTGATGCCATTTTTTAGGAGAAGTTCGTTGAAGTTTATTAGAAGTCCAAGTTTGTATTTTCCTAATTTCAGATAGGTTAGCGTTTGGGCTAAATGAATTGTGGTTAACGATTCAACGCTTTTAATTTCGATTATAAATTTGTTTTCTACCAGTAAATCAACTCGATAACCACATTCTAATTTTATTTCTTCAAAAATTATTGGAATGGTCTTCTCTTTTTCGACAACAAGTCCGCGTTGTTTAATTTTATAAAACAAACATTCTTGATAAGCATTTTCTAATAAACCTGGTCCCAACGCTTTATGAACATCTATCGCCAACCCAATTATAATATTTGATATCTCGTTTTCTGTCATAGCTTTTTAATAAATTTAACGCAGATTTTCGTATAATATTATTAAGGTTTTACCGCAAAGTGCGCAAAGTTTTTTCGCAAAGTTTGCAAAGTTCTGTAAAGTGATATCTCAATCACTCAGCTTTGTGATCTTATTGCTTGCAATTATCGATATGCAAAATAACTTCTTTTCTTTGCGAAAAAACTTTGTGCGCTTTGCGGTAAAATCACACAAATTTTTTTCGCAAAGTTTATAAAGTTTTGCAAAGTGATGTATTAAGCATAGAGCTTTGTGATCTTATTTGTTTGCAAATATTCATACGCAAAATAACTTCTTTTCCTTTGCGAAAAAACTTTGCGCGCTTTGCGGTAAAATGCGTTTGCAAATCAATTTCCCGCCAATAAATTCTAATATTCTAAAAATCTAATGATCTAAAAATCTAAAATCATTTCTGATTTCTTACATTTGAAACCATGAAAGGAATTAAAATTGTTTTTTGGGTTTTATGGCGTATTTGGTTTTACATCTTAATGGCCATTCCGATATTGATTATGCTGCCGTTTTTGCTGATTTCTATTATATCAGAGAGTGGTTATCCCTATTTCTTTAAAATGGCCCGCATTTGGGCTAAATTTATCCTTTTTGGCATGGGTTTCTATTACAAAGTCGAACGCGAGCAGAAGCTGATTAAAAAGAAAAGCTATATGATCGTGGCAAATCATACTTCAATGACCGATATCATGTTGATGCTGGCGGTAGTTAGAAATCCATTTGTTTTTGTTGGAAAGAAGGAACTTTCGAAGATTCCGTTGTTTGGATTTTTCTATAAAAGAACTTGCATTTTGGTGGATCGAAATTCTTCGAAAAGTAAAAATGATGTTTTCAAAAGAGCTCAAAGCAGACTTAATCAAGGACTTAGTATTTGTATTTTTCCTGAAGGCGGAGTTCCGGATGATGAATCTATTTTGCTGGATGAATTCAAAGATGGTGCTTTCAGATTAGCAATAGAACATCAGATTCCAATTGTTCCAATTGTTTTTGCCGATAATAAAGAACGTTTCTCGTATACTTTTTTAAGTGGAAGTCCTGGAAAAATGCGCGTGAAAGTATTGCCTTTTGTAGAGACAGAAGGACTAGGAAGCGAAAACAGAAAAGAGCTTCGCGATAGTGTAAGACAATTGATTTATAAAGGTTTACTAGAATTTAAAAAGGCAAAGTAAAGCTTCTTAATTATATAAAAATTGAAACCCGACAAACTTTAAAATTTGTCGGGTTTTCTTTTGAATTAAAAACCCCCGTCTTATATTCAAAGCTTTATCTATGAATTATTTTTTCTGAAATAAAACGTAATACTTTTTTAAATTTTAATTTGGTTTTTCGGCGGTTTTTATTGTACAGCGCTTCTATTTTCTCTTTCATACTAAAAAACATTAAACGGTTGATAATAAAGAGTTTGATTAAAACTCAAGTTAATATAATAACAGCTTAGATAGTAAAAACCGAAAAAGGTTGCATGTAACTTTAAAAAAAATGTTAAAAACCCGTTAGCACCAAATAAACTAACGGATTTTTAGGGAACAAACCAACCAAATTTATTCTAAAAAAAGAACGTTTGAAATGGTACTTATGGCCAAATACCAAATCTTATGTCTAGTGTATAGATGAAGGTATTTTAAAATGGTTGCGTCAATTTTTGATTTTTTTTTAAAATAAAAAAAACCGACAGTTATTTAAACTTGTCGGTTTTTTAAAATTGTCAACAATTAGTTGATTTATTGCGTATTAAGCGTTTGCCAATTCTTTGATATGCGCTTTAATTTTTTCTTCTAATTCATCCGCTAATTCTGGATTATCTTTGATTAGGGCTTTTACGGCATCACGACCTTGACCTAATTTTGTATCTCCGTAGCTAAACCAAGATCCTGCTTTTTTAACGATTTCAAATTCAACCGCTAAGTCAAGAATTTCTCCAGTTTTAGAAACACCTTCTCCGTACATAATGTCGAATTCGGCAGTTTTAAAAGGTGGAGCAACTTTGTTTTTTACGATTTTAACTTTAGTTCTGTTACCAATAACGTTCTCACCGTCTTTAATTTGAGATGAACGACGAATATCGATACGTACTGAAGCATAGAACTTTAAGGCGTTACCACCCGTTGTAGTTTCAGGATTACCAAACATAACTCCAATTTTCTCTCTCAACTGGTTGATGAAGAAAACAGTACAGTTTGTTTTGCTAATTGTCCCGGTTAATTTTCTCAAAGCCTGAGACATCAAACGTGCATGAAGACCCATTTTAGAATCTCCCATTTCACCTTCGATTTCACTTTTTGGTGTCAATGCAGCAACAGAGTCAATTACCACAATATCAATTGCTCCTGAACGAATTAAGTTTTCGGCAATTTCTAAAGCTTGTTCCCCGTTATCTGGTTGAGAGATGATCAGGTTTTCGATATCAACGCCTAATTTCTCAGCATAATTTCTATCAAAAGCGTGCTCAGCATCTATAAAAGCAGCAATTCCTCCAGCTTTTTGAGCTTCAGCAATTGCATGTAATGTTAAAGTCGTTTTTCCAGAAGATTCTGGACCGTAAATTTCAATGATTCTACCTCTTGGATAACCATTTACTCCAAGGGCTAAATCAACACCAAGAGAACCTGAAGAAATAGTTTCTACTTCTACAATGGCTTTATCTCCCATTTTCATTACAGTTCCTTTACCGTAAGTTTTATCTAGTTTGTCAAGCGTAAGTTGTAGCGCTTTTAATTTGGCATCTTTTTCTGAACTCATCTCTTTTTTTTCTTTTTCTTTCATCTAAATTTTTCTATTTTTTTCTCTTTCAAACATAAATCAGAAAATGAAACGACTTCCTGAATTAGATTTCTCTAGGCTTATAATTTTTGTAAAATTAGTTCTTTTTTCGAAGTTTGATTGTTCCAAATTGTACCAAAATTAGTACTATAAAAATAAAGCCTTTAATTCTGTAGCATCAGAAGGTTTTATTTTTCCTGCCAATAATAAACTCAATTGTTTACGACGTAAAGCAGCTTCAAAACGTTGAATTTCAAGTTCCGTTTCCGGTATAATTGCAGGCACTTCAACTGGTCTTCCGGTATCGTCTACGGCAACAAATGTATAGATGGCTTCGTTAGCTTTTGTTCTGTTTCCTGATTCGCGATCTTCTACCCAAACATCGATAAAAACTTCCATCGAACTTTTGAAAGATCTTGAAACTTTTGCTTCAACAGTTACAACACTTCCTAAAGAAATTGCTCTGTTAAAAGCTACGTGATTTACAGATGCCGTAACCACAATTCGGCGTGAATGTCTGCGGGCTGCAATACTTGCTGCGCGATCCATTCTGGCCAATAATTCGCCACCAAAAAGGTTGTTTAAAGGATTTGTTTCGCTCGGTAAAACTAAATCAGTTAAGATTGTTAGGGATTCAGAAGGATGTTTTGGATTCATTTTTTTGATGTAAAATTTTATTTTTTGCCATCAGGATTTAAAGATTAAAAAGATTGATAATAATCTATTTTAACGAGTAAAATCTGTGACTTTATTTTTGAAAATTGAGGTTGACTAATTCAACCAATAAACGGCCATTATTGCCGGAATAAAATAAATAACGATAGTTCTCGCTCCATCGTAATCTTTGGCTAATCGTTGTCCGAAAAGCATCATTAACAAACAAATGCAAGAAAATATAGCGCCGTAAAAACCAAATTCGCGTCCGCTTTCTGTTAGTAATTGTATAGCACCAACAACACATAAAATTCCGGAAATTAATTCTAAAATCAAAAGATGAAGTAAGGCCAGAGGCACTTGATTTTTTAATATTGTCTGGGCAAAATGACCTTTAAGCCATTCGACATTGTCTTTCCAGTAAAATATTTTTTCATACCCTGATTGTAAGAACGTTAAGGCTAGAAAAGCCAATAGTAAAATAGAGGCAACATTATTCATTTGAAAATTATTTTTTATGAATTAAACGAGTCAATTTTATAGATAAATCGGTTAGGATTATTTTTGCATTTCCGTTTCTTTCAATGTGATACATCGCATCTGAAAGTTCTTTGAAAATTTCGTGAATGTTATTTCCGTTTACGAAAGGAGCAAAATTTTCGAGTTTAAATTTGTCAACTTTTGGTTCAATGTAAACTAAAGTCGGTGCCTGATAATTAAGCAAAAGTGCCTGACGAAACATTTCGATACAAAACTGAATAAATTTTTTCTGGCTTTCACGACCCAAACCTGCTATTTCTTCGCTCCAGGAAATTAAATCCTGAATCGCAGCAGCATTTCCTTTTGCTCTAAAAGCAGCACGAACCCAATTTACAAACCATTGTTCGAAAGGGTATTCTGAATCGTCTTCTTTTAATAAGTGTAAGGCTTTACTGAAATTCCCTTGCGCTTGATGTGCAATTTTGAAAGCTGATTTTTCGTCGATGTTTTCTTTTGAAATTAAAGCTTCGGCGATTACCTTTTCCGGAAGTCCATTAAAGTGAATTACCTGACAACGAGATCTTATGGTTTGTATAATATCTTCTTCATTTTCAGAAATCAGAATAAAAATCGTTTTATCCGAAGGTTCTTCTAATAATTTTAAAAGCTTATTTGAAGCGGCGATATTCATTTTATCGGCCATCCAGATGATCATGATTTTATAGCCGCCTTCGTAAGATTTCAGCGAAAGCGATTTTAAAACTTCGGTTGCATCTTCGACACGAATTTCACCTTGTTTGTTTTGAACGCCCAGAATTTTATACCAGTCAAATAATCCGCCGTAAGGCATTTCCTGAATAAATGTGCGCCAATCCTGAATGAAGTCTAAACTTTTTGGTTTTGTTTTTACATCCTCGGTCGTAACTGTTGGATAAATAAAATGCAAATCGGGATGCGAGAGGTTTTGAAACTTCAAATTGCAGGAATCATTTCCGTTTGAGTTTTCATTTCCTGTATTGTTACACAAAATGTATTGCGCATAAGCAATTGCTGTTGATAATGTGCCACTTCCTTCTGGCCCAATGAATAATTGAGCGTGTGGAATTCTTCCGGAAGATGCACTTTTTATCAAGTGACTTTTGATGTAATCTTGACCTAAAATTTGAGAAAATTGCATGAAGCAAAGATAGAAGAAAATGATATAGGCAAAAATTTTAGAACAAAAGTTTGCGCACTGCGTTTCATTTCTGTCGGTATTGGTGTTTTACGTTCGATTTTTTGAAGTTTGTTAACCAACTTTTGTTAATAAAGAGACGATTTGAAGGAGATATTAAGACTTTTTTGTTAATAGTTTTTTAAATAAAACGACAAACGTAACAGTTTTTTGGCTATTAATTGAAAATAAAATCGACTTTTAATACTTAATATCTTACGGTTATAATTTTAACAAATTTAACAAAAACCCCGTTAAAACGCACATTTTCTCGACATAAGACCCGATTTTAAGGTTTCTTTAAGCTTTTTTTTTGAAAAAAGAAATCAATAAAGTTGCAATTTAAGTTAAATTATATATTTTTGTTTTCATCAACAACCAATTATATCTAAGAATTTATGAAAGGGAAAATTATTTTATTAAGTACACTTTTTTTCTTGACGACTGGTGCTATTTCGGCACAAGCAAAAAACGCTCCAAGAAGTATCATTAGTACAACTGCACTTATCCGAAAATACCATGATCAGAAAGAATTAAGTGGTATGCAAAAAGGAGAATTGTTAGAATTGTACATCGAGCGTATAAAAGTTTTAGTTAAAACTCTTCCTTACATTGCATTGGTTACTAAACCAGGTGTTACAATGGCAGACTTAGGTATTCCGGACGATTCTGAACACAAAAAAGTTTTAGATGCTCAGGCTGTGGGTACAACAAGTTTCTTAGATACGACAGTAGAATTTCAAAGAAAAATGATGCCGTACTCTGATAAAGGGAACTTGATTGCTGCAATTTTATTTTACGAAAGTACATTGAAATCATTACACGAATTCAACGAATTGAATGAAATGTAATATTTAAAAATATTTTTTAAAACCTTTTTGATTTTGTTTACGTAGATGGTGGAGAACTTTCTGCGGCATTTTGAAAAAGAGATAAAAAACAACAACTCGTTCTCGAAGCGTTCTGGATTTTTTCAGAAAACTCGAGATGAGTTTTTTCATTTACGCATACCCAAATTTATTATTAACCCTAATACCCCCTTATCATGAAAAAAATTACTCAAATGATCTGCGTTCTTTTGACGGTTACAAGTATGAGTGCTCAACAAGAGAAAGGAATTATGGGCTACAACAATTGGTTGAACAACTGGACCGAATTTAAGCCTAACAAAGTAGAATATGGAGAACCAAACCAAATCCTAGCAGGGAACATTTCTGTTAACACTAAACTGCTGAAAAGGAATGTTTATGTTTTACAAGGCAATGTTTATGTTACAAACAACGCTGTTTTAACAATTGAACCTGGAACTTTAATCATCGGTGATTTCGAAACAAAAGGAGCATTGGTAGTTACAAAAGGTGCACAACTTATTGCAGACGGATTAGAAACTGACCCAATTGTATTTACATCTAACCGCAGCCAGAAAAAAGCTGGAGACTGGGGTGGAATTGTAATTCTTGGTGATGCGCCAATCAACAAATTTGGAAATGTTGGTTCATACAACTTAGATCTTGATCCTACACTTACTACTTATGGTGGTGATAATGTTGCCGGAAATTCAGGAGTTTTAAGATTTGTGAGAATCGAATTTGCAGGTAAAAAAGTTAAGGGTGTAGATACTTTCAATGGTTTGACTATTGCTGGTGTTGGATCTAAAACAATCTTAGAAAACATTATGGTAAGCTATTCTGGTGGTGATTCATTTGCCTTTTTTGGAGGTGATGTAAACGCTACTAAATTAGTTTCTTATAAATCTATCAACGACGATTACAAATTTACTCAAGGTGTACAATGTCGTTTATACAACTCATTAGCCGTTAGATCTTCTTACTTATCAAGTAATAAAGACGGTTCTCGTTGCTTGGAAGTAAAATCATTTGAAAAGAAAAATGAAACTGATTTTACTAAAAAACAAACTCTTGTTGTTGCAACAAATATCACTATGCTTAATGACAGTGATAATATCAAAGCTGATATTCAGTCAGGTTTAGTAAAAGAGGCTGTATATGTAGCTGAAACTGCTTCTCTTGAAATGAAAAGAAGCGTAATTTCAGGATTTAATCCAGCTGTATTATTAGATAGTAAAACAGAAATTAATGATGCCAACCTTAAAAAAATCAAATTTGAGGAAATGTACTTTAACCTATGTAACGGAAACATCTTTACAGAGTACAATTCTAACAACGAAGATTTAGAAAACTGGTACGGAAACAGTGTGTTCTTTAACGTTTATTCACAAAGTGATAACAAAGAGACTTTCATTGATATTTTTAACCCTAAAAAACCAGATTTCAGACTGCAATTAGGAAAAATTACAGCATCTAGCGGAAACAGATAAATAGATTTCGATTTTTATTTCAAAACGTAAATTTTATTAATAAAGTCCCCAGACACAATTTATGTATTAGTCTCATACGGACCCAAATAAAGATCAAGACATAATGATACTATCTACAAAAAAATATTTCTTATATATAATATTTTTGGTTTCTCCTATGACGTTAAGTCTATATGCACAAAGTACAGCTGAAAGACCTACAATTTCTACTGATTCTAACTGCAAATTAGACGCGTTTAGTGCATTAAACCAAAAGAATGACATAGCTGATAGTAATAGCAGCAAATTAGATAATTCTAATCATTGTATAGTAGGGCTATCCATCCCCAAGGATAGCTCTGCTGTTGCAAATGAGCCGAATAGTCAGTCATCAAACTGTGAAGAAAACTCAACAATTACTTATACTTATTCAGCTCTTGCAAAAGATATTATTGAGAACTATAAGTATGATTTTTCAGAAACATTCATCGACATTTTGTTTTTTGAGCGCATAGATTTAGCAAGAACACGCACTATATGATTCAAAAAACTACTTTAACTATTACGCATTTTTTCCTTTTATTTAGTATTCTGTTTTGTACTGAATCGTCTTTGCATGCCCAATCAATAGTACCTGATATATTAACATTTGACAGAATTTGTGCCGGTGGTTCTACGAATCCTACCTACAAAGCTACATTTACGTATACAGGTTATGCTGTGGGAACTACATTTTCGGTTGAGTTATCAGACAAAACGGGAAGCTTTAGCAATCCAACTGCTATAGTTTTTGTTGGCGAAAATGATGATACTCCAAATAAGAAAACAATAACATTCTCGATTCCGGCAGATATTGTTGGAAGCGATACTTATAGTTTAAGAATTAAAAGTTCTGGCGGTCAACCCGCCAGTCCTAGTTTCTTTTCTTCTACGGCAAAGAAGCAATTTCCAATTTATTACAAAATCCACGACAAGCAATACACCATTAATAATTTTAATGGTTCTGCTACTTTCTGCGCGGGCGGAAGTTTAGTACTTTCTATCGATCCGGACAGAGTAAGTCCAGCAAACGATTCCCCTTTGAAATATCCATCTATAACCTACAATTGGTTTAGAGATAATGGGCCTACTTCGCAACCAACACTTTTGGCTGGAGCAAGTGGTCCAACTTTTACCGTTACAACTGCAGGTACCTATTATGTTGAAAGTAATTATGGTAGCTGTACATCTCTTTCTTATTCAAATAGAGTTGTAGTAAGCGCTTCTGGCGCTGGTTCTGCATTTACAATAGACTCAAGTTTAGGAAATCCTTTTTGTGCAACAGAGGGTGAAGGAACTGTTTTAACAGCAACTGTAGGATCAGGAAATAGTTATGTATGGAAAAAGGATAATGTTGTAATTAATGGCGCTAATACGCGCTCAATTACAGCAACGGAACCTGCAATATATACTGTAGAAATTGACTTTGGAGGATGTACAGGAAGTAGTTCAATAAACCTAAAAAGTAACGGATTTAATGCAAGTATTGACGTTGCAGATGAGTACATATTAAAAGACGGTGAATTACTCAAAGTTAATATTACTACAGATGCGAGCAATCCTAAAGTGGAGTGGTTTTTAAACGGTAATGCAATACAAGGCGCAACAGCAACTAGTTATACAGTTGCAACAATTGGTAGTTATAAAGCGGTAATTTCTCAAACGGCAGGATGCGTTGTTACTAAAGAATTTACTTTCAAAGTTAAATCTGAGACAGCTTTAGTTACGAATGTGATTCCTAACATACTTAAATTAAGCGGAGCGAATCCTTATTGGAATATTCCGGATGTATATAAAAATGATACGACAAAAGTTATTATCATAAGTTCAAATGGCGACAAGGTTCTGGACGTAGTTAATTACCAAGGTGATTGGCCCCAGACAGCAATAGATTTTAAAAATGTAAATCCAGTATATTACTATGTCATTCAATCCGACACAGGTGAAAAAAAAGGATCAATAACTGTGATAAAATAATATGAAGAAAATTTTACTATTCATAACTTTATTTTACGGTTTTTCAAATGCACTCTATTCTCAGGACAAAAATGAGAATGGAGTTGTTTCGTTTTCGTTACCTATCAGAAATTCTTTAAAGTTCAATAGATATTTAATTAACCCTGCATTCAGTTTTGTTCGTGAAACAAACGCCTATGCAAGTTTTTATAATAAAAGGCAATGGGTACAATTTGATAATGCCCCACAAACTTATTTAGCCAATTATTCAGGTCGTTTTAAAGAGAATGAAGCCTTTGCTTTTGGTCTGTTTCAACAAAATTATGGTTTAATGACCGTGTTTGGAGGAATCGGAAACTTTGCTCATAATATCGTTTTAGAAGAAGACAGCAACCTTACTTTTGGTTTGAATGTTGGTTTTTACAAAAGCGGATTAGATCAGGGGAAAATAATCTCAGATGATCCAACCATTTTAAATGGAGAGTATCCGTCAAATATGTTGCTTACCGTTAATCCCGGGATTAACTACGGAACAGCATTTCTTGATTTTGGTTTATCGATCAACAATTTAGTGCTTTACAATTTTGGATCAGGAATCGTAAAAGATGATCCGGAAAGAGCAATTGAATTGCACGCCATGTACACTGGATACATTGACACTTATGGTTTTTTTGACAGAAGTAAATTCTCAGGAATTATTAAAACAGAAGTTAAAAAAGATAAAACAGTTATATCTGGTCTTGGAATGCTTACACTTCAGCAAGGAGTTTGGGCGCAAGCAGGGTACAATACATTATACGGAGTTTCGGCAGGATTAGGAGTTAATATTTCGCCAAGCATTGCTATCGAATATAACTACGAAAGAGGAATGGGAAATTTCTCTAATCTTGGAGGTTCTCATGAATTTGCAATTGCATATAAATTCAAAAACAGAAATTACTATTACGGAGATGATGACGAAGGTTCACTTATAGATCCTTCAAAATCAAAACCAGTACCAGCTAAGAAAAATACAAGCGCTCCAATTACCAGAGTTGATGGAGCCGAAAAAGCAAGACTAGCTGCTGAAGCTAAGGCTACTGCCGATGCTGAAGCGAAACAAGCAAGATTGGCAGCTGCTGAAAAAGTTAAGGCTGACGCCGAAGCTGCAGCAAAAGCAAAATTAGAAGCAGACAATAAAGCTAAAGCAGATGCTGAAGCTATCAAAATAAAATTAGCCGCAGATGCAAAAGCGAAAGCCGATGCAGCCGCAGCAGCCAGAGCACAAACAGCTTCTACAAACAGAGCAGTTGGAACGGCACAAAAAACACAAGCGCAATTAACAGCCGATAAAGCAAGAGCTGATGCAGAAGCACGCAGAATTAAATTAGCTGCAGACAATAAAGCAAGAGTAGATGCCGCTGCAGCAGCAAGAGCACAAGCTATTGCAAATAAACCTGCAGGACCTGGTTCAGCAGCACAAAAAACACAAGCGCAACTAGCAGCTGATAAAGCAAAAGCAGATGCAGAAGCTATGAAAGCGAAGTTGGCAGCAGATAAATCTAAAGCAGATGCCGAAGCTGCAGCAAAAGCAAAAGCTGCTGCGCCACAAAAAACGCAAGCACAATTAACTGCTGAGAAAGCTAAAGCAGATGCAGAAGCGGCAGCTAAAAAATTAGAAGCTGATAATAAAGCAAAAGCCGATGCAGAAGCATTAAAAGTTAAACTAGCTGCTGATGCAAAAGCAAAAGCTGACGCCGCAGAAGCGAAACGTAAAGCAGATGCAAAAGCAAAAGCTGAAGCTGCAGACTTACAATCGATTCTTGCTGCAGATGCAAAAGCAAAAGCAGACTCAGACGCATATCAAGCTAGATTGGCCGCAGAAGCTAAAATAAAGGCCGCTGAGGCAGTAAAAACAAAAGCGAGTATTGATGCTGCAAACAAAGCAAAACTTGCCGCTGCTGCGAAAGCAAAAGCTGCTGAAGATGCTGCATTAAAAGAAAAACTAGCTGCTGATGCAAAAGCAAAAGCTGATGCAGAAGCAAGACAAGCAAGACTTGCTGCAGAAGCGAAAGCAAAAGCTGATGCAGAAGCTTTAAAAATTAAACAAGCTGCAGATGCTAAAGCAAAAGCAGAAGATGACATATTACAAGCTAAACTAGCCGCAGACGCAAAAGCCAAAGCTGATGCAGAAGCAATACAAGCTAAACTAGCTGCAGATGCAAAAGCAAAAGCTGATGCAGAAGCATTACAAGCGAAATTAGTTGCAGACGCAAAAGCAAAAGCCGACGCAGAAGCTCTTAAAGTAAAACAAGCTGCTGATGCAAAAGCAAAAGTTGAGGAAGATGCTCGTCAGGCAAAATTAGCCGCAGACGCAAAAGCAAAAGCTGACGCGGAAGCATTACAAGCTAAATTAGTTGCAGATGCAAAAGCAAAAGCCGATGCAGAAGCTCTTAAAGCTAAACAAGCTGCAGATGCAAAAGCAAAAGCTGACGCAGAAGCTTTACAAGCTAAACTTGCAGCAGATGCAAAAGCCAAAGCTGACGCAGAAGCATTACAAGCAAAATTAGCTGCTGATGCAAAAGCCAAAGCTGACGCGGAAGCATTACAAGCTAAACTTGCAGCAGATGCAAAAGCCAAAGCTGACGCAGAAGCATTACAAGCGAAATTAGCTGCAGACGCAAAAGCAAAAGCTGATGCAGAAGCGTTACAAGCAAAATTAGCTGCTGACGCAAAAGCAAAAGCTGATGCAGAAGCACGTCAAGCAAAACTTGCTGCAGATGCAAAAGCAAAAGCTGACGCAGAAGCATTACAAGCTAAACTTGCTGCAGATGCAAAAGCAAAAGCAGATGCAGAAGCATTACAAGCTAAACTTGCTGCAGACGCAAAAGCAAAAGCTGACGCAGAAGCATTACAAGCGAAATTAGCTGCAGACGCAAAAGCAAAAGCTGATGCAGAAGCATTACAAGCAAAACTTGCTGCAGATGCCAAAGCGAAAGCAGACATGGAAGCTTTACAAGCAAAATTAATAGCTGATGCAAGAGTAAAAGCTGATGCAGAAGCAACAGCAAAAGCGAAAGCCGATGCAGAAGCAAAACAATTACAAGAAGCTGAAGATGCCCGTCAGGCAAAATTAGCTGCAGACGCAAAAGCGAAAGCTGATGCAGAAGCTCTTAAAGCTAAACAAGCTGCTGATGCAAAAGCCAAAGCTGACGAACAAGCACTTCAAGCTAAACTTGCTGCTGATGCAAAAGCTAAAGCCGACGCAGAAGCATTACAAGCAAAATTAGCCGCAGACGCAAAAGCTAAAGCTGACGCAGAAGCATTACAAGCAAAACTTGCTACAGATGCAAAAGCAAAAGCTGATGCAGAAGCATTACAAGCGAAGTTAGCTGCAGATGCAAAAGCCTTACAAGCAAGACAAGCTGCTGAAGAAAAAGCAAAAGTTGAAGAAGAAGCACGTCAGGCGAAACTAGCCGCAGACGCAAAAGCAAAAGCAGATGCAGAAGCACAACAAGCTAAACTAGCTGCTGATGCAAAAGCTAAAGCTGACATGGTTGCACTTCAGGCAAAATTATTAGCTGATGCAAAAGTAAAAGCAGATGCTGAGGCAACTGCAAAATTACAAGCAGAAGAAGAAGCTAGACAATTGCAATTAGCAGAAGAAGCACGTCAGGCGAAATTGGCTGCTGATGCAAAAACTAAAGCCGATGCAGAAGCATTACAAGCAAAATTAGCTGCAGACGCAAAAGCAAAAGCTGACGCAGATGCATTAAAAGCAAAACAAGCTACAGATGCAAAAGCAAAAGCTGAAGAAGACGCAATCAGAGCGAGACAAGCTGCAGAAGAAAAAGCCAAAGCTGATGCAGAAGCATTACAATTAAAATTAGCTGCAGATGCAAAAGCGAAAGCCGATGCAGAAGCATTACAAGCAAAATTAGCTGAAGAAGCTGAATTAAAAGCTAAGCTTGCTGCTGATGCAGCCGCTGCAAAAGCTGCTTCGGCACCAAAAGATGACACAGCAAAAGCAATTGATAATTTGGCGTTGTCTATCGAAAATTCAGCTAAAGCGCAAAATGATATATTGGCACAATTTAATGCGACAGTGGCTAACAAACAAAAAGACCTGAACGACTTAAAAGAAGAGAATGACTTAAGTGATAAAGGAATTTATAAAGAGCCTAAACCATTCAAAAGTGTTGCCGCAGAAAATAGTCAGTTGGAAGCATTAAAAAACCAACTTGCTGATGCAAACAGAATGCAGAAAGAGGAAATTGATAAGTTGACTAATTTGTATAATGAAAGACTTAAAAAAGTTCCGAATAAAAATGATGCTTTAAACAGAGCTTATTTAGAAAAAATAAACCAATTAAAAGCAGCACAAATAAAAGCAGAACAAGATAGTGCAGCATTACTGGCGAATTTAGAACGTATTAAAGCTGAAACTGAAATCGAGAAAAAACGTAGAATTAAACGTGCGGCTTACGAAAATGATCAGGGAAGATATGCGCAGGATGTAGCAGCTCTTAAACGTATTAAGGAAACAACAAAACCAAGTAGCACACCATTAACTGCAAACGATTTTGATTTTGGAGAAGATCAGTCAAACATGCAGATTATTAAGAATATTAAAAATTCTGATAGTGGTTATTATTTGATTATCGCGGTTCACAGCAGTGCAGAGAAAAGAGATGAATTCCTTGCCAAAGCGGTTGCAGCAGGACGTACAGATGTTAATTTCTTTTATAATATAACAACAAGTAAATATTATATCTATTACGAGAAATATGAAGGTTTATCTGAAGCAACTAAGGCATTAGAAGCAAAAGGAACCAAGCCGTATAATGGGAAAATGGCGATCGTAAAAGTTGAGAATTAATATCAATAAGTTTAAAGAGTTGGTCCTTCTTAGATAACTGAGAAGGACATTAAAATAAATATTTTAGAATACTAATAGTTTTATTTCTAATGCCCCTTGGAGATAAAATGTAAGTAAACAAAAAGATGACTATGGAAAAACCTACTACTTTTAAATCAGTTAAAACTGTTTTTACTTTGATCAGAAATATGGTTTCTGGTACTCAAAATCAGTTTGAAAAGCTAGAGGCATCATTTGCGAAAAAACAAGTGATGCAACCGTTATTTTTAAAAGCAATACAAAGCAAGAAGACTTTTCTTGGCCTTGTGTTGTTTTTGTGTTTTAGTGCCGTAAATGCGCAAACAGGAACAGCGTTCTCGGCTAGGCTTACCAATGGTAACATAAAAGTTAAGGGAGATGTTATTTTAATTGGTAATACAGCTATAAATAAAGTAAATGACCGATCAAAACCTTATCCGGTTGGAAAAGATGCTGATCCGGCTGATTATAGTCCTGCTAAACCTAAAGACGGAGTAAAATATACTGGAACCGTAACAAATTTAGCAGCTTTAACTACTGAAGCTAATAAGGATTTTAATGGTACAGGAAATAATAATGATTTCTATGTTGAGTATACTGACATTGATTCTGATGCAAGTACTTTTAACTCTACTTCTGCAGATTTATTGATAAACAATTCTTGTAAGAGTATTGTATTTGCAGGTTTATACTGGTCTGCGATATATCCTTATGAAAGAAGTACAAATACAGGATCAAAGTATGAAGGATCGTTAAGAGAGGATGACTGGAACAAAGTAAAGTTTAAAGTTCCAAATGGTAGCTATGTAGAACTTACAGCTAGTAAAACTGATAAAAAAGAAGTAATCTTTGATGGTTATAAATTGAATGGATCAAATGTATCAGATTCTTTTAAAGATTCGCCTTACGTTTGTTTTAAAGATGTAACAACATTATT
Organism: uncultured Flavobacterium sp.; assembly: GCF_951805225.1. Classification (NCBI taxonomy): domain Bacteria; kingdom Pseudomonadati; phylum Bacteroidota; class Flavobacteriia; order Flavobacteriales; family Flavobacteriaceae; genus Flavobacterium; species uncultured Flavobacterium sp. The sequence continues at coordinate 4,617,330 of NZ_OX638201.1, read as the reverse complement.
ACAAGGGGTAAAAAATACATCAGGTCAATTAGATGCTGATGGTACTTATACAGTTGCAAACGTTAGAGCAGCAAGAGGAAAAAGAAATGGTGGAGGTGCAGGAGGATGGACTCTTGTTGTAATTTATGAAAGCCCAAGTTTGCCAAGTAAATTTATCTCTGTTTTTGATGGATATGTTGGAGTTGACCCTGGTTCAAATGCAACCAAAACGGTTGATTATACTGTTAGCGGTTTTCAAACTTTGCCAAAAGGTTTTCCTGTAGTAGCGAAAATTGGTGTTGGAGCATTAGAAGGTGATAATCAGATTACAGGTGATGATTTCCAAATTAAAGCGAGTAAGGTTACAGGCTTTACAAAAATTTGGGATGCAGCAAACCCATTAGGGAATTTCTTTAATGCCTCTATTTCAAGCGGTGGTGCCAATGTCACAAATCGTGTTCCTAAGAGTACGAATACCATGGGTATCGATATTGATAATGTTGGTATTCAAAACGACGATAACTTAATTATCCCTAATGATGAAACTAGCGCAACATTAAGACTTAGTACAGACGGTGATGGTTTTGGAGCATATGTTACGACTTTTGCGGTTGATATTATTGAACCAAAAATTATATTGACAAAAGTTGCCAAAGGTGTCAAAATGGTGAACGGTGTTGAAACCGAATATGATTTAGGAGGTCTTCCTGTAAATTTAGGACAAGAAATTAGATATCTAATTGGGTTTAGAAATCAAGGAAATGATAATGCCAAAGATTTCACTATTACGGATGTATTGCCAATAAATGTGATTTTTGATCCGGCAACAGATCGTTTAATAACACCTGCCGGGGTTACATTTGTATCTTATACACCAGCGACAAGAACTCTTGTGTACAAAATCGATGATAAATTGGTGGTAAAATCGGGACCAACTACAACTTTAGAAATCAGAGTTAGAGTTATAAACGATTGTAATGAGTTGATGGACGCTTGTTCTAACCTTATTCAAAATACTGCAGTATCAAGATATTTTGGAGATAAAAGCCCAACCAATAATGGTCAGCCTTATGGAGATGGAAGTTATTCTTTTGATTCGGGCTGTATTGTTGGAGATCCAACTTCTACTAACTTTTTGGTTGGTGTTGATAAATGTCGTTTCAATAGAGATGTTTCATTATGCGGTAGCGCAGTATTAACAGCAGCTTTAGGATATGGAAGTTATTCATGGAAAGCTCCTGACGGAAGTAATGCTGGAAACACAAGATCTATTACAGTTACAAAAGCGGGAATCTATACTGTACAAACAGGTGATAGCTCTGATGGTAAGTGTAAAGGAATTGTACAAACGTTTGATGTAAAAGATCATATTGCCGGAGCAAATAATAATCCGGTTAGCGAATATGCTGACAATATTGATCCTGTTACAAAGCGACCATATACTTGTACGAGAGATAATATTGAGTTTCCGAAAATTTTCTTGTGTGGAGCAAACGATAAGCAATTAATCGACACTCACATTAGTCAGGCGACAAGCATTATCTGGCAGGAAACTAAAGATGTACCGCCAACAGGATTCCCTGCAAGTTGTCCTTATGACACTGCTCCAAATTGGGTAAATGTAGGAACACCTGGACCAACGTTTATGGCAGACAGAGCCGGAGCGTTTAGAGTTGTGATTACTTATGGTAATAATTGTGTGAACACGTTTTACTTTAGTGTTTTCCAAAATCCATTAGATCCAAAAGCTGATAAACTAAATATTGTTTGTAATACAAAAGGAACTATAACGGTTACAAATCCGCCTATTAATACTGGGTATACTTATAGTTTAGATAATGTAAATGGTACTTACCAAGCTTCAAATATATTTAACAATGTTGCTGCCGGAAGCCATACCGTTTATATCAAACAAAACCCTGCGGCTGGTGAAACTTCATTTTGTCCATTTTTTGTAAATGTTACAATCTTAAAAGAGACTTTTGGAGGAACTGTAACAACAACAGACCCTTTATGTCCGGGTGACTTAGGTTCAATGACTATTTCCGGAGATGGTTTATCTGACGGAAATTATCAATTTATAGTTAAAAAAGCAGGAACAAGTACAATAGTGGCAGATTCTGGAATAATATCATTTCCAAATTTTGTTGTTTTCGATCAGAAATTTACTCCGGGGAAATATGATGTTGAAATAACATCTCCTAAGTACGGATGTTCTGTAATTAAAAAAGGCATTGAAATATTTGATAAAAAATTAGTTGCTACAGCAAACGTTTCAAAAACATTGGCTTGTGGTGGTGATGGCGAAATTACTATTAACGTTTCAGGAGGAACTCCAATTCCGGGAGCAACACCATCGTACTATTATACTTTAAATGGTGTTAATTTAGGGCAACTTATTGGTAATACAGTTAAGCTTCCTGTTACAAGACCATTGCCTCCGGGAGGTACATATGATATTATAGTAAAAGATTATAATTCATGTTCGATTACTTTACCAACTCTTACAGTTGTTGATACTCAAAAACCAACGGTTACTATTAACCAGAAAAACGTAAGATGTTACAATTCTAAAGAAGGTGAAATTTCGATTACAGTTGTGCCTGCAACTTCTGGATATGCAGTTGCATACAATGTAAACGGAGGAGCTTATACTACTTTACCAACTACAGGATTAGATCCGGGTAAATATTCTGTTATTGTAAAATATACTTATGGAACAGAAGATTGTTTTGATACAGCTCAAGATATTATCATTACAGGACCAACAGACCCATTAACGGCTTCTGGAGGTGTTGCTGAATTATCTGGTTGTGGACCTGATGGAAATCAAGGATTGGTGAGAATTACAAATGCTCAGGGAGGTGTACAATTTCCTGCACCAGACTTGTACAGATATAGTTTTGATGGTGGTACAACTTGGATTAAAGCAAGTCAAGCTTATGTAAACCCTAGTACTACTCCTTATACTTTATTAATTAAAGATGCTGCTGATTGTATATTTTCAATACCTGGTATTGTTTTACAACAAAAACCAGCAGATCCGGAATTTAAGACTTCTACACCAACTTATACTTGTGATGGAAAAGGAACTGTAACTGTATCAGTAACTACTGATCCAAGTGCTAATTATACTTACTCTTATTATTTAGGTAAATTTAATGGTACTAGTTACGACTATACTCTAAACACGAATTCACCAGCTAATATTTTTAAAGATATACCTGCAGGTGATTATAAAATTAAAGTAGAATATAATTTAATAGCAGCTGCTACATACAGTAATTTATTAAGAGAGGATTTCGGAAGCGGACCTCCTACAACTACACCTGGTATTGCAACAGCATATTGTTTCAATGATCAGAGAGTTAATGCACCATATCAATGTAAATTCCCTGACGGAACACCAAGTAGATCTGTAGAAGATAATGCTTATTCTGTAGCAAGTTTCTTCTGGAGAGGTGATGACCCTAGCAACAATAATTCTGGAGCTTGGTTCCACTTTAAAGATCACACGACAAACCCTAATAATTTAGCTAATACCGGAGATCCTAACGGAAGATTTTTATTAGTAAATATTGGTAGTGCGGCTGGACCAAATGGTGTTTTATATAGTAAACCTATACATGATGTAATACCAAATCAGCCAATTCAAGTAGATATAGCTGTAGCTAATTTATTAAGAAAAGGTCAAAATGGAGATTCACCTTCTGTTTTATTTCAGTTGGTTGATCCTTCAGGAAAAGTTGTATCATCTTATCTTGGTGGTACTATAGCTGGTCCAGTTAATGATGCAAACAGAGAGAAATGGGTTACTCCACCTACAATTTCTTTGAATCCTGGAAATAATACAGATTTAACATTTGTTATAAGATCAGGAAGCGTACAATATGGAGGTAACGACATCGTTATTGATGATATTTGGGTTCGTCAATTACCAAAATCATGTTTAAATGCTAAAGTATTAGATTTAAAAGTAGAAGATTCAAAAGCATTTACTGTTCTTGAACCTGTAATTGGAAATATAGATTGTACTGGAGGAAAAACTGGTACAATAACAATTACGGCTCAAAACTTTAATGGTAGTTTTTATTATTCAATAGACGGAGGAGCTAAATGGAGTTCATCTACAACTTCACCGGTAATAATAGATAAGTTAACGGCAAAATCTTATACAGTTATCGTTAGGAGTGATGCAACAGGAACTTGTTCTAAATCATTTACTAAAACAATTGGACAGAATGCTCCGGTTACAGTAACTGCAACAGTTTCAACATTACCAACTTGTACTTCAGGAGCGACAATTACCGCTGAAGCTAATGGTGGTGTTGGACCTTATACTTATGCATTAAAATTAGCAGACGGAGTAACAGATGTACCAGGAAATGGATTCGATCACTCAGCAATTTTTACAGGAATAGGTACAGGAACTTATAAAGTTATAGCTCGTGATTCAAAAGGTTGTACTTCGGGAGTTTCTACAGCAGTAGTTGTAAATACACCAACTCCACCAACTGCAAGTTTAGATATTACATCAAATTTATGTTATGATAGTACTAATAAAGCTACTTTAGTTGTTAAAGCTAGTGGTACAGGAATATTAAATTACAGTTTAGACGGTGGTGATTTTGATACCAATAATACTTTTACAAACGTTGGTGTTGGAACACACAGTGTCGTAGTTAGAGATGGAAACAATTGTACATTTACAATAAGTGGTATTGTAATTAATGATGAATTAACTGCAGTAGCAAATGTTACAAAAACATTAGATTGTATTTCTACAGGTGCAACTATTAAAGTTGATATTAAAGGTGGTAAAGCTCCTTTTACTTATAAAGTTAAACTTGAAACAACAGGAACATATTCTGCAAGTGTTAACGTTACAGGAAGCACATTTAATTATCCAGCTCCCGGAGCAGGAAATTATTATTTTGAAATCACTGACTCTAATACACCAAAAGCATGTAAAGTTGTAACATCTGCAGCGGTTCTTACTATTGGTAAACCAGTTGCTAATGCTACACCTACACAAGTTACTTGTTTTGGTGGGGCAAACGGTGAAGTTACAGTTTCAGCTTCAGGTGGTTCAGGTAGTGGTTATTCATACAGTTTTAATGGAAGTGGATTTACATCAACTATAAAATATACTGGCTTAAAAGCTGGAATTGCTTATAAATATCAAGTAAAAGATGATAAAGGATGTATCTCTGACCAAGGATCTATTACTTTAACAGAGCCAACAGCAGTTACAGGAACTATTAAAACTACAGATATTCAATGTGGTGCAACAGCAACTGTTCCTGCAGTAGTTACAATAACTGCCGGTGGAGGTACAGCACCATATAAATATAGTTTTACAGGACCTTCAAACTATGGTGATGACAACACTTATTCAACTACAGTTTCTGGAGTTGTAAAAGGATATATAATAGATACTAATGGTTGTCAATTTGGACCATTAAGCGTTACTGTTGGTACTTTTGAACCAATAACAGGTATTAATCTTGATGATAAAGGATACGATTGTTCTACAACTCCACAAGGAGGTCATGTAATAATTACAGCTGTAAAAACAGGAGCTTTGACTAATGTTTCTTATAGAATTATTTCAGGTCCGGCTGGATACAATACAGCAAGCAATACAACTGGAGACTTCCAACCATTAACTCCTGGAAGTTATACTTTTGAAGCGTCAGATAGTAAAACAAAATGTACAAAAACAATATCTTACGTTGTATCGGGAACTTCAGACATAACAGCTGGAGGATCAGTTACAACTACAATTAAATGTAATGCTGATAAAGGAAATATTCAATTTACAGTTAGTGGTGTTAAAGCTAGCGGATACGATTATGTAATTACAAATACTGCAGGTGCAACCATTCAACAAGCAAATGGCGTACCGGCAACAACTACAACTATTGCAGTTACTTCTTCTTTGGTTGCTGATGATTATACTATTACAGTAACAGATAAATTAACTAAATGTCAGGCAATTTATGTTGTGAAATTAACGCAGCCAGCTTTAGGATTAAGTCTTACAGCAACTGCGTCGAATATTACATGTACTAAGTTTACATCAACGATTACGGCAAGTCCGGTTGGTGGAACAACAGCTTATAAGTATGCTGTAGTTAAACAAGGTGCAGCAGATCCTTTATCTGGAGCATATAATACAGGTAGTGCAACATTAACAGTAAATACTAATACTGGACTTGATTTGGATTGGGTTGTTTTTGTGATGGATGCTAACGGATGTACTGCTAAATATCCGGTAAAAATCGCTAAAGATGCTACACCAACAGTTACAGCAAAAGTAGACAACCAATGTACAGGATCTGGAAACACCTTCACTATAACGGCTACAGCTACACCAGGAACAGGAACATTGACTTACGGAATCAACGGAGTAAATGGAACGTTCACTACAAATAATGTTTTCACTGTAGGAGCAGGAACTTATACAGTTTGGGTAAAAGACGGTAATTTATGTCCGGCTTCTGCACCAGCAGTTACAGTTTATGATCAATTAACAGCTGGTACAGTTGTAAAAGAATTGGATTGTTCTACAACAACACCTACTAGTAAAAATGCTACAATTACAGTTAATCCTTCAGGAGGATTAGCACCATATAAATATGAAGTTTCGACAAATAACGGAACTAGCTATTCTGCAATGGCATCTAATGTTTATTCAACAGCAGTTGCAGGAACATTTAAAATTAGAGTAACCGATGCTAATTTATGTACGGTTGTAGTTACAGAAATTATACAATCAATTTCAAACCCTGTAGCTTCAATTGTTACACAAAGCAATGTAAGTTGTAATGGAAAACTTGACGGATCAGTTACCATTAAAGGTACTGGAGGTTCAGGTGGATATTCTTATAGTAACAATGCTACAACAGGATTTGGAGCAAGCGCTACCTTTACAGGATTAGGCTTAGGAGATTATACTTTTTATGTAAAAGACAGTAAAGGTTGTGTTGGAAGTGTTCCGGTTAAGATTACAGAGCCAAATCCTTTAGTGATTTCTTCAACAGTTACACCATTTGCGTGTAGCACAACTAATACAAAAGTTCAAGGAAAAGTTGTAATCAACGCTCCTGCAGGTGGTACTTCACCATTCCAATATAGTTTTAATGGAGGTGGATATTCAGGAACAAGTACATTATTGGTAGATGATAACGGAACGGATCAAAAAATTGATTATGCTGTAAAAGATGCTAATGGATGTATTACTACAGGATCAGTTACATTATTGAAACTGAACCCACCAGTAATTGACAAAATTACACCATCAACAATTACTTGTAATGCAACAACAAGTAACGTAACGGTTGCTCTTTTGGGAGGTACAGGAGTAGCTCCGCTTAAATATGAAACTATTGCGCCATCACAGGCAATAATCGCACAACAAACTTCTAATGTATTTAATGGATTAGCTGCAGGAAGTTATACTTTCAAGGTTACTGATGCTAACGGATGTTTTGATACAAAAGTTATTACGATAAACGCAGCAGTAAAAATTGCGATTTCTGGAAACAAAAACAATGACGTTAAATGTAAAGGAGAATCAACAGGAAATGGAACGTTTACAATTTCAAACGTTGCTACAGCCGGAGATTATACTTTCGTTTTAACAGCAGGAACATTAGGATCTGGTACGCTTGCAAAATCAGCTACTGATGCTAATATTTTAGAATTGAAAAATGTTGCAAAAGGAACTTACACAGTAGAAGTTACTTCAAATTCAACAGGATGTAAAAACACTGCAACAATTATTATTGATGAGCCAGTTCTGGGATTAAGTCTTACAGCAACTGCATCAAATATCACATGTACTAATTTTACATCAACAATTACGGCAAGTCCGGTTGGTGGAACTACAGCTTATAAATATGCAGTAGTTAAACAAAGCGCTGCAGATCCATTATCTGGAGTATATACAGGAAGTGCAACATTATCAGTGGATACTAATAATGGAGTTGATTTGGACTGGGTTGTATTTGTAATGGATGCTAACGGATGTACTGCTAAATATCCGGTTAAAATCGCTAAAGATCCAACACCAACAGTTACAGCAAAAGTAGACAACCAATGTGCAGGATCTGGAAACAGCTTCACTATCACGGCTACAGCTACTACACCAGGAACAGGAACATTGACTTATGGAATCAACGGAGTAAATGGAGCATTCTCTACAAACAATGTTTTCAATGTAGGGCCTGGAACTTATACTGTTTGGATAAAAGACGGAAATCAATGTCCGGCTTCTGCACCAGCAGTTACGGTTTATGACCAATTAAAAGCTACTACAGTTATAAAAGAACTTGATTGTTCTACAACAACTCCTACTAGCGCAAATGCTACAATTACAGTTACTCCTACAGGAGGATTAGCACCATATAAATATGAAGTTTCGACAAATAACGGAACTAGCTATTCTGCAATGGCATCTAATGTTTATTCAACAGCAGTTGCAGGAACATTTAAAATTAGAGTAACAGATGCTAATTTATGTACGGTTGTTATAACAGAAATTATACAAACGATTACAAATCCAGTAGCTTCAATTGTTACACAAAGTAATGTAAGCTGTAATGGAAAACTTGACGGATCAGTTACTATTAAAGGTACTGGAGGTTCAGGTGGATATTCTTATAGCAACAGTGCTACAGGTGTATTTGGACCAAGCGCTACCTTTGCAGGTTTAGGCGCTGGCGATTATACTTTCTATGTAAAAGACAGTAAAGGATGTATTGGAAGTGTTCCGGTTAAGATTACAGAACCAAGCGTTTTAGTAATTTCTTCAACAGTTACACCATTTGCGTGTAGCACAACTAATACAAAAGTTCAAGGAAAAGTTGTAATCAACCTTCCAGCAACAGGAACTTCACCATACCAATATAGTTTTAACGGTGGTGGATATTCTGGAAACAATACATTATTGGTAGACGATAACGGAACAAATCAAAAAGTTGATTATGCTGTAAAAGATAAAAATGGATGTATTACTACGGGATCAGTTACATTATTGAAACTGAACTCACCGGTAATTGACAAAATTACACCATCAACAATTACTTGTAATGCAACAACAAGTAATGTTACGGTTGCTCTTTTGGCAGGTACAGGAGTAGCTCCACTTAAATACGAAACGATTGCGCCATCACAGGCAATAATCGCACAACAAACTTCTAATGTATTTAATGGATTAGCAGCAGGAAGTTATACTTTCAAGGTTACTGATGCTAACGGATGTTTTGATACAAAAGTTATTACGATAAACGCAGCAGTAAAAATTGCAATTTCAGGAAACAAAAACAATGACGTTAAATGTAAAGGAGAATCAACTGGAAATGGAACGTTTACAATTTCAAACGTTGCTACTGCAGGAGATTATACTTTCGTTTTAACAGCAGGAACATTAGGATCTGGTACGCTTGCAAAATCAGCTACTGATGCTAATATTTTAGAATTGAAAAATGTTGCAAAAGGAACTTACACAGTAGAAGTTACTTCAAATTCAACAGGATGTAAAAACACTGCAACAATTATTATTGATGAGCCAGTTCTGGGATTAAGTCTTACAGCAACTGCTTCAAATATTACATGTAGTAAATTCACATCAACAATTACGGCAAGTCCGGTTGGTGGAACTACAGCTTATAAATATGCAGTTGTTAAACAAAGTGCTGCAGATCCAGCAACAACAGATTATACAGGAAGTGCAACATTAACAGTAGATACTAATACTGGACTTGATATTGATTGGGTTGTATTTGTAATGGATGCTAATGGATGTACAGCTAAGTATCCGGTAAAAATTAAAACAGATCTAACACCAACAGTTACAGCAAAAGTTGATAACCAATGTACAGGATCTGGAAATAGCTTCACTATTACGGCTACAGCTACTACACTAGGAACAGGAACATTGACTTACGGAATCAACGGAGTAAATGGAGCATTCTCTACAAACAATGTTTTCACTGTAGGACCTGGAACTTATACTGTTTGGATAAAAGACGGAAATCAATGTCCGGCTTCTGCACCAGCAGTTACGGTTTATGACCAATTAAAAGCTACTACAGTTATAAAAGAACTTGATTGTTCTACAACAACACCGACTAGTAAAGATGCTACAATTACAGTTACTCCTACAGGAGGATTAGCACCATATAAATATGAAGTTTCGACAAATAACGGAACTAGTTATTCTGCAATGGCATCAAATGTTTATTCAACAGCAGTTGCAGGAACATTTAAAATTAGAGTAACTGACGCTAATTTATGTACGGTTGTTATAACAGAAATTATACAAACTATTACAAATCCAGTAGCTTCAATTGTTACACAAAGCAATGTAAGCTGTAATGGAAAACTTGACGGATCAGTTACTATAAAAGGTACTGGAGGTTCAGGTGGATATTCTTATAGCAACAATGCTACAACAGGATTTGGTCCAAGCGCTACCTTTACAGGATTAGGCTTAGGAGATTATACTTTCTATGTAAAAGATAGTAAAGGTTGTGTTGGAAGTGTTCCGGTTAAGATTACTGAGCCAAATCCTTTAGTAATTTCTTCAACAGTTACACCATTTGCGTGTAGCACAACTAATACAAAGGTTCAAGGAAAAGTTGTAATCGACGCTCCGGCAGGTGGTACTTCACCATTCCAATATAGTTTTAATGGAGGTGGATATTCTGGAAACAATACATTATTGGTAGACGATAACGGAACAAATCAAAAAGTTGATTATGCTGTAAAAGATAAAAATGGATGTATTACTACAGGATCAGTTACATTATTGAAACTGAACTCACCAGTAATTGATAAAATTACGCCATCAACAATTACTTGTTTGCCAGGAGCAACAACAAGTAATGTTACAGTTGATCTTTTAGCAGGTACAGGAGTAGCTGCACTTAAATACGAAACGATTGCGCCATCTCAGGCAATAATCGCACAACAATCATCTAATGTATTCAATGGATTAGCTTCAGGAAGTTATACTTTCAAGGTTACAGATGCTAACGGATGTTTTGATACAAAAGTTATTACGATAAACCCTGCAGTGAAAATTGCAATTTCAAGTAGTAAGAACAATGATGTTAAATGTAAAGGAGGATCAACAGGAAATGGAACGTTTACAATTTCAAACGTTGCTATTGTTGGAGATTATACTTTCGCTTTAACAGCAGGAACTTTAGGATCTGGTACGCTTACTAAATCAGCTACAGATGCTAATGTTTTATTATTGAAAGATGTTGCAGTGGGAACTTACACAGTAGAAGTTACTTCAAATGCAACTGGTTGTAAAAACACGGCAACAATTATTATTGATGAGCCTTTAAATCCTTTAACAGCAACTCTTGCACAAGTAAATGCCAATTGTAAAGTTGGTACTTCAAAAGTTACCATAACTGCTGCAGGTGGAACACTTGCTTACAAATATGCATTTGTACATGATGGAGCACCAAAAGGAACATTAACGTCATCAAATGAGGCTAATTTAGACCCAGCTATTGTTGATTGGGATGCTTATGTTGTAGATGCTAACGGATGTGAAGTAAAATTCGATGTTAAGCTTGCTACAGATGCTGTACCAACAGTTACAGCTACGGCTACTAATCAATGTTTAGGTGTAGGTACTTATACTATCACAGCTACAGCTGTTGGTAAAGCACCTTTCACTTATAGTATAAACGGTACTTCATTTGACACTCCAAATACGTTCACAGTAACTACTGCAGGAACTTATAATGTTTGGGTTAAAGATGCAAATGGATGTATTGCGAAAACTACTACGCCAGTTACTGTTTATGATAAATTAACAATAACTCCAATAGTAGATAAAGACATTACTTGTACAGTAGGTTCAGAAGCAGCCAAAGTTACCTTGACAACAGGTGGCGGAAGCGGTTCGTTTACTTACAGCTATACAAGTACACCAGCTGGTGCAGTAGGAACTTTTGCTGGAAATGTTTTCACGACAAGTGATCCGGCAGATTATATCTTTACAGTTAAAGACAATGTAAGTAACTGTACAGCGACTATCGCAGTACCGGTTCAAATTACAACACCAACGCCTCCTCATTTCACAGCACCACTTCCAGCAGTGCTTAGTTGTTATGGAGACAGTTCAGGATCTATAACTGTTAATATTGATCCTACTCAAGGAGTTGCGCCGTTTGTAATTAATGTAACAAACAAAGCGACACTTCAAGATTATGGAACACAAACATCTGGTTTACCTGCAGCTATTTATGTAGTTAAAGTGACAGATGCAAAAGGTTGTAGCTATTCAGAAGATATTGAAATTAAACAACCGAATAAAATCGTAGTTGTATCTCACGCAGATCCAATTACTTGTGATGCCCTTAGTGGTGGAATTTCTAAAGGAAATGTTGTCGTTGATAGTGTAGTAGGTGGAACAGCGCCTTATACATACTACGTGACAGGTCTTAATGGTTACGATAAAAATGAGCCTAATAATACTGGAGCAACTTCGGTTACTTTTAATGTAGTTGATTTTGGTTACTATACAATTAGAGTTGTAGATGCACATGGTTGTTCAGTAATTGAAAAAGACGTTTTAGTTGCTTCGCCTCCGGATAATCTTGATATTAATATTGATTTAACAACGGTTAATTGTGAAGCTGTAGTTGGACCTCCTGCAGTTCCTGCTGGTGGTAAAGCAGTTGTAACAATTGGAACTAAATTAACAGGTAAAGGACCATTCCATTTCAATATTTATACAGGAAATGGACAAGTATTTACAGGAGACGGTAATGATGGATGGATAGGAGAATTTCCTGCGGTAGGAAGTGAATCAGCAATTTTTTACGGACTTACTCCTGGAGTAACCTATACTTTTATAGTTTATGATGAAGTAACAAAATGTTATTACTATCAACAAGCAGATAAGGCAGTTCCATCAAATTCAACATTATCTATTGTTAATGATGTAGCACATAATATTACATGTACTAACGCAGGTGACGGAAATGTGACTTTTGAAGTTAAAAACAATTATGCAACTTCAGTTGATGTAAGTTATCAGGTCTACGAATCATTTACTAATTTACCAATTGCAGGAGCATCTGGAACAGCTACAATTGCTGGAGGTGCAACATCTTCTAGTGTAGCTTTAGGGCCATTAGCTGTTGGTACATATTATGTATTAGTTAAAGAAGTTGCAGGACCAAACAAAGGTTGTTCTGTAGTTTCTAAAGACTTTAACATCAAACAATCACCTAGATTATTAGGTCTTACAGCTTCTGCTACTTCAATAGCAGACTGTACGAACTTAGGAAATATTTCTGCTCAGGCAAATGACGGAACAGCACCATACACTTATCAGGTAGTTACTTCTGGATCTGCTTATGTAGATGCTGATTGGAAAACTCCAAATACGTTTACAAGACCAGGAAGTGTTGCTGGAATTGTGTACGATGTGTATACAAAAGATGCTTACGGATGTATTAAACATGTACCAGTTACAGTTTATAAATACCAAGATCCAAAAATCAATCTTCCGGCACCAATTTGTTATGCTGGAAATCAATTTACAATTACTATAACAGGTTTTGTTGATCCGGCAATTGTTGGTGGTGCAACATATAGTGTTGATGGAAGTGCTTTCCAAGCATCTCCTAGCTTTAACTTCAATGCTGCGAAAATTTACAATTTGGTTATCAAAGATGGTAAAGGATGTACAGCTAATGTAGATTATGAGGTTAAACCACAATTGAAACTTGATGTTGATTTAACTAAAGATATTGATTGTTCAGGTACTCCTGATGCAAAAATTACTTTGACAGCTTCAGGTGGTTATGGACCAACTTATAAATATGAGTACTCTACGAATAATGGAGGAAGTTGGAATACAATGCCAAGTAATGTTCTTGATACAAGTGTTACAGGAAATTATATTTTTAGAGCTACAGACCTTGGTAATACAACAACTTGTAGTGTTGATACGAAGTTTACTTTAGATGCAATTCCAGTAATTGACTTTACTGTAGACCCAATAGCAGTAACTTGTTCAGGAAGTTCTAATGGAAAAATTACAGTTAATGTAACTTCTGGAGTTGGACCATATAAATATCAATTAGTTAACGGTGCAACAACTTGGGCTTTCCAGGATTCAAACGTATTCGACAATTTACCAGCTTCAACTACTTATGTTGTAACTGTTAGAGATGCAAAATTATGTACGAAGACTCTTGGTGCTACAGTTGACACACCTACACCATTATCAGCAACTTCATCAATAACAGCTAAATTGTTGTGTACTACAGACAATGCACCAACAAAAGCTGTAGTTACAGTAGTTGGATCAGGCGGAACTGCACCATACCAATACAGTTATGATGGAGGAGCTAATTACTCAAAAGATGATACTTTTGAAACATACGCAGGAATTAAATTCGATGTTTATGTAATGGATGCCAACGGATGTAAATTTACGTTGACAGATGGAGTTAATGTTCCAGCATTAAATGCTCCAACAGCTATGAACATTACAGGTACATTAGTATTCTGTCAGCCAGTAGCAAGACAAACAAGTACAGTTACAATTAATTCAGTAACAAATGGAGTTGGAACATTACAATATGAGATTTTATCTCCAATTGTAAGAGGACAACAAATATCAAATGTATTTGCAGGATTGGCACCAAGTGCAGATCCTTATGTATTCCAGGTTACAGATGCAAACGGATGTACTTATAAAGACTCTTATATTGTAAAACCAGCTGAAAACATTACCGTTTCGGGAGCATTGGTTAGCGATGTAACTTGTAACCCGGGTAGTAACGGAGAAGTATTATTTACAGTAGGTAACTTTACAGGAACTTACAGTTATGTACTTAACTCAGGAACTCCTGTTACAGGACAAACAAGTAAAACAATATCAATTACAGGATTAACAGCTGCAAGCACGCAAAGCATCGTAGTAACTGATGAAGTTACAGGTTGTACAGCTCCTGCTTCAGTAAATGTTATTCAAAATCCGGCATTATCATTGTCAGTTATTGCCAATGTACCGGAGAATTGTGATAATAAAGCGAAAGTACAAGTATTAGCTTCTGGCGGAGTTGCACCTTATGAATATTCATTCGTACTTGCAACAGCAACTGGACCAGGTACATATACAACATCAGATACAGCATTTTTAAGTACTGCTGGTTCTTCTTTCAACTGGAAAGTTTATGTAAAAGATGCTAACGGTTGTGTAATTACAACACCATTTGCAGTATCAATTACTAAAGATGCAGCACCATCAATTGCGATGCCGGCATCAATATGTTATATTGGATCAGATGTTACAATTGACTTGGCAGCATTATCTACAGTAGCTGTAGCTCCTGCAAAATATACCCTAAACGGTGTAGACATACCAGGTACTACTTATACAGTAAAAGCTGCTGGAACTTATATATTTGGTATCATTGACGGTAACGGATGTAAATCAAACCAAGTAAGTTTTATAGTAAAACCACAAGTGTTTTTACAAGCAGACTTAGATCAGGATTTAACATGTGCTAAAGATGCTTCTATTAAATTAACTCCTACAGGAGGAACAGGAACATATAATCTATACGAAGTAGATCGTGATGGAAATGGATATACTGCATTCACAACATTGCCTTATGTTGCAACAGTTGCTGGAACATATACATTTAAAGTAACAGATTCTCAGGGATGTCCTGCAGTATCAAATGCTGTAATAGTAACACCTAAAACAGTTCCAACGGCTAGTATAGCAGCAACAAGTGTAATTTGTTCTGGAGATAGTAACGGAACGGTTACAGTAACGGCTTCAAACGGAATCTTGCCTTACCAATACAGAATCGACGGAGGAGTTTTCCAAACTTCTAATGTATTCAAAGGATTGGCAGCAGGTCCACATAATGTTGAAGTTAAAGATGCAAAAGAATGTATCTCAGTTTTAATACCAGCAGCAGTTGGTACACCGTCAGCATTATCAGCTAGTTCAGCAATCACAACTAAATTGTTGTGTACTACTAGCAATGCACCGACAAAAGCAGAAGTTACAGTAACAGGAATTGGCGGAACTTCACCATATCAATTTAGTTATGATGGAGGACTTAATTACTCATCTGATAATACTTTTGAAACATTTGCAGGAATTAAATTCGATGTTTATGTAAAGGATGCTAACGGATGTAAATTCACATTGACAGATGGAGTTAATGTTCCGGCATTAAACGCTCCAACAGCTATGAACATTACAGGAACATTAGTATTCTGTCAGCCAGTAGCAAGACAAACAAGTACAGTTACAATTAATTCAGTAACAAATGGAGTTGGAACATTACAATATGAGATTTTATCTCCAATTGTAAGAGGACAACAAATATCAAATGTATTTGCAGGATTGGCACCAAGTGCAGATCCTTATGTATTCCAGGTTACAGATGCAAACGGATGTACTTATAAAGACTCTTATATTGTAAAACCAGCTGAAAACATTACTGTTTCAGGAGCATTGGTTAGCGATGTAACTTGTAATCCAGGTGCAAACGGAGAAGTATTATTTACAGTAGGTAACTTTACAGGAACTTACAGTTATGTACTTAACTCAGGAACTCCGGTTACAGGACAAACAAGTAAAACAATATCAATTACAGGATTAACAGCTGCAAGCACGCAAAGTATCGTAGTAACTGATGAAGTTACAGGTTGTACAGCTCCTGCTTCAGTAAATGTTATTCAAAACCCGGCATTATCATTGTCAGTTATTGCCAATGTACCGGAGAATTGTGATAATAAAGCGAAAGTACAAGTATTAGCTTCTGGCGGAGTTGCACCATATGAATATTCATTCGTACTTGCAACAGCAACAGGACCTGGTACATATACAACATCAGACACAGCATTTTTAAGTACTGCTGGTTCTTCTTTCAACTGGAAAGTTTATGTAAAAGATGCTAACGGTTGTGTAATTACAACACCATTTGCAGTATCAATTACTAAAGATGCAGCACCATCAATTGCGATGCCGGCATCAATATGTTATATTGGATCAGATGTTGTAATAGATTTAGCAGCATTATCTACAGTAGCTGTAGCTCCTGCAAAATATACCCTAAACGGTGTAGACATACCAGGTACTACTTATACAGTAAAAGCTGCTGGAACTTATATATTTGGAATCATTGACGGTAACGGATGTAAATCAAACCAAGTAAGTTTTATAGTAAAACCACAAGTGTTTTTACAAGCAGACTTAGATCAGGATTTAACATGTGCTAAAGACGCTTCTATTAAATTAACTCCAACAGGAGGAACAGGAACATATAATCTATACGAAGTAGATCGTGATGGAAATGGATATACTGCATTCACAACATTGCCTTATGTTGCAACAGTTGCTGGAACATATACATTTAAAGTAACAGATTCTCAGGGATGTCCTGCAGTATCAAATGCTGTAATCGTAACACCTAAAACAGTTCCAACGGCTAGTATAGCAGCAACAAGTGTAATTTGTTCTGGAGATAGTAACGGAACGGTTACAGTAACGGCTTCAAACGGAATCTTGCCTTACCAATACAGAATCGACGGAGGAGTTTTCCAAACTTCTAACGTATTCAAAGGATTGGCAGCAGGTCCACATAATGTTGAAGTTAAAGATGCAAAAGAATGTATCTCAGTTTTAATACCAGCAGCAGTTGGTACACCGTCAGCGTTATCAGCTAGTTCAGCAATCACAACTAAATTGTTGTGTACTACTAGCAATGCACCGACAAAAGCAGAAGTTACAGTAACAGGAATTGGAGGAACTACGCCATACCAATACAGCTATGATGGAGGACTTAATTACTCAACTGATAATACTTTTGAAACATTTGCAGGAATTAAATTCGATGTTTATGTAAAGGATGCTAATGGATGTAAATTTACATTGACAGATGGAGTTAATGTTCCGGCATTGAATGCTCCAACAGATATGGACATTGCAGGAACACTAGTATTCTGTCAGCCAATAGGAAGACAAACAAGTACAGTTACAATTAGTAATGTTCAAAATGGAATTGGTACACTACAATATGAGATCTTATCTCCAATTGTTGTAACAAAACAACCATCAAATGTATTTGCAGGATTGGCTCCAAATAATGCTCCTTATGTATTCCAGGTTACGGATGCAAACGGATGTACATACCAAGAATCATACATTGTAAAACCAGCAATAAACATTACTGTTTCTGCAGGATTAACTAATGATGTTTCTTGTAACGGTGGTGCAAATGGTTCAGCTAAATTCAATGTAGAAAACTTTACAGGAACTTATTCAGCTGTACTTACTGCGGGAACAGGATCAGTAACTCAAGCAGGTAAAGTAGTTACAGTAACAGGTCTTGTTGCTGGATCATATACTTTAGAAGTTACAGACAATGTTACAGGATGTAAAAATACTGCGACAATTGTAATTGGTCAGCCAGCAGTTCTGGATGTTCAGGTAGTTTCTCAAACTGCAGCAAATTGTTATTCAGGAGCTGTAGTAACAGTAAAAGGAATTGGAGGAACACCTAAATACCAATATGCATTTGTTCTTTCTGGAGCAACACCAGCAGCGGGAGATTATTTTGATGAAGACTTTGCTGTTTTAGATTTTGCAAAAGGCGCTAATTGGGATGTTTATGTACGAGATGCAAACCTTATTTGTATTAATAAATTACCAATTACAATTACTAAAGATGATGCACCAACAATTGATTTGAACAAGAACATCTACTGTTATACAGGTGGTCCGGTAGCAATTACAATTGAAGGTACAACAGATAAGGATATCGTAAATCCACCAATGTATAGCATTGGAAACGGATATTATTTAAGTCCTAATTTCACGCTTAACGCGCCTGGAACTTATGATTTCTATATCAAAGACGGAAATGGTTGTATTGCACATGCAAAATATACATTAAGACAAGAATTATTATTACAAGCAAAACTTGATGTAGATTTAAATTGTACAACAAACACTGCAACAATTTCATTATTGGCAACTCAGGGAACTGGAGCTGGTACATATGCAAATTATGAATATGATCTTAACAATAGTGGAGTTTACAAACCAGTTACAGCACAGCCATTTGTAACTAGTACAGCGGGAACTTATACTTTTAGAGTAAAAGATGCTCAATGTAGTGCAGTTTCTGTACCGGTAGTTATTACACCACTTACGACTCCTACATTTACAACAGCTCAAGTTGATGTAAAATGTCAGGGAGATCTTAACGGAATGATTACAGTAACGGCAGCTAACGGTTTAGCTCCTTACGAATACAGTATTAATGGTGGAGCGTTTGGTTCGGTTAATGTTTTTGCCGGATTGAAAAAAGGTACATATTTGATCAATGTAAGAGATGCTAAAAAATGTCTTTCTACAGCAGTAAGTGTTGATATCAACGAACCAGTTACTTTAACAGCGACTAATGTGGTTACTCCATTTACATGTAGTACGACAAATGCACCACAAGACGCATTCATCACAGTAACGGCTCATGACGGTACAGGACCATACAGCTATAGTTTTGATAATGGTAAAACGTTTGGACCTTCTCCGGTATTCACTATGAATGCTTCAGGAACAATCAATTATGTAGTAGTAGATGTTAACGGTTGTAGAGCAACAGGATCAGCAACAGTTGTTCCTTACACTCGACCAACTGATTTCAAAATTGCTGCAACACCAGTTTATTGTAATTCTACAGGAGGATTCACAACAATATCTGTAGACCCAACAACTATTGTTGGAGGTGTGGCACCATACAAATATGCTATAGTACAACCAACAGCTTCAGCGACATCAAACACTACAGGTATTTTCGGTAGTTTATTACCAAATACATATGTAATTGAGGTTACAGATGCTAACGGATGTAGTACATTAAATTCAATTATTGTTGAAAAAGCAAGTGAAATTAATGTTGACGCTCAATTAGTAAGTGATGTATTATGTAATGCAGGATCAACAGGATCAATCGCATTCACAGTTAGTAATTATATCACAGCAACTAAATACGATTTTGCAATAAATCCAAATGTTGGAACATTTACACAAACAGGAGATGTTATTACATACACAGGATTAACTGCAGGTAAATATACATTTACAGTTACAGACAGAATTTCAGGATGTACAGATAGCGTTGTTGATTTCACAATTAAACAACCAATTGATCCGCTTACATTCACTGCAACTGCAACAAATATTAGTTGTGATAATAAAAACGCAACAATTACCGTAGAGGCAATTGGCGGAACAAAAGCTTATGGTTATGCAGCTGTAATTAGCGGTACTGCAGCACCAACAGTTTTCAGTCCAGAAAAAGCGATTGTAGTAGATACAAACAATGGACTTAACATGGCATGGGATGTTTATGTGAAAGACCTTAACGGATGTCCGGCACCAGTAAAAGTTCAAAACATTTTACTTGATCCGCTTCCAAGTGCTATCACTGCAAATGTTACAAGTCAATGTGCAAGCCCTGCAGGAACATATGAATTTACAGTTTCTGCTACAGGAGTAGCTCCATTACAATATAGTATTGGAGGTAATTTCCAAACAGATCCAAAATTCATTGTAAGTGCACCAGGAACTTATGATATAACAGTAAAAGATGCTAACGGTTGTACAACAACTGCAACAGCTGCTGTTAAAATCGAAGGAGCTTTAGATTTACAATATACAGTGAAAGCATTGCCAAGCTGTGATTTCCAAGACGGACAAATTGTTGTTACAGCAACTGGAGGTTCAGGAAATTATAAATATAGTTCAGGAGCTTATATTCCAACTGTTGTGGGAACTACTGCAACATTCGGTAATATGCCAGCAGGTTCACATACAATTGTTGTAAGAGATCTTACTTATGGTTGTACAGATACTGTAATTGTTGAATTGATAAAAGCGACAGAAATTACAGGATTAAAACTTGGAGGTAACGATGTATCTTGTAATGGTGGTTCAGATGGATTAATTATTGTTAATCTTGATCCAACTAAAGACGGAGTAAATGATAACCCTGTTTACAAGTATACGCTTACAGGTACTACAGTTGGAGGAACTGCGATAAGCACAATTCCACAAGAGAGTAACGTGTTTGATAATCTACAAGCTGGAGATTACACAGTTCTTGTAACTTCAGGAAGAGGATGTCATGCTCAGGTAGATATCAGAATTAAAGAACCAAATGCGATTGTTGTAAATGCGCCGGTTGTAACATCATTTAAATGTACAACAGGAACAAATGCAGTAAACTATGCTACAATTACTGTAAATTCAGTTAAAGAAGGTTCAGGTAAATATGTTCGTTATGAATTTAGTAGAAACGGAACAGTAGTTCAGGATTCTGATTCTAATGTTTACACAGAATTTGATCTTAAAGGTGGTTCTTATACAGTAAGAGTATTTGATGACAAAGGTTGTGTAGGTTCTTGGACAGCACCAATTATTATTGACTCATTCATAACAATGGATGAAGTTAAAGTAGATGTTGTTAAACCAATTACTTGTCTTGCAAACGAAACAATTCAGGTTTCTGTTGCAACAACAGGAGGAACACCAGCTTTATTAAGCTACACACTTACTGGATTAAACGGTACAGTTTTCAACGAAACAAACCCAACAGGATTGTTTAAAGATTTAGCAATTGGTCAGTACAAAATTGTAATAGAAAATCCAGCAACAGGATGTACAATTGAAGGATTCCATATTGTAAACAATCCAAATACATTTGCTTTAGAAGCTTCAAATGTGGTTAATGTAACTTGTTTGAATGATACAAATGGTAGTATTAGATTGACTTTAGTTGATAAAATTATACCAGC
The DNA here is from genome assembly GCF_951805225.1 of uncultured Flavobacterium sp. Classification (NCBI taxonomy): domain Bacteria; kingdom Pseudomonadati; phylum Bacteroidota; class Flavobacteriia; order Flavobacteriales; family Flavobacteriaceae; genus Flavobacterium; species uncultured Flavobacterium sp. Next base: position 4,595,478 of record NZ_OX638201.1, on the reverse strand, counting down.
AGACAATTCAGGTAAGTTTAATTATGTAATTACACACGAATCAGGTTCAGTACTAAGCGGAGTAACTACATCTACAGTATTAGATCTTTCGAATCTAAAAGCTGGTAAATACTCAGTAGTTGCTACATTAGTTGGCCCACCAAATTGTGATGTTAAAACAGACTTTACAATCCAAGGACCAACGGCTAAACTTGATATTACAGTTTCTAAACAAGACATTACTTGTGTGGCAAACGATAATGGAGAGATTCAGGCAAGTGCAACAGGCGGATGGGATGGAGATTATCTATACAAATTAGACGGTCCGGTTTCTTATCCATACGGAACAGAAAGTCACTTTACTAAACTAACAGCGGGAGTTTATACAGTAACTGTAAAAGATGCTGGTGGTTGTGAGGATTCTGATAAAGTTACTTTGTCAATTCCAACACTAATAACAGCTACAATTGCAGCAGACAAAACGTTACTTACTTGTTATAATAATGCAGATGCAACAATAACTGTAACCGCAGTTAACGGAGGATCAGGAAATTATACATATACATTACACGGAACGTTAGCTGACGGAACTGTGATCGTAAGAGATGCACAGCCAGACAAAGTGTTTAAAGGATTAGCAGCTGGTAATTATTATGTTACTGTTTCAGATGATTGGACTTGTTCAGCTCCTTCTAATACAGTGACAATAAACCAACCAAATGAGGTTAAAGCTGGTTTATCTATAAAAACTTCAGAGACTTGTAAAATCACACCAGTGATTACACTAACAGTTTCAGGAGGAACAGCGCCATATTATTATAGTGCTGATGGAATTACATACAGTGTTGCATCATTTAACGGAACTATTGATATTCCGTTACCAAAAACAACAGCAGTTGTTGATTACAGCTATTATGTAAAAGATTCGAACAATTGTACAAGTGTACTTTCAAACAAAGTACCTTTTGCACCAGTTCCTGAATTAGAATTTGAGAAATTAGTTGCTATTAATGTTCCATGTAAAGGTGGTTCAACAGGTAGTATCTATGCTATTGCAAAAGGCGGATTAGGAAACTATGTTTACACGTTATTAAATGCGGCTAAACTTCCGGTAACTCCAACTCCAGAGCAGCTTACACCAGGAACATTTACAAATCTTCCAATAGGAGATTACTATGTAAGCGTTAACAGTGTTGATTGTGATCAGATTTCAGAATTGATTAAAATCACAGAGCCAGCAGAAGCTTTATCAGCAATAGTAACACCATTTGATGTTCTTTGTGCAGGATTCAATAACGGAAAAATCACAATTGAACCAAAAGGAGGATCAGGAACTTATACTTATGCAATTACACCAGAATTAGAACAATTCTTTGATGTACCGCTTTTCGAAAATCTTAAACCAGGCGACTATGTTGTTAGAGTTCAAGACGGAAACATATGTTACATGGATTATAAAGTTACAATTAACGACGCTACACCATTAGTAGTTAAAGAACTTGTAGATTCTCAAGTTCCGGAGTATTGTTTCGGTGATAAAGATGGTATTGCATTTGTTGAAGTTACAGGCGGAAAAGGTCCATATACTGCTAGTATAGTAGGTAATGGAGTAACGATCGACTTTAGAGCTCCGGATGTTGATGCTAATACATTCAGTTTCAAAGACCTGTTAGGAGGTATTGAATACACAGTATTTGTAAAAGATGCAAACGGATGTCCACAAGAAGTGACAATTAAATTACCGGAACCGGTTAAATTAATTCCAACGATTGTTGAATCTTATGATTGTGAAAACGATCTTCCGGTAAATTCAATTACAGTATCAATTGAAGGTAATATTGCAGAAGTAGATTATCCACAAATTGTTTACACACTATTATTAGATGGTGTTACAACTGGAGTAACTCAAACAGGTAACAAGATATTTAAAAACCTTCCATCAGGAAATTACTCTGTAGAAGCAACATTTGCGAAATGTACAAAAACGTCGAATACTATTACAATTAAGGCAATTGAGCCGGTATTTGCAGTAGATGTTACGAAAGAAAGTAAAGACATAAACACAATCGTAGTGAAAGCTTCTGGTGGTGTTGCTCCTTACGAATACAGTTTCAACGGAGGACCATTTACATCGTCAAATAGCTATCAAATCTATAAAACCGATGTTTATAAGGTAATTGTAAGAGATCAAAATGGATGTCAGTTCTATCTTGATGTGCCAGGTGAATATATTGACATTTGTATGCCAAATTATTTCACTCCTGGTGGAGCAACTCCAACAATTGGACCTGATTGTGGTGCATTAGCTTACAAAGATTTATCATTCAAAATCTTCGATAGATACGGTAGAATAGTTGCTAATTATCGAGTAGGTCAAAAATGGGATGGTAAATATAATGGTGCAGAATTGCCAACAGGTGACTATTGGTATGTTCTTAAACTAAATGACGAGAAAGATGCAAGAGAGTTTGTTGGACATTTCACTTTATACAGATAACAAATTAAAGCCCCTTATTATGTTATCTAAAAAAATTATTACAATGAAAAAATTAATTTTATCCTTAGTACTCATGGCTGTAACAACAAGTTACAGCCAAGAGTTAAACCTACCAGTTTTTACACAATATTTGGCTGATAACCCTTTTGTGCTTTCTCCTGCTTATGCGGGTATTGGTGACAACCTTAGAATTCGTGCCAATGGCCTTACTCAATGGGTGGGAATTAAAGATGCGCCGGATAACCAATCTTTGTATGCTGATTTTCGTGTTTTAGATCGTTCTGGAGTTGGTATTTCATTATATAATGACAGTAACGGAAATACGAGACAAATGGGTGCTAAAGTATCTTTTGCACATCATATCATTTTAGATTATTATTCAAAGCAATATTTGTCTTTTGGTATTTCGTATAACTTTAATAGTTTCCGTATAGAAACCGGAAACTTCACCAATGACGGACCTATAGCAGATCCAAACATGCCGACGGACAATCGTTATACAGCAAATAATAACTTTGATATTAGTGCCTTGTATCGTAACAAGAGTTTCTATTTCAGTTTTAATGCCAATAATGTTTTAAAGAAAAATTTTAATATTGACAGAAAAAACGAACCTAATTTACTTTCGAACTATCAGGTATACACAGGTTATACTTTTAAAGACGGAGAAAACAGTCGTATAGAATACGAACCATCTGTTTTTTATCAATACTTTGCTAGTGATAAACGTTCAACAACCGATTTCAACTTCAAGTACAGACGTTACAATCGTTACGAAGATTATTATTGGATTGGAGTTTCATACCGTTTCTTAAACGACCAGTTTCCAAAACCATTATCAGTTGGACCAATGGTTGGTTTCATGAAATCTAAATTCTATTTTGCTTATTCGTACCAGGTAATGTTCAACGATCTTGGCGCTTACAATACCGGAACTCATTCTATAACGATTGGTTTCGATTTCTTACAAGCAATCAGTAACTGTCCTTGTACACAAGGTCCGGTTCACGATTAATTAGATCTGTAAGCATTTTTAGCAATTTTAATACTTAATTTGTTTATTTTCATAAATTACAACGTTTTCGTTGTTAATGGTATATTATTTTTAGATTTTTCAAATTTATTACTACTCTAAAAGTTCTATATTTGTTTTTCTATCAGAAAAATTAAAAAATTATCAAAATGAAAACTTTAAACGATTTCGATTTTAAAAATAAAAAAGCAATTATCCGTGTTGATTTTAATGTGCCACTGGATGAGAATTTTAATGTAACAGATGCAACACGTATCGAAGCTGCAAAGCCTACAATTGATGCAATTTTAGCTCAAGGCGGAAGCGTAATTTTGATGTCGCATTTAGGAAGACCAAAAGGTGCTGAAGAAAAATATTCATTAAAACACATTTTAAAAACAGCTTCTGAAATTTTAGGAGTTCAGGTTAAGTTTGCTGAAAACTGTGTTGGAGAAGTAGCTCAAACCGCTGCTAAAAATTTACAACCGGGAGAAGTTTTATTATTAGAAAATTTACGTTTTCATGCAGAAGAAGAAGCTGGAGATGTTGCTTTTGCAAAAGAATTAGCGTCACTTGGAGATATCTACGTAAACGATGCATTTGGAACAGCACACAGAGCACACGCTTCGACTACAATTATTGCACAATTTTTTCCAAACGATAAAACATTCGGAACATTATTGGCAAAAGAAATTGAAAGTTTAAATAAAGTTCTTAAAAACAGTGAAAAACCAGTAACAGCAGTTTTAGGAGGATCGAAAGTTTCTTCAAAAATTACAGTTATCGAAAACATACTTGACAAAGTAGATCATATGATCATTGGTGGTGGTATGACTTTTACATTTGTTAAAGCACTTGGAGGTAAAATTGGAGATTCTATCTGTGAAGATGATAAACAAGAATTAGCACTTGAAATTTTAAGACTTGCTAAAGAAAAGGGAGTACAAATTCACATTCCGGTTGACGTAATTGCAGCAGACGATTTCTCAAATACAGCAAATACACAAGTGGTCGACGTAAGAGAAATTCCTGACGGATGGCAAGGTCTTGACGCAGGTCCAAAATCTTTAGAGAACTTCAAGAAAGTAATTTTAGAATCAAAAACTATCTTATGGAATGGTCCATTAGGAGTTTTTGAGATGGAAACTTTCTCTAAAGGAACAATTGCATTAGGTGATTATATCGCAGAAGCTACTCAAAACGGAGCTTTTTCACTAGTTGGTGGAGGAGATTCAGTTGCAGCAGTAAAACAGTTTGGTTTTGAAGACAAAATGAGCTACGTTTCCACTGGTGGCGGGGCAATGCTAGAAATGTTAGAAGGAAGAGTTTTACCTGGAATCGCCGCGATTTTAGACTAAAATATCACAATTAACATTTTTTTGCGTATTTTTCATCGTTAATCTGTTTAAGTTTGCAAAAGTAAGACTTCTGTAATTATTTGAATTATAGGATTTTAAAAAAATGTTATATGATTGTAAAAAAATTATCAATAGTGGTTTCCGCTTTTTTTTCGATGTCGATGTTTGCACAGGTAGTCCCAACAACATCAACAATAGAAATTAAACCAGAAGTAAAGTTATCTTATCTGGATTCAGTTAAAAGTACTTTCAAAAAAGATGATGTTGCTACTCGAGTAGACAGTCTTTGGATGAAAGAATTAACAAGTTTAGATATTTATGACGATCTGACAAAAGACATTCAAACCATCAACACAGACGTTACCGTTGATGAAGAATTGCCAACAGAGTTGCTCAAACAACGACTTACGGCGATGAATGAGAAATCACCCTTTGAGATTGAATACAATCAAGGATTAGAAAATATAATAAAGTCATTTCTTAAGAACCGTAAAAAATCGTTTTCTCGATTAATGGCTTTATCAGAATATTATTTCCCAATTTTTGAGGACGCTTTTGCCAAACAAAATGTTCCCTTAGAAATTAAATATTTAGCCGTTGTAGAATCTGCTTTAAACCCTAAAGCAGTTTCTAAAATGGGCGCCACCGGACTTTGGCAATTCATGTACGGAACCGGAAAACAATACGCACTTAAAATTGATTCTTATATTGACGAACGTAGCGATCCACTTAAAGCTACAGCCGCAGCATCAGAATATATGACCAAGATGTATAAAATCTTTGGTGATTGGGAATTGGTTTTAGCATCTTATAATTCAGGACCAGGAAATGTTACAAAAGCAATTCGTCGCTCTGGCGGAAAAACAAGTTACTGGGACATCCGCAATTATCTTCCAAAAGAAACACAAGGTTATGTTCCGGCTTTTTTAGCAACAATGTATCTTTTTGAATATCATAAAGAACACGGAATTAACCCGGAAAGAGCAGTCGTTAAAAACTTTGAAACCGACACAATCAATATCAAAAGAGAAATGACATTCAAACAAATCGCAGATTTGTTAGACATGCCACAATCTCAAATACAACTTTTAAATCCTTCTTATAAATTAAATGTTGTGCCTTATTATCAGGGAGAACCTCATTTCTTGCGTTTACCGAAAGATAAAATTGCCACATTTGCTTCAAACGAAGATAAGATCTACGATTATGTTGCTTATCAATCACAAAGAAGAACTCTTCCTGCACAATTAGCATTAAAAGTAGCTCCAAAAGCAAGACCTTTTGCAAAAGAGAAACCGGAATTGGCTAAAGATATTCAGTTATACAAAATTAGAAAAGGTGATAATTTAATTACCATTGCTGAAAAGTATAATGTAAATGTTGCAGACTTAAAAAAGTGGAACAATCTTAAATCAAATGCAGTTGCGTTAGGAAAAACATTAAAAATCAAATCAGATGTTGATCCAATTGCTAAAAATACTGAAGACATAAAGTCTAATCCTGTAGTTGAGAAAAATACAGAAACAGCAATTGCATCTTCTGAAGAGAATGAAAAATCAAATACAGTAAATCAGGAATATGTTGTAGTTGCCGGAGATAATTTAGGCAGCATTGCCAAAAAATTTGGTACGACTGTTGCTGACCTAAAAGATCTGAACAATCTAACATCAAACAATGTTGGATTAGGAAAAACATTAGTTATCTCTAAAATCGTGACTGTTGTTGAAGGAAACAATGTTTCAACAGCTATAGTAGTAAATAATATCGATCCGTTTAAGAAAAAAGCAGCTTCTGCAAAAACCTTAGGAGAAGATTATTACGTTAAAAAAGGAGATTCGTTATATAGTATTTCAAAAAAATATCCTGGAATAACCATTTCAGATATTAAAAAATGGAATAATATTAAAGATGGAGATATTAAACCCGGAATGAAACTTAAAATAAACGGATAATAAAAAATCTTATTTAAATTTGGGTTTTATTTCATAAATTAATAAAATGAATAAAACCCATTTTTTTTTGTTACTATTACCATTTGTGCTGATTTCGTGTTTTAAAAACGAAAGACAATCCCAGCCAGTATCCGGTAAAACAAATACAATTTCCATAATCATAGACGATCAGTTATGGTATGGAGAAGTGGGCGATACAATTAGAAATAAATTTGCCTCACCGGTTTGGGGACTTACCCAGGAAGAACCACTTTTTACAATCAATCAATATCCTGCCAAATTACTCGAAGGCTTCGTTACCGATAGCCGAAGTATTATTGTTGTAAAAAAAGCAGCCACGGACAAATTCGAAATCATTCGAAGCAAAGCATTACCACACAATACATTTCGCATTTACGGAAAATCAATAGACGATATTATTTGCAGTATCGAAATGAATTCGGCACAAATAATAAAGATTATTAGAGATGCCGAGATTCAGAAGATTCAGGAAGATAATAGCAAATCATTATTGCATCCGGCTGTTATAAAAAACAAATTTCATATCGACATACAAATTCCAACAGGATATGAATATATGTTGCATAAAAAGAACTTTATCTGGCTTAAGAAAGACATTATTAGCGGCAACACAAGTTTACTTATTTATCAAATTCCCCTTCATGATTTCAAGACAGGTTCAAACGTTGTTGGAAGCATTATCAAAATGAGAGATTCAGTAGGTTATTATATCAAAGGCCGCGAACCAAATACCCGAATGATCACCGGAGAAGCTTATGCACCTTATTTTTCAACCACAGAATTAGACGGCAAAAAAGCCTATGAAACTAAAGGAAGTTGGGAATTAAAGAATGATTTTATGGCAGGTCCATTTATAAATTATGCCATTGTAGACAAAACCTATAATAGAATTTTGGTCATCGAAGGATTTTGTTATTCACCGTCAAACGAAGAACGAGATTTGATGTTAGATCTCGAAGCGATTATAAAATCAGTAAAAATAGATAAAAGGTAGTTTCTGAATTTTTTATACTTTTGTTTTAATAATCATTAAATCAATTAGTTATGAAAAATTTTTATATCACACTATCCATGTTCGCATTGTGTTTTGTTTCGTGTAAAAAAGAAATAAAAGCTGAAACTGAAACTGCAAAAGTTGCAGATGGTGTTAAAACAGAAGAACCAATTGTCGAAGAACCTTTAGATTCGGCAGCACAAATGAAAGCATGGGTAGCCTACGCAACTCCGGGAAATCCACATAAAATGATGGCAGATGAAATAGGAACCTGGAATTGCGATATGACTTTTTGGTCAGAAGCAAATGGAAAACCTGAAAAAGCAACTTCGACAGCAAATATCAAAATGATACTTGGCGGCCGTTATCAGGAAGCAAATTATCAGGGAAAAATGATGGGACAGCCTTTTGAAGGAAAAAACACATTAGCTTATAACAACGCTAGTAAAGAATATACAACCACTTTTATCGACAATATGGGAACAGGAATGGTAGTTGCCACCGGTACATTTGACGATAAAACGAAAAGTATAGAATTCAAAGGAGAAATGGTGAATCCTGTAAACGGTAAAAAAACACCTTATCGGGAAATTTATACAATTGTTGACCCAACTACTCGTAAAATGGAAATGTTTGACACCAAAAATGGATCAGAATACAAGAGTATGGAAATTATCATGAAGAAAAAATAAGTACACGATTTTAATACTTTAGATTTAAACTTTCAAACAAAAACAAAGAACCTGACTATTCTCGAAGTCGGGTTTTTTTGTTTATATCCGTAAAATCTTGGTTTAGTTCTGTTTTTTTGAATTAATTTAGGCGCTTCAATGTCAACAATAGGTAATGATGGAATTAAAATGGAAAATAAAACCGTTTGAAGCACTAACGGTTCATGAGTTATATGATTTGCTTAAACTAAGAAGTGAGATCTTTGTATTGGAGCAAAACTGCGTTTATTTAGATCTTGACGGCAAAGACAAGAAAGCATTGCATCTGATAGGAGAATATGATGGTAAAATCGTCGCGTATTCGCGTTTATTTGATGCCGGAATTAGTTTCGATAATAGTTCAATTGGTCGAGTAGTAGTTGATGCCAATTATCGCGATAAAAAATGGGGACACGATTTAATGCGTGAAGCAATTGCCGGAATAAAAACACATTTCGATAAAGATAAAATCACGATTGGAGCACAACTATATTTGAAGAAATTTTACGAAAGCCATGGATTTGTTCAATCAAGCGAAATGTATCTTGAAGATGATATCGAGCATATTGAGATGATTCGCGGTTGATTTTCCTTTATAGAAACATATCAAAAACATATCTGAAAATCTTTCTCAATAAGATTTTATAATACTTCAGGCCTTTATTTGTTTTTTGCAGATAAAGGCTTTTTTATTTAATCAGTTTTGAATTACATTTTTGTTTATTTTAGATAAAAAAAACATCTATGAAAAACATTCTTCTGATCCTTTTAGTTTTAATTGTGTCGCAACACACTTTTAGTCAAAACAAATTAAAAGTTGGTGAAAAAGCGCCAAAAGTAAATATCACTGATTATCTTCAGAATACTCCGAATGATAAAAGCCTGGAAAATAAATATATTTTGTTGGAGTTTTGGGCGACTTGGTGCCAAACTTGTTTAGAAGAAGTTCCAAATCTCAATAAAACTCAAGAGCGATTCAAGGACAGAAAAGATCTTGTTTTTGTTTCTATTACAGATGAATCGCCTGAAAAAACTAAAAAGACATTAGAAAGGGTAAAGTTTAATTCAATTGTAGTAAGTGATCAAACGAGAAAAGCCTTTAATGATTTTGTGGCCGATAATAAAGGTGAAATCGTTTTGCCTAAAACTGTTCTAATCGACAATAAAGGAATTGTAAGATGGATCGGAAAACCTTATACAATAAATGATGTAGTAATTAACAAGTTTTTGGAAGGAAAAGAAATTCTCGAATCTGATAATTCAGTATCGGAACGACCTGAAGAACCCACTTTTAAATAAGTAATAGGTTCAATATTTTTAATGATTACTATTTGAAAATTAATGCTATTATGTTGCAATAATAAAAAGCGATCAATTTACATTTTTATTATAACAATCTTAAAAATAACCATTTACTAGATATTGTTAGAGTAAAACTTTAAGCAAAAGTATTGGCAAGTAACTAAACTTTTGTAATCACAAACTCAACACGGCGATCTAAGGCATCACCTTTTTTTAGCGGATATTTATTGCCGCAACCCAAATAAGTCATTCGGCTTTTGGAGATTTTTTTGGAAATTAAATAATAAAAAACGGCTTTTGCGCGGTTCCAGGAAAGTCTTCTTTCCTTAGTATCTTTGTCAATTGCGTCACTATAAATTTCAGGAGTACAGCAAACGTGTCCTCTTATTTCAAATTGATAACTTTTTTTCTGAAGAAGTTTTTCGGCAATTTTATTTAATTCCTTTTTAGAAGTAGCGGTAAGTTTTGCGCTTCCAAAATCAAATAAGATATTTTCAAGATAGATTTTGTCGCCAACCTTCAAATCACTTCTAAGAGAGTTATAAATCCCTTTTCCAAAACTGTTTCGTTTTACAACGATCAAATCTACACGACGGTTTTTTGATCTTGTTTCATGAAGATTTTCGACAGTATCAGGTCGAACAACAACACGTCCTTTTCCTTCCAGAATTACGATTCTGCTTTGATTAAAGCCTTTTGAAATTAATAATTCCTGAATAGTATTAACGCGATTGTTGGATAAACGAAAATTATATTCGTCATTACCGCGATCATCACAATAGCCATATATCTGTATTGACTCCACTTTTGAGGTGTCAATAGTTTTAATAAAATTAGTTACAACTTCGGTTTGCTGATCCGTAAGATCATACTTGTCGAAATCAAAATAGATAGTTTCGATGGGTTTTTGCTGCGCCGATAAATTGTAAATAATAAACAGAAATAGGGCTCTACAAATCTTCATTATTTTTTTACATTTTTAAAATCGTCTTATACTCAGTTTGATTATTTAAAACGCTCACTGCTTTTTTAATTTCTGAATTGTTTTTAATGTAATATTGATATAAACCTTCCTGATATTGGTATCTTTTTATAAGTTCTTCCTGAATCAGGTTTCTAATTTCTTTTTGATTTTTGTCTAATAAAGTTGTTTCGCTTTTTTCAAGAGCGTTCAATAATTGCTGATATTCCGGCGCAATTGTTTCGTCTATCTTTTCTGTTTTGGCTGCAGCCAAAGTATTTTTCAAAGCTACTTCAGTTTCGGTATCAAACGTGATTTTGTTTGTTTTTAGATATTGTTTAAAGCTCGTATAATCAGCATCTGTAACCGTTGGAATCTTGTCTCCCAAATTAGGATTTTTGTAATAATAAGAAGTCGCATAGTCAAAAATACCGTCGTTTTTAAGCAATGCAGTTGTAATTGGGCTCATTTTAGTTTCATCCAATTCGATATCCGGCAAAACACCACCGCCATCATAAACCGTTCTTCCTTTTCTGGTTTTAAAAGCATTGAAATTTTTGGCATCAGTTTTTTGAGCCACACCATTTTTGTCTTTGTGCGCATAATCCAAAGCCTGAATACAACGTCCTGAAGGCGTGTAATAACGAGAAATTGTTACTTTAAGCTGAGTTCCGTAAGTCAAATCAACAGAACGCTGCACAAGACCTTTTCCAAAACTACGACTTCCTAAAATCACAGCGCGATCTAAATCCTGCAAAGCTCCAGAAACAATTTCTGATGCAGATGCACTTCGTCCATTCACCAAAATAGCCAACGGAATTTCAGTATCTACAGGTTCTTTAGTCGTTTTATAAGTATTATTATGTTTCTCGATTCTTGATTTTGTTGTTACAATAACCTCATTTTTCGGAACAAATAAATTACAGATATCAATAGCTTCGTTTAGTAAACCACCCGGATTTCCTCTTAAATCAAGAACGATTTGAGTTGCTCCATCAGCTTTTAATTTCTCAAGCGCATCTTTTACTTCATTTGATGCCTTTCGGCTAAAGTGTGCCAAAACGATATAACCCGTTTTCTCATCTATTTTTCCATAGAAAGGAACAGATTTAATATCAACTTCGTCCAAAACCAATTCTGTCGTGAAAGTTTTGCCCTGACGAATATATTTTATGCTAATTTTTGTGTTTTTTGTTCCCTTCAATAATTGCGAAGCATCATCTTTAAAATCGGCAATCAAAACATCACCAATCTGAATAATTTCATCACCCGCTTTAAGTCCGGCTTTGTCAGCAGGATAATTTTTATAAGGTTCACGAACAATTAAACGATCTTTCTTTCTGGCGATCATAGCACCAATTCCGGTGTATTCGCCAGTATTATTAATCTTGAAGTTTACAACATCTTGCTCATTAAAGTAAACCGTATACGGATCTAAACTTCCCAACATACTTTTAATCGCCTTATCCATCAAATCACCCGGATTTGTTTCGTCGACATAATTGGTGTTGACCGCTTTGAATAATGTTGTGAATATTTCTATTTGTTTCGCGATCTCAAAGAAATCATCTTTGAAACTGGTTCCAATAAATAAAAATCCAGCTGCAACGGTTGGAATAATGAACTTCTTTTTGAAATAAGGATACATGATTATATTTTTTTTCTTTTAAATCTTTTTCTAATAAAATAGGCAAGTACGCAAAATAAGATAATAAACGGCCAAACACTAACAAGAGACAGCAAAAAATCTGATAAACTAAAAAATCCGGATTGAATTGCATTCCAAATTTTTGAGCCATAAGATATTTTTACACCTTCTTTTTGAGCAATGGTTTTATAGAATTCAATTGAAACCGTACTTTCAGAAACTCTGCTTTCTAAATATTTAAGTTGACCTTCTTTTGCTTCAATTTCTTCTCTAATCGCCGAAATCTGTTTTTCAATTTCCAGAATCTCACTTACTTTAGATGCTTTCTGTAATATTTCGATGTAACGTGCTTCGAGTTTGCGTTTTGTCTGTAATCTTGATGTTAAGTCAATATATTCTTCTGTAACATTTTGTGCCGAAATGTTTTTTTCGTCAAAATAAGAAACGCCTTTGGATATAGATTCCAGAAAAGCATCAAAATTCTGACTCGGAATTCTTATCGTTAATCTTCTGGTGATTGTACCATAATCTTTTTCCTGAGAATCATTTTGAATACTTGCTTTATTGGCCGAAATCGCAGTTTTAATTTGATTGTAAGTTTCCTCTAAATCGTTTGTTTCAAATTTCAGGAAAGCTTCTTTGATTATTTTTTGTGAAATTACAGTGTTTTTATCTTGAGCTGATTCGCTTCGTGCCGGAAGCTTTACAGCAGAAATTGACATATCTGCAACAGCAACGTCTTCGGAGCGTTTTTCGCAACTTATGAAAGTAAGAGCAGCTAGAAATATAAAGAAAATTTGTCGCATAAATATTTCAAATTAAGTCTAAAACTACAATTTTTTTGTAATTCTTCGTATAATTTGATTAAATAAGTTGCTTTTGGAAATTTACAACTCTGTTTTATTTTCAGAATCAGGAGTTTTATTCACCTGAGATAAGAATTTCTCAAACAACTGAATCGTTTTGGTATTGATTTCTTCGTAAGATAATCTGTCTTTGGTTTGATAGAAAAACATTAACGAATAAGATTCCTGAATGTTGTCCAAAAGCAAATGTTTATTTAAACGATAGGTTTCTCTCAAAACACGTTTGAAATAATTGCGATCAACCGCTTTTTTGAAGTATTTTTTAGATACAGAAACGCCAATTTTGATTTTTTCTTCCTGATTAACTTCCGCTTGACGGTAAACCAGACGCAAAGGATATTTAGATACCGATTTTCCTTCAGAAAACAGTAAACCAATTGTCGTCTTGCTCTTTAGGCGTTCATTTTTAGGGTAAGTGAAGTTCATTTAATTCAGAAAAGATTTGCAATTTCAAGGGCAAAGGTACAATTAAACAAGAAAAACGGTTATTGTTTTCAATTTTTATACCGCTAAAAATTTATTTATTACTTTTGGCCTTTAATTTTTAAAGCATGCAAAAAATAATTTCGTATCCCATATCCGTAATTTACTATTTGTTTTTTAGTTCGGTTTTATTGGTATTTCATCCAATACAATGGTTTTGCCTAAATGTTTTTGGTTATCAGGCTCACAAAAAAAGTGTCGATTATTTAAATTTTTGCCTTCTAAGATGTACAAATCTTGTGGGAACAACTTATAAAATCGAAAATAGAGAGTCAATTCCAACCGGAGTTCCGATAATTTTCGTTTCAAATCATCAAAGCATGTACGATATTATAACAATGATTTGGTACTTTAGACGTTTTCATTGTAAATTTGTAAGTAAGAAGGAGTTAGGAAAAGGAATTCCAAGTGTATCGTATAATTTACGTCACGGAGGATCTGTACTAATTGACCGAAAAGACCCTAAACAAGCGATTCCTGTAATCAAAGGCTTGTCTGAATATATCGAAAAAAACACAAGATCTGCTGTTATTTTTCCTGAAGGAACAAGAAGTAAAACAGGAAAACCTAAAGAATTTGCTCAAAGTGGTTTAAAAATCCTATGCAAATATGCACCTTCGGCATATGTTGTACCTGTGAGTATTAATAATTCATGGAAAATGGTAAAATACGGTCTTTTCCCGGTAAGCTTAGGAAATCATCTTACCTTTACCGTTCACGAAGCAATGGCGGTAAAAGATTATGATTTTGCCGAGTTAATGAGATTGACAGAAAAGGCGGTTGTAGAAGGAGTAAACGAGTATAAATAGATTTTTGATTCAGAAATAATCTGAAATGAAAATCCCAATCTTAAATAAGTAATGTCTATAAAAAACATTAGATTAGAAGTAATGCAGTTTTTGGAAAAAAACGTGGATAGCTTCGTAGAACAGTATTTAATTCCAGTGGAAAAAATTTGGCAGCCGTCAGACTTTTTACCTAATTCTGAAGGAGATAACTTCTTTGAGGAGGTAAAAGAGTTGCGTGAAATTGCTAAAGAATTACCATACGATTTCTGGGTAACGCTTGTTGGTGATACTATCACTGAGGAAGCTTTGCCAACTTACGAATCGTGGTTGATGGATGTAGAAGGAATAAATCAAGTCGAAAATGGTGGAAACGGTTGGTCAAAATGGATCAGACAATGGACCGGAGAAGAAAACCGTCACGGAGATTTGCTTAATAAATACTTGTATTTGTCCGGTCGTGTGAACATGCGTGAAATCGAAATGACAACACAGCACTTAATCAACGACGGTTTTGATATTGGAACTGGATCTGACCCATACAAAAACTTTGTATATACTAGTTTTCAGGAATTAGCAACTTATGTTTCGCACAATAGAGTAGCTCAAATGGCTAAGAAATTTGGTGATAACAAGTTGTCTAAAATGTGTAAAATGATTGCTGGTGACGAAATGCGTCATCACCACGCTTACAGCGAATTTGTTACGCGTATTTTTGCAGTTGATCCAAGCGAAATGATGTTGGCGTTTCAATACATGATGAAACAAAAAATCGTTATGCCGGCACATTTCTTAAGAGAATCTGGTCAAAAGATCAGTTCAGCTTTCGAACAATTTTCTGATTCTGCACAACGTATTGGTGTTTACACGGCAAATGATTATGTTGATATCATGCAAAAATTAATAGATAAATGGGAAGTTGATAAAATTACTAACCTAACAGATGAAGCAGAAAAAGCACGTGATTATTTAATGAAATTACCGGCTCGTATGGCTAGAATCTCAGAAAGATTAGTAATTCCGCAAGAATCACACATCTTTAAATGGGTTGAACCTGCAAGATTGTAAATAATTTTAGATTGTTCTGAAACTGATTTCAGAGTCAAAATTAATATTGAAAATATTGTTGATTGTTGAAGTTTCAAAACTTTGGCAATCAACATTTTTATTTAAAAGGGATTTTACAAAGAACAGATTAAAAGATAATCAGCGTTAATCCGCTTAAATCCGTGTCATCTGCGTGCTATTTCTAAATTCAAAAACACTAATATGAATTATACCGAATTAATAAACAAAACAATTGTCTTTGTAAAAGAAAAACTAAACGATGCCGAAGGCGGACACGATTGGTTTCATATCGAACGAGTTTATAAAAACGCTCTTTTAATCGCAAAAGGAACAGAATGTGATTTGGTTGTTGTGCAATTAGGTGCTTTGCTTCATGATATTGCCGACAGTAAATTTCATAACGGAGATGAAACTATCGGACCAAAAACAGCACGTTTTTTTTTAGAATCACAGCAAGTTTCTGAGGATATTATTCAGCATGTCGTAAATATCATCGAAAACATCTCTTATAAGGGCGGAAATTTCGAAAAGAAGTTTTCTTCTGTAGAATTAGATATCGTTCAGGATGCGGATCGTTTAGACGCAATAGGAGCGATTGGAGTGGCAAGAGCGTTCAATTATGGCGGATTTAAAAATCGTGCCTTACACAACCCTGAAATTGCTCCAATAACCAATATGACAAAAGAAGAATACAAAAAGAATAACGCGCCAACGATAAATCATTTTTACGAAAAGCTTTTACTCTTAAAAGATAAAATGAACACTGAAACCGGAAAACAAATCGCTGCAGAAAGACATCGCTTCATGGAATCATTTCTTGCTCAGTTCTACTTAGAGTGGGAAGGAGTGAAGTAAGGTTTTAGTTTTCTTTTAATTTGAGATAGATTGGTACTTTATCCCTTAGAGATTGTATGTTGGTAGTAATATTTTAAGTTTTCTGATCATTTGTCCCGTTAGGTACAAGACAAATTTAAAAGAAAGGTATAGTCCCTAACGGGACAATAAAAACGTGTTTTTGTTCTTTTTACCAATATGTAATCCCTACGGGATATGTAAGAATTAATAATTGAACTGAGACTTTTATGATTGCTGCGACTAAAAACTAAACAAAAACGGCTTCATGATTTGAAGCCGTTTTTGTTTTTAAATATTTAAGAGTTGATTTATTATTTTAAAATCTTAGTATAAAATAGATTCTAACAATCTAAGCAAGTCTAAATAATCTAAGTCAGTCTAAAATTAAAGCGAATTAATAAACGCTAATAAGTCATCACGATCTGCTTTTGACAGTTTCTTGTATTTATCTTTTGCATTTTGAGCTTCGCCGCCGTGCCATAAAATTGCTTCTTCGACATTTCTTGCTCTTCCGTCGTGCAATAGATTCGTGTGTTTGTTTACCATTTGTATCAAACCAATTCCCCATAAAGGCTGTGTTCTCCACTCAGATCCGGTTGCTTTAAAATCAGTTGCATTGTCAGATAAACCTTCTCCCATATCGTGTAATAATAAATCGGTATAAGGACGAATCGTTTGATTGCGAAGTGATGTTATAGAATGCGTATTTCCCGTTTGAATCTTTGGAATATGACACGCTGTACATTGAATTGTTTCAAAAGTCTTTTTACCTTTAAGAACATTCTGATCTGTATAGTTTCTACGAGCCGGAACAGCCAATGTTTGTGAATACAAAGCCATTCTGTTAAGGTTAATTTCCGAAATTTCCGGAGTTCCTCCATTCGGAATTGTTGTTAAATCAACTCCAAAAGGACCACTTTCATTCGGAAATAAAGTAGAAGTAATTCCCATATCACCAGATAAAGCGCCCGCAACTTGCTGACGTACATTTGGCTGATTGGCTTTCCATCCAAAACGTCCCATTTGTGTTGTATTCGTTGCAAAATCATGAACATAATTTGGTCTTCCTGAAACGCCATCTTTATTAGAATCATTTTCATCGGCAAAACCAAGAATAGTCGCTTCAGGAATTGCTTCCAGTAAACCTAATCCAATAATTTGATTTGCAACACGAGGTGAAACCTGAACGTTTGCCAATGGTCCGTAACCTAAATTAGTAACCGTATAAGTTGGTTTTTGTAAAGAGACAACAGTTCCGTCAGCCAGAGTTTCTGAAATTTGCTGGTAACTTATTTTAAATTGCCCTTCCGGAGTTTGTCCCAGAATCGCATTATCTTGTAATTGTCCGCCATAAATAGGATCAGGAAAAGCAAGTCCGTTTGCATCTTGTCCGTTTAAAGAAAAGCGCAAAAGCAAACCTTTCCCTAATTCGCCGTCAAATGCCGGCGGTCTTCCTCTACCATCTTTAAAGTGGCAGCTTGCACACGAAATAGCATTAAAAAATGGACCTAAACCATCTCGTGCAGTTGTTGAAGAAGGCGCAGAAATCCAACTTTGCCTGAAAAAAGAATTTCCTACTCCAAAATCTGTTTGCTCGTCCAAATTCAAAGACGCTATAGAAAATCCAAATGCTTCTTCGCTAACATTAAAAACGGTAGCATCTCCTCCTGAAAACTGTTCGCGATCTTCGGCCGTTAGCGGAGTATAATTGTCATCATTATTGCTACAACTATAAAAGTTAAGACTCAGAATAACAAGAAAATAAGTGGTAAAATTCTTCATGGTATTATGCTAAAAAAGTGCTCCCGCAAAGGAACACTTTTTGTTTTAATTTTTTTCTTAGTATTTGCTTAACCGTTTACGATCACACCTATTTTAGCAGCTCCTTTTAATAAAGTTGCACCAAAATTTTGTAATTGCTGAACAGCAGTTTTCACTTTTGCACCTTCTGGAGAATCAGGTCCGCCAGAAATAGCCAAATCAAATGGAATTAATATTGCAGCTACTTTTGTAGTAGAAGAATTCAATGAAGCTAACGTTTCATCATAAGTTGCAGCATCAGTTTGTTTTACTAAATCTTCTAAAGATGGTCCTTCAACATTTCCGTATTTTCCTTGGTAAACATTGATAACTCCTTGTAAGTTCAAAGCAATATCTCTGTGTGTATTATCACTAAAACAAGAATGTTCGTCTTCCTGATCAGCATTTTCTAAAGCAACTTCCATACGCTCAATTGGCAATTCAGCAGTAACAAGAGTTGTAATTCCTAAGTAAATATTTTTGATTGCGTCATTTTCTGGCAAAGCCAAAAATTTAGTTCTGTAAGTTCCGCCAGATTTCCATTGTTGTACTAAATAATCTAAATTATCAGTCAATAAATCAGCACAAGCTTTTAAGTAATCAGCTCTTCTGCCTTGATTTTTAGCAGTTCCGGATGCACCAGTTACATAATCTGTAAATTTTCTTTGACCAGGAAGTTTTGCAGATGGAGCAGTTAAATCTTGTCCCCATAATAAAAACTCAATTGCGTGATATCCAACACTAATGTTTTTTTCACCACCATCTTCGTTTAAAGCTTGTAAAAGATCTTTACTAATCACTGGAAATTCAACTAAATCATTGATAATTCCTGCATTTGCATTTCCATCAACATAATCAATAAAGTTCTCGTCTAATGGCCAAGAATTCAAAAGCCCTTCAGGTCCACTTTCGTCTCCATCAATTGGTCCGTTTGCAAAACGAAACGCTTCAGTAGTTCCGTAACTTTCTCTTGAAACTTTCCAGGCATTTTTTGCAGCCGTGAAATTTGCATCAGTAGGAGTTGTTGTAAAAGTCTTAATAGCTGTTTCTAAAAGTACAGCATCATCATAAGCTTGTTTGTAGTTTGCGTAAGCGATGTTCGAATAGTTTTCGATAACTTGTTTTTTTGTAGCAACTTTGTTAGAATCATTGTTGTCGTTACTACTACAAGCAAAAAAAGTAAGTCCTGCAAACAACGCAAAAGCTACTTTTGGATATAGGTTTTTCATATTTCGGTTTATTTAGAATGATTAAATTCAAGCAAAAGTAACTATTTCTTACATTCCCCCAAATTTTATTTAGAATAAATATGCTTAAGTTAAATCCGCTTTTGTATTTTTGTCAAAATTTATATCAAAATGAAAAAAATAATTTTCCTTTTAGCTTTGATAGGAACTGTAATCGCTTGTTCATCAGGAGATAGTGGCGGAGATAATTCAGGCGGAAAAAATTATGATCGTGGAGTTCTTTTAACCAATTGGGCGGACAATATCATCATTCCGAGTTACGAAAATTATCAGGCAAAATTGGCAATATTGTCAACAGACGCGGCAAATTTTACAGCTACACCTACGACAACGACATTACAAACTTTGAGAACAAGTTGGTATGAAGCTTATAAAGCCTATCAATATGTTGCGATTTACGGTTTTGGAAAAGCCTTAGATATTAATCTGAAAGAAATTGCAAATACGTTTCCAACAAGTACAACAGGTATTGAAGATAACATCACTTCAGGAACTTACAATCTAAGTCTTCAAGCGCAATATGCCAAACAAGGTTTTCCTGCATTGGACTATTTGCTAAATGGTTTAGGCGCCGATGATGCAACAATCGTAACTTTTTATACTACAAATGCAAAAGCATCAAACTATAAAAAATATTTAGTTGATGTAACCGGAAAACTTAAAACCACAATTGATGCAGTGGTTACAGACTGGAAGGGTGGTTACAGAGCAGCTTATATTGCTAACACAGGAACTTCTGTAAGTGGTGCGGTAAATGTTACAACCAATAATTTTGTTAAGAATTTAGAGAAAGATATTCGTACTCTAAAATTGGGTATTCCGGCAGGTTTATCTTCAAATGGAGTTAAATTTCCGGAGAAAACAGAAGCTTTGTACAAAGGAAATGCTTCTACAGAATTGCTAAACATTTCGATAAAAGCTTCACAGGATTTCTTTAACGGAAAACATTTTAATTCGACAACAACAGGAGAAAGTTTAAAAACCTATTTAGACTTTGTAAATGCCGTTCGTGACGGAAAGAAATTAAGCGAAATAATCAATACACAATATACTGCGGTATTTGCAGTAAACAATAATTTGAATGCAAGCCTTGCCGATCAGATTAATACAGACAATTCTAAAGTTATTAATGCTTATAATGTTTTGCAAAAAAATGTAGCCTACACAAAACTTGATATGATGCAAGCGCTTAACATAACAATTGATTATGTAGATGGTGATGGCGATTAATAATGAAAAATAGCATTACAAAATATTTAGAAACGAATACTCATGCCGCAACGCTAGCTTTTTTTAGGCTGGCGTTTGGTTTTATGATGAGCCTCAGTTTGATTCGTTTTTTGAGTTACAACTGGGTAGAAAAGTTTTATATCGAGCCAGTTTTCCATTTTACCTATTATGGTTTCGAATGGGTAAAGCCTTTCGGGACGCCCACTTACCTGCTTTTTGTGGTAGCAATGCTTTCATCAATTGCCGTTGCAGTTGGTTATCGCTACAAAGTTGCAACAACGTTATTCTTCCTTAGTTTTACATATATTGAACTAATGGATAAGACGACTTATCTTAACCATTATTACTTTATTTCGATCATAAGTTTTGTGCTGATTTTTCTACCTGCGAATGCTTATTTTTCGATTGATGCGTATCGAAATCCTAAAATTGCCTATCAAAAAATTCCACGTTGGACGACTGATATTTTAAAACTGCTTTTAGGAATCGTATACTTTTATGCAGGTTTGGCAAAGCTAAATTCCGATTGGCTTTTGAAAGCAATGCCATTAAAAATTTGGCTTCCAACAAATCATAGCTTGCCAATAATTGGTGGTTTCCTAAATGAAAATTGGATTCATTTTGCCTTTAGCTGGAGCGGAATGATTTACGATTTAAGTATTCCATTTCTATTACTTTACAAACGAACGAGAACATTTGCCTTTATTTTGGTTGTTGTTTTTCATGTATTGACCAAAATTTTATTCCCAATTGGCGTTTTTCCATATGTAATGATCGTAAGTTCATTGCTGTTTTTTGAAAGTGATTTTCATAAAAAATGCCTCAATTATATCGCCGGACTTTTTCGTTTTAGTTTGAATGTATTCGAAAACGGAAAAGAAAAAGTAATAGAATTTACAGGATTATATAAAGCAAAATTGGCGATTTTAGCTTGTTTTCTGATTTTGCAGTTAACATTTCCATTTCGTTATTTATTATATCCCGGAGAATTATTCTGGACTGAAGAAGGTTTTCGTTTTTCATGGCGCGTAATGCTTATGGAAAAAGCGGGTTATACACAATTTACAGTAACAGATAGCAAAACTAAAAATCAGATTAGAGTAAACAATGGAAATTTCCTGACGGCTTTTCAGGAAAAACAAATGTCGTTTCAGCCCGATTTTATTTTAGAATATGCCCATTTTTTACATGATTATTATCAGAAACAAGGCTTTAACGATCCTGAAGTTCACGTAGAAAGCTACGTCGCACTCAACGGACGATTGAGCAAACTTTATATAGACCAAAACATTAACCTCGCAAAAGAAAATGAATCATTCGATCACAAAACCTGGATTTTACCTTTCAATGATGAAATTAAAGGATTTTAGCTTAATTATATTTTTACTTTTTTCATTAAATGCCATTTCTCAAACTCATATTTCTGGAGTTTTGGTGGGAGAATCCGGCGAGAAATTATCCTATGTTGAGGTTTATAATAAATCAAACGGAAGTAAAACCACCACCAACAAAGAAGGAAGTTTTGATATTGTGGTTTCTAAATCAGGAACTTATACTTTCGTTTTCTATAAAGATGATTTCTCAGTTTTAGAACAAGAAATCTCGGCTCCAAGTTCAGGTTTGGTAATTACTTTAAACAAGATTACCAATTTATCCGAAGTTGTAGTTAAGAATGAAAGAGATAAAGTTTTTGCACTTAATAAATTAAAAGACATTGAAGAAACGGCGATTTATGCCGGTAAAAAAACCGAAGTTGTTAAGGTTGATAAGCTTACGGCAAATAAAGCAGCAAACAATCCGCGTCAGATTTATGCGCAAGTTGTGGGATTAACCATTAACGAAAGTTCAGATGGAGGTTTGCAATTGAGTATTGGCGGTCGTGGTCTTGATCCAAACCGAAGCGCCAATTTTAACACACGCCAAAACGGTTACGATATTAGCGCCGATGTTTTGGGTTACCCCGAAAGTTATTACGCAACTCCAACGGAATCTCTGGACGAAATTCAGATTGTTCGTGGAGCAGCTTCTTTACAATATGGAACTCAGTTTGGAGGTTTGATTAATTTTAAAATCAAAAGTCCAAGTACAAAACCAATCGAACTTGTAGAACGAAATACGGTTGGTTCATATGGTTTGTATACCAATTTTACGAGTTTAAGCGGTACAAAAGGAAAGTTTAGTTATTACACTTTTTTCAATTATAAGCGAGGAGATGGTTTCCGTCCGAATTCCGGTTTTCACAGTAAAAACTACTTTGCCAATTTGAATTATCAGTTTACCGAAAAAACATCTGTTCATTTTGATTATACCCATTTTGATTATGTTGCGCAGCAAGCAGGCGGATTAACAGATCAGATGTTTGAGCAAGATCCTACGCAAAGTAACAGAACCCGAAATTGGTTTGCTGTAAATTGGAATTTATTTGCGTTGCGTTTCAAACATCATTTTGATAATGACGCCGATTTCTCTTTGCAATTATTTGGTTTAGATGCAAGTCGAAAAACAGTTGGATTTAGACCAAATCGTGTTGAATTAGCAGATCCGGGTGGAGCGCGCGATTTGATTTTGGGAGATTTTGTCAATTGGGGAGCAGAAGCTCGTTATTTGAAAAAGTATACAATCAACGGAAACTCGAATGCTTTCCTGATTGGAGCTAAATATTATCAGGCACAAAACACAGGAATTCAAGGTCCGGGAAGTTCAGGAAGTGATGCTAATTTTAATTTGGCTACAGCCGAATTTCCACAATATCCAACTCAATCCGATTACAAATATCCGAATTTGAATATTTCTCTTTTTGGAGAAAACATTTTTAAAGTATCGTCTAAATTCTCGATTACGCCAGGATTTAGATATGAAAATATAAAAACGCAAGCGATTGGAAGCTATAGAAAAATCAATTTTGATGGCGCCGGAAATGTTATTTTAGACGAAACAGTTCCCGAAGATAATGTTAGAAAACGTGATTTCTTCTTGTTTGGAGTTGGTTTAAGTTACAAACCAAAAAGCGGAATTGAGTTCTACGGAAACATTTCGCAAAACTACCGTTCTGTAACTTTTAGTGATCTTAGAACCGTTTATTCTAGTTATTCGATTTCAGACGATATTACCGATGAAAGAGGTTTCACCTCAGATATTGGGATTCGAGGTCAGATAAACGATAAAATTAGGTTTGATTCGAGTATTTATGCTTTGTATTACAATGATAAAATTGGAGATTACTGGACCAAAAGTGCAGCCGGAGTTCCAACTATGATGAGAGACAATATTGGAACCGCCATTACATACGGTTTTGAAACGATGATTGATTGGAGTTTGAGCAAAACTTTTTTTGAAGCAAACACTGATTTAATCTGGAATGTATTTTCGAATGTTGCCATTACCGATTCTGATTATTTAAAATCTCAAGCTTTTGGTGTTAAAGGAAATAAAGTAGAATTTGTTCCGCTTTTCAATATTAAAACCGGAACGGGAATTGGTTACAAAAACTTCATGTCGAGTATTCAGCTTACGTATGTTACATCGCAATTTACCGATGCAACCAATCAGGATGTGAGTACAAGCTCGATAAGTAATGGAATTTCGGGTAAAATCCCAACGTATTATGTTGCTGATTTTTCATCATCATACAAATGGAAAAACTGGAAATTAGAAGCCGGAGTTACCAATTTCACAGATAACAAATATTTTACAAGACGTGCAACAGGTTATCCTGGTCCGGGAATTATTCCATCAGACACCAGAACATTCTACACTACACTAGAATTTATATTTTAAAAGCACTGAATTACAATTTCATTTACATAAAAAAAGGACGGATTTTTATCCGTCCTTTTTTTATGTTTCACTGAAGTTTAAAATTCCGCAGGAACAATTTATTTTGTAGCAACGTCCCGAATCTTCGGGATTAATCCGTTGAAAAAGTATGATAACAATAATGGAATTTATTCCATTTAATAAAAGCAAAACGCCAAAACCTTAGTTAACTTAGAATCTGCAGGTTGTTAGTTTATGCGGGAAACCCAATCTATTTGAGTTATTGTCGTCATTATAAAAATGAGATAAATTAAAAATCGCCTTTTCACAAAGACATATATCCATTTATTGAAATAATTGAGAGAATCTTTTTTAGTTTCTATTTGTTTTAAAAAAAGGGAATTTAAGTAGAACCAGAATATTAGAGTGAAACTGAAGAAGCATATTTTGCGAAAATCTGATGAATTTATTTGATTTGCAAAAGAGTTTAATTGGTGTGTTAAATAAAGAATTATAAAGAATATTGCAATACTTAAATTAACGTATCGATTTAAAAGAAATCTTTTAGAAAGAATTAAAAATATAAACAGATTTAAGGATATAAAGAATATATAATAAATAAAATTGGTCATATTTTAAATTGATTTTTTTGAAAATTTCTTCGTGCTCAATAATGGAATTTATTCCATTTAGAAAGAAAAGAGAAAATCTTAGTCCCTTAGAATCTCAGTATCTCAGAACCTTCCTCTATGAAAGAACCTTTCTTTCTACGAACACCCGCAATTTCCATCGCCGCAATCTTTCTTCTTTTTAGATTTCCAGAAGAACTTTTTGATTAAAAATCCAACGGCAATAAATAATATAGCAAAGGCAATAATTTCTTGTACCATGATTGTTTATTTTAAAAGTTGATAGGTAATAAGCGCAACAAAATAGGCAAGTCCGCTCATAAGAACAAGTTGCATTGCCGGCCATTTCCAAGAGTTGGTTTCTTTTTTGGTAATCGCAAGCGTACTCGCACATTGCATTGCAAAAGCATAGAAAAGAAGTAATGAAATCCCTGATGCAAAATTAAAGATCTTTTTACCCGTTTGCGGATTTATCTCTTCCTGCATTTTGCTTTTTATAGTCGCTTCATTATCACTGTTTCCAACGCTGTAGATTGTAGCAAGAGTTCCCACAAAAACCTCACGTGCAGCAAACGAACTTATAATTGCGATTCCAATTTTCCAGTCGTAACCTAATGGCGCAATCGCAGGTTCGATTACTCTTCCCATGATTCCGATATAAGAGTTTTCCAGTTTTTGAGAAGCAACTTCATTTTCGAATTCTAATTGGGTTAGAGGTTTGTCTACAAATCTTTCTTTTACGATAGATTCTGCTTCATTAAAGTTTTCTCCCGGACCAAATGAAGCCAGGAACCAAAGAATAACTGATATTGCCAAGATAATTTTACCAGCTCCAACAACAAACGCTTTCGTTTTTTCGACCACATTAATTCCAACATTCTTGAAAAGAGGAAGTTTATAACTTGGCATTTCAACAACGAAATATGTTTTGGCGCTGATTTTTAATATTTTGTTTAAGATATAAGCAGATAGAATTGCAGTTCCAAAACCTAAAAGATACAATAACATCAATGCTAATCCTTGCATATTTAATATTCCGAAAAGGCGTTCATCCGGTATTACCAAAGAGATAATAATCGTATAAACCGGTAATCTTGCAGAACATGTTGTAAACGGAGTAACCAAAATCGTGATTAAACGTTCTTTCCAGTTTTCGATATTTCTTGTTGCCATAATTGCCGGAATTGCACATGCAGTTCCTGAAATTAAAGGCACAACGCTTTTTCCGGAAAGACCAAACTTGCGCATGATTTTATCCATCAAAAAGACAACACGACTCATATAACCACTTTCTTCAAGAATAGATATAAACAGAAACAAGAAGGCAATTTGTGGAATAAATATAATAACCCCGCCAATTCCCGGAATAATTCCTTGCGAAAGTAAATCCGTTAGAATTCCGGTTGGTAATTCCTGAGCGGTCCAACTGCTTAAAGAAGCAAAAGTGCTGTCAATAAAATCCATTGGGATAGTTGACCAGCTAAAAATCGATTGGAAAATTAAAAATAAGATGGCTAAGAAAATTACATAACCCCAAACTTTGTGCGTCAAAACACGATCAAGCTTGGCTCTGATGTCTTTTGCCATTGTTTCATCAACTTGTAAACCTTGTTTTAGAACATCATTTATAAATTGATAACGTTTTATAGTTTCTTTTTGCTGTAAGCGTTTTAATTCAGAATGTGATTTGGTAAAAGTGCTTCTGATTTCATTTCGATCTAAATTCGAAAAATTCACATCTTGCGTAATAACCAACCATAATTTGTACAATAATTGATTTGGAAAAGCATGTTGTAATTTTTCAAAATATTGAGCGTCAATAACTGAAGCATTCAAACATGGTTCATGCGGAATAGTTTTGTATGAGACAATTAATTCCTTCAAATGATCAATTCCTAAACCTTTACGAGAACTGACTAAAGCAATTTTAGTTTTTAGTTTTTCTTCCAAAAATGGAATATCAAGCGTAATTCCTTTACTTTCCATTCTATCAGACATATTAATGACTAAAATCGTTGGAATTTCAAGATCTTTTATTTGAGTGTAAATTAGTAGATTTCGTTTAAGATTTTCAACATCTGTAACCACAACTGCAACATCAGGATATAATTTGTCGTTTTTATTCAGCAAAAGCTCGATTACAACACTTTCGTCCATAGAACTGGCATTCAAGCTGTAAGTTCCAGGTAAATCCAGAATGTTAGCTTTGATATTGTGAGGTAATTTGCAGAACCCCATTTTTTTCTCAACAGTAATTCCGGGATAATTCCCCACTTGTTGATTTAATCCTGTAAGTTGATTAAAAACAGAAGTTTTTCCAGTATTTGGATTTCCGATAAGGGCAACATTGATATTTTGAATGCTCATTACAAATTGGTTTTGATAAGTTCAACTTCAATTTCACGAGCAGTTTCAACACGAATGGCGACATGCGAGCCATTAATATCTAAATATAATGGATCTCCAAAAGGAGCAATTTGAAGTAATTGGACTAAGTTGCCCGGCAAACAACCCATCTCTAATAGTTTTAAAGGAATCAAATCGATATCAAAATCTTTGATAATGGCTTTCTCGCCTTTTTTGAGGGTATGGATTGTATTTTGCAAGCTTATTTAGATTGAATTTAGATTACAAAAATAGACAATTATTCTTTATTGCAAGGCATTTAACACTTTTGTAAATGCTAAATCTTTCTAAAAATAAGGGATTTTACTCTTGACACAAGAAATTGATGTCTTCTATAAGACGTTTAATTTCTTCTTTATTTGTTCCGTCGTAAAAACCACGAACACGTCTTTTTTGATCTACTAAAACAAAATTCTCGGTATGAACCATATCATACAATTGATCAGGTCGACCTAATTTTACCGCCAGATAAGATTTTCTGGCCATTGTATAAATCTCTTTTTTATCGCCAGTGACCAAATTCCATTTGCTGTCTACAACATGATGTTTTATGGCATATGCTTTAAGAACCGGAATACTGTCAACCTCTGGAAAAACAGTATGAGAAAGCAACATTACCTTCGGATTGTTTAAAATTGCTTTTTGAACTTCTTCAAGATTGGTTGACATTTTTGGACAAATTGATCCACAAGTCGTAAAGAAAAAATCAGCTACATAAATCTTTCCTTCATAGTTTTTCTGAGTAATCGTATCACCATTTTGGTTGACAAACTTAAAATCGGCAATTGTATGGTATTTGCTTTTGTATTGTATTGTACTATCTACTAATTCAGGATTTACATCGGCTGGATTATAAATTGGTAATGTTTTTTGTGGCTTTAAAGCCGAATAAAATAAGGAAATTGTTACAGCAGAAAATACAATTAAAACAATAAAGAATTTTCGGTATTTATATAGAAGGGATTTCATAAATGCAATTTGGCGCAAAAATACGAAAAGAGGTTTTTAAAAGCCTTAATTATAAAGCTTTTTAACAAAATTTGGATGTGATTTTAAATCGCTTTCTTACGATTGGATTGCGAATTGGTAGGCGGATGACACGGATTCGCTATTGCGAAAACACGGATTAAAAACGGATTTTCTTTTTTAAACCTTTCTTTTAATCTCGCAAAGACGCAGAGACGCAAAGTTTTTTAATGTTTCTATTGTCAGTCTGAGCGAAGTCGAAGACCCACAAAGTAAATCGCCAATTTATTAAAGTAATACAATAAAAAATCAGTGCAAATCCGTGTTTTCGCAATAGCGAATCCGTGTCATCCGCGTGCAATCACTTCAGTTTAGATTTTCGAATAGATTTATTCACCAGATATAATCCCATTAAAGTTACCGCAACTCCAATAACGATTGATTGAGTAAGCGGTTCTCCAAAAATAAAAAAGGCTAGAATAATAGCAACAATCGGATTCATGTAAGCATAAATACTACTGACTTCCGTTGGAAGATGTTGCAAAGTATAAATAAAAGCGACGAAAGTCAGGATAGAACCAATGATTACCAGATATCCAATTGCCCACCAAGAAGTTAACGGAATTTCGGATAATGAGATATTCATTCCCGCAGTTTCTGTAATTCCAAAAAGGATAAAACTCGAAAGTAACATTTGCAATCCTAAACTAAAATACGGATTGAAACTCGCTGCTTTTTTCTTCGTATGCAAAATTCCGAAAGCCCATGTTATAGTTGAAGCAACAGACAAGAAAATTCCAAATTGAAAATCAGGTCGCAGGAAATCACCAAGATGATCCGCAAAAATTATACAGATTCCGCCAAAGCAGATTAAAAGTCCCGTAACCGCTAATTTTGCAATACGTTCGCCTTTAAAAAAGCAAATGATAACAATCCAGATTGGGAAAATAGCACCAATTATAGCGCCCAATCCGCTGCTGATATATTTTACGCCCCAAGTACTTAAACCATTACTACAGCAAAAATTCAAAATTGCCAAAATCAGAATTGTGCTCCATTGTTTGCCTTTTGGCCAAGGTTCTTTTTTAATTATAAAATAACCAACGTACATGATTCCGCCCAAAAACTGACGAATTGTTGCTAATTGCAAAGCCGGCATATGTTTTACTCCTTCTTTTGACGCCAACCAGGTTGTGCCCCAAAAAAAGCTAACCCAAAATAAAGCCAGAATCGGAAGTCCGATTGCTTCAACTTTTCCTGAAAAGGCAGTTTGTATCCTAGTTTTCACGGTGTTATTTTTTTTTAACAAATATTCCAAAAACAATTTCAATTAAAAAGTAAAAGGCAAACATATATTCATGAAAATATTAGCTGGTTTGGATGATGTATTTTCATCAAAAATGCGAGAATATTATTGCGGAATTTTAACATATTTTTTAGAATATTAACAATAAGTTTGTATGTACACAAAAAACACACTCGAAAATGAACAAACAGCTTACTAAACCTTTGTTTTGTGCTTTTTCTGCAATACTTTCTTTTACTGCAGTTCAAGCTCAGAGCACAGCTCCAAAAGAACCGGGAATTAATGTTTCGTATATGAATACGAAAATTAGCCCGAGCCAGGATTTCTTCCAATTTGTAAACGGAACCTGGTTGGACGAAACTAAAATTCCAAGTGACAGAACAACTTGGGGAAGTTTTAACGAACTAATCAAAAAAACAGATAAAGATGCAATGGCAATTTTGAAGGATGCTTCAAAAAATCCAAAGTATAAATCAAGCACTGATCAAGGTAAAGCGGTGAATTTGTTCAATACTGTTTTAGATACAGTAGGAAGAAACAAAAGAGGAGTTGCGCCACTTCAGCCTTATTTAAAGAAAATCGACGCGATCAAAAATGTAGCAGATCTTCAAAAATATTTGGTTGAAATGGAACCTGAAGGAGGAAATGACTTCTTTGGAATTTACATTGGTGCCGATGACAAAAACAGTTCTAAAAACTCTGTAGCTCTTGGTACAAGCAGATTAGGATTATCTGATAAAGATTATTACAATTCTGATGATAAAGATTCAAAAGAAAAACGTGCAAAATATGAGCTTCACGTAGCAAGAATGATGCAGTTTATTGGAGAAACTCCAGCAAAAGCAAAACAAAGTGCTGCTGAAATTTTAGCATTAGAAACTGCTTTATCAGCTCCAAGATTGGATCGTGTTGAGAGCAGAGACAGCCGTTTACAATACAACCCAATGACAGTTGCTGATCTTCAAAAATTAACTCCGGCTATTAAGTGGGATGCTTATTTTACAGGTCTTGGCTTGGCAAAATTAGACAGTGTTATTGTAACAGAACCACGTTATATGAAAGCTGTTCAAGTTATTCTTACTGAAAACAAAGTTGCTCAATGGAAAGAATATCTTAAATGGACTTTATTAAACAGATCAACATCACAATTAACTACAGATATTGAAACTGCAAATTTTGACTTTTACAGTAAAACTTTAAGAGGAGCAATAAAGCAATTACCTCGCGAAGAAAGTGCTTTGTCTGTTGTAAATCGTGGAATTGGAGAAGCTCTTGGTAAATTGTATGTAGAGAAAGTATTTCCTGCTGAAGCAAAAACAAAAGCTTTGGATATGATTCATAATGTGATTTTGGCTTACCAAAACCGTATTAATAATTTAACATGGATGTCAACTGCAACAAAAGCAAAGGCAATCGAGAAATTAAATAAAATTACCATTAAAGTAGGTTATCCTGATAAATGGAAAGATTATTCGGCTCTTGAAATTAAAAGTGTTACCGAAGGCGGAAGTTATTTTGAAAACGTACGCAATTTATCAAAATGGACTTTTAAGGAAGACGTAGAGAAATTGAAAAAACCGGTTGATAAAACAGAATGGGGAATGTCACCACAAACTGTAAATGCTTATTACAACCCATCTTATAACGAAATTGTTTTCCCTGCGGCGATTTTACAATCTCCATTTTATAATTACCAAGCTGACGAAGCTGTAAATTATGGTGGAATTGGAGCTGTAATCGGACATGAGATTTCTCATGGTTTTGATGATTCAGGAGCACGTTACAATGCAGATGGAAATCTTGTTGACTGGTGGACTGCTGAAGATTTAAAACAATTTACAGCTTTAGGAACTGCTCTTGCAGATCAATACAGCGCTTTAGAGCCTTTACCTGGAATTCACGTTGATGGTAAATTTACTTTAGGTGAAAACATAGGTGATTTAGGTGGAATAAATGCTGCTTTCGATGGTTTGCAATTGTATTTGAAAGCACACGGAAGACCAGCTTTAATCGATGGATATACTCCTGAGCAACGTTTCTTTATTTCTTGGGCTACAGTTTGGAGAACTAAATCAAGAGATGAAGCGATCAAAAATCAGGTAAAAACAGATCCGCATTCTCCTGGAATGTACAGAGCTTATGTGCCACTTCAGAATGTTGATGCGTTTTATGATGCTTTCGGAATTAAAGCCGGAGATAAAATGTATGTAAGTCCAGACAAACGTGTTAAAATCTGGTAATCTTTAAATTATAATAAAAACGGCGCTAATTTTAGCGCCGTTTTTTGTTTAAAAAATTAAGATAGATACTTTTATTTCATCACAATCTTTCCAATCAATTAGTTAAAGTTTGTAACATAAATTTCAAATGAATACTAATTGTTTATATATACTAAAAACTATAAATAAAAATGATAAAACAGCTTAACAAATCTGTGTTTTGTGCATTTTCAGCAATGCTTTGTTGCGTAACTATAGAGGCACAAAACGCAAAACCTAAAGAACCGGGTATCAATCTTTCTAATATGGATACCAAAGTTAGTCCGGGACAGGATTTTTTCCGTTATGTAAACGGAACCTGGCTTGACAAAACCGAAATTCCAAGTGATAGAAATTCATGGGGAAGTTTTAATGAATTACGTCAAAAGACAGACAATGATGCACTTGCAATTTTAAAAGAAGCGTCGAAAGATCCTAAGTACAAATCGAATACAGATCAGGGTAAAGCAATCGCTTTATTTAATACGATTATGGATACGGTTGGTCGTAATAAAAATGGAATCAAACCGCTTCAGCCTTATTTAAAGAAGATCGATGCAATTAAAAATGTAACCGATTTACAAAACTTCTTTATCGAAATGCAACCTCAGGGAGGAATTGGTTTCTTTGGAATTTATGTTGGAGCTGATGCAAAGAACAGTAATAAAAACTCAGTTAACTTAAGCCCGGGAGGTTTGGGATTGTCGGATAAAGATTATTACAATTCTGATGATAAAGATTCAAAAGAAAAACGTGAAAAATATGAAGTTCACGTGGCGAGAATGTTACAATTTCTTGGAGAATCTCCTGCAAAAGCAAAGGAAAGTGCTAAACAAATTCTGGCTTTAGAAATTGAATTGTCTGCTCCAAGATTAGATCGTGTTGAACGCAGAGATCGTAGAAAACAGTACAATCCAACAGCTATTGCTGATTTAAAAAAGAATACGCCTTCAATTCAATGGGATAAATATTTCACAGGAATTGGAATGTCAAAACTAGATACAGTAAATGTTGCGCAACCACGCTACATGATTGCTTTAGAAAAAACGTTAACAGAGAAGAAAGTAGAAGCATGGAAAGAATACCTAAAATGGTCTATCTTAAACAGAGCAGCTTCAACTTTATCAACAGATATAGAAAATGCTAATTTCGATTTCTACGGAAAAACATTAACAGGCGCGTTAAAACAACGTCCGCGTGAAGAAGTTGCATTGCAAATAATCAACGGTGCAACCGGAGAAGCTTTAGGAAAATTATATGTAGAGAAGTTATTTCCTGCTGAAGCAAAAGAAAAAGCAAAGAATATGATTGCTAATGTAATGTTAGCTTACGAAAACAGAATCAATGCTTTGACTTGGATGTCGACTGCAACAAAAGCAAAGGCAATTGAAAAGTTGAAGAAACTTACCATTAAAATTGGATATCCTGATAAATGGAAAGATTACTCTAAATTAGAACTTAAAAATGTTGCTGAAGGCGGAACTTATTTTGATAATTCCAAAAATATAGCAAAATGGGCTTATGCCGAAAGTTTAGAAAAATTAGGCAAACCAGTTGATAAAACAGAATGGGGAATGTCACCACAAACGGTGAATGCTTATTTCAACCCATCTTATAATGAGATTGTTTTTCCTGCAGCAATTTTACAACCGCCATTCTACAATTACCAAGCTGATGAAGCAGTAAATTATGGTGGAATTGGCGCTGTAATCGGACATGAGATTTCACATGGATTTGATGATTCAGGTGCGCGTTACAATGCAGATGGAAATCTCGTTGATTGGTGGACACCAGAAGATCTAAAACAATTTACGGCTCTTGGAGCAGCACTTGCAGCACAATACAGTGCTTTAGAACCTTTGCCTGGAATTCACGTAGATGGTAAATTTACTTTAGGTGAAAATATTGGTGATTTAGGTGGAATTAATGCTGCTTACGATGGTTTACAATTGTATTTGAAAGCAAACGGAAATCCTGGCTTAATTGACGGATTTACTCCAGAGCAACGTTTCTTTATTTCATGGGCAACAGTTTGGAGAACTAAATCAAGAGATGAAGCTATCAAAAGCCAAGTGAAAACAGATCCGCACTCGCCGGGAATGTACAGAGCGGTTGTTCCAATTCAGAATGTTGATGCTTTTTATCAGGCTTTCGGAATCAAAAAAGGAGATGCAATGTATGTTGATCCAGAAAAGAGAGTTAAAATCTGGTAATTTATTCTTGTATGATATAAAAAGGGGCTTTCTCAATTTTTGAGAAAGCCCCTTTTTTATAATTATTTGATTAAAATTGAGCTCTCCAATTTTACACCAGTTTATCATTCCATAGGAATGTTTCATCGGTAGAAAAAATGTTGGTCGGTCACGTTGACGTTCCATAGGAACGTTTGATATGTTAGATTGTTAAAAAATCATGATGTCAAAAACAAACGTTCCTACGGAACGTAAAACACAAATACCAATATAATTTTCTACCGATGATTTGTTCCTCTGGAACAAGGGAATTTATAAAAACAAAAAAACGGCGCTACATTAGTGCCGTTCTTGTTTTATCTATTTATTGCGATGAAAATGTCAACTTCGGCATTTTCAGGATTCTGAGCTTTTTCTCCGTAAATTTCAAAATCAGAAGTAAAGCTTCTGTCTAAATCTGAGTTCCAGATTTTCATCCATTCTTTGTAAACAGCGCCTTCCGTAAGATTTCCTTTTGCAACGAATTTCTCGTAATGAACACCTTCAATTGTTTTACCGGTCATTTCTGCGGGAATTGAATCTAAACCTTCAACCGGACATCCTAAAATGGTTGTATATGGTTTTGTGTGATCCTTTTCGTAATCCGTATAAACGAAAATAACATCGTTGCTTATTTTATTCGGAATCTTTTCAGCAATTCCTTCTCCTATAAATTTCTTTAAAAGCGCAGGAATATCTTGTCCTGATTGCCCGTTTTCGTTAGTTGTTCTAACCGAAATCCCAATAATATTGAATTTTTGAATGTCCATTGTACCTAAATTATTTATTTGAATCCAAATGTATAATCAGTTGGTGACAACAGTATGTCAGCAGTGAATTTCAAAAGAAAATTTAATCGCTATTATTTCAAATTACTGTATATATAAGTTTCAATAGCTTTCAATTCTTCATCAGACATTGCCTGAGTTATTGGAATATTGGTTTTCATAACCGCAAACTGACTTGGATCAACAATTGGTTCTGCATTTCCTTTTAAGAAAGTTACAATATCACCTTTTTTGTCTTTGTAGGTTTTTGCAATTTCCTGCAAGCTTGGACCAATTACTTTTTGATCAACCTGATGACATGAAATACAGTTTCCTTGTCCTTCAAAAATTTCTTTTCCTAAAGCTTCAGGCGTTTTGGCTTTCGCCGATTCTCCTTCGGAATATGATTCTGTTGAATTCTCTGTTGGATTTTCAGTTGACTCTTTTTTGCAAGATGCAAATGCTAAAACTGCAGATAAGAATAATACTTTTTTCATCGACTATTTATTTAAGATTACAGCAGCTTCTTTTGCAAAATAAGTCGAGATAATACTTGCTCCTGCACGCTTAATGCAATATAGTTGCTCTATCATAATTTTGTCGTGATCTAGCCATCCTCTTTCGGCTGCGGCCTTTACCATAGCGTACTCACCAGATACTTGGTAAACAGCAACAGGCACATGAACGGCATTTTTTACCTCACGGACAATGTCTAAATAAGCCATTCCCGGTTTTACCATTACAATGTCAGCGCCTTCTTCAACATCCAATAATGCTTCGCGAATTCCTTCAATTCGGTTTGCATAATCCATTTGATAGGTCTTTTTATCTTTAGGAATATTTTGAGAATCTACCGGAGCAGAATCCAAAGCATCACGAAAAGGACCATAAAATGCCGAAGCATATTTGGCACTATAACTCATGATTCCCACATTATGATGTCCGTTTTCTTCTAATGCTTTTCTGATTGCCAAAACTCTTCCGTCCATCATGTCACTTGGCGCAACAAAATCGGCTCCAGCCTCAGCATGACTCAAACTCATTCTGGTTAAAGCATCTACAGTTGCATCATTGATTAATTGACCATTTTCAATAATTCCGTCATGGCCATAAATTGAATACGGATCTAAAGCCACATCCGGCATAACAATCATTTCAGGAACTGCATCTTTAATCGCACGAATAGTTTGTTGCATCAAACCATCTTTATTCCATGCTTCAACACCTTTATTGTCTTTTAAGCTGTCGCTTACTTTTACGTAAATATTCACCGCTTTGATTCCTAAATCCCAAGCTTCTTTCACTTCTTTAATGGTATTGTCTAAAGAATGACGATAAATTCCAGGCATTGAAGGAATGGCAACTTTTACATCTTTTCCTTCCGCAACAAACATTGGAAGCATAAAATCTTGTGGGCTCAAACTAGTTTCACGAACTAATGAACGAATAGATTCATTGGTTCTTAAACGACGGTTTCTTTGTAATGGGAACATTGTTTTAAATTTTAGATTTCAGAATGCAGATTTTAGATTTTTCTGCAATCTTGTGTTTAGATTCTTATTTTATTGATGTCAAGACTTTTGACTTTACGACTTTTAACTTTCGACTTATTTATGTTATTGAAGCTTCGTAAATCTCTTTGATTGTTTTACCTATTTTAGTGTCAAACTCTTCTTCAGATTGATCTGCAAAAAGTCCTTCAGATAATGCTCTTGAGAAACTTGCTATCAATCCGTGATTTTGTGATAGTTTATCATTGGCTTCGTCTTGTCCGTAACCTCCGGATAAAGCAACAATACGCACAACATGTGGATCAGAAATTAGTTCTTTGTAAAAATCATTCACAGTTGGAATAGACAATTTCAGCATTACTTTGACATCTTTGCCTAATAAACTAAGCTGCTTTTTGATTTCTTCTTTTAGAATTGCTTCTGATTTTTCTTTATCAACGCTGTAAATATCAACTTCAGGTTCAATAATCGGCACAAGTCCTTTTTCGAAAATTTGTAAACCAACTGCAAATTGTTGTTCTACAACTTCACGAATTCCAGTTGCATTTGCTTCTTTAATAACAGAACGCATTTTGGTTCCAAAAACATTTCGTTCTACAGCTCGCGTCAACAATTCGTCTAAATTAGAAATAGGCTTCATTAGTTGAACACCATTTGCAAGATCAGCAAGACCTTTGTCAACTTTTAGAAAAGGAACAATGTTTTTCTTCTCCCACAAATAGTCGGCGGTCCATTGTCCGTCTATTTTGCGATCCATAGTATTTTCAAACAAAATTGCTCCTAAAATATATTCACTATCAAACGCAGGACTTTTGATAATTCGTGTTCTCATTTCGTGCACAAGAGTGTACATTTCTTCTTCATTCGAAAAACTGCTTTCCTGTACGCCGTATTGTGCTAAAGCCTTTGGCGTACTTCCGCCACTTTGATCCAGTGCGGCGATAAAACCTTTTCCGGAATGCATACGATCTAATTGTACCGTGTTTATATTTCTCTTTTCCATAACATTTTAGTTTAAATTGTAGAATGAAAATTTTAGTTGAATTGAAATAACTATAAGCCTGTTTTTTGATTTATCTCGTCATAAACTTCTTTTACTTTATTCGGAGGATCAAATCGGTAACCAATACTGAATTTTAAAGTTGAAATATTATCGTTCAATCGAGCTTCTGCAGCGTCATTCTGAACGAAATTAAGCGTGTTTAAGCTCGCATAAGCAAAAAACCGATCTCTATTATAGGCAAGCTTTAAATTGAAGTCTAATTGATACAAAGCCGAAACGTCTCCATCGACATCATTGATTCCGGCACCAAAAGCAAGTCCGGTTCCTATTAGAACGCGATCACTAATTACGAAATTATAAAAATAGGAGGGAGCCAATGAAAAAACATAGATATCTCCGTTCGAAGAATTTGGTTCATTGTTCAAATTCAAATTGGTATAATAGAAAGAAAAAGTGGGAATAAAACTTCCGGAACTCTTCGTTTGCCATTCATTTTGATTGACCAATGCTTTATAAGAGAAATTATTATTGAAGATATACGAAGTTGTTCCGCCAATTTTTGTAGTTCGCATTCGCGGAAAATCTATAGTAATCCCGGAATCATAAGCATAAAACCCTTTTTGATTGATAAAAGTGAAGGATTGCATCCATTTTTTATAATAAAATCGGGTATTGAAACTAAATAACTTAGAATTTGAATTGTCTCTGTTTACATCGAAAAACTTGGGAGCAAAACCAAAACTTATATCTATGAACTTATAACTTAAACTTAAACCAAGCTGTTCTTTTCGGTTTGGATTAAGGTCGATGTATTTTTTTTGTTTGTCAATGGTAAAGCCAAGCTGAAAATTATTAGAAGTATCTAAATAATAAGCGCTGGCGGTAACTTTGTCATTATAAGATTTAAAATAGGGATTTTGAAGCGAATCTTTCTGAGCAAAACACCCAAAAACGCCTCCAAAAAACACTATATAAATCAGTTTTAGATCCATTCACGAGGATTTTCCAGCACATTTACTAATTTTTCTTCTTCACTTCCTGCTTCTGCATGGTGATCGTAAACCCATTGAACATGTGGCGGTAAACTCATCAAAATACTCTCAATTCTTCCGTTGGTTTTTAAACCAAACAAAGTTCCTTTGTCATGAACGAGATTAAACTCAACATAACGGCCACGACGAATTTCCTGCCAGTTTCTGTTTGCCGGAGAATATTCTAAATTTTTTCTTCTTTCTACAATTGGAACATAAGCTTGAAGGAAACTATTCCCAACTTCGGTTACAAAGTTGTACCAATCTTCCATTGACATTGTTTCGCTTGCTTTGCAATAATCAAAGAACAAACCGCCAATTCCGCGTGCTTCGTTTCTATGCGCATTCCAGAAATAAGCGTCACATTGCTTTTTATATTTAGGATAAAACTCCGGATTGTGTTTATCGCAAGCAGTTTTACAAGTTTGATGAAAATGTTTTGCATCTTCTTCAAACAAATAATAAGGCGTTAAATCTTGTCCGCCACCAAACCATTGTTCAATCAC
Organism: uncultured Flavobacterium sp.; assembly: GCF_951805225.1. NCBI lineage: Bacteria > Pseudomonadati > Bacteroidota > Flavobacteriia > Flavobacteriales > Flavobacteriaceae > Flavobacterium > uncultured Flavobacterium sp. Next base: position 4,556,340 of record NZ_OX638201.1, on the reverse strand, counting down.
TTTTCCAGATTCATCATACATTTCAAAATATCGCCAATTGGCGTGCACAGTAGGAACCATCGGGTTTTTAGGATGTAAAACCAAACTTAATCCGCAGGCAAAAAAATCTGCTTCGCCAACGCCAAACATTTTTTGCATCGCTTCCGGAAGTTTTCCATGAACGGCTGAAATGTTTACGCCGCCTTTTTCAAAAACATCACCGTTTTCAATAACACGTGTTCTTCCGCCGCCACCTTCTGGACGTTTCCAAAGATCTTCACGGAATTTTGCAGTTCCGTCAACGGCTTCTAATCCGGCGCAAATCTGATCTTGTAATTTTTGTATGTATGCGTAAAATTGATCTTTCATTGTTATTCTAATTCTTTTTTATTCGCCAAATAATCAATAGCATTTAATTTATTGACTACTTTTTTACCTATTTTTTCTTCAATTTCTTTACGTGTATTTCCGGCAATTGTTCCACCTTGATTAGCAATTATTTTATTTTCTATAAAATTTTCAGGTTTCTTTTCTTTGCTGATTTCTGTTGTGGTAGCTTCAGCCAACATATTGAGAACTAATTCTAAGTTACTCATATTATCACGTAGATTTTCTTTTTTTAGACTTTTATGGTTTTTGTATTCTTTTACAGATAAACCACTCCAGGCTTTGGTGATTTCGTCTGTAAGAATAGCATATTCTTGTCCTTTTTTTACACCTCGTTTATCCCATTCATCAGTAAGATCTTTTCTTACTTCAATACTTTTTAAACGTTGATTTACCCATTCTTTAGAATATCCTTTTTTTAAATAGGTTTCCATAAGTCTATCAAAACCAAGTTCAGGATCTTCAATTTCGTCAATTCTTTCTCGACCAACTTGAGCCAGCCATAGTTTAAAAGGTTCCGCTTTTTTAGATGGAACCGATTGAATTAGTCTGAATAATTGTTCTGTATCAGCAACATCAGTTAACCTCATTTTACCATCAGCTGCTTCCATTTTCAAACCGTTACAATTTGTAACGGTTTGGTTGCCTTCTGAAAGTAATCTCTTCTTTAAAACCCTCCAATAAACTTGCGGATTTTGACTATCTGTTAGAACTTGCATAACATCTACAATAGAAAAAAACCACTTCTCTTCTGCATCGCTCCAGACTGAGCGTATTTGTTTTTGTTCAAATAATTTTATAGCAGTTTCTTTAGTCATGATGGTTTCTAGTTCTGTTTCTTATATTAAAATAAAGTCAAAGAGTTTATTTTTCAAGTGTATTATATTCAGATTTAAGCAATCCAAAGTAAACGACATCTTCTAATGTTCCGTCGCCATTTTTGAATTCGTCTCTTAAAATTCCTTCTTGTTTAAAATGATGTTTCAAAGCAATTTGTTGACTTGCTTTATTGATTTTTGAAGTACAAATAAAAACTTTGTTCATTTTTAAAGTATTAAAACAAAAGTCTAAAGTTTCAGAAACCAACATTGAAGTAATTCCTTTTCCTTGAAAATCTTCGTCAACAAAATAGCCTAATTCACATTTTGCTTTATTTGTATCGATGCTTTTTATACATAAATAACCAATTAAAGTATTGGTTTTTATATCTCTTGCGTAGAAATAATATCCTTCTTTGTGTTTTTCTTTATCTTGGTTGAAGGCAATAAATTTTCTTGTTTTTCCGAGATCTTCACAATAAGAAAGAGTCAACGGGAAAGTTTTTTCAATATGTTTTCTATTCTTTTCGATGAGGTTGTAGAACTCTTCGGGAAGAATATTGCTAATTGATTCTATTTTACAATCTATGATATCCATTGCTTATTTGTTTTTAGCCAAAGCTATTTTAGTGTTTATCCCAAAGGAGAAAACCTTGCTTTCCTGTTGAATATATTGGTAAATGGCTAAAGCTTTATCTTTAAAATTATAGTTTTCTTCTTTTGAGAATTCGATTAAAATATCACCAAATTGTTCTAACTGTTCCCAGTCAAGATGAAGACGATTTAATAAGGTAATTAATTCTTCATTCGAGTAATCGATTAATGTTTGAATATTTAGTCCAAACTCTTTTAATTGATTTTCGATATCTGATTTTTGCAAATGCTCCAAAGGATAAGGCACAAAAATGAGTGTTCGCAATGTTTTTAGAACATTGTCAATTCTGATTTTTTCTTCGTCTCTTAAACCTTTATTTAACATGTTTGTACGTTTTCTAAATCGGGATGTTTTGGCATTATTCACAAACCCCGGATTAAAATCCGGGGCTACAAAGTGAATCGTTCCTCCGGAACTTTATTGTTGGTATTTAGTAAGAGTTACAGGCAAACTGAAAACTGCGACTGAATACTAATATACTAATTTCCGTATTCCTTAACCGCGTCAATAAACGCTTTTGCGTGATCTACAGGGATATTTGGTAAAATTCCGTGACCTAAATTTACAACATATTTATCTTTTCCGAATTCATCGATCATTTCGTGAACCATCTTTTTAATAGTTGGAATTGGAGAAAGCAATCTTGACGGATCAAAGTTTCCTTGTAAAGTAATGTTTCCACCAGACAAATAACGCGCATTTCTAGCCGAACATGTCCAGTCTACTCCAAGAGCTGAAGCTCTACTTTTACCCATTTCGCCAAGAGCAAACCAACATCCTTTTCCGAAAACAATAACCGGAGCGTGATCAGCCAAAGCTTCAACGATTTGGTTGATGTATTTCCATGAGAATTCCTGATAATCAACCGGAGAAAGCATTCCTCCCCAAGAATCAAAAATCTGAACGGCATCAACACCAGCTTTTACTTTTTCTTTTAAATATAAAATAGTAGTGTCTGTAATTTTTTGTAATAAAGTATGCGCTGCAGCTGGGTTTGAGAAACAGAATCCTTTTGCAGTATCAAAACTTTTAGAACCTTTTCCTTCAACAGCATAACAGAAAATTGTCCAAGGCGAACCAGCGAAACCAATTAATGGTATTTCGTCGTTCAGCATTTCTTTAGTTAATTTAATTGCATCCATTACATAACCTAAACTTTCCTGAATATCCGGAACGTAAACTCTATGAACGTCAGCAAGCGAACGAATTGGGTTTGGTAAAAACGGACCAAAATTCTCTTTCATTAAAACTTCGATTCCCATTGCTTGTGGAACAACTAAGATATCTGAGAATAAAATCGCTGCATCCGGAGCAATTCTGCGAATTGGTTGAACCGTGATTTCAGCAGCCAATTCAGGAGTTTGACAACGAGTGAAGAAATCATATTTATCACGCAAAGCGATAAATTCCGGTAAGTATCTTCCGGCTTGACGCATCATCCATACTGGCGGACGTTGAACTGTTTCTCCTTTTAATGCTTTTAAAAATAGGTCGTTTTTTAACATTGTTTTTATTGCTTTAGGCTTTAAGCTTTAGGCTTTAAGCGGTGTTTGTCTTTAATTTTTCTGCTTACGGCTTAAAGCCTAAAGCGTATTGCTATAATTATTTATATTCAGTAATTACATCTTCAATTACGTCTTCAACGGTTGGCTGATCTGCAATAATGATGTTTTTTGTAATTTTATGTAAAGCTTCTGCGGTGGTTTCTCCTATGCAAAAGCAGGTTTCTTTCTTAATGGTATTATCTTTCAAATAACTTTCAACGCCAGAAGGACTGAAAAATAAGATTCCATCAAGGGCATTTTTTATTTTCTGAGGTGTCAATGACGTGTCATAAACCTGAATCTCATTAAATTTTACTTCGGCATCTTTTAAAGCTTTCGGTAATGTTTCTCTGCGAAGATTTCCACTGAAAAAAGTATAGCTTTCGTTGCGGTAAATCAAAGTAATAATTTCAGCCAAATCAGAAGCGTAACCTGTATAAGCAACCACATTAAATCCACTTTCAGATAAAAGAATTTTGGTTTTTAGGCCAACGCAAAACACATTTTTATTTTTTAATTCTTCGACTTTTGGATCTGATAAAATGCTTTGAACCGCATTCTGACTTGTAAAAATCAGATTTTCGTTGAGGTCTTTTAATTCGAAAGGTTTGTTTTGAGTTTGAATAAAGTCAGCTTCGATAACTTCAATATTGGCTTTTACCAATGCTTGTTTTTGTTCGCCCGATAGCTTTTTTGTAGATAGTATTTGAATTGATTTTGCCATTATTTTTTTAAAGATTCTTTAATAGATGCCATCAATTCGGCTCCGCCATTGTTCAGAATTTCCTGAGCAGCGAAGAAACCTAGTTTTTTCCATTCAGAAATGTCAACCGTTTTGTCGATTTCCAGTTTTTGTTTTCCATCAACAGAAAGTAAAACTCCTTGAAAATGTAAAGTGTCTTCATCTTCATTATAGTTAACCAAAGCCCCGATTGGCGCGGTACAACCGCCTTCCAGCGTTCTTAGAAACTGACGTTCTATATAGGTACAAATTTCAGTTTCGATATGGTTTAATTGCGAAAGTGCGTCTAAAGTATAATTGTCATTTTCCATTGCCACAACAAGCATTGCGCCTTGAGCCGGTGCCGGAATCATCCAATCAAGATCTATATAATTTCCTGGTTTAAGGTTAATGCGCTCCAAACCTGCAGCAGCAAAAACAGCTCCGTCCCAATTATTGTCTTGTAATTTTTGCATACGCGTGTTTACGTTTCCACGTAAATCAACTACGGTATGATTTGGATATTTGTTAAACCATTGCGCTTGACGTCTTAAACTTCCGGTTGCAATCGTACTTGGATTTGCAAAATCAGGATTTCCTTTGTGAACTAAAATGTCTAAAACATTGGCTCTTTCTAAAACCGCAGCTTGCACAATACCTTTTGGTAAAGCTGTTGGAACATCTTTCATCGAATGCACTGCAATATCTATATCTCCATTAATCATGGCAATATCTAAGGTTTTTGTAAAAATTCCTGTAATGCCAAGTTCATAAAGAGGTTTGTCAAGAATAATATCGCCTTGAGATTTTACCGCAACAATTGAAGTTTTATAACCTAAGTCATTCAGTTTTTTCTCGACAGTATGTGCTTGCCAAAGTGCTAGTTCGCTATCGCGAGTTCCAATTCTGATTGTTTTTTCTGCCATTTTGTTGAATTTCACCATATAAGTTATTTAAGTAAATTTAAGAAGTTTGGGTAAAAACAGCAGTTTTATAAATGAACTTAAATAACTTATATGGTTTAAAATTTTATTTTTAAGATGCTTTTATCTTAAAGACTTTTTCGATCCATTCGATGCTTTCATCAACCATGGTGTCGTCGTCTTTTAAATGATTTGCGAAATGTGTAGTGATTTTCTGGATGATTCTGTTACTGATAATTTCAGCTTGAGCTTCATTAAAATCTGCAATTTTTCTGCTTTGAAAATCTAGTTCTGAAACTTTGATTTCGTTTAGTTTTTCTTTTAAAGCATTAATAGTTGGAGCAAATTTTCTTCCTTTTGTCCAGGTAATGAATTCCTCTTTTACTTCTTCAATAATAGCTTCGGCAGCAGGAATATGTAATTTTCTGTTTTCAAGAGTTTCATCTGTCAATTGAGACAAATAATCCATGTGAATTAAAGTTACGCCTTCTAAATCCTCAACGTTTTCGTGTACGTTTTTCGGAATAGACAAATCCAGAATCAATAAAGGTTTTTTCAGATTTAGAATTGCTTTGTCAACCGTTGGATTTTGTGCGCCTGTAGCGACAACGACAACATCGGCTTTTTGAAGTTCAAGATGCAATTCTGAATAATCTTTAACAACCAGATTTAGTTTTCCGGCCAATTTCTCAGCTTTGTCTTTCGTTCTGTTTATTAAAGTGATATGTTCGTTTTTGGTATGTTTTACAAGATTCTCGCAAGTATTTCTTCCGATTTTTCCTGTTCCAAAAAGTAAAATATTTTTATTACCAATATCTTCTACATTTTTAATAATGTATTGTACTGATGCAAAAGAAACCGAAGTTGCGCCGGAACTAATCTCAGTTTCGTTTTTGATTTTCTTGCTTGCCTGAATTACAGCATTCACTAATCTTTCTAAGAAAGCATTCGCTAAACCTAAAGATTTTGAATGTGCAAAACTGGTTTTTATTTGAGATATAATTTCAAAGTCACCTAAGATCTGACTGTCTAAACCAGTTCCTACGCGAAACAAATGATTAATCGCTTCTTGATTTTTATAAACAAATCCTACTTTCTGGAAAGCATCCACGGATCCATTGCTATTATCGCAAATTAGCTTTATTAATTGAAAAGGGTGTTCAGCAAAACCGTAGATCTCGGTTCTGTTACAAGTCGAAGTGACAATTAAACTTTCTATTCCTTCTGTTTTAGCTTGTTCCAGTAAACGCGTTTTGGCAACTGCATCCAAACTAAATTGACCTCTAACCTCAGCATCAGCTTTTTTATAACTCAATCCAACGGAGTAAAAATATAGGTGTTTCGGTACGTTATTGTTTTCCATAAATTCACTTTCATAAAAGTGCAACAAAATTATCATTATAGTGTTTACAAAAGTAACGCTCAAAGTACTATTTGTGTCGCTACATGTTTTTTTATTTCTAAACGTCTGTTTTTATGCAAAAAGAAGTATTTTTGTAGCAAAATCAAGTTGTTTGAATTGATTTGTTTAGAGTGATTCTAAATAACATTCTCTGATAGCTTTGATTTTTATCTAAAAAAAATATCGCTATGAGTTCTCAGGAAATTATAAAAATTGAAGACGACTTTACGCTAATCCGTTTTCAAAACGATAGTTCTGAACCATTTTTTGGGCAGCACGAAGTAGGTAGTGGTCTGATACAGTTTCACTTCGGGATAAAAGGCAATGCTAAATTTTTATTCAATCAAGGCAGTTATGCTTTAGATTTGAAAGAAGAAAAATCGTTGCTTTTGTATAATCCGCAGAAAGAATTACCGCTTAATTTAGAGTTAGCTCCAAATTCGTGGGTGATCTCTGTAATTGTTTCGATTAAGAAATTTCACGCGTTGTTTTCTGCCGAAGCAGATTATATTACTTTTTTAAGTCCTGATAATAAGGACAAAAAATATTATAATGAAGGAAATATCAGTCCTTCTATGGCTATTGTGCTGAGTCAGCTGTTTCATTACAACCTTCATCCATCCATAAAAAACCTTTATTATAAAGGAAAAGGATATGAATTATTGAGTTTGTATTTTAATAGAACCGAAGATCCAAACGCAGAACAATGTCCGTTTTTGATCGATGAAGATAACGTTCTAAAAATCAGAAAAGCCAAAGAAATTATTATCGCCAATATGGCTGAACCGCCGGGATTGCAAGAATTGGCAGATGAAATTGGTTTGAATTTGAAGAAACTCAAAATGGGTTTCAAACAAATTTACGGCGATACGGTTTATGGTTTTCTATTTGATTACAAAATGGATTTCGCCCGAAAACTATTAGACAGTGGATCTTATAATGTAAACGAAGTTGGGTTGAAGATTGGTTACAGCACCGGAAGTCACTTTATTGCGGCTTTCAAGAAAAAGTTTGCTACAACTCCAAAGAAATATTTGATGTCGATAAATACTAATGTATAATGAAGAAGGGCATTTTGATTGCTTTCATCGCTTTTTGGGGATTTCAAAATATGAACGCTCAAAAAACTTCAAAAATTGATTATAGTCAGTTGGTAAAGCTAGAAGGAATGGAACATTCTGGAGGAATAACATTTTATATAGAAAAGAAAAGTGAAAACTTGATAGCGATTCAGAATGATAATGTCAAATGGAAAGCAGATGTCATTAAAAACTGTGGAAAAAGACAAGCTAAGATTACTTCTGTTTTTATAAGATCAGAGAAATTAAAAGTTTTATTCGGAAAAAATAAAACAGCTTTTGTAGCTATAGAAAATGGAGAAATTGAATGTGTGACGGAAGAAAAAAGCGAAAGAAGCATTCAAGATGATTCAGAAATCAATTTTACAAATCAAGGTATAAATAAAAAATAACATTTATCATATTTCTAAAAAGTAGCAAGTTCTACTTTTGACGAAATTTTTAAAAACAAACAAATGCTTAAAGCCTAAAGCTTAAAGCCTAAAGCAAGAAAAAATATAATGAAAGGCGTATTATTAGTAAACTTAGGATCTCCGGAAAGTCCAACTACAAAAGATGTAAAACCGTATTTAGATGAATTTTTAATGGATAAATACGTGATCGATGTTCCGTATTTATTGAGAGCTTTGTTGGTTCGTGGTATTATTTTAAGAAAAAGACCAGAAGAATCGGCTCACGCTTACGCGAAAATTTGGTGGGACGAAGGTTCTCCATTAGTGGTACTTTCTGAAAGAATGCAGAAAAAAGTTCAGCCTTTAGTAAATGTTCCGGTAGCATTAGCAATGCGCTACGGAAGTATGACAATCGAAAAAGGACTTCAGGAATTACATGATAAAGGAGTTACTGAAGTATTGCTTTTTCCGTTATATCCGCAATACGCAATGGCTTCGACTTTGACTATTTTAGTAAAAGCTGAAGAAATCCGTAAAAAGAAATTCCCTCAAATGACTTTTACCGATGTTCCTGCGTTTTATAACAAGCCGGATTATATCAAGAATTTGGCTGATTCAATTCAGAAACATTTAGTTGGTTTTGATTATGATCACTTATTATTCTCTTACCACGGAATCCCGGAACGTCACATTCGCAAAACCGATGTAACTAAATCACATTGTAAAATTGATGGTTCTTGTTGTAATACACCTTCGCCTGCGCATGATTTCTGCTACCGTCACCAATGTTATGAAACAACCAGACAAGTCGTAAAATTATTAGGACTTCCTGCAGATAAATATAGTCTGACTTTTCAATCGCGTTTAGCGGGTGACAAATGGTTGGAACCTTATACAGATGTTGAAATCGACAAAATGCCAGGAAAAGGAATCAAGAATCTTGCGGTTGTTACGCCTGCCTTTGTTTCTGATTGTTTAGAAACTCTTGAAGAAATCGCAATGCGCGCCAAAGAAGATTTTGAAGCAAATGGAGGAGAAGAATTCTTAGCAATTCCGTGTTTGAATGACGATGACGAATGGTGCGAAACTGTTGGAAATTGGATTAATGATTGGGCTAAGAAGTAGAAAATAGAAGAAAGAGTATAGAACAAAGAGTAAAGAAAAAAGACTTTATACTGGACGCAAGTTGTGACCAAAATCATAATTATATTAATGGAATATTATAACTATCTAAAAGCACTGCATCTTATTTTTGTAATAACCTGGTTTGCTGGTTTATTTTATATTGTAAGATTGTTTGTGTACCAAATTGAAGCCAACGAAAAACCTTCGCCTGAAAAGGAAATTCTACAAGCGCAATACAAAATTATGACGTATCGTTTGTGGTATATTATTACTTGGCCGTCAGCAATTTTGGCGAGTATTTTTGCTTTTTCATTATTATATTTAAATCCGGGTTTGATCTATTTGGATTTTATGCAGGTTAAATTCGGGTTTGTATTTTTATTGTATTTATATCATTTAAAATGCCATCAAATATTTAAACAGCTGCAAAATGATGAGGTAAAATATAGTAACAATTTTATGCGTTTATGGAATGAAGGCGCAACCATTATATTATTTGCTGTAGTATTTATAATTATTGTAAAAAGTGCCATCAACTGGATTTTCGGTGTAATCGGAATCTTTTTATTCTCGATTATCATTATGTTGGGATTCCGTTTTTATAAAAGAATTAGAGAAAAGAAATAGTTGTAAATTGTTAATTATGAATTGTTAATGGTGAATTTAAGACATGAACCAATAATTCATAATTAACAATTTATAATTTATAATTAAGAAAACTATGTTTAACAGCTTCAAAATGTCGATGCTTTCATTGCGTGTTAGGATATTCCTTTCGATGATTGTATTGATTGTTGTAGCATCTTTTTTATTAGCTTCTATTTCGATTATTCAGTTTAAGAATGAAGCCAAAGAATATCATCAGGAACGTCTTGAACGAAAAGAAAATGCTGTAAAAGAACATATCAATTACGTGCTTTCCACAACAACATATCCTCTAAAAACGGCTAACTTAGATTTGATCTTTAAAGATAAAATCCATGAATTAGCTCAGATTCACAAAATCGAAATCAATATTTATAGCCTTGATGGAAAGCTACTAAAATCATCCAAAGAATCCTTTGCGGTTGATAAAGTAGCGCCGCCAGTTCCGGATTATATTCTGAAATTAGTGCGTTCTTCGATCGAAAAGCGTTTTGTAGATATTAAAACTATTGACGGAGTCAAAAACAGATCTTCTTATAGTTTGATAAAAGACGAAAAATTCAAACCACTCGGAATTTTAAATCTTCCCTATTTAGAAGATGATGGTTATTATGACAATGAGTTGAATACTTTCCTGATTCGTCTTAGTCAGGTATATTCTTTTATGTTGGTTGTGGCTTTTGCATTGGCTTATTTTCTTTCGACATATATCACAAAATCACTAAAAACCATTTCTGACAGATTAGAAGAAACCAATCTGGATCAGAAAAACGAAAAAATCGTTTTGGAAGCCAATAGTAAAGAAGTAAACTTCCTGATAAAGGCTTACAACGGAATGGTGGATAAGTTAGAAACCAGTGCTATAAAATTAGCCCAAAGTGAGCGTGAAGAAGCTTGGCGCGAAATGGCAAAACAAGTAGCACACGAAATCAAAAATCCGCTTACGCCGATGAGGTTAACGGTGCAGAGTTTTCAGCGTAAGTTTGATCCAACAGCTCCGGATGTAAAACAGAAATTAAACGATTATTCCGAAACTTTAATTCAGCAAATTGATACGATGACGGCGGTTGCATCGGCATTTTCGAATTTTGCTTCAATGCCGGCACAACAAAATGAAACCTTAAATGTGGTTGAAGTTGTGGAACTTGCTTTAGACATTTTCAACGAAGATTATATTATTTTCGAAAGCGAAGAACAAGAAATCATTTCAAAAATGGATCGTACGCAATTAATACGTGTTATTACAAATTTGGTTAAAAATGCAACGCAGGCAATTCCGGAAAGTCAGTTTCACAAATCTATTTTGGTTACAGTAAAACGTAGGAATAATAACGTGGAAATTGCCGTAAAAGACAACGGAATTGGAATTCAAAAACAAGATATCAGCCGAATCTTCGAGCCAAAATTCACTACTAAAACCAGTGGAATGGGGCTTGGACTCGGAATTATAAAAAACATCATAGAAAATTACAAAGGAACAATTACCTTTGAATCAACTTACGGAAAAGGAACTACGTTTAGAGTTTCTTTGCCTATCACAAACTCATAAAACCAACGTCATGAACTACGAAAATCTTTTAATTTCGATTGAAGAAAAAATTGCAACCGTAACAATTAATCGTCCTACAAAACTAAATGCTTTAAACAAAGCTACGATTAGCGACTTGAGTAAAGCAGTTAAATTATTAAGCAAAAATGATGATGTTCGTGTAATTATAATTACTGGAAGTGGCGAGAAAGCATTTGTGGCTGGAGCCGATATTTCAGAATTTGCCAATTATACAATTGTCGAAGGTGCGCAATTAGCTGCAGAAGGACAAGAGACTTTATTTGATTTTATAGAAAATTTAAAGAAACCTGTAATTGCTGCCGTAAATGGTTTTGCACTTGGCGGAGGATTAGAGTTGGCGATGGCTTGTCATTTTAGAGTAGCATCAGACAATGCCAAAATGGGATTGCCGGAAGTAACTTTAGGATTGATTCCGGGTTATGGAGGAACGCAGCGTTTACCGCAATTAGTAGGTAAAGGCCGTGCAATGGAAATGATTATGACAGCAGCGATGATTTCTGCCGAAGAAGCAAAACAATTTGGTCTTGTAAATCATGTTGTTCCTCAAGCGGAACTTCTTGAATTTGCAAACGGAATCGCTCAAAAAATCATCAAAAATGCTCCTTTTGCTATTGGTAAAGCTATAAAAGCAATTAATGCTAATTATACAGACGGTAAAAACGGTTTTGATACCGAGATAAAATCATTCGGAAAATGCTTCGGAACTCAGGATTTTAAAGAAGGAACAACAGCATTTCTAGAAAAACGTAAAGCTGAATTTACAGGAAAATAATATTCTCTAACCGCAAAGATTTACGCAAAACACACAAAGAAAAATTAAGACAAAGCTTTGCGAACCTATGCGTAAATCTTAGCGAACTTTGCGGTAAAAAAACATCAAGATTCTCAAAGTACTTAAAAAGCTTAGTAACTTAGAGTCTCAGAACCTTAGAACCTTAAAAAAATGTACGAACCAATATTTGCTCTTTTTTGCGAACGCGTTAAAGAAAGCATTCAAGCCGGAACTTTTGCCAAATTAACTCTGGCGAAAACCATGGGTGATACCGAGATTAAAAACATCTATTTCCGTTTGGCGATAAACGAAGATAATACCTATTCCATCGCATTAACAACGCGTTACAAAACCGAAGAAATCGAAAGCCTTCACAGTTTAGATGAAGCTTTATTGGTTTTAGGAACTTATATTAAAAACCCGTTTTTGACCGCGCTTTTGTTCACAACAGATAACGATGTGACTTTTAAAGTAAACAAAAAGAACGCCGGAAGTATTATCGAGCAAGAACCAACTTTCAAGCATGCTTCTCCAGTAATGTTAGAAATGATTGAGAAGGGAATTGTTTAGATTGTAGCTATCAGTTTCTGAATAAGAAAAGTGTCAATTATAAAAGGTAATGTTATTGTTCCAGTAATAATAATTACTGTCGGAATTATATCAATTTTGTGAATTGGTGTTTTTGAAAATTCGGGCTCTCTTAAGAAAATAGGATAATAAATATTCCGAATAATTTTATAAAGAAACAAGAATATCAAGGATGTTTGCGATCCGAAATAGGCTAACTTTTGCAAAGAAGAATTTTTGTCATAAAGGAAGAATGCTCCTCCTATAAATAAAACTAATGCAAAAGAAAAGAACTTTAGAAAAATATCAGGCTTATGTAATTGATCTTGTTTGACGATAATAAAAACCAGTGGAATTTGAAAAATCATATAAAGTAGTAAATCGAAATCCATAGTCAAATATATTACACAAGCTTCACAAACAAATTCGAAGCAATCTTATTCGAAATAGATAATTCACGCCCATCAACTTTAATTTTGACAGATAAATCAAAGCTTTCTCTAGACAAAAACTCGATATTAGAACCCAAAGCAATCTCTTGTTTGTCCAGATATTTCAGGAATTCTGAGGAAGTATCTTTTACACCAACACAAACACCAATCTGATTTTCGATTAATTCAGAAAGTAAGTGTTTTTCAATCTTAACAATTCTTCCGTTAGCATCCGGAATTGGATCGCCATGCGGATCTTCGGTAGGATTTCCAAGAAAATCATCCAAACGATTAATTAATTGTTCAGATTTGATGTGTTCTAACTGTTCAGCGATATCGTGAACTTCATCCCAAGAGAAATTTAATTTTTCGACAAGAAAAACTTCCCATAAACGATGTTTTCTAACAATCATTTTGGCAGCCAGTTTACCATTTTCCGTCAAAGAAACTCCTTGGTATTTTTTATAATTCACCAAATCTTTCTCTGACAGCTTTTTAAGCATATCCGTAACAGATGAAGCTTTTGTTTCCATCATTTCGGCAATAGCATTCGTACTTACTTCAGCATCGTTTGAAGCCGTTAGGTGATATATAGATTTAAGATAGTTTTCTTCTGAGAAAGTCATTTTTTTTGAGGTTCTAAGGTTCTGAGTTGCTAAGGTTCTAAGCTAAAAGTCTCGAAGGAAAAACCTCAGTAACTTAGCAACTCAGAACCTTAGTCCCTTTTATTTAACAATCAACAAAGGTATTGAAATTTTATGTCTCAATTTATCTACAGTTGTACCAAACAAAATATCTTTTAAACCAGTGTGACCGTGAGTTCCCATTACTAAAATATCAAAGTTTCCAAGGTTGATAATCTTCGGAATCACGGTGTTGGGTTTTCCAAATCCAAGTTCGGTTTCGATATTGAAGCCTTTTTGCGAAAGCATCTCTTTATATTCTAATAATAATTTTTCGTCGATCGTCGTTTCATGATCGTCAACATGTTGTCCATACATTAATGCACCAACAGTTTCTACGATATGAATTAAGGTATATTGTGCGTCGATTCCGCCCAGTTCAAAGGCATTGTTAAGTGCAGCTTCATCGGCTTTAGAAAAGTCTACAGAAATCGCGATGTTTTTCTTGTTGTAACTTTCTTTGGGAGTGTATTGCAGTTTGAGATGATGCGGTGAATGGTTCTCTATATTCGATTTTGCTTTTGCGATAAAAGGCTTAGCAATGATGTACAACAACAAAGCAAGAAAACCAAAAGCAAGCGGAACTACGGTAAACCAAAGAATAGTTGGATTACTTGAGTTTTCTAACCAAGAAGAGATTTCGTCATAAACCAATTTCGCATTTAGAGAAACGATGATCGAAGCAATTATCCAGGCTGCGATTTGTGTAGTTCGTGAAATATGAAAACCTTTCATTTTGGTTTTATCGCTCACAAAATGAATCAACGGAATAATCGCAAAACCTAATTGTAAACTTAAAATTACCTGACTTAAAATCAAGAGCTTTCCAGTAACACTTTCACCATAAATTAAGATCACAATAACGGCTGGAACAATTGCAATTAATCGTGTTATAATACGACGAACCCAAGGCTGAATTCTTAAATTCAAATAACCTTCCATTACGATTTGTCCGGCTAAAGTTCCGGTTACAGTTGAGCTTTGTCCAGCGGCAATCAAAGCAACGGCAAATAAAACCGGCGCCCATTTGGTTCCCAATAAAGGTTCAAGAAATTTATGCGCATCCTGAATTTCGGCGACTTCAAACATTCCGTTTTTATAAAATGTGGCTGCAGCCAAAATCAAAATAGCAGCGTTGACAAAGAATGCCAGATTCAAAGCAATTGTCGAATCTATAAAGTTATATTTCAGTGCTTGTTTGATTCCAGCGGGAGTTCTGTCGAATTTACGAGTTTGTACTAAAGAAGAATGTAGGTACAAATTGTGAGGCATTACGGTCGCACCAATAATTCCGATTGCGATGTATAAAGCCGCTGAACTTGGGATTGAAGGCACCAAACCATAAATAACTTTGTCCAATTCAGGTTCGGCAAATATCATTTCGAAAATAAAAGAAAACCCAATAATAGCGACCAATACTATAATAAAAGCTTCCATTTTTCGTATACCTTTATTGATCAGGAAGAGTAGAAGGAAAGTGTCTAAAACGGTAATCAAAACACCTTCAATAAGCGGAATATCAAAAAGTAGATTGATCCCGATTGCCATTCCCAAAACTTCGGCCAAGTCGCAAGCCGCAATGGCAATTTCGGCAAGGAAGTATAAAATATAGTTTATAAATTTCGAATACGTTTCTCTCGATGCCTGCGCTAAATCGCGTTGCGTCACAATTCCAAGTCTTGCGCTCAAACTTTGAAGTAACAAAGCCATTAAGTTGCTCATTAGCAAAACCCAAAGCAAAGAATACCCAAACTGACTACCTCCGGCAATGTCCGTCGCCCAGTTTCCGGGATCCATATAACCTACGCTTACTAAATATGCCGGGCCTAAAAAGGCTAATATTTTTCTAAATCCTGTTTTTTTGTGCTGTGTTGCAACCGATTGATGAACTTCTTCTAAAGATTTGGTCATTGTAGAAATGTTGTTTTAACAAATGTATATAAAAATTACATTCGCTCAACAATATTTTTAGGCTTGTCTAAAACTTAAATGTTAGAATTGAAACATTTTGGGCATATTCCTGATAACGTAAAGTTTATATCATTGACCTTATAATTGTGCGGTAAGATATAACTCGGCTTCACATTTTCTAAGCAAGTTACCTCTTGACATTTTTCACAGCTGAAATGAGCGTGGTTATGTATGTGCACACGTTGCGCATTATGATGGCATTTTGCATACTTTACCGTTCCGTCAAGATTGACAATTTTATGCACAATATCGTCATTTACTAAGCGATCCAGAATTCTATAAGTAGTGACGCGATCGCATAAATCATTCAGTTCTTTTTGAATTTCTGTGTGAGACAGTGCGGTTTTAGATTTCCCAAAAATCTCCAAAACGGCTGTCTTTGCTGCGGTATTACGTGTTGTTTTCATTTTTATTAGAATTTAAAAATATTAACGCAACAATGTTGCAATTGATTTTTATATGTATATTTGCAACAAAATTGCATTAAGCAAATATACAGAAAATGAAGAAAACCAGCACATCTCTTTACGATATTTTAGGAATCTCGAGCGCGACCGTTTGTTTAGTTCATTGTTTGATTTTTCCGCTTTTGACAATTCTGCCTTTTGGCTTAAGTCACAATCCTTTTATCGATTTGGTTTTTGCGACGATTGGACTTTTTGCCATTTTAAAAATTATAACCAAATCAGATCTTTTGGTATCGAGCATTCTTGTCATTTCAATGTCTTTGATTTGGATTAGTGTTTTGACTGATCTTTTTCTGGACATTCATCTTGATCTAATATTTATTGGCGGAATCGGAATGATCATTGGACATTTTTTGAATTATAGAAATCATAAATCTTCACAACAATGAAAAAATTACCTGTAACTGTATTAAGCGGATTTCTTGGTGCTGGCAAAACAACGCTGCTCAATCATATTTTGCACAACAAAGAAGGATTAAAAGTCGCTGTAATAGTCAATGACATGAGCGAGGTAAATATCGACGCGCAACTCGTAAAAAACGAATACACTTTATCCCGAACCGAAGAAAAATTAGTTGAAATGACGAATGGCTGTATTTGCTGTACGTTGCGCGAAGATTTAATGTTTGAAGTCGAGAAACTCGCAAAGGAAAATAGGTTTGATTATTTGCTTATCGAAAGTTCCGGAATCAGCGAACCCATTCCGGTAGCGCAGACTTTCTCGTTTATGAATGAAGACGGAAACATTGATTTGTCCCGATTTAGTTATGTCGATACGATGGTTACCGTTGTCGATAGTTATAATTTTTTTAAAGATTTTGGCTCAGCCAAAACATTACAGGAGCAAAACTTATCGGATATTGAAAATGACAATCGAACTATAGTCAATCTTTTGGTCGATCAGGTAGAGTTTGCGAATGTTATTATTTTGAATAAAACAGATTTAATCAGCGCAGAATCATTGCAAATGTTGAAAGCTTCTATTCAAAAACTGAATCCTGTTGCAAGAATAGTTACTTCGGTTTTAGGAAAAGTGAATCCAAACGAAATTATAAATACGGGTTTGTTTAATTATGAAGAAGCCGAAAATTCCGCAGGTTGGATTAGAGAATTAGAAGGCATTCATACGCCTGAAACAGAAGAATACGGAATAAATTCTTTTGTATTTCGTGATCCAAGACCATTTCATCCCAATAGATTATGGAATTTTATTTCTTCAGATTTTCCGGCGAACATCATTAGAAGCAAAGGATTATTGTGGATGGCATCACGACCGGAACAAGCCATTAATTGGAGTCAGGCTGGCGGATCGATGAAAGCTGAAGGAGCGGGAGTTTGGTGGGCAAGTATGCCATTAAGTGAACGAATGACGTTTAACAGTTTTGTCGAGTTTCAGGATGTTATAGAAGAACGATGGACTTCTAATTTTGGTGACAGACTTAATGAAATCGTGTTTATAGGTCAGAAAATAAACGAAACGGAAATCCTTGAAGCACTTAAGAAATGCCTTTGTACCGAAGATGAAATTGTAGATTATCATGACGGTTTCTTCCCAAACAAAGATCCATTTCCTATTCCAAAAACCTATTAAAAGATAAAATTATGATAGAAAATAATACATACGATGTTATAATCGTGGGCGGAAGTTATAGTGGACTTTCGGCAGCAATGAGTTTAGGTCGTTCTCTGCGACAAGTTTTAGTTATTGACAGTGGTTTGCCTTGTAATCGACAAACGCCACATTCGCATAACTTCATCACACACGACGGAGAAAAACCCGCTGTCATTTCGGCGAAAGCCAAATTGCAAGTTGACTTATATAATACAGTTCAGTTTTATAATGGTTTAGCCGTAAGCGCCGTTAAAACCGAAAATGGATTTGAAATTAAAACGGAATCGGGAAAATCCTTTACTTCTCGAAAACTATTGTTCGCAACCGGAGTAAAAGATTTACTTCCCGAAATTCCAGGTTTTGCTGAATGTTGGGGAATTTCAGTTTTGCATTGTCCGTATTGTCATGGTTATGAAGTTAAAACAGAGAAAACTGCAATTATTGCGAATGGCGAAATGGGATTTGAATTTGCCAAACTGATTTCTAATTGGACAAAAGATCTCAGCGTATTAACCAACGGAAAATCAACTTTATCTCCAGAAGAAACATTGATTTTGCAACAACATAATATTGATATTATCGAAGATGAAATTGATTCTTTTGAGCACGAAAACGGAAATATTAAGAATGTTGTCTTCAAAAATCAATCAAAAATTACAGTAAAAGCCATTTATGCAAGACCTCCTTTTGAACAGCATTGTCATTTAGCGGAAGGTTTAGGTTGCGAATTGACTGAACAAGGTTTGTTAAAAGTCGATGCGATGCAAAAAACAAATATTGCCGGAATCTATGCGAGCGGAGATTGTACAACTCAAATGCGATCTGTGGCAATTGCGGTTTCTACAGGATCTTTTGCCGGAGCGGTAATTAATAAAGAACTAATTGATGAGTCATTTATTTAGCTTTTTTACATGGGAGATTATAAACAGTTATGGTAAATCAAAGCTTGAAATGTGCCTTTAGGTACTAAATGTCGGTAGAAATATGAATTGGAATAAATTTATGCGTGCCGTAGGTACGCAACAGCAATCGTTTTGTGGCGTACCTACGGCACGCTAACGAACTTCAAACTAATAACTACCAATATTTACTACCTAACGGTACAAAACAAAAAGGCTTTAGCCAAACTTATAAGATTTGCTAAAGCCTTTTTCGTTTTATTTCAATTTGCTTAAAAGAAATATAACATATTGAAGTGAATTGAGTTATAAATTTATAAATCTAAAATCATTATTTGTCAAATTTAATTTTTAGATTTGTCTAAATTTAATTTTATAACAATGAAAAAACTATTTTTGATATTGCTTTTGTTTTGTTTACAATTTTTATCCGCGCAGGAAACCACTTCTGTATCTGGTTTTATATCTGGTGAAGGGCAGAAATTGCAACTTGTAAACGTTCATTTAATTGGAACAAAACACAAAACGGTTACGGATAGTTTAGGATATTATAAATTGGAAAATGTTGCTGTTGGAAATTATACGATTCAGATTTCTCAAATGGGTTTTCAGACTTTAAAAAAGAAAATTGAAGTTGTGAAAGATTCGGTTTTATCATATGATTTTGAATTAACTGATAATGAAAATCAGCTTAACGAAGTTGTAGTTTCAGGAACTTTAAAACCTGTAAAAAGATTAGAAAGTGCTGTTCCGGTTGAGGTTTATTCGCCGGTTTTCTTCAAGAAAAATCCAACTCCAAGTATTTACGAAGCGCTTCAAAATATTAATGGTGTTCGTCCTCAACTTAATTGCGGGGTTTGCAATACGGGAGATATTCACATTAATGGTTTGGAAGGTCCGTATACTTTGGTTTTAATAGACGGAATGCCAATTGTGAGCAGTCTTTCGACGGTTTATGGTTTATCAGGAATCCCGAATTCTTTGGTTGAGCGAATTGAAATCGTAAAAGGTCCGGCGTCTTCTTTATACGGAAGTGAAGCTGTTGGCGGATTGATTAATATTATTACTAAGAATCCAACGAATGCTCCATTATTTTCTGCCGATATTTTTTCGACAACTTATCTGGAAACGAATGTTGATTTAGGAATGAAATTCAATCCAACCAAAAAATCGACAACACTTTTAGGAATCAATTACTTTGATTACAATCAGGTTATTGATAAAGACAAAGACAATTTTACGGATGTTACGCTTTCTCAGCGAATTTCGGTTTTTAATAAATGGAGTTTTTTGCGAAATGATAATCGTCTTTTTACGATCGCTGCCCGCGGAATGTATGAAGATCGCTGGGGCGGAGATGTGCGTTGGGAGAAAAAATATCGTGGCGGAGATGAAATTTATGGTGAAAGTATTTATACAAAAAGAGGAGAATTGATTGGAAGTTATCAATTGCCTTTCGAAGAAAAACTGATGCTTTCGTTCTCAGGAAATGTGCATTATCAGGATAGTCGTTACGGAACAACATCGTTTATTGCAAATCAGAAGATTGGTTTTTTACAATTGACTTGGGATAAGAAAATAGGTCGAAATGATTTCCTTGCGGGAATAGCCAATCGTTATTCGTATTATGACGATAATACGACTGCTACAAAGGAAGCGGAGAGTACCTGGTTGCCAGGAATTTTTGTGCAGGACGAAATTACACTTTCACCTAAAAGTCAGGTTTTATTAGGAATGCGATACGATTATAACTCTATTCATGGTTCGATTTATACGCCAAGAGTTGCATATCGATGGAAGAAAAACGAAAATACTATTTTTAGATTCAACGCAGGAACTGGATTTCGCGTTGTGAATTTATTTACCGAAGATCACGCAGCCTTAACAGGTTCGAGAGATGTTGTATTGAAAAGCGATCTGAAACCTGAACAATCGATTAATGCGAATCTTAATTATATTCAGAAAATAAACTTTGGAAACGGAACTTTTATCGGAATTGAAACCACGGCTTTTTATACGCGATTCAGCAATAAAATCATTTCAGATTATGCAACGGATCCCAATAAAATCATCTACGATAACATAAACGGATATGCAATAAGTCAGGGAATCAGCACGAATATTGATGTAAATTTCCCAACAGGATTAAAAATGATTTTGGGCGCGACAGTTTTGGATAATAAAAATGTCGAAAACGGAGTTTCGGAAAGACCTTTTTTAACGGAGAATTTCACTGCAACTTGGAGCGTTTCGTATAAATTAGATTCCTTAAATTTATTATTAGATTATACTGGAAATGTTTACAGCCCGATGAACTTGCCTTTGTTGAGCGAATACGATCCAAGAAGTCCGAAATCGCCTTGGTATAGTATTCAGAATATTCAGTTTACATATTATGGATGGAAGAATTTTGAGCTTTATGGCGGAATCAAAAACCTTTTGAATTTCACACCAAAACAGAATAACCCATTTTTGATTTCAAGAACAAATGATCCTTTTGATAAAAATGTACAAACTTCAGACGGAACTGCTGTGGGTATTCATGGAAAAGTAGTTCCACAAGGTCAAATCGTAGACACAGTGGATAATCCTTATGGTTTAACTTTTGACACGACTTATGTTTACGGACAAAATCAAACGATTCGCGGATTTTTTGGATTGAGATATACTTTGAGATAAAAGTTAATGATCCACGGATTGTGCGGATTAAACGGGTTTACACAGATTTGTTTTTTGTATGCTGGACTTATTTTTTGCAACAGATTTAAAAATCTAAAATGTTATAAAAATCAGCGAAAACCCTTTTAATCCGCACAATCTGCGGGCAATAAAAAACAAATGAAAAAGCTAATACTATTTATAATCTTCTTCGGTATAACTTCAACAGGATTCTGTCAATTAAAAAGCAGAAGTTTTGAGGAAGTAGATAGTTTGCAGCAAATTCAAAAGCGAAAAATAATCGTTTTCATCCATACAGATTGGTGTCAGTTTTGCCAAAGAATGAAAAGTACCACTTTTAAAAATCAGGAAATTATTGGTAAACTGAATTCCGAGTTTTATTTCATTGATTTAAATGCCGAAGAAAAGCGAGATATTCTGTTCAATAATCAGGTTTTTAAATATCAACCTTCGGGGAATAATGTTGGCGTTCATGAACTGGCTTTGCAATTAGGAACGATGAATAATCATATTGTTTATCCGGTTTTATGTGTTTTGAATGAGAAAAAAGAAATTATTCTGCAGTACAACAACTATTTAAGTCCGAAGGATTTTAAAATTCTTTTAGAAAAATTGAAAGAATAAAATTTCTTATTTTTGAAGATGACTTCCTCGCAAATAAAACATTTCAACTACATTTTTACCGGATCAGGTTTATCTGCTTTGATGACTGTTTATAAAATGGCATTGTCCGGAAAATTTTCAGACAAATCTATTTTGCTTTTAGATCAGGATTTAAAAAAAACAAATGACAGAACTTGGTGTTTTTGGGCAAAAGAAGAAACAATTTGGGATTCTATTATTTTCAAAAAGTGGGATTCGGCTTTATTTGCCGATGAAAACTTTAAACGTGATTTGGCGTTAAAGCCTTATCAATACAATCAAATTCGGGGTTTAGATTTTTATAATTTTGTTTTTGAAGCGCTTTTGAAACATTCAAATATTACTTTTCTAAATGAAAAAGTAACGGACATTAACGAACTCGAAACGCATGTTTTTGTTGGCACAGAAGAAAACAGATATACTTGTGATTCGTTATTCAATAGTATTTATACAAAGGCTTTCGCCGAAAATCAAACGAAATATCCGGTTTTGCAACAGCATTTTATAGGTTGGTTTGTAAAAAGCGAATCTGAAATCTTCAATCCGGAACAAGCTACTTTCATGGATTTTTCGGTTGAACAAAAAGGGAATACAAGATTTATGTATGTTTTGCCTGTTTCGAAAACCGAAGCTTTGGTTGAATATACTTTGTTTTCTGAAAAATTACTTCCAAAAGAAGAATACGAAAATGAGATTCAGCTTTATTTGAAGAAACTCGGAACAAAGAATTTTGAAATTATCGAAAAGGAGCAGGGAAGTATTCCAATGACATCTTATCCTTTTTGGAAAAAAAACACAAAACGAGTTTTAAATATTGGAACTGCCGGCGGATGGACAAAAGCAAGTACGGGTTTTACGTTTAGAAATTCGGATAAAAAATCATCTGAATTGGTCGAGTTTCTTTGCGCTCCTTCGACTCCGCTCAGGATGACATCAGAATCAATTAAAATGTCATCTTTCCATAAAAAAAGCCGATTTTGGTTTTATGATTTATTGCTTTTGGATATTCTGTATCGCCATAATGAATTGGGAAGTGCTATTTTTTCTTCTTTATTTAGAAAAGGAAATCCGGCTTTGATTTTTAAGTTTCTGGATGAAGAAACTACTTTAGCACAGGATTTTCAGGTGATTTTAAAATGCCCAAAATTTCCGTTTATAAAGGCGCTACTTCGTGTTATCTTTAAATAAAAAATTTCTTTTCACTTAGATTTTACAGATTTAAGCAGATTTGTTTTATAGTAACTTAAAGTAAAAATCTGTGCTTAACTGTTTAAATCGGTATAATCTGCGTGCAATTTATCTCTTTGTTTTAATTACTATTTTAATAATTCTTATATCGTAAAAAGTAGTGGATACCTTAGAATATGAAGATTCATTCTAATAAAATGTCTTATTCTTTTGCTTTAAGAGCCTTTTGGGGGCATTCAAAACTTGCTTTGATATTTAATTTTGCCGCACAGATTTACTGTAATCGTTTTTTTACGATAATGAACAAATTGGCAAGTTAATGGGAATTACAAAACACTTAAATTTTGATTTAGAAACAAAAGCAATAGGCAAAATTTGCAAAGCTCTTGGACATCCAACCCGAATTGAAATTATGACGCTTTTATGGAAAAGAAACAATAGAACTTGTGGGGAAATTGTTGAATTAATTCCGTTAGCTCAATCGACGATATCGAAACATTTGTTAGAATTAAAAAAAGCAAATCTGGTAGCTATAGAAAATGTTGGAAAGAAAACTATTTATTCTGTTGAGGTTGAGAATATTCAAATGCTTAAAAAATATTTGAGCAGTTATCTTTCAACTATCGAAATTCCGGAACAAAGTAAGTCAACGGTTTCGGCAACCAGGCACAAATTAATAGGCAGAAAAAATTATTTGAAACAACATAATTATGAGTTTCCTGACAGAAGGGTAAAACTTGCACTTTAATAATTAAAGATCCATTATTAAATTAGTAGTGAAGCGAGAATATTTGACTGGATTTTATAACATTTGGCTTGATTTATAATCTATTATCGTACTATAACAAAACTTTATACTTGAAATTAAGTAGTTGCGAGTAAACTTTGTAACTTTGCAGTTCAAAAGTAAAATTTAAAAATAAGAAATATGTATCCAGAAGAAATGGTAAAACCAATGCAAGCTGAATTGACAGCTGCAGGTTTTCAAGATTTACATAGTGCTGACGCTGTAGAGAATGCTATCAAAGCTGAAGGTACCACTCTAGTTGTTGTAAACTCTGTTTGTGGTTGTGCTGCAAGAAATGCACGTCCGGGAGCAAAAATGAGTTTAGAAGGAGCTAAAAAACCAGATCACTTAATTACTGTTTTTGCTGGTGTTGACAAAGAAGCTGTTGATGCTGCAAGACAACATATGTTTCCTTTTCCTCCATCTTCGCCATCTATGGCTTTATTCAAAAACGGAGAATTGGTTCATATGTTAGAACGTCACCACATCGAAGGTCGTCCAGCGGAATTAATCGCTGAGAACTTGCAAGATGCGTTTAATGAGTTTTGCTAATTTTTAAGGGACTAAGGTTCTGAGTTACTAAGGCGCTAAGTTTTTAGGTTCAAAGTAGCAAAGGTACAGAGGGACAAAGATTTAAATAAAAAAAGCATCAGCCAAGGCTGATGCTTTTTTTTATGCTCATAGATTTTAAAAGCTTAGTACCTCAGCAACTCAGAACCTTAGTACCTTTAAAAAAAAACTAATTCCATCCTCCGCCAAGTGCTTTATACAATTGGATCATTGAGGTTAATTGTTTTTGTGTCAATTGAGAAAGGCTAAGTTGTGCTTCAAATAGTGATCTTTGTGCATCCAGAACTTCCAGATATGAAACGTAACCATTGTAATATCTGGCATTTGATAAATCATAATTTGTTTGGGCAGCTATGACTTGTCTGTTTCTTGCAGCCCATTCTTCTTTGTACATCGCTACATTTTGAAGCGAATTTTCAACTTCAGAAATAGCTATTAAATAAGTTTTTTGAAAGTTCAGTTTGCGTTCTTCGGCAATTTGACGGTTAACTTCGACACGACGTTTGTTTTTTCCGAAATTGAAAATTGGACCTGTAACTCCTGCGCCAACATTTTGTAAATACGAAGCATCGTTAAATAAATCTGCAACCATAACACTCGTAAAACCAGCCAAAGCCGCAATATTAAAAGATGGATATTGCATGGCTTGTGCAACACCAATTCTTTCGTTTGCAGAACGGTACAAAAGTTCAGTGGCTTTTACGTCAGGTCGGTTTTCGAGCAAAGCAGATGGAATTGAAGTTGGAAAAGTAGTGAGAATCAATAATTCGCTATTGGTTTTTCCTCTTTCTATAGGTTGCGGAACTTGTCCGATTAAAATTGAAATCGAATTTTCAAGTGCTGTAATTTGTCTTTTAATAGCAGGAATATTAGCTTCGGCAATTGCAACTTGTTGTTCGATTTGAACTTTATCTAATTCAGCAACATAACCACTTTTAAAACGTTCGTTTATAATATCATAAGCTTTTTGTCTTGTTTCTAAAGTATGAATCGTGATTTCCAATTGATTGTCAAAATCACGTAATTCAAAATACGAAATCGCAATATTACTTACGATATCTGAAAGTACTACTTTTCGAGCTTCATCAGAAGCCAAAAGATCATTTAGAAAGGCTTTGTTCTGATGACGGTATTTTCCCCAAAAATCCAATTCCCATGACATGTTTGCAAAAGCAGAATTAGGCATTGCAAACGTTTCAGCACTATTTACTTGTCCTGAATATTGAAAAGAAGGATATAAGTCGGCTTTAGCAACTCCCAGATTGGCTCTGGCTTGCTCTAATCGTGAAATAGCGATCTTTAAATCGAAGTTGTTTTGAAGCCCTTTTTCGATTAATCCAATTAAAACGGGATCATTAAAGATTGTTGACCATTTTATGGTTCGCACCGTATTTGTTGTGTCCGTACTATGATCACCATGCAAAAAAGTTTCCGGTTTAGGTTGTTCGGGTTGCTTGTATTTTGGTCCAACCATACATCCATAAGGAAAAACGGCCATCAAAAGTACTGCTACTATTAATTTTAGATTTTTCATGGCTCTTCCTTTTTAGGTTCATCAATTTCTTTTGAAGGTTTCTTTCCAAAAGTTTCAATAAATACAAATAACACCGGAATCAAACAGACTCCTAAAATGGTGGCGACGAGCATACCGCTAAAAACGGTCATTCCCATTACTTTTCTTGCTTGAGCTCCGGCTCCGGTTGCGGTTAACAAAGGCACAACTCCCAAAATAAATGCAAATGCTGTCATTAGAATTGGACGGAAACGAAGTTTGGCTGCGTATAAAGCTGCTTCTTTTACCGGCATTCCTTTTTCATATTCTTCTTTGGCAAATTCGACAATCAAAATGGCGTTTTTGGCGGCGAGTCCAATAAGCATAACAAGTCCAATTTGTGCAAAGACATTATTGACATAATCCGGACTAAAAAAGCGACAGATGTATAATCCTAAAAATGCGCCAAAAACAGCAAAAGGAGTTCCCAGAAGTACGCTAAATGGCAATTTCCAACTTTCGTATTGTGCTGCCAAAATCAGGAATACAAAAACAAGTGCCATGATGAATACTGTATTTCCTTTTCCTTCGGCTTGTTTTTCCTGATAACTCATATTCGCCCATTCATAACTCATCGCTGCTGGCAAGGTTTTTTGAGCGGTTTCTTCTAAAGCAGTCATCGCTTGCGCGGAAGTAAATCCGGGCGCGGGCGTTCCACCAATTTCTGCGGCCCTATACAAATTAAATCGGGTCGTAAATTCTGGTCCGCTTTCTTTTCGAATGGTCGCAATACTCGAAATCGGAATCATTTTGTTGCTTTTACTTCGAACAAAAATCTTATTTATGTCTTCGGGATTTACTGTAAAACTTGGATCTGCCTGAAGTAATACAATATATTGACGTCCAAATTTGTTGAATTCATTAATATATTGACCTCCTAAACTGGCACCAATAGCGAGATTGACATCTGAAAGAGAAAGCCCAAGTTCTGTAACTTTTTCGCGATCGACATCAAGACTAATTTGTGGTACATTTGGATTAAAGGTCGTTCGGATTGTTCCAATTTCCGGTCGTTTCTTAGCTTCAGCCATAAAACGTTGTGAGTTTTCAAAGAGATATTGAGGTGTATTTCCTTCCTTATCCTGAAGCATCATTGAGAATCCTGCGGCATTACCAATTCCGGTAATTGGCGGTGGACCAAAAGCAAAGACGGTTGCTTCGGGAATTCCAAAAACTACTTTTCCATTTACTTCTTTTAGAATCTGAAAAACGTCTTGTTTACGTTCTTTCCATTCTTTCAAGGCTACGAAAAAGAATCCGTTATTGGTTGCAACCGAGTTTTTGATTAAACTAAATCCGGCAACAGAAGTATAATATTCGACACCATCATTTTTAGCTAAAATATGTTCAATTTTCTGAATCACTTTATTGGTTCTTTCTAAGGATGAAGCGCCGGGTAATTCGATATTTACAAACATATATCCTTGATCTTCCTCGGGAACGAATCCACCCGGAATTTTTCCTCCCAAGAGAATAATGGCTCCAATCAGTATTCCGATGAAAATAAAACTTCGAGCCATTTTCTTGATTAGAAAACCTGAAAATCCGGTGTATTTATCTGTAAAGGATGAAAATTTTCGATTGAAAGCGGCAAAGAATTTTCCAAGCCAGCCTTTTGCTTCCTGATTGGGTTTTAGTAATAAAGAACATAATGCGGGACTTAAAGTTAAGGCGCTTAAAGCGGAAAATATTACCGAAATCGCAATCGTAATGGCAAATTGCTGATAAAGTCGTCCAGTAATTCCGGGTGTTAACGCAACGGGAATAAATACGGCGGTTAATACAATTGCGATGGCAATTACGGGACCCGAAACTTCTTTCATCGCCTGATTTGTAGCGTCTTTTGGAGACATTCCTTGTTCGATATGATGCATTACGGCCTCGACGACGACAATTGCATCATCGACCACAATACCAATCGCGAGTACTAATCCTAAAAGTGAAAGTACGTTTACTGAGAATCCTAATAGTGGGAAAAGCATGAAAACTCCAACCAAGGAAACAGGAACGGTTACTAACGGAATCAGCGTTGCACGCCAGTTTTGCAAAAAGATAAAAACTACTATAATTACCAATATAATCGCTTCTACAAGTGTGTGCATGATTTCGTTTATTCCTTCAGAAATGGCGAGGGTTGTATCTAATGAAACCCGATATTTTAAATCCTGCGGGAAACGTTTGCTTAATTGTTCGATGGTTTTTTTGACATTGGCAGCAACTTCTAAGGCATTAGAACCTGGCATTTGTTTAATTCCAATTGTTCCTGCAGGACTTCCGTTTAGTCTGGCGACTGATGCATAACTTTCAGTTCCTAAAGTCACGGTTCCAACATCTTTTAAACGAACTTGTTGATTGTTGATGTTTGATTTTAGAATGATATTTTCAAAATCTTCAGGATTTACTAAACGATCTTTTAGCGTTACATTATAGGTAAATTCATTATTGTCTTTTGCTGGTGGTGCTCCAAATTTTCCTCCTGGCGAAATCGCATTTTGTTCTTTAATCGCCTGAATAATATCGGGAACTGTCAGATTGTATTTGGACATGATATCGGGCTTGACCCAAATTCTCATTGCATAACTACTTCCTCCGTAGAGTGTAACTTCTCCAACACCTTTAATACGCGCCAATGCATCTACAATATTGATATTGGCGTAATTGGTTAAAAAGTTATTGTCGAATGTTTTTTCGGGAGAGAATAATGATATAATAAGCAAAGGCATCGAAAGCGACTTTTTGGTCGTAACTCCCGTTGTTTTTACATCGTTTGGGAGTTTGTTGGTGGCTTCATTTACTCTGTTTTGGGTAAGCATTGTTGCGATATCCAAATCAGTTCCCATATCAAATGTAATGTTCAGAGTCATACTTCCATCTCCGGTATTGGTGGATTGCATGTAGAGCATGTTTTCAACTCCGTTTACTTTTTGTTCAATTGGTGTGGCAACGGCTTGCTCTACATTTAAGGCATTTGCACCTCTATAACTAGTTGAAACTTGTACCAAAGGCGGTGCAATTTCGGGATATTGTGCAATGGGAGTTCCAAGGATTGAAAGCCCTCCAATAATAACGATAAATATGGATAGCACGATGGCGACTATCGGTCTTCTTACAAAAAAATTATCCATAATTTAGTCGTTTTGAGATGATGCAATCTGTTTTTTGTCGGCTACATAAGGAACTGGGGCAACAGTTGATCCGGGTTGAATAAACTGATTACCAATTATAGCTACTCTTTCATTAGGCTTAAGTCCTTTTGTAATAATCCAGTCAACACCAGTTTTTTGACCTACTTCGACCATTCGGGTTTGAATAGTGTTTTTATCATCAATTATAGAAACCTGAAATAGTCCCTGAATTTCGGTAACTGCTTTTTGAGGAATTACGATTGCATCTTTTGCTGTGCGAATCAGAACACGAACTTTTCCAAATTGCCCTGAACGCAAAGTTCCGTCAGGATTTGGAAATTGTGCTTCAATAGTTACTGTTCCTGTTGTGGGATCTATTTTAGTATCCGAAAAATTCAGAGTTCCTTTTTCAGGATGAATACTTCCGTCTGATAATATTAGCTGAAGATCCGTGATTTTCTCTCCTTGTTTAGTGCTTTTTTGGTATTTAAGATAATCAGATTCACTAACTGTAAATTGCACTCTTACTTTATCAAGCTTCGAAACCATATTCAATCTCGAGGCATTACCTAATTTGGTAATGTAGTCTCCTAATCTGGCATTCGAAAGTCCGATAACGCCATCGATTGGAGATTTAATATTGCAATAACCTCTTTCTATTTCCTGATTTTTTAAACTTGCCTGCATACTGGCATAATTAGATCTTGCGGCTTTGTCTTTTGCAACTGCGGCGTCTAATTCTCGCTTACTTACGGCATTCATATCAGCAAGTGGCCTAATTCTTTTTAATTCTTCGTTAGCATTTACCAAGCTACTTTGTGCAACAGCAACCTGTCCGCGAGCTTGTTCAACTTTAGTTTCATATTCTAACGGATCAATTGTATAAAGCAATTGACCTTTTTTAACTTTTTGACCTTCTTTAAAATATACTCCAGTCAATATTCCGTCTACTCGTGCAATTAATTCAATGTCTAATTCGCCAAAAGTTTGTCCGGCAAAATCTTTATAAATTGGGACATCTTCACTTTTTACTGTGACAAAAGGAGCCTGAATGGGCGGCGGCGCTTTCGGTTGTTCTTTTTTGCAAGAAATAAAAAAGAGTAGAAAAAGGAGAATTGGGAAGATTGGTTTTGGTAGTTTTAAAGCATTCATAAGTATAAATGTTAAAATTGTTAACATAAATATACTAAATTTTTAGTAACTATCTGATAAACAGTAATGTTTTTTAATTTCGGAGCTTTTTAGACTAAAAAAGTTTATTTTATTGAATGAGGTGTTAGCGGAAATTCTTAAATTTTCCATTAAGTCTTATGTTGTTTAATTTTTGATGTTTAGTTGGTTTTGAAATTGCAAAGAAAAGCTTACCTTTGCGCCCGAATTCATTAGGAAAATAGAATTCATTACATAATTATTTCTCAACTTAAATTAGTTTATAGCATGCAACTGTACAACACTTTAAGCGCAGAAGAAAGAGCCATCATGATCGATGATGCCGGTAAACAACGACTAACGTTGTCTTTCTATGCGTATGCCAAAATTCAAGATCCCAAAAAATTTCGCGATGATTTATTTTTAGCCTGGAATAAGCTCGATGCTTTAGGCCGAATTTATGTTGCCAATGAAGGAATTAATGCTCAAATGAGTATTCCTGAAGAAAATTTGGAGGCTTTTAGAGCTACTCTCGAAGTTTATGATTTCATGAAAGGTATACGATTGAATGAAGCGGTAGAACATGATGATCATTCCTTTTTAAAATTAACCATTAAAGTTCGTCATAAAATTGTTGCTGACGGTTTAAACGATGAAACTTTTGATGTTACCGATATTGGCGTTCACTTGAAAGCCAAAGAATTCAATGAAATCCTTGATGATCCAAATACTATTGTGGTAGATTTTAGAAATCACTACGAAAGTGAAGTTGGACATTTTAAAGGTGCAATTACTCCGGATGTAGAAACTTTTAGAGAGAGTTTGCCTATAATCAACGATCAGCTTCAAAATCATAAAGAAGATAAAAACCTTGTAATGTATTGTACAGGTGGAATTCGTTGTGAAAAAGCGAGTGCTTATTTTAAACATCAGGGTTTTAAAAATGTTTTTCAATTAGAAGGTGGAATCATTAATTACGCCAAACAAATTGAAGCTGAAGGTTTAGAAAGTAAATTCATTGGAAAAAACTTCGTATTTGATAATCGTCTTGGCGAAAGAATTACTGAAGATATTATTTCGCAATGTCATCAATGCGGAAAACCTTGTGATAATCACACGAATTGCGAAAACGACGGTTGTCATTTGTTGTTTATTCAATGTGATGATTGTAAAGCTGCTATGGAAAACTGTTGTTCTACAGAATGTCTTGACATTATTCATATGCCTTTGGTTGATCAAGTTCGTTTAAGAACCGGAAAACAAGTTGGAAATAAGGTTTTTAGAAAAGGAAAGTCTGAAAATCTAAAATTCAAACATTCAGGTGAATTACCGAATAATTCTTTGGCTACAGCCGAAAAACAAGCAGATATTCGTCAAAAAATAAAAGTAAAAAAAGTACTTCTTGGAAAAGCTGAACATTATTATGTAAAAGCACAAGTTGGTCTTTTTACTATTGAAAGCCACGATTTGAATGCCGGTGATAAAATCTTAATTTCCGGACCAACTACTGGTAATCAAGAATTGGTTTTAGAAAAAATGATCGTAAACGAAATTGAAGCTTTAACGGCAAAGATTGGTGATAAAGTTACTTTTGAAGTTCCTTTTAGAATAAGATTATCAGATAAAATTTATAAAATAGTAAATTAAAGATAAAAACTTGTTGAGTAATGACTAATCGGTTAAGGAAACTTAACCATTAATTAAAAAACAAAAGCCCATTCTATTTACAGAATGGGCTTTTGTTTTTTATAAGAGCAGTTTAAATTTTATTCTTTGATTTAAAATGGAATTCTTTAATGACGAACCGGACCCTGTGTACAAGGGCAATTGCTAATTCCACGTAGAAAATCTAGTCCTATCGTTACAACATGTGTTCCTGAATTGTAAGCTCCAATTTGATTAAGTGTTGCCTGATAAGAATAACCAAAATAGAAATTAGATTTTTTAAATCCGGCCATTGGGCCAGCCATTGAAGGTTCTAAAAACTGATCATTTAGAAAACGATAAGAAACTCCTACCCAAAAATAATCATCATAACGATTGAACTGGCGGTATTTAAAATTCAGGTCAGTGCTTGATCGTTTGTCACTTGCAAATTGTTGGAAGTATACAGAAGGTTCATATTCAACTCTGTTTTGAGAGTCTCCCGTGAAGATATAACCTGTATATATTTGATAATTACGTAATAAAGCAGGCTCTTCATGATAGAATTTATCTGTGTTTTTGTTTAAAATATTATTTACATTCAGGCTTAGATAAAAATCTTTATTTCGATAAAGTGCGCCAATATCAAAGTTATTGTTTGAAACAGCTCTATCATTTGTAATAGAAGGATCTAATGGTCCTGGATTAGCTGTTCCGGAACTAAAATCGTTGATGTTTATTCTAAAATTATTTAGATTATATGAAATACCAAAAGATAAGTATTGTTTTGAATAATAATCTAAAGTCAAATGGTGTGCAAAGGATACTTTGGCACCGGTTTGAGAGGTGTTTCCGTTACTATCTTTATAAAGTGAAATACCTAATCCTGACCGATCTAAAATTCGAAGATCTGCGTATACAGATTGATTGTTTGGAGCATCTTTTATGCCAACCCATTGTGTCAGTCCATTTGCTCTAATACGAAGATTGTCTCCGATACCAGCATAAGTTGGGGATATAACAAAAGGATTATCTGCCAGATATTGTGTGAAAACCGGCAAGTTTAACTCTTGACTGTAACTTGAAGTTACAGCCATGAGTATAATAGATATAATTAATTTTTTCATTGTAATATAAGTTTTAGATAACATAATTATTTTGATTGTTGTTATCTGTATAATGTAAAATGACCAACAAACTCTCTGTTGTCTTTCGGATCATTTAATTTTAAAACATACCAGTAATCTCCGGATGTTAGTTCTGCACCATTGTATTTACCATCCCATTTTTGCCCCAATTTATATGTTGCAATTGTTCGACCGTATCTGTCAAAAATGGTATAGGTTAAGTTTTTATAGTTTACAGTGCAGTCTGGTCCCCATTCATCATTTACGCCATCTCCATTTGGGGTAAAGTAATTTGAAATACATACGTCTACATATTCAAAATATCGTGAGCTAGTAGCTGAGCAACCGTTTTGATCAGTTACAGTAACCGTATACATTCCTGATTTGTATATGATGAATTTATTTGTAGTACTGAAAGATTCGTTATTGAATGAATATCTGTATTGTCCATCACCACCAGTTGTGGTTGCTACGATTTCGTTTAATTCGCCATCAGCGAGTGTTAATGTTAAAGGTTGAATGTAATCAACAACAAATTCTCTAGTCAATTGTATACAACCATTTGTGTGTCTTGCTTTTATGGTATGAGTACCTGCTGCGACATTTACAAATGTTTTGTCTGCTTGGTAATTTATTCCGTCCAGCGAATAATCTAAATCATCAAGATCAGTAATACTTGGATCTACCATAATAGTAACTGAATTTGAAGGAAGATCGTTCAGGCAAGAATAGGTAATATTCGCAACTGGATTAATTGTTATTCCTTTTGGGATGAAAACGTCAAGTTCTGAAATACAATTTAATGCATCTTTAATATAAACAGTATGTGATCCTCCGACAAGATTCATAAAAGTATATTCACTATTAGTAACTGGAGTAAAAGGTGTGATTTTATTATCCAAATTTATGCTATAAGGCATAATTCCTCCTGTAATTTCAATGTCGAATGATGCGTTATTTTCCCCTGGACAAGATTCTGGTATTGTACTATTTGAAACAAGGAAAGCATTTAAAGCTTGATTAATGTTTAAGTCTAATACCTGATCCGCAGTACAACCATTATTTTTAACAGTATAAGTTCCAGATGTATTATAAGTTTCTCCATTTACCGACCATGTATAACTTTGACCAAAACAGATATCTTCTTTAGTAGTTACCGCATTTGGTTTTGCACCAACAGTTAATTCTAATACCTGATCCGCAGTACAACCGTCATTAATTTGTGTATAAATTCCAGAAGTCGTATACGTTTTTCTATCTGCATTCCAAAGTAAAGACTCACCAAAACAGATGCTTATTTTAGTAGTTATAGTTACTGGCTTATCACCCACATTTAATTCCAAAGTCTGATCGGCCGTACAACCGTCATTGATTTGCGAATAAATTCCAGAAGCCGAATATGTTTTTCCATCTACAGTCCAAGTGAAAGATTCCCCAGAACAGATGTTTTCTTTAGTAATTACAGTTGCCGGTTTTGTTCCAATGTTTAATTCCAAAGTCTGATCGGCCGTACAACCGTCATTGATTTGCGAATAAATTCCAGAAGCCGAATATGTTTTTCCATCTACAGCCCAAGTGAAAGATTCACCAGAACAGATGTTTTCTTTAGTAATTACAGTTGCCGGTTTTGTTCCAATGTTTAATTCCAAAGTCTGATCGGCTGTACAACCGTCATTGCTTTGCGTGTAAATTCCAGAAGCCGAATACGTTTTTCCATCTACAGCCCAAGTGAAAGATTCCCCAAAGCAGATGTTTTCTTTAGTAATTACCACGTTTGGTTTGGTTCCAATGTTTAATTCCAAAGTCTGATCTGCTGTACACCCGTCATTGCTTTGCGTATAGATTCCTGAAACCGAATATGTTTTTCCATCTACAGCCCAAGTGAAAGACTCTCCAAAACAGATGTTTTCTTTGGTAATTACTGCATTTGGTTTGGTTCCAATGTTTAATTCCAAAGTCTGATCCGCTGTACAACCGTCATTGCTTTGTGTATAGATTCCAGAAACCGAATATGTTTTTCCATCTACAGCCCAAGGAAAAGATTCACCAAAACAGATGTTTTCTTTAGTAATTACCGTTGCAGGTTTAGTTCCAATGTTTAAATCCAAAGTCTGATCCGCGGTACAACCGTCATTGATTTGCGTATAAATTCCGGAAACCGAATATGTTTTTCCATCTACAGCCCAAGTGAAAGATTCACCAGAACAGATGTCTTTTGTAGTAATTACCGCATTTGGTTTGGTTCCAATGTTTAATTCCAAAGTCTGATCGGCCGTACAACCGTCATTGATTTGGGTATAAATTCCAGAAACCGAATATGTTTTTCCATCTACAGCCCAAGTGAAAGATTCCCCAGAACAGATGTTTTCTTTAGTAATTACAGTTGCCGGTTTTGTTCCAATGTTTAATTCCAAAGTCTGATCCGCGGTACAACCGTCATTGCTTTGCGAATAAATTCCAGAAACCGAATACGTTTTTCCATCTACAGCCCAAGTGAAAGATTCCCCAAAACAGATGTTTTCTTTAGTAATTACAGTTGCCGGTTTGGTTCCAATGTTTAATTCCAAAGTCTGATCAGCCGTACAACCGTCATTGCTTTGCGAATAAATTCCAGAAACCGAATACGTTTTTCCATCTACAGCCCAAGTGAAAGATTCCCCAAAACAGATGTTTTCTTTAGTAATTACAGTTGCCGGTTTGGTTCCAATGTTTAATTCCAAAGTCTGATCGGCAGTACAACCGTCATTGCTTTGCGAATAAATTCCGGAAACCGAATATGTTTTTCCATCTACAGCCCAAGTGAAAGATTCACCAAAGCAGATGTTTTCTTTAGTAATTACAGTTGCCGGTTTTGTTCCAATGTTTAATTCCAAAGTCTGATCAGCCGTACAACCGTCATTGCTTTGCGAATAAATTCCAGAAACCGAATATGTTTTTCCATCCACAGCCCAAGTGAAAGATTCCCCAAAGCAGATGTTTTCTTTAGTAATTACAGTTGCCGGTTTTGTTCCAATGTTTAATTCCAAAGTCTGATCAGCCGTACAACCGTCATTGCTTTGCGAATAAATTCCAGAAACCGAATACGTTTTTCCATCTACAGCCCAAGTGAAAGATTCCCCAAAACAGATGTTTTCTTTAGTAATTACAGTTGCCGGTTTGGTTCCAATGTTTAATTCCAAAGTCTGATCGGCAGTACAACCGTCATTGCTTTGCGAATAAATTCCGGAAACCGAATATGTTTTTCCATCTACAGCCCAAGTGAAAGATTCACCAGAACAGATGTCTTTTGTAGTAATTACCGCATTTGGTTTGGTTCCAATGTTTAATTCCAAAGTCTGATCGGCCGTACAACCGTCATTGATTTGGGTATAAATTCCAGAAACCGAATATGTTTTTCCATCTACAGCCCAAGTGAAAGATTCCCCAGAACAGATGTTTTCTTTAGTAATTACAGTTGCCGGTTTTGTTCCAATGTTTAATTCCAAAGTCTGATCCGCGGTACAACCGTCATTGCTTTGCGAATAAATTCCAGAAGCCGAATATGTTTTTCCATCTACAGCCCAAGTGAAAGATTCGCCAAAGCAGATATTTTCTTTAGTAATTACTGCATTTGGTTTAGTTCCAATGTTTAAATCCAAAGTCTGATCCGCAGTACAACTGTCATTGCTTTGCGTATAAATTCCAGAAGCTGAATATGTTTTTCCATCCACAGCCCAAGTGAAAGATTCCCCAAAACAGATGTTTTCTTTAGTAATTACTGCATTTGGTTTTGTTCCAATGTTTAATTCCAAAGTCTGATCGGCCGTACAACCGTCATTGATTTGGGTATAAATTCCGGAAACCGAATATGTTTTTTCATCTACAGCCCAAGTGAAAGATTCGCCGAAGCAGATGTTTTCTTTAGTAATTACCGCATTTGGTTTTGTTCCAATGTTTAATTCCAAAGTCTGATCCGCAGTACAACCGTCATTGATTTGCGTGTAAATTCCGGAAACCGAATATGTTTTTCCATCCACAGCCCAAGTGAAAGATTCACCAAAGCAGATGTTTTCTTTAGTAATTACCGCATTTGGTTTAGTTCCAATGTTTAATTCCAAAGTCTGATCGGCCGTACAACCGTCATTGATTTGCGTGTAAATTCCGGAAACCGAATATGTTTTTCCATCCACAGCCCAAGTGAAAGATTCACCAAAGCAGATGTTTTCTTTAGTAATTACCGCATTTGGTTTAGTTCCAATGTTTAATTCCAAAGTCTGATCAGCCGTACAACCGTCATTGATTTGCGTATAAATTCCAGAAACCGAATATGTTTTTCCATCTACAGCCCAAGTGAAAGATTCACCAGAACAGATGCTTTCTTTATTAATTACCGATGTTGGTTTTGTTCCAATGTTTAATTCCAAAGTCTGATCGGCCGTACAACCGTCATTGCTTTGGGTATAAATTCCGGAAACCGAATAGGTTTTTCCATCTACAGCCCAAGTGAAAGATTCCCCAAAACAGATGTTTTCTTTAGTAATTACTGCATTTGGTTTTGTTCCAATGTTTAATTCCAAAGTCTGATCGGCCGTACAACCGTCATTGATTTGGGTATAAATTCCGGAAACCGAATATGTTTTTTCATCTACAGCCCAAGTGAAAGATTCGCCGAAGCAGATGTTTTCTTTAGTAATTACCGCATTTGGTTTTGTTCCAATGTTTAATTCCAAAGTCTGATCCGCAGTACAACCGTCATTGATTTGCGTGTAAATTCCGGAAACCGAATATGTTTTTCCATCCACAGCCCAAGTGAAAGATTCCCCAGAACAGATGTTTTCTTTAGTAATTACAGTTGCTGGTTTTGGAGTTATTGTTACTATTACGGGTTTTATTATTTCACAGCCTTGCGCAGAGGTATTCTTGATGTAATATGTGCCAGATGTTACTACAGCTGTCGGATTGGTTAAAGATACAGTTGCTAAGGTATCTGTCCAATAAGTTAAAATTCCAGGCGTGCTATTAGTATTTACTGTTGATGAAAGATTTACTGCGGTTCCAAAGCATACTGCTTCTGGGGTATCAATGTTAAGAACGACTACTTTATTAGTTGATACAGGAAGAGATGTTGGGCAGCCTCCAGGATTTTTACAATCTACTAATTCTGGTGGAGTTAAATACTGGTTTGACCCCGTAGTTATAATCCATTTTCCATCTTGTGATACTGGAATAGAAGGAACTGATGTTTGTATTTCTACTCCATTTATGTATATTCTTCCTTTGGTTTCTATTTGGTTTACACCAGTCAGATCACAATCTGCTTTTACGGTCAACATTAATGCTGGTTCACGTAAATAACTTAAATCCCAGAGATATGGTATATCTGTATTTGGATATGAAAAAGATAATTTTTGAGGAGTAACATATATTGATTGTCCTTGATTCACTAAGCTTGTATGGTCAGGTAAGTCGATAGAACCTGTAATGTTTTTCAGTGTTAAATGATCAAGGTCAATGTTAGACAATCTCAACATAAAAGTAAGAATTTCGCCGGGTTCTACTGTTCCATTGTTATTACCATCTTTTACAAGTAGCCAACTTGCAATTTTTGGAGAAACTATTTTAACGGTGGTTTGAGTCGTATTGCTACAAACACCGTTTGTATAAGAATAAAGTATTGTATATGTGCCATCAGAGCTTACGCTAGGGTTAATTGCGCCACTATTTTCATCAATAGTTAAACCTTCAGGTGTAGCTGTATATTTACCTCCGGCCATACCAATTAGTTTTACTAAAGTAGTTCCTTCTGTTGTTGAATATGAAAAAGTTGGATAGCTAATAGACGCAGAAGGTTTTATTGGTTGTTCATTTACAGTTGCTTTTTCAGATAACTCAGAAGAACAGCTTCCCAGAATGGCTGTTATTTGATATTCACCTTTTGAAACTGTTATTGTATTTCCGTTTTGCACAACACCCGTTGATGGAATTACATTATAAGTATATGATGCATCATAATTGGTGATAGTAAAACTTCCAGTTGCGTTGTCGCAATTAGGTTGTATTATTGTGCTTAATATTGGTTTTGTTGGGGACGTTAACTGCTCCGTAAAGTTAAAATTAGGAGATGATGCAGAAATACAAGCAGAATTAACTGATTTTACGGTATAATTGCTTCCAGTTGTCATTCCGGTAATAATTCCTGTGGAACTAACCAATGGACCTGTTGGATCAAAGATGTATGAGTTACCTACAACATAATTATCAATTTTACTTATGCTTGCTGTTGAACAGCTTGCATTTGTAGTAGTTACAATTGGAACTACTGGTAACGCATTAACCGTAATAGTACCTGTTGCAGTGTTAGTACCACAATGGCTATTATCGTTTAGTAAGTTAATATTGTAATTAAAAATACCTGATACTGTTGGAGTACCTGTAATTGTTATGGTGTTATTTTTAAAATTAGCACTAACTCCTGTTGGTAGATTGGTTGATGAATTGATACCAGTTATTCCCGAAGTTAGATGAGTAATAGCTGGTAATACGGTATTAATACATACTTCTGGTGCAGAGGAAGCAACTTCAACAGCTGCATCTTCTTTAATTTCAAAAGTTACAGGAACTCTTTCCTTACACTCTGTTATATCTCCAACATAATAGGTGGTCTTGCCAGCAGTATTTGTGTTAGATAAACCTGAACCAGAAACTCCTGCAGGATTAAATGTGGTGCCCCAGTTAATTGGGTTTCCGCCTGTTGGAGCTGTGTACCATGAATTAATTGGGTTCAAGAAAAAGCCTCCTCCATCTGGTGGGGTTAATGTCCAGGTATAATCTAAAGGTTGAGTCGATGTAATGGATTGAACAAGAGATACTAATGTGTAAAGGGTTCCTACTTCAAGATGTGCTGTTAAAGTTGGTGTTTTAGTACTGATTATTCCGTAATCATCACCTTCTGTTATCCAAGTTCCATCTTCAGGACAAGTTCCTAAAGTGTAATTGCCTTTATAAATATATCCAGCTCTATAATCTGGATTTAACCCTGTCATTTTTAAGATATATGTCCCTGTTACATTTACCGAAAAAGTAATTGTATGGTAGCTTGCCAATGCAGTATCTTCGAAAAGACATATTGAATTATTATCATCTTTCAAAGTAGGCATGTACGTTTTAGGGTCCGTAAGAGGGTGCCAGGTGCCATTAAAAGATAATGACGGCTTTGAATCTGTAGTTATTGTTAATGAACCTGTGCCACCTTTGCATATACTAACGTCATTAGTAATAATGTCGGCTGTTTTTGGATTTACTGTAAGGTTTAGTACTTGGTTAGGGGTACAGCCATCATTAGTTTTGGTATAAGTTCCAGAAGTTGAATAAGTTTTTCCATCTATAGGCCAAGTGAAGGACTCACCAAAACAGATGTCTTTTTTAGTGATTACCGTTGCAGGTTTAGTTCCAATGTTTAATTCCAAAGTCTGATCTGCAGTACAACCGTCATTAGTTTTGCTATAAGTTCCCGAAGTCGAATAGGTTTTTCCATCTACGGTCCAAAGGAAAGATTCGTCAAAACAGATGCTTTCTTTTGTAGTTACAGTTGTTGGTTTTGCGCCAATATTTAAGTCTAATACCTGATCAGCGGTACAGCCATTATTAGTTTTAGTATAAATTCCAGAAGTTGTATACGTTTTTCCATCTACCGTCCAAAGGAAAGATTCACCAAAACAGATGTTTTGTTTTGTAGTTACAGTGATTGGTTTTGTACCAACAGTTAAGTCTAATACTTGATCAGCGTTGCATCCATTATTAGTTTTAGTGTAAATTCCAGAAGTACTATAAGTTTTCCCGTCTATAGACCAAGTGAAAGTCTCTCCAAAACAGATGTTTTCTTTTGTAGTTATAGTTGTTGGTTTTGCACCCACAGTTAATTCTAATACTTGATCTGCGGTACAACCATTATTAGTTTTAGTATAAATTCCCGAAGTACTATAAGTTTTTCCATCTACAGCCCAAGTGAAAGTCTCTCCAAAACAGATGTTTTCTTTTGTAGATACTGTTGTTGGTTTTGCACCCACAGTTAATTCTAATACTTGCTCTGCAGTACAACCGTCATTTACTTTAGTATAAATTCCAGAAGTACTATAAGTTTTTCCGTCTACCGTCCACAGGAAAGATTCACCAGAACAGATGCTTTCTTTAGTAGTTATAGTTGCTGGTTTGGTTCCGATGTTTAATTCCAAAGTCTGATCGGCAGTACAACCATCATTTGCTTTAGTATAAATTCCAGAAACTGAATATGTTTTTCCATCTACAGCCCAAGGAAAAGATTCACCAAAGCAGATATTTTCTTTGGTGGTTACAGTTGTTGGTTTAGCTCCAATGTTTAATTCCAAAGTCTGATCAGCCGTACATCCATCATTAGTTTGAGTATAAATTCCCGACACCGAATAGTTTTTTCCATCTACAGTCCAAAGGAAAGATTCGCCAAAGCAGATGTTTTCTTTTGTGATTACAGTTGCCGGTTTAGTTCCAATGTTTAATTCCAAAGTCTGATCGGCCGTACAACCGTCATTGATTTGGGTATAAATTCCAGAAACCGAATACGTTTTTCCATCTACAGCCCAAAGGAAAGATTCACCAGAACAGATGCTTTCTTTTGTGATTACTGTTGCCGGTTTAGTTCCAATGTTTAATTCCAATGTCTGATTAGCAGTACAACCATCATTTACTTTAGTATAAATTCCAGAAGTACTATAAGTTTTTCCATTTACCGTCCAAAGGAAAGTTTCTCCAAAACAGATGTTTTCTTTGGTGGTTATAGTTACTGGTTTAGTTCCGATATTTAATTCCAAAGTCTGATCCGCGTTACAGCCGTCATTTACTTTAGTATAGATTCCGGAAGTTGTATAAGTTTTTCCATCTACAGCCCAAAGGAAAGATTCACCAAAACATATGTTTTCTTTTGTAGTTACTGTTATTGGTTTTGCATTAACAGTTAATTCCAAAGTCTGATCAGCAGTACAACCATCATTTACTTTAGTATAAATTCCTGAAGTTGTATACGTTTTTCCGTCTACAGCCCAAAGGAAAGATTTTCCAAAACAGATACTTTCTTTTGTAGTTACAGTTGTTGGTTTTGCGCCAACAGTTAAGTCTAATATCTGATTTGCAGTACAGCTACTATTTGTTTTAGTATAAGTTCCGGAAGTACTATAAGTTTTTCCGTCTACAGTCCAAAGGAAAGATTCTCCAGAACAGATGCTCTCTTTGGTGGTTACAGTTGTTGGTTTTGGATTAATAACCACATCATCTTCTAATGTACTGCTGCCGTCAAAATTAGAACCCGGTACATTTCCTCCGCTTTCGTATGATGATGTTGCTGAGTAAGAATTCATATAAGGTGTAATTCTTCTGTTAGGATTGCTAATTGTGCGACTTGGATCTAAATATGTTACTTCAGAATTGACACTAAAAGTACCTGTTGTAGCTGCAGTTGTAGTTTTTCCTTTTAATAGAATTATTACTGTTCCATTAGAAGGTATAGTAAAATTTTCTATTACAGGATTGCTAGCAGTATTCATAAATGAGATTGAACCGGTTGGTCCTGAACTGCCATTTGTATAAGATGCACTAGCATAATCAAAAATAATACCAATGGGAAATATGAAATCTAATTTGACTGCTCCAGCAGTTTGTCCTCCTGAATTTGTGATTTTAATCTCATAAGAGACTGTTTCATTTGGACTGTTACAAATAGATTTGGTTAACGAATTTACTGTAGTATTTAAAACAGGATAACAACCTGAATTATCAAATGCATCTTTAGTTAATAATGTTGGTAAAGAAGAGCAGTTTGTAGTTTTTGAAACTGAGGTGACGTTATACTGAATTTTCGGGGTAATATTGGTTATAAAACCTTGAGCATCAATTTCAGGGCCGGTTGGATCAAAAGTATAAGTGTTGTCAGCAGGTGAATAATTGTCTATTTTACTTGTACTAGCCGCCAAACAACTTGCAGTCGTAGTAGTTATAGTTGGAATGTTAGGTCTGGGCAGCACCTCCAAATTTAAAATTTCATTTGCTGTACATCCGTTATTAATTACTTTTAAACCGGTTTGTGGAGTAGTATATGATTGCCCATTTGCTGCCCAAACATAGGTCTCTCCAGCACATATTGTTGTTGTTGTTTCAATATCTGCAGGTTTATTTACAATAGCATTATAGGTTATGGTAGAAACATTGGATGTTTTGCCATAAGTATCATTAAAAGTATAATTTATTTCAGCAGATCCTTCTACAGATATGTTTAGGGGGGTAAAAGTTATTTTTCCTGTAATAGAATCATAGGTAAATGTTCCTTTTCCTGCGACTGTTTTAGAAGATTGAATTCCTGGTATGTCAAGATCTAAGTCTATTGATGATCTATTTATGGTAGCTAGTGTATTTAATGTACCATCATTGTTTTCATTTATATCATTAGATGTTGTGATTATTGATCCTGAACATCCGGTAATTAAATTTGGTTTTGCGACCGGAATACGAAGAGTGGATAAATCTACAGATAAATTTAAATTACGTATTTCATGAAAGTTGTTGTCTCCTCCAGTTGAGGAAGCAATAGCAAATTTTAAATTTGGAGGTGCAGGTGTTGTGTAAAGGTAATTGTTAATAACTAAAGTTTTAGTGTTACCATGTGTTATATAAACATCTATAAGAAAACCATCTTGAGGAGTACGTGGTTTTAAAATTATTTCAATTTTTCTAAAACCAGCTTTAGTTTGATCAGTTGCATTTCGATCATTACCACTAACGTTAAATAGATATGGTGATTCTGTTGTTGTAGTTGTTGTTAAAAATGGATATCCAGTTTGTTCATTGCCGGCACCTCTTAATGTAACGGCGCTTTGTTTGCGGAAGAACGGTGCTCCACCATTTTTTCCGTCGCTGCTCATTCCAAAACTACCGTATTCATCGATGCCAATTCCTAAGTAACCTTTTGAAAAACCATTGTTTGAACTGTTTTGAGCGTATCCTAAGGAACCACCATAAGATCCTACGCTAATGGGTGATGCCGTTGCGTCGAATAAAATAAAAGCAATACCATCAGCACCACTTCCGGAATGGGAATAATATTCAAAAGAGATAGTCATTCCGTAGGCAGACGGGAAAGCATACAGATCTGACCACACTACACCCCTTTGATCTGCGGAGCTGTTAGTTAATCGTAGATATCCTGAGCCATTAAGATCATTATAACCATTTTTTGAACCTGCACCTCCCGTAAGAAAAGCGGTAGGAGATCCACCAAATAATATATTAGGAGCAGTATTGTTTTTAAAACTTTCAGAAAAAGGAAACTGAGCCCTGATTTGAACAGTAATAAAGAATACTAAAAGAAAAGAAATTAGTTTGAAGTAATTATAATTTTTAGGATTTAAATTTTGCATAACATAGAAAACTGTGGTTAGTAATATTGTTTTTTTACCTAAACCGCCTTCGTAGTTTAGGAATTCAATAAATCAGATTATTTAATTGATTAAATAAAAAGTAGTATTGATTTAGATGGAATTTTCAATTTGCAAAGTTCCTTCGTTTTAACAGTTTCCATTAATGGTAAAAGTCAAAAGAGTATTAGAATAAGCCAATTTTAGGGATGTGGTAAAATTGCTTGTACTTAAAAATGAGGTGTTTATCTCTTTAACATAGCTTTAGAATAATCAGTAAAAAGCAAACTAAAAAAAATA
The DNA here is from genome assembly GCF_951805225.1 of uncultured Flavobacterium sp. Lineage (NCBI taxonomy): Bacteria > Pseudomonadati > Bacteroidota > Flavobacteriia > Flavobacteriales > Flavobacteriaceae > Flavobacterium > uncultured Flavobacterium sp. Next base: position 4,511,521 of record NZ_OX638201.1, on the reverse strand, counting down.
CTATCTTTACCGATCAAACGTTTATGAACTTAAGTTGCTTTTTTGCAACACTACATATATAATTATGGCATGTACAAGTTGTTCAACCTCAGATGGTGGCGCACCAAAGGGTTGTAAAAATAATGGGACTTGCGGCACCGATAGCTGCAATAAATTGACGGTTTTTGACTGGCTCGCAAACATGAGCCCGTCTAATGGAGAGGCTATTTTTGACTGCGTTGAAGTACGTTTTAAAAACGGACGTAAGGAATTCTTTAGAAATTCAGAAAAATTAACTTTGAGTATTGGTGATATTGTAGCAACTGTTGCATCACCGGGACATGATATTGGTATTGTTACTTTGACAGGCGAATTGGTTAAAATTCAAATGAAGAAAAAAGGCGTTAATCACGAAAGTAATGAAGTGCCGAAAATTTACCGAAAAGCTTCTCAAAAAGATATTGATATTTGGTCTGTAGCGCGTGATCGCGAAGAACAAATGAAAGTTAGAGCCCGTGAATTGGCAATTCAGCATAAATTGGAAATGAAAATTTCTGATATTGAATTTCAAGGAGACGGATCGAAAGCTACATTTTACTATACGGCAAATGACAGAGTCGATTTTAGACTTTTGATTAAAGATTTTGCCAAAGAATTCAGTACCAGAGTTGAGATGAAACAAGTTGGTTTCCGTCAGGAAGCAGCTCGTTTAGGCGGAATTGGCTCTTGCGGAAGAGAACTTTGCTGTTCAACATGGCTTACTGATTTTAGAAGTGTAAATACCTCTGCAGCAAGATATCAGCAACTTTCATTAAATCCACAAAAATTAGCCGGACAATGCGGAAAATTAAAGTGTTGCTTGAACTATGAGCTTGATACTTACATGGATGCGTTGAAGGATTTTCCGGATTATGACACTAAATTGGTGACTGAAAAAGGAGATGCAATTTGTCAAAAACAAGACATTTTTAAAGGATTAATGTGGTTTGCTTACACGAATAATTTTGCAAACTGGCACGTTTTGAAAATTGATCAGGTAAAAGAAATTATTGCAGAAAATAAGTTGAAAAACAAAGTTTCTTCATTAGAAGATTTTGCTGTTGAAATTACTTCAGAGCCTGAAAAAGACTTTAATAATGCAATGGGTCAGGAAAGTTTAACCCGTTTTGATCAGCCAAAAAGAAAGAAAAAGCCAAATCGCAAACGCAAACCAAATGCAGAAGCAGAAGTGGTGGCTGCACCAAAGAAACAACAACCGAATCCAAATCAGAATCAAAACAAGCCGGGTACAGGAGTAGGAAATGGAAATCCAAATCCAAACAAAGGAAACAAACCGAATAATAATAAGCCAAATCAATCGAATAAACCTAAAAATTCGAATGAGAATAAACCGGCTGAACCTAGAAAACCTATAATTATTACTAAAAATGAGAATAAAAAATAGCGGAATTCTTCTTTTGGTAGCGATACTTCTTTTTTCTTGTGATAAAAAAAGAGTATTTGATCAGTACAAATCTGTTGGAAGTGCATGGCACAAAGACAGCGTTGTAACCTTTGATTTACCAGTTTTGGATTCTACAAAAAAATACAATTTATTTGTAAATTTGAGAGACAATAACAATTATCCGTTCAATAATTTGTTTTTAATTGTTGCTATAGAAACACCAAGCGGTTTCACCAAAGTAGATACTTTAGAATATCAAATGGCAAATCCTGATGGAACTTTGCTAGGAAATGGTTTTACAGACATTAAAGAAAGTAAACTGTTTTATAAAGAAGATGTCAAGTTTAGAGGAAAATACAAAGTACATATAAAACAAGCTGTTAGAGAATCAGGAAAAATTCCGGGAGTTCAGGCTTTAGAAGGTATTACAGACGTAGGTTTTAGAATAGAACAAAAAGATTAGAAAAATAGTTATATGGCCACCAAGAAAAACAATCAACCTAATAGTAATAAGGATATTAACTACTATAAAAAGAAATTCTGGAGAATTTTTGCTTATACCTTATTGGGTATTTTAGCCTTCTTTTTATTTGCATCATGGGGATTATTTGGATCAATGCCTTCATTTGAAGACTTAGAAAATCCAGATTCCAATTTAGCTACAGAAATTATTTCGTCTGACGGAGTAGTTATTGGTAAATATTTTAAAACCAACAGATCACAACTTAAATACTCAGATTTACCAAAAAGTCTGGTAGAAGCTTTGGTTGCTACCGAAGATGCTCGTTTTTACGAACACTCAGGAATCGACGGTCGTGGAACTTTAAGAGCTGTTTTTAGTTTAGGAACCAATGGTGGAGCAAGTACATTATCGCAACAATTAGCTAAACAATTGTTTCATGGTGAAGGGTCTAAGTTTCTTCCATTCAGGATTGTACAGAAAATAAAAGAGTGGATAATCGCCATTCGTCTGGAAAGACAATATACCAAAAATGAAATTTTGGCAATGTATTGCAACGTTTATGATTTTGGGAATTATTCTGTTGGAGTAAGTTCAGCAGCACAAACCTATTTTTCTAAAGATCCGAAAGATTTAACTATGGATGAATCCGCTATTTTAGTGGGAATGTTCAAGAACTCAGGGTTGTATAATCCGGTTCGTAATCCAGAAGGAGTAAAAAATCGTCGTAATGTAGTACTTTCTCAAATGGAGAAAGCAAAGATGATCACAGAATCTGAAAAATTGAGATTACAAGCTTTGCCAATTACTTTAAAATTCAAATTAGAAAGTCACCGCGAAGGAACAGCTACTTATTTCAGAGAATATCTACGTGATTACATGAAAAAATGGGTTTCTGAAAACAAAAAGCCAGACGGTTCTGATTATGATATCTACAAAGATGGATTGAAAATTTATACTACAATCGATTCAAGAATGCAATTACATGCGGAAGAAGCGGTTTCTGAGCACATGAAAAATTTACAACAACAATTTTTCATCGAGCAAAAAAACAATAAAAATGCACCTTTCGTAAATATCACGCAGGCAGAAACAGATAAGTTGATGATGCAGGCTATGAAAAACTCGACACGTTGGGCAATCATGAAAGATGCAGATAAAAGCGAAGATGATATCATTGCTTCATTCAAAGTAAAAACAAAAATGCGCATATTTACCTGGAAAGGAGAGCGTGATACAACAATGACTCCAATGGATTCCATTCGTTATTTCAAACACTTCTTGCAATCAGGTTTAATGGCGATGGAGCCTCAAACCGGAAATATCAAAGCGTGGGTTGGAGGAATTAACTATAAATATTTCCAATACGATCACGTTGGGCAAGGAGCGAGACAAGTAGGTTCAACTTTCAAACCGTTTGTTTACGCAACTGCAATCGAACAATTGAATATGTCTCCTTGTGATTCTATTCTTGACGGACCATTTATGATTCACAAAGGACGTCACAATGTTACAGCAGATTGGGAACCAAGAAACTCTGACAACAGATACCGCGGAATGGTAACTCTAAAACAAGGTTTAGCAAATTCGATCAATACAGTTTCGGCTAAGTTAATTGATCGTGTTGGTCCGGAAGCTGTTGTAGAATTAACGCATAAATTAGGTGTAAAAACCGAAATTCCTCCTCAGCCTTCTATCGCTTTAGGAGCTGTAGATATTACTGTTGAAGATATGGTTGCAGCATACAGCACATTTGCCAATCAGGGAGTTTATGTTAAGCCACAGTTTTTAACTCGTATCGAAAACAAAAGCGGAGAGGTTATTTACGAGCCAATTCCGGAATCTCACGACGTTTTGAATAAAGATATTGCTTTTGCTGTAATTAAGTTATTAGAAGGAGTTACAGAAACTGGCTCTGGTGCTCGTTTAAGAACTGAAGGAGGAGGAAGTGGAGACAACCGTTGGACAGGATACCCATATGTATTTAGAAACCCAATTGCAGGTAAAACAGGAACAACGCAAAATCAATCAGATGGTTGGTTTATGGGAATGGTTCCAAACTTAGTAACGGGTGTTTGGGTAGGATGTGAAGACCGTTCGGCACGTTTCAAAAGTTTAACTTACGGACAAGGAGCTACAGCAGCATTGCCAATTTGGGGTTATTTCATGAAACTTTGTTATGCAGATCCTGGGCTTCAGGTTTCTAAGTCAGAATTTGAAAGACCTGCAAATCTTTCGATAAAAGTAGATTGCTATAGCAGACCAGCAGTAGTAAAAGATACAACTCAAACAGAACAAAATACAGATGAATTCGAACTGTAATTTAAAGTTCTTTTAAAATAATAAATCCTTTTGTGATCTTCTGAAATTCGGAAGAATACAAAAGGATTTTTTTTGGAATAAGGATAAAGGATTTTACCGTAAAGAGTTAAATAAAGACTTGCACAGCATATTTTATAAAGCTTTGTGAGCTTTGCGGTTAATGTGGGTTTCGTAGGCGGATTTATTTTTACGAAATCGTTATAATTTAATCTAAAAATCTTATTTTTATCAAAAATATACAGTAATAAAGACAGTTTGTTATGATTACAAAAAAAGTAAATAACGTTCAGGACGCTATAGAAGGAATCGAAAGCGGAATGACCATCATGTTTGGTGGATTTGGTTTATGCGGAATTCCTGAAAATACCATTGCAGCATTGGTAAATACTTCAATTTCAGATTTAACTTGTATTTCGAATAATGCGGGAGTTGATGATTTTGGTTTAGGATTACTTTTGCAGAAAAAACAAGTCAAAAAGATGATTTCGTCTTATGTTGGCGAAAACGCCGAATTTGAGCGTCAAATGCTTTCAGGTGAACTTGAGGTCGAATTAACGCCACAAGGAACCTTAGCAGAGCGCTGTCGTGCTGCACAAGCCGGAATTCCAGCTTTCTTCACACCGGCAGGTTATGGAACCGAAGTTGCAGAAGGAAAAGAAGTTCGTGAATTCAACGGAAAAATGCATATTATGGAACAAGCCTTCAAAGCGGAGTTTGCCATTGTAAAAGCATGGAAAGGTGACGAAGCTGGAAATCTTATATTTAAAGGCACTGCAAGAAATTTTAACGCATGTATGGCAGGTGCTGCAAAAATCACAATTGCCGAAGTTGAAGAATTGGTTCCCGTTGGAACATTAGATCCAAATCAAATTCATATTCCGGGAATTATGGTACAGCGCATTTTTCAAGGAGGAAAATTTGAGAAAAGAATAGAGCAAAGAACCGTAAGACAGAGAGTTTAATTAGATAATTAGGCAATTAGAAAATTAGACAATTGTGTAGATTGTACATAGTCCAATATTATTCAATTCTATAGTTAAAATCTTTTATAAATATATCACTAAACACAAAAGCAACTTTATTGCGTTAAGTGTTATTTTATTTGTTAAATTTATTGTAAATCAATTGTTTAGTGTAATTTATATAAAGTAAAACATTACATAGTATTAAATTCCTTAATTTGAACGATTTTATTAATAAAAATAATTTATTGTAATTTGATAATTAGGGTCTTATAATTAATTACATAAAGTAAAGAATTATCTAATTTTCTCATTGACACATTTTCTAATTAAATAAGAACCTTAAAAAACCGTATTAAATGAAGAAATTCTCCATAATTCTGTTTTCGTTTCTGTCTTTTCAGATGTTTGCTCAAACAACAAATGAACTTCGTCAGGAATTGAATCAGATTATTGCAAGTAAAAATGCAACAGTTGGAATATCTATAAAAAGCATTGAAGATAAAGATACTTTAAGCATTAACGGAAACTTGAAAGCTCCTTTGATGAGCGTTTTTAAATTTCATATTGCGTTGACCGTTTTAGATTTGGTCGATAAAGGCAAGCTTTCATTAACACAGGAGATTTTCGTTAAAAAGAAAGATTTACACGAAGATACCTGGAGTCCGATGAAAGAAGATTATCCGGATGGAAATGTAAAGTTGACTTTAGATAAAATATTGAGATACACCGTTTCGCATAGTGATAATAACGGTTGTGATATACTGATTGATTTAGTTGGCGGCACAAAAGTGGTGCAGAAATTTATCAACAAGCAAGGAATCAAAGACTTCGTTATTAAAGTCAACGAAGAACAAATGAAAAACTGGGAGAATCTTTATATTAACACAACGACTCCGCTGGCAGCGACTGAGTTATTGGAAAAATTCTATAAAGGACAAATTCTAAAAGAAGCCACGACCAAGTATTTGTATCAAATAATGGTTGAAACTTCAAGAGGACTTACGTGGTTGAAAGCGGGACTTCCAGAAAATACTGAATTAGCTCACAGAACCGGAATTTCGGAAACAAATGATGCTAATTTAAGAGTTGCAATGAATGATATAGGGATTGTAAAACTTCCAAACGGAAAACATTTTATAATTTCTGTGTTTTTAAAAAACATCACAGAAAGCAAAGAAGATACAGAGAAGATAATTGCAGATATAGCGAGAGTGACTTGGGATTATTTCATTAAAAAGTAATTAGATAATTAGTCAATTTGATAATTTGATAATTGATATAGATTGCGCATAGTAATGCATTATCTAATTATCAAATTGACTAATTGGCACATTAATAAATTAACACATTAAAAAGATATGTTAACAAAAGAAGATATTGCAAAACGAATTGCAAAAGAAGTAAAAGACAGGTATTTCGTGAATCTTGGAATTGGGATTCCGACTTTGGTTGCCAATTATGTGAGAGAAGATATTGCGGTTGAATTTCAAAGTGAAAACGGTGTTTTGGGAATGGGACCATTTCCTTTTGCCGGGGAAGAAGATGCCGATATTATCAATGCTGGAAAACAAACTATTACAACATTGCCGGGAGCAAGTTTCTTTGATTCGGCTTTTAGTTTTGGAATGATTCGCAGTCAAAAAGTAGATTTAACGATTCTGGGAGCAATGGAAGTTTCAGAAAACGGTGATATTGCAAACTGGAAGATTCCGGGTAAAATGGTAAAAGGAATGGGAGGCGCGATGGATTTAGTGGCTTCCGCCGAAAACATTATCGTTGCAATGATGCACGTAAACAAAGCAGGCGAATCTAAGATACTAAAAAAGTGTACTTTGCCATTAACAGGCGTAGGTTGCGTAAAAAAGGTTGTAACGGAACTTGCAGTTTTGGAAGTGACCGAAAAAGGTTTTAAACTTTTAGAACGAGCGCCGGGTATTTCTGTCGAACATATTATTGCATCTACAGAAGCTGAATTAATTATTGAAGGTGATATCCCGGAAATGGACATTAGATAAAGTTTTTATTTCTTACAAAAACTCGCGAAGACCAGCTTTTAAAAGGCTGGTCTTTTTTTGTAAGAAAAAAATAAAAACACAAGAAGTACTTTTTCCCAGTAAAATTGGGATCTCAGCTGTTTTTATTGGTTTAATATATTACAAATCAATAGAATAATTAATTTTTGCCCTTTCTTTTTGTGAAATCTTCATGGTTTGTTAAATAAATGTGAATTTTAGGTAAAAGATGTTGTATTTTATCGATTAAAGGTAAATTTCATCGATTATCTAACAGAAATAAAATACTTTTATCTCGAAATAAAGTATTTACTTACATTAAATATTTTGTTTGTAATCCATTTAACCAAACTAAAATACCACATTTATTATGGAAAGAAAATTACCAAAAATTATGGCCGGAACAGTTGTTATTCTTACATTTTCGCTATCAGGATTTGCACAGAATACCGACAAAAGAGTAAGTCAGAAAAGTGTGTCTGAAAACGGACAGCCAAGTTTAATCACATTTAGTGAAAAATCCAGTTACAAGGAAACAGATTATAATACTGTTTTTAAAGAACAATTAGGATTAAAAGAAAATCAGTCTTTTTCTAAGGTTAAAAAAGAATTAGACAAAGAAGGTTTTACGCATGAAAAGTTTCAATTGTATGAACAAGGAGTTAAAGTAGAATTTGCGAATTATACGATTCACTCTAAAGGCGGAAAAGTAGTTTCGATGAATGGAGAGTTTTATGCACTCGAAAATGTCAAAACAACGCCAAAATTGTCAAGCCAGGCAGCTTTTGACAAAGCGATTGCCTACACAGGAGCAAAACAGTATTTATGGGAAACTCCTGCAGATGCTGCGGCAATGGACTATAAAAAGCCAAAAGGTGAACTTGTTTTACTTCCTTCAATGGATGACCAAGGAAAGGAAAGAAAAAGCGATAAAGTTCGTTTGGCCTATAAGTTTGATATTTATGCCACAAAGCCATTGAGTCGTGGAGATCTTTATATCGATGCTCAAACCGGAGAAGCTTTGTTTTATAATGCAACAATAAAACATTTGGGCGAAAATAGCCATGGAAGATTTATTTCGGCTGCAGCCAAAGAACAAAACAAAAACGCTACTTCAAAAATGGCAATTGTTGCTGCAAATGCTGCGACGCGTTATAGCGGAACTCAAACTATCCAGACAACTTTAAGCGGATCTTCATATATTTTATCTGATGGTACTCGCGGAAATGGAGTTCAAACTTATAATTCGGCTAAAACAGCGACTTATCCAACAACAAACTTTACGGATGCAGATAATAACTGGACAGCAGCAGAGTATAATAATACAAACAAAGACAATGGAGCACTTGATGCACATTGGGGAGCTGAAATGACTTATGATTATTGGTCAGCCGTACACGGAAGAAACAGCTATGACAATGCCGGAGCTAAAATCAAAAGTTATGTGCATTATAACTTAGTGGCTGCAGGATATCCGGATAATAATAACGCATTCTGGAACGGAAGCGTTATGACTTACGGTGACGGAAGCGGAACAGGAGGATTTGATATCTTAACAGCACTTGATGTTGCTGGGCACGAAATTGGTCACGCGGTTTGTACTTACACAGCAAATTTGGCTTATCAAAAAGAATCCGGAGCAATGAATGAAGCGTTTTCTGATATTTGGGGAGCTTGTATCGAATATCGCGCTGCGCCAACAAAATCAACTTGGTTAGTAGGAGAAGATATTGAAAGAAGAAGCGGGCATCTTGCTTTGCGTTCCATGAGCGATCCAAATTCTGAAGGACAGCCTGATACTTATGGCGGAACTTATTGGGTAAACGTAAACTGTACACCAACAAATAACAATGACCAATGTGGTGTTCATACCAACTCTGGGGTATTAAATCACTGGTTTTATATTTTGTCTGTAGGTAAATCGGGAACAAATGATATTGGAAACGCGTATAACGTAACTGGAATCACGATTGACAAAGCAGCAAAAATTGCTTTCCGTTTAGAAAGTGTGTATTTAACTTCGAACTCTACTTATGCAAATGCAAGAACTTCAGGAATCCAATCCGCTATTGATTTATACGGAGCTGGTTCTGCAGAAGTTATTGCAACAACAAATGCATTTTATGCAGTAGGAGTTGGAGCTGCATATTCAGGATCTACAGATACAGTTGCTCCAAGTGCTCCAACAGCTCTTGCTGCGGCTGGAACAACAGGATCAAGTACTAATTTAACCTGGACAGCTTCTACAGATAATGTAGCCGTAACGGGATATGATATTTACCAAGGAACAACTCTAAAAGGTTCTTCTACAACAACAAGCTATACCGTAACGGGATTAACAGCTTTGACATCTTATACTTTTACAGTGAAAGCTAAAGATGCTGCAGGAAATGTTTCAGCAGCAAGTAATGCTGTAAATGTTACAACAACCGCTGCTTCAGTTGCTTATTGTACATCAAAAGGAAATAGCGCTACAGACGAAAGAATCTCAAAAGTTGTTTTTGGAACTATCAATAAAACTTCTACAGCAACAACTGGATACGAAGATTTTACAGCAACTTCTACAAATGCAACGCAAGGAACTGCATACACAATAACAATAACGCCAACATGGACTTCATCTGTTTACAGCGAAGGATATGCTGTTTTTATTGACTACAATCAAGATGGTGATTTTTCAGATTCAGGCGAAACTGTTTTCACAAAAGCGGCATCAACTGCATCAACTGCAACAGGATCAATCACGATTCCGGCAACTGCAACTTTAGGAACAACAAGACTTAGAGTTTCGATGAAATACAATGCAATCCCAACATCTTGTGAATCTTTCTCTTATGGCCAAGTAGAAGATTATACTATAAACATAATCGCTTCAGGTGCAATTGCAGGCGAAGATATTACTGCAGGATTAGTGGAAACAGTTGAAACTTCAAGTTTTGCTTTATATCCAAATCCGGTTGGAGGCGAATTGAATGTTTCATTTGCAAATAGCGAAGGTTATTCATTTAGAATTATAAACACGTTAGGTCAGCAATTGAAAACTGGTCAACTTTCTGGAAATCTTGTTGATGTAAGCAACTTGAGTACTGGAATTTATATCATCGAATTGAATAAAGGCGACAAAAGAATCGTTAAGAAATTCGTTAAGAAATAGGAAGTTGAAATTAACCGCAAAGCGCGCAAAGTTTTACGCAAAGTTCGCAAAGTTTTAGTTTTGATTTTTAGAACAAACAAAAACCGCCCAAATGGGCGGTTTTTTAAATTATAAAACTTTGCGACTTCGCGTCTTTGCGAGAAATTTACCTGCGAACTTTGCGTAAAACTTTGCGCGCTTAGCGGTTAAATATAAATTAAAACTTTAAATATTAAAGTGTAAAACTCATTCTTCCAAAGTAATAAGCTCCAGTAGTTCCCATTTGAACCGGCGCATATTTAAATACTCCATAGTAACTGTTTTCGTAAATTTGTTTGTCCGGGAAAATATCAAATAAGTTGTTTGCTCCCAAAGCAATCTGAATTTTTGGAGTTAATTTATAAGCAACAGTTAAATCAGTAACCACTTTTCCGTTATGTTTCTGGATTCCTCCAAAGGGAAAACCATCACGAATTACTTCTCCAAAATAAGTATTTCTCAATAAAAAGTTCCATTTCGTTAAACTATAATTAATTGCGAAAGTACCTTTATGTTTAGGCGTATTCGATTCGATCAAACTTCTTTCCTGCGGACCATAATACACATCTTCCTGACCAATAAACAAAGGCGGAATATTATTCAATTTATCATCAACTTTATTAGCGTTGTAGTTGTACAATAACGAAAGATTCATTTTTCCGTAACCAACATTCAAGTCATAATCAATAACAACATCGACTCCGTTTGTAGTTGTGTTGATTGCATTTGTAAAGAAACGACCCGTTTGAGCGCCATATTGAGCAAACAAATCACGAAGCGCCGGAACAGGATCTCCGTAAGCGTCATTTCCTAAATTTCCCGTAAGGATAATTCTGTTGTCAATTCTAATATGGTAATAATCAGCCGTGATATGTAATTTTTTTGTTGGAGAAAAAACAATACCAAAACTATAGTTTCTTGAAGTCTCCTCTTTCAATTTTGGAATTCCTAGTTCTTTAGCAACTTGGCTATCATTTCTAAAAATACCTGAATTTAGAAGTTGTCCGTCAACAACATCCGTTGCGATATTATTGAAGTATTGTTGGTGTAAAGACGGCGCTCTAAAACCAGTACTAATAGCGCCACGAACAAAAAGATTGTCTAAGATTTTATATCTCGCAGATAATTTTCCGTTAATGGTATTTCCAAAATCTGTAAAATCTTCGTAGCGACCTGCAACTCCAATTAATAATTTCTCCGTAACGTCAGCTTCAACATCAGCATAAACACCAACACTGTTTCTGTTTTCGTTTACAGCATTCAAAGGAGAAAAGCCAGGGAATGATTGTGCTCCGCCATCAATATAAGAAGCTTCTTCGCCTGGAACAATTTTGTATTTTTCAAAACGATATTCACCACCAAAAGCAACATTCAAACCATGAAAAACATCTTTATACAATCGAGAAATATCGGCATTAACAGTATTTTGCAAAAACGAGTGATTTCCGGCCTTAAAATCTGTTGGACCATTATCACCTAAGGAAACGTTGTTTGTGTTCGATACATCGTAAATAAACTTGTTTTCACCGATAGTATTACTCACGTCCAGTTTCCATTCTCCAAACTTAAATTTAAAACCTACAGAAGACGAAAGATCCGTTACAACAGAATTTAGTTCCGGTTGAAATCCGAAAGGGAAAATAGAAGCAACAACATTTTCAGTTTCACTTGGCAAACGTCTAAAACCGTAACCAGTTCCGTTTCTGTGACTCACGCCGCCAAAAGCATAAAACTCGATTTGATCGTTTAACGGAATAGAAGTATTGAAGAATCCCTGAATATTTTTGATTTTTGCATCTCCAATCTGAAAATTGAAATCATCACGTTTCAATCCGTTTTGAGCTAATAAATCATCATCAATTTGACGAGATTGAGCCGGATTATCAGCAAAATCATAAGCAAAGAAATTTCCTTGTGCCGATTGATCAAAGATAATCAGGTTGTTATTTTGAGAACGATTCGTTTTTTCGCGATTATTAAATTCACCGGTTAAGTTGATAAAACCACCTTTGTTTCCAATTTTTGCTCCGTAGTTTAAGTTCACATTTGTAGTCTGACCATCATCTCGAGATGTTGAACCATAAGTTGCATTTACTTCAAGACCTGCGTTATCTTTTAAAACCAAATTGATTACGCCCGCAATCGCATCAGAACCATATTGAGCTGCCGCACCATCGCGCAAAACCTCAATGCGTTTTATTGATGAAGCCGGAATCGCACTTAAATCTGTACCAACAGAACCGTTTCCAACCGTATTTTGATAATTTACCAATGAAGTTGTATGTCTTCTTTTTCCATTTACCAAAACCAAAACCTGATCAGGACCTAAACCTCTCAAAGAAGCCGGATCAATATGTTCCGTTCCATCAGATGAAGATTGTCTGTTTGAATTAAAAGACGGAATCATATACGTCAAAATATCATTTGTAGTAGTCTGTGGCGTAATATTTCTGATTTTAGCTAAATTCACAACATCAACAGGAACGGCAGTTTCGAGTTTGCTTTTCTTAGGATTTCTACTTCCTACAACTACAATTTCGTCAAGACTATTATTTTCCAAAGCCAATTGTATATCAACAAAATGATCTTTTGCTACCAATTCTTTAGTTTGATAGCCAAATAGCGATATGATAAGCGTAGGATTATTTGTTGCAGCATTTACCGTAAATTTTCCTAAAGCATCACTTGTCGTATTAGTTTGAGTTCCTTTGATAAGAACAGTTGCAAATTCCAACGGATTTCCGCTTTCATTTGTAATTGTTCCTTTTATCTCGTGATTTTGTGCAAAAAACAAAGTACTCGAAAGAGTGAGAATTGCGGTTAGCACAATTTGTAATTTTTTTCTCATTGGTGAATTTGGTTTTGAATATGATGTAATAATTCTTCTTCAAATGGAAGAAATGAAAAGTAATTGTCTAGTATTTATATAGACTTATGAATAAAATGCAAATGTAATTGTAAATAATTAAAATCGATTTATAAAATGATGTTTTTTATAAGTTCAACGTGTCAATTTTTAAGTTTAATGAAATATCTTTGCTAAAAATTTAAAAAGAGAAAAAATGAAATTACGATTATTACTTTTTTTGTGTGCCATTACATTTAATGGCTTTTCGCAAAATAACGTATTGGTTTTTCAATCAGATTTTGGTTTGAAAGATGGGGCAGTATCTGCTATGAAAGGGGTTGCGATGGGAGTTTCAACCGATTTGAAAATATTTGATGTAACACATGAAATCCCGGCATTTAATATTTGGGAAGCAGCATATCGTTTGTCTCAAACGGCACAATATTATCCTGCAGGAACTGTTTTTGTTTCTGTTTGTGATCCGGGAGTTGGTACTTCAAGACATTCAGTTGTTTTATTGACTAAATCAGGACATTATTTTGTAACTCCGGACAACGGAACTTTAACTTTAATTGCTGAACAATTAGGAATTCAGGAAGTTCGCGAAATCGACGAAGTAAAAAACCGTCGTCAGAATTCAAATGAATCTTATACGTTTCATGGTCGCGATGTTTATGCTTTTACCGGAGCACGTTTAGCATCAAAAACAATTACGTTTGAAGAAGTTGGACCAAAATTGCCAAACGAAGTAGTAAAAATCGAATACCAAAAACCGGTTTTCGAAAAAGGAATTATCAAAGGCGGAATTCCAATTCTAGACATTCAATACGGAAACGTTTGGACAAATATTGATAAAAAGACTTTTGCTAATTTAGATTTGAAAGCTGGAGATATCGTTAAAATCCAGATTTTCAAAGGAACTAAAAAGGTTTATGATGGAAAATTAAAATTGGTTCACACTTTTGGAGAAGTTCAGGTTGGTACAGATGTTTGTTACTTTAACAGCCTTTTGAATTTTTCATTAGCAGTAAACCAAGGAAGTTTCTCTGAAAAATACAAAATCTACAGCGGAGCCGATTGGAGTATTTTGCTAAGCAAATAATGTAGTTTAACAATCTTCAAGATATCCCATAAAACAAAAAACCGCCCAATCAGGCGGTTTTTTATTTAAAAAGCTTTGCGTCTCTGCGACTTTGCGAGAAATACGTTGCGAACTTCGCGTAAAACTTCGCGCACTTTGCGGTTAAGATTTTTTTACCTAGTAATTTTTTAAATCGACCTTACTTAACCGCAAAGAACGCTAAGATTTTTTTAAGGGTTTTATAAAAACGCAAAGTTCGCAAAGCTTTGTGTTGATCTGGCTTTGCGAACTTTGTGTTTTCTATGCGTAAAGTAAAATTAAAACTTCGCGCGCTTTGCGGTTAAAAACTCTTATAAATTAAAAGAAGCTCCTAAACTAAAAGTAGTTTGATTATTTAAATGATCGAATACATCATTATTGCTACCATATTTTGCAATTGGGAATCCAATTTCTGTGAAAACACCAAATCCGTCAGTAAAAAAGTAACGACCACCAACATGTCCTCCAAAATTGTGTAATCCTAAACTTAAACCAGGATAAACATCTAGTTGTTCAACACCAATAACGCTGCTTAAATTTGCATTAATTCTTGCTTTAGCATCAAAACGATCGCTGAAATCCGGTTTTTTATCAGTGTATGGAGTTGGATTATTGTGGTAAAAACCACTGAAATTATCAACGCCTAATAAATAATTAGCAACAAAACCAAAAGAGAAATTTTCTCCTAAACCAAAATCAACTGATCCTTGAATTCCTGAACCACCATCTTGAAGATTCGCCCCTACGTTAACTTTAATATCGCCTTTTCCTTTAAAAGCTTGTTGTGCTTGTGTAATTCCAAATGATACTAAAAACAAAAGTGTGATGATCTTTTTCATAAAACTTAAATATTAATTATTTTTTTTAAAGTGCAAAAATAGCCTTTTATAGATTAATTCCTACCTTTTTCGTCGAAATACAATTCATTTAACGGATCGCTTTGATAGAACTCTTTGGTTTCGACATTCATCATTGTTAGCGGACCTTTAAAAGCTGCGCCGGTATCTACATTCCATACATTGGCTTTTTGGACAGGAACCGTTTCACCGATTCTGGTTACAGGCGTGTGTCCAATAAAAATTTCTTTGTATAAAGTAAATCGTTTAGGGTAAAATAAGTCACCTTCTTTAAGATTTGGATCTAATGAAAGTGCCGTTTCCCACAATGTTCTGTCCCAAAAGAATAATTTAGGGAAATATTCATATGTTATACCGTTCACGTTTGTAAAACCTGCGTGTACATATAAACGGTTTTCTTCGTCGAGATAGTAATCTTCCAGCGATTCTAAAAATGCAATATGAATTTTGATTGTTTCGGGAGTTACTTTTTCGTAAGCCTTTACAGTTGCTTCACCACCGTGTTTGTACCACGAAGTTTCGTCAATTTCTTCAGTTTCGTTTCTAAACCATGACAGTAGTAAATCGTCATGATTTCCTTTAATGCAAATACAATTTTGTTTGCTTTTTAAGTCAATCAGAAAATCAATTACTTGTGGCGACTGGCTCCATCCATCAACATAATCGCCTAAGAATATCAAAGTATCCTGGGTCGTAATTTCGGCTCTTTTCATCACTTGTTCAAGCGCTAGTAATCCGCCGTGTATGTCGCCTATAACAAATGTTCGCATTTTATTTTATTTCGTGTAGAAGTACAAAAATAAAGAAAATGATTTGTTTGAGATCATTAAGTTGAGAATCTTTAAAAATTGATACGATTTATAACTATTAACAGCATTCTTATTAATGCTTTACTGTTTAAATTTGCATAATGTCAGATGCGCCAACATATCGAAAAATTATCCATATTGATATGGATGCTTTTTATGCTTCGGTAGAGCAAATGGATAATCCTGCTTTACGCGGAAAACCCGTTGCTGTTGGCGGTTCAGAGAATAGAGGAGTAGTTTCGGCAGCAAGTTATGAAGCTCGAAAATTTGGAGTCCGAAGTGCTATTAGTGGTGTTTTGGCTAAAAAATATTGTCCCGAAATTATCTTTGTTCGCCCAAGATTTGATCGGTACAAAGAGATTTCGAATAAAATTCATAAGATCTTTCACGAATATACAGATTTGGTTGAGCCACTTTCGCTTGACGAAGCTTATCTTGATGTAACTCAGAATAAAAAAGGAAATCCAAGTGCGAGTTTGCTTGCGCAGGAAATCAGAATGCGAATTTTGAATGAAGTTGGATTAACCGCTTCGGCTGGAATTTCCGTAAATAAATTTGTGGCCAAGATTGCCAGTGATTATAATAAACCAAACGGACAAAAAACGGTAAATCCCGATGAAGTTTTGGCTTTTTTGGAAGAATTGCCAATCAGGAAGTTTTACGGTGTTGGAAAAGTGACGACGGAAAAAATGTACCAATTAGGAATTTTTACGGGAACAGATTTAAAAAGTAAATCGCTGGAATTCTTGGAGAAACACTTCGGAAAATCTGGAACTTTTTATTATAAAGTGGTTCGTGGAATCCATAATAGCGAAGTAAAATCAAACCGAATTACCAAATCTGTCGCAGCAGAACATACTTTTGATGTGAATTTATCTTCGGAAATTTTTATGTTGGAGCAACTTGATAAAATTGCTGTTTCATTAGAAAGAAGACTAAAAAAACACAATATCTCGGGAAAAACGGTAACACTAAAAATTAAATACAGCGATTTTACACAACAAACAAGAAGCAAAACCTTGCCTTATTTTATCTCAGATAAAAGTCTGATTATAGAAACAGTAGAAGAATTATTGTATCAGGAACGCATGAAAGATTCTGTTCGATTACTCGGAATTTCGTTAAGTAATCTAAATACCGAAGAAAAAAAGGCGGTTGTTGTACAACTAAAATTTGCCTTTTAATTAAATTAACCTTTCGTTAAATCGCGTTTTTTATTGTTTTGTGACGAATTTTCTTTCTATCTTTGAGAGAAAGGTAAAACTAACAAGAATTATTTATAATGAAAACTAATAAATTTGAAGAAGCTTCAAGTCGTCATTCACTGCCAATTATGGCATGGGAATTTCATTGTGAATATTTGAGAGAATTGAAAGCTGTTTTGACTGATTTGAAGAAAATGAAAAAGATATCGGAACAATTTGCCTGGGACGATGTTAATCTTGATATCAAAGATCGAATTCAAGAGGAAGTTGTTTTGGTTACAGATGTAAATCTCAAAATTGTTTTTGCTTCAAATGGACTAAAAAAAATGACGGGTTACAAAGAAGAAGAAGTTCTTGGGAAAACACCAAGAATGTTTCAGGGGCCAACAACGTGTAAAACTGCCGTAGAAGAAATGAGAGAAGCAGTTAAATTGCAAATCCCATTTGAAAAAACAATTCAAAACTACAGAAAAGATGGTAGAGTTTATAAATGTAAAATTAATGCTTCGCCGGTTTTTAATATAAAAGGGAAATTAACGCATTTCATAGCTTTCGAAAAAAATCTTAGTGCATAAGGTTTAACCGCAAAGTTCGCAAAGTATTTTTTGTTGTTGATTGCGCTTAGTAAACGCAAAGCTCGCAAAGCTATATGTTGATTTAGCTTTGCGAACTTTGTGTTTTTATAAAATAATACTTGAAAAAATCTTAGCGAACTTTGCGGTTAATTTAAGCCTGACAATCAAAGTATATCAACAACAAAACCGCCTAAAAAGGCGGTTTCTATTTTATAAAAAGAGAATCAAACTTTGAACCTTTGTCCCTCTGTAACTTTGTCCCTTAAAAGAAAAACTTAGAACCTCAGTAACTTAGTACCTCAGAACCTTAGAATTACAAATTCTCAAAGAAATCATTTCCTTTATCATCAGTAATGATAAAAGCAGGGAAATCTTTAACGGTAATTTTTCTAACAGCTTCCATTCCTAATTCTTCAAAATCAACAACTTCAACTTTTAAGATATTGTCTTGCGCCAAAATTGCTGCAGGACCACCAATAGAACCCAAGTAGAATCCGCCATATTTATGACATGCATCTGTAACTTGTTTGGTACGGTTTCCTTTTGCAAGCATAATCATACTTCCGCCATGTTTCTGGAATTCATCAACATAAACGTCCATACGTCCGGCAGTTGTAGGTCCAAAACTTCCTGAAGCCATTCCTTCCGGAGTTTTTGCAGGTCCGGCGTAATAAACAGGGTGATTTTTAAAATATTCCGGCATTGGTTTTCCGGCTTCCAATAATTCCATGATTTTTGCGTGAGCAATATCACGGGCAACAATCACAGTTCCGTTTAATTTCAAACGAGTTTTAATTGGATATTGGCTCAATTTAGCCAGAATATCAGCCATTGGCATATCAAGATCAATTTCTACAGGAGCTTCTAAATGTGGAGCAGTTTCCGGTAAAAATTGTTTCGGGTTTACTTCTAATTGTTCAACGAAGATTCCGTCTTTAGTAATTTTTCCTTTGATATTTCTATCAGCAGAACACGAAACTCCTAATCCAACCGGACAAGAAGCTGCGTGACGTGGCAAACGAATGACACGAACGTCATGCGTAAAATATTTCCCTCCAAATTGCGCTCCAATCGCACTTTCCTGACAGATTTTCTGAACGCGTTGCTCCCATTCGATATCACGAAAAGCCTGACCAGCCATATTTCCGGAAGTTGGTAAATGATCATAATATCCTGCCGAAGCTTTTTTAACCGCACTTAGATTTGCTTCCGCAGAAGTTCCTCCAATTACTAAAGCCAAATGGTAAGGCGGACAAGCCGAAGTTCCTAAATCTTTGATTTTTGTGCGAATGAAAGCATCCATAGATTTATCATTCAATAAAGACTTAGTTTGTTGGTATAAGTATGTTTTATTAGCAGATCCACCACCTTTTGCCATAAACAAGAACTCATAAGAAGTTCCTTTTTTAGCATAAATATCAATTTGTGCCGGAAGATTCGAACCTGAATTTTTTTCTTCAAACATCGAAATCGGAACAATCTGCGAGTAACGTAAATTACGTTTTTGGTACGTATTGAAAATTCCTCTACTCAACCATTCAGAATCATCAACACCAGTAAAGATGCTTTCTCCTTTTTTGGCCATTACAATTGCCGTTCCTGTATCTTGGCAACTTGGTAACTGACCTTCGGCAGCGACCGAAGCATTTTGAAGCAAATTATAAGCTACAAAACGATCGTTGTCTGTAGCTTCAGGATCGTCAAGAATATTGCGTAGTTTTTGCAAATGTGTCGTTCGCAACATAAACGAAACATCAGTTAAGGCTTCTTCAGCCAGTAATTCTAGTCCTTTTGGATCAACGGTTAAAACTTCACGTTCTCCAAATTGCTCTACTTTTACAAAATCAGAAGTGATTTTGCGGTATTGCGTATCATCCTTTAAAATAGGATAAGGGTCTTGGTATATAAAATCAATCATTGCTTTGTTTTTTACAAAGTTAGAAATTATTTACCTAAGAAAGAATTTGAATAAGGGCCGTTTGTGCGTTTATTTTTGATTGTGAAAAGCATCAAAAGACATTTTTTTCTCGAAATAAGTCTTGTCTTTTGCCGAAAGGAGCTGCTTTTTATAACTATTTCCGCTTAAGCGAAAAACTATCGAATCTGAATGTGTGACAGTTCCCATGTTTTCGTCATTGTCTTCCGGTTCAAAAGCAACTGTCTTGCAGTAGAATGATTCAGGATTGGCTTTCGCCGAAGGATTCTCGAACTCAACCCAACTTCCCCAACCACTATCAGTCATAGAATCCCATTCATAAACGAGTTGTAAATTGCTGTTTTTCAAATGATACAAATAGTGACTCTGATTATATCCGCAAGCAGGATATCCAAAACTGATTTGAATAAAGGGAGAATTTTTGGCTGCAGCCGAAGTCAATCCATAAGAAGCTCCCCATTCTGATCCTTTTTCAATTCCTTTAATCGTAATCTTTGAAGAAGCGGTTTTGCTTTTATCCAGATAAAAATCAAGTTGATATTTTCCTGTTACAATACTGTCTTTATCTGCTTTCTGGTCTACAAGATGCGCCAGAACATAATTGTTATTTGATGTTTCTCCATCTTCAGAAATAAAAAGTGTATCCGTTTTTAAGAATTTTTCTTCTTTTGCAATAGCAACTTCTGTTTTGGTTTCTGTAGGCGTTGTACTCGTTATTTGTGATTCAGATTTAGGTTTTTGACAACCAATCAATAGAAATAAAATAAAAAGGGATTGTGGTTTCATGAATTTGTGGTATTTTGATATTTATTATGTTGTTTGTGTAAACCGGATTGAAATCCGGCCTTACAATATGATTCGTTCTTTCGGAACTTTAATAAATTGCATTCGAATTATTTATGTTTCTTTTATTGTTTACAAGATTTCAAGATAAAGAGCCAACGGCTCGATTTATATTGTAGGGCCGGATTTCAATCCGGTTTAAACGAAAATTGATTGTATATATTTTAATCCGGTTAACATAAATAATATGGATTGTGTTTTAATTACATTAGATTTTCAAAAAGACATCTTTTATCAAATGTCGCATTGTATTTGTCTAAAAAAGAAGAATATTCATCTTTGAAATTTTGTTTTTTGTGATGTTCTTCCTGATTGGCAATGTATTTATAGACCGAATCGATGTGAGATTTACTATAAGAAAAAGCGCCATAGCCTACTTGCCATTCAAATCTATGTTTTGTCAATTGATGATCATTTATAAATTTCGATGATTTTCCTTTTATAACTTTCATCAAATCCGAAATAGAAATTGTGGGTTTAAGCGCTAAAAGACAATGAATGTGATCTTCGGTACCATTTACGATAATCGTTTTACAACCGGTTTCATTTATTAAATTTCCAATTACGCTTAATATTTTAGGTTTACATTCATTCGTAATGACTGCTTCTCTATATTTTACTGCAAAAACAACCTGAATATAAACTTGATGAAATGTATTTGACATTCTATGTGTATTATTTTAAACGATGATTTCGTTTTACAATAATACAAAATATTCTTACAAAATATTGATTTTATTCTTACGTTTAAACCGGATTGAAATCCGGCCCTACAATATGATTTGTTCCTTCGGAACTTTAACAAATTCTATTCGAATGATATATGTTTTTTTACAAAATTTCAAAATAAAGAGCCAACGGCTCGATCTATATTGTAAGGCTGGACTTCAGTCCAGTTTAAATTATATAATGATTTAAAAAAACCAGCTAGCAACAAAAATCGCCGTAATTACACAAATCACATCAACCAGAAGCATTGTGCCTAAAGCATATCGGGTATTTTTGATATTAACAGAACCAAAGTAAACAGCAATCACATAAAAAGTACTTTCGGCACTACATTGAAAAATGCTGCTTAATCTTCCCGTTAAGGAATCTGCACCAAAAGTATTCATTGAATCAATCAAAAATCCTCGTGATCCTGCAGAACTAAAAGGTCTTAACATTGCAACCGGCAAAGCATCGGTAATTTGTTTGTTGACACCCATATTTGAGAAAATAAAAGCAATTCCATCACTAATAATTTCAAATAAACCACTGTTTCTGAATAACGAAATAGCGACTAACATTCCTAAAACATAAGGAAAAATCGTAACTCCCGTTTTAACTCCGTTATTTGCCCCAACTACGAAAGCATCAAAAACGGTAGTGTTTGCTTCGGTGAATTTCTTTTCATGTATGAATGAAAAAATCAAAGTCGCAACAATTATCCCGATTAATATTAATCCTGAAAGATTAGCGGTAAAATAATTTTTTCCTATTAAATCCAAATGGTTCACGTACATCAACAAACCAACAATGGCGGCGATTAATACCATTAAGGCGATAACAAGTGAAGCGCTCTTAAAGTTGATTTTCTGTTTGATTCCAACAATTAAAAAGGCGGCAATTGTACCAATAAACGAAGTAATGATACAAGGCAACATAACATCAGCGGGATTGCTTGCATTCGCAGCAGCGCGATAACCAATAATTGAAGTCGCTATCAAAGTCAAACCAGAAGCATGTAGACACATAAACATAATTTGTGCGTCACTGGCTTTGTCTTTATCCGGGTTTATTTCTTGTAAACTTTCCATTGCTTTAAGACCAAATGGCGTTGCAGCAGAATCTAATCCTAAGAAGTTCGCTGCAAAGTTTAACGTCATATACGATATAGAAGGGTGATTTTTTGGAATACTTGGAAATACTTTTACAAAAACCGGACTCAAAGCTTTAGCTAATTTTCCAGATACTCCAGAAATGATTAAAAGTTCCATTAATCCGCAGAAAAAAGCTAAATAGGCGATAAGTGGCAGAATCAAATCGAGTAAAGTAGTCTTGCAAGTTGGTAATAAACCATCTGATTTTTGAACCCCGCTGTAGATTTTTACGGTTTTGTTTTTATAAACGTAAGTTGTGTCGGCATTAAGCGTATCACGATTTATAATCATAGTCTGATCCGGCGCTTTTTTGATGCTGTCTTTGATAAAAGCAGGAAGTTGCTCCGCATATTTTTCTGAAATAAGAATAGGATCATCCTTTTTTCCATTCAAAACATAATCAATAGTATAAGTGTTGGCTGTGAATAAGCTGATTATAATAAAGATAATCGACGAAATAAAAATAGTTAACCAAAATCTACTTAATACCATAGCGCTGTTTTTTTTGTAAATGTAATTATTTAGCAATAAAATGCACAAAGAATTTATCGTTGAAACAACAACTCTTTATCTGAAATCGTATGTTTTTAGTGAAAAATCAATTTATTCAATAACAATTTTTGTTCCCAGATAGTTTTCAAAAGCTTTAAGCTCTTCAAACAGAATTGCTTTTTTATGATTTTCGGTTTCATGAAAAAATTGCGTTTCTATTTTGGCGTGATCTTTTTTAATAGTTCTTTTCCAGGTTCCAATAACTTTTCCGTTTTCGAGAATAATTGGTTTAAAGATTCCATTATTGGTAAAAGCTTTAGATTGATGTTCCGATAAAATAGATGCTTCACGAGTTTTATACGAAATTAAAATCTCATCAAAAGCAGGAAGAAAATGTACGCTTTCGCGGAAGTCAGATTCTACAGAAATATCATTTCCAAACCAATAAGTTTGGTTATCAATCTCAATAGAATTCAATTGCAACTCTATTGCATTAATAGTCAATTTGCAGGTAGTTGGCGGAAAACCAGACCACCACGAAAAGTCAAGTAACGTTGCAGGACCATGACTTTTGAAATATCTAAGCGCTAATTTTGCTAACGCTTCTTCTTTTGTAAGTTTGTTTTTTGGTTTAATAACTCTTTCTTCAAGTAGAGAATAAGTGATTTGTTTGCCTTTCATTCTTCCGTTACAAACTAAACCATCCAATTCCGCATTCATCATAATCGCGGCACTTAAAAAATCTTCATTAGAAGTTTTCTTGATATTAAGTTCCTGCATGATTTCGTCGCGAGTCAAATGATTATTTCCACTTAACATTTTTTCGATTTGAGAATTAACCTGATCTAGTTTTTTATCATCATAACCATATTTTTTGGCAGCCGAAGCGGTAAATCGTTTGACTTGTGGCGCCGAAACATCCAGCATCCAGTAAATATCATCGGAAGCAACAAAATGCCAAGTTGGTCTTAGAATATGAGTTCGAATAATTTCTGCTGAATTTACAGCTTCTTCAATCGCTTTTTCAGAAGAATCACAGCGAGAACCAATCGCCCATTTTGCCATCGCATAATCCTGCGCTTGCATCGCGCCTAAATGCCGTACAATTTCCTGTGGCGAAAATGGAGTCGATTTATAAAGCTTTTGCGAAATAAGACGATAATGCGATATTTCCGAATGTGTCATTTTCTAAAAAATTAAACCATATAAGTTATATAAGTTCATGATAAGCAATCTCAGTGCCTTAGTACCTCAGAACCTTAGCATCTTCAATTATACATGAATAATTTCATCATCGATCAATAATTCTTCTCGGCGTAAGCGAAGGAAAACCTGCGCTACGGCAATTGTATCTTTTTCGCAATACGTTATGATTCTGTCGATGTCTTTTTCTACGTAATAAACATGGCCAACCTGACTTCCGTCAATATCGCCTTTTGGCGATGGAACACCGAGAATCTTAGTCAGCAACTTTAAAGACGTGAAATGTTTATAGTCGCCAAACTTCCATAATTCTAAAGTGTCTAAATGAGCAATTTCCCAAGGTTTCTTCCCAAATAGATTAAGCTTGTCCGGAATCGCAATTTGATTGATGATCATTCTTCGGGCAATAAACGGAATATCAAACTCTTTGGCATTATGTCCGCATAAAAGATGTTGTGGCTGATTAAAATGATTGTTCAGCAGATTATTGAAATCCTTTAATATCTTCTTTTCATCGCCAAAAAACGATGTTACTCTAAAGTTTCTGACGTCACCTTTTATTGTAAAATATCCAACCGAAATACAGATAATCTTCCCAAATTCGGCCCAAATTCCGGCGCGATCGTAAAATTCTTCCGGAGTAAAATCGTCCTTTCTTTGATATTGTGTTTTATGATCCCATAAAGATTGCATTTCCGCGTCAAGCGAATTGAAGTTCTCTTCTTCCGGAACAGTTTCTATATCGAGAAATAATATGTTGTTGAGGTTTATTTTTTCAATCATGTTTTAAGACTTCTTAGATATTAGACATCTTAGATTTATAAAAGTACACACAAATTCTATTTTATATAAGAAATAGACTATAATTTTTAAAACAAACTTTGTTGCGTTGTTGGGTTTTCATGTTCGAGTAACCATTTTTTACGAGATAAACCTCCTGCATAACCTGTTAGCGAGCCATTTGTGCCAATAACACGATGGCAAGGCACGACAATCCATAACGGATTTTTGCCATTTGCAGATGCTACGGCACGAATTGCTTTTACATCGCCCAGCTTTTTAGTCTGATCCATGTAACTTATCGTTTTTCCATATGGAATTTCTAATAGAGATTTCCATACTTTTTGCTGAAACTCGGTTCCTTTTGGGTTTAGTTTGAAATCAAAAGTGAGTCTTTTTTTGTCAAAGTATTCCTGAAGTTGAAGAGCGGCATCTTTTAATTCATCGGGAATCTCTGTAGAAATTTCTCCTTCATCTAAAACAGAAATCTCCGAAACTCCATTTTCGTCCCCAATAATTCGCGCAATTCCTATAGGAGTCTGGATATGAACTGTATGATTCATCTTGAATAGTGTATTTAATTGTTCTAATTGCGGTGTGAATTCTACCAGCCACCGCCACCGCCTCCTCCACCACCTCCGCCGGAACTTCCACCACCTGAACTTCCGCTGCTGGAAGAGCTCGAAGCTGAAGAGGAATTATAAGTATTATAAAAATGAACTACAATTTGATTGGAGAATCCCACAGAACCATCGCTGGTTTTGATCCAGTTACTGGTGTAATTTAGATTTTTTAAGGCTTCTTCAAATTTTAAATTCCATTCTTTTTCAATACTCAATGCAAAAGCGTAGGGAAGATTTTCTTCGTATGTTTTTATAATATCTGAATTTTGATCTAAAACATAATTTAATAATTGCTGTTTTAAATTTTCAGTTTGGTTTTTTACAGCAAGTCCCAGTTTAGTATAAGAACCAATCAAGCTCAGATATATTGCAAAACCGGCAAGTAGTAAAAATATAACTAATGCATTTAGAGCCGAATAGTTTTTATCGATGTTAACGGCAAAAAAAGAAGCATAGGTAAAAACGCCAGTAAAAATGGAAATAATAATGCAAGGAAAAGCTATTGCAGCTTGTTTACTTCTAATTGACTTGATGGCTATAGTGATTAATAGCACGGTAAGCATCATCATAGAAAAACCAAAGATCACAAATAACAATGCTGTGCCTGCCGTTAAGTAACTATATCCGGCAATTGCAACAATTGTGAGCAGCACCCCAATAAATATTTGTTTTAGATTGAAAGAAAAATAATCTTTTAGATTGTATTGACTTTTAAGTGATTTTTCAAGCGCTTTTTCTGCCTCGCCAAAAACAATGTAAGATTCAGCGTTGATTGCAAAAGTGTTACTTTCTTTGAATAAAGTCTCTAAAACGGCATTTTCTTCCTGCGATAAATTTGTTGTTTTTGTCCCTTTTACCAGATAATATTCGAATCCTTCTTTCCATGTCTGTAATCCGTTACCGGTAATTTCGATCGCGCCTTTAATCGAAAGACTAATTATCGAAACCAAAAGTGTTTGAGAATTAGAATATCTTTCTTTTAGATATCGCAGCGAAGTTGCAGAAAAACGTCCTTTTAAATCTATAGATTCACTGCTTTCATAAGAAGGTAAAGGATCTTTGCCATAGGTTTTCCATGAAAAATAGAAAAACAGGAAACAAATTGAAACGGGTAGAAATGCTAAAAGCAATTTTCCTGCCGAGACAAATTCCTCCATTTTGTAATGCGGTGAAAAGAACGGTTGATGAACAATTCCTTTTGGAAATCCTACGGCTACAGTAAAACCTTCTTCTTGTTTTAAATTTTTTGAAGTAAAATAAACCGAATTCCCACCGATTTTTGAATTACAATCACTTTCTTTTGATCCTAAAACTCCGGTATAACAATGCGTTTGTAAAATAGATGTTCCGTTTGGTAAAATTACTTTTGCCGAAACATTTTCGATTTCAAATTGCCAATAGTTTCCGGTAACATTCCAATAAACCTCGTCGAAGTTGTCGTATGGCAGAATTTGCGCTTCGACTTCGTAAGTTATTTTATAAGTATAAGTTCCTTCTTTAAGTGAAATGTGTTTGTCGCCAACATAAATCGTGAAATTCTCGCTATTTATTTTTGTGTGATAAGGTTCTTTGAGCCAATCTTTGGTAACATCCAAAACGGTATAAAAATTATTTCTACGAGCTTTAGGTGAATAATTTTTCATTGGAAGTTCGCGAAAAATACCGTGATCTATTTCTTGTTCTGCGGCATAAACGGTAATAGTTTCGGTAACGACAATGTTTCCGTTTTCTTTAACGAGAATGTCTGAGTGAAATTGTTTTATTCTTTCAGTACGTTCATGTTCTTCTGTTGCCGTAGAATCTGTTTGGGCGAAACATTGCGATAATGAAAGTAATAAAATGCTGAAAGTGAATATAAACCTGAAATGTCTTACCATGAAAGAAGTTATTTTGCGAAGTGAAAATAAGAATTTTGTTTTTAAACCATATAAGTTATTGAAGTAAATATAAAACTGGGTGTGTTTTTACCGTAAAGGGCGCTAAGATTTAATTTTACTTTGCACATAGAAAACACAAAGTTCGCAAAGCTAGATCAACATAAAGCTTTGCGAACTTTGTGTTTTTATAAAGTATAACTTAAAAAAAACTTTGTGCACTTTGCGGTAAAATATTTAACCACATTATTTTTAATCTCAATGTTTTAGCAATCCAACTAAAATGAACTTACATAACTTATATGGTTCAATAAACATCCAGTTTAAATTGATAGTTTAATATAGTTTCTATTTTTTCACTTGAAATAGTCTTTTTGATATTCGATTTTTCAGCGCTGAATTTGGGTAAAACTAAGTTTTGTTCTTTTGCTTGTTGCGTATAATATTCCTCTCGAGTTGGATGAAAAGGTGCAACGGCGTTAAAAATTTCATTCCATTTTGATTGGCTTATTATTTCCTCAATGATTTTTATACAATCATTTTGATGAATTAAATTTATGGGCGCGTCTGGATTTTCAAGGTTTTCTTTTCCGGCTAAATGTTTAACAGGATGACGATCTTCGCCAATTAATCCGCCGAAGCGTAAAATAGTAGTTTCGAAATTTTGATTTTTTTGTAAAATAGCTTCCGCCAAAAGCAATTGTTTTCCGCTTTCAGTTTCTGGATTCGGAATAGTTTCTTCGGTAATGTTTCCGTTGTCATTGCCATAAACCGCAGTTGAACTTACGAAAAGTACTTTTTTTACGGTTGATTTTTCTATAAACGGAATTAGATTTTCTATTTTTTCGACAAAAACCTTTCGGGAAGAAACATCATTATTTCCTCTCAATTTAGGCGGAATATCAATAATTAAGATTTCGCTTTCAGCTAAAAAAGGAATGATACTTTCAGAAACACTTTCGCTTTCAAGCGCTACCAAAAACGGATTTATTCCTGCATTTTCCAAAACAGTAAGTTTATTTTCAGAAGTTGTTGATCCGTTTACCGAATAACGCTTTTTTACGATTAAGCTTTTCGCTAAAGGCAAACCAAGCCAACCGCAACCTAATATGCTTATTTGAGTCATTTTTTGAAATTCTAAGGTTCTAAGAAACTGAGGTTCTAAGGTTTTAATATATTGTGTTTAATTTGAACTTAATGTTTTTGTAAAAAGTTCCGGAGGAACGATTTATATTGTAGAGACGGATTTAAATCCGTTGGTTATCGATGAATTCACGAAATTAAATTTCAAGAATTAATGTTTACAAATCTAAAAAGAAACAAATTTTGTCTTTTCCTTTTGCGCCAATTCTGTTGTAGAATTTTATCGCTCTTTCATTAAATTGAGGCGTTCGCCATTGCATGTTGACACAGTTTTTGTCTTTTGCAATTTCTTTAAGTTTGTTGATTAAGACTTCACCAATTCCAAAGTTTCTGGTGTTTTCTTCCAGATAAAGACAATCCATATACAAGAAATCACCCGCGCTCCAGGTCGAAAAATCAAAAGTATAAGAGACATATCCAACGATATCATTATCGGTTGCAACTACAAAACAGTTTAATTTTGGATGTTCGCCAAACAATGCTTTTTTCAATCCTTCTTCTTTTCCTTCCGGCGAATAATCGGCTTTTTCATATTCGGCATGTTTTTGACATAAAATGACCAATTTTGGCAAGTCTGATACTTCGCACTTTCTTATTGAATATTCCATTGCAAATTGATTTCGTTTTGTAAAAAGGTGATAAAATGATGAAAATAATCCGGATATTGCTCGTTTTCTCTAATCGCGATAAAATGCTTTCTCTTTAAACCGTTCTTTCCAATTTTTACGGCTTTTATCGGATTGTTTTTCAAATGTGGTAATAAAGCCCATTTTGCCATAGACATTACGCCCATATCTGCTTTAACCATTTCCAGAGAAGCTTCAGTCAAAGGAAGCGGCGTGATTTTCTTCGGAGTTACTTTGGCTGGAGCCAAAAGAAATTGATGAATCGTTACCGTTTCCATCGGAAGAGAATGAATCAGTAAATGTTCGTTGATAAAATCCTCTGCAACAACATATTTTTTATCCGCCCAAGCGTGATTTTCAGAAACTGCCATAACAACTTCATCTTGAAAAAGCTCAATATATTTGATATTATTGTCTTTGATCTGATCACTGATAATCGCAATATCGATCGTATTTTCTAATAATTTTTGTATTGGAATATGAGTGGCTTCGGTTACAATTTTCAATTCTACATTTGGGTACAAATTGTGGAATTGTTTTAAAACCGGAGGAAGCCAGTGATAACTCGAATAACATTCTGTGCTAATTCTGATTTCGCCGTGTTCGCCATAAACCATTTGTTTGATTTGGGATTCGGTTTGAGAAAGTTTGTCCAAAATTTCGTTGGCAAGATCATAGATTTTCTCGCCAGCTTTGGTCAAAACCAGCTTTTTGTTTGTTCTCAGAAAAATAGGAGTTCCCAATTGATATTCAGCTTCTTTGAGTTGGTGACTCAACGCCGATTGTGTCAAATACAATTTGTCAATTGCTTTGGTAATGCTTCCTTCTTCGACAATTGCTTTTATTAATTTTAAATGACGGATTTCCATTTTTGAGAATTTGTATACAAAGAAACGAAATTTTAGAGTGGCTTTTCTATGAAAAAAAGTAATCAAAGTGATGAATTCTTTTCGTTTTTATGGAAAGTGTTACTGAATTACTTTTGGAAAAACAAAATCATTAAAACTATAAAAAAATGGAAGCACAAATTAAACATTATGAAAACAAATTAGCCTTCGAAATGGATCCTTCTGATTTATTTGATGCTTTGAATAATGGAGAAAAAGTAATTGTTATTGATACCAGAAAAGCTTTTGGTTTTGAGGCAGAACATATTCCAACTGCGATTAATATTCCTCATCGCCAAATGACGATCGAAAGCACAAGTCACTTGGATAAAGACGTTTTGTATGTGACGTATTGCGACGGAATTGGTTGTAATGCTTCGACAAGAGGTGCATTAAATATGGCTAAACTTGGTTTTAAGGTAAAAGAACTAATTGGCGGAATAGAGTGGTGGAAGTTTGACGGTTATGCCACCGAAGGAACAAATGGTGTAAAAGCAGGTTTGAAAATCGAATGTGCTTGTTAGTTTTTTTTAGGTACAAAGGTTCAAAGGTTCAAAGTTGCAAAGGTTCAAAGGTTTTTCGAGGTATTCTGAAAAACAAAAAGCACTATAAAAATAGTGCTTTTTTTAACCTTTGTGCTTTTGCAACTTTGTGCCTCTGTACCTTTGTACCTTTTTTTAAGCTTCTATTAAAGCTTTCAGACTTTGAAGAATTGGATTTTCTTCGCCTTGTAGTTCTTCCTGAACAGCGCCGGGACGATTGTCTTCCTGAAGGATTTCAAGTTTTGTTTTCTGATTTTCTTCAGATAGAATATAACTCATTATAAAATAATTCTCCGGCTTATCTTCTAGTTCCGGTCTTGGAAAAAATAGGGAATATTTAATTTTCTGATTCGGAATAACATCCAAAACGGTTCCCCATTGTTCAAAAACCTGACCTTCCCATTCGTTTCTAAATCTGATTTCTTTACCAATTTTCCAATCTGTAATCAAATCACTTCCATATTGCCATTGTTTGACTAATTCAGGCTTTGTCAATGCATTCCAAACTTTTTCTATTGGAGCATTAAGATAGATTGTTGAAATATTTGTTGCCATAACAAGTATTTTATTGTGGTTTTACAATCGGTTTTAAGCTGTCTTTTGCAATAACAGTACTATCTTTTAATACTGTTGCGGCTGGTATAGTTGGTACTGGCGCTGTATATTTTTTTATTTTCTCCTGAATTAATACGGCATCGTTCAAGACGAAAGGTGTTGGCATCATCCAGTCGCTTCTAGGTTTTACCTTAAGTAATGGATTTGTCATTAAATCAAAAGAGCTTTCGATTAAATCCATATCAAAAATAGACGATTTGTTAATGTAGAATTCCATCACAAGAGGTTCATTGCCTACAACATAATAAGAAATAAGACGCATTCCTTCTCGCTCTAATTCATTTCCTTTTTGTCCAAAAGTTGAAACGCCATTTGCTTTAAAATTGAAAAACCTCATTTTAGGATTTGCGTAGATGTCGTATCGATTTACTTTTCGGTTTGGCGTAATTTTTATTTTTAAGAATCTGTTATTTCCAACAACGCTGTCTTGTAAAAATGTAATTGTTGGTTTTGGTATTTCGACAACCGGCGCAATTGCACTATAAGTAAATCCTGAATTGTATTTGCTGGATATTGGCAAGTTGTTTAAGCCAACTGCTTTTTGATTTTTTTCGCCCAAATAGCTTTTAGTCCAATCGTCTAGATTCACGTCATAAGTCGTCCAGATTGCTGAGTTTGTATTCCCATTATAAACGTATAATAAACTGTTTGATTTTGCTTTTCCGTGTTCATAACCGGAATGATATCCTGCGTAAACAAAGAAAGCTATAGAAGCTGCAAAGAATACCATTATCCAGGCATTTTTTTTAGCAAAAGATCCAAATACGGGAAGTAATAAACCAAAAGCTAATACGGTTAAAATGGCACTTCCGTAAAGGATTTTTAAACCTAAACCAATAGGAAACATTACAATAAAAGGCGCTATAATTACTAAAGCCGGAATTGAGAATAATAAATTTAAACCTAAACTATAATGCTGAGTAAGGACAAAAATTCCAAATAATAAGATTCCAAAATAAACCGGAATAATCAAGAAACCTGCTCCGGTTAAACTATTGGCAAGAAATCCGTTGATAATAATCCAAAGAAGTAAAGGAGCAACAAAGTGATTCATTGTCACTTTTGTTTCTGAGAAATGGTGATAGAATGCAAAACAAATTGCAATGCTAAGCGTTACAAATGCTCCAATATAAGCATGACCGTTATAGGTAAATCCGTTAAGTAGATCGGAGTATTGTGGATAGATTTGTAAAACGATTTTCCATCCTAAAAAGGTAACTAATCCTGCAATTATTATAGATCCGATTAAAGGAAGAAAACCTCTGAAGATTTCGCGGAAAGTAATAACTCGTTTTGCTTTTCCGATAAAAATAAAAAGAATTAATAAACCTAAAGCAATGACAGTCATTGGTAATACCCATGCAAACGGATAACTTATGAATGAAAATGGTACGCTAAAGTAAACATCATCTTCGTTTGAATTGGTCGTGTTTAAGTCTGTATTTGCAAAGTATTTTAGCAAAGGCATCAAATAAGTTCCTTGATGCGCTAATGTTGTTTTGCTTAAATGTTGAACATCATCTTGTTGTGTGTGATAATTAAAATGTCCGTCTATAAAGGCAAAGTTGAATCCCTGAATGTTTCCTTGTTGTCTAAAAACGGTTAAATCAGTATCATTTGGAAGCATTTTATAAATGCTGTACATCAAAGAGTTTGAAACCGGATATGTTGTTTTTGCTTTCGAAAATTCTTTTACAAGAGCTTCGTTTCCTTTATTGGTTTCCATCAACATATAGCTTGGTCCTGAAGAACCTCTGGCTTCAAAGTTGAGTACTAATCCAACGTCTTTTGCCCACGGATGTTGATTTACAAAAAGTGCTGCTCCATTCAGACCCAATTCTTCGGCATCTGAAAAAAGAATGATAATATCGTTTTTGTGTGGTTGTTTTGAATATAAAAAAGCACGAACTCCTTCGAGTATTGTTGCAACTCCAGACGCATCGTCACTTGCACCTTTTGAAAAAGAGTGTGGAGCACTGTCGTAATGTGAAAGTAATAAAAGAGCTTTTGAGTTGTTTGTTCCTTTTATGCGGGCAAGAATATTTTTGGATTTAACCAAAAGTCCTTTGTCATTGAGCGTAAAACCTTCCTGAACACTTGTTTCTAATCCAATTCTATTCAGCTCGAGCTTTAAATAATTGGCTACTAATTCATGATTTACTGAACCTACATAATGAGGTTTTTGGGCAATAATTTCGACTTGATTTAATGCTCTTTCAGTAGAAAAATCGGCAAGTGCTTCATCATTTTTCGAAATATACTGTGGCATCATTGTAACGTAAATGAAGCCTAGAATTGCTAGAATGCCTGCGATGCCAAGAATTGAGGTCTGGTTTTTTTTCATGATTAATAAGTACTAAATTTCTTTTTTTACAAGCATAAAATAATCATTGTCCAAAGAGCGATATCCTTGATCGTACAGAAAATAGTAGGTGTTTCCTGTTTTTGTTTGCAGAACATTCGTAAAAAACTCGAAGTCGAAACCTTTGTTTATCATTTTATCCCTTGTTGCTTTTGATTTTCCATCTGTATTTAGTTCGGACAAAATACGGTAATTTTTTCGTAATTTGTTGTTTACATTACGCATGAAATTAGTACTGTCTTTATTTATTTTATTGTTGTAGGCATTTCGGCAACTATCTGAACAGAATTTCTTATCTTCTCTACCTACTAGTTTTTCCGAGCATTCGAGGCAAGTCTTCATGATTCTATTTTTTTAATTTCGTATAAATCAGTTCTTCTGTCTTTTAAAATTCGCACACTTCCATGTTCGTGAAGCTGTTTTAGGAGGTTTAAATCGACGTCGACAATCAAAGTCATTTCTGTGTTTGGAGTCGCTTCGGCTTTTATACCATTACTTGGAAAAGCAAAATCAGAAGGTGTAAAAACAGAAGCTTGCGCATATTGAATATCCATATTATTCACTTTCGGTAAGTTTCCAACGCAACCTGCAATCGCTACATAACACTCATTTTCGATTGCGCGGGCTTGAGAACAATGTTTTACACGCGTGTAAGCATTTTGTGTATCTGTCAAAAATGGAACAAATAGAATATTCATTCCTTCGTTGGCTAAAATTCTCGAAAGTTCCGGGAATTCAACATCATAACAAATCAAAATTCCAATTTTACCGCAATCGGTATCAAAGGTTTTAAACTGAGATCCGCCTTTCATTCCCCAATGTTGCACTTCATTTGGAGTTACGTGAATTTTGGTGTACATCTCTGAAGTTCCGTCTCTTTTGCATAGAAAACCAACATTATAAAGATTACCATTTTCCAGATAAGGCATACTTCCTGTGATAATGTTGATGTTGTAAGAGATCGAAAATTCCTGAAAACGCTTTCTGATTGGATCAGAATATCGGGCAAGTTCCCGAATTGCTTCGGCTTCTGATAAATGATTATAATCGGCCATTAAAGGCGCAATGAAAAGTTCCGGAAATAAGGCAAAATCACTTCCATAACCCGAAACTACATCAATAAAAAATTCGGCTTGCTCAAAAAATTCTTCCAGATTGTTCAAGGGACGCATTTGCCATTGAACCAAACCTAATCTGATAACGCTTTTTTCAAGGTTAATCAATTTTGGACTTTCGTCATAATAAACATTATTCCATTCTAAGAGAACCGCAAATTCCTTTGATTCTTCATCGCCTTCTAAGTAGTTTTTGATGATTCTCAACACGTGAAAATCATTACTTAACTGAAAAGAAAGAACTGGATCGTGTAATTCTTTATGTTTTACCTTTTCGATATAGTTTTTTGGAGATAACTTTTTGGCATATTGGCCATAATTTGGAATCCTGCCGGCAAAAACTATCGCTTTTAGATTAAGCTGTTCGCAAAGTTCTTTTCGGGCATCATATAAACGTCGGCCTAATCGTAAACCGCGATAATTCGGATGTATAAAAACGTCGATTCCGTATAAAATTTCTGCGTCTTTATTGTGTGTAGAGAAAGTATAATCTCCAAGAATCTGTCTGTAATTGTGTCTTTTATCAACCAGTTTTTCATCGACAATAAGTGATAATGCTGATCCAACCACTTTGCCATCTGCGAGTATAACAAGTTGACCTTCAGGAAAAATAGAAAGTAATCTTTTGATATCATCTTCTTTCCAGTACGAGTCGGCCATTTCAGGATACGATTCAACCATTGAGTCTTTCAATTGTTTGTAATCGTCAAATTCTAAATTTCGTAACTCAACTTTATTTATTTTAGTCTGCATATCGTAAGATTTCTCTCGAATATACGAAATTATTTCCACTTACAAACGCTTACAAATATTTACAACCGAAAGTAAATAGTTGTTAACCGAATATTTATCGAGGTTCGGCGGATCTTTGCCTTGTTGAATTTGATAAACGAATTCTTTTATACGAACATTTAAAAATTATACGCCATGAACGGAATGAAAAACCGAGTACAATTGATTGGAAACGTAGGAAACGATCCAGAAGTTAAAACATTAGAAAACGGAACTAAATTAGCGCATTTGAATATCGCAACAACCGAAAGATATAAAAACGATAAAGGCGAAAAAGTCGAACAAACGGAATGGCATCGTGTTACAGCTTGGGGAAAAACGGCTGAAATTATCGAAAAATATGTCGAAAAAGGAAAAGAAGTAGGTGTAGAAGGAAAGCTAATTCATAGAAGTTATAACGATAAAAACGGTGAAAAAAGATATATCACCGAAGTTTTGGTCAGCGAGATTTTGTTGCTTAGCAGATAATACTTAACGTAATCTAATAAACCCGACAGGTTTTTAAAACCTGTCGGGTTTGTTGTATTTATAAAACAGAAGCGCCATTAATGTCTGTTGTTAAGATTTCGCTCATATAGTCAAAAAACGGTCTCATGTTTTTGAAACCTTCTAAAGCTTGTTCAAGAAAATTATCACTCAAAACCTCAGAATCTGTAAAACGTTTGATTACCAAAAACTGCTTATAACGAAGCAAATCAATTGCTTTATGATCTTTGTCATATCCTTTTGGAGACGTTTTGACTTGTTCGCCTTGCAAATTTCCAAAATTGGTAACAAAAGATTTTGCCTTTACGATTTTTTGCATTGGTTCATCATCATGAGCAAATTCGGCTCTAATGCGTTTTAAGTCTGCTGCGTTTGGTCCCCAAAATCCACCAGCGAGAAAAGTATTTCCTTTTTCTATATGGAAATAATAACCACCGCGTCTCTCTTTTGTGGCTCTGGTATAACTGCCGCCCCAGAAAGTTTTGAATGGAGTTTTGTCTTTTGAGAAACGAATGTCACGATAAATTCGGTAAACACTTTTTTTACCCGAAGCGGTTTCTAAAACATCTGTTTTGGAAAGTTCTTCAAGTAAAGCACCGGCAAAAGTTTCGATATGATTTAATTCGATTAAATAGTTTTGTTTGTTTGCATCAAACCAAGGCTTGTTATTGTTTTCTTTAAGCTCAGTCAAAAAGTCAAGACTGGATTTAGGAATAGTAATATTGTTTTTCATAGTAGAAACTTTGAATTTTTTTAAATCAGAAATAGTAGTGTAATTTAAGCATAAAAAAAACCCACCAAATCTTGTGGTGGGTTTATTATATATAAGTTTAAGCTGTTTTCTTGAATAAATCAAACATAGGACAGCGCGAACAACGTTTCTTCTCGCTTTTTTTGTATTTTTCACAACAAGAAGATTTACAGTTTTCCAACTTCTTAATGTTCTCAAGGATAGCTTTATTTTTCTTATTCTTTTTATCCTTTTTCTTGTCCTTGTCTTTTTCTTTCTTGCCCAATTTTCCTCTGTATTATAAAAACAGTGGCAAATATAAACGAAAATTGTTATTTTTATATATTCTAAATAAACTTTAACTTTTTTTATTTTGGATTGATTGCAATCGAACTTGTAACTGTTAATTGCTGAATATCACGATCAAACAAATAAAGTCCACCTTTATCATCTCCAATTAAGTTGATTTTGTCTAAAATTGATTTAGCAGTAGCTTCTTCTTCGATTTGTTCTGATACATACCATTGTAAGAAATTATGTGTTGCATAATCTTTTTCTTCAAAAGTTATGTGAACCAATTCGTTAATTGATTCCGAAACAAAAATTTCATGGTTATAAAGTGCCTCAAACATTTCTTTAAACGTAGTATAAGAAGTTTTAGGCGCTTTTAGATCGGTAATGTGAGCGTGACCTCCGCGTTCGTTTACATACTTTATTAATTTAAGCATGTGCGCGCGCTCTTCGTCTGATTGTGTGTACATAAATTGAGCGATTCCTTCAAGTCCGTGTACTTCAGCCCAACAAGCCATAGAAAGATAGGTTTGCGAAGATTCTGCCTCTATGCGAATTTGCTTGTTCAATGCTGCTTCTATATTTTTTGATAACATAATAGTGTCTTTTTTGTAAAGTTAAAAAAAATAATTCAAACCATTTTTTGAAACGTCGAAAACATGGGACATTTGGATTAATTTCCAATAAAATTAAGGTCTGTCAAATTTAAATGATTTCGAAAAAACAGCTTTGTCTATTATCGGATTTGTTGTTTCATCAGGAGTAAATCCGTCAGTAAATTTTCGCATTATGAATTGCTTTGCAGCGGAATCATAATAACTTAAAATTGAAAAATCGGGAAGAGTTAATATGCTTTGCAGTCTTATTTTTTTGTTTGTATCCAAAAAATAAAAAATGTTATCATTCGCAAATGGTTCTTGTCTTTGCTGTATAAATTCGGAATTTGGATTTAATATACTTTCAAAATAAGCCGTTTGGTTTTGACCATATTGAGATAAGTTTATTTGAAATGGCTGCACATCATCATAAAAACTGTAGTAGGATCTATCTTGTTGTGTTATTCCACCAATTGTTATATAAGCATTTTGGCTGTTTTTGAAAACGGATATACCAAAATCTAATGCAGATAAATACTTTAAAAATGTGCTTGTCTTTCTTATTTCTTTTGGTTTTTGATCTTCAATTTGAAGTAACAACGGGGAGTTTTTAAATTTAATAGTATCGTTTTTCGAAACCTTGATATTCTTAATTGTTTCGCCTGTATTATAGTCCTTAATGTCTAATTGAAGTTCTTCCGAATTAGTATTAATCTGGTAAAGTCTATCATCGAGAAAAAACGAATTACTTATTCTTCTTGACTTTTCAGCCATCGATTGCGGAAAGTTTTTCTCCTTTATTTCATAAGTTTCCAGATTAACATCGAATATTTGCGTTTTTGCCGGATTTTGGTCAAATGTTAGAACAAGTCTATTATTAAGCATATAGGCTTTACTCTTTTTAATGCTTCTCGAAAGAGGATTATAATC
Source organism: uncultured Flavobacterium sp. (assembly GCF_951805225.1). Classification (NCBI taxonomy): domain Bacteria; kingdom Pseudomonadati; phylum Bacteroidota; class Flavobacteriia; order Flavobacteriales; family Flavobacteriaceae; genus Flavobacterium; species uncultured Flavobacterium sp. The sequence continues at coordinate 4,473,025 of NZ_OX638201.1, read as the reverse complement.
TCCAACTTCAATTTTTTCGATAGGATAATCTCTAATAAACTGATTGAAAGTTATAGGTTGTGTGTTTCTATTTTGGAAAGTAAAAGAGGAAAAATCCAGAGGTTTTTCTTCAACGGTATCGTCTTTAAATTTATAAAGTGTCAGCGTTTGTTCGGCACTGTCTTTAGAGAGAAGATAAAATACATTGTTCTTTTGAAATGTAGCTATAAAATATTCTTTTGAGTATGGAAAGCTGAATTTTAAAGGCTTGATCGCTTTATTACTCATGTCGTATTTGATCAATACAATGCTTTTAAAATCTTCTGATGACCAATAAAGTGTTGGATTTCCATCTTCATCAAAACTATATCCAATTATTAATTTGTCTTCTATATTGGTGCGGGAAGTCCTTAATTCATTTGTTAAGAATAATGCTTTATTGTATTGCAGGATCGTAAGATTTTTGTCGTCAGCAATAAAAGCAAAAACATCATGAGTTTTTGAGTTTTCGACATTCAGGATCTGACTATATTCTCCTGAATTTCTCATACTAATAGCATAAGAATTCAATACTGTTTGGCTAAACAAAGCTGATTGACAGATTAGTAACAATATTAATGATAGCTTTTTCATAAATTTTCTAATGACAAAAAACATTCCAGATTAAAGGTTGAATTTATGATTTTTAATTTAGAATTACTAGAGAATATTGAGCGGTTAAATATAAAATGCAATTTTCTGAAATAAATTATTTCATAAGTTTTATACTGTTTATATATGTTAAATCATAAATAAACTGTAGTCTTATTCTTTTGTAAGTATAACTTATAGGGGAGGCTGAAAGTTCTTTGTTGAATTATTTTTGTAAAAAAAATTGAAATTATGAAAAAGTCACTTTATTTATTTAGTGCTGCCTTATTAGTATTTGTCTCTTGTACTAATGATTATGATGGTTTTTGTGCCAAAAAAAACGATTTGGATCCAATTAAGAATGATACGATTTCGCCACCAAAAAAAGATTCTATTCCTGCTGTAATTGTGGAGCCTATTTTGTTAAAAAAACAAGGTCATACTTACGCAGACGGCGATGAGACTACTCTTGAATTATTATACAATGATAATAAAATAGTATCAGACAGAGATGGATCTAACGTTACAAATTATACTTATACAGGTGGAGTTATTACAAAAACTGAAAAAGCCGACCTTTCAGGAAATGTTTATCTTACGAGTGAATATTTTTATGCAAATGGTAAATTAGATTATGTTTTTAATAAAGAGTTTGAAAGTTACTATATAACAAAATATGTTTATAATACCGATGGAAGTATATTTTATCACAAGTTGAATAGTAACAATTTAAGAAGCGAGGGAGAGGAAACAGGGATAACTGGAAGATATGCTTTTTCTAACGGTAATTTGAGCTCAGTTCAATCCTATAATGGTACTTTTGAAAGTGTGATTACATATGAATATGATTCTAAAAATAATCCTAGAGTTAATGTTTTAGGCTTTGATTCACTAGTAGATAATAATTTTGGCTTTGGTGTTAAGAATAATGTCATTAAAAGAACAAGTAAAAATAATAATCCTAATAACGTAGTAGAGACAGTAACTTATACTTATGAATACGATACAAATGGTTATCCTACTAAGAGAACTGAAGTAAAACAGGTTGGTAGTAAAATCACTACGGAAACATCAACTTATAGTTATTAATTCATGTAAAATTTGTTTTTTTTGACAATAAGGTATTACCACAATTGTCATAAACAAATATAAAAGCTGCAAGAACGTTCTTGCAGCTTTTTTTGTTTTGCAACCAATCTATCTGAATTTTTCAGGTATTGCATTTGAGTTTGTATGTTGTTAGGATTTTATATGGTTTGTTTTAAACTGATAATGCCTTTTATGTAACTTGTGTGGCGCTTTCTTGTCTTAAATGGGTATTGATACTCTTTTCTGTCAAATTGATTATCTTATCAAACAGAGCCATCTTTTTTAGTGATAACAAAAGGCTGTCTAAGTAAATCTTTATCAAGGTTAATAAGTATTGAATAGCTGTTTAGAGTTTGGATAAGATATTGTTTTAGTTTACTAATAGAAAGTCTTTTTTTCAATATCAAGTTGCAGTCTTGCTCAGATTTATATGTATGTAATTTGTTTACTATTCTGTAATGATCTTGTTTGATGTAATCTTATTTTAAGACTAGACTTTTGGACATAAAAAAAAGCCCTGAAGAATTTCTTCAGGGCTCTTGTTTTAAATTTTGTCGAGATTATTTTATTTTAAAAGTAACTCTTCTTGCAAGTCTTCTTGCTTCTTCAGAATCTTTTTGGATTGAAGTATCTGCGCCTTGAGCAACTACATTTAATCTTGAAGGTGAAATACCCGCTTTTTCAAAAATAGTTTTTACGTTATTAGCTCTTAAACTTGATAGTTTTTCATTGTATTCCTGACTACCAACTTGATCTGCATAACCTAAAATGTCAAGAGAAGCCGAAGGGGTTTTTCTTAAGTAAGTTAAAACGACATCAATTGCTGCTGTTGAATTTTCAATTGGAGTCGCTTTGTTAAAGTCAAAATAAACGCTGTAATATTTAGCATCAATCATTTCTTTAATAAGATCTTTATCATTTACTACTGTTGTTGTTACAGGTTTTTCTATGATTACTTGTTTTTCCGGCATTTTACTTACTAGATTTTCAAGATTTGCTATTTTGCTTTCTAATGCAGAGCTATCAAACTCCTGTGAAAGAACAACCCAATCAGCATGTTTTGTGTTTTTACCTAAATAAACATTTAAACCAACAGTTCCGTTAAAAAGAACTCCGTTAAAACCTCTTGATTCTACAGGACATCCACAATCAAAAGTATAATCTTGTGAAGCATTTACAATAGTTGTAAAATCGCCAGTTAAAGCAAATCTATTAGATAATCTGATTTGAGCTGTTATACCACCAATAAAATTCGCCATTCTGTCTTTAACATGCAAATCTTTGTTCTCTAATTGAGCCATTCCAAAACCAGCATGTCCTAACAAACCAATTCTATTTGTCCAGGTTTCAAAACTCATGATTCTACCTAAGTTTGCAACAGCTTGCAAATCTGCTCTGTAATATTTTGAATCAAAATCTAGTGAAGTGCTTTTTCCGGTAAAACTGTTATAACCAAAATCTGCTTTTAAACCAAATTTGTTATTAAACATATATCTTACACCTAAATCACCTACCAAAAAGCTTGGTGTCGAAGTATAATAATTTTCCATCATAGGACTTTGAGGCTTATTAACTCCTCCGGCTAATTCAATAGACCACTTGTTATAGTTGTTTTCGGTAGTTTTTTCTGTAGCGGTTTGTGCATATAGATTTGCCAGACCTACTGAAAATGCTAGCATTGTTACAATTTTTTTCATATTAATTTGAGATTTTAAATTTTCCCCAAACAAACAATTAATTGTAAGAATTAACCTTCTCAATAAGTCATAAAAGCAACAGAATAAGGCAATGGATATTTCGTTTTTTATTCGTTCATTAATCCTTGAAGCGTATCGACAAATTGTCCTAAATGTAGGCCATCCATCAAACCATGATGTACATGAGCGGACATGGCAATTGTTTTCTTTCCGGATTCTGAAGTGATCATTTTTCCAAAAGAAACTTTAGGGCAACTATCCGGATAAGTAAAACTTCTGGCATGCGAAAGCGAAGTAAAGTTCAACCACGGAATTGCCGAGAAATGTATGACATTATCATCATCAAACGATCTTGTAAAAAGTCCGGTTGTGTTTTGAATTCGCTCAATTTCTGCCAAAGCATTTTGCTCGAAGATTCTAAAATCAGGATTATATTCTATTAACGAGAATCCAAAAGTGCCATCTTCACGACCAATAGTTGCCGAAACATCGATGCGATCATTAATATAGATTTTGTCTTCGGCAATTCGATATCTGAAATTCTCGATTGAGTTTACGGCCACCAAAGTTTTATGCAAATAATAAATGAAGAAAGAAACTTTGAGTTCTTTTGCTGTTTTGTAAGCTTTTGTGCAATCAATCTCAACAGTTGCACCAAAAAAAGGTTCTTCCATTTTACTGAAATGTGCAAAATGCTCTTTTCTATTCCAGTTTTCTAAATCTAAAAGTGTTTTCATTATAGTAAATTATGAACTATTTCGGTAATTTTTTCGAACGAACTAAAATGCTCATGCTCTACCTTATGATTTATTTTTTCGTGTTCCCAAGTAGTATGAAACGGAATATGAACGGCGTAACCTCCAATTTCCAGAACAGGTAAAATATCCGATTTTAACGAATTTCCAATCATTAAAAATTCATGTGGCTGAATGTCCAGACGACCAATTAATTTATCGTAATCAATAGTTTGTTTGTCTGACATTACTTCGATATGGTGAAAATAATGTCCTAAACCAGAACGATGCAATTTGCTGTGTTGGTCTTTTAGATCGCCTTTTGTGGCAACGACCAATTTGTATTTTCCATGCAAAGCCTGCAAAGTTTCTTCAATTCCGTCAAGAAGTTCGATTGGTTTTTCTAGTAATTCTTTTCCGTATTGAATGATTTTCTCAATAACTTCAATCGGAATTGTATTATTCGAAATATTCATTGCGGCTTCAATCATCGAAAGAATATATCCTTTGATTCCGTAGCCGTATAAAGGTAAATTCTCGATTTCGATCTTGAATAATTCCTGTGAAATTCCCTGATGCGAAAGATAATCTTCCATCAAAGCGCAAAATTTATGTTCAGTTTCCTGAAAATAAGGCTCGTTTACAAACAAAGTATCATCGGCATCAAATGCGATTACTTTTAAATTAGGTATTTTGCTTTTATGTAACATGATGTTTTTTGTTTCAAGTTTGTTTTGTTTCAGGTTTCAGGTTTTTTATTTGTAGAAAAATTTGTTTCAAGTTTTTTTAGCCACGAATTCACGAATTATTTTAAAAAAAAATCTGCTAAATCTGCCAAATCTGCGAGAGAATTTTTTTCGCAACAAATTAAAAAACAATCAGCGAAAACCCGTTTAATCCGTAAAAATCAGTGTGCCAATTCTCAATCCTAATTCTTAGAAAACAATCTCTTTAAAGAAATAGCTTTATCGTAAAATGTAATTCTGATTCCAAATAGCAAAATGATTCCGCCAAAAACCATTTGTAAAGTTATTTGTTCTTCCAAAAACAACCAAGCTAATACAGAAGTAATTACAGCCTGACTTAATAAACTTAGCGAAACCCTTGTTGCACGCATGTGTTGTGTCGCATAACTAATAGAAAGCCAAGCGCACAATTGACAAATAACCGCTTGAAGTAGTAACACAAACCAACCCGTATCCGAAAATCCTGTAAAAGGCTGATCTAAAGAATAACAAAGTATTCCTAAATAAATGCTTGACGCGAATAAACTAATGGTCATAAACGAAAGAACATCAACATCTGAAAGTACTTTTTTGCTGACCAAAAGATAGATCGAATATAAGATTCCGGATAAGACCGCAAATAGAAAAGCCTGATCAAAATTCAAATCCATAAAAAAGCTAAAACCAACCAAAGTGATCATTCCAAATAAGGAAACTATGGTTCCAATCCAGAAATTTGTAGCAGGTTTTATTTTTAAAAAGAAGAAGGAACCAATTCCAACCCAAAGCGGAGATAAATTCGTTAGCAACGAAGCCTGAGTCGCGCTTGAATCCTGAATGGCGATATTCCAAACGGCAACATCTGATGAGAATAAAATGCCACAAAGTACCGCAAGAAGCAAGAATTTTGTCTTTGGCATTTTGAAACTTTTTGTAATAAGTACATAAGGCAAAAGTAAAATCACCGCAAAAGTCATTCGGTAAAAAGCCGAAATTAATCCAGGCGCTAGTTTCAGTTTTATCAATATCGGGAAGATCGAAATACAAAGTATTCCGCAGATTAAGGCTAATCTTGGTTTGGTGATTTTCATTTTATTTTAATTTGAGCTTTTTCAAAAACTATCTTTTAGAAAAGCTAAGATTTCTGTTTTACGAATGATTAAAAAACGTAAATAGTTGCGATTATTATTCTGAAAAACTAAAAATCTGATATTTTTTATTTTGTTTATTATAATTCCCAAGATACAGAGAAGTATTGAATTTAAAAACAATTAAATCTTTATATAAATCTCTGCCAAAAATCGATGTCTTCTCTTTGACTTCTTCGTTTTCTTCTAAAAATAATCTGGCTTTTTCAAATGCTGAAGTTTCGGTTTTGCTTTTTGAAGGATTAAAATTGGAATCAAATAGACAATTCGTGTAAACAACAATTTTATCCTTATAAGAAACCAAATTTCCAATAGTATAATTCGATGTAAAACCAAAAACCATAGGAGCGCCACCAAAACCAGCACCCATTCCCATTCCTGGACCTCCACCTGCATGCGATATATCTTGCGAACTCCCGATTACAGTATAATATAAATCATTTAGCTTATAACATGATATGCCGGGATTAGAGTTGTTGATTTTTCGTATAAATTGTTTTGGTTTTTCGAGAACCTTTTTATTATGCACACTGCCGGTTTCCTGAAAAACATCTGAATTTTTATAGGCTATTTCTTCGTCTCGTAAAGTTTTAAATTGATTGATTCTATTTCCATTTTGATCACTAATGGTTAAAAATAAGACACTATGATTGGTTTTTATTTGTAGAATTTTATCCTCAATTAAAAACGAATTTGACTCAGGTGTACTAAAATCAGACGGGTCTATGATTATTCGTGGCTGTTCAATCGATTTTAAATTGGCAGTAAAATCGTTGAGATTAATCTTTAGTATCGCCGTTAAATCAGGATTATTATCTAAAGTAAAAATAATCTCGTCATTTTTGTAGGTGTAAATCTTGTACTTCTTTGAACTCAAGGCCAGTGAAGGCGGACTATCATTATGAATAGTTTCAATGGAGCGCTCTTCAAATACTGCAAATAAAAGATCGTATAGATTTACATTTTCATTAGAAGAACTATGAAATTGTAAGTTAGACAAGTCTACTGTTTTTGTATCTAGATTTCCATCATTATTAGAAATATAAAATTTTAAAATGCTCGTGTTTTTTACAATCGTAATTAAATAAAAGACATTGTTTATAGTAAGCTCTTTGACTATTTTTTCCTTTTTTAATTCGAGATTAATCGAAGTTGTTTTGGTTTCTTTTTTTGCAAAATTGAAATATTGAGAACTTATTTCTTTTCTATTTTCTGATGCCCAAAAAACAAAATAATTATTATCCTTTTGATTATAACCAATGATATTATCGTATTTTTTTTCTGGCCTTGCAGTAGTCAAAGAATCTATAATATTAAACTTTTCATCAAATCTTATAGAAGTAACCTTTTCCTTATCATTCAAAAACAGAATAACTTCTTTTTTATCCTCATTCACTACTTGAAAAAAGTCTCTTTTCTTTTCTAATTTCAGATCAAATTCTTTTACAATGTCTTGTGAAAAAGAGAGTAAACTATTTAAAAATAAAGAAGCGAGAAGTAGATTTTTAAGCATTTTTTGATGGTTTTTTAATTTTTACGAAGATCTTATTTTTTCTTTAGCAAAAAAAAGAAACCTAAAACAAAACCTCTGTTTTATCAGCAAAGGAATTAAAAGTGTTTTAATTCAACAATGCAAATCAATAATCAAAATGTGCCATTAGGCACTAAATGTCGGTAGAAAAAACAAGAATTACAGTAGGTATAGCGTGCCGTTAGGTACGCAATGGAATCGTTTTGATGCGTACCTACGGCACGCCACGGAATTTTTAACCTAATCTTTTCTACCAATATTAGGTGCCTAACGGCACAAATTATAACTTTTCTATCTTTAGGTATTAACAATATCAGCTATTGAAGTCAATTTACAGATAAAAAAAATCCCGAGTTTTAAATCGGGATTCTTGTTCTAATCAGCAAATTTTCTAATCGTATATTCTTTGGTTTTATTATCATAATAACCCAGATAATAAAAGTCGTTAATTTTAAATAAGGTTTGCGATGAAACATCAGTGTTTTTATCAAAAAATGTCCTGATTTTATCAAATGCCAAAGGTTTTAATTCGCCTTTTATATTATTTCCTTCTTTGTCAAATAAACCTTCAATTTTCACGACTTTTCTATTAGAATACGAGTTGAAGTTTTCCATTGTTGGATTGTAAACAGCTACTGAAATCAAAGCTCCAATTAAGCCAAATTGTCCTAAAGCTGCTTGTCCGCCTGATTGCTGAGTTGCAGAAACACCTCCAAAAGTAATTAATGTATTATCGCCAATATGATAACAAGAAAGACCAGCATGCAAATTGTTTACTTTTCTAATAAACTGCGCTGAGGTTTCTAAGGTTCTTTTTCCTCCAAAGAAATCTCCACCTTCCTGATATATTTCAGAATTTTTGAATTCGATTGGAGTCGTAGCATTTGCAGAATGTTCTTTTAAGATATTGTCATCCAGATCTTTTATAGTAAAATATAAAAGGTCTGATGCAGTTTTTACCTGATATAGTTTATTGTCAAAATAGAAAGAGTTAGAATTTAAAAATGTACGATCTCCAGCTATAGAATGTTGTTTTATAATTTTTTCTGTAGCGGTAAAAGTCTTTAAATCAATGATAAAAACCTGAGTAAAGTCAATATTAGTGTCAAGAGTTATTGTAATTTGGTTTTTATTAAAGTAACATTTTCTCTTTTTAGCTCCATCGGTTAATGAAGTTGGGTTTTCAGGGTCGATATATTTTAGTGTGTAAGGAAGTTCAAAAGGAAGTAAGTTTTCGCTTAATATTCCATCTAAATCTGTTTTTGCATAATCGTGTTTTAAAAAGTGAAATCCTCCCAGCGAAATTGTTTTTGCAGTATAGTTTCCGTCTTTGTCAAAAATATGGAGTTTTAAATTACTGCTTTTTTTGATAAAAGTTAAAATATAGAAATTTTCATTTTCGCTGAATTTCTGTAGAATTTTCTCTTCTTTCAATATAAGAGAATATTGTTTTGTTTCAACTTTACGAGTATTAAAATCAAACAATTGCGTATAAATATCCTGATAATTATTAGAAGACCAAAATAATCTAGTATTGTTATTGCTGATGTTGTAACCAATCATATTATCATAAATCTTAGTACTTGGTCTTTCGGTAGAAATACTATCAACAATTTGCATGTTTTCGTTAAGATGAATCCCTTTTACTTTTATTTTATCACTTACAAATAAAGTAACATCCTTTTTTTCATTGTTTACAACCTGAAAAATATCACGATTCTTTTTTAATTCAACAGGAGTAGAACTAACAACCTCTTGAGAAAAAGAGATTAAAGTATTTAAAAATAGCGAGGCAAAGAATAATTTTTTAAGCATTATTTAGTCTGTTTTTTTTTGCGAAGATCTTATTTTTTATTTTTCAAAAAAAGAAGCATAGAATAAAACCTCGTTTAAGATGTTATAAAATCCCTAATTTGAATAAATCCCGTGGTTCCATAGGGATATTATGGTGAAGGAATAGTAATGCATTTATTTAGAAATGCAAATCAAGAATCAAAATGTGCCGCTAGGCACAAATGATCGGTAGAAAAAAAGGAATTGCAATAGATTTAGCGTGCCGTAGGTACGCATGGAAATCGTTTTGATGCGTACCTACGGCACGCCAACGAATTTTGAACCTAATTCTTTCTACCGATCATTTGTGCCTGACGGCACACTTTAAATTATTCTTGAATAATAAAATTTAGGATTGAACTTGTTTTTGTGTGGTATTAGGCATTCATGATTTTTTTGCAGGCGTTATTAATTTCCGTGTCCGTAAAAGGTCCAAGGGCATTTGCCAACAATTTGCTTGTTCTAATCGAACTTACCATTCTGATCCGAAGATCTAGATCATCGCCCATTTCGGTTAAGAGAATTGTCTCGAAAATTTCGGACAAATACTCAGGTTGATCTCTAAAATCTTCTTCATACCAAAGATTCGAGAGGAATTCTGCCATTGCACGCATTACATCTGGCTCTAATGTTTTTTCATTTTCTTTTGTCATAATCGAAAATTTTAAACGCACGAAACCCTCGCTTTAGGTGTGACAAAATATCCGAAGGATAGATTAAGGACAGTTTCCTGTTCCAGCACCATGGCGAGGGTTCGCTTATGTTAACTTTGAATAAGTTACTATTTAAAGTCTTCTGATATTTTGTCAAGACAAACGTACGACTATAAACTCATCTAAAAAGAAAAAACATGAGAAATTTCTCATGTTTTAACATATCGCATCTAACCTTTCACTAAAAAAGTTAATTTATCGTTTCACCGTTTGGAGCGTCAGTATCAGGATTTACGAATACTAATTTTCCTTCGGCGTTTGTTGTCATTAAGATCATACCCTGACTTTCAACTCCGCGTAAAGCTCTTGGCGCTAAATTTGCCAAAACTGTAACACGTTTTCCAATGATTTCTTCTGGCGAAAAGCTTTCGGCAATTCCAGAAACAATTGTACGAACATCAATTCCGGTATCAATTTTAAGAACTAGAAGTTTGTTTGCTTTCGGCATTTTTTCAGCTTCAATAATAGTTCCTACGCGTAAATCCATTTTAGCGAAATCCTCATATTGAATCAATTCTTTTTGAGGTTCCGGTTGTTTGCTTTCGGCAAGATTAGCAGTTTTTGTAGCTTCCAATTTATCTATTTGTTTTTGTATTTCTTCGTCTTCTATTTTTGCGAAAAGTAATTCGGCTTCACCAATTTGGTGACCTTCCGGAATCAATTCTGAATTTTCGGCAACGTCATTCCAATTCAATTTACCTTCATTTTTAAGGATTCTTGACAATTTTGCAGCAGTAAAAGGCAAGAAAGGTTCTGCCAAAATGCTCAACGCAGCAGCAATTTGCAACGCTACATACATTTGAGTTTTTACACGCTCCGGATTGTCTTTCATAACTTTCCAAGGCTCTTCATCGGCAAGATATTTATTTCCTAAACGTGCAACATTCATCAATTCGCCAAGAGCTTCACGGAATCTGTAACGCTCAACCGAACTTGAAATCACGGCTGGATACGCTTTTAATTCAGCCAAAGTATTCTCGTCAACTTCAGATAATTCGTTTGGCGTTGGAATAAATCCGTCGTAATATTTATTGGTTAAAACCACAACACGATTAATGAAATTTCCAAAAATTGCAACCAATTCGTTGTTATTTCTCGCTTGGAAATCTTTCCATGTAAAATCATTATCCTTAGTTTCTGGAGCGTTTGATGTCAATGCATAACGCAAAACATCTTGTTTCTCCGGAAATTCTTCTAAATATTCGTGCAACCAAACTGCCCAGTTTTTAGAAGTCGAAAGTTTGTTTCCTTCCAAATTCAAAAACTCATTTGCAGGAACATTATCCGGCAAAATATAGCTTCCTTCGGCTTTAAGCATCGCTGGGAAAATAATACAGTGAAAAACAATATTGTCTTTCCCAATAAAATGAACCAGTTTTGTGTCTTCATCTTTCCAATATGGTTCCCAATCTTTTCCTTCGCGTAAAGCCCATTCTTTCGTAGAAGAAATGTACCCGATAGGCGCATCAAACCAAACATATAATTTTTTTCCTTCGGCACCTTCAACCGGAACATCAATTCCCCAATCAAGGTCACGCGTTACCGCACGAGGTTCAAGTCCGCCATCAACCCAAGATTTAACTTGTCCGTAAACGTTAGGTTTCCAGTCGTTTTTATGTCCAACAAGAATCCATTCCGTCAAGAATTCAGTATAACGGTCAAGAGGTAAAAACCAGTGTTTTGTAGATTTCAAAATCGGAGTTTCTCCTGTAATTGTCGATTTCGGGTTTATTAAATCCGTAGCATTTAGAGTCGATCCGCAATTTTCGCATTGATCTCCATAAGCGCCTTCATTGCCACATTTTGGGCAAGTTCCAACTACGAAACGATCTGCCAGAAACTGATTTGCTTTTGCATCGTACAATTGTTCGGTAATTTCTTCAATAAAATCACCTTTATCATACAACGTTCTAAAGAATTCCGAAGCCGTATCATGATGAATTTTAGCCGAAGTTCTAGAATAATTATCAAACGAAATCCCAAAATCAGCGAATGATTTTCTAATAATTCCGTCATATTTATCAATAACTTCTTGTGGTGTAATTCCTTCTTTTTTGGCTTTCATCGAAATTGCAACGCCATGTTCATCACTTCCGCAAATAAACGCAACGTCTTTTCCTTGCAAACGTAAATATCTCGAATAAATATCTGCAGGCACGTAAACCCCCGCCAAATGCCCAATATGTATAGGTCCGTTGGTGTAAGGCAATGCTGCCGTAATAGTATATCTCTTTGGATTTTGTATCATAACTCAATTTTATTGAGTGCAAAAATAAGCAATAGAATTGAGATTTTGTTATTTCACGGAGTTTCACAAAGAAAAAGCGCCGAGTTTTTGTTTTGCAGAATGTGAATTAATCTCGCAAAGACGCAGAGTCGCAAAGTTTTTTCTCATTGTTTGTCATTGCGAGGAACGAAGCAACCACACTATAAAATGGACAAAGATTTGATTTTTCGTAGTAGTTTTTTCAGGAGCTAATCCCGCTATCCGTTACAATCTTTTACTTTTTAAAGAAAAAAGTAAAAGGATTTCCACTTCTATCGGGGCTAAAAAACACCCAGTTTGTCATTTCTGACAAGATCGCGCATTTTTCAACGGATTTAAATCCGTTGCTACAAAATAAATCGTTCCTCCGGAACTTTCAAGAGAGCCTTTGGCTCGTTACATATTGTAGCAACGGATTTTAATCCGTTGAAAATGAAATACGATCACAAACAAAAGTCCCGTAGGGACGACAGATATAAATTTAAAAACTTTGCGCCTCCGCGTCTTTGCGCGATTAAATTCACGTTTATTTTAAAAAAAAACTTTGGCAAATCGCTTAAGGAAATCCTAAAATAGAACCAGTTTAAACTAGCATCCTAATTAAAATCTTCAAAATTTATTTCGCAATCTTTGCCCTGAAAAAAACAAAAACAAGTTATGAGCAAGACAAAATTAATCATCAATAAAAACGGATCTATCAAAATCGAAGGTGATTTTGAAATCATGGATTCAGAAGGAGCAGTTTATGGACTACAAGGAAGATCTGCATTAGGACTTTGTCGTTGCGGATTATCTGCAAACAAACCATTTTGCGATGGCGGACACCGTAACAACTTCGAACATGAATCAATCGCATTTGATTTACCACCAATGAAAACAAACTAAGAAATTCCGATTTCAGGTTTAAACATAAAAAAAGCTGCATCATTTGATGCAGCTTTTTTTATGATTCGTGATTTTTAATTATAAATTGAAGAACATCTTCAAAATAGTCTTTTAGATTTTTATAAGGCTGTTCTCCTGGATGCCAGTTTGCAAACTTCCAATAGTTCCATTCGGGACTGTTTGATGTGGGAGGAATAAGTAAAAAATATTGTTCTTCTTCTCTACCTGCAATAAGTATAGCATTTTCTAATTCTGGTAAATGGGCGTAAGCTTCTATTGTAAAAGGCTCGATGTTTTTTAAGTAATCAATATTTTCAATTGATTCAAAACTTGGCTCGATATCATTCGGCGCTGAAAAACCATTAGTTATTCTTATAAAATCGATATAATCTTTGGGTAAGTTTAGACCTAATTTGTTTTCAATTTCACGTATTTGCTTTTCCGTTGCGGGAATAGCTCCGAGCCAATTAGTTTCAATTTGCTCTGATGTGAAATTGAAATCCTCATATTCAATTGCTTTCTTAGAAATTTCAAGTAGTATGTTTTGCATTATTTTTTATATATAAAGTTCTCCACGCATTGTAATAATAGACGAACCACCAACCAAAATATCATTTTCTCTACACATTACTTCAATCAAAGAAGGTTGGTTGAGTTTAACGCCTTGCAGGATTTTATATTCTTTATTAAGTTTTGCCTGTTTTTTTTGGGTCAAAAAACCAATTAGTGGACCAGCAGCTGTTCCCGTTGCAGGATCTTCATTAATTCCGATTATTGGATTAAAAAATCTCGTTTCGACTAAATGATCTTCATTTTGATTAATCGCAAAACAATAAAAACCTTCTGATTTATATTCTTTCGAAATTTCGATCAAAAGTTTATTATCTGGAATACAATCATTCAGCAATTGGCTGTTTTTTATCGGAACCATTGTATGTGTAACTTCCGTTTGAACAACCGAAGGAACAAAATCATTACTGTCCAAATCTTCAATTTTCAAACCAAGCGCCACTGCTATTTTATAAGTAGGAATTTCTTGTTTGATAACAGCCGGTTTTTGATGCATTTGTACAACCGGATATTGAGTCACGGGATCAAAACTTACCGTTAATGGAATTGGTGCATTTTTCATCATTACAAAACGTTTCGATTCGTCTTGTTCGTCAAATATGGGAAGTTTTTTTAGTAATGCTCCGCAAACTGCTCCTAATAAATTGTGTCCTGCGCCGTCTATTTCAAAACCTATTGGCGTAAACGAACGAACATTTAGTGCTTTTTGCACCGGAGAATAATAAACAAACGAAGTTTCAGAGTAACCGAATTCTTTTGCAATGTTTTGATAAACTTCCAAATCTAAATCACCATCTGTAAAAACAACGGATAACGGATTTCCTTTATAACTTTTATTAGAGAAAACATCTAAAACGTAGTATTGTAAAGTGGTTCTTTTTTCCATTGGTTATCTTTTTAGAGGAGAAAGTGTTTTGTAAATAAGTAGTATTGCTCCTAAATATTTTATAAAAGTACTACAAAGACAGAAAGAAAAAGTGTACTTTATTTACTTTTTTGTTTTATTTTTTTGTAAAAATAAGTGCCGAAGTATATTACCAAAAAGTAAAATTAAATAGAGTAGGCAAGAAGTCGTTTTTTCTGAATTTTTTACAGCATTCGTTTTCCTTCGGCGCTAAATTTTATTGCTTTTTCTAATCTCGCAATTCTGGTTTTTTCTTGTTTGGCGCTCATAATTACGTGAATTATTACTTTTTTGTACGATGGTGCCTGATTGTTGAAATATTCCCAAGCCGTTTCATTAGCTTTAAATTGCTTTTCGAGTTCAGGATCTAGAACATACGCTTCATTTTCATGCGAGTAAATTTTTGATCTTTCATCAGATTTTAGTTCAAAAGCTTTTATTCCGGCTTCTTTCATCAATCCGGCTTTTGTAAGTGTTTCAACTTTTTTAATATTTATGACACTCCAAATGCTCGATTTTTTTCTCGGTGTAAACCTGATCGTATAACTTTCTTCGTCAATTGATTTCCGAATGCCGTCAATCCAGCCAAAACAAAGCGCCTGATCTACAGATTCTGACCATGACATAGTTGGTTTTTTGGTACTCACTTTATAAAAACCTACTAAAAGTTCGGTTTCTTTTTGGTGATGCTTTTCTAACCATTCTCTGAATTTTTCCTGGGTTGGGAAGAAGGTTGGGTTCATTTTTATCTTGTTTTTATTGGAGGTGGTGGAGGTGGTGGAAGAATGTATTTTGAGCTAAAGAAAGTTAAGTTTTTATTAGTCTTAATTAATTTGATGTTCTTTTTCCAAATATAAATCCATTTTGCCAAAGAATCCAATTCTTTAGGAACGTCATCTTTATAACTATGTATTGCAATTGATTTTTTGATTGAATCTTTGTCTATATAAAAAGTGTAAAATCTTCCATCACTGTAATTCTCGTAATAAGTAGAATCGTACTTTTTAAGTTGCGTTTTTGATATTAAATCAATCAATGTTTTCTTGTCTTCTTTTGTTATTAAGGCGATATAATTTGTTTCGCTTTTGGGAATGGTTGTGCTATCAAAAACAGTACGACCATTCCAATGTTCTCTAAGATAAACACTGTCATTTGGAGTAAATTTTACGGAAAATGAGGTTTCAAAAGTGTTGCTAAATGAAAAATCAAAATATTTAAATTTAGGATTTGTTTCTTCTTTTTTACATCCGAAGAAAATTAATGCAGTTGTAATTAATAAAACTCTTTTCATCATGATTTAAATAATTTAGAGATTTGCAATCGCTCTAATAATCCATAAAAGTATAATAAATCCGAGAAAAGAGAATTGCACTTTATTTACTTTTTGATTGCCAAACTTGCGAACCAAAAAACGATCAATAAGTAGTATTGCAAAAACAGGAAGTATCCAAAACAAAATATAAATTCCCATTAATCCGTCTTCTGCCGAATTTCCGTTGAGTAGGATTATAGCATAAATAATGCCGAAGATGATGGCTATGATTCCAGAAACAAAGAATAATGTCCAGTTTTTAGAAAGATTATTCATGGTTGTTCGAACTCTTCTTTCTGTTTGTGGTGATAATTAAAACGCCATTTTCGGCAAAATTGCCATAAATGCTGATTCCTTTTTGATGGTCAAGTGGCGTTATTTCCTGAATTTCATTTTTGTACAAGGGAAGTTTCTGTTTTTCAAGATCCTGAAAACGGAATGGAGTTCCGTCAATTACAATTATAGGTTCACTTTTGATGATCCTTCTTTCAGACATTGTTGTGATGTAATCAGAAAGATATAGTTTTTCTTTTCCCTGATCTTGCAATTCGTAACGATTTTGCGATTGCATTGAAAAAGATAAAAGTGAAATAATTGCAATTAATACGGTTTTCATAGTTGTTGTCTTTAAACCGTAAAGTTATATCATAATTGTTTTAGACACAGATTAAAAAGCAAGACTTTTCGCGGTTTTACTTGAAAACTACTTTTTTATTAGTCTTTGGTATTTTAACAATATGGTACGGTTGGGTAATTACAGCGTTAATTCCTCCTGGTTTTAAGTATTCAACTTTAACAAAAATGCTACTATTGGTTTCTATGATTTTGGTTATATCTATAGAATATCCGCCATAATTATAGACGTCGTCAATAACGGCGATAACTTGATATTTGGTAAAATCGACAGTAAGATCAGGAGAAATTACATTTGCATTCGTAATGAGATTGAATTTTAAAAGTAGATTATTCCACTCCGTTTGATCTTTTATAACCAGATTGGCTTTTGGATTATTATAATCTCCATTAAAATTATCTCCTTGAATGATTTCGGAATATTTTACTTCTGATGAATGTGAGTCGTCGTTATCGCTGCAACCTGTTAGCAAAAAAAAGACACAAAAAAGGATGAAAATCTGTTTCATGATTTTGGTTTTTTAGTTAAAAAGAATTGCTTTTGAAATTTAAACTATTCTCCTTGTTAACAGATGATTGATTTTGTAAAAGGTTGCGTTGAGGTTTTGGTTTTTTTGTGATTAATGATTTGAAATTCTGGTTATGAATTAGATATCTAAAATGAAATTAATAAAAGTCCAAATTGACCATTTGTTTTCTTTGCTTTTTTCCGGGTTTTTATTGTTTGGATCTTGTAACCAAAAATTGCAAACGTTGCAAATAATTTCATCTTTGTATGTGGCTTTTCCCATCATTGCATCACCAACAGCTATTTCGTCTTCATATCCAACTTTGCCATATGTTTCTGTCCATTCTACAGTATTTACCAGTAATTTATTAGTTCCGCAACGCGGACAGCATTTTGCTTTTTTGTAATAAAGTTGTGTTGGTTTTGTAATAAGTTGATTTATTTTTTCGTGGTTTAAATTCCGTTCTATTACATAAGTATTTATATTTAGTTGAGTATCGCGCATATAAGTATGCAACTTATATTTATAGAAAAAGGCAAGTTCATGATCTGAAAGTGTATCTAAGAATTGTCTTGTTTTGCCCATTTCTCTTTATTTTATTACTTCTCTTTTTTGTTAATCTTCTTTTGTTACTATGCTAAAATACTGTTTTTTCTTTCGAAATAATCTCTTCTTTTGAAAACGTGCGCGTTAGGGATAGCAGCGGATAGCCCACAGCCTGACGCAGGAAGTGCGAGGACTTGTAGCGAATAGTCCGATCCGCCGCGGCGGAAAACGCCATGAAAATTACTATTATAAGTTTCTATGATTTTATAAAAGGTTGCGTTGAGGTTTAATTTAATTTTCTAAACTGTATGTTGGGTTATTGATTGGAAATCGGGCTGATTGGTTTTGTAAATTCTTTTTATAATTAATAATGCTACTATTGAAACAATAAGGTTTAAAAATAGGTAAAAACCAAAAATGGCTTCTGAACGAACTATTTCCAAAGAGGTTACTATTAAAAGTATTATTGAGAAAAATGAATTTAGCCATGCAATTAAAACAAGCATGAAGAGTTTCCTTTGAGTAGAAAACCATTTTTTTAGGAATGAAATTATTATAGAAAGAATTCCTAAAGCTGAAGTAAACCAACAACTATATACAAAAATCATGAGAGTTGTTAAACCCTGAAACCATCCCGGACTTTCAAAAAAATAGATAAAAAATATTATTACACTCCAAATATTAGTAATCAAAAGAGAAAATAGTAAGCTCTTATAGACGGTTTCTTTCATGGTTTTTGGTTTTAGTGGTTTTGTTTATTGGTTGAAATTTTAAATAGTGAAACAAAATCTTTGCCAATTATTATTGTCTTTTGAAAATGTATGCGTTAGGGATAGCAGCGAATAACCTGATCCGCCGCCGCAGAAAAGGCCAAAAAAATAATGTCATTTGTATTATTATTTCCCCGAAATTTGCAAAACAATGTAAAGAAGCAGAAATCATGGCAAAAGGACCTGAAAAAAATACCAAAAACAAGGCTTTGCATACCAAATTGCTCAATAAGAAAAAGGCTAAAATTCAAGCCGAAAAAAAAGAACATGCATTGCGATTGAAAGCTTTGGTTGCAAAAATGAATGAGCAAAAGAAGAATGAAGGATCTGATGGTATTTAAATCAGATTGTGTTTTTTTTCTGTTTTAATTTAGCTGAAATTTGCAAAACAATCTCAAAACAAAAAACAAGATGGAGGAATTTGGTAGAATAATAGTTTCTGAAACGGCAATGAATAGTGAAAATCTTCACGATGTGATTCATTCCAATATTTCGGTAATCAATTTAATGCGCGAAGAAGGTGTCGATGACGAATTTATTCACGAAGATGCTTTGATGAGTTACTATCTTGATTATTACTATTCGCAATATGCCGAAGGAAATTTTGCTCAGTTTGTCTATAAATCGGGTTGGAATAAAGAGTTGAACGAACTTATCGAAGAAGGTTTGGCATTAATTGGTGCCGAAAAACATTTGGAATTGTTTCAACAACAAAGCAAAAAAGTCAAATTGATGAGCAGCGTAAAGCTGAATAAATTCGTAAGCGGAAAATTGGAAGGCGTAAACCCAACGCGCGATTTATTGCAAAACGATACTTTCTATGAACTGGAAGAAAATCTGGTTACACTAAATGCTAATTTCTTGAAAAACCACCCTGATTTCGAAGTACTTTCTGTAGACGATATGTTTGCTGCTTTAGAGGAATTTGTTGGACATGAAATTAAGAGAGCTTAGTTTTTTTGAGGTTCAAAGGTTCAAAGGTTTTTTACCGCAAAGTTCGCTAAGGTTTTTCGCAAAGATTCGCAAAGTTTTTAATCATGCATTGTCAGGCTGAGCGAAGTTGAAGCCTCGCAAAGATTTATAATATCTATAAAATTGCTCGCAAAGACGCAGAGGCGCTAAGTTTTATTTCCTTTGCGACTCTGCGTCTTTGCGCGATTAATATATTTTCACATGATTAATTTCAAATTTTTTTTAATAAAACTTGGCGAATCTTTGTGAAGCGTTCAAGTAACTTTCTGAAATAACTTCATTAATTTAGCCTTGAATGATTTAGCGATTTAAAAAGTCAAAAATGAGATGTAGATACTACCAGATATTCTTTCTTCTTTTTCTTCAGATAGGATTTTCTCAAAATAAAATAAGTCTGTTTTCAGAAATCAATTATAATTCTATTCCATCGGTATCATTAAGCGATTACAAATCAGTTCAGGAAAGGGATAAAAGGTTTCAAAATCCTAATATTGCTCTTGGAATTGGTATTTCGGGCGGAGGTTCGAGAGCTCAGTTTTTTAGTATGGGCGTTCTTTTAGGATTAGAAGAAATTAAAGAAAGTGATGGTCAACGTAATTTTCTGAATGAGATCGATTATTATTCGACTGTTTCTGGAGGTTGTTTTTCGGCGGGATATTATTTGACTATTCTTAAAAATAAATTGTTTTATGACAATTGTACTTTCAACGAATTCTATTTTTCTAAAGCCGATGCGTATAAAGATTACGTAGATAAATCGGCCAATATATTATCACTTCTAAACAATAGCCGAAACGAAAAAGGAGATAAAATATCGATGACGCAACGTATAGATTCGGATATTTTGCAATATGACGGCACTAATCCTGATAATGTCAATAAGTTTGGAACTCAAATGTTATTGTCGGATTTCTTTGTTTCAAAAGATAGTAAGCAAACGCCTTCTTTACCGATGTTTGTTGCAAATGGAACTGCTTTTAACAATGGCGAACGCATTCCGTTTATGCCACATATTATTCGAGGTTTAAATCTAAATTCGTCTTTGGCGCCCAATAAAGCAGATATTGCATTGAATGAGAATAAGATAAATGACGGATATAATTTTCCGGTTACTTACGCCATTACAGCAAGTTCAGCTTTTCCCGGAGTTCTTCCAAAAGTGAAATTCGGAGTAAAAAACAGAGATAAGATATTGTGTATTGTCGATGGCGGCGCTTCAGATAATATGGGATATAAAACTTTGGTAGAATTACTTCATAACGATACCAAAGTTGACGATAAGAATAAAAAAGCAGTTTTTATCGATTGTTTGGGACAGGGGAAAAAAGAACCTTATGTAAATGATGCCAAAATCAAGTTGATTTCGTTGTTTGAAACTGCATCTTTATACACGGTTCAAACAAGATATATGACTTTTGATAAAGATGTCGAAAATACTTTTGAACGCTATAAAATTCCGGTTACAAATTATCAAATTATTGGTTTTACTACGATTCGGGATCATTTATTAAAATTGGATAAAGATCAGCCTTATGAAGATTTAGTAATCGAATTAAAAAACACAAATGACGATTCGAGCAGTTGGTCAAAATTATACGCTAATTTTAAGCAAGAACTGTTGAGTAAATTTGGCGAGGACGCCTTTAAAAAAGATAAAGACGGCGAAGTAATCGTTGCCACATTAGATAAAGAAAAATTTAGCGAATTGTCACCACGACAAATTTTACTTCTATATGAATATGCTTCTCATGTCGAAACTAAATTGAGAATTACGCCCGAAGAAAGAGAAATGTTATTGCTTTCCGGACGTTTTGCGACATATTTAAAAACCAATGAATTGAGAGAATTGCTAGTTGAGCATAAATAAGCCTTTCGCTAAATATTATTTTAGCGGAACTTGCTCAATCAATTCAAGTCTTTTTACGATCGAGTTTTTAGTTAATATTGTTCCTGGTGATAATACTGCATTTGCGCCAACTCTGGAGTTATCGCCAATTAGCGATCCAAATTTATCTGAGTTAGTTTCAATAATTTCTCCATTATAAAGTACAGATATCTTCTTTATAGCTCGCTCGTTGTAATGATTTGCGGCAATCGAACCTGCTTCAAAATTGATGTTTCGGCCAATAATACTATTTCCAATATAATTAAAATGTGCAATTGCAGTTCCTGAACAAACAATACTATTTTTGATTTCGCAACCGGGACCAATTTTTACAGAATGATCTAAAAAAACACCTTCTCTAAAATAAGCATTTGCTCCAATGAAGCAGTTCGCACTTATAATTGCAGGACTTTTTATGATTACATTATTTTCGATAATTGCAGATTTATGAATAGCAACATTATCTTTAATTATATAATTATCATCAAGATTTAAAATCATTTTTTCGATTATATTTTTAAGATCGTTTGTAATTGTCCAAGGTTCTGAAACAATAAGATCTTTGAAAGTCTTTGAAAAATCTTCTATAAAGTGGTCGATATTAATCATTGTAAATTTTTAATTGCAATTTACTTATTTCTATATTTTAATTGATGCGTTCAACGGATTAAAATCTGTTGCTGCAAAATGTATCATCGCTTTGGGATTTTATCTGTATAATGTTGATCTGTCCAAAAAGCTTTCCGAATCTCTGTAAAACCTTAACGGATCTTTGCATAATAATCTTCAAAATCGTTTTTCCTCATCAACTTTGGCTTATTCTTATGAAACATTTCCTTAAATTTGCTTCCTTTATATAAAAAATACAATAGTTATAAAAATCAAGCTATGTTACAAATCGCATTTATTAGAGAGAATCAGGAGAAAGTAATCAAGGCTTTAGCAAAACGAAATATCGATGCTAAAAGCGTTGTTGAAGAAGTGGTGCAACTAGACGAAAACCGTCGCGCAACACAAGTTGAATTAGATAACACTTTAGCCGAATCTAATAAATTGTCCAAAGATATAGGCGAATTAATGAAAGCGGGTGAGAAATCTAAAGCCGCAATCTTAAAAGAAAAAACCGTTTCATTAAAAGAAAAAAGTAAAGAATTAGGCGAAAAAGCAGAAGCTTTGGCTGTCGAATTGACTCATAAATTATACACATTACCAAATCTTCCGGCTGATATTGTTCCTGAAGGAAAAACTCCGGATGACAATTTGAATGTTTTCGAAGAAGGAGATATTCCGGTTCTTCATGAAGGTGCACAACCTCACTGGGAATTGGTAAAGAAATATGATATCATCGATTTTGAATTAGGTGTAAAAATTACGGGTGCAGGATTTCCGGTTTACAAAGGAAAAGGTGCTCGTTTACAACGTGCCTTAATCAATTACTTTTTAGATAAAAATACTGCTGCAGGATATAATGAAGTACAAGTTCCGCATTTGGTAAACGAAGCTTCAGGTTACGGAACAGGACAATTGCCAGACAAAGAAGGACAAATGTATCACTCAACAATTGATGATTTATATTTGATTCCAACGGCTGAGGTTCCGGTTACGAATTTATTCCGTGATGTTCTTTTAACAGAAACTGAATTACCAGTTTTATATACAGCATATACGCCATGTTTCCGTCGTGAAGCAGGTTCTTATGGAGCACACGTTCGTGGATTAAACCGTTTGCACCAATTTGATAAAGTAGAAATCGTGCGTGTTGAACATCCTGATAAGTCTTATGAAGCACTTGACGGAATGGTAGAGCATGTAAAAGATATTTTGAAAGAATTGAAATTGCCATACCGAGTTTTACGTTTGTGTGGTGGCGATATGGGATTCACATCGGCTTTGACCTATGATTTTGAAGTATTTTCTACAGCGCAGGATCGTTGGTTAGAAATTAGTTCAGTTTCTAACTTTGAAACTTTTCAGGCAAATCGCTTGAAATTACGTTTCAAAGACAAAGACGGAAAAAATCAATTGGCACACACACTTAACGGAAGTTCATTGGCATTGCCAAGAGTTTTGGCAGGAATATTAGAAAATTACCAAACTCCGGAAGGAATCGTAATTCCAGAAGTTTTACGCCCTTACTGTGGATTTGATATTATAAATTAAGAATAAAATAAAGTTAATAGTCTCAGTCGCAGTTTTCAGTTTTTTAACTGCGACTGCGACTGAATACTTTTAAATGGTATACTTATGAATGGAGTACTAAACTGGAATGTAGATCCGGTTATTGTGATGATAACGGATAGTTTTCCTTTAAAATATTATGGTGCTCTTTTTGCTTGCGGGCTTTTACTGGGTTATTATATTGTACGAAATATTTACAAAAAAGAGCATTTATCCATAGACAATCTGGATAGTTTACTCGTATATGTAATAGTTGGAACAATTTTAGGCGCCCGATTAGGACATTGTTTTTTTTATGAACCGTCTTATTTTTTGCAACATCCAATAGAGATTCTTTTGCCAATTCAGAAGGTAGGTGGAGTTTATAAATTTGTTGGTTATATGGGATTGGCAAGTCACGGAGGATCAATTGGAGTTTTGATCGCGATGGTTTTATATTGTCGCAAATACAAAGTTAAGTTCTTGTGGCTTTTAGATAAAATGTCAATTGGAGTTCCTGTTACTGGAGCTTTTATTAGGTTTGGGAATTTTATGAATTCTGAAATCTACGGAAAACCAACTAACGGAAATTGGGGAGTTGTTTTCGAAAGAGACGACATGATTCCAAGACATCCAACGCAATTGTATGAAGCATTTGCTTATTTGTTGATTTTTGTGATTTTATATTGGATGTATAAATCAGATAAAATCAGAAAAACTGACGGAATAATTTTTGGATATTTCTTGACGTTATTGTTCTTAGCCAGATTTATAATTGAATATTTCAAAGAAAATCAAGAAGCTTGGGAAAACAGTATGCCAATTAATATGGGACAATTATTAAGTATTCCATTTATTTTAATTGGTTTAGCTTTGATAGTTTGGAAATCGAAGAAGCAAGTTGTAATTTAGTTTATAGACTTAGTTTGTATTGAGATTGAAAAACTGAAAAAAGTGACTAAAAAAGACTGAATTATGAAAAACATCTTTATCTATATCGTTCTGTTGTGGTCTACTTTTGCACTAGCACAAAATGAGCAACTTGCTCAATATTACTACGATAAAGGTGATTTCGAAAAAGCTAAAATCAGCTATGAAGAGCTTTTGAACAGTGCACCATCCAATACACAATATTTTTTAAGAACCGTAGATTGTTATCAGCAATTGCAGCAATTTGATGTAGCTCAAAAAGCTATTCAGGAACGTTTTAACAGATATAAACAAGGTGTCTTTTTAGTAGAATTAGGATATAATTTCCAATTACAGAAAAATGACGCTAAAGCTAAAAATTACTACGAGCAGGCGATCGAAAAAATCAAAACCAGTCCGAATGATGTTTACGGAATCGGGAATTCTTTTGAGAAAAAAGTGTTGCTTGAATATGCTTTAAAAGCATATCAAACAGCAATGCAGGTTCAGCCGAGTTACAATTTTAATTTTCAAATAGGAATGCTTTACGGACAGTTAGGAAAGACGGATCAAATGATCGAACTTTTATTAACAGAATCCTATAATAATCCTCAGAATGCTAATTTAATTCAGACGCAATTATCGCGTTTTATGAGTGGCGAAACAGATAACACCGCTTTTAAAGATGCAATGCGTAAGGCTTTAATCCTTAGAACTCAAAAAGATCAGGATGTATTTTGGAATCACTATTTAAGTTGGTTTTATGTACAACAAAAAGAATTCGGAAAAGCCTTTATTCAGGAAAAAGCCATTTACAAACGTGAACCGGAATCTCTTTCGAGTATTGTAAATTTAAGTCAGTTTGCAATGAATGAAGATGATACGGATACAGCGGAAGAAATCCTGAATTTTATCCTTCAAAATACTAAAGATTTAGATTTGTTGGTTCAGACTAATTCGTATTTAATGCAAATTAAAATCGACAAAGCACAGGAAAAAGACTATCCAATTATTAATGCTGAGTTACAACAATTGCTCACAACCTATGAAATAACTCCTTTTACCTTATCTTTGCAAATAATTCAGGCGCATTTCCTGGCTTTTAATCTAAAAAAGACGGAAGAAGGCAAGGCAATTATTAAAAAAGCGCTGGAATTAAATTTGAATGATTATCAGGAAGCAGATGCTAAGATGGAGTTGGCAGACATCTTGCTTTTGGAAGAAAAATACAATCAGGCGTTGATTTATTATTCGCAAATTCAGTTGGATTTAAAGAATGATGTAATGGCGCACGAAGCAAGTTTAAAAGCTGCAAAAACAAGTTATTATAAAGGCGATTTTGAGTGGGCTTTGAAACAATTTAAAGAGTTGAAAGCAGCAAACACGCAATTGATTGCAAATGATGCTCTTGAATATTTTTTATTGATTAATGATAATACCGTTGCAGATTCGACACAAACGGCTTTAAAGCAGTTTGCGAAAGGTGACTTTTTGATGTATCAGAATAAAAAACCGGAAGCAATTGCGCAGTTTCAGAGCATTCTGAAAACCTATAAAGGACAAGAAATCGAAGCCGTAACATTGTTGCGTTTAGGTAAAGTTTATGAAAGTCAGAAAGATTATAATTCGGCTTTAAGCCAATACCAACAGATTATTGACAATCATAGTGACGGAATTTATGTAGATGAAGCGCTGTTTTTTTCGGCAGAGATTTACAACGACGAATTGCACGATATAGAAAAGGCAAAACCTTTGTACGAGAAGGTAATTTTTAACCATCAGGATAGTATTTACTTTGTTGATGCGAGAAAAAAATACCGACAGTTAAGAGGAGACAAGAATTTATAGTTTGGTTGAACCGTTTATTCGGTTAGACGTTTAACCGAATAAACGATTATAGAAGAATTACAAATATGATGATTTGTTTCTAAGAGTCTGGAAAGTTAAAAAACTTAGTCCCTTAGAACATTAGAATCTCAGAACCTTTAAAAAAATGATTATTTACAACGTTACCACCAATATACACGAAAGCGTTCACGACCAATGGTTAAAATGGATGCAGGAAAAACACATACCGGAAATTCTGGCAACTCAAAAGTTTTCTTCGGCACGAATTGTAAAAGTTTTGGTGAATGAAGAAATGGGCGGAATTACTTATTCTGTTCAATATGTTACCGATAGCAAAGAAACTTTAGAGAAATATTATATCGAAGATGAACCGGAATTTCACAGAGAAGCTTTGGGATTATTTGCAGATAAAATGCTTTCTTTCAGAACGGAATTAGAAGTGATTTCGGAACATTAAGATCGCCCGCCGATTTTACGGATTAAACTGATTTACGCAGATTATTATATTTTAAGATTTGTGATAATTTGTATAATTCGGCAAAACAGAAAAATAAATAAAACTTTGCATCTTAGTGCCTTTGCGGCAAACTTGGCAAGAAAGAAAAGTTTAGTGTCTTTTTAAAAAGGCAAAACAATAAAGAAAATGGAAAAAGTAAAAGCCAAAAAACATTTAGGACAACACTTCCTGAAAGACGAAAGTATCGCAAAAGCTATTGCGGATACTTTAAGTTTAAAAGGATATGATGAGGTTTTAGAAATAGGACCAGGAATGGGTGTGTTGACTAAGTATTTGCTTGACAAACCAATTAATACACACGTGATTGAGATTGATGGAGAATCTGTGGTGTATTTGGGTGAAAATTATCCAAAACTAAAAGATAAAATTATCTCTCAGGATTTCCTGAAATATAATATAAACGAGGTTTATGAAAATAAACAATTCGCTATTATTGGGAATTTTCCCTATAACATTTCTACGCAAATTGTTTTCAGGACTTTAGAATTTAAGCATCAGATTCCGGAATTTTCGGGGATGTTTCAAAAAGAAGTTGCTGAAAGAATATGCGAGAAAAAAGGCTCAAAAGCGTACGGAATCTTATCTGTATTAGCCCAGGCTTTCTATGATACTGAGTATTTGTTTACGGTAGATGAAAACGTTTTTATTCCTCCGCCCAAGGTTAAGTCGGGTGTGATGAAAATGACCCGAAAGGAAGATTATAGCCTTCCGTGTGGAGAAAAGTTGTTTTTTACAGTTGTAAAAACGGCTTTTCAGCAAAGACGAAAAACATTACGTAACAGTTTGAAAACATTAAATTTATCAGATGAATTGCGATTAGACACTATCTTTGATAAGCGTCCGGAGCAATTAAGCGTAGACGAATTTATTGTTTTGACTCAAAAAATAGAAGCCGATGGAGTTTAAAATCAGTAAAGAGCTAATTAAACAAATAGCTCAACTCATCCAAGCTAAAAACAACAAAGAGCTGGAGATTTTATTAAATGACATGCATCACGCGGATTTCGCTGAAATCCTTGATGAAATTGACATTGATGAAGCAACTTATATATTCAAGGTTTTAGATAGCGAAAAAACGGCTGAAATTCTTTTGGAATTAGAAGACGATTTACGTGAACAAATCTTAAACAGACTTTCGCCTAAAGAAATTGCCGAAGAGCTTGATGAACTTGAAACCAATGATGCGGCGGATATTATTGGAGAACTTTCAAAAGATAGAAAAGCCGAGGTAATCTCCGAACTTCAGGACGTAGAACACGCAAAAGGAATCGTTGATTTATTGCGTTACGACGAAGATACTGCCGGAGGTATTATGCATAAAGAGTTGGTGAAAGTCAACGAAAACTGGAACGTACTTACTTGCGTTAAAGAAATGCGTATTCAGGCAGAAAATGTTTCGCGAGTACATTCAATTTATGTTGTTGATGATGAAAACAGACTTAAAGGCAGATTGTCGCTTAAGGACTTATTGACAACTTCTACAAAAACGCAAATTTCTGATATCTATATTCGAAAATTATATCATGTAAACGTTGAAACACCTGATGTTGAGGTTGCCAGAATAATGGATAAATACGACCTTGAAGCAATTCCGGTTGTGGATGAATTAGGACGTTTGGTTGGTCGCATTACAATCGATGATATTATCGATGTAATCAAAGACGAAATCGAGAAAAGAGATACCGAAGATATTCAGAAATTCGGGGGATTGGAAGCCTTAGAATTACCTTACGTTCAAACACGTTTGGGCGAAATGGTCAAAAAAAGAGCTACTTGGTTGGTTGTTTTATTTATTGGAGAAATGTTCACGGCTTCGGCGATGGGATTTTTTGAAGGTGAAATTGAGAAAGCTGTAGTTTTAGCATTATTTGTTCCGCTTATTATTTCGAGTGGAGGAAATTCCGGTTCACAAGCAGCGACTTTGATTATTCGTGCAATGGCATTGAAAGAGCTGACACTAAAGGATTGGTGGTATGTAATGAAGAAAGAAATTGCATCAGGTTTTTTATTAGGCGCAATTTTAGGAATTGTTGGTTTCATCAGAATTATGGTTTGGCAACAAACCGGTCTTTATGAATACGGAGAACATTGGTTAGCAATTGGAGCAACGGTTTCGCTTTCATTAGTATTTATTGTTTTATGGGGAACACTTTCCGGATCAATGATACCTTTTTTACTGAAAAGACTTAAACTAGATCCCGCAACTTCATCGGCGCCATTTGTGGCTACTTTGGTAGATGTAACAGGATTAGTGATTTACTTTACGATTGCTTCTTTATTATTAAAAGGAAAATTGCTATAAGAATAATATAGATGCATAAATTTTGTGCAAGGTTTGTTTATTACGACTACAAATCTTAAAATATCTATAGAGGAACGCGGATTAAACTGATTCGCTATTGCGAAAACGCCGATCAAAACGAATTTTTTCATCTATTATTTTTAAAAATCCGTTTTCATCTGCGTTTTTACTTTTGTAAATCCCGTATCATCCGTGTTTCTTTCGAAAAGAGCTAGATGGAATAATGCTTTTAAAATAGCCAGAATGATTCTTGACTTTTAGATTTTTGCCACAAATTGATAGATTACAGTGATTTAATATCTGTAAAATCTGCGTAATTTACATGCCGAAAAAATCTGCTATTACTCAGCTAAAAATAAATCAAAAAACCAACCAAGAATGAAAGTACATATAATTGGAGGAGGAAACTTGGGAGTTTCTATCGCCTTGGGAATTGCAAAGTTCTCTAAAAGTAATCAGGTTACGGTTACACGAAGAAATATCGCAAGTATTCAATATTTATCGGAATACGGAATCACGGTTTCATCAGATAATAAACATAATATTCAAGAAGCCGATGTTGTGATTTTAACCATTAAACCATATCAGGTTGATACCGTTTTTGCTGAAATTTTACCGGTAATCAAAGGAAAAACTATTGCATCTGCAGTAAGTGGTTTATCGCTGGATATGCTTCAGGAAAAAACAAATAACGAATATCCTGTAATTCGCATTATGCCAAATATTGCGGCACAATTTGGAGAGTCAGCGACTTGTATTTCTTTCCCTGAAAAGGACAGAGAAAAAGCTTTGCCAATCGTTGATTTATTTCAGGATTTAGGAACGGCTCCGGTTATTGACGAAAAGTTAATGGATGCTGCAACTGTTCTTGGCGCATGCGGAACGGCATATGCTTTAAGATATATTCGTGCTTCGATGCAAGCCGGAATCGAAATAGGTTTTGATTCGAATACAGCTTTGGCAATTGCGGCACAAACTGTAAAAGGAGCTGCAAAAATGTTATTAGAGGAAAAAGTACATCCGGAGCAATTAATCGATCGTGTAACAACGCCTCAAGGCTGCACAATCGTTGGTTTGAACGAAATGGAACATAATGGTTTTAGTTCGTCTTTGATCAAAGGAATCAAAACTTCTTTGAAACAGATTAAAGGTTAGTTTTATGAGAAATTTCAATATAAAAATCCCAAATTCCAATTGATAAAATTAGAATTTGGGATTTTTTATTTTCGGTTTTTTCTTATGCAAAAACTTCAAAATGTTCGACTTTTTCTTCAAACTCCAAGAGAAACTCATCATCTTCAGGATAATATTTAGCCTTTTCATAATCTTCGCCGGCAAAGTTTTTAATCGCTTCGAGGTTTTTCCAATAGGTAATAAGTGTAAAGTGGGCTTCGTTGTTTTTAATGTTTCTTAAAAATGACAATTTTATAAAACCTGTTGTTTTTGAATAGTCAGGAATTGCTGTGTTTTTTATGAATTGAGTATAGGTTTCATAATTTTCAATTCTTGTTTTTCCGTGCCAGATTCTCGCAATCATAATAGTAAGTTTTATTTCTTAATCAACTGTATGTATTTCCTGCCACATTCTGAAATCTTAGTATACGAATTCATAGAATTGCCATAATTCTGAATAGTTATGGTGTCTTTTACATAACTCGCATCAATTCCAACAGGAATTTCTAATGCTTCTTTTGAGTCAGAAATAGAATCAGTTTCATCTTCATTGCTGATGTCTCCTTCATAATCATCCCATTTTATGCCTTCTAAAACAATATATTTTTCTCCGGATTCATTTGTAGAGAAAGTTGCTTTGCCTTTTACTTTTCGAAGTTTAGTTTTTAGAGAATAGACATAGTCACTTTTTATTTTAGCGATTTCAAGAGAAATTTCACATTCTTCAGTGCTATTTGGATCTGGTTCTGTTTTGTATAAACCTTCAATAGATTCGTCGTTTTTGTTTGTCAAATCGATAAGAACTTCTTTAGAATTGTTTTCGTCTGTAACGTTTTTGGATTTATCCTTGCAGGAAGAAAATAGTAGAAAGGAGAAAGTTATGATTGTAATTTTATAAAAAGACGTTGTCATAATTAAATGGTTTTTTTCTTGGACACAGTAAATTTCAAATAAACCAATCCAAAAATTCCGGAAAGTATTGAAGCAATCAAAATAGCGATTTTAGAAAAAACGATAGTTTCAGGATCTTTAAAAGCGAGAATCGTAATGAAGATTGACATTGTAAAACCAATTCCGCCCAACATTCCTGCGCCTAGAATATGCGCCCATTTCAGATTTTTAGGTAAAGAACATAATCCTGCACTTACTCCAATAGAAGAGAAAAGTAAAATTCCCAGAGGTTTTCCAACTACTAAACCTAAAATGATTCCAAATGTATTTGGATGATTTAAACCTTCGTGCCAGTCAGATTGAATTGCAATACAAGTATTTGCAATGGCAAACAATGGCAAAATAAAGAAAGCAACAGGTTTGTGTAAAAAGTGCTGTAGTTTATACGAAGATGAATTTTCTCCGCCATCGCCAAACGGAATTACAAAAGCTAAAATAACTCCCGTAATTGTTGCATGAACGCCAGAATTTAGCATAAAATACCACATTACAACGCCTCCAATTAAATATGGAATCAGGTTTTGAACTTTCATTCGATTCAAAATAAATAAGAATGCCCAGATTCCTAATGCAATGGCAAGATTTACAAAAGAAATTGTTGTCGTGTAGAAAACGGCAATTACTACAATAGCGCCTAAATCGTCAATAACAGCGAGGGCAGTTAGAAACACTTTTAATGATGATGGAACTTTTTTTCCTAAAAGAGACAAAATTCCAATTGCAAAAGCTATATCTGTTGCCATTGGGATTCCCGCTCCGTTTTGAGTTGCGGTTCCAAAATTTAAAGCCAGGAAAATTGAAGCAGGAATAAGCATTCCGCCAAGAGCTGCCATAATTGGTAAAGAGGCATTTTTTATGCTGGATAATTCGCCATGATAAATTTCGCGTTCTAATTCAAGACCAATTAACAAAAAGAAAATCGTCATTAAACCGTCATTAATCCAATGTGTGATCGAATGTCCGTTTATATCTTTTTCCCAAAAAGCGATGTATTCTGTCTGAAACGAAGAATTGGCGAGGTAAAGTGATATAATAGTGACAAAGAGTAATAATATTCCTCCCGATTTTTCATTTTCAAAAAAGGCTTTAAAAGTCTTGGTTAGTTTCATATTGGAGGGGAATTATAATTTAGAAAGGAAAAATTCGGACAAAGCTGGCGAATCTTATATTTTCAAAGTTAAAAAAAAATCGGACCAATAAGAAATTTTGAACTTCTTGGTTTTGCTTTTGTTGGTTTTTGCGGGATTAATTTTTACAAGATATCTTAGAGAATTAACCGTATTTTTGTTTTAATAAAATTAAAAAGTAATGAGCATAAAAATTCTTCACATCGATAGCAATCACCCAATTTTATGGCAACAATTAGAAGATGCCGGTTTTGAAAATCACGCCGATTTTAAATCTTCAAAAGAAGAAGTTGAATCCAAGATTCAGGATTATAACGGAATTGTAATCAGGAGCCGTTTTAAAATTGATAAAACGTTTTTGGATAAAGCTACCAATTTGCAGTTTATTGCCAGAGTTGGTGCGGGTTTAGAAAGTATCGATTGTGATTATGCCAAGACAAAAGGAATTCACTTAATTGCTGCTCCGGAAGGTAATCGCAACGCTGTTGCAGAACATTCTTTAGGCGTAATTTTGTCATTATTCAATAATTTAAATCAAGCCGATGCCGAAATAAAAGGGGGACATTGGAATCGTGAAAGCAATCGTGGTCATGAACTTGATGGAAAAACCGTTGGAATTATTGGTTACGGAAATATGGGAAAAGCTTTTGCTAAAAAACTTCGTGGTTTTGAAGTAGAAGTTTTGTTTCATGATATCTTAGAAAATATTGGAGATGAAAATGCCAGACAAGTTTCATTGCAGGAATTACAGCAAAAAGCAGATGTTTTGAGTTTACATCTTCCATGGACTCCGGAAACGGATAAAATTGTGAATGCTGATTTTATAAATGCGTTTTCGAAGCCATTTTGGATTATAAATACTTCGCGTGGTAAAAATATCGTTACAGCAGATTTGGTTGAAGCTATGAAGGTTAAAAAGATTCTGGGAGCAGGTTTGGATGTTTTGGAATATGAGAAATTATCTTTTGAAACATTATTTCAGGATAAAAATACTCCGGAAGCTTTTCAATATTTATTAGAAGCCAAAAATGTCTTGTTGACGCCTCATATTGCCGGTTGGACTTTTGAGAGCCACGAGCGTTTGGCGCAGGTTATAGTAGATAAAATTAAAGCGGTTTATAATAAGTAAATTGTTTAAAGACCAAGTTTTGATTGCATTGTAGTTTTTAGAATTAAATAACGAGTTTTTTCTGTAGAATTTTTAGACTAGAATTAGTTTTTAATGTTAATTTTTAATAATATTGTTTCTAAATAAGGAGTGACCGAAAATCCTAAGAGTAGGACATAACCAATTAATTTTAACTAATAAAAAATGGAAAACGAATTTAAAGAAACGTCTAATAATTTTAATGAACCAATTCCAGTATTTAAAGTAGATCCTATTATGGTATTGCTTTTTGGGTTTTTGACTTGTGGATTATATTTAATTTATTGGAATATTAAAGTATCTGAAGTTTTTAATGCCGTTGCAGGAAGAGAAGTTATCTCACAGCCTATTGCAATTTTTGCAGGATGTTGTATGCCGGTAAATATTTATTTTTATTATTTGGCTGGAAAAGAAGCATTGCCAAAAGTTTATGAGAAAACTGGAGAGCTTCAAAAAGATCAGTCAACTTTATTAATTGTTTTAGGATTCTTTTTTCCTATTGCAGCAGCAATGATTGTACAAGGTGATATCAACAGATTATACAAATAATAACAGAACAAAACGTAAAATTTACGGAATTATCGGTGCAGCAATTACACTGATAGTTCCGTTTTTTTTGATGCTTGATAATCATAATAACCATTTAGAATCTGATCAGTCGTTTTGCCCTTTCAAGATGGTTACAGGTTTTCCTTGTCCTGGTTGCGGGATTACAAAATCATTGGTTTATTTTTATCAGGGAGATATTTACAAGTCACTTAGTTATCATATTTTAGGGCCTTTTGTTATTGTGTTTTGTTGGCTTACTATTATTGTATTGACAACAGAAATTATAACTAAAAAAGAATATTTTACAAGTCTTTTATACAATAGAAAACTAGCCTATAATATGGCTTATTTTTTAGCTTTTTATCATTTTATCCGATTGATTCTTTTTGTCAAAAATAATTCGTTTGATGATATATTGCATCAATCCATTTGGTTTTAAAAGACAGGAAAACCTTTTTTAAAGAAGTTTAATTAACTAATAACACTATAAAAATGGAAAACACAAAAACAGAACACTGGAATAATCCTCCGGTTTATCGTGAAGAGAATAAAAAGGTTGTAGCAGGAATTCTAGCTATTTTATTAGGTTTTTTGGGTATTCATAAATTTTATTTAGGATATACAAAAGAGGGAATTATTCAAATTTTATTGAACATAATATTTGGTATTGGAGGTTTAATTGGTATAATAGAAGGGATAATTTACCTCACTAAAACTGATGAAGATTTTTATCAAACATATCAGATTGGTCAAAAACCTTGGTTCTAAAACATAAAAAATCCCATTCGCTGCGGCAAATGGGATTTTTTCTTTTTGGGAGTTTTATAAATATCTTTTTCTTTTGTTTTAATGACTTTTAAGGGACGTTTCTAGTTCTTTTGCGAAGTAATATTGCATCTCTTTACAAACGAAGTGTAGTTGTTCTTTAATAGGGTTTGGATATGAGTTTAATTATATCTAATTCAAAAAATAGAGATTTGGTAAATTGTTTGGGAAGGAACATCCGGACTAGTTTTGAGGAAAAAATTGTAATTAAAAAATCCCATTCGCTTTTATAGCAAATGGGATTTTAATTTTATAATAATCGCTGTAATTAATCTTCTTTCTCAGATAATTTGCGCTCCAATTCTATTTGAAATTCTTCGATAACCGGTTTCATTGTGCTTTCCGGAATATCTGCGATTCTAATGTACATTAAACCATCGATAGCATTATTAAACAAAGGATCGACGTTAAAAGCTACAACACGTGCATTTTGCTTGATATACTTTTTGATTAAAACAGGTAAACGTAAATTTCCTGGTTCTAATTCGTCAATGATTTTATCAAACTTATTCAAATCAGATTCTGCTTCATCGAAGATAAAATCTTTATCAGCATCTTTCAGTTTTACTTTATAAGCCTTTTTTGGGTGAATATATTGTGCAATATAAGGATCATAGTAATTGGACTTCATGAACTCAATCATCAATGATTTAGAGAAATCTGAAAACTGATTACTAATACTCACGCCGCCTAACAAATATTTGTGTTCAGGATAACGTAATGTTGTATGAATAATACCTTTCCATAATAAGAACAAAGGCATCGGTTTTTGCTGATATTCTTTGATGATAAATGCACGACCCATTTCTATAGATTTATGCATCATATCATGTAATTCAGGTTCAAATCTAAATAAATCATTCAAATAGAAGCCTTCAATTCCGTATTTACGATAAATCTCAGAACCTAATCCCATGCGGTAAGCACCAGCAATTTTTTTAGTTTCATCGTCCCATAAAAACATATGGTGATAATATTGGTCAAATTTATCTAAATCGATAGATTCATTTGTTCCTTCACCAACTTCACGAAAAGTGATTTCACGCAAACGACCAATTTCGTGCAAAACATTCGGAATAGATTTTGCTCTTGCAAAAAACACCTCGTAATTTTTACTTTGCAACAAACGACAATCGCTGTTTCTTAGCATATTTACCTCGTCAAGCATTTTAGATTCACTTGCTGGCGTTACGATTTTTTTAGGTGCTTTTGGTATTTTTAAACTTGCAGTATCCAATAGTTTGCTGTCCTTTTCAAAAGGATTTGCAAGCATATAGGTTTTCTTTCTTAAAAATTCTGAGTATTCTTCAAACGATTCAATTTCGTTTTGTTCATTTACAGAAATCGGTTTTCCAATACGAACTTTAATTACCCGATCTTTCTGCGTAAGCAATTCTGATGGTAATTTTGCAGTTCGCAAAGTATCATCAATTTTAGAAAGCCAATAAAATAATTTACTGTTTTTAGCGTGAAAATAAATTGGAACTACAGGAACTTTAGCTTTTCGAATTAACTTCAAAGCGCCTTCTTCCCAAGGTTTGTCTACAACTAGTTTTCCATCTTTATAGGTAGAAACTTCCCCGGCAGGGAAAATTCCCAACGGTTTTCCATCACTTAAATGGCGTAAAGTTTCTTTGATTCCAACAACGCTCGATTTAGCATCCTTATGATTTTCAAAAGGATTAACCGGCATTATATATTTTTTAAGCGGAACAATTCTGTGTAATAAAAAGTTAGCGATGATTTTGAAATTTGGTTCTCTTTCGAGCATTAATTTCAAAAGCAAAATACCATCAATTCCTCCAAGCGGATGATTTGAGATGGTAATATACGCGCCATCTTTAGGTAAACGTTTTAAATCTTCTTCCGGAATTTCGAATTTAATTTCCATTTCATCCAAGATCCCATTCAAAAACGCAACATCCTCTAAATGTTTATTATGATCGTAAATTTTATTAAGGGTAGAGATCTTAAGAACCTTCATAAGAATCCAGCCTGAAAAAGTACCAAGAACTCCGTACTTCTCAACATTTATTGCCTTTGCAACTTCTTTCGCGGTAACTAAACCCATGTACTATTTTTAATTTATTAGAGCAGCGAACAAAGATAACAAAAAACTCTACTTTTCGTTGATTCAAACACAAACTTTCCACTTTTTTATTACATTTGGAATCCTAAAAAAAACACTGATGAAAATTATTTCTTATAATGTAAACGGAATACGTGCCGCAATTACCAAAGGTTTTATCGAATGGTTGCAACAAGCTAATCCAGATGTAATTTGTCTTCAGGAAATAAAAGCTACACAAGAGCAAATTCCCGTAGACGACATTACTGCTGCAGGTTACCCGTATCAATATTATTATCCGGCTACCAAAAAAGGCTATAGTGGCGTGGCTATCTTGTCTAAAATAAAACCAAACAATGTGGTTTTCGGAACCGGAATTCATCACATGGATTTTGAAGGTCGTAACCTTCGTGCCGATTTTGACGATTGTTCTGTAATGAGTTTATATCTTCCGTCAGGAACAAATATTGAAAGATTAGATCATAAATTTATGTTTATGGATGATTTTCAAACTTACATCAACGAATTAAAACTTACGATTCCAAATCTTATCATTTGCGGTGATTACAATATTTGCCACGAAGCCATAGATATTCACGATCCGGTACGTAATAAAACTGTTTCAGGATTTCTTCCGGCAGAACGTGCCTGGCTTGACGGATTTATGAAATCTGGTTTCGTTGATAGTTTCCGTCATTTCAACAAAGATCCGCATCATTATTCTTGGTGGAGTTACCGCGCCGGAGCCAGAGGAAACAACAAAGGTTGGCGTATCGATTATAATTTGGTAAGCGATTCTTTGCAACATCGTTTAAAACGTGCTGTTATTCTTCCCGATGCTGTACATTCAGATCATTGCCCGGTTTTAGTTGAGATAGAATAAAAGTGGTATTGTTCTTGTTGAGTGAATAGCAGTTTTAGCGAAGTAATTTCAGTTGGAATTTGGGATTTTAATTTTCCGGAGCTATTTCCTGCTGTCCACTATATCTTTTATGGCGAACCCCGCCACAAAAGGATGCCGCTTCCATCAGGGCTAGGACTCTCGGTTAAACAAGAAATTTTAGAATTATTAATACCTTCCAAATAAAAAACAGTATGATTAAAAAGGCCTCTATCGGATTACTAGTTGTAGCCATGTCTATGACTTCATGTGTATCCAAGAAAATTTACAACGATCTTGAAACAAAATATTCAGATCTAAAAAAAGAAAATCGCTCAATTGCTGATGAAAATGCAAGTTTGCAAAAATCAAAAAATCAGTTAGAATTAGATCGTGATGCTTTAACAAAAGATCTAAACGACACAAAAGCTGATCTTGCAAAGCAAAAAGCCGATTTGACTGCGGCCCAAAATAAATATAAGGTTTTACAGGATTCTTATAATGCATTAGAAAAAAACAGCAATGATGCATTAGAAAGCAATATGGCTAAAAACCGTGAATTATTAGCTCAATTAGAAGCAAAATCTAAAAAACTAGCCGATGAACAAGCGCGTTTAGATAAAACAGCAAGTCGTCTAAACGAACTTGAAGCTATGATTGCAGCAAAAGAAGCTGCAATGAAAAAATTAAAAGAAACTTTGTCTAAAGCCTTAAATGGTTTTGAAGGTAAAGGTCTTACTGTAGAACAGAA
Organism: uncultured Flavobacterium sp.; assembly: GCF_951805225.1. Classification (NCBI taxonomy): domain Bacteria; kingdom Pseudomonadati; phylum Bacteroidota; class Flavobacteriia; order Flavobacteriales; family Flavobacteriaceae; genus Flavobacterium; species uncultured Flavobacterium sp. Next base: position 4,434,490 of record NZ_OX638201.1, on the reverse strand, counting down.
AAACGGAAAAGTATACGTTTCTATGGAAAACAAATTGCTTTTCAACTCAGGAAGTTGGGCAGTTGGAGTAGAAGGTAGAAAAGCTGTTGTAGAATTAGGAAAAGTTTTGGGTGATAATCCGGATCTTTCAGTTCTTATTGAAGGACACACAGACGATGACCCTTATGCAGGTTCAGGACCAATTGCAAACAACTGGGATTTATCTACAAAAAGAGCAACTGCAATTGTTGCCATTTTAAGTGAAAATACTAAAATCAACAAACAAAAATTAACAGCAGCAGGTCGCAGCGAATTTTCTCCACTTGCAAGCAATGCAACTCCCGAAGGAAAAGCTAAAAACCGTAGAATCGAAATCATCTTAACGCCAAGATTAGATGAAATCGCTGAAATGCTTAATAGTATTAATTAAGGTTCTGAGACACTGAGTTGCTAAGGTTCTAAGATTTTTTTTAAAAGGCTCAAAGTTTTACTTTGAGCCTTTTGTTTATTATAACGAAGAAAACTCAGTGCCTTAGAAACTTAGCAGCTCAGAACCTCAAAAAAGAAACCTTATTCTTTTTTTAACTTTTATCGAATTTCCATTTGAAAAATCTCGTCGTATATTTGAGTTTTATAATTATTAAGCTGAAAGCTTAGAAAAAAATCTTAGCGACTCAGATTCTTAGCAACTTAGAACCTCAAAAAAAATGAAATACACAACATTACCCAACACGGATATAAAAGTTAGTAAAATAAACCTCGGAACGATGACTTTCGGGCAACAAAACACAGAAGTAGAAGGACATCAACAAATGGATTATGCACTTGAAAGAGGTGTTAATTTTTTTGATACTGCCGAAATGTATTCGGTTCCGGCACGTGAAGAAACTTACGGAAGTACAGAGAAAATAATTGGAACCTGGTTCAAGAAATCGGGAAATCGTGACAAAGTGGTTTTGGCATCGAAAATTGCTGGACCAAATCCAAATTTTACGTACATGCGTGAAAAGGGAGATTTCTCTCCGGAAAGTATTAAATATGCTGTAGAAAATAGTTTAAAACGTCTGCAAACAGATTATATCGACTTATATCAAATGCATTGGCCGGAAAGATTGACGAATTATTTTGGACAACGCGGTTTTAAAGATCATGATGCAATTTGGGAAGATAATTTCAGAACCGTTTTAGAAACTTTTGACGAATTAATCAAAGAAGGAAAAATAAAACACATTGGAGTTTCTAACGAAAATGCTTGGGGAATGATGCGTTTTCTGGAAGAAAGCAAATATCACAACTTACCAAGAATCAAAACGGTCCAAAATCCTTATAACTTATTGAATCGTCTTTTTGAAGTTGGTTCTGCCGAAGTTTCTAAATATGAGAATGTTGGTTTATTGGCTTATTCTCCTTTAGCTTTTGGAGTTTTAACGGGTAAGTTTTTAACCGGAGAAGCGCATCCAAACGCCAGAATCAATCTATTTCCGCAATATACACGTTATAATAGCGAACAATGTACAGAAGCGACAAAACTGTATCAGGAAATCGCTCATAAACACGGTTTGACTTTAACAGAATTAGCGATGGGTTTTGTGTTGCAACAACCGTTTTTAACGAGTGCTATTATTGGCGCAACAACAATGGAACAATTAAAAGAAAACATCGATACAATTGATGTGTTTTTATCGAAAGAAATTTTAACCGAGATTGCAGCAGTTCAGGCGATAATTCCTGATCCTGCGCCTTAAGTTGTTATGTCCCGAAGATTTTGGTAGATATTTATTTAATCTCGCAAAGACGCAGAGTCGCAAAGTTTAATTTCTTAAGTTCAATAGCGTCCAGCTTTAGCTGGATGAAAATATAAAGTAAATAAAAAGGGCTTTAGCCAAACACTATAGTTTGGCTAAAGCCCTTTTTGCGTGAATTTTATTCCCCTAGCTGAAGCTAGGGTCTATGGAAAAGCTTTGCGACTCTGCGTCTTTGCGCGATTAAATAAAACCCCTTGTGTCTTCGTGTCAAAACTTACAAATCAAATTCGTCGCTAATAGACAAAGAATCTGCTGGAACTGCTGTAGAATCCGGAGCTTTAATTCGTATTAACGAACGTGCATTTCCAGAAATATAAACCGGTAATTGACCAAGTGTATCTTCGGGAATTAATAAACCACGACGGAACATTAAGTTTCTCAAGAATTTTTGATTCTTTACTGCGAAATCTTTCAAATTGCCTTGATCATTAAACTGATACATGAATTTTCTTGGTTTCGGAATAATCGTCGCCAGAAATAAACATTCATCAACATTTAGTGCCGAAGGACTTTTTTGGAAATAGAAATGACTTGCTTCGCCAATTCCGTATACATTTGGTCCCCATTCTATGATATTGAAATAAACTTCGAGCATTCTTTCTTTGCTTACCACACGATTATTCTCAAGAATATAAACCAATAAGATTTCTTCTAACTTTCGCGAAAGCGTTTTTTCGCGCGTCAGGAAAACGTTTTTAATTAGCTGCATGCTAATTGTGCTTGCACCGCGAGAGAACTTTTTGGTTCTGATATTTTTTAGAATTGATTGTTTGAAAGCTTCATTGATAAAACCGCGATGTGAGAAAAAAGATGGATCTTCGGTCGTAAGAACACATTTTCTTAAATAAGGAGAAATCTGATCTAATGGCGTGTAATTAGGATTTGCATTCCCAACTAAAACCGGACGTTGCAACACATTTTGAATAATGGCACGATAGACAAATTCACCGTTTAGTTTATTTAAATCGGCTTCACCATATTTGGTGATTTTTAAATCTTCTTTGTTTAGTTTGCTGTCAAAAACTAAAGTATTCGGTTTGTTTTTATTGAATTTGAAATCGAGTTTATAATCAAAATTTCCGGTTGCTTCCATTCCCTGAAAGTGTGTAAACAATCCATCAGGCAATGAAACGATAAAATCCTGCGCTTTCATCTTCGGAATATTGACTTTCAAAGTATAAATCGTGTCTTTTTCAGTGTCGTAAGAAACATACGGATGCAATTTTATTTTGTTCAATTGCATAGTCGAAGTACTGTCTATCGAAATAAAATCATTCCCCAGTAAAAAACGGTAATCAAAACGTGCATTTTTGATCACTACATCTTTGCTCGCAATTTTTGGGTGATTGATTTTTAAATTAGTAATCGAAGTATAACCGTCGATATGCAATTCGCTTCCGTCTTTTTCAATGTTTTGAACATTTAATCGGATCGAATCAAAGCTTGCTTTCAGATTGTAGCGCTCGTCTAAATAAGGAACTCGGATTGCGCCGGTATCTAAATTAAAGAATCTGATATCTGCTTTTTTATTTCTTGGATCTGCAAAACCTTTTATGTTCCAGCGCTGATCAAAATCTTTGCTTTGAACATGAAGATTGGTTTCGAGTTGTTTGTTGTCTAAAACGAGTTTATTGATCGCAATAGAGGTTTTTTTGCCGTTATCATCAATTCTGAAATTTAGATTTTTCAAATCCATATCAGTCGGAACCAAATTCAGTAATTTTGAAATAATACGATACGCAAAAGCGGCGTATTTTCTTTTTTCATTTTTATCAGTATCTGATTTGTCTTTTTTTAGAAAAGCGTCAAAATTGCGGATATTTCCTTTTTTAACCAATTGTATGTATCCATTGTCAACTTTTAAGGTTCCAACCTGAACATCTCCAATTAATAAATTTGCTAAACTTATGCTTGTTTCTATTTTATGAATGTGACAAAGAGTGTCCGCGTTTTTAGGAACCAAAATAACGTCTGTTAATTTAATTCCGGATAAACCTTCAAATGAAGCTGATTTTACAGAAAATGTACTGTTATAATCGACAGCCATTTTGTGTGTAACTTTAGCAATAGCTTGTTTTAAGAGCGAATCACGAAAGTAGTAAAGTCCAATTAAAATCAAAACCAATACTACAGCAAGTATTTTTAAGGCTTTAAATATTTTTTGTTTTGGAATATTTAGTTTTGGAAATTTCATAAAGTAGATTTATAAAAATATTATCCAAAAAGAATACTGGCAATATCTTCAATTTTAGCAACAAGCTCAATTTTGATTCCAGTGTTTTTTAAGGCTATTTTATTGTACTTAGATACAAATATAGTGGTGAATCCTAATTTTTCGGCTTCCTGAATTCTTTGATCAACACGATTTACAGGTCGGATTTCTCCCGAAAGTCCAACTTCGCCTGCAAAACAGAAACCTTTAGTAACCGGAATATCTTCGTTTGACGATAAAATCGCCGCAACAACCGCTAAGTCAATCGCAGGATCATCAACAGAAATTCCGCCGGTAACATTCAGGAAAACGTCTTTTGCGCCTAAACGAAATCCGGCTCTTTTTTCTAAAACTGCCAGAATCATGTTTAGCCTTTTGGCGTTGTAACCAGTGGTGCTGCGCTGTGGCGTTCCGTAAACTGCTGTACTTACCAACGATTGTATTTCGATCATTAGCGGACGCATGCCTTCCATGGTTGTCGCAATTGCAGTTCCAGACATTTCTTCGTCTTTGTGCGAAATCAATATTTCTGATGGATTAGAAACTTCTCTTAATCCGCTTCCAAGCATTTCATAAATTCCTAATTCGGCAGTTGAGCCAAAACGGTTTTTTAAAGAACGCAGGATTCTGTAAACATGATTTCGATCGCCTTCAAACTGTAAAACGGTATCAACCATATGTTCCAGAATTTTTGGTCCGGCGATGTTTCCGTCTTTTGTAATATGTCCAATTAAAATAACCGGAATATTGGTTTCCTTGGCAAATTTGATCAGTTCGGCTGTAGTTTCTCTAATTTGAGAAATACTTCCGGCTGTCGATTCGATATAATCCGTATGTAAAGTCTGAATCGAATCGATAATGACAATCTCCGGCTGAATTGCTTCAATTTGTTTAAAGATGTTTTGCGTTTTGGTTTCCGTTAGAATATAGCAATTATCGCTATTTGGCGTTATTCTTTCGGCACGCATTTTTATTTGTTTCTGACTTTCTTCACCAGAAACATAAAGTGTTTTATAAGGTAATTTTAGGGAGATTTGAAGTAAAAGTGTACTTTTTCCAATTCCGGGTTCACCGCCCAAAAGTGTTAAAGATCCCGGAACAATTCCACCGCCAAGAACACGATTTAATTCGCCATCTGTTGTATCCATTCGGATTTCCAGCGCCGAATCAATTTCGTTGATTTTTAAAGGTCGAGGAGCTTTACCCGAAGGAGTCGGTTCGCTTTTCCAAGCTACTTTTTCCTGTTTCTGAATAATTTCTTCCGCAATCGTATTCCATTCTTTGCACGCATTGCATTGCCCTTGCCATTTGGCATATTGGGTTCCGCAATTTTGACAAAAAAAAGAAGTTTTAACTTTTGACATTATTTGGTCTTTTTTGCAAGTGTATTCATTTCGTCGATTTTCTCGTACATCAAATCTTTATTCAAATCTCCAATTGGCTCCATTTGCGAAGCGTTTTGGTATTTTTTTGAAGCATGTTTTGGATCGCCCATTTTTTCATACATCAATCCTAATTCATATTCTCCCAACATCGCTTTTGGATAATTTACATTTCCAATTTCGGCCATTTTTCCTAATTCGTCGTAAGCATTTCTTTTTAGAATAATGTTTTCGATTACTTTAAAATCACTCATCCTAACCGGAATCTGAACTCCCAAAACTTTAGACATCATGTCGTATTTGTTTTGAAGATAATCGGCATAACCAGTTTGAAGAACGGCAATTTTATCATTGTATTCTGCAGAATTTATTGGTCTGTAAACTTCAAAAATCTGATATAAAGCACTCGGAATTGAATGTAATACTTCTGTATAATGCGTTGTTCCTTTAAATAATTCGTATTTATAGTTCACTAACGGATTATTTGCGATTTTGATATTGCTGTCTAATTTTTCTATTGGTTCTTTAATTTTTTTGATGTCTCCATCAGCAGCAGAAAGATAATAGAAGAATGGTTGTGTTACTTTGGCAAACTTTTCCGGAATACGAACTTCCATTTTTGGAGCAAGTTCCGGACTTAAACAAATATAGGCGTTAAAAAGCGGTTCTTCTTTATATAAATAAAAATTGATAAAACTTGCTGTTACATCATGACCAGCAATAACTCTGAATGGAGATGTGCGGTATTTTTTTTCGATATAAGGAACTAATTCAGCTCCAATAAATTCGAAAAATTTAGCTCCTTTTTCAAAAGGTAAACCTGTATTTTGATCAATTGTTGAGTCGTCTTCACGTTCTCCATCTTTATTTTGGTGAACACCAATAATAATCATCTCCGGCAAATCGTCCCAATAGGTTCCGTAACTTAAAGCTCCGGAAAATGGATCGAATAAATAATCGCCGTCCAATAAATAAAGAACCGGATATTTTTTGTCTGGATTCGCTTCGTAAGAAGCAGGAAGTCCGATGGTTATTCTTCTTTCTTCTCCAAGTTTCTCAGATTGGATGTTGTCGAATTTTTTCTGCGAAAAGACAGAAATTGAAACAAAAAGGATTAGTAAGTAAACTTTTTTCATGATTTGTGGCATTTCAGTGAATTAAAAAGTATTGAAATAGTGTAGCAATATAGTACTTTATTTGCTTTTTTGTCAATGAGAACGTTTAAAACACATCAAAATTATATTGAAAATTTGTTTTATTTGGATGAATATAAAAACCTGCGTAGCAGTATAAAATATTTTGCATTAATAAAATGTTTTAACCGCAAAGTGTGCTAAGATATTTTTATATGGATTTTAAATAAAAACACAAAGTTCGCAAAGCTTTATCAATTTAGCTTTGCGAACTTTGCGTTTAAATTTCTCTCTTTATTTTTAGAAAAAAGGAATCTTCTTTGTTCAAAAATAATTTTGACAAATAATATTAAGAGTAAAGTGTAAAAGAAAATCTTATGTTAACGAATTGTCGTTCTCATTAGGGAAAATGATCCATGGTTTGAAGGTTTTAGCCTCTTCAAATTCCAGGGTTGCATAGGATATAATGATGATAATATCGTCTTTTTGAACTTTTCTTGCTGCGGGACCATTTAGTGTGATCTCACCTGAATTTTTTTCTCCTTTAATGGCGTAAGTTTCAAAACGCTCACCATTATTGATATTTACAATAGCTACTTTCTCACCTTCAATAATGTTTGAGGCTTCCAGTAATGTTTCGTCGATAGTAATACTGCCAATGTAATTTAAATCAGCGCCAGTTACTTTTACACGATGAATTTTTGATTTTATAACTTGAATTTGCATGGTGCAAAGGTAAATTAATTTAATGAAATGGTATCAATCAGTCTTATAGAATTAACAAATACCGCTATAAATGCACGGTAGTTTTTGTCTTTACTCTTATGATCGATAGGTAATAATGTGGATTCGTCAGCAATTACAAAATATTCAAGGTCAAACTTTTTGTTGTCTTTGAAAGAATTTTCTACAAAAGCGATGGTTTCTTCAGGAGTATTTGTCTGGAATATTTCTTTGGCTTCAGTCAAAACTTTATAAATAATTGAAGCTTCTTTCCTTTCTTCGGGCGTTAGACGCTCGTTTCTGGAACTCATTGCGAGTTGGTTTTCTTCTCTAAAAATTGGACAACCAACAACATTTACAGGTAAATCGTTCTTTTCGACCATTTTCTTAACAATCTGTAATTGTTGAAAATCTTTTTCTCCAAAGTAAGCATTTGTAGGAGTAACGATTTCGAAAAGACGTTTTACAATGGTTCCGACTCCGTTAAAATGCCCAGGTCTGAACTTTCCTTCCATCTGATTTTCAAGTCCGTCGAAGTCGAAAGATTGTGAAATTGTGTGTCCTTCATAAATATCATCTACAGAAGGTGCATATAAAATCATTTTGTCACTTAAACCTCGCATTTTTTTTACGTCTTCTTCAAGTGTTCGCGGGTATTTTTCGAGATCTTCAGGATTGTTGAATTGCGTTGGATTGACAAAAATACTCACAACTGTGTCGTCATTTTCTTTAAGTGATCTTTGCATTAAAGCTAAATGCCCTTGGTGTAAAGCGCCCATTGTTGGTACAAATCCAATGGTTGAATTTGCCGTTTTGATAGTTTTTAAATACGCTATCAAAGCTACTTTACCGTAGAAAATATGCATGCCAGTATTATTAAAATTTAGTGCAAACATAATATATTAGTTATAAACTGCATAAATTTTTGTAATTTTGCAACGTTTTTATTACCAAAAATTAAGTAAAATACTATTATGAAAGATAAGAGGATATTATATGTATCATCTGAAGTCGTGCCTTATTTGGCTGAAAATGAGGTTTCTTTAATGTCTTATGACGTTCCAAAAATGATTAACGATCAAGGAGGTCAGATAAGAATTTTCATGCCAAGATATGGAAATATCAACGAAAGAAGACACCAATTGCATGAAGTTATTAGACTTTCAGGAATGAATTTGGTAGTGAATGACTTGGATATGCCATTGATTATTAAGGTTGCTTCAATTCCGAAAGAGAGAATTCAGGTTTATTTTATTGATAATGATGAATATTTTAAGCGTAAAGCAACTTTTGCTGACGAAGAGGGTGTTTTATATCCTGATAATGACGAGAGAGCAATATTTTTTGCAAAAGGAGTTGTTGAGACAGTTAAAAAACTGAATTGGGTTCCGGATATTATCCACGTTCACGGTTGGTTGGCTGCAATGTTGCCAATTTACATGAAACATTACTACAAAAATGAAGCTTTGTTTTCTGAAACTAAGATTGTAACCTCTGTTTATGGACAATCTTTTGATGAAAATTTAGATTTGGAAATGATAAACAAAGTTAAATTTGACGGAGTTCCTCATGAATCAGTTGCTGATTTAGAAACGCCAAATTACGAAAACATCTTAAAGGCTAGTATCTTACACTCGGATGCGGTGATTATAGCATCTGAAAATGTATCTCCAAGTTTAACAAAATTTATAGAATCTTCAGGAAAACCTTTTTTACCTTTCGCCACGAAAGATGCATTCGCTGAAGCGTATACAAATTTCTATAAAACGATGGGTCTTTAAAAATTAACTTTATAATTAAACATGTATAATACTTCTTTTATTAAGAAAATTCTATTAGTTGCAACTGTTGTTCTTTTGTATTCTTGCGATAAAGATTTTAACGCTATTGGTGACGAATTAATTGGTGATAATCATTTTGATTTAGTTCCTGAACAATATAGTGTTACGGCATTTAATCAGGAAGTAACTCCTGTTCAGTCAAACGCATTGCCGCTTTTTGGTTTAGGAATTTATGATAATCAGGTTTTTGGTCAGACTACAGCAAATTTTGCTTGTCAGGTTTCGTTGTCGGAATATAAACCAACTATTGGTGAAAGTCCAGTTATAGAAAGTGTTGTGCTTACAGTACCTTATTTTTATAAACAAGGTGCGGTTGATCCAAAAGGAGGTAATTTTTATACATTGGATTCTATTTACGGACCAAAAGACGGAAAACTTAAACTTAGTGTTTATGAATCCGGAGCGCAAATGTATAATAGTTATTATGATGGGAATGGTTCTCTTTTAGGGCAATTATATTATACAGATCAAAATCCTTTTTTTTATGATAATAGAGTAAAGGATGTTGCAACAGGCAAGCCAGAAAGATTAAATAACTCGACTGATAAAGCACAGAATGATGAATTCGTTTTTAGTCCACTACAAACGGTAACTAAAACTGCGGTAGATGCCAATGCCAATCCGGTAGTATATACAGATACTTATTCTGCGCCACAAATGCAGTTGGATTTGGATAAAGCTTTTTTTCAGAAGAAAATTTTAAATGCTTCGGCAGCAAATCTTTCAGCACAAGATGTTTTTCAGCAGTATTTTAAAGGATTGTATTTTCAGGTTGAAAAATCAGGTACTAGTCCGTCATGTATGGCATTGTTGGATTTTTTAAAACCAGCTGGCCCTGCTAAAATCACTATAAAGTATAAAGCAAAAACAGCGATTACAACGGATCCTGAAGCTACAACAGAAGATAAAACCATAACGATCAATTTGTCAGGAGCAACAGCAAATTTGCTTAATGACGTACAAAATTCTGATTATAAAGCTGCGGTTGCCAATAGAAATAAAGATACTGGTGACGACAGACTTTATCTAAAAGGAGGTCAGGGATCATTGGCTGTTATTAACCTTTTTAATAAAACTGATGTTATAGGATATAATGATAAGAATGAGTTAGTAAACCAACCTAATGGTGTTTCAGATGAATTAGACGAAATCAGACATAATGTTATCGTTAAAAAGTGGTTGGTTAATGAGGCTAATTTAGTTTTTTACATAGATGCAGAAAAGATGGCTTACAATCCTAGTGGTAAAAAAGAGGATTTAGTAAATGAGCCAAAAAGAGTTTATCTATATGATCTGGATAATAATACAATTATTGCTGATTATGTTGATAGTAGTACAAATGCTTTTGATTCAAAACTAAATAGAGCTGTTTTTGGTGGTATAATTGCGGTTGATGCAACTACCCAACGAGGAGTAAGTTATAAAGTTCGAATTACAAAACATATCAGAGCTCTTATAAAAGATGCTACTGTAAAAAATATTAGATTGGGCTTAGCAGTAACAGAAGGAATTAGTGTTGTTGCGTCGAATAAATTAAAGTTGAAAAACGACGTTATTTCTGAAGCGCCAGCCGGTTCAGTTATGGGGCCGTTAGGTACGATTTTGTATGGAGGAACATCTAATGTAGATCCTAGTAAAAGGCTAAAACTCCAAGTTTATTACACGAAACCAAATTAATAAATATATATGTGTGGAATTGTTGGATATATCGGTCATAGAGAGGCGTATCCTATTGTAATCAAAGGATTAAAACGACTCGAATACAGAGGATATGATAGTGCTGGTGTTATGTTGTATGATGACCAGGACGGAATAAAACTTTGTAAAACAAAAGGTAAAGTTTCAGATCTTGAAACAAAAGCAAAAGATAATTTGACGACGAATGGAAGTATAGGAATTGGGCATACACGTTGGGCTACACACGGAGTTCCAAATGATGTAAACTCACATCCACATCTTTCAAATTCTGGTGAGTTGGTTATTATTCATAATGGAATCATTGAGAATTATGCACCGCTTAAAGAAGAATTAAAAAAAAGAGGTTATACTTTTAAATCGGATACAGATACTGAAGTTTTAGTGAACTTAATTGAAGAAGTTCAAAAAAAGGAAGGTATTAAATTAGGTAAAGCAGTTCAGGTAGCCTTAAATCAGGTTGTTGGTGCTTATGCAATTGCAGTTTTCGACAAAAAGAATCCAAACGAAATTGTTGCTGCAAGATTAGGAAGTCCATTAGCGATTGGGGTTGGGGAAGGAGAGTTTTTTATTGCTTCTGATGCTTCACCGTTTATCGAATATACTTCGAATGCAATTTATCTTGAAGATGGTGAAATGGCAAATATCAGATTGCACAAACCTCTTAAAGTTAGAAAAATAAAAGATGATTCTTTAGTAGATCCTTATATTCAGGAACTTCAAATGAATTTGGAGCAAATCGAAAAAGGAGGTTATGATCACTTCATGCTTAAGGAAATCTATGAGCAGCCAAGTGTTATAAAAGATACTTACAGAGGAAGACTTCATGCAAATGAAGGAATTGTTCAAATGGCTGGTGTTGAAGATAATCTTGAAAAATTCTTAAACGCTGACAGAATCATTATTGTTGCTTGTGGTACTTCATGGCACGCAGGTTTAGTAGCAGAATATATTTTTGAAGAGTTTACCCGTATTCCGGTAGAAGTGGAATATGCTTCTGAGTTTAGATACAGAAACCCTATCATCAATAAAAATGATGTAGTTATTGCAATCTCTCAATCAGGAGAAACGGCAGATACTATGGCAGCTATTAAATTGGCAAAAGAAAACGGTGCTTTTGTTTTTGGAGTTTGTAATGTGGTAGGTTCATCTATTTCAAGAGAAAGTCATGCAGGTGCTTATACACACGCAGGACCTGAAATTGGAGTTGCTTCAACTAAAGCTTTTACAACGCAAATCACAGTTTTAACTATGATTGCTTTGCGATTAGGAAAAGCAAAAGGAACATTATCAAACACTGATTTTCATACGTACTTACAAGAATTAGAAATAATTCCTGAAAAAGTAGCCGAAGCATTAGAAACAAACGACAGAGCAAAAGAAATTGCAGCAGCTTTTAAAGATGCTCCAAACTGTTTATATTTAGGTCGTGGATATAACTTTCCGGTAGCATTAGAAGGTGCTTTAAAGCTTAAAGAGATCTCTTATATTCATGCTGAAGGTTATCCTGCTGCAGAGATGAAACATGGTCCTATTGCGCTTATCGATGAGCATATGCCGGTTATCGTGATTGCGCCTAAACAAGGTCATTATGATAAAATTGTAAGTAACATCCAAGAAATAAAATCAAGAAGCGGTAAAATTATCGCTGTAGTTACTAAAGGTGATACACAAGTTCGTGAATTGGCTGATTATGTAATCGAGATTCCTGAAACTTCAGATGCTTTATCTCCATTGATTACAACTATTCCTTTGCAATTACTATCTTATTATATTGCAGTTATGAGAGGGTGTAATGTCGATCAGCCACGTAATCTGGCAAAATCAGTTACTGTAGAATAAGGTTTATAAAACAATATAATTTTAAAAGCGAGACTTACGTCTCGCTTTTTTTATGCGCTTATTTTTTTATTTATCTTTTTATTTTGTAGGATTTGAATTATAAATATATATTTGTAGGAAATGTATTTAATTTTTAAGCCTTATGAGTAAATATCTACCAGTTTTTTTCTTATTATTCTATTTTACTTCAAATGCACAAACCAAGCTTACTTTTGGTTATGATGCAGCTGGAAATCAAATCAATAGAACATTGTGCATTACTTGTGTATCAACATCTGCAAAACAGGTCAAGGAAGTTGAAGCCATTGTCGAAGATGATTTATTGAAATTTTCACCCAATGATGTCATCTCTTATTATCCAAATCCTGTAAAAGAACAATTGTATTTGCAATGGCAGCTTGTCAATGACAATTATGTAACGACTGTTTATGTCTATTCTATAACAGGACAGGTTTTACAAACCTATCAAACCAATAGCAGTTTAAACAATTTAAATATTCCTTTTCAACAATATACCACAGGTGTTTACCTAGTATTACTTTCATATAAAGACGGGGGCGAGAAATCTATCAAAATCATTAAACAATAAATGCTATGAAGAATTTATATTTAACCCTTGTTTTTTTATTGTTTGGTTTTTTGGTTTCAGGGCAGTCAACAGAAGTTGGTGTTACAGAAGGTCAATTGTCTGTTTCCTTGTCTGGAGGTGCAAATTATACGATTCCAATTGCTGTACCTCCAGGGATCAATGGAATATTGCCACAGATAAGTTTGGGGTATAATAGCCAAGGGGGGAATGGCATAGCTGGTTATGGCTGGAATATTTCGGGTGTATCAGCAATTTCCAGAATTCCTGCGACTAAATTTCATGATGGAATAATTGATGCGGTAGATTTTAATAGTTTAGACCGTTTCGCACTAGATGGACAAAGATTGATAGTGAAAAATGGAACAAATGGAGTTTACGGGGTAGAGAAAACTGTTTATGAAACCGAGAGCTTCTCAAGTTTAAAGATAACATCTTTTGGTGTAAACCCCATAGGAGCTAAGTACGGTCCGGCATATTTTTTAGTTGAGTATCCGGATGGTTCAAAAGCATATTATGGTAACTCTGCAGATTCACGTTCTGTAACAGACTGGGCAATTACTTATTGGGAGAATCCACAAGGCGTGAGAATTAGTTATGCTTATTCTTTGGATAATAATACGTTGGATATAGCTTCTATAAAATATGGCAGTGTGACTACTCAAACACCAATCAATGAGATTAAGTTTAAATATGATACTAAAAAGCGTGGTGAACAAGCTTATATAGGTGGCTTAAGTATCACTAGAAATGCGATACTTAAAGAAATTAATGTAGTTGGGAACGGTATAGGTTTTAGAAATTATCTTTTAAAGCAAGAAGAGACTTCTTTAGGGTATGACCGTTTAATTAGTATTACAGAAAAAAATGGAGATAATTCTAAGAGTTATAATCCTACTACATTTAGTTATGATACTACTGTTAGTGACGTTCCTATGATAATCAATAATCCTGCAACAATTGGCATGTCAGGAGTTAATTATGCAAATACTGATTATATATCCGGTGATTTTGATGATGATGGAAAAACAGATATTATTTTGTATTCAAAAATTGAAGGATTAAAAAATAATTACACGCTTTATTCGAGTTTAGTACCAGGTGGGTATAGTACTGGTAGTTTAGAAAACGTTGGGACGTTTGAGAATATTTTTCCTGTAGCTTTTTTGAGTTCAGATAATAAAATGTTGCCACAAGGTTGGGGGATTTTAAGGAAAACAGATAAAAATTGTACAATTTCAATTTACGGAAAAGGATCAACTTTTGCGGCTTTTAAACATTATGAAAAGCAATACAATTTTAGCAAAACAGTCACGAAAGCATCTAATTGGTCTTATTGTGATCCAAAAGATTATACCGGAGTAATATTAGAAAACATCCCTATAGAATATTTAAGCGGAGATTTTAACGGAGATGGATTGACTGATGTTATTGCCATAGAGAAAAGTTTTTACTACGATATGAAGGTTTGCAATTTTGGGAATAAAACAACTGAGTATCAAAGACCTTTATACAAGGGAGGAACGGCACATTTTTTTAATTTAGACAGGCGAATTACTTCAAATGAGCCTGAGAATATAGGAAGTATTGAGAATAACGATACTTCTATTAAAAAATATTTTGTTGCTGATTTTGATGGCGATGGAAAATCAGATATTTATGTTTTTGAGTCTAATTTTATAAAAGTTTATACCTTAAATAAAGATAATAAGCTGGTTCTCTTGTTTCAAAATGATATTGCCGATGCAAGTATGGACCTTAACAGGCAAATTTTATTTGGTGACTTTAACGGCGATGGAAAAATGGATTTTGTAATACCACAAAAGGATAATGAAGATAGTTGGAATTTTTATTTTTCTACAGGTACAAAATTTTATAAATTAAATACACCAATAGGCTTAGCTTATTATACTTCAGCTGTTGGATATTATGGCGTTGTGGGTTTCCCTACAAACACTTATAGTTTAAACGAAGGAACTTTTATTGCGAATGATTTTAACGGCGATGGAAAAACAGACATTTTGTATCAGCAGAATCTTACTGTAGAATATATTATGGGTGATAAGGATATGTATGCAAGAAAGGGAGAGCCACAAGTTACCAAATTAGTTCTGCTTGAAAATATGTCGTGTACAGGAAGTGCAATTAGTTTTAACTTGATTAATAAATCATCTCAACTTGCTGGAGTAAAAAGAAATTCAATTCCAGTTTTTACAAATCATAATAAAATCAATCAAAATTTAGAATATAGTTTAATAAGTGATAATGCGATAATATCTTTTAATAGTCCCAAAGACAATAGAGTAGATGTTTTGTTAAAAGGAATCACAACAGGTAATGGAGTTAAAGAAATAATAACATACAAACCTTTACAACAAGATCCTTACGAGCCTGTATATACACCAACAGCTCTAACAGGTATCTACCCTAATATTGATATTGTAGTAGCTTCCGGAGTTAAAATTGTTTCATTTCTTGAGAAACAAAGTAAAGATGTAAATAAAAAACAGCAATTCTTATATGCAGGAGCTGTTTCTAATACTGAAGGCTTAGGTTTCTTAGGTTTTAGATCGACAGTACGAACCAATTGGTACGACGATGATAGTGGTATGATTTCGACTATAGCAAAAAACGACATCACTTTAAGAGGATCAAATACAGAAAATTACACAGTATTGGAACTTGGAAGCCCTTTGATGCCAAGTAGTAACCAGACAGCAAGAACGATTACAAAAGAAGGATCATATACCGTATCAGGAACGGATCATTTAGTAGCAACACAAAGTATCACGTTAAAGCCTGATACATGGATTAAACCCGGCAGTACATTTTCGGCAAAAATAAACGAGGAAGCAAATAATAACTCTCCCAATACGCCTTCCAGTTTTATAACAAAATCATTATTGACTTATGAAAGTGAGCTTTTGCCAAATAAAGTTTTTAAAATTAAAAATATTAAAACGAAACAGTTTAATGGTTTAGATGACACAAGTACAGAAACAAATAATATAGAATTTGATCAATATAATAATATTTTAAAATCAAGCACAGTATTAAAGGAGGCTGGAACAATTGTACAAACAACTACAGGAACTGTTACATATAAAACTCCAACTGTATCTCCGTATATTATTGGAAGACCGGAAAGCAAAATACAAACCGTAGCGGTAACGGGTGATATTTCAAGAAGTGAGGAAGTGTATGAATACAATGATAAGCAACTTCTTTCGAGAATTAAGAAAAAAGCAAATGTAGCGACCAATTATCTTATCGAGGATAATTCGTACGATGGTTTTGGTAACATTACTGAAAAGACAATTACAGCCACAGG
This sequence comes from uncultured Flavobacterium sp., assembly GCF_951805225.1. NCBI lineage: Bacteria > Pseudomonadati > Bacteroidota > Flavobacteriia > Flavobacteriales > Flavobacteriaceae > Flavobacterium > uncultured Flavobacterium sp. The sequence continues at coordinate 4,417,961 of NZ_OX638201.1, read as the reverse complement.
ACTCACGCCTAGGGTTACTAGTTATGGATATGACCTTTCTGGTCGTTTTTTAATAAAAAGTACTGATATTGAGGGATTGTCAACATCATTTGTTTATAATACAGATGGCACATTAAAATCTGAAACAAATCCTTATGGATTAACGACTTCCTATTTATATGATTCCTGGTCTAAAAAGACAACTACTACAGATTATTTAGGGAAAAAGAATAACTACACTTACACTCGTAGTGGTCAAGAAACAATTGTAACATCTACAGCGGATGACGGCAGTGTAAGCGAAGAAACATTTGACGATTTAGGAAGAAAAATAAAAGTTGGTGTCAAAAATATAATGGGAAGCTTCTCTTATATCGACTATGTTTATGATATTCATGACAGAAATTATAAAATAAGCGAACCTTATTTTGGATCAACGGGAACCCAGTGGAGCGAAACCAAATACGATATTTATGGCAGAGTAATTAAAAGTATCGCATTTACAGGAAAAGTAACTGATATTACTTATTCTGTATTAACAACAACTATAAATGATGGTACAAAATCAAAAACGTCTGTTAAAAATGCCATGGGCAATGTCGTCTCTATGACAGATAATCCTGGAGGAACCATCAAATACACTTACTTCGCTAACGGAAGTTTAAGTGAGTCTGATTATGCAGGGGTAAAAACAACAATAAAACAAGATATCTACGGTAGAAAGGAACGACTTATTGATTCGTCTGCAGGTACATATATCTATAAATATAATGAGTTTGGTGAGTTAAAAAGTGAAGAGACACCAAACGGAACAACGACTTACGTATTAGATGATGTTGGTAAATTGTCACAAAAAACAATCAAAGGACCTATTACAGATTCCCAAACAACATATTCGTACGATCCTTTAAGCAAGTTGTTGACTTTGAGCAAATTTGATGATTTTGCAAATGGTACAAAAACGATATTGAATTCAATTACATATGATGCTTTCAAAAGAATTAATAAAACAGTAGAAACAACACCCTATGCGGTATTTACAAAAGAAGTTAGTTATGATAGTTTTGGACGTATAAATACAGAAACATCAACCGCAATCTCAGGCGGAAAATCGAGTTCAAAAACTATAAAAAACAGCTATAAAAATGGCTCGCATTGGCAATTGTTAGACAATGCCACAAATGCTGTATTATGGCAGAACAATACTGTAAATGCAAGAGGACAACTTACTAGTGCGCAAAACGGACCAACAACAATTACAAATAATTATGATGTATATGGTTTGGCTTCTCAATCAAAGTACGACAAAACAGCTAGTTCGATAAATATTTTGACTTTAAATACGGTTTTTGATGCCAAAAAAGGAAATCTTACCAGTAGAACAAACAGTTTGTTTAGCCGTAATGAAAGCTTTAAATACGATACGCAAGATCGTCTTATAGAATTTACAAATGTAAAGGGTTTACAGGAAAAGCAACTTTATGATGATCAGGGGCGAATTACTCAAAATGATTTAGGAACTTATAGTTATTCTAAAGATAATCCTTATCAAAATGCATCTATTGTAACAACACCTGAGGCGCTAATTTATTATACTACAAAACCATCGCAGATTATAACCTATAATACTTTCAAAAGCCCAGTACTTATTGACGAAAAGGGTATTGATAAAATAAGTTTTGCTTATAATGACAACAGTAGTCGTACGGCAATGTTTTACGGAGGTTTACAAGATAAAATATTAGATAGACCGCTCAAAAAATACTACTCTGGAGATGGCAGTATGGAGATTAAAGAAAATAGTTTAACAGGTACTTTTGAGTTTATAACTTATATTGATGGTGATGGATATTCTGCACCAATAGTATTTAGAAGTACCAATACGGCGGAAGATTATTTATATTTACAACGAGATTACCAAGGTTCTATCGTAGCGATAACAAATCAGGCCGGAGCAGTTGTCGAGAAACGATTGTTTGACGCTTGGGGCGCCATTGTGAGTGTACAGGATGGAGCAGGAAATAAACTTACTGGATTAACCGTTTTAGATCGTGGGTATACAGGTCATGAACATTTGCAAAGTGCAGGTTTCATCAATATGAATGGTCGTATTTACGATCCTAAATTGCATCGTTTTTTACAGCCGGATAATTTTGTGCAAGACCCGTTTAATACACAGAATTTTAATCGTTACGGATATTGTTGGAATAATCCTGTAAAGTATACGGATCCTAGTGGAGAAATTGTTCCTTTAGTTATAGTTGGAATAATTGTGGTTAGTGCTGCAATAAATGTTTATCAAAATTGGGATAATATTACTGGAGGAACTGGTAAATTCTCAGATATTAAATGGGATAAATTTACTGGTTATACTGTGTCAGGAGCAGCTTCTGGGGCATTAACGGTTTATGGTGGTCCTTATGGAGTTGTTATAGGGGCAGGAGTACAATCATTTATGAATTCAGCTATTAAAGGAGAAAACATGCAGCAAACGTTAATAAATACTGGGTCAGCTGTTGCAGGAGGATTTGTAACGCGAGGAATCGGTTTAAAATTTGATGCTACTTTTACGAATGGTCTGATAGGAGGGAATAATGCCTTAAATTCTATTATTACTGGTGTAACAAGAGAAGTTACCTCAAATTTTTTGGGAAATGTCACTACCGATTTAGTTCGTACAGGAGGTAAAAATCCTGCTGAAAGTTTTAAAGGAGCTTTAGATCCAGTGAATTTAGGTTTTAGTGCTATTGGTGGAGGATTTACAGGATTAAGTAGATTTGTGTCGCAGCCTTCTTATATACCTCAAACACCATCACCATTAATATATTCCTTAGAGTTAAGACCAATAACGCCTTTTAATATAAATCCAAGTCTTGTGATTCCTAATTATATTATACCAGGAAGAAATGTGATTCCCCCTTCGTTTTATGCTCCTAAGCTTAAACCACAATTTAAAGGATAATTTATCTAAACATTATTTATTATGAAAGAATTTTTTAATCTAGGCGATCATACAAAAATAATTATATCAATTTTCGGAATCATTGTATTGTTTATTGTTTTTTACTTTATGAGGAACTTTAAAACAATTGATATTCAACTTAAGTTTTTATTAATTATATTAATTATAGGATTAGTAGCTGGTATTTATTTAAATAGTAAACAAGATAAAAATGTTGCATTGTTAAAAAATAATTTTTATTTAACTACGGGGAGTATAGAGCAATATATTGTTACTAATCTTAAGGGAAAAGGAGATACAGGTAATTCCATTAAATATGTTTACTCTATTGATAATCAGTTTTTTGTTCATTCTTATGGAGAGAATTATTATGTTGATATTCCAAATGATAAACCAGATTTGAGTCTTTTGTATCTAGTTATTTACGAAAAGGCAAATCCTAAGAATAGTTTTATACTCTTAAATTATCCCGTCAATTCTTCTGACGACTTAGAGCGGTATAAAAAAGTGTTTAAAGAAAAAATTCCTGAAGATGCTATTAAGCAAAATTAAATTTTAAGAAAGAGGTATTTGGTGTGAAACTTATAATGCAACTGCAGGAATGACATCGCCTTTACCTGCAACTATGATAACAGGTGCGGCTTCAGGTTTTGCAGGAGGTGTAACGGGATCAGCTCTAAACGGAAATGGTTTTGGTCAAGTAATGTGGGATGGTGCTTATGGAGGGCTTAAAGGTGGTGTCTTTGGGGCTGCGGGAGGATATGCAGCTAATTTTGCACCGGCTGGAATTCTTAATGGTACAGCCTATTCTCTTGTTACAATTTGACTTTGAATGGTCTTAGTAATGTTGTAGAAGGTCAAGATCCATTTGCTAATTCAGGTATTACAGCAGCAATATCAATAGTTTCTGGTGGTTATCAAGGATATAAAGCAGCACAGACACAAGGCCTAAATCCTATAACTGGAGCACCAAAACCATCTGTAATAGCTAAAAGTACTGATACCTTTACTAAAGATGCTCAAATAGCATACGATAAGGCGGTAAGGACACAGCAGGAGCCAATAAACATGAGTAGCACGGCTGGTGTTGATAATTCAGGTTATGTTGATCTTTCTAAAAATCCAGCATTTAATAAGATTGTAGATCAAGGAGGAATTAATTCAGTTTATCAAGGAGTTAATAGAATAACGGGAAAAGTTGAATATTTTGAAATTACTCAGAGAGACCCGTTTATAAGATTCGGTGAACATTTCAATTCTGGAGGATCTAAAGCATTATTAGAATATAGAGTAATTGACGGTTATGAAAATCTAAGTAGAATAAATGCACGAATTATTGAACAATCTCTAATAAATCAATCTGGAAAAGAAAATTTATTAAATATTAGAAATTCCATTGCACCAAAATATTGGGAGCAATACGGTATTAAACCATAATTAAAATGAAAAGAGTAAATACAAAAATAGGAGATGTTTTTTTTATTAAAATTGATAGTTTTAATAAACGCTATTTTCAATACATAACAAATGATTTGAAACAGTTAAATAGTGATGTTATTAGATGCTTTAAAAAAGTTTATCTATTAGAAGACAGCCCTGATTTATTGGAAGTCATAAATGATGAAGTTTTTTTTTATGCTCATTGTGTAACGAAATGGGGTGTAAAACTCGGTCATTGGGAAAAAGCAGGTAATATTAAAGATGTGGGAACATTTGAAAATATTTTATTTCGTGACACAAATGATTATGGAGTAATGAAAGGACAAACTCCAGTTAAGATATCGGATAATTGGTATGTTTGGAAAATAGGAGATTTAGAATCTACTAAAGTTGGAAAGCTAGAGGGGCTAAATAGGAATGCTGAGATAGGAATGGTCATTAATCCGGAAAGTATTATTTATAGAGCAAAAACGGGTGAATATGATTTCCCACATTATCCGACATTCAAATAATAAATCTTTGAAAGGTAATTTGTGACATAATGTGCAGGCAAAAAGTTTTTTTTTAAATATGATTAATGATCTATAATTAAAAATGAAAGAAACAGTCGAATTTAGAATTAATTATGATTATGCTCATTTGCTTTTTTAAACAGATGAAGATATAGAGGATATTATTTTTTCAATTGAAAAATTATTCGAAATAAAATATTATGAAATGGGATTGTTTGATGTCAAGTCAGATATTAAAAAGGAATTTATTGCTGTTGCTAAAAAACAATTAGAAATAATAATATAAAAAATGAAAGAAATTGAATGTAATAATTGTCAATCAATTAATGTAAATGCTAAATATTGCAATGTTTGTGGTTTTGAATTACTCATAACTGAAAGTAATACAAAGAATAATGCCAGTTTGACTATTGAGGACTCTAAAAGAAATAAGATTACAAAACACCATTTTAAATTACCCGATTTCCCTGATGCAAATTTTGCATTAGAAGTGTCAATTTGGACAGGTCGATTAAAATTGTTTATGAATAGTGAACAATTAGAACAATCAAAAGAGAAAGGTAAACCTTTCCTTATTCCAAAAGCTAATAACGAATTTTTAAAAGCTTTTCCAAAACAGACTTTTCCTGATCTAATTCCAGGATTAGAAATAAATGGTGTCAAAAATAATATAGCTGAAAAACTCAAATGGTTTCAATATGTTTTAGGTGGAATTCCAATTTTGTTGCTTTTTTTTGGAGGTGCTATTGGAGGTGTTATAGGGGTAATTGCTACTATGATGAATTATAATATTTTTAGACAAGAAGGGACTTCGACTATTAAGTGTCTAAAAGTAATCGCAATAATTATCATTTCTTTAATTGTATATTTTGTTATTATGACATTATTGAAAAGGTTTATGTTTTAGTTGAATCTGATTTGTTTTAAATAAGGGGAAACAATGATAAGCCTATTGAGATTTTGTCACAGAATGTTTTTTAGCTAAGTAAATTATATTCATAGGAATTCAATGAAGACTGGTTTTGTTGTACTATTTTTTATTTCCCAGTCTTTTTTTAAGTCGTCTATAATAGACGACTTAAAAATGACAGGAGTACACATTATTCCTTCGACACTACCAATTCCTTAAAAACTAAAATATATGGTATATAATGAAATAAAAAAGAATCGCTTTATTATCTATTCAGAGAGCTTTGCTAGGGATGATATATCCAGAAATAAGGGCTATTGCCATGGGATTTGAAGGTATAAGAAAATTAATTTTAATATTTTACTTAGAAAGAGAACCTAATGAAGATGATTACGAAAATGTAAGTGATGTTGCAGTCGAGGTTTTAGCAGATATTGAATTTTCAGAGGTGGAAGAAAAATGTGTTTTTTCTACTGATATTTTATTAAATCTTAATAGTCTAGATTGTTGGGTATATATGAGAAAGGAGAAGGTAGTGTAGGAAATAAAATAAATAAACCCGTAGTGCATTTACATTTTAATAAATAAAAGTTGTGCAACCTGCTAAAAAAAACAGTAAATTGTACTTGCGACATAAACAATTCAATGCACAACTTTATAGCAAATTACGAAAATTTTTTAGAAGTATTAAAGGAATTAGAGCTTGGTAGCGAGAATTTTTTAAATCAGATACGCAACCCAAATTAACTGATTTAAGAGTAATCCCCCGCTCCCGCACGAATCCTTTCGTGTGGTTTGAGATAACTAAAAACTGATAGAATATTTTTGGTTTGTAAAACTGAGGATTATCTATATTTTTAGTAAAGTTATTGATTGCCTGACCCAAAAAGAGAACTTACTGGTTGCTACTGATTTTAAATACATCATATCTTTCTTTGTGCCACACGAAAGGATTTGTGTTAGATCAGGGATATTAAAATGCATAAAAAAAGCTAGAAAAGAAATAGCTTTTTTATGCATTTTTCTTTTATTCGATATTATATTATGTAAGTTTTAGATTATATTTATATATTTGTAAGAAATGTATTAAAAATATGCATTTATAGAAAATGCTTTTGGTGTTATTTTGTTTTTACAAAACAGAGCATGAAGGTTCTAAATAAATCTAAATTATATAAAATTGAAAAAATCAAGTAGACTTTTTATTACTGTTTTTGTACTTCTTCTTGCGATGACAGGAAAAGCACAGACGATCGCATCAACGCAACAACAAAATGCAAGAGCTAGTGGATATGCAATTGTAGCATCCAGAAATCCGGGTAAAAGCTTTACGGTCCTAATGATAAAATGGGATGGTATTAATACGTTGGAATATAATGCTAATAAACAAATTAATTCAATCTGGCATCCTCAGGCAGTAGTAAAGGGTAATTCTTTTGATCAAGCCTTTGAAGCAAATAGTTTTAGTATGTATAGTTCCGTACTTGTAAGTGAGGCTGAGTTTGACAAATACAAAAGTACCGGTACAGATTGGTGGATTGTATGTTCTCCAATGCCGTCTTTTAGTAATTCAAGTTTAAATGTTTTACCAGATGGGAATGTAGGTATTGGTACGACAACAACAGGAGTTTATAAATTAGCAGTCGAAGGTTCAATTGCAGCGAGAGAAGTAAAAGTTCAGGCTTCAGGCTGGGCAGATTTTGTTTTCAAAAAAGAATACAATTTGCCAACGCTTCAAGAAGTTGAAAAACATATTGTCGAAAAAGGGCATTTAGAAAATATTCCAAGTGAAGAAGAAGTTTTGAAAGGCGGAATTAATCTAGGTGAAATGAATGCTAAATTATTGCAAAAAATCGAAGAATTGACGCTTTACCTTATTGAAGAGGAAAAGAAAAATAAAATACAATCAGAAGAAATTGAAAAGTCAAACAAGAAAATAGAACTTTTAATTATTGAGAACAAAGATCTTAAATCTATTTCTGATAGATTATCTCAGATTGAGCAAAAAATAAAATAAACCCCATGCCTTATATGGATCCTTTCGTTTGGCTTGCGATAACTAAAATCCAATAAAAGCTGTTTTAGCTTGCCCAAGTGAGAACTATGTTTGCTATAAAGCTATTGAAAGAAAATATAATTGTGTTAGAATAAACGCTCGCACAGCTTTTGAGGTGTTAATAATTCTTCTGTATTCAGAAAGATCGAAATGGATAAAGAGGCTGTATTTTTTCACGTTTTTTCTACATTTTATGTGACGTAAGTTTTGGTTTGTAGTGGTATATTTATAAAAATGACTTTAATTATTAAGTTGAAAAAATAATTTAAAAATGAAAAAAGTAAAATTGTCATCTTGTTTTGTAATAATGTTTGCATTGTTTACAATTAGTATTTATAGTCAGAGTACCTTGCCAATAGTAGGGTTTAATGATGCAAGTAATTATACAATTGGAACATATGGAGTGACAGGTTCTTCTGGTTTGGATTTGCACTGGCATGGAGGAATACGCTTTGGAGATAAAACCAGCCGTAATGTAATGGAGGTTGCTAACGGAAAAGTTGAAATCACAAGTACAGCAATCGTTGGTGGAGAAACATTGTTAAAATTAAGCGTGGGAGATGCTCCTCAGGATTATATCAAAATCGCTAATACTACAGGTTCAAATGGGCAATTCATACCTGCTTTACATGCATATCATGTTAGTGATAATAGAGCAGCTCTTTATATGATAAGTGCTGTTGAGTTAGCAAATGATACTGGAACAGAGCCTATCATGATCTTTGATTCGAGACTTAGTGACTCTTCAGTAAAAAATAGACCACTATTTTCATGGTATTCTTATGGGGATAAAAAGATGACCTTAACTTCAAATGGAAGTTTAGGTATTGGAACAGCAACTACAGGAACTCATAAACTTGCGGTCGAAGGTTCAATTGCAGCAAGAGAAATAAAAGTGCAGGCTACAGGCTGGGCAGATTTTGTTTTTAAAAAAGAATACAATTTGCCAACTCTTGAAGCAGTAGAAAAATATATTACCGAAAAAGGACATTTAGAAAATATTCCAAGTGAAGAAGAAGTTTTGAAAAACGGAATTAATCTGGGCGAAATGAATGCTAAATTATTGCAGAAGATCGAAGAAATGACGCTTTATATGATTGAGATGAAAAAAGAAAATGAAAAGCAAACGAAAGAAATTCAACTGTTAAGTGTTGAAAACAAAAATCTTGAATCTATTTCTGAAAGATTATATCAGATTGAACAAAAAATAAAATAAATGACCATGAATAAGCTTATATTGTTATTTATCCTTGTTGGGATGCCAAATGTTTTTTCTCAAAATAATGTTCCTCCAAGTGGGAGTGTTAATTTCGATACAAATTTAAAAATAGGTAAACAAGAAGCGCCTGCAAATACCGCAGGTGAGATTATTCGTTTATCGCTACGTCCTTATGGTCATACTGGTGGATTATGGGATTTTACAGCAAGGGATATTGCAGGTGCTGCATATCTTGATATAAATTATGGGCTTAATTCGGTTATAACATTTGGCGCTGATAAAAATGTAGGGATTGGAACAATAACTCCGCTGGCAAAACTAGAAGTTAAAGGCGGAAATATCTTAGTTAGAAATTCCTCAAACATTGATAATGAGTCTTCTATTATGATTGCACATTCTATAGGTTTAGGGAGCTATAATACTTTTGGAACTTCTATAAGAACAATTACCCAAAGTAGTGGTTATAATACATATGGAATGCAATTTTTTACACAAGAATTATATTCTACGGGTCAAACAGAAAAAATGAGAATTCTAGGTAACGGTAATGTAGGGATAGGTGTTCTTAACCCGCTAAATAAATTAGATGTTAACGGAATAATCCATTCAAAAGAAGTAAAAGTTGACATGATAGGCTGGGCAGATTTTGTTTTCAAAAAAAAATACAATTTACCAACGCTTGAAGAAGTTGAAAAACATATTGCCGAGAAAGGGCATTTGAAAAATATTCCAAGTGAAGAAGAAGTTTTAAAAAACGGAATTAATCTTGGTGAGATGAATGCTAAATTGCTTCAGAAAATAGAAGAAATGACTTTGTATATGATTGGTCAGAATAAACAAATAATCGATTTGCAACAAAGATTAGAAAAAGTAGAGTTACAGACAAGATAGTTTAAGACTATAAAAGTGTTAAAAAAGCAAGATTTGTGTCTTGCTTTTTTTTATTGCCATATTTTTTTTCTTACCCGTGTATTTTTATTAAATCCTTATTTTTTTTCTTAAAAATTATATGTATGCATAGTAATTTGTGAATTGGGTGTTTGATGTTTGATTTTAATTTAATAAATCGAACTGACGAATAGTTAAAATACTAGCTAAAAACATGCTAAATATTAATTTATTTTAACGTTTTTTTATTAATATTAAAAATATTTGTATTTTGGCTATATAAACTAACCAAAAACAAACCTAACATGAGAGTGTATTTACTAATTATGTTGTTTTTCAGCGGAATATCCTTTGCGCAGAATACAATTACTGGTTCTGTTACTGACGGTAACAAACAAGCTATTCCTGGTGCCAACATTGTTATTGTAGGAGATCGTAGTGGTGCTTCTACAGATTTTGATGGGACATTTAAATTAACTACTTCAACTAAACCGCCATTTACGATTAAAGTATCTGCAGTTGGATTTACTTCCAAGACAGTAAATGTTACATCGGCTAACCAAAAGATAGATGTGGTTTTGAAAGATGAAGAAAACAAACTGGATGAAATTGTAGTTTCTGCTTCAAGAACTCCTGAGCGTGTTTTGGAATCTCCGGTTACCATTGAGAGAATGGGAATTCAGGATATTAAAAAAACTGCTTCGCCATCTTTTTATGATGGTATGGAGAATATGAAAGAGGTACAGATGAATACAAGTAGTATGACTTTTAAATCTGTAAACACCAGAGGATTTGCAACTGTAGCAAATACTCGTTTCATGCAATTGGTTGACGGAATGGATAACTCATCTCCATTGTTGAATTTTGTACTTGGTAATATGATTGGAGTTTCTGAGATAGATGTTCAAAGTGTTGAGCTTTTACCGGGAGCTTCTTCTGCATTATATGGGGCAAATGCTTTTAACGGAATTTTGTTTATGAACAGTAAAAGTCCATTTACAAGTCAGGGTATTTCGACTTATTTGAAAATGGGGCAAACTTCTCAAAATGCTGCAGGTAACAATATATATTATGATTTTGGGATTAGAATGGCTCATGCATTCAATAAATATATTGCTGTCAAAGCTAACTTTACTTATATGAAAGCTACTGATTGGTATGCTACAGATTATAGTGATAAAACGACTGCCGGAATCGATAGAAGTAATCCGAATTATGATGGAATAAATGTTTATGGTGATGAAGTTTCTACAAACCTAAAAGGTGTAGGGCAATCATTGGCAAGTTTAGGATTGATTCCTGCTGGAGCTGTAAATTTATTGCCAAATACTAATGTTAGTAGAACTGGTTATAATGAAACAGATCTTACAGATAATAAAGCGGGTAATACAAAAATAGATTTTTCATTTCACGCAAGACCTTTTGGAGATGAAAGATTAGAAATTATCTGGCAAAGTAAATTTGGTTTTGGTAATGCTGTTTATCAGGGAGCAAACAGATATTATCTGAATAACTTCTCAATGCAACAACATAAAATAGAATTTAAAGGGAAGAACTTCTTTTTAAGAGGATATACAACATCAGAAGATGGTGGACAATCTTATGACATGGTGTTTACAGGGATCAATGTAGATAGAAAATGGAAAGATGATAAAACATGGTTTGGTCAGTATGCAGGAGCGTATATTCAGTCTACTTTAGGCGGAGCTACTCCTGAACAAGCACATTCGATTGCAAGAAGTACTGCTGACACAGGACGTTACGTACCGGGATCAGCAGCATTTAAAAATGCTTTCAATCAGGTAATTGCTGATGAAAGCGTATTGACAGGTTCTAAGTTGGTTGATAATTCAAGAATTTATCATTCTGATGCCAATTATAACTTTAAAGAAATGATAAAATGGGCTGAAATTCAGGTTGGAGGATCTTTTAGATTGTATGAGTTGAATTCGCACGGAAGAATCTATACAGATGCAAACGGTCCTATTAATTATAATGAATATGGAGCTTATACGCAATTAGCGAAAAAATTCATGGATGATAGATTAAAATTCACGGGATCTATTCGTTATGATAAATCAAAAAATTTCGACGGAAATTTTTCTCCTAGGTTAGCACTTGTTTATTCTGGAGGAGAAAAGAAGAATCATAATTTCAGAGGATCTTTTCAAACAGGTTTCAGAAATCCATCTACACAAGATCAATATATTGGTTTCAATATTGGAAATGCTGTTTTGCTTGGTTCTGCTCCTGATAACTTGGGAAGATTTAGTGAGACTTTTAATGTTAGTGCCGAAGGTCAATTATATAATGGCGGAAGTGCAACGAAAAATATGACAGGGTACGATGCTTATGATAACTCTTATATCGCAAGTTCAGTAACTGCTTTTGCTGCTATGGCAGGAAGTAATCCAATTGCGGCAGCAGCATTGTTGAAAAAAGCAAGAGCAAATTTGGTACAACCTGAAAAAGTAAAAGCTTTTGAGTTAGGATATCGTTCTGTTTTCGAAGGTTTTTCTATAGATGTAAACGGATATTATAATATTTACAATGACTTTATTGGTAACCTAAATGTTATTTCTACTTATTATGGAGAAGCTCAGGACAATCCTAATCTTGCTGCAGGACCATCAAATCCAGGTTTTCAATCTGTTCGTGCAATCCAAAATGGAGAATACAGGGCATACCAATTGTATACAAACTCAGATGTTGAAATTCATTCATTAGGTTTTGGTGTTGGACTTTCTAAAAAGGTAATTGCTGATTTTGAGTTAGGATTAAATTATAACTATGCACAATTTGATTTTGATCAGGCAAAAGATCCAAGTTTTGAAGCTGGTTTTAATACACCAAAACACAGAATTAAAGCGTCTCTTGGAAATGAGAAATTATTCAAAAACTTCGGATTTAATGTAAGCGGAAGATGGAATAGTGAATACATGTGGGAATCTAGTTTTGCTGATGGTTTAATTAAATCGGCTACAGTAATTGATGCGCAAATTAATTATGCAGTACCAGTATTGAAATCTGTTTTCAAAGTAGGAGCTGCAAATATTGGAGGAAAAGAATATGTTCAGGTAATTGGAGCAGGAGCTATTGGTCAGCAATATTTTGCTTCTTGGACAATCAATCCGTAATTGCAAAATCTCAGATAAAACAAATATGTTATTTACTTTTCTTTAAGAAAGATTTAGAAAGTGATAATTTTAAAATATATAAATTATGATAAAAAATTTCAAATGGCTTTTATTGGTTTCGTTGACCTTTGTAGCCTGTAATAGTGATGACAACGCTACAACAGTAGTAGATTCGTCTGATGGATTGCCTTTGACTGCCGGTTCTGCTAATTTTTCAAAATATGTTGCATTAGGAAATTCTTTAACTTCGGGGTTTAGTGATGGTGCATTGTTTAAAAAAGGTCAGGAAGGAGCTTATACTAATATTTTGGCACAACAATTTAAACTTGTTGGAGGCGGAGAATTTAAAATTCCATATACAAATGATAATATAGGAGGATTGCTTTTTGGAGGACAGGTGAATCCGGCTTTTGGGCCAAGATTGTATTTTAATGGTACAGCGCCGGTTCCGGTAAGCGGATCGTCTACAACAGAAGTTCTGAATCCTGCAATTCCTGCAGCCGGACCATATAACAATACAGGAGTTCCGGGTGCTAAGAGTTTTCATTTATTGTCTCCTACTTATGGAGCGGCAGCTGGTTTGGCAAACGGAACAGCAAATCCCTACTATGTGCGTTTTGCTCCAAACGGATCAACATCTGTATTGGCTTATGCAATGAGTCAGGCGCCAACCTTCTTTTCTTTATGGATTGGAAATAATGATGTATTGGGATATGCAACTTCGGGTGGAGATGGCTCAAACCCAATTACGCCGGCTTCTGGTGCGCCAGGTGTTGGTTTTGATGGAACTTATGGAGCTCTTGTGACTACTTTGACTTCGACAGGAGCAAAAGGAGTTGTGGCTAATATTCCATATGTAACTTCAATTCCGTTTTTTAAGACAGTTCCTTATAATCCTTTAACAGCAAAAGTTTTGGGAGGAGGCAGTGAAGCTGTTGGTGCGGCAACGATTAATGCTTTGAACGCGCAACTTTACGGGCCGTTAAACCAAGCGTTAACTGCTTTTGGTGCAGGAACAAGAATTAGCTTATTGTCTGCAACAGGATCAAATCCGCTATTGATAAAAGATGAGTCTTTAACAAACTTGTCTGCTCAGTTAACAGCTGCTTTTACACCTACTTTGGGTGCTCAGAAAGCTGCTTTCTATGGTGCGATTTTTGGACAAGCTCGTCAGGCAACAGCAACAGATTTAGTTCTTTTGACAACACAATCAGCAATTGGTGCGGCTCCAACAGCGGCGAATTCTGGATTAGGAATAGCGCCACCGGCACCATTAGATAAATTTGGAATCACATATCCGTTACAAGATAAATATGTTTTGATTCCAACAGAAGTTGCAGAATTAAAAACAGCAACAGATGCATTTAATGCAACTATAAAATCACTTGCAGATTCTAAAGGTCTTGCTTTTGTAGATGCAAACGCGATTATGAAGAAAATTGATGAAGGAGGAATTGTAGCTAATAACTACACAATGTTGTCAACATTTGTAACAGGAGGAACTTTCTCTTTAGACGGTGTTCATCCATCGCCAAGAGGTTATGCTTTTATCGCAAACAAATTTATTGAGGCGATCAATGCTAAATATGGATCAAACTTAAAAGGTGTAGATGTAGGTAAATACCCAATTCTATATCCGGCAGTATTACCGTAAAGCCAAATTTTTTTTAGTAAGAAAGCCGCGCATTTCTAAAATGTAGTGGCTTTTTTTTATTTCGATAAAAAATGCTTTTTTCTGTATTTGGAGCCTGAGTTTTAGGAATCAAACAAAATAATAGTATTTTTTATAAAAAAAAATTGATTTTATATTTTAAAAAATTATCTTTGCGCTCTGAAAAAAGAGGTATTTTCGATAAACCTAAATAGCTATTTAATAAATACATAAGTAATGTCAAAAGTAATAGGAAAAGTTGCTCAAATCATTGGACCAGTAGTTGACGTAGTTTTCAACGGTAAAGATGTTGAACTTCCAAAAATTTATGATTCACTAGAAATCACTAAAAAAGATGGAACATTATTAGTTCTAGAAGTGCAATCTCACATTGGAGAAAACACTGTTCGTACCATTTCTATGGACTCTACAGACGGTTTGTCAAGAGGATATGAAGTAGTTGGAACTGGTAATCCAATCCAAATGCCAATCGGTCCAGATGTATATGGAAGATTATTTAATGTAATTGGAGATGCAATTGATGGTTTAGGAAACTTGCCAAAAACAGGAGAAAACGGTTTGTCAATTCACAGACAAGCACCTAGATTTGAAGATCTATCAACTTCATCAGAAGTTTTATTCACAGGTATTAAAGTAATCGATTTGATCGAGCCTTATGCAAAAGGAGGTAAAATTGGATTGTTTGGTGGTGCAGGTGTTGGTAAAACAGTATTGATTCAGGAGTTAATCAACAATATCGCAAAAGGTCACGGTGGACTTTCAGTATTCGCAGGAGTAGGAGAAAGAACACGTGAAGGAAATGACTTACTTCGTGAGATGTTAGAGTCAGGAATTATTAAATATGGTGATGATTTCATGCACTCTATGGAAAATGGAGGATGGGATTTATCTAAAGTAGATATGCCAGGAATGAGAGAGTCTAAAGCTACTTTCGTTTTCGGACAAATGAATGAGCCTCCTGGAGCTCGTGCTCGTGTGGCACTTTCAGGATTATCTATCGCTGAGTATTTCCGTGATGGAGCTGGAACTGATCAAGGTAAAGACGTATTGTTTTTCGTTGATAACATCTTCCGTTTTACACAAGCAGGTTCTGAGGTATCAGCACTTTTAGGACGTATGCCTTCTGCAGTAGGATACCAACCAACTCTAGCAACAGAGATGGGAGCTATGCAAGAGCGTATTACATCTACAAACAAAGGATCTATTACATCTGTACAAGCGGTTTACGTTCCTGCGGATGACTTAACTGACCCGGCGCCGGCAACAACGTTTGCTCACTTAGATGCAACAACAGTATTGTCTCGTAAAATTGCTGAGTTAGGTATTTATCCAGCGGTTGACCCGTTAGATTCTACTTCAAGAATTTTGACTCCTCAAATCTTAGGAAATGAGCATTATGACTGTGCACAAAGAGTAAAAGAAATTCTTCAAAAATACAAACAATTGCAAGATATTATTGCGATCTTAGGTATGGAAGAATTATCTGAAGAAGATAAATTGTCAGTATCTAGAGCACGTCGTGTTCAACGTTTCTTATCTCAACCTTTCCACGTAGCGGAACAATTTACAGGTATTCCTGGAGTTTTGGTTGACATTAAAGATACTATCAAAGGATTTAACATGATTATCGACGGTGAGTTAGATCACCTTCCAGAAGCAGCTTTCAACTTGAAAGGTTCTATTCAGGATGCTATAGAAGCTGGAGAAAAAATGTTAGCTGAAGCTTAATATAATTATGAATTATGAGTTATAAATTATGAGTTTCAACTCACTTATAACTCATAACTTATAACTCATAACTAAAAAAAGATGATTTTAGAAATAGTATCACCAGAGGCAAAATTATTTTCAGGAGAAGTAACAGCTGTTACATTGCCTGGAGTTGATGGAAGCTTTCAAATATTGAATCACCACGCGCCTATCGTTTCTATTTTAGAAAAAGGAACTATTAAAATTGCAGCGCCAAGTTTCAATTTTCCTAAAGAGGTAGCGAGTAAATTCACGAAAGTAAATGACCAAACCTATACATTAGAGATTACGTCAGGTACTATCGAGATGAAAGACAATAAAATTATTGTATTAGTTGACTAAAACAATTTTAGAATAAATATAAAAAAGCCATTCGGATAACGAATGGCTTTTTTGTTTGTGTTTATTTTTGATTGTGCGATTTTGTATTATTGTACAATTCCCCAAAAGCCGCTGGAAACATATGCATTCACAGTTAATCCGGAGATAATTGCCCAAGCGATAATCCCGAAAGCACTTATTCCAAAAGCTTTTGCAAATTGAAGTTTAGCGCTTTTATTTATAAACTTGTAATAAAAGAGCGTGAAATAAAAGAGTTGAAATAGTAGAAAAAACAATGCCTGATAATTACCTGAGAGATGGAATAATAAAGAAATAGGCAAAATTAAAAGTGTATTGACCAATATACAAAAGCCTAACATGTACATTCCTGCGACTAAATGTTCTGTATAGTTGTAGTTTTCTTTTTTATAAAACAACCAAAAGAAAAATGCAGTAAGCGGTAATGCCATCATCGCCATTAGATTTGAATACTTTCTCATGAAATGAAGCATTTTTTCTTTTCGTTCATAAAGATGTATGATCTTTTCTTTTTGGATAGGATCTGAAATAGCGCTGAGTTCCTGATTTTCTTTTTGAATATCAACAGGAGGTGTTTCTTTTGGGATATTAGAAATGAAAACAAAAATAGCAGCAACCAATAAGAAAAAATTAAGCGGAGCAAAGTACTTTTTTCTTTTGCCATTGATATATTCTCTGGCTACAAGTCCACTTTTTAAGGCTAAGTCCCTAATAAGTTGAAAAATACCTTTGTCAGCATGTGTGAAATAATGAACAGCTTCATGAAAAACCTCGTGCGGACTTATACGATGCAAATTAACTTTTTGGCTGCATTCAGGACAATAATTGAAATCTGGATAATTAGGTGTTTCGCAGTTTTTACAAATAATTTTCATTTTTCTCTTTTTTAATGCAATATACAAATTAGTAAGAATCAGTTTATAATTTGAAAATTAGAGATATTAAGGCTTTAATTAACAATAATATTCGCTCTGAAACGAGGTAATGTCGGGGAATTTTAGAATAAAGATGAAAAGTTAGGTATCAATGTCGGTTTTTTTTATAGTCCATGTTTGAAGAAGATATATCTCTAATTGTATATAATGTCAGAAAATTAACAAAATATGCAAAAAACACGCAAAAAATATGCAAATTTTTTGCTTAATACATGATATATTTGTAAGTATATTAACACTTAAAAATATTATTATGAAAAAAGTTTTTTTAGTAATGCTGGTAATGACATTAGGTTTTGGGACAATGTCGCTAGCTAAAATTGACAATCCCAAAGTTGTAAATGTTGTATATGGCCCAACTTATACAGCGTCTTGGTTGGGAATTTGTTGTGAGTCAGCGCTTACAGCTGTAGAGCGCGATATTGTTAGTCGTGGGTATCCACCTACAACTCAGTATATGATTAAAAGTACTACAAGTAATTCAGTAACATATAGTATTTATCCATAATTTATACTGTTTATTAAACAGGAATAAAGTGTTCATTTCAAAATAAATATAAAAGCCATTCGTTGCGACGAATGGCTTTTTTGTTTATACTATTTTCAATTTATATATTTTGTTGATGCTATACCGTTTGATGTAAGATGAAAACAATCCTGTTCAATGAAAAAATTATTCATCCTTAACAAACTCCATAATATCTCCGGGTTGACATTCAAGAACTTCACAAATAAGTTCTAGAGTAGAAAACCGAATAGCCTTTGCTCTTCCTGTTTTCAGGACAGAAAGATTCGCTGTAGTAATGCCAATTCGTTCTGCTAGTTCGTTTGAACGCATTTTTCTTTTCGCAAGCATTACATCAAGATTCACAATGATTGGCATAATTATATTGTTAAGTCATTTTCATTTTGAAGATCATATCCATAGCTCAATAATTTTGCTAAAACGACTAGACATAATCCCATAAAGAGTGTTTGCCAGTTATATTCAACATAAGTATTTAGCTTCATGAATTGAAAGTTTGAATTTTCAACTTTTGGAATATAGTGATAATAGTTTATAGTTGATAAATATTGCGTCGTTATAATACTAATTATCATGTTTATAATTTGAAATGATATAAACGAATATCCTATAATTCGGATTCTGTTGTTTAGTAATTGATCAAATGCAAAATTAGTTCTTAACTGTTTGAACAATCGCATAAGATGATAGCTGACAAATAATGCTAAAAGTAATGGAAGATAATTTTTTACTAATATAGCAGCTTTAAAAAAGTAATTTTTGGGATTAATTAGAACATTAAAACCTGAACTGTCACCCTGTGGTTCTATATTGTCAAATTTCTTTTTAGCATAAAAATCTTTATCACTATAATTATAAACATCATAATTATTGACTTGGTAGGTTTTGTTTATTTTTTTATCATTTTTTATTTTATTAAAATCCGCATTCGATTCCTTATCCGTTCTTTTTGCAGATGTTCCGCTTGTTCTTGCTTCTTTATTGTTAAATAAAATTAAGGTGTCTGGAATACTTAACTGAATTTGGGTTTTTACTAAATATCCTTTTGAATGATGACTAATAGAATTGAATCCTCCTAAACTTCCATTTGGAATAAATTCAAAAATTATGGCAAATAATAGAACAAGCTGAAAGGTGCGAAAACTTAATCGCGATATAATATAAAGTACCGTTACTAATTTGTTGTTGTTTTTCATGGCTTTTTAGATTTTTATTGGATGTAAATATATTAAAATTATCGATAAACAATAATAAAAAATCTATAAACGATAATTTTTTATCTAGAAGAATTTTATTTCGATTAATTAAAACCCAGTACGATATATTCCTGTTTAGTGAATTAATGTTACATCATTTTATTTTTTTCTAACTTTGCTTTTATGAAATTACCGGAAAACCTGATTCAAAAGCTCGAAAATCGAAAGCAAAATAATTCGTTAAGACAATTGCCAAGTTTTAATAATCTTGTCGATTTTTCTTCAAACGATTATATTGGATTTTCAAAATCTGAAGCTATATTTAAACAGGCACATCATTATTTAATCGAAAATGAGATTATTCAAAATGGTGCAACCGGTTCGAGATTAATTTCGGGAAACCATTCCTTATACCAAATTGCAGAAACTTTTATCGCACAATTTCATGACGCTGAATCGGCTTTAATCTTTAATTCGGGTTATGATGCCAATGTTGGTTTTTTTAGCGCTTTACCGCAACGAAACGATGTTATTTTGTATGATGAATTAAGTCATGCTTCTATTCGCGACGGAATCGTAATGTCGAACGCAAAATCATATAAATTCAATCACAATGATTTTGAAGATTTGGAACGCCTTATCGTAAAATTTCCCGACACAACCATTTATATTGTTACCGAAACTGTTTTTTCTATGGATGGAGATTCTCCAAATTTAGAAGAACTTGTTGCGTTGTCTGAAAAATACAATTGTTATCTTGTAGTTGACGAAGCGCATACTTTGGGGGTTTTTGGAGAAAAAGGCGAAGGTTTGATGCAATATTTAGAATTGCATAATAGAATTTTTGCAAGAATCATGACTTTCGGAAAAGGTTTGGGATGTCATGGCGCTGCAGTTTTAGGAAGCACAGAACTGAAAGAATATCTGGTAAACTTCGCCCGAAGCTTTATTTATACCACAGGATTATCTCCACATTCGGTTTCTACAATTTTAACAGCATATTATCAACTTGATTTAGAAGCCGAAACAATCGAAAAACTGCGTCAAAATATTGTACTTTTCAATCAGCAGAAAAATTTATTAGGTTTAAAGCCAATGTTTGTTCGAAGTAAATCAGCCATACAATCTGCGATTATTCCGGGTAACGAAAATGTAAAACGTTTGGCTCAACAACTACAAGATAAAGGTTTTGATGTAAAGGCAATACTTTCGCCTACAGTTCCGGAAGGGCAAGAACGCCTTCGTTTTTGCATTCACAGTTATAATTCAGAAGTGGAAATTAATCAGATCTTAGAATTATTAGGAAATTTCGTATTTTAGCCCGCAGATAAAACCGATTATACGGGTTTACGCGGATTATTATGATTGATTTACTGCACAAAGAAATTTCTAAACCTATCTTAGGTATATTTTATGACGTTTACAATGAACTTGGTTATGGTTTTCTTGAGAAAGTATATCAAAATGCAATGTATTTTGAATTGATAGCGCAAGGTTATAAAGTAGAAGCTCAGAAGCAGATAAAGGTATTTTACAAAAACCAATTAGTGGGCGATTTTTATGCTGATTTGCTAGTTGAAGATACTATAATTGTAGAGCTAAAAGCATGTGAACATCTTATAAATTCGCATGTTGCTCAATTAATGAATTATTTAAAATCTACAGAAATTGAAGTTGGATTAGTTTTGAATTTTGGTGAAACTCCGGATTTTAAAAGATTAGTTTACACCAATAACAGAAAGCTAAACCTAAAAAATCTGCGATAATCGGTTAAATCAGTTTAATCCGTGTGCTATTAAAAAAAAAATACTGCTCTCAATGCCTTTATTTCCTCATTTTTTGAAAAAAGTTTAAATTTTTTTGTAACGTTTTGATTATTTGATTACTTACGAGCCGTAATCAAATAAACCAAAATAATTATGAAAAATATATCAACTTTAGCAAAAAGAGGCGTTTATAATCTTTTAATTTTTTTAACCGCCGTTCAGGTAAGTTATTCTTTAATAAATCACATTTTTTACGGAAAGCCAAAACCGGATATTATGGTAGTAATAATTTGTTTGCTAATATCAGCTTTTGCATCTTCAGAAAAGCAAGAATACAGTAAAGAATAAAGGAGTTTTAATCATCAAATCAATCAATAATAACAACAATCAAAACCAAACTATTATGAAAACATCAACTTCAGTTATCGAAAAAATATTCAATTATGTATTTGTCTCTGTAGCTTCTGCATTACTTGGATATGCATTAGTGAATCAATTTGTGCTAAGCCATCCAAACAAAGATTTGCTGCTTATTGCAATCTGTTTATTTTTTGCTTCATTAGCTTCTTGGCAGAGAAAAAAATATAGTAAATCATAAGTTAGTCAATCATCAATCAAACAAAATCAAAAGAATCAATCAAATTATCATCAATCACTTAATCAATCAACAAAATGAAAAAAATATTTACATTAGCAATAGTAGCATTTGCATTAATTTTTAGCGGAACAGCAAAAGCGCAGACAAAATCTCCAAAACTTGAAAATTCACTTTTGTGGGAAGTATCTGGAAACGGATTGTCAAAACCAACTTATTTGTATGGAACGATTCATATGATTTGTTCAGGAGATTATTTTCTATCGGATAAAACAAAAAAAGCATTTGATGTCTCTGAGAAATTAGTTTTGGAAATTAATTTTAATGATCCAAAAGAAATGAGCGATATGCAGCAAATGGCAATGGGGAAAGAACCTTTAACTAAAAAACTAAGTCCGGAACAAATATCCAAATTAGATGCGATCCTGAAAAAATCAGCCGGAATGACTATTCAGCAAGTAGATGCTTTTAGTTTAGTGACGGTGATGAGTTTAATTTCGATGAAGACTTTTGGCTGTAATGATTTGAAATTCTATGAAATGGATTTTATCGAAAAAGCTAAGGCTAAAAATAAGGAAATTGCCGGATTAGAAACGGTGAAATCTCAGTTTAAATCCTTAGAAGATGCTTATTCTGATAATGAAATGATTGCTATGTTGGAGGAATCAGATACGGAATTAACCAAAGAAATGGTGGTAGCTTACAAACAGGAAAATTTAGAAGATTTATATAAAGTTACAACTACTGAAAATGTAATGAATGATAAAGCAAAACAACATATGCTTTACGAAAGAAATTTAAATTGGGTAAAAACTTTACCTGAAATGATGAAAAAAGAAAGCTTATTTGTAGCAGTTGGATCTGCGCATTTGGCGGGTGATTTAGGATTAATTAATTTATTGAAAAAAGCAGGATATACAGTAAAACCAGTAATGAAATAGTATTGTTTTGAAAGAAAGAGAGCAAGAATTTTTAAATAGGATCGAAAAGCACAAAGGAATCTTGTACAAAGTTTCTAAGATGTATATGGATAATCATGATGATCAACAAGATTTGTTTCAGGAGATTGTTTGTCAACTTTGGAAATCGTATGATTCCTTTAGAAATGAAAGTCAGTTTTCGACCTGGATGTATCGCGTTGCCGTAAATACTGCCATTGTTTTCCTTAGAAAAGAAAAACGAAAGGTGGATAAATACGAAATCGCTTCAGAAAACATTAAGGACGACGAAGGTGACTCACATATAAAAGAAAGTCAGATTGATCACTTTTATAAAGCTGTTCAAAAACTGGAAAAAATTGATAAAGCAATCATTTTTTATCAACTCGAAGGTTTCTCACACAAAGAAATAGGAGATAATCTTGGAATTTCTGAAGGAAATGCCAGAGTGAAATTAAACAGAGCAAAAGAAAAATTAAAAGAAATTATTAAAAATCAAGGATATGGATTTTAACGATATACAAAACGCATGGAACAACGAAAAGACTGAAAATGTCGTTCTTCCAAACAATTTAGAAAAAATACAAGAAGCGAATACGCCATTAGATAAGATTAGAAAAAATCTTAAAAAGGAATTTATTTATCAGGTTTTTTCAATCATCTTCATCGGGTTTATTCCAACGTTTTATGATTTTCCTCCAAAAATGACAACTTTGTATTACTTGCTTTTCAGTCTTTTTGTAGCAGTTTGCATTTATTATTTGGCAAAATTCTATTTCTTTTACAAAAGATTGAGTTCAATAACCTTAAAGACAAAAGACAATTTATACGAAACATACTTTGATATAAGGTTGAATATGGAGCTTTATAAAACCTTTGGATTTGCTTTGACGCCTTTTTTAATCCTTTATTTAATAGGTTTTCTGTATTTAAAGTTTGCTGACGCTCCGGGTTTTCTGTCAAATGATTTTACAAACTTTCAATTAGGTGCCTTATTTTCGATTGTAGTTTTTACTATGCTTTTTATGGCAATTTCTCTAGAATGGTGGGTACATAAGTTTTATGGTAAGTTTGCCAAAGAAATCAAGAAAGTTATAGACGAATTAAAAGAAGAATAGAAAAAACAGAACCCATCGTAATGATGGGTTTATTGTTTATTGGTATTTTTGCATCATGGCTCACGGATATGACGAATCGAACAGATTTACACTGATTATCTTGTTGAGTTTTTGCAAATAAAAAAAAACAAATCCGCGGTAAACCCGTTCAATCAGTTTTATCTGCGGTCCATATCATTATGAAAATATTCGTAACAGGAATTTCAACGGATGTTGGTAAAACCATAGCTTCCTCAGTTATTGTTGAGTCTTTAGAAGCTGATTATTGGAAACCCATCCAGGCAGGAGATTTAGACAATTCAGACAGTCACAAAATCCAATCTAAAATCTCCAATCTAAAATCTAAAATTTTCGAAAACGCTTATAAGTTAAATACGCCTGCAAGTCCGCATTTGGCTGCAGAAATAGATGAAATTACAATTGATTTAAAGGAAATAAAAGAACCGGAAACGGAGAATCATTTAGTAATCGAAGGCGCCGGAGGAATTTTTGTTCCGCTAAATGAAACGGATACAATTATAGATTTAATCAAACCCGATTATAAAGTAATTGTTGTTTCGAGACATTATTTAGGAAGTATCAATCATACTTTATTAACGATCGAAGCAATTCGGAATCGTGGTTTTGAAGTTGCAGGGATTATCTTTAGCGGAAGCGAAAACAAATCTACTGAAAGTTTGATTCTGAATAAAACTGGTATAAAATCCATTGGAAGAATTGATGAAGAACCGTATTTCGATCAAAATGTAATTCGCGAATATGCTGAATTATTTAGAGAGAATTTGTTGGCTCTAGAGAAATCTAAAATCTAAAATCAGAAATCTACAATTTACAAGTGATGACATTAACAGAAAAAGACAGCCAATATCTTTGGCATCCTTATACACAACACAAAACGTCGCAAACTCCAATCGCAATTTCCAGAGGTGAAGGTGCATTGCTTTGGGACGAAAACAATAAAGAATATATTGACGCAATTGCTTCTTGGTGGGTAAATCCGTTTGGGCATAGTAATAAAATTATTGCTGATGCGATTTACAAACAATTAACGACTTTAGAACATGTTTTGTTTGGCGGTTTTACGCATGAACCGGCTATAAATGTTGCAGAGAAACTTATCGAAATCTTGCCAAAGAATCAGCAAAAAATATTCTTTTCTGATAATGGTTCAACTGCAGTTGAAGTGGCGATAAAAGTCGCTTTACAATATTTCTTTAATAAAGGCGAAAAACGAACTACAATTATTGCTTTCGAAAATGCTTTTCATGGAGATACTTTTGCGGCAATGGCAGCAAGCGGAATTTCATTTTATACACAAGCTTTTCAAGGAATGTTTATTGATGTAGTTAGAATTCCGGTGCCGGTAAAAGGGCAGGAGCAAGAGAGTTTTGACGCTTTAAGAAATGTGATTCAAAATCATAATTGCGCCGGATTTATTTTTGAACCTTTGGTACAAGGTGCAGCTGGAATGGTAATGTATGAACCGGAAGCTTTGGCAAAATTGATTCAGATTTGTAACGAAAATAAAGTCTTAACTATTGCCGATGAAGTGATGACAGGTTTTGGTAAAACAGGAAAAACCTTCGCAATGGATTATGTTTCGGAAGTTCCGGATATGATTTGCTTGTCTAAAGCGTTAACCGGAGGAACAATCCCGATGGCGATTACGACATTTACGCAAGAGGTTTTCGATGCTTTTTATGATGATGATATTAATAAAGCATTATTTCACGGACATACTTTTACAGCAAATCCTACTGGTTGTGCGGCAGCGCTTGCAAGTATTGATTTGTTGCAAACAGAAGAAATGCAAGCTAATATTCAAAGAATCAATACAAGTCATTTGAACTTTCAGAAGAAAATTGAAAAACATTCAAAAGTAATTACCGCCAGAACTCTTGGGGTTATTTTTGCAGTTGAAATTAAATCAGATTCAGATGAAAGTTATTATGGATCGATGCGAACAAAACTCTACAATTTCTTTATTGAAAATGGTATTGTTTTGAGACCAGTCGGAAATATTGTTTACATTCTTCCACCGTATATAATGACAGACGAACAACTTCAAAAGGTATATAAAACAATCGAAGAAGCTATCGAAATGGTATAATTTTGGCCCACAGATTTAACGGATGCAACGGATTTCCGCCGATTATTAATTTTAATCTTTGTAAATCAGTTAAATCTGTGTCATCAGCGTGCCATTTTACAAAACTTCGCGAACTTTGCGATTAAATAAAATAAAGTGAATACACAAAAAATATCCATAACAGCTTTTTCTTCTATTTCTCCTTTGGGAAATAATGCTGAGGAAGTTTGGGGAAAATATCTCGACAATAAACATTGTTTTTCTAAGCAATTTTTAGATCAACAAGACACTTCGGTTGCGGCACTTGATGCTGAGTCGAAGCAAATTGTTGCTGAAATTAGGGAATCAGATCCTAAATATAAATTCTTAGATGATTCTGTTTTGTTTGCTTTGGCAGCTTCTCGTAAAGCAGTTGAACAGGCAGGATGGAAATCAAATGATGTTTTTGGAATCAACATCGGTTCTTCGCGAGGTGCTACAGATTTATTCGAGAAACATTATAAAGAATATATCGATACCGGAAAAGCACAGACTTTGGCATCGCCTACAACAACGTTAGGGAATATTTCGTCTTGGATTGCACACGATTTACAAAGTGTTGGCCCTGAAATTTCTCATTCTATTACTTGTTCAACCGCACTTCATGCTTTATTAAATGGATTTGCTTGGTTGAAATCCGGAATGGCCGATAAGTTTTTGGTTGGTGGAAGTGAAGCTCCTTTAACGGATTTTACAATTGCACAAATGCGTGCTTTAAAAATATATTCGCGTATTAATCAAACAGAAGAAGAGTGGCCAAATCTGGCTTTTGATTTTGAGAAAACTCAAAACACGATGATTCTGGGCGAAGGTGCTGCAGTTTGTTGTTTGGAGGCTGGCGAAAAAGAAAATGCAATCGCTTATGTAACCGGAGTTGGATATGCAACAGAGATTTTGGAGCATAATATTTCAATTTCTGCTGAAGCGGATTGTTTTCAGAAATCGATGAAAATGGCTTTGAAAGATGAGAATTTAGAAGATATTGATGTGATTGTAATGCATGCTCCGGGAACAATAAAAGGTGATTTAACTGAATTGCGCGCTATCGAAAAAGTCTTTGGATCTCAATTGCCTTTATTGACTACTAATAAATGGAAAATTGGTCACACTTTTGGGGCTTCGGGAATATTGAGTTTAGAACTTGCTCTTTTAATGATGCAAAATGACACTTTTATTGAAGTTCCATTTGGAGAAAAACAAAATCAATCTGAAAAATCAATTAAGAAAGTACTAATAAATGCTGTTGGTTTTGGAGGAAATGCAGTTAGTATCTTAATCGAAAAACGATAATCTATACTTTAAGAGATACATTATAATATAATTAAGGTGAATAAAAAAATCCATTCTGTTTTTGCGCAGAATGGATTTTTTATTTTGTGAAGATGCTTAACGCTATATTGTTAAGAAACTATTGAAATATGATTTTTTTGGTTGCTATAAAGTCGTTTTCTAAAGTAACTTTTACCAATAAAACCTGAGTACTTGATTGTAGGTTTTGTATTTGTAATTCAGCGGTGTTAACTTTCTTTTTATTATAAAGAAGTTTTCCTGTAATGTCATAAATAGCCACTTCTTTGATGTTTTCTTTAGTAGAAGTTACTTTTATTGTTTTCTCTTTTACAGAAACTAAAAGATCATCTTCAGTATTTTCAAAATCTCCTGTTCCAAGAGTTTTCTTGATATAAGAAATTGTAAAACGATCCGAAAAAGTACCTATCGCAGTTGTAAATGTATAATTGCCAGCTTTTAAATCTGTAATTTTTCCAGTTGTTCTGTCTTCAAGATATACTTCCTGATTATTGAAAAATCCGTCAAGATGATCGATCGCAATTGTAAAATCACCCGCAACTGTACTTTTGTACCCTAAAGGGACTCTGTCAGCATCTGTGAATGGTAAAGCACGACCCTGAATACTCAATTTTGTTGCGTCATTAATACTGTAGAAATCTACAAAAGTATTACCGTTGTTTGTAGTAGCATCATAATTAACATCCCATTCATTTGTTGCACCTTCGATATAACCAACCAAAATTTGTTTGAAAGCTCCTTGATTACTGGTAAGATTTAACCATATACGATTTTTCTCTATAGCACTTGTTTTTGTTGTTTTGTAAAATTGATCGTTGCTTCCGCCTATTCTCATATCATTTGTAAACTTAACAACTCCAGGTCCTGAAGCTTTCATAAAGAAAGATTGACAGGCAGCTATTTTACCTGACGGTGCAGCTTCGTAAGTTCCGTTTGGCAATTTTGCTCCTGTAGAAGTCGATCCTGATAACGTAAAAACTGCATAATCATTACTGGTATAATCATAAGAACCGCCAGGAGAAGGCGTACTGCTTGGCGGAGAATTGTGTGTCCAAAAGTATAGTGCTCCAACATCTACAGATGGAGAAGCATCATGGTTAATTTTAATAAATTTTTCTGCATCTATTGCCGATGGATAAGGATTTCCAATTAAACTCCATTTTGTAGCATAAAGTGTGACAGAATAATCTCCATTATTTGGAACACCTGTAAAAACCGCAGGATAAACTGCAGGAACAGTAAGTGAGAAACTTTGTGGTGCTCTGACGGTATATCCTATAGCAGGTTTCATTTCTTTTGTTCCATTTAAATCTATGTCCCATGCCCCTGCTGAAGAATTATAACTTTGATATTTGTCTAATAACGTATTTGGAGATAAGTCGTGCATTGTATAAATTGGTACTCTGGTTATTGGTGTTGACCAATAAGTGAAATCATAGCGACGAACAAGATCTGTATTACGTTGATAGATAATATTACCGGTGTTTGTATTAGTAGTTCCGTTAGTTTGTAATAAACTTGAATTGTTCTGAAATGTTAGAGATCCTCCAGACACAACATTTAGCGCATTTTTAATGTTTAAAGTACGTCCTGCGGGTACAATAATATTAACTCCCGAATTAATGGTGCAGGAACAAGCTTCTATATCTGCTGTTATTGTAAATGGTCCAGCAAATATGGCGCTTTTGGTTGCATTTGGATCACCGGTAGACCATGTTGTTCCGTCCCAGGTTGTAGACGATTGATTTGTAATTGTAACTTCAGCGCTTGAAGGCGACATAAAGCAAGAGTTGTAAACTTTATAAGTGTATTTTCCAACCGGAATTCCTGTAAGTGTAATTGATGTTCCTGAGCCCACAGTTTTAACTGCTCCCGGAGTTCTTTCAACAGTCCATGATCCGCTAGCTGGCAGGTCGCTTAATGTAATTGTTCCTAAAATCGTACACGTGGTATTTGTGAAACTACTGATTGTTGGAGGTGTTAACAAAAATGTCGTTGCGGGTGTATTATTAAATTCAACTGTGTTTAAGGAAGGATCGACTCCGGTAACTTTTCCGGTATTTATAATTTTACCTGCAGTAACATCTGCTGCTGTAATGGTATAAACTCCTGTTAGAGTTGTTTTTGCACCAACGGCCAGTGATGCAATTGGATTTCCGGATATTGCTATTCCTGTTAAGGCATCGGTAACTTTAATGTCAGTGATAGGAACTTCTCCAGTATTGGTTACCTCAAAGGTGTAGTTTATTTTGTCTCCAACTTTTCCGCAAGATGTTAATGTACCTTTTGTAACCAAAGTTAACTCCGCGATTTTTAGTGAATTAGTATTAAAAGCTATAAAAGCACAATCTGAATTTCCGGAAAAAGTCACTATAAAACGATCCACACTTGCCGCATTTGCTGCTGTAATACCAAAATCGCTGGTTTCAATTGCCAACATTCGAATGTTTCTGGTTGCAGCAGGTGTATATGCTCTGGCAGCATTATCAGCTCGGAATAAATCCAAGCTATAAGTGCCTATAGCTGACATTGAACCAAAATTTGTAGATAAGGCATGACCCACAATATTATTGTCTTTGTCTACAAATTTGAAAACATCTTCAGTACCTCCCGGATCTGCAACCTGAGTCACAATTAAATCAGGAATGTTGTCACCAAGACCATTGAGGTTCAGGTTGTTTGTTCCTATTTTAAATTCGGTAGAACCTGCTTTTATATTTGCAATACCTGTTCCAAGAGTTAAACCGTTAATTCCATCTGTAAGTCGGGAAGCAAGTTCGGCACCTGTTGAAGTTGCTCCTGCAAGTGGGGGAATTAATTTTGTGATTGCATCGTCTCCGTCTATTTTTGAGCCTTGTAAAAAGTACATAGACGTTGCATCCAAACCTAACGTTTGAATTTTTAGTGCTCTAAATTTTTGAGGGATATAAGTAATAGGTTTTCCATTTAGAATATTGTCATTTACTCCGGTAGAGTATATTTTATTATTCCATTCAAAAGCCAGTAAATTGTTTTCAGTGTCAGGTCTGTTTCCTGCAGCAGTTACGCCATTTGATTTCCAATAGCCGTTCCAGTCTGTGTATATTGTTGTTATTTTGGTTTGACTCGACATCTTAAAAGAAATCAATAGAAAAAACAATACGATTTTTGATATAAAAAAGGTATGATTAGGCAATAGTGATTTATGGGACATGGGAGGGTTGGTTTTTTTAGAGTTGGTTATAGATTTAAAGCCATTGTTTGAGTAAGTCTTTAAATGATTTGATGTTTTTTAATAGTTATAATTCAGTTTTAGGGTTTATATTACATACAAAAATCCGGCAGCTTTCACTGTCGGATTTTACATATATAATCGTAGGTTTAATTAAATATGATTTTTTTTGTTATAACATAGTCGTTGTCTAAAGTAACTTTTACCAATAAAACCTGAGTGCTTGATTGTAGGTTTTCTATTTGTAGTTCAGCCGTATCAACTTTCTTTTTATTATAAAGAAGTTTTCCGGAGATATCATAAATAGCAACTTCTTTGATGTTTTCTTTAGTAGAAGTTACTTTGATCGTTTTGTCTTTTACAGAAACTAAAAGATCATTTTCGGTGCTTTCAAAATCTCCTGTTCCAAGAGTTTTCTTGATATAAGAAATTGTAAAACGATCCGCAAAAGTTCCTATCGCAGTTGTAAATGTATAATCACCTGCTTTTAAGTCTGTAATTTTTCCTGTTGTTCTGTCTTCAAGATATACGCCCTGACTATTGAAAAATCCGTCAAGATGATCGATCGAAATAGTAAAATCGCCTGCAACTGTAGTTTTATATCCTAATGGAATTCTATCAGTATCTTCAAATGGTAAAGCACGACCCTGAATACTCAATTTTGTTGCATCATTAATACTATAGAAATCTACAAAAGTATTCCCGTTAAATGCGACTGCATCATAATTAACATCCCATTCGTTTGTTGCTCCTTCGATGTAGCCAACTAAAACTTGTTTGAAAGCGCCTTTAGTATTGGTAAGATTTAACCAAATACGATTTTTTTCAAGCTCCTCTGTTTTTGTTGTTTTGAAGAATTCAGTATTACCTCCTTTTATTCGCATATCATTTGTAAACTTAACAACACCTGGTGCTGAAGCCTTCATAAAGAAAGACTGGCAAGAAGCTATTTTTCCTGATGGTGCAGGTTCGTAAGTTCCGTCAGGTCTTTTTGCACCTGTAGAAGTTGAACCTGATAAAGTAAAGACCGCATAATCATTACTAGTATAATCATAAGTACCACCTGCTGAAGGTGTGTTACTTGGTGGAGTATTGTGTGTCCAGAAGTATAGTGCTCCAACATCTACAGATGGTGTAGCATTGTGATTTATAGATATAAATTTCTGTGCATCTATTGCTGATGGATAAGGGTTTCCTATTAAACTATATTTTGCAGCATAAAGCGGAACTGAATAATCTCCGTTATTTGGAATACCTGTAAAAACTGCAGGATAAACTGCACCATCTGTAAGTGAGAAACTTTGTGGCGCTCTCACTACATAACCTATAGCAGGTTTCATTTCTTTTTTTCCATTTAAATCGATATCCCATGCTCCTACTGACGAATCATAACTTTGATATTTGTCTAATAACGTATTTGGAGATAAGTCATGCATTGTATAAATAGGTGTTCTCGTTATAGGTGCTGACCAATAGGTATAATCATAGCGACGAACAAGATCTGTGTTTCTTTTTACCTGAAAAGATTCTGAGGTACCTTGGTAAGCATTTGCCGCCGTACTAGTTTGTAGTAACGAACCTCCATCTTCTATTAGAAGTTTTCCGCCAGCTCCTACAGTTAAAGTTTCATTAACCGTTAGTGTTTTGTTTAATGGAACAGTAAGTGTTACTCCGGGATTTACAGTACAAGAACAAACTTCAATATCTGATTGAAGCGTTGTATTGCTCGAAATTGTAATTGCTGATGTGTTTGTTGGAGGAGCTCCGACACCGTTATAAATAACTGGAACCGAAACAAAATTAACAGTCATTTTTGCATCTCCGCCATCTTCGCGTAGACGAACTTCAACTTTTGAATCTTTGTTTAAAGCAAAAACTTCTCCGCTATTGATGTATTGTGGTGCAGTTTTATTAGTTCCTATTGGAAATTTCAATGTTCCATTAACATAGATCTGAACATCGTCATCATAATTTGCAAGCTGAATTTGGTAGTTTCCACATGGAAAACCCTGACGTCTGTGAGACGTTGTAAAATAGTCAACAGGCATTGGAGCTCCTTGATATCCGGCAGCAACCGATGGTGATTTGTCTGCAGCCCAAGAATTTGGTGTAACAATGTTTAGACTAGAATCAACATAATTACCTGCATAAACAGTTTGAGTCAAGTCCAGATTGTTTTTGGTAAAACCATAAACATTCCATGTATTAATACCGTAAGGCAAATTAACATTATCACCTTTAATTTGACCATAAGAAAAAGTCGCACGTGCAGCACCGGCATTTTCATAATATTCAAAAACGAATTCGTGATCTCCAGCTGCTAACGTTATTAAAGCTGCGTCTATAATGAAACTGTGATCATTCCAGCGTGTTAATACCTGAGTTCCGTCGATATATAGACGTGCTCCATCGTCACCTCCAATTGAGAAATTAAAGATTCCAGCTACTGTTGTTACTTTCATTTTGTAACGCACGAAGAAAGTATCTGCCGGTGCAGGACCACAAAGGTTAATTGTAGCACCACTTATTACACCATTGCCTACATTTCTATCAAATATTGAAGCTTCTGTAACTGTTCCAAGGTAAGTAGTTGCATCATTTCCTGGCAACGATGCTAGTGCTGGATTTGGCGGATTTGCTGAAGTCCATTTATAAACATATCCTATCCATGAGTTAGTACCAAATGCAAGTTGATCACCTAGAGGAGTACAAGTTTTAACTTCAAATGCACCCATATATGGCTTGATACGTATTGTACCATCAATATCAGTTACGATATTAGAGATTGGATCTCCTTTTAGTACATTATTTGCAACGTCAGTCGTGTTTAAACGATAAGTAGACGTGAAAACTGGTGAAGTTCCTACAGAGTTTGCATCTTTAATAGTTTTCCAATCAGCTAGTTTATATGGAGTATCTACATAACGAACAATATTATTTGCATTACCGGATGTAACAAAGAAACTATTGTAATTACTGGTTAGATTAGTATTTGACATACGTGTATACAACGCATATTGTGTTCCTGATGTACGACTATTGTAGAAAATATTGTTTTTTAAATCTACAGATGCAGCAGATTGAATATAAACACATGATGAACGTCCATTTGCTTGTGTCGAAGGAATCATTGCAATTGTATTATAATACAATTTATTAATTCCGTTTTTTATATAAATTCCATGGCCTTTATAGTTGATATTACTATCACTGTCATCATTTGCCTGCGTATAAATATTGCTTATAATATTGTTGTAAATAGTAGTAGTACTGGTTGCGGCATTGTCAATAAATATACCTGCTGTGTTACTGCCATTTGATTGTTGCGTGTTGTTTACGTTATTGATTATATTATTGTAAATCGTTCCTCCGGTACTTGTTCCTAAAACAGAAAGACCAGCGGCAGTTCTTGCGTTGTTATTGGAGTATTTTGTGATTCCGGAAATAGTATTACCCGAAACAGTATATCCGTTAATATTATTTAAATAGATACCCACAGAAGGCTGAATGTCGATATTACTGGAGCCTATAGTATTTTTTGAAACAGTCCAGTTGCTACCACCTTCTACAAAAACTGGTTGCTTTGTTTCGGTGAAAATTACGTTTGAAACTGTGTTGTTAGAATTATTACCAGAACTACCAATTGTGTTACCACCAGAGAAAATACCTGCTGAAAATACATCTACAGTTTTGTCTATAATTGTCATTCGAATAGATAAATTTCTAAAAATATTGTTATTGGCATCATTGTAAAGCCAAATTCCTAATCGATTGTCATTAGCTCCTGTGGTATAACTGTTGTATAAAGTTAAGTTGTTGTCGCCACCAGTATTATTTCCGTCTATTATGATATTGTCAGCTCCATTTAAAGCTATTAATGCGCCACTACCAATACTTCCTGTAATACTAACTGTTTTTGTATTATTCGGTTTTATGGTTACTGTATTTGTTGCGCTAGTACCAGTGAATTGATTAATAGTAAGTTGTGAAGTAACAGTTTGGTTTTCATCAATCAGGAAAGTTACTGGTCCGCTCACACCAAGAGCGTTCAAAGCATTGATTGCTTCAGTTATATTTGGAAATTTTGCGTCAGATGCGCTTCCAATTTTATAGGGTCCGTTTAACGGAGATGGTATAGTGTTTACAGTACCCATAATTTTTAAGGTATTGTTATCCATTATTTTCCAATTACCGTTTCCGTTATAAGCATAAAATCTTAGATAAATTTTCTCACCAGGATTTACTACAATTCCTAAATTTAGAAGTGATACTGCAATGTTAGAATTGTATGGATTAGCATTTGTTTCTGTTGCAATAGTTACCGGGCTCGAAAAATCAGTTTGTTTAGAATATCTGATTTGATAAGCTTTCATATCTCCTTTATAGCTGAAATAAAGCCTGTCAAGTGTAATTTTTCCGTCAAGAATAGGATTTATCGTTACTTGAAAATATTTAAGAGGATCAAGACTCGCTCCGGTTGGCCATCCAGTACCAATAATTCCATCATAAGATGGTGTTGGACCAGTTGTTAGTCCCGAACCGGTAAAGTAACTGGCGCTTATATAATTGTTTAAGATTGTTGGTTTCAGATCCAACGAACCTGTCCATCGTACAAAGTCGGTTTGGGCAATTCCAAAAAAAGGTAACAATAAAAATAAAAGTAGAGTTTTCTTCATGTTAAATGTTTTCTATCAGAATGTTATGTGAGCATAGGAATTTTTTGCCCACGCAAAGATAGATACATCTACGTGTTGGATATCGGAATGGTTTTTAGAAGAACGATATAGTCGATGAAATGTTAAAATAATCGTTGAAATGCACTATGAAATTCATCAAATTATGTTATTTCTTATAAATTGACTTTTTTAAATATAAGAAAAATCGTAAAATTGACTTTAAAATTTAGTTTTTTTTGGGTATTTAGTTAGAAAAAAGGGATTTATTGTGCAGATTGTGCAAAAAACGGAAAATTTGTGATAGATGATTTTTCTGATAAAATTGCTGTTTTAGTCGTTTGTCAGATAGGGAATATTTTGAACGTCGGATTTCAGAATTTCAAATAAATTATCTTGTGGAATTTTACATTTTAGAATAGATTTTTGTAGCAACAGCCATAAGAAAAAATGAAACTATGAATTTTGCTCCAATTCTTTTACTCGGTCATAAACTAAAAAACTTTCGAAACCACGTCTTAACATATAATCGCAGAATTTTTTTCTCTTTTTCAATACATCTTTTTCTCTTAAGTTTTCCCAACATCTTTCTGATAATTGCTGAAAAGTAGTGTCGTATTCTTCAGGAGATATTTCTTTTAAAGCTATTTTAATATTTGTCGCTGAAATTTGCCTTGCTTTTAGTTCATTTGTTATTCTGATAGTTCCCCATTGTTTAATTCTGTGTTTACCTCTGGCAAAACTGCAAGCAAAACGAGTCTCGTTCAAAAAGTTACTTTCGATTAACTGAACTATGATTTGTTCTGATTCATCATTGGTCATTTTTAAGCTGTATAATTTCGTAACAACCTCTGCGTGACAGCGCTCCTGATAGGCACAAAAGTGCTCGAGTTTAAGTAAGGCTTCTTTGGGAGTGCAGAATGGTTTCATGAGTTTTTTCTTTCTTTTTAACTAATTGTTCTAAAAATAGTCATTTTGTTGTTAAAATTGTACGTCTTTTTTTGCTTTTTCTTAAAAATAATGTTTGCTAAAATGTTGTGTATGTGTGGAATTATAATATTTTTGTACGAGATTTTTATAAGTTTTAATATGTCTAAAAAACAGGATTTTAGCTTTAATTTTTCAGTTTAAAAGCCAAATTTAAAGTATTGTTTTAAAAATGCATTGCTGTTTTATTTCTTTTAACGCCAAAAACTAATATTAATACCACGCCTATATGATTCGAAAACTACTTTATTTCGTTCGTTCTTTATTTTATTTTACCCAAAACAATTGCGATATTGTTTTTTTTGACCGTAAGAAAGTTTCTTCTTCCGGAATGCAATTTTCTCATTTGCTTTTTGTGGGGCTATTTACTTTTTTATCTGTGAATTTTGTGGGTGCACAAGCAGCATCAAGTACTTGGGCTCTGACATCAATTCCTGCGGCAAATCCAACGGTGGCTGGTAATATATCGGCGACTGCAATAACATGGGGAACAGGGATTAATACTCCCGCTTATTCAGCAGGGGCAGGGATTTCAACTTCCGGCTGGATACAGAGTTCGACCAGAGTATTAGATGAGTATTATGAATTTAAAGTTACTCCAACTGCCGGTAATATTTTTAATGTTAGCGCTATAAATTTTGAGCATAGTAGATCTTCAACGAATTTAAATGTACAGGTCTATTATTCGACAGATGATTTTGTTACTACTTCTACGGCTGTCAGTGGTGCTTTTACTTCTAGTAGTTCAACCCCAGCAGCTAATAATAATGCGGTTACTATACCTTTAGACGGAACTACTTTGACAGTTCGTATTTATGCTTGGAGTAATTCTTCAACAGCTCGTAACTTGAGAATAAGAAACTTTGTTATTAGTGGTACAACTTGTGGAAAAGCTGGTGCAGCAGGAACAATATCTGGTTCTGGGACTGTTTGTCAGGGACAAAATTCTGTAGCATATTCAGTTCCTGCAATTACAAATGCTACTGGATATACTTGGACTTTACCTACTGGCGCTACAATTGCCACGGGAAATAATACAAATTCTATAACAGTTAATTATTCTTCTACAGCAACTTCAGGAAATGTAACCGTAAAAGGAACAAATTCATGTGGAAGCGGGAGTGGTACGGTTTCTTCAAATTTTCCAGTTACAGTAAATCAATTACCAACAACATCAAATGCAGGGCCCGATCAATATAAGAATACTCCATTTACATTAGCGGCCAATACACCAACAGTTGGAACAGGAGTGTGGTCAATAGCTAGTGGTCCAAATCTTTCAACAGGTCAGTTTAGTGATGTTTCTAATCCAACGGCTACATTTACGCCTTCTGGAGCAGGAACATGGGCGTTGAACTGGACTATAAGTAATGGTTGTGGGACATCGACAGATCAGGTTCTTATTTCTAATTGTTCAGGAAATTTAATTACTAATGGTGATTTTAGTAATGGAGCTACTGGCTGGACACCAGCTATTAATTCAAAAGGTTCTGCTAGTTCTACTTCTTATGTTGAAGTTTTGAGCGAAAGTGTCTATTTCTCTAATAGCAATAATGATAATACAGCAGAATTAGATAAGGAGGCTTCTCTAGGGCAAACTGTAACAGTCATTCCGAATGTTCAGTACACACTAAGTTTTCTTTATGCTCGTAGACCTGGGTCTCCCGCCACTGTAGCGGTCGATGTTAGAGTATATGAAGGTGGATCAATTACAGCAACACGAAATATAACTACGACGGACACTAATAATACACCTCAAGTAGGTACTTTAACGTTTACGCCAACAAGTTCTTCAATAGTGCTTGAATTTTATAACTCATTAGGAGGAACAAGTACTCTGGGGTCTATTGTAGATAATATAGTTTTAATTCCAGCGACACAGGTGGTTCCCATCGCGGTAACAAATCCTAAAGGGAGCTATAAAACATTAACTGCTTGTTCAGGTGCACCTGTTCAATTAGATGTAGATAACATTTCTGCTTCAGGTGTAACTTATGTTTGGTCAGGATCCGCTGCAGCTACCTTTTCTTCAACGACTATTAAAAATCCTACGGTAACATTTTCGAGTTCAGGAGTTATTGAACAAGTAACAGTAGTTGCAACTACAGCAGGGGGATGTTCAGGTACTCCTTCTAGTACATTTGTAAATGTAACTGCTCTTCCAACAGTTAATCCTGGAGGTGCATTAGCCGCTATCTGTCAAGGAGCTACTTCAGCAGCAATGGGCGGATCAGTAGGTGGTGGTGCTACTAGTGGAACATGGTCAGGCGGAGCAGGAACATGGACAAACGCAACAAATGCATCTACCGCAACATATAAAGCAGGTGCCTCAGAATCTGGTAGTATCACATTAACATTAACAACAGTTGGAGCAACATGTGTAGCAACAGCCACTAAAACAATAACTGTAAATCCAAATCCGACAGCAAATGCAGGAAGCGCGTTGACGGCTATTTGTCAAGGAGCTACTTCAGCGGCAATGGGTGGATCAATAGGAGGAGGTGCTACAAGCGGAGTATGGACAGGTGGAGCAGGAAGCTGGGCAAATGCAAACAATCCATCAACTGCTACTTATACAGCAGGTGCATCGGAATCCGGCAGTATCACATTAACATTAACAACAAGTGGAGGTTCATGTGGATCAACAACGGCCACTAAAACAATAACGGTAAATCCAAATCCGACAGCAAATGCAGGAGGTGCATTGACAGCTATTTGTCAAGGAGCTACTTCAGCAGCAATGGGCGGATCAATAGGTGGTAGTGCCACTACCGGAATATGGACAGGTGGGGCAGGAAGCTGGACAAATGCAAACAATCCATCAACTGCTACCTATACAGCAAGTACATCGGAATCAGGTAGTATCACATTAACATTAACAACAAGTGGAGGTTCATGTGGACCAAAAACAGCCACTAAAACAATAACGGTAAATCCAAATCCGACAGCAAATGCAGGAAGCGCATTGACAGCTATTTGTCAAGGAGCTACTTCAGCAGCAATGGGTGGATCAATAGGAGGAGGTGCCACTAGTGGAATATGGACAGGCGGAGCAGGAAGCTGGACAAATGCAAACAATCCATCAACTGCTGCCTATACAGCAGGTGCGTCAGAATCTGGTAGCATCACATTAACATTAACAACAAGTGGAGGATCATGCGGATCAACAACAGCCACTAAAACAATAACGGTAAATACAAATCCGACAGCAAATGCGGGAGGTGCTTTGACAGCTATTTGCCAAGGAGCTACTTCAGCGGCAATGGGGGGATCAATAGGAGGTAGTGCCACTAGCGGAATATGGACAGGTGGAGCAGGAAGCTGGACAAATGCAAACAATCCATCAACTGCTACTTATACAGCAGGTGCCTCGGAATCCGGCAGTATCACATTAACATTAACAACAAGTGGAGGTTCATGTGGACCAAAAACAGCTACTAAAACAATAACAGTAAACCCAAATCCGACAGCAAATGCGGGAAGTGCATTGACAGCTATTTGTCAAGGAGCTACTTCATCAGCAATGGGAGGATCAGTAGGTGGTGGTGCCACTAGTGGAATATGGACAGGTGGAGCAGGAAGCTGGACAAATGCAAACAATCCATCAACTGCTACGTATACCGCAAGTGCATCGGAATCTGGAAGTATCACATTAACATTAACAACAAGTGGAGGATCATGTGCATCAACAACAGCCACTAAAACAATAACGGTAAATCCAAATCCGACAGCAAATGCAGGAGGTGCATTGACGGCTATTTGTCAAGGAGCTACTTCAGCGGCAATGGGCGGATCAGTAGGTGGTGGTGCAACTAGCGGGACATGGTCAGGCGGAGCAGGAAGCTGGACAAATGCAAACAATCCATCAACTGCTACCTATACAGCTGGCGCTTCAGAATCTGGTAGTATCACATTAACATTAACAACAAGTGGAGGATCATGTGGATCAACCACAGCCACTAAAACAATAACGGTAAATCCAAATCCTACAGCAAATGCGGGAGGTGCTTTGACAGCTATTTGTCAAGGGGCTACTTCAGCGGCAATGGGCGGATCAGTAGGTGGTGGTGCAACTAGCGGGACATGGTCAGGCGGAGCAGGAACATGGACAAACGCAACAAATGCATCTACGGCAACATATAAAGCAGGTGCATCGGAATCCGGTAGTATCACATTAACATTAACAACAAGTGGAGGATCATGCGGATCAACAACAGCCACTAAAACAATAACGGTAAATCCAAATCCGACAGCAAATGCAGGAAGTGCATTGACGGCTATCTGTCAAGGAGCTACTTCAGCGGCAATGGGTGGATCAATAGGTGGAGGTGCCACTAGTGGAATATGGACAGGCGGAGCAGGAAGCTGGACAAATGCAAACAATCCATCAACTGCTACCTATACAGCTGGGGCATCGGAATCCGGTAGTATCACATTAACATTAACAACAAGTGGAGGATCATGCGGATCAACAACAGCCACTAAAACAATAACGGTAAATACAAATCCTACAGCAAATGCGGGAGGTGCTTTGACAGCTATTTGCCAAGGAGCTACTTCAGCGGCAATGGGGGGATCAATAGGAGGTAGTGCCACTAGCGGAATATGGACAGGTGGAGCAGGAAGCTGGACAAATGCAAACAATCCATCAACTGCTACTTATACAGCAAGTGCATCGGAATCCGGCAGTATCACATTAACATTAACAACAAGTGGAGGTTCATGTGGACCAAAAACAGCTACTAAAACAATAACTGTAAACCCAAATCCGACAGCAAATGCGGGAAGTGCATTGACAGCTATTTGTCAAGGAGCTACTTCAGCAACAATGGGCGGATCAGTAGGTGGTGGTGCCACTAGTGGAGTATGGACAGGTGGAGCAGGAAGCTGGACAAATGCAAACAATCCATCAACAGCTACCTATACAGCTGGCGCTTCAGAATCCGGTAGTATCACATTAACATTAACAACAAGTGGAGGATCATGTGGATCAACAACGGCCACTAAAACAATAACAGTAAATCCAAATCCGACAGCAAATGCGGGAGGTGCATTGACGGCTATTTGTCAAGGAGCTACTTCAGCAGCAATGGGCGGATCAGTAGGTGGTGGTGCCACTAGTGGAGTATGGACAGGTGGAGCAGGAAGCTGGACAAATGCAAACAATCCATCAACTGCTACCTATACAGCTGGCGCTTCAGAATCTGGTAGTATCACATTAACATTAACAACAAGTGGAGGATCATGTGGATCAACAACAGCCACTAAAACAATAACGGTAAATCCAAATCCGACAGCAAGTGCGGGGGGTGCTTTGACAGCTATTTGTCAAGGAGCTACTTCAGCAGCAATGGGTGGATCAATAGGTGGAGGTGCCACTAGCGGAACATGGACAGGTGGAGCAGGAACATGGACAAATGCAAACAATCCATCAACTGCGACTTACACAGCAAGTGCATCGGAATCCGGCAGTATCACATTAACACTAACAACAAGTGGAGGTTCATGCGGACCAAAAACAGCCACTAAAACAATAACGGTAAATCCAAATCCAAAAGCAAATGCAGGAGGTGCTTTGACAGCTATTTGTCAAGGAGCTATTTCATCAGCAATGGGCGGATCAATAGGTGGTGGTGCCACTAGCGGAGTATGGACAGGCGGAGCAGGAAGCTGGACAAATGCAAACAATCCATCAACTGCTACTTATACAGCAGGTGCGTCAGAATCTGGTAGCATCACATTAACACTAACAACAAGTGGAGGATCATGTGGATCAATCACAGTCACTAAAACAATAACGGTAAACCCAAATTTATCAGCAGTTGCAATCACACCAAATGGTGGTCAGGCATTATGCCTAGTAGGTACAGGAACTACTTTAACAGTATCAGAAACTGGCGGAACTACAATAACGTCTCGTCAATGGGGTAAACGCTCAGTTTCTGGAGGAACAATTACGAATATATCTGGTCAAAACGCACAAACTTTTACTCCAACAGGAGCAAATTTAGGAGTTGGAGACTGGCTTATAGTTTGTACTTCAACACCATCATGCGGAAGTGCAATTGTTTCAAATGAAGTGTCAGTGAAAGTTTCACCAGATATTGTAGCAAGTGTTACCATATCAGCTTCACCTTCAGGAACGATTTGCAGTGGAACTTTAGTAACTTTTACAGCTACTCCTGTAAATGAAGGGACAGCTCCAACATATCAATGGTACAATGGATTAACTCCAGTTGGAACAGGTTTGTCGACTTATAGTAGCAGTACTTTAGCTAATGCTGATGATATTAAAGTTATAATGACTTCTAATGCAAGTCCTTGTTTAACAGGAAGTCCAGCTACGTCGAATACAATAACAATGTCCGTAAACACATTACCAGGAACTCCAAGTCCAGGAACTCCAACACAGCCAACATGTGCTTCACCAACAGGTGGTAGTGTTTTGTTAAGTAACTTACCGTCTTCTGGAACATGGACAATTACACAAAGTGGTTCAGCTCCAAATACATATAATGGAACAGGATCAACATACAATGTACAAAATCTTGCTGCGGGTAATTATACTTTTACTGTTGTAGGTGCAGCAAATAGTTGTAGCTCTTTGGCTTCTACAAATGTTGCAATAAATGCAGCTGTTTCTAAAGTATGGACAGGAAATGCAGATGGAAACTGGAGTAATCCTGCAAACTGGAATCCTGCGGTATTACCATCAGCTTCTGATTGTATCGTAATTCCGGATGTGGCGTCATTGCCAAATGCGCCAAGTGTGCAGGGAACTGGAGTTGTAGCAAACGCCTATACAATTACTGTAAATGACAATGCTTCATTAATAGTAAACAGTAAAAACACTCTAAGAGTAGTAGCTAGTGTAACTGTAGCGCCTTTAGGATCTTTAGTTTTTCTGGATCAATCTAGTTTAGTGCAAACAACAAATGCTACTAATACAGGAAATATTATTTATAATAGAAATACAGATTTAGTTCGTCGTTATGATTTCACTTATTGGGCAACACCAATAACAAATCCGGCACAACCTTATAAA
Source organism: uncultured Flavobacterium sp. (assembly GCF_951805225.1). Taxonomy (NCBI): domain Bacteria; kingdom Pseudomonadati; phylum Bacteroidota; class Flavobacteriia; order Flavobacteriales; family Flavobacteriaceae; genus Flavobacterium; species uncultured Flavobacterium sp. Next base: position 4,374,651 of record NZ_OX638201.1, on the reverse strand, counting down.
CTTAGTGATTTATCTCCAAATACTTTATTGGATAAATATAACAGTTATGATTCACCAACATCATCATGGGATATTAGTCTAAATGGAACAAGAGTAATGGTTCCTGCTATAGGATATACAGTGAGAGCACCGCAAAGTTTCTCACTTACTATTCCTGCAATTTATCCTGCTGTTTTTACAGGTATTCCTAATAACGGAGATTATTCAGCTCCGCTTTATGCTGCGAAATGGAGTTTAATAGGAAATCCTTATCCATCAGCAATTGATGCAGAGGAGTTTATTAATATTAATCATTTTGCATCACCATCTGTAGATGTTGGAGCACTATACTTTTGGACACACAATTCTCCTCCAAGCAGTACGCCTTCAGCGGGTGGTTCTTATGATTACACAAGTAATGATTATGCAGTCTTTACTTTATCTGGATCAACAAGAACAGGTGCAAAACGACCTGACGGAACTTACGATCCTGCACCAACAGGTCAAATTGCAGCTTGCCAGTCTTTCTTTATGAAAGCCTCAGCGCCTGGAATTGTCAAGTTCACAAACGATATGCGAATTGATGGAGGAAATGATCAATTTTACAAAACAACTAAATCAAAAGCGATCGAGAAAAATCGTTTATGGTTAAATCTTACTAGTAATCAAGGAGCTTTTAAACAAATTTTGGTTGGTTATATCGAAGGAGCAACAAATGAATGGGATGTTAATTATGATGCCACTGCAAATAATGGTAATACTTTTGTAGATTTCTACAGTATTAATGAAGCAACAAAATTGAGCATTCAAGGTCGTGCTTTACCATTTACAGATACTGACCGAATTCCGTTAGGATATAAAACGACAGTTGCTGGCGATTTCGTTATTTCAATTGATCATGCAGACGGATTTTTTAATAATCAGTTAGTATATCTGGAAGATAGAACAACCGGGAAAATTACAGACTTAAAAGCTGGTGATTATACGTTTACAACCGCGATAGGAACTTTTGCTGATCGTTTTACAATTTCTTATATCAAGAAAACTCTTGGAACAGGAGATTTTGAAAATCTTGAAAACAGTGTTTTCGTTTCTGTAAAAGATAAAGCAATAAAAGTAACTTCTACTAAAGAAACTATTAAAGAAGTTACGATTTATGATATCAACGGACAACTTCTTTATAATAAAAAGAAAGTTGATACGGCTGAATTGCAAATATCAAGTTTACAATCAAGCAATCAGGTGTTATTAGTAAAAGTTACTTTAGACAACGATTTTACTACAACTAAAAAAATTATATTTCAATAAATGATGTAGAGATTAATACGTCTTTATGATTTTAAATTATCTAAATCCATTCCGTTTTTCGGAATGGATTTTTTTTTGATCCAATATAAAATTTAACCAAAAGTGGGTATTGTCGCTATCAAAAAAGAATTTTAAATTTCGGTTTATTCTTACAAATAGTAACCGCCTGAAATTTTAGATTTTGATTAGAAAATTATTTTGTTCTTTGATTTTAATTAGTTCAACATTTAACTCGCAAATCTCTGCCCAACAAGGCAAAGTCGACAGTACTTTTAACACATTCGATAATGGTCTAAGTGGAGATGGTTTCGACAATACAGTTCGGACTTTATCGCTACAATCAGATAAAAATCTAATAGTTGGAGGAGATTATTTAAGCCTTAACGGAATACCAAGTACTTATTTAACCCGATTAAAACCAGACGGAATTATTGACCCAAGTTTTAATACAGGAACTAGTTTTAATGGTAAAGTTTATACAACGGAAATTCAGCCTGACGGAAAAATATTAGTTGGCGGAAGTTTTACATCTTACAACGGAGTAAGTTCAGGAAGGTTAATTCGGCTAAATAAAGACGGAACACACGATACTTCTTTTAATACCTTGATTGCAGCAACAACAGGTATTATATATAATATCTGTCTACAACCTGATGGCAAAATTATTATTGTGGGCAGTTTTACAAAATACAATAATATTACAGTAAACCGAATTGCGCGTTTACTTCCAAATGGAGCCTTAGATCCTACATTTATTATTGGTGCCGGTTCGTCAGTAATTATTTCAAATGCCAGAGTTTTAACCAACGGAAAAATTCTGATTTGTGGAAATTTTTCAGAATTCAATGGCGTTTCAAAAAATAAAGTTGCCCGTTTAAATTATGACGGAAACATAGACGAAACCTTTAATATAGGAACTGGTTTTAACGATGATATCGATGCTATAGCAGTTCAGCAGGATGGTAAAATTATTCTGGGCGGAAGCTTCACAACTTATAATGGTGTTACAGCAAATAGAATCATACGTATAAACGAAGATGGCGCCATAGACAATACTTTTTTATCTGGTTCTGGCATAAACGGAGGAGCTGTTCAAACAATTAAAATAGATTCTTTAGGGCAAATAATGGTCGGAGGATCTTTTAGTGGTTTATATAATGGAAAGGCAATTAATAGAGTTTTTCTTTTAAATTCTAATGGAACTTTAAATTCAGATTTTGATATAGATTCAGGACCAGGTTCAGGTTCAGGCTCAGTTTTAGCATTAATGAATGACTCAAATGGTTCTTGGTATATTGGAGGCTCCTTTTTAACTTTTGACGGTCAAAATCAAGGAAGATTAGTAAAAGTTAATTCAGACGGAGAACACGATAGTAGTTATTTGTCGGCTGGAGTTGGTTTTGATAATTCAGTCCAAAAAGTTTTACCATTAGAAAATAATAAAGCAATGATTTTTGGAAATTTCACCAAATTTAATGGCGCTACTATTTTTAGAATCGCCCGACTTTTAGAAAACGGAATGATCGATCCTTCTTTTAATTCCGATAAATCAGGAGCAAATAATCTCATAAAATCTGCGGTACAACAATCAGACGGGAAAATAGTTATTGGAGGAAATTTTACAAAGTATAATGATATAGTATACAATCGAATTACCCGAATTTTTCCTGATGGAACAATTGATAATACATTTAATATAGGTTCTGGATTCAACAGCCAAATATATGCAATGGCAATTCAGGAAGATGGAAAAGTAATTGTTGCAGGCAATTTTGTTTCCTATAACGGAATAACTGGCGTTGGACGAATAATTAGATTATTACCAAATGGTTCTCGAGATAATAGCTTTAACGTTGGTCTTGGTGCAGACGCTATTATTGAAACAATTTTGATTCAGCCTGACGGAAAAATTTTGGTAGGCGGAAGATTTGATAAATTCAACGGGAATACTTTCGCTCGTTTAGTCCGCTTAAATACTGACGGAAGTATAGATTCCGGTTTTAAAATTGGAGATAGTTTCGATAAAAATGTATATGCAATTGCACTACAATCTGATCAGAAAATAATCATTGGAGGTTCTTTTTTAAGCTATAATAAAGTTGCACAAAAACGAATACTTCGGCTAAATTCCAATGGTGATTTAGATACTACATTTGATTCTGGAGCAGGTTTTAATAAAGGAGAAGTTCGCAGTATTTTAGTTCAGCCCGATGATAAGATTTTGGTTGGAGGAACTTTCTCAGGAACCTACAAAGCTTTACTTTCTCAGCGTTTAATACGGTTATCGAAAAATGGCGATAATGATGATTCCTTTAATGCACCTTTAAATAATACTCTTTTTGCAATGAGTTTTACCTCAGATTATCGCTTATTAATTGGAGGGAATTTCAATTCAGTTTCAGGGATTTCCAAACATAGAATTGCACGTTTGAAACTCTGTGTTGACTCAACAATATGGAATGGCATTTCATGGAATAATGGACTTCCTTCAGTTGGAAAAGAAGTGTTTTTTAAAGAAAATTTTCCCTCTTTGACAACAGAAAATGTTTGTAATTGTTCTATTGACGAAGGAAAAATGGTAACATTATTAAGTGGAAATACTTTAGGAATTGAATTTTCATATACAGGTTTAGGAACTTTAGTTTTGGAAGATTCAGCAAGTTTATATCAGTCAGATGATGAAATGATAAATACAGGAATTATTCATTTTAAAAGAAAGACAAGCCCAGTATTAAGGTATGATTTTACGTATTGGTCTTCTCCGGTCGAAAATCAAAAACTTGTCGATGTTTCTCCAAATACGTTGTCTGATAAGTATCAATCTTATGATGGTTTAGAAAAAATATGGAAGTACGAACAACCTTCAAATATTATGATTGTTGGTAAAGGATATGTAATTAGAGCACCGCAGGATTTTTCAATTACAGAGCGATCTGTCTTTGAAGCAACTTTTAAAGGAATTCCAAATAACGGAAAAATTGAAGTCGATTTAGGAATGAAAGATAGTTATAACTTAATTGGAAATCCATATCCATCAGCAGTTGATGCGAATGTTTTCTTGACTAAAAATGACTTAAAAATAAAAGGCGCGCTTTATTTCTGGACTCATAATACACCAATGACAAATCTAAAATATACAGGTGACGATTATGCAACTTATAATTTGCTTGGAGGTGTTAGCACAGTTGCAACATCTTTGGGAGTTACTACCACTGAACCAAATGGTACAATAGCAGCAGGACAATCTTTTTTTCTACAAAGTAAAGATTTAGGAATTGCCACATTTACTAATGAAATGAGGTTAAAAGGAAGAAATGTGAGTTTCTATAAGCCGGCAAGTCGCAATAAAATATCGGATCAAAATACGACTGAAAAACATAGATTTTGGTTGAATCTGAGAAATAATGAAGGTGCATTTAAACAAATTTTGCTCGGTTACATAAATGATGCAACTAACGGATTCGATGATAAGTATGATGCTTTAAGTATGAACGCAAATCAGTATGTTGATTTTTATAGTATTATCGAAAACAAAAAATTAGTGATTCAAGGACGTGCTTTGCCTTTTTCAGAAAAAGATTCAATTGTATTAGGCTTTAAAGTGGGAATTGCAGGTAATTTTAATTTTAGCATTGATCATAAAGACGGAATTTTTGAAGAAACAAATGTTTTTATTGAAGATAAAGATTTAAAAATCATCCATAATTTATCCGAATCTCCTTATTCTTTTAATTCATCAATTGGAACTTTTAACGATCGGTTTATACTAAAATTTACGGATAAAACACTTGGAGTTGATAAATTTGAGGCTCAGACCAATGACGTTATAGTTTGGAAAAAAGATAAAATGATTTTTATTACTTCCAAAAATCAGAACCTAAAGGAAGTTGCTGCTTTTGATATTTCAGGAAATAGAATTTATACAAAAGAAAAAATAGATACCAATAAATTAACCATTCAGAATTTATTTTTTGGACATCAAATTTTACTTGTAAAAGTGACTTTAGAAAATGGAAATTCAGTAACAAAAAAAGTATCGTTTTAAGAAAAAGTTTTTCAAAATATTTATGATCCATTCTGCAAAACGGAATGGATTTTTTATGCAAAAAATTTTGGTCTTATGTATTTCTCAGACGTTTTTTGAGATGAAATTGTATCGGATTTTTCTAAATCAGGTAAGAAAATACTAAAAAGTTAAAAATTAGGATTTTATTTATTTGGATGAGCTACATTATTTAAATGACGAACTACATTAAAAAAAAAACTTTATGCGAAATTACTTAAAAATATGTAGTTTTTAAATTATAAGTATCTGTTTTTTAATAAGTTAAATAATATTTTGTAAATTGTTACTACACTTTATTTAACGGAATTTTACTATTACATTTTGTTAAAACTGCTCTCAGAAGTATTAAAAATGTAAACAAAAATATTTTTTTTTCGGGGCCCTTCTACCTATTTGCAACTACTGATTGTTTAATTTAAGTACCACACTAAATAAACAAAAAAGTACATCTTAATGACTACGGTCTGAACATAGAAATAAAAAGTAAATACGAATTTCACAAACTAACTTAAACATTAATATTAATGTCAATTTGTAAAATTTGAGTTCCAATTTTTCTATAATATTCGTGTTCATACGTTTCGTCTTAATCATTTCCTTTTTATTGTTCTGATTCGAAATTGCGGTATTTAAATAGTCTAAAAATGATTTTCACCTGAATCTGATTTTTTAATGATTTAAAACGCCTTGATATGAAAAGATCTTTACTTATTCCATTATTGATTTGTTTCCCTGTTTTTTTCTATGCACAAACTACAACCACATTTTCGGTCGCAGGTTCACAAACATTTGCTAGTCCTGCGGGAATAACTTCCATTAATGTACAAGCTTGGGGAGCTGGTGGTGCCGGAGGAGGTTCTACTAATCCCGGGTTTAGTGGTGCTAGAGGTGGTTCCGGAGGTGGTGGTGGAGCGTTTGCAAGTAACTCTTTGACGATAACATCCGGAGCTTTATTAACCGTAATTGTTGGAGCCGGAGGAAAAGGAGTTGCTGGAGCGAATGGAAATTTTGGTGGTTTTTCTGCTATTACCGGATTTTCGCTTAAAGCGGATGGAGGAAAAGGCGGGCTTGTAAATACAGGAAACCAACCTGTAGGAGGTTTAGGAGGTTCTAGTGCGGCATCTGTTGGAACAGCACCAATTTCAGGATTTCCGGGTCTTGCCGGAGAATCTGGTTTTGTTGATGATACCGGATCCGTTACTAGTTCAGGTGCAGGAGGAAACGCAGCAAATGGCGGAGGAACTGGAGGAACTGCAATTACTGGCGCTTTTGTAACCAATGCAGGTAATCCTGGTAATCCACCCGGAGGAGGTGGTAGCGGTGGTAGATCTTCTTTTTTACAAGCCGCTAGAGCAGGTGGAGATGGAGGAGACGGAAAAGTAATTATTTCTTATAATTGTCCAACTTATAGTGTGACAAGTACAGTAGCTTCTGCAGTAAATGTTTGTTCCGGAAGCTCTTCAGAAATTACTTTAACAGGTATTTTGCCTATTGGTCTTTATAAAGTTTCTTATGAAATACAGGGAGTCGCACAAACTCCTTCAGCAATGAATGTAACCACAGCCGGAACGGGATCTTTTATTGCTAGCGGTTTTACTGCTGTTGGTTCTAAGTTTATAAAAATTACTGCCTTAACTTCTGGATCAAGCACCGTAGCTTCTGAAAATTGTACTACACCAATTACGATAAATAACTTAGCAACAGTTGTAGTAAATTCATCTGGAACTGCTCCGGTGGCTTTGGCAGGAAGTGGTGCAACATGTACGCAAATAACTGCTAATTGGCAAGCTGTTTCAGGAGCAGCTTATTATGAATTAGATGTTTCTACAGATAATACTTTTGCCACTTTTGTGACAGGTTATAGCGCGCGTAATGTTGGTAATGTACTTACTATTAATATTACTGGTTTGGTAAATGATACTTACTATTATAGAGTAAGAGCTTATAATGGTACTTGCGTTAGTGCTAATTCTAATGTTATAACATATGCGACAACTGTAGCTCCTGCAACGCCAAATGCAAGTGCAGGTTCTGGAAGAACGTGTTCACAAATAACTGCAAATTGGGCAGCAGTATCAGGAGCAACCAGTTACTTTTTAGATGTATCTACGCAAAATGGCGCCAATTTTAATGCAAACATGTTAGTTGGTTATAATAATTTAAATGTTGGAAATGTTTTAACGAAAGACATTACAGGATTAGCTGTAAATACAAACTATTATTATAGAGTCAGAGCGACTAATAGTTGTGCTACAAGTGCAAGTTCTACTATTATTGCATACAGTACTTCAACGACTGCGGCTGCTGGAATTCCTGCAACACCTACTGCGAATACAGGAACAGGTCAAACATGTTCTCAGTTTACGGCTAATTGGTCTGCGGCTTTAAGAGCATCGAGTTATATTATAGATGTTTCCACTCAACCATCTGGAACTCCTTTCAATAATAATATATTACCCGCTTATAATGGTTTAAATGTTGGAAATGTGGTTAGTTTCGATGTAACTGGATTAAATGCGAGTACTACATATTATTACAGAGTCAGAGCGACTAATACTTGTGGTACTAGTGCTAATTCTAATATTATAACGTCTGGCACTATAACAGGAGGAGCAGGAACTCCAACTGTGCCTACAATAAATACAGCTACAGGACAAACATGCACGCAAATTACAATAAATTGGGCTTTAGCTACTCGGGCAACAAGTTATATTATAGATGTCTCCACCCAAGCATCTGGAACTGCTTTTACGAATAATATATTACCCGCTTACAATGGTTTAAATGTGGGTAACGTGCTTACAAAAAATATTACAGGATTATCGGCTAATACGATCTATTATTATAGAGTTCGGGCAACAAATAACTGTGGTACAAGTGCAAATTCTACAATAGCGAATACTTCAACTACACCTGTGCCTGCAGTTCCAGCTATTTCACCAACATCTAACACAATTTGTCAAACAGATGGTGTAAGCTTGAATGTAGTTAGTCCTAATACTTCATATACTTATGTTTGGTCTACTGGAGAAACGGGTACGTCAATATTTGCTACAGCAGCCGGCAGTTATACTGTAAAAGCAGTTAATTCCGGAGGATGTTCAAGTGCAGATTCTCCAGCTGCAACCGTGATAGTACAAGGTTTACCTACTGCAATTGCTGGCGGAAGTGCAACAATATGTTCTAATCAGTCTGTAACTGTATCGGGAGCATCGGCAACAAACGGAACTATAAAATGGACATTTAGCGGTGGTGCGGGAACCTTAACTGGTGATACCACATTGACACCAACTTATACTCCAGTTATGGGCGGAGCTGCGAGAACAGTTGTTTTAACAATGACAGTTACAAGTGTGAATGCTTGTATGCCACAAATTGCAACAGCAGCTTATACTATAAATATTCAGGCTGCTCCCACAGTGTCAATTTCAGGCACGCAAAGCACGTGTTCAAACGGATCAGTTACGCTTGCAAGCGGAGAAGCAAACGCTTCAAACGGAACCATTTTATGGACACATAATGGCGCTGGAACAATTTCGGCAGGAGCCACAACATTAACACCGACATATACTGCCGCCGCCGCCGATGCAGGAAAGCAGATCACATTAACAATGACTGTAACTGCTTCACCATCTTGCTCAGTTCCATATACAGTATCAGATATTTATCCGGTTATTGTCAACGCAGAAAACACCGTTACAGGAGCTTCTTCCTCTCCAATATTATGCAACAATACTTTGATGCCAAATATCACACATACGACTACAGGCGCAACAGGAATTGGTGCACCGTTAAATTTACCCACAGGAGTTTCTGCAATTTGGGCATCAAATACAATTACCATTAGTGGTACTCCAACACAGTCGGGAACTTTTAGTTATAGTATTCCTTTAACGGGAGGTTGTAGTGTAGTGAATGCCACGGGAACAATTGTTGTAAATTTAGATACAGTTGGTGCAGCGTCAACATCTCCAACAATTTGTTCTCATACTATAATGCCAAATATTACGCATACAACTACAGGAGCAACGGGAATTGGCGCTTCGGTAAATTTACCAACAGGAGTTTCTGCAAGTTGGTCATCCAATACAATTACGATAAGTGGTACTCCAACACAATCCGGAACTTTTAATTACAGTATTCCATTAACTGGAGGTTGCGGACCTGTTAGTGCGACGGGAACTATAGTTGTCAATCCTTTACCATCTACTCCAATATCCGGAACAATTATACAACCTACTTGCAGTAATCCAACCGGAAGTATTGTATTAAACGGTTTACTTTCTACACCAACATGGATTATTACTCAAACCGGAACTGTTTTGAGAACTTATTCGGCATCGGGAACCACTTATACAATTTCTAATTTATTACCCGGAAATTATAATTTTACGATCGAAGACGGAGTTAATTGTCCTTCTTTACCAACAATAAGTTTAGAGATTAAAGCACCAATTACAAATATTTGGAATGGAACAGTTTGGTCAAAAGGAGGAGTTCCATTAAATACAGACAGTGTTGAATTTTCCGCAGACTATCAATCAACCGGAGATTTAAATGTCTGTTCCTGTAAAATCGATTCCGGAAAAACTATAACCATAAATTCAGGACACACTTTAACAGTAGAAAAAGAACTAAATGTTGATTCAGGAGCTGGAACCAATTTGATATTTCTGAATAATGCCAGTTTGGTGCAAACAACAAATGCAGTTAATACAGGAAATATTATATATCATAGAGATACAGAACCTGTTCGCCGTTATGATTACACTTATTGGGCAACACCAATAACAAATCCTGCACAACCTTATACACTTCATGATTTGTCTCCAAATACATTATTAGACAAATATCAGAGCTATGATTCTGCAGCAGGAGCATGGGATATTAGTTTAAACGGAACAAGAATAATGGTTCCCGCAGTAGGCTACACAGTTAGAGCACCGCAATCTTTTTCGATTACTGTACCGGCAATTTATCAGGCGATTTTTGTAGGTGTTCCTAACAACGGAGATTATTCAGTTCCGCTTTTTGCAACAAAATGGAGTTTGATAGGAAATCCATATCCATCAGCAATAGATGCAGAAGATTTTATTAATATAAATCATTTCGATACGCCATCTGTAGATGTTGGAGCGTTATACTTTTGGACACACAATACTCCGCCAAGTAGCACGCCTTCTGCTGGTGGTTCTTATGACTACACCAGTGATGATTATGCTGTTTTTAGTTTGTCTGGAGGAATTTCAACAGGAGCAAGATTACCTGACGGAACTTATGAACCTGCACCATCAGGAAAAATAGCCGCCTGTCAGTCTTTCTTTATGAAAGCTTCAGGACCTGGTGTTGTTAAGTTTTCAAATGATATGCGAATAAGTGGAAACAATAGTGAGTTTTTCAAAACAACAAAAACACGAGCCATAGAAAAAAATCGTATATGGTTAAATCTTACTAACACTCAGGGAGCTTTCAAACAACTTTTAATTGGTTATATCGAAGGCGCATCGAATACTTGGGATATTAATTATGATGCAACTACTATGAATAGTAATAGTTTTATAGACTTTTATAGTATCAACGAAAGTAAAAAGTTAACTGTTCAGGGCCGAGCTTTACCGTTTCTAGATACTGATCAGGTTCCTTTAGGATATAAAACTACCATTGTAGGCGATTTCACTATTGCAATAGATCATGTTGACGGATTTTTTAACAATCAGGCAGTTTATTTAGAAGATAAAACAATGGGAAAAATTACAAACTTAAAAGCAGGTAATTATACCTTTACAACCGAAATAGGAACATTTACTGATCGTTTTACCATTAGTTATGTAGATAAAACCCTTGGAACTGGAGATTTTGAAAATGCTGAAAATGATGTTTTGGTATCAGTAAAAGATAAAATTATAAAAGTAACATCAACTAAAGAAGTACTTAGAGAAGTTATTCTGTTTGATGTTTCGGGAAAAATGCTTTATCATAAAAATAAAATAACAAATACGGAACTGACGATACCAAATTTGCAATCCGGAAATCAGGTTTTGTTGGTTAGGATTGTTTTAGAAAATGGGCATTCAACCTCCAGAAAGGTTCTGTTTTAGCGATAATATTTAAAGAAATAAGAAATCCATTTCGTTTTGCGGAGTGGATTTTTTTTGTGGAATAATTTTTCTTCAGAGCTTTTTGAGTATTAACATTCTTTTTCTAAAACAGAACATTATTGATTTCAATATGTTAAATAACAACTCTTTAAGTTAAAATATTTTTATATTGTAAATAAAATCGTACCTTGTTGTAAGTTATAGTCGACGAACTTACATAAAAGCCTGTTGTAATACAATTTTAAACACTACTCTTAAAAACTAAGATCATTTTTAGTTTTTTATTCGCCTAAATACTGATTGTTAAATTTAAATACCATTAAATAAGCAAATAAGTACTTAACGTTTATTTCTACATTTCTTTCTAAGTTTCAGAACGTTTTTTTTGCGTTCCTGTTCCGCTTATATGGTATTTAAAGTTTTTTAAAAGGATTCATAATTTGATTATGGGTCTGTTTTTTTAATTATTTAAAATGCCTCTTATGAAAAAAGCCTTAATTAATTATTTGATTTTTCTTCCATTTATAAAGGAATATTTTTTTCGAAATAAACAAAATACACCAACATTTTTTAATGGAAAGTTCAAACTAGCTTTAGTTCTATCTTTTATATGCACATCATTATGGGCTCAGCCACCACATATTTTCACAGCCGATGGCACAGTAGTCATTCCGGCGGGGATTACCTCTATGGATATTAAGGCATGGGGTGCTGGAGGTGCTGGTGGAGGCGCAGGTAACTCTCCTTTACTTAGCGGAAGAAGTGGTGCAGGAGGAGGCGGAGGCGCATATGCAAATGGTCTTATAACAGTCAATCCATTATCAGGAGTGCCTTTAAATATTAAAGTCGCCGGAGCAGTTACAGGAACTACTGCCACAGGAACAGCAGGAGGAAGCTCAACAATACAAAGTTTTGAAACAGTTATTTTAGCAGTTGGAGGAGGAGGAGGTACAGCCAATACAGCAGGCGGTACACCCAGTGGCGGAGCAGGTGGATTAGCCAGTGCTTCGATTGGTTCCATTTCAACAGCTTCTGGGATAACTGGAGGAAACGGAAATGCTGCCTTATTAAGTTTGGGTCTTTCATCTGGGGCTGGTGGTAATGCGGGTGGTACAGGAGGAGGTCTTGGAGGTGCAGCTCTTTCAACTTTATTATTAGGTAATGGACCAGGAAATGCAGGTAGCCCACCTGGTGGTGGCGGTAGTGGTGGATTGCAGACCGTAGGAAATCCTTCTCAAGTAGGAGGTTCAGGTGCTCATGGACAAGTTATAGTTACTTATACATGTCCAACTTATAATATTACAGGAATATCAGCAACCAATGTTTGTATTAGTCCAGGAACATCTTCAGTAACAGTTACATCGAGTGCTGCATCTTTACCTATTGGTATTTATACGGTTACTTATAATCGAGGCACACCCGCTGCTACAGGATTAACTGCAGCAATGACAGTAACTACAGCAGGTACAGGAACTTTTACGGCAGTAGGTTTAACAACTACAGGTACAAGTTCTATTGCCGTTACAGCATTAACATCAGGAGTTTGTATTTCTCCTATTTCAGGAATTACAACCAATGTGACAATTTCACCACTGACAGTAGCAGGATCAGTTGGTGGAGGTACTACAATTTGCAACGGTGCAACAAGTGCAGGTTTATTATTAACAGGAAATGTAGGTTCAGTTCTAAGATGGGAATATTCAACAACTCCGTTTTCAACCTGGACACCTACATCTGTTGCAAATACAACAACAACATATACTTCAGGAGCACTCACAGAAACTACACAATTTAGAGCTGTAGTGCAAAGTGTTGCTTGTAATACCTTAAATTCGACACCAACAACCGTAACTGTAAATCCATTACCACAAGGAAGCTTGTCAGCCAATGGTCCATTTTGTGCAACTGGCGCCGGACAATTAACATTTACTGCAACATCTGGAACTGGACCTTATACCGTAGTTTATAATGATGGAGTTGCAAATCGTACTGCAAATAGTGTAGTAAGCGGAACCGCTTTTGCAACTTTCACGACACCAGTTTTAAGTACAACAACTTATACTTTAGTTTCTGTTACCGATGCTAATACTTGCGTAAGAAGTTCTGGTTTCACCACAAGTTCAGCAACAATTACTGTTAATCCATTACCACAAGGAAGTTTGTCAGCCAATGGCCCATTTTGTGCGACTGGCGCTGGACAGTTAACCTTTACAGCAACATCCGGAACAGGACCTTATACTGTGGTTTATAATGATGGCGTTTCAAATCGAACAGTAAATAGTGTCGTAAGCGGAACCGCTTTTGCAACAGCTGTTACCCCAGTTATAGCAACAACAACTTATACTTTAGTTTCCGTTACTGATGCAAATACTTGTATAAGAAGTTCAGCTTTCACTACAGGTTCAGCAACGATCACCGTAAATCCATTACCACAAGGAAGCTTAACGGCTAATGGTCCGTTTTGTGCAACTGGCGCTGGACAATTAACCTTTACAGCGACATCCGGAACAGGACCTTATACAGTAGTTTACAATGACGGAGTTTCAAATCGTACTGTAAATAGTGTCGTAAGCGGAACCGCTTTTGCAACTTTCACGACACCAGTAATAAGTACAACAACGTATACTTTAGTCTCGGTCACCGATGCAAATACTTGCGTAAGAAGTTCAGGTTTCACCACAGGTTCAGCAACAATTACTGTTAATCCATTACCACAAGGAAGCTTGTCAGCCAATGGTCCATTTTGTGCAACTGGCGCTGGACAATTAACATTTACTGCAACATCTGGAACTGGACCTTATACCGTAGTTTATAATGATGGAGTGGCAAATCGTACTGCAAATAGTGTAGTAAGCGGAACCGCTTTTGCAACCGCCGTTACTCCAGTAATAAGTACAACAACTTATACTTTAGTTTCAGTCACTGATGCAAATACTTGTATAAGAAGTTCTGGTTTCACCGGAGGAGGTTCTGCAACGATTACTGTTCGACCATTACCCCAAGGAAGTTTATCAGCCAATGGTCCGTTTTGTGCAACTGGTGCAGGACAATTAACTTTTACCGCAACATCGGGAACAGGACCTTTTACCGTCGTTTATAATGACGGAGTTGCAAATCGCACTGCAAACAGTGTAGTAAGCGGAACCGCTTTTGCAACTTTCACTACACCAGTAATAAGCACAACAACTTATACTTTAGTCTCGGTTACCGATGCAAATACTTGCGTAAGAAGTTCTGGTTTCACCACAAGTTCAGCAACAATTACTGTTAATCCATTACCACAAGGAAGCTTGTCAGCCAATGGTCCGTTTTGTGCAACTGGCGCCGGACAATTAACCTTTACTGCAACATCGGGAACAGGACCTTATACTGTAGTTTATAATGATGGAGTTTCAAATCGCACTGCAAATAGTGTAATAAGCGGAACTGCTTTTGCAACCGCTGTTACACCAGTAATAAGTACAACAACTTATACTTTAGTTTCCGTAACCGATGCAAATACTTGCATAAGAAATTCAGGTTTCACGGGAAGTCCAGCAACAATAACCGTAAATCCATTACCACAAGGAAGCTTGTCAGCCAATGGTCCGTTTTGTGCAACTGGCGCCGGACAATTAACATTTACCGCAACTTCAGGAACAGGGCCATATACAGTAGTTTATAATGACGGAGTTGCAAATCGCACTGCAAATAGTGTAGTAAGCGGAACCGCTTTTGCAACTTTCACAACATCAGTTTTAAGTACAACAACTTATACTTTAGTTTCCGTTACCGATGCAAATACTTGTGTAAGAAGTTCGGGTTTCACCACAAGTTCAGCAACAATAACTGTAAATCCATTACCACAAGGAAGCTTGTCAGCCAATGGTCCGTTTTGTGCAACTGGCGCAGGACAATTAACATTTACCGCAACATCTGGAACTGGACCTTATACCATAGTTTATAATGATGGAGTTGCAAACCGCACTGCAAATAGTGTAGTAAGCGGAACATCTTTTGCAACCGCTGTTACCCCAGTTATAGCAACAACAACTTATTCTTTAGTTTCCGTTACCGATGCTAATACTTGCATAAGAAGTTCAGCTTTCACTACAGGTTCCGCCACAATAACAGTAAACCCATTACCACAAGGAAGCTTGTCAGCCAATGGTCCGTTTTGTGCAACTGGCGCCGGACAATTAACTTTTACTGCAACTTCCGGAACAGGACCTTATACTGTAGTTTATAATGACGGAGTTTCAAACCGTACTGCAAATAGTGTAGTAAGCGGAACTGCTTTTGCAACTTTCACGACACCAGTAATAAGTACAACAACCTATACTTTAGTTTCCGTTACCGATGCAAATACTTGTGTAAGAAGTTCAGGTTTCACCACAAGTTCTGCCACGATAACCGTAAACCCATTACCACAAGGAAGCTTGTCAGCCAATGGTCCGTTTTGTGCAACTGGCGCTGGGCAATTAACATTTACTGCAACATCCGGAACAGGACCTTTTACAGTTGTTTATAATGACGGAGTTTCAAATCGCACTGCAAATAGTGTAGTAAGCGGAACAGCTTTTGCAACTTTCACCACACCAGTTTTAAGTACAACAACTTATACTTTAGTTTCTGTTACCGATGCAAATACTTGTGTAAGAAGTTCTGGTTTCACCACAGATTCCGCCACAATCACGGTTCGTCCATTACCACAAGGAAGCTTGTCAGCCAATGGTCCATTTTGTGCAACTGGCGCGGGACAATTAACCTTTACTGCAACATCGGGAACAGGACCTTATACCGTAGTTTATAATGACGGAGTTTCAAATCGCACTGCAAATAGTGTAGTAAGCGGAACCGCTTTTGCAACAGCAGTCACACCAGTTTTAAATACAACAACTTATACTTTAGTTTCCGTTACCGATGCAAATACTTGCATAAGAAGTTCAGGTTTCACCACAAGTTCTGCCACGATAACCGTAAACCCATTACCACAAGGAAGCTTGTCAGCCAATGGTCCGTTTTGTGCAACTGGCGCGGGACAATTAACCTTTACAGCAACATCGGGAACAGGACCTTATACCGTAGTTTATAATGACGGAGTTTCAAATCGCACTGCAAATAGTGTAGTAAGCGGAACCGCTTTTGCAACAGCAGTCACACCAGTTTTAAATACAACAACTTATACTTTAGTTTCCGTTACCGATGCTAATACTTGTATAAGAAGTTCAGGTTTCACCACAAGTTCTGCCACGATAACCGTAAATCCATTACCACAAGGAAGCTTGTCAGCCAATGGTCCATTTTGTGCAACTGGCGCGGGACAATTAACATTTACAGCAACATCCGGAACAGGACCTTTTACTGTTATTTATAATGACGGAGTTTCAAATCGCACTGCAAATAGTGTAATAAGCGGAACTGCTTTTGCAACCGCTGTTACACCAGTAATAAGTACAACAACTTATACTTTAGTTTCCGTTACCGATGCAAATACTTGCATAAGAAATTCAGGTTTCACGGGAAGTTCAGCAACAATAACTGTAAACCCATTACCGCAAGGAAGCTTGTCAGCCAATGGTCCATTTTGTGTGAGTGGTGCAGGACAATTAACCTTTACCGCAACATCCGGAACAGGGCCTTTTACAGTTGTTTACAATGACGGAGTTGCAAACCGTACTGCAAATAGTGTAGTAAGCGGAACTGCTTTTGCAACCTTCCAAACACCAGTTTCAAACACAACGACATATACTTTAGTTTCGGTTACCGATGCTAATACTTGTATAAGAAGTTCAGCTTTCACGGGAAGTTCAGCAACAATAACGGTTAATCCATTACCAGTTCCGGTTTTTTCTGTTCAGCCTGGAGCAACTGTTTGTGTTGACGATAGTGTTACTTATACCACTTTGGCTGGACAAACAAATTATCTTTGGACAGTTCCGGGCGTTGCAGGTACAGATTATAATATTACTGCAGGAGGAATCTCAACAACCAATAATACAGTTTCATTACAATGGAAAACAACAGGAAATAAAACAGTTACTGTAAGTTATTCTTCAAATGGATGTGCGGCAGTTGTAAATGCAAGCAACTCGACAAACGTAATAAAAACTCAACCCGGAATTGTAAACGGAGGAACACATGTTTGCAGCGGAAATCCAAGTCCTTTGTTAACTTTAAGTGGCTATAACGGCACTATTGTCAGATGGGAATATGCCGAATCTTTGCCATATGTATGGCAATCTATAAGTCATACAGGAGTTACTTATCAACCAGGAATATTATCTACCAGTACTAGCTATAGAGCTGTAATAAAAAACGGAACCTGTGCAGAAGATTTTTCAATAGAAACAAGAATTGATATTGATACAAGACCTTCAACGCCAGTGCCTGGAACTATAGTACAGCCAACGTGTGTTAATCCTACGGGAAGTGTAGTTTTAAATGGCTTAATTACTGGTCCTAATGTGGTCATTAATCAAACCGGTACATCTTTGCAAACCTATACTGATTTCGGAGCAAGTTATACGGTTAGTAATTTATCTCCGGGTACTTATTATTTTACGATTCAGGATGGAGCAAATTGTCCTTCATTACCAACAGAAGGTATTGTGATTATACCGCCTGTTACAAATATTTGGAATGGTTCAGTTTGGTCAAAAGGACTTCCGCCTATAATTACTGATATTGTCGAATTTGCGGGAAATTATCAAACAACAGGAAATCTGAGTGCTTGTTCTTGTATCGTTCATCCGGGAGTTAGTGTTACTGTAAAATCCAATCACACGTTAACTATTCAGAACTTTTTAGATAATAATGGAGGGATTTTAACCTTTGAAAATAATGCAAGTCTGCTTCAGGTAAACAATTCAGCTAATACAGGAAATATTTTTTATAAACGCGACACTCCTCCGGTTCGCCGTTATGATTTTACCTATTGGTCATCTCCGGTTACGCGTAGTCCGGCTTTTACATTACATGATCTGTCGCCTAATACTTTGATAGATAAATATGAAGGATATAATCCCTTAACAGGATGGATAATTTATAATAATGGAACTGAGCCAATGGCAGCAGGAGCTGGTTATACCGTGAGGGCTCCTCAAAATCATGACCTTGTTACTCCTAATATTTACCATGCAACGTTTGAAGGAGTTCCAAACAATGGCCCTTATAATATAAGTTTAGGAGCAGCTGAGAAATGGAGTCTATTAGGAAATCCATATCCTTCTGCAATTTATGCAGATCAATTTATCTTTGATAATGCCGCAAATATTTATGGGACTTTATATTTCTGGACTCATAATTCATCACCTAATAGTACAACATATGCTTATGCAGCCGAGGATTATGCAATTTATAATTTATCAGGCAGTATAGTTATAGGCGGTATGACCGGAACAGGAGCAGGAACCCCCGGAAATCAAAACCCTCCATTAGGATATATTGCTGCAGGACAATCATTCTTTGTGAAATCAAAAACTGGACAGAACGCTGTTTTTACAAACTCAATGCGAGTTGCGGGAAATAATACACAATTCTTTAAAAACGCAAATACAAAGCTTGAAAAACACAGGGTCTGGCTTAATTTAACAAATACCCAGGGAGCTTTCAAGCAATTACTGGTTGGTTATATCGAAGGAGCAACAGATGGTTGGGATACTAATTATGATGGAATCACAGCAGATGCAAACAAATTTTTAGATTTTTACAGCATCAATGGAGATCTAAAACTTGTGATTCAAGGACGTGCATTACCGTTTAATGATTCTGATATTGTTCCGTTAGGATATAGATCGGCAATTGCGGGCGAGTTTACGATTGCAATAGATCATGCCGATGGTCATTTGAGCGCACAACCAATTTTTATTGAAGATAAAACTTTGGGCATCATACGTGATTTAAGAGAAAGCAACTATACATTTACAACTACAACAGGCGTTTTTGCAGATCGCTTTGTGTTGCGATATAAGAAAACATTAGGAGTTGAAGACTTTGATAAAAATGAAGATAACGTTATTGCTTTTGTAAAAAATAAAAGCATTAAAGTATCATCGCTCAAAGACGCCATTAATGAAGTTTTTATTTATGACGTTTCCGGAAAAATGCTCTATGAAAAAAAGAAAATAGGAAATACCGAATTACAAATAACAAATCTACAATCAGGAAATCAGGTTTTATTTGTAAAAGTGATTTTAGAAAATGGTTATATATCAACTAAAAAAGTTGTGTTTTAGGATTTAAAAAAAATAAAAAAGAGAATGTAGAAATACACTTTAGTATAATAACCCTTCAAGTCTTTGATTTGAGGGGTTTATTATTTTAAATCAGAAAATAATTAAACAGCTTAATTATTTTTAATGAAAATTAATTTTGTCTTATTGTGTTGTAAACAAGTCTTTTACGGGTTTATTGGTTTGGTGATTCACCGTAATTTTGTCCCATCAAAAACAATGATAATTAATCTTAAGAACTTAGAGACATTAGTAGAGCAATAAGCAAAAGATAAAAAAGGTACTAAAAGAAAAAGACAACAATACATTGTTGTAGTTCACAAAGCGGATTTAATCATAGTTTTTCCTTATATATATAAAAGTAAAAAACCACTCACGAGCGAGTGGTTTTTTTGTTTTATAAAGAAAACACTTTCCTCTTAAAAAGTCTTTTGCAAACTTCCATTAGTTTTAGTAATTGCCTTTTCGTTTTTATAATCAATCCATTTTTGGCCTTTAAATTTTCGCATTAAAATATCAAAATGGCGCATGATGAAAACATTATAAACCGCTTTTGATAAGTTCGTAACATTTTTAGGAAAAGCCCTTAAACTCATAGAAAATCCCGGAGTCAGGTATTTCATATAATGCCAATAACCTTCCGGCATGTATAACATTTCACCGTGTTTCAGATTAGTGATATAACCTTCGGCATTTTTAAGAGCCGGAAATTTTTCGTAATCAGGATTGTCAAAATCAATGTCTTCTCTCGAGATCAAAGCATGCGGAACTTTGTACAGGAACTTCGTTTGACTTGGAGCAAAAAGCATACATTGTTTTTCTCCATGAAAATGAAAATGCAAAATATTCGAATAATCGATATCATAATGCATAAAGACTCTTGAATTTTCTCCGCCAAAAAACAACATTGGCATTTGCTTGACTAATTTCAGGCCAATATCCGGCCACAGAAAGTCGTTTTTTAACGTAGGCACCTCTTTCATTAGATTATAAAGAAAGATGCGGTAATTGGTAGGTTTTTGTTCTAAAAGATTAATGTAATCGCTCATCTTCATTTTAGTATGAGCTTCATTAAAGCCATCTTCATGATTTACAGGCCTGTCATCGTATAAAGGAACGATGGTTTCACCTGCGATTTCTTTGATATATGATAATTTCCATTTATGATAGGCTGGCCAATCTTCGGTCAGTTCTTCAATAACAACGGGAATTTGCTTTTTTACATATTGGGAAATAAAATCAGATTTTGAGATTTTTTTTACCCTTTCGATTTGTTTTAACTTCATCTCTCTAAATAAAAAAATTGCTTCTGGCACTAAGTCAAGAAGCAATTTAAAAATATTTTGTGAGATTTATGAACTCTTTTAATTAAATTTTTGATTTGATCGAAGCCTCAAGGTTTCTTTCAATTGTGTGTCCTGGTCTCGTCCACTTAGGTTTTTCGCCTAATGGAGCAAATTGAGAATCAGCAGCTTCAACAGTTTGTGGCTGTGAAACTTTAACAAATGGTTTTTGTGGAATTAATCCTAACAAGTCAAACATTTTCATGTCTTCGTGAACATCAGGATTTGGAGTAGTCAATAATTTATCACCTGCAAAAATTGAGTTTGCACCGGCAAAAAAGCACATTGCTTGTCCTTCACGGCTCATATTTGTTCTTCCTGCAGATAAACGAACTTGTGTGTCCGGCATAACAATTCTTGTAGTTGCTACCATTCGGATCATTTCCCAGATTTCAACTGGTTTTTCTTCCTCCATCGGAGTTCCTTCAACGGCAACTAATGCATTAATTGGCACAGATTCCGGTTGAGGATTTAAAGTAGAAAGCGCAACAAGCATTCCTGCTCTGTCTTCGATGCTTTCTCCCATTCCAATAATTCCTCCGCTACAAACGGTAACATTCGTTTTACGAACATTTTCGATAGTTTGCAAACGGTCTTCGAAACCACGTGTAGAAATTACATCTTTATAATATTCTTCAGAAGTATCTAAGTTGTGGTTGTAAGCATACAAACCAGCTTCTGCTAAACGTTGTGCTTGATTTTCGGTAATCATACCTAAAGTACAACAAACCTCCATGTCTAGTTTGTTAATGGTACGAACCATTTCCAAAACCTGATCAAACTCTTCGCCATCTTTTACGTTTCTCCAGGCAGCACCCATACAAACGCGAGAAGATCCGCTTGATTTTGCACGCAAAGCCTGAGCTTTTACCTGACTTACACTCATTAGATCATTACCTTCAACACCAGTATTATATCTGGCAGCTTGCGGACAATAACCGCAATCTTCCGGACAACCTCCAGTTTTGATAGATAGTAAAGTTGATACCTGAACTACGTTCGGATCATGTTTTTGTCTATGAATAGTTGCTGCTTCATAAAGCAAGTCCATCATAGGTTTATTATATATGGCGATTATCTCGTCTTTTGTCCAGTTGTGTTTTGTAATGCTCATTAGGTACATTGTTTTTGAAGGTTCAAAAGTAACGAAATTGTTCTAATCAACCAATGCTGAATCCTGTAAATGAATATTTGACAGTTATTTTCAAAAAAGAAACACTCTAAAATCACATAATTATATTTTTTTATGATTTTAGAGTGCTAAAATATCTATTTTGTTTTGAAATATTAATCGGCTACATATTTGTTATTCCAATATAACATCATCATCAGGGTGACAATGACCGACGAAGCGATTCCTTCAAATAATAAACAAATGCAATAAGTTGGTACAGAAGGATTTCCGCCAAACATAAAAGTTTCAGATAATGTTTTTACATAAGCATCACCACCTCTTGCATAACTATAAACCAATAATCCAAAAACGCTCATAGCCACGCCAACTACTGAAGTTGCCATTGCAGAAACAGCATTTGACACAAAATTGGTTTCTCCTTCATGCAAATTCATTTTCATGGTTTTGTTTACGCCATAAAATATAAAGAATACATTCAGAGTACGCAGGTAGAATAAATGAGCTAAACCTAAAACGTTCATCAATAAAAAATAAATTCCTATTCCAAGGAATATCAAAAACCCGTTGGTAATTTCTTTAGGTAATTTCATAGTGGTTATTTTTAAAGAAGTTAATAGTAAATATTTGATAAACAGAGTTCTATATCAAATTTACTAAAAAAATAACTATGATGATTTAAAAATGGCAAAAAGTATGCTGAGGTTGGCGCAAAAAATATTTTGTTGTTGTAAAGTGTAGTCCTTACAGGACATTTATGTAGATTGGGTATTGTTTTGCTACCAATATTTAATTCCTAACGGAATATATTTTGATGGAGATTATGTGCCGTTACCAACATTTAACTCCTAGCGGAGTATTTTGCGAGTGATTCTAATTATTAATTTAGAAAAGAAAATATCTCGTAAAGATTACATGTTGGTATAAAAAATTATAGCCAATCTACATAAATGTCCGGTATCAACTACACATTTCGGCAGAATATAAGATTGAGCTTCAGCAAAAGTATTTTGTAGTTGATTCTAATATTAATTTCGAAAAAGAAAATATCTCGTAGAGATTACATATCGGTAGAAAAAATTATCCACACCAAACAAATGTCCCGTAGGGATTACACATTCTGCAAAACAATAAAAATTACGCTTCCGCGAAAGAATAACGAATGAAATATTTAAAAAATATTAAAGCTGATTTACAAAAGCCAAAGCATTTATTTTATCCTGATTTAATTGTTCTTTCAATAAATCTACCGAACCAAATTTTTGCTCTTCACGAAGATATTTCAATAGTGAAACTTCGATTTTTTGACCATAAATATCAGCATCAAAGTCAAAAAGATGTACTTCGATCGTTTGTTTTTGCCCATTTACAGTTGGATTAAAACCGATATTCATCATTCCGAAAACTTCTTTTTGATCCACAACGGCTTTAACAACATAAACGCCAGTTTTAGGAATAAGCTTGTAATCTTCTTCAATTTGGATATTTGCCGTTGGAAAACCAATCGTTCTTCCTAATTGTTTTCCTTTTACAACTTCACCGGATAAAAAATAATCATAACCCAGATAATCATTGGCAAGAGCCATATTTCCTTCATTTAACGCTTTTCTGATTTTGGTAGAACTTACAGAAACATCCTGAATTTCTTGTGCCGAAATCTGCTCCACTTCAAAACCGTATTCAGCGCCAAAAGCGATTAAATCGTCAATATTTGCCGTTCTGTTTCTTCCAAAACGATGATCGTGACCAATAATTATTTTCTGAATATGAAACTGATCCACTAAAATCGAATGAACAAATTCTTCGGCAGTTAATCTTGAAAAACTTTCGTTAAACGGATGAATAACAAGATTTTCTATTCCGGTTGCTTCCAGAAGTTTCGTTTTTTCAGAAATCGTATTTAAGAGTTTGATTTCTGATTTTTCTTGTAAAACCATTCGCGGATGCGGGAAAAAAGTCAGAACTAAACTTTCGTATTTTCCGTTTTCCGTATTTTGAGTAATTCGTTCCAGAATTTTTTTATGACCAATATGTACGCCGTCAAAGGTTCCAAGAGTTAAAATCGTTTTCTTGGTTGACTGAAAATCGTTTATAGAATGAAAGAGCTTCAAAACAAATAATTTAAGATGGTGCAAATTTATACTATCTATTTTAAATTTGGTACTACGCCTAATTGATTTTTGATGAGATTCTATTTCTTTTTGTGAAAAAGAGCCAACTCGTCGAGCAAAAAGCATTAATTGTCGTATTTATGTAAGAATTTAATTTAATTCGTTTAATTTTGAATTCTAAATACCAACCTATTAGTATGAAAAAACAATTACTTTTATTATTGATTATATTTTGCTGTGCCCAAATTCAAGCGCAAAGTGATGATTTATGGCAAAAAGTTAGTTCAAAAACACTCAGTAAAAGAACAAATACGATTGATTCAGATAAATTATACTATAAATTAAATGCTGAATCTCTCCAGGCAAAATTATCTTCAACAACAAATAAAAGTTCAAAAAGTACTACCACAACAATTACGATTCCGAATGCAAAAGGCGTTTTAGAGCGCTTTCAGGTTTGGGAATCTTCAAATTTTGAACCGGAATTACAAGCCAAATATCCAGAAATCCGAGCTTACGAAGGAAATGGTTTAGATGATAAAACAGCCAAAATTCATTTTAGTGTAGCGCCAATTGGTATGCAAACTATGGTAATTCGTGCAGATAAACCAACAGAATTTATAGAGCAAAATCCGGAGGACAAAACCGGATATGTATTGTTTACTTCAAATCATAGTCTTAATTCTACTTCTAAATTAGTTTGCGGACTGAAAGATGTTGTTTCAAAAAATAAGTCAACAAAAAAGACAGCAAAAACAACTGCAAGCAATAAAGTTTTCAAAACTTTGAGATTAGCGTTGTCTTGTACAGGAGAATATGCTGCTTTTTTTGGAGGTACAAAAGCCGGAGCATTAGCAGGTATGAATGCGTCAATGACAAGAGTCAACGGAATTTTTAATAAAGATTTGGCGGTACAATTAATTATAATTGCCAATAATGATGCGGTAATTTATACGAATGCAGCGAGCGATCCTTATTCTAAAGCCGCTGACGGAACAGCAGATTATCCCGGTACAACAGATTATCAAGTATGGAATATTGAAGTTCAAAATAATTTAACAGCCGTAATTGGTGAAGGAAATTATGACATTGGGCATTTATTTGGAGGTTCCGGAGGCGGAGGAAATGCAGGTTGTATTGGTTGTATTTGTAGCAGTCCTCCTGAAATAAATAAAATTGGTAAAGGAAGCGCTTATACGTCTCCGTCAAATGGAGTGCCTCAGGGAGATACATTTGATATTGATTTTGTAGCACACGAAATGGGACATCAATTAGGAGCAACACATACTTTTTCTCACGTTATCGAAGGTACAGGAACAAGTGTTGAACCAGGAAGCGGTTCTACACTTATGGGTTATGCAGGAATTACGGATTACGATGTTCAAAACAATTCAGATGATTATTTTGCATACACCAGCATTTCGCAAATTCAGGATAATCTTGCTACAGTAAGCTGCCCTGTAAGTACTCCAATAACTAATAATCCTCCAACAATTAGTGCAGGTTTAGATTATACGATTCCTATTAGTACAGCATTTGTTTTGAAAGGTACAGGTTCTGATCCTGATGGAGATACAGTTACTTATACTTGGGAAGAAAATGATAGTGCCATTACAACAGATAAAAGTAATAGTATTGCATATCCCACAAAACCAGATGGTCCATTGTTTAGATCAATACGACCAGTAAGTTCACCAATTCGATACATGCCAAGTTATGATTCAGTACTTCAAAATAAACTGACTACAACTTGGGAATCTGTTTCGGATATTGCAAGAACGCTGAATTTTACTTTAACCGGACGTGATAATGCAGCTCAGGGAAAAGCCCAAACTTATACAGATGCGATGGTTGTAAATGTTGCTTCATTTGCCGGACCATTTTCAGTTACTTCGCACAAAGATAAAAATGTAAGTTGGAGTCAGGGGCAAAGTCAAACAGTAACTTGGAGTGTCAATAATACAAATACTTTGTTTGGATCTTCGGCAGTAAATATAAAATTGTCTACAGACGAAGGATTGACTTTTCCGATAACTCTCGCGGCAAATACACCAAATGATGGTTCAGAAGTTATCACGCTTCCTGCAAGTGTACCTTCATCAAAAAATTGCAGAATCTTGATTGAACCAGTTTCAAATATTTATTATGCATTAAATAGTACGCCATTTGCAATAGGATATACTTCAAAAACGACGTGCGAAACGTATAGTTTTGGAAACTCTTTCAGTATTCCATATTCAAGTACTTATACTTCTAAAACGATAACTGTACCGGCATCAACAGGAATTATTGAAGATGTAAATGTTTCATTAAATGTAACACACAACAGACTTTCTGATCTGGAGATTGAAGTTGTAAATCCGCAAGGAACAGTTGTTCGTTTATTTAATCAAGCTTGTACAGATGTCGCATCTACATTAGTATTACAGTTTGACGACGACGGAGTAAATTTGGATTGTAGTAAAACAACCTCACAAATTGTAATTCCGGTTGATGCTTTGAGCGCTTTTAACGGTCAAAATCCGCAAGGAAACTGGATTTTTAGAATTCGTGATGCCGTTGCAGGACAATTTGGAACACTAAATTCAGCTTCGATAAACATTTGCAGTCAAACATTTACCTTAGGAACAGAGGATTTTAATATTATAGATTTTGTTCTTTATCCAAATCCAAGTAAAGGAAATTTCACTATTCAATTTGAAAGCGAAGGCACAAATAGAGTTCAGGTTTATGTACACGATATTTTAGGCAAAAGAGTTTATTCTAATTCTTTTGATCCTACTTCTAATTTTGATCAGAATATTCAATTGCCACAAGTATCTGCAGGAATTTATCTTGTAACAGTAATTGATGGAGATCGTAGAACAGTTAAGAAAATTGTTGTGAATTAATTTTGCCCGCGGATTTTACGGATTAAACGGGTTTGCACAGATTTTTGTTTTAAAATCTTAGAGATTCTGTGTTGATTTCATAATAGATCTAAATTTTATTTTTTAGTAGAGGCGCACAGCAGTGCGTCTTGGTGTAAATATTTAGATTAAAAAATATCTAATCTGCGACAATCGGTTTAATCCGTAAAATCCGTGGCTAATAAGTCTATGAATTCGCAATTGCCATACAAACAATACTAATTTTTGTTCCCGGAATTTTTAATAGAGCACGTGAACAAGCTTCAAGCGTTGCGCCCGTTGTTAAAACATCATCGACAATTAAAAAATGTTTGTTTTGAAGGTCTTCTGTAGAAATTACATCAAAGATATTTTCGATATTATCTGATCTTCCGGAAAGATTCTTTTTTGATTGTGTTTTAGAATATATTTTTCGATATAAAGTCGAATCGTTATACGGAATATTCAATCCTTTACTTAAAGTTTTTCCAAAAGTAGTAACCTGATTATAACCTCTTTCTTTTAATTTTTTTGGATGAAGCGGAACTGGAACTACAAAATCAAAAGGAATTTCCAGATTCAATTCTTTTAAATCTTCGACATACCAATTTCCTAAAACAAAGCCAATTTCTTCGTGACCTTTGTATTTTAAATTGTGAATGAGTTCCTGAACGATTCCTTTTTTATTAAAATACAAAAGTGCCGATGCATGTTCAATCTCAATTTTACCATAAAACTTTTTGACAGCTTCATTTTTGGGATCCAAATGATATTGAGTAAGAGGCATTTCATGGCGACAACTTGTACATAAAACGGTTTCGTTAGTAACCAAAACGGTATGACATCCGGCGCAAACTTTAGGAAAAAACAGGTTGATAAGATAATTAAACACAAATAGAAAGAATTTAGTTACAAAAATAACAAAATCAATCCTGCAATCTTTGTAATTTTTCTTTTTTTTAAACGTACTTTTTATATTTTTGCATCACTATGGCAAAACAAGAAGATTTATTAAAGAATGTGGTTTCGCACGCAAAAGAGTACGGATATATTTTTCCGTCAAGCGAAGTATACGATGGATTAAGTGCAGTCTATGATTATGCACAAAATGGTGTCGAGTTAAAAAAGAATATCCGTGAATATTGGTGGAAATCAATGGTTCAGATGAACGAGAATATTGTCGGCCTTGATGCTGCAATATTAATGCATCCAACGACTTGGAAAGCTTCAGGCCACGTTGATGCTTTTAATGATCCGTTGATTGATAATAAAGATTCAAAGAAAAGATATAGAGCTGACGTTTTAGTAGAAGATTATGCTGAAGCGCTAAATAAAAAAGCGAAAAAAGAAATCGAAAAAGCGAAAACTCGTTTTGGAGATGCTTTTAACGAACAGGAATTTGTAACTACAAATGCCAGAGTAGTTGAATATTTAGCCAGAGAAACAGAAATTAGAGAGCGTTTAGGACGTTCTTTAGGAAATGGAGACCTGGAAGATGTAAAAGCTTTAATCGAAGAATTAGAAATAGCTGATCCTGAAACCGGTTCAAGAAACTGGACAGAAGTACGTCAGTTTAACTTAATGTTCGGAACAAAATTAGGAGCTTCTGCAGATACTGCAATGGATTTATATTTACGTCCGGAAACGGCGCAAGGTATTTTTGTGAACTTTTTAAATGTTCAAAAATCGGGTCGTATGAAAGTTCCTTTTGGAATTGCTCAAACAGGTAAAGCATTTAGAAATGAGATTGTTGCAAGACAATTTATTTTCCGTATGCGTGAATTCGAACAAATGGAAATGCAATTTTTTGTACGTCCGGGAGAAGAAATGCAATCTTATGAATATTGGAAAGAAACCCGTTTAAAATGGCACTTATCTCTAGGATTAGGAAAAGAAAATTACCGTTTTCACGATCACGAAAAATTGGCGCACTATGCAAATGCTGCTGCTGATATTGAGTTTAATTTCCCATTTGGTTTCAAAGAATTAGAAGGTATTCACTCAAGAACAGATTTCGACTTAAAAGCACATGAGAAATTTTCAGGAAGAAAATTACAGTATTTTGATCCTGAATTGAATGAAAACTATGTGCCATATGTAGTAGAAACTTCAGTTGGTTTAGATCGTATGTTTTTGGCAGTTTTCGCAACATCATTACAAGAAGAAACTCTTGAAGACGGTTCTACAAGAACAGTTTTAAAATTACCGTCAGTTTTAGCGCCTACAAAAGCAGCTATTTTACCATTGGTTAAAAAAGATGGATTGCCGGAAATTGCCAGAAAAATCATCGAGGATTTGAAATGGGATTTCTCTGTTGCTTATGATGAAAAAGATGCTGTAGGACGTCGTTACAGAAGACAAGATGCTCTTGGAACACCGTTTTGTATTACAGTAGATCATCAAACTATCGAAGACGAAACAGTTACAATTCGTCATAGAGATACAATGAAACAAGATCGTGTAAAAATTTCTGAATTGAAAGACATTATTGAAAACGAGGTTTCTATGAAAAACTGGTTGATGAAAATGTAAACTTTTATACATAATAATACAAAATCCCAAATTCCTTTATGGAATTTGGGATTTTTTTAATCCAAAAATGTGTATTTTGTCGATGAAATTTGCATTTCAGCTTTATGTTTTAACATTTGTTCATAATGTATTAACATTGAAAAGTTTAGATACATGAAATGCGTAATTTTAATTAGAGAAAATATATTAAAATTAAATTTTTTCAGGCGTATTGATGAAACTAAAGCAATAGTTGTCGTGGATTAATGAAAGAACAACATAAACCAATATTGAAACAGTATTCGTATATTATAATTGACGATGATGCAGAAAGTATTTTGAAAACCCGAACAATTGCAGAAGGTTTTTCAGAATTGGCTTTTGTGGCTTCGGCAACGAATTATCAAGAAGGTTTAAATTTAGTTTTAGAACACAAACCATCAATTATTTTTTTGGAAATAGATCCCAAAGATTTATCCAGTAAATTATCATTGGCTTTTATCAATGAATTACATCGGTTTTTATCCATTTTGCCTAAAATAATTGTGACAACTTTTACAAAAGAAGGCGCTTTTGACGCTATTCAATATGGCGTTTTTGATTACATTTTAAAGCCGATAATAACAATTGATATATTAAAAAGTATTCTGAAATTAAATAAGGAACTTGTTGAGGTCAATACAGTTAGTACTTCAGATGAAATAATCACCCAAATAATTCCATCTGAAAAAACTTCTAAAATTGTTGAAAACTCATTGTTAATATGTGTAAAATCTTACGGTGATTATCGCTACATTAGTGCATCAGATATTTCATATTTTCAAGCTGACAATAATTCGACCGATATTTATCTAAATTCAGGCGAAATGATAACAGCTTTTAAAACGTTGAAACATTTTGAAAGTGTTTTAGAGTATCCATTTATCCGAATTCATAATAGCTATATTATTAATCGAAATTATATTGCCAGAATTCATAACGGAAACTCAATTTGTTACATAAAAAATTCTTCGAAAAAGATTCCTTTTTCGAAAACTTATAAATCAAATGTTGATTTAATTATTGCCGATTTTGCAGCAGGAAATTATTTAGAAGTCTAAAAATTAGACGATTACATCTAATTCACGTTCATTGACTATCAATTGGGCATGATCTACCATAAACCTGTTTTTTCATATAAGTTTTTTTCGTTTGTAGTGTTAGTTTTACACCATGATTCGCTCCCCGGCGATGATTCTCCAAAAATTTTAAATCAAACACTTAAAACCTCAAATCATGAAAAAGGCAGCTTTAACATTCGGACTATTTTCTTTAATAATGGTAGCAACTTCATTCGCAACACCAGAAAAAACTAACAAATCAATTGCAGGAAATATTGATATAATGATTGGTGTAGATGGTGGAAACGGAAGACCAACTAGAAAAGGAGACAATGTTTCTAATGTATCCAAAGAATCAAATTTAAACGAGAACCAAGTAAAAGGCTTTGCTCTTGACAGCCAATTGACAAAATCAAGCGTAAAATTAGATTAAGAAAAATATAAAAATATAAATAAAAGGCTGTCAGTTTTTGGCAGCCTTTTTTTTTGTGTCTATAGATTTAGTATTTTTGAGAAAAATCGTAGACATACCTTGAAAAAATATTCTCAGATATTATTGTTTTTAGTTGTTGTCCTGTTTGGTTGTACCAATAAACCTAAGAAAGAGAAAAATGTAAAATCTTCAAAAGACAGTCTCTCTATCTATTTATCATTAGCAAATGATATTAATTTACCCTTTCATTATAAACAAAAATATAATCAGAAAGCATTTGATATAATTATAGATCAGCAAAATGATTCTCTTAATAGAGCTAATTTATTTAAAATTGCTAATCGCTATTATAATATGAGTGATTGGAAATCTTATAAAAGAATATCTAAACTGGTTTTGGAAAGATCAAAAAGTGGTAAAGATTCATCCAGTATTGCTAAAGCTTATACTTATTTAGGGGATTATTATCAATCACAAATGGTTTCTGATAGCGCCTTTTTGAATTATTTCAGAGCAGAAAAAATATATTTAAGAATTAATGATGATGTTAATCTTGTCAAAACTTTTATTGCCAAAGCAGATTTGCAGTTGCATGAAGGAGATTTTTTTGAAAGTGAGATCACTGTTTTTAAAGCGCTTAAGATTTTAAAAACCAAGAAAAATGTAAATAAAGAGCTTTATGAAGGTTACAATTTACTCGGAATTATTTATAATGAGCGTGAAGAATATGACAAAGCATTAGAGTATCATAATAAGGCATTGTCTATGCTTAATGATAAATCAATTTCATTAGAGTTTCAGCTTAAAGCCATTTCATTAAATAATATTGGGTACGTTTATTTAAACATGCATAATTTTAATCAGGCAAAAAATTATTTCAAAAAAGGTTTGGAGCAAAAAGATTTGTTTAATGGTAATACAGCTCTTTATGCAATACTTTTAGATAATTTAGCTTATTCTAAATTTAAATCAGAAGATTTTACAGATTTGCCAGCGCAATTTTACAGAGCATTAAAAATTAGGGACAGTCTGAAAATTGAGCCGGGAATTATTTTAAATAAAATTCATTTATCTGAATATTATGCATTTAAGAAAGATACGTTTAGGGCAATACAGTATTCAAAGCAAGCACTGGTTTTATCCAAAAAATCAAATACAATAAGAAATATATTAGTGTCATTAAAGCAAATTGCTATTGTAGATCATGGCAATGCTTCAGTTTATTCTAAAAATTATATCGAATACAATGAAAAACTGCAAAAAGCAGAACGTAGAATGGGTGAAAAATTCTCCCGAATCGAATACGAAACCAACGAAATAAAAGATCAAAACTCAAACCTACAAGAGAAAAATAAGACATTAGTTTACGTTTTTAGCATTTGTACATTATTGGGTTTATTTTTTTATGTTTACAAAACACAACAAGCCAAAAACAGAGAATTACTTTTTAAGCAGCAGCAGCAAATTGCAAATGAAGATATTTATAATTTGATGATTTCGCAGCAAAATGATATTGAGATGACTCGTATCAAAGAAAAGAAAAAAGTTGCTCAGGAATTACACGATGGTGTTTTGGGCAGAATGTTTGGAGTCAGAATCAGTTTAGACAGTTTAGATAAAATAGATGAAGCCCATGCAGCGCCCAAAAGAAAGAAGTATTTGGCAGAACTTAAACATATTGAGGAAGATATACGAGAAATTTCGCATGATTTAAATCGCGAAAAATCGGAATTAATTAATAATTTTGTTGCGATTTTGAACAAATTGTTTGAAAATCAACAAAATACTTTTATGTCAAGATTGGTTACTTCGTTTGATTCTCATATTAAATGGGAATTGGTAGGTAATACAGTCAAAATCAATTTATATCGAATTATTCAGGAAGCACTCCAAAATTGTAATAAATACGCAAAAGCAAGTACAATTGAAGTGGAGTTTAAGAGCGAAATCAATCATTTGGTTCTTTCGATTTCTGATGATGGAGTTGGTTTTAATACCAAAAGAACCAAGAACGGAATAGGATTGCACAATATTCAATACAGAGCAGCAGAATGTAAGGGTACAGTTACGATAAAATCTGCCAAAGGAGAAGGAACAATTCTCATAATTAAAGTCCCAATTGATCAAAAAATAAACCTACAAAATAATGACAGTTGACATAACAGCCCCGTTTTCGCAACTTACTAAGCGAAACATTTTAATAGTTGACGATCATCCTTTTATTATCGAAGGATATAAGAATGCTATCACGAGATATAATCCTAAGGAATATGAATTTCTTATTTCTCAAGCACACGATTGCAAATCGGCTTATGATTTATTACAAGATGCTGAAACCCCAAATTTCGACATCGCATTTTTAGACATTAGCATGCCTTCGTATGAAGAAAAAGATATTTTTTCTGGTGAAGATCTGGCAAAATTGATCATAAAAAAGATGCCCAATTGCAAGATCATTTTGCTGACAATGTATACAGAATTACTAAAAATCAAAACAATCATAAGAACAATCAATCCAAATGGGTTAATCATAAAAAATGATTTAACGTTTGATGAATTGCTTTTTGCATTTGATAAAGTAATGAAGAATGACAAATATTACAGTCAGTCTGTAGTAAAAATGGTCAACCAATCTCCTCATAATTCAATAGAAATTGATCAGTTTGATAAGCAAATTTTATTTCATTTGTCAAAAGGAACAGAACATCATACAATGCCGCAATATATTCCGATTTCCTTAAACGCAATCGAAAAGCGGAAAATCAATCTCAAAGAATTGCTTAAAATAAAAACCGGTTCAGATGATGAATTGGTTAAAGAAGCTAAAAGCAAAGGACTTTTTTAAGTAAATTCCAAAAAAGAAAATTCCAAATCCCAATACTTATTATGTTATTGGAATTTGGAATTTTTTATATTGAAATTTCAAGAAAATTTATTCACTCAAAGCATCCCAACCGCGAGCTTTCAACGGAATTTGTGTATTTGCACGAGTTACCAGATTTATTCCTTCGCTTTCGTCTGCCATATGACCGATGATTGAGAAATTTGGATTTCCTTTTATTTTATCAAAATCATTAATGTCAATAGTAAAAAGCAATTCATAATCTTCTCCGCCATTAATTGCTACAGTTGTACTATCGATATTAAACTCTTCGCAAGTCGAAATAAATTGCGGATCTAACGGAAGTTTATCTTCGTATAAATTACAACCCACTTTTGACTGTTTACACAAATGAATAATTTCAGAAGATAATCCGTCTGAAATATCAATCATCGAAGTTGGTTTAATTTCAAGAGCGTGCAATAAAGTACGTACATCTCTTCTCGCTTCAGGTTTTAATTGACGTTCGATCAAATAACTGTACATATCAAGATCAGGCTGACTATTTGGGTTCACCTGAAAAACTTGCTTTTCGCGTTCCAAAACCTGTAATCCCATATATGCAGCACCAATATCACCGGTTACAACAAGAAGATCGGTTTGTTTTGCGCCATTTCGGTAAACGATTTCGTCTTCACTAGCTTCACCAATTGCAGTAATGCTAATAATTAATCCTTTTTGAGATGAAGTTGTATCGCCACCAATTACATCAACTTTATACTCTTTTGAAGCGTGCGTAATTCCCTCAAATAATTCTTCTAAGGCTTCTAGTGGAAAACGATTAGAAACAGCGACAGAAACCGTTATTTGCGTTGGTCTTGCATTCATTGCGCAAATATCAGACAGATTTACAACAACAGCCTTATATCCTAAATGTTTTAAAGGCATATAAGCCAAATCAAAATGTACACCTTCAATCAGTAAATCTGTAGAGACAACTACTTTTTTATCTTTAAAATCAAGAACTGCGGCGTCATCACCAATACTTTTCAAAGTAGATTCCTGAGTAACATCAAAATTTTTGGTTAAATGTTCAATTAAGCCAAACTCGCCTAATTGCGCTATACTTGTACGTTGCGGATTTTTATCTTCGATCATTTCTTTTAAGTTCCAAAGTTTTTAAGCTGCAAAGGTACAAAGGTTTTATTGAACTTAATGTTATATAGTAGATATGTATATGTAGAGGCACACTGCTTTGCGTCTCACATCTGGTAACCACAATTTATTCCGTATTAAACCCGACAGGTTTTTAAAACCTGTCGGGTTTAAATTGCGATCCACCTTTGTCAAAGTTTTAAACTTTGACAAAGGTTTTCGTTTCTAATTCAGGGTAAAAAAAATATTAAAAAAAATAAATCCTGCTGACAAACTGTTGTCACCGACCCTCGATAATTTTGAAGTATTAAAATAATTAAAACTTTAAAACTATGAAAACATTAGCTGCACAAGTAATTACTCCTGAAGATTTGTTAATACACTGGCAAGGACACCGCGCTTTAACTCGTCGCGTAATTGAATTATTTCCTGAAAAAGATTTTTTTGAATTTTCGATAGGAGGAATGAGAACTTTCGCAAAACTAACAGACGAACTTTTGGCGATTGCAGTTCCTGGACTTAAAGCAATTGTAACCAAAGAAACTACACCATTTTCAGAAGGAACTGAAAAGTTAATTTTTAAAGCACAATACCTTGAAAAATGGGATGAAGCGACAGCCGAAATTAATAAATACTGGGAGAAATTATCTATCGAAGATTTTAATGAAAACTTTAATCTTTTTGGTCAATATGAATTTCCTGTAATCCAGAATATTTTGTATTTTGTTGATAATGAAGTTCATCACCGCGGACAAGGATATGTATATCTAAGAGCTTTAGGAATTACTCCGCCTTTCTTCTGGGAAAGACAGTAATATAATCAAGACGTTTTTAATGAACTAAATCAATTTATTCAAGACTAAATTATAAATCAAACATCATGAGTTTAAGAAAAATAATGGCAAATTACGCTGCCTACAATTTATGGGTAAATCAACAATTTGTGAATTGGCTAACACCAAAATCTGATGAGTTGTTGCACAAAGATGTTCCTTCGAGTTACTCGAGCATTATTAAAACACTTAACCATATCTGGGAAACAGAGCAATATTGGCTTTCTATAATAACCGAAACTACTTTGCCGGAAAGGAATGAAAACGTTGATTTAGATAAGAATGTAATATTTGAAGGTTTATTAAAAACATCTGCAAAATTATCGGAGTTTATATCATCATTATCAGACGAACAATTATACAAAGCGGTTAAAATCGAGAATCCGTGGTTTCAATGTGAGTTGCCTATTTCTGATTATTTATTACAAGTAGTAAATCATGGCACTTATCATAGAGGACAAATTGTAACCATTGGAAGAAATATTGGTATAACCGACGCTTCAAACACAGATTATAATTTCTATAATGTCGTAAAAAATCAATAATAAAGTAAAAACTCCCAAAGATGAACTTATAATTCGTCTTTGGGAGTTTTTTTATACTAATCTTTTTTTATAAGATTCTATTAATTCCAATACTCTGGTTTTAAGGTTTTCGGGTTCTATAATTGTGGCGTAATCTCCAAACATCAAAAGCCAGCGCGAAAAACCATCATGAACATTACGTGACATAAAAGTCATTTCGATCTGACCATCAACTTCTCTTTCAGAAATATAACCATGATATTTTTGCTCATAACGAAGGTGAGTTAGAATTTTTTTCGAAACTAAAATTCGAACTTTAGTTGTTGGAATAGTTTCCGATTTAACCAAATAGGTTTCTAAAGAATCGTGTTCAATCGTAAATTCTAAATCGGTTTTCTGAATTCCCTGGATTCTGTCTGTTCTAAATTGCCTGTAATCTTGTCGCAAATGACAATAACCCAAAAAATACCAATTGTTGTGATCGTGAAAAACGCCAACAGGTTCAATGTTTCTATTGCTTGCTTGTTCAGCTTCAATAGTTTTATAAGAAAGAAGAATCTGTTTTTTCTCAGCAATACTTTCGAATAAAACAGCCAAAGTATTAGGAGAACTATCATGAAATAAAGGTTCTTGCGTTTGCATTAAAACTTTAGATTCAATATTCGAAAGCCAATCTTTGTCAGTACCTCTCAAAACCGATTTCAGTTTATACATCGCCGATGCATAATGAGATCCAAGAGAAGGATCAGTAAATTTTTGCATTAGTTTTTCGGCCGCAATAAAACTGCTTACTTCCTCGCGCGTAAACATAACAGGCGGCAATCGGTAACCATCCATCAAAGCATAACCAACTCCCGCTTCACTATAAATAGGAACTCCCGACGCTTCAAGAGTTCGAATATCTCTATAAATAGTTCGCAGACTACAGTCAAAACGATCCGCCAATTCTTGAGCTTTTACAATTTTCTTGGATTGTAACTGAATGAGAATTGCGACAATACGGTCAAAACGTTTTGGAGAATCGTCCATTTTTTTTCTTTTAAGATTCTAAGGTGCTGAGGTTCTAAGTTTTTTTTTAGATGCAAAGGTTCAAAGATACAAAGGTTCAAAGTTTAGAGAAACAAAAAAGTTGTTCCAAATTAGGACAGATTTTCTGGTAAAAATTATCTGCAATTCGCATCAACGTAGAGGCGCACAGCGGTGCGTCTACACAATCTACATCAATCTTTCGAACCACAATCCAAAAAAAAAACAAAAAACCCGATAACGCAAGTCATCGGGGTCAATCTATATTCTAAGCTTTAAATTTTCTAAAGGATTGTATCATTTCGTAAATTCCAAAGGCAATGAAGATTTTTCCAAATATGAAAATTAACCAACTAAATGGATTAGTTAAATAAATTCTATCAGTTTCTAAAGGATTGTAAAAGTCTGTAACTAGTAGAAATCTAAAGAAACCAGAAAATAATCGAGTCCAATTATCTATGTTTGATAAATTAATTATAGAATCACGATTCTCAAAAATATATAGTAATAAGTATATAATAAAGCCGCCGATTAATATAAAACGCAATGCTTTTCTCCAACTATTTCCAAAATCAGTTGAGATTTTTGAAGCAAATAAAATGGATTTGTCAATAAATCCTGAATTCCATTTCCAGTTTAATTCTTTGTAGTGGGCAGCAAGTTCATGAGATCTAAAACGATTAAAGTCAATGCGGTTTTCGGTTTTTTGAAGTTGTTGTTTTATTGTTCGGATTGTTCTTCTGTCGCAATCATTGATTTTTTTTATTTGAATATCATCGAAGAAAGCTCCTTTCTCAAAGCTTGTTTTATCTATTTCAATAATATTAAAATAAGTTTCTTGAAATGACGCGAAATCATGGAATTTAATTTTTTCAAATCTTAGTTTATCTATTTTTGATTTATCAAAATCTACAAATTTATTAAAATCGCAATCAGTAAATTTAAAATCGCAGTCAATTTCATTTTTAATAGATTGAAAATTAGCAGTGTTGTTAAAAATGCAATTGTTAAAATGAGTTTTACTATTGAATTTAGTTTCAA
Source organism: uncultured Flavobacterium sp. (assembly GCF_951805225.1). Lineage (NCBI taxonomy): Bacteria > Pseudomonadati > Bacteroidota > Flavobacteriia > Flavobacteriales > Flavobacteriaceae > Flavobacterium > uncultured Flavobacterium sp. Next base: position 4,336,069 of record NZ_OX638201.1, on the reverse strand, counting down.
AAAAGCTTGAATTATTAAACGTGCAACGATTAAAATGATTATTATCTGCTATCAAGTTTACATTATTTCCCAAATAGTCAAAATAATCACTAAAATGACAGTGTGAAATAATTACTTTATTTAATATAGAATTAATAATATCAAGACTTTTTGCTGATTTTTGTCCAATGATTCTTAAAGCACCACCATTGAATTGAATATTATCAAACTCAATATGATTTATTTTTCCATGATTTATTTTAATTGTACTTGATTTAATAATATTAGACTTCACATTATGAATATCTTTAGTGTTTTCTTCAAAAGAAAGATTATTTAGATAGCAATTCCTTATTTCAATGGATTTGTTATTTATTGTACAGGAAATAAATGTGAGATTTTCAAGACTACATGATGAGAAAAGAAAATCACATAAAAAATTACAGTCTTCAAAAATGAAGGAGCTATTTTTAGAAATTTCTTCAACTTGATTGTTGCTGAAAATAACGTTCATTCCTTTAAAAGTGACATTTTTGAATGTCAATTTTTTACTAAGAAGCGGTGTTTTAAGATCTATTTCATTGTCGAAATTGATTATTATATCTCTAAAATGTTCTTCATTAGATTTAATTTTTCGTTCAAATTCTTCACTACTTATTTCTACCATTATAGCATATTATTTTTTATCAAACATAAACAAAAAACCCGATAACAATCGTCATCGGGTTTAATCTATATTCTATTATCTTTATTCTTTCTTCTAAAAAAAAAATCTAATCGTTAAGCTTCAAAACAGCCATAAAAGCTTCTTGTGGAATCTCAACGTTTCCAACTTGTCTCATACGTTTTTTACCTTTTTTCTGTTTTTCAAGAAGTTTACGCTTACGCGAAATATCTCCACCGTAACATTTTGCGGTAACGTCTTTACGAAGTGCTTTAATAGTTTCACGAGCGATAATTTTAGCTCCAATTGCAGCTTGAATCGGAATGTCAAATTGTTGTCTTGGAATCAATTCGCGTAATTTCTCGGTCATTTTTTTACCGATGTTATAAGCGTTGTCTTCGTGAATCAATGCAGAAAGCGCATCAACCGTTTGAGCATTCAAAAGAACGTCAAGTTTAACCAATTTTGAAGTTCTCATTCCTATCGGAGAGTAATCAAAAGAAGCATAACCTTTAGAAACCGTTTTTAAACGATCGTAAAAATCGAATACAATTTCCGCCAAAGGCATATCAAAATTCAATTCAACACGTTCTGTTGTTAAATACGTTTGATTGGTAATTTGACCACGTTTTTCGATACATAAACTCATTACGTTTCCAACGAAATCAGCTTTTGTAATGATTGTTGCTTTAATAAAAGGCTCTTCAACTCTGTCTAAACGAGATGGTTCAGGTAAGTCAGAAGGATTGTTTACAACAAATGCAGTTTCAGGATCTTTTTTGGTGTAAGCCAAATACGAAACGTTAGGAACTGTAGTAATTACAGTCATATCGAACTCACGCTCTAGACGTTCCTGGATAATTTCCATGTGAAGCATTCCTAAGAATCCGCAACGGAAACCAAATCCTAAAGCCGCTGAACTTTCAGGAGTAAAAACTAACGAAGCATCATTCAATTGCAATTTCTCCATGGAAGAACGCAAATCTTCATAATCTTCAGTATCAACTGGATAAATTCCGGCGAATACCATTGGTTTTACATCCTCAAAACCAGTAATCATATTTGTAGTTGGCGTTTTCGCATCAGTTAGAGTGTCTCCAACTTTTACTTCTTTGGCTTCTTTAATTCCAGAAATTAAATAACCAACATCACCAGCAGAAATTACATTTTTAGGAACCTGATTTAATTTTAAAGTTCCAATTTCGTCAGCAAAATATTCATTGCCAGTAGCCATGAATTTAATTTTTTGCCCTTTTTTGATTTCTCCATTTACAACTCTGAAGATTACTTCGATTCCACGAAACGGATTATAAACCGAGTCAAAAATCAAAGCTTGTAATGGTTCTTCAGGATTTCCTTGAGGAGGTGGAATTTTTTCGATAATGGCAGCCAAAATATTTTCGACACCAAAACCTGTTTTTCCTGAAGCATGAATAATATCTTCTAATTTACATCCTAATAAATCAATAATATCATCACTAACTTCTTCAGGATTAGCACTTGGTAAATCTACTTTGTTCAAAACCGGAATAATTTCCAAGTCATTTTCTAAAGCAAGATATAAGTTAGAAATCGTTTGTGCCTGAATACTTTGAGCAGCATCAACAATCAAAAGCGCACCTTCGCAGGCAGCAATAGATCGTGAAACTTCGTATGAAAAGTCAACGTGACCAGGAGTGTCAATTAAATTTAAAATATATTCTTCTCCTTTATAAGTATATTCCATTTGAATGGCATGACTCTTAATGGTGATTCCACGCTCGCGCTCCAGGTCCATGTTGTCAAGCAATTGTGCTTTTTCTTCACGAGCTGTAACGGTTTGTGTAGCGCCCAATAATCGGTCTGCCAGTGTACTTTTACCGTGGTCAATGTGTGCAATAATGCAAAAGTTACGTATCTTCTTCATTTTAATATATCAATTCTCTAAACGAGTTTTAAGTAATTTCAGGGTATGAATTTGCGCTAGAGCAATTGCTTTAGAGCATGTTATTAAGGCGCAAAGATAGCGCAAAGTTTTGGATTGTGGAATGTAGTTGCTCGATTTTGAATTTTGGAGGCAGAAAGTTCATTTTAAAGTTTTAAAATGTTCATAATTAGTAAATAATGAATTGGTAGTTTAAAGCAAAAGCTTGCAGAATGTTTTTATTAATGCGTTGGTTTGATTTGTTGTTTGTCAAAAAAATACTTCAACTTACTTTTGTTTGATAAATATGCATTTTTGTGCGAATAATTGTCGGTTTAACCAAATATGATTATACTTGTAGTCATTTAAACCATAAGTATATTTTATTTATGATTTTGAATTTTCAGTATCGTTTTTTACTAAAATCTGTGCGCAGGATTTGTTTGTGAAAAACGAGAATGTTTATTTTTTACTAACTGTTAAACCCAACAAATTATGGAAAAACAAACCGTGAAGCTGGCTCAAAAATTTGGCAGGCTTTCAAAAGAAGAAATGAAAAATATTAACGGCGGAACATTAGGAACTGTTTGCGGTCCGAGAAATGGAATCCCAACTTCGATTTGCCCAAGCGGAAAAGGAGTTGCTGCGAATTCAGGAACAGAAGATCCTAATAAGTTTCCGGGAATTGTAGGAGGTTATTGTAATGTAATAATCGTATGTATTCCTTAAAAATAAAATGATAAATGCCCGAAGATTTCTTCGGGCATTTTTTTATCTAAAATTCAAAATTAAATCCTTTTTCGGTCAGTTTCTTATAAATCGCCGGATCAAATTTGTATAATTTGGCAGCTCTGTGTGAAACATCTTGTTGTTTTTCATCTAATTCAACCAATAATTTCATGTGCAGAATTTTTCGTCTGAAATTAGATTTATCCATTTCGATTCCTAAAATCTCTTCGTATAAATGCATCAATTGTAACAGAGTAAATTTTTCAGGCAAAAGATTAAATCCTATTGGAGCTTGTCGCACTCTGTTTCGAAGGTGTTTCAAACTATAAGCAAGAATTTCGTTATGATCATAAATCAAATCCGGAATACTATCGATCTTGTACCATTGTGCATCCGAAGCCGTAAAACCAGCTTTAATATTATAATCTTCACGTTTTACCAAGGCATAATAACCAATCGTAATAACGCGTCGAAGCGGGAAACGATCAGGATCTCCAAACGCTTTCAGTTGCTCTAAATAAATATTATCAAGACCAGTAAGTTCATTCAATAAACGGTGCGCAGCATTATCAGTACTTTCTTTTTTATAGATCCATCCTCCCGGAAGTCCCCATTTTCCTTTACTAATACCTTCTCCGTGTTGTACCAGAAGCACTTCCAGACTTCCTTTATCAAATCCAAATATGACACAGTCAATTGTGATCGCATTCATTGCGGTTTGCTCGCTTTTTAAAGCAGAATCGTCGGCTACATTTTTAACCATATGCTATTTAAATTTTGACAAATTAAATAAATAAAATGAATAGTTGTCTTCATATCAGATTTATATTTTTCTTAACGCAATAATTTTCTGACAATCAATTGTTTGTGATATCCTTAAAAATAAGATTTTAAAATAATCATCCTTAAATGACTGATTGTCAAATCGCTAAATCCTTAATTTTTCAATATTTTTTTATTCCATTTTAATGACTTCTTTGACGTATTCATAAAAATCGAGATTGAATAATTAGAATTGAAAAAAAATAAACCTAATATTTTGTTAATATAGAAAAAATGTTTTACACTTGTAGTCAAAATAACCATAAGATAAGTTCAGTTTGACTATAAGTAAAAAATGGACAAATCTATAACTAACTTAAAATACCACCAAATGTTTTTTTTAGGAATTGATTTAGGAAGTTCTTCAATAAAATTATCAGTATTTGATGCTGAGAAAGGAACAACTATTGGAGCAATTAGTGTTCCTGATTTTGAAATGCCAATTGTTGCTCCAAAATTTGGTTGGGCAGAACAAGATCCGGAATCCTGGTGGCAATTTGTAAAAGACGGAATTAAACAATTAGGTTCGAAATCTAATATTGATCTAAAGAAAGTTGCCGGAATTGGAATTGCTTATCAAATGCATGGTTTGGTTTTAACCGATGAAAATTTGAATCCGGTTCGTTCTTCGATTATTTGGTGTGACAGTCGCGCTGCAAGTATCGGAGACGAAATTTATACTAAAATGGGAACTGTAAATTGTCAGCAGGAAATTTTAGGAAGTCCGGGAAACTTTACCGCTTCAAAACTAAAATGGGTAAAAGACAATCAGCCTGAAATTTTCGCGAAAGCAAAATACATGATGCTTCCGGGGGATTTTATTGCTGCCAAATTATCGAAAGTAGCACAAATAAGTACTTCAGGTTTATCAGAAGCCGCTTTATGGAATTTCTCAGAAGGAAAACTGGCAACGAAAATCCTTTCTCAAATGGGATTATCATCGGATATTATTCCGGAAATCGTTTCAAATTTTGGAATTCAAGCTACAATTCACTCAGAAATAGCACAAGAATTAGGATTAAATCCCGATGCAAAAATAACCTACAGAGCAGGAGATCAACCTAACAATGCTTTATCATTGAATGTTTTGAAACCTGGAGAAATTGCTACAACAGCCGGAACTTCGGCCGTAGTTTATGCCGTAAGCGATGAAGATGTTTACGACAAACAAAACAGAATCAATACTTTTTTACACGTCAATAATACGGAAGCCGAAAAACGAAACGGCGTTATGTTATGCATTAACGGATCTGGAATTTTATACCAATGGTTGCGCAAAATCATGTCTGTTGACAGAACTGATTTAATCGCTTACGAAAAACTAAATGCCGAAGCTGCAAAAGTTGAAGCAGGAAGTAACGGACTTCGTTTTTATCCTTTCGGAAATGGTGTAGAAAGAATCTTTAATAACAAAAATGCAACTTCGGGAATCCAGAATTTAAATTTCAATATTCATCAACCGTCACATTTAGTGCGCGCTGCCTGCGAAGGAATTGTGTTTGCCATGAATTACGGTTTTGATGTTATGAAAGAAGTTGGAGTTTCTGGAACTGTGGTTAGAGCAGGAAATTCAAACCTGTTTTTAAGTCCGGTTTTTAGAGAAATCTTCACCAATACTACACAAACTACTTTAGAATTATACAATACTTCGGGAGCAGAAGGAGCTGCAAGAGGCGCTGCTTTTGGTTTAGGATATTACAATTCGCTGGACGAAGCTTTTCAGGGATTGCAATGTTTAGACAGAATTGAACCTAATAAAATCCTGACGAGTCAATATCAGGATTTATATCAAGAATGGAAAAGTCAAATTAAAATAGAACAATAATAATGAGCACAACTAATCAATATTTTAAAAACATCGATACGATAAAGTTCGAAGGAAGAGAAAGTGATAATCCACTAGCTTTTAAATGGTATGATGAAAATCGTATCGTTGCGGGAAAAACATTAAAAGAGCATTTGCGCTTTTCGATGGCGTACTGGCATACGTTATGTAACACAGGAGGAGATCCGTTTGGAGCTTCGACTGAAACATTTTCCTGGGATAAAAATGAGAATGTCATTTTAAGAGCAAAAGACAAAATGGATGCCGCTTTTGAATTTATGACAAAGTTAGGTTTGCCATATTATTGTTTTCATGATGTTGATGTTGTTGATGATGCGCCAACTTTGGCAGAATTTGAAACTCGTATTCAGACAATGGTTGAATACGCAAAACAAAAACAACAAGAATCAGGTATTAAATTGTTGTGGGGAACTTCAAATTTATTCAGTAATCCTCGCTATATGAACGGTGCTGCAACGAATCCAAACTTTGATGTTTTGGCGTATGCAGGAGCTCAGGCAAAAATCGCAATCGATGCAACTATTGCACTTGGCGGAGAAAATTATGTTTTCTGGGGCGGACGCGAAGGATATATGAGTTTGTTGAACACAGACATGAAAAGAGAATTAGACCACTTAGGAAGATTCTTGAATACTTGTAAAGATTATGCTCGTAAAGAAGGTTTTAAAGGAAACTTCCTGATCGAACCAAAACCAATGGAACCTACCAAACATCAATACGATTATGATGCTGCGACTTCATTAGGTTTCATTAATAAATACGGACTTCAAAATGATTTCAAACTAAATCTTGAAGTAAACCACGCAACACTTGCCGGACATTCTTTTGAGCACGAATTGCAAGTTGCGGTTGATGCCGGAATGTTAGGAAGTATCGATGCAAATCGTGGAGATTACCAAAATGGTTGGGACACAGACCAATTCCCAATAAATCTTCAGGAAGTTACACAAGCAATGTTAGTGATTCTTGAAGGTGGCGGAATTCAAGGCGGCGGTGTAAACTTTGACGCAAAAGTGAGAAGAAATTCAATCGATTTAGAAGATAAATTCATTGCACATATTTCAGGAATGGATGTTTTTGCAAGAGGATTAATCTGCGCTGATCAGATACTACAAAATACAGATTACAAAAAATTACGCACACAACGTTACAGTTCATTTGACGGTGGAAACGGAGCGAAGTTCGAAAACGGAGAATTATCTCTTGAAGATCTTAGCAAAATTGCCCGTGCAAGTGGAGAACCTCAACCCCTTAGCGGAAGACAGGAATTATTCGAACAGATTATTTCGAACGCATATTAATAGACAAAAAATTACTAACTATAATTTAAACCAATTCTTAACTATTATGAAAAGCAAACATTGTCTTAAAACAACATCGCTCTCGTTCTGCATGGCGCTGTTGCTTAGTGTATTTACGATGCAGTCCGGTTTTGCGCAACAGCAATCCCAGATTATAAGCGGAAACGTAAAATCAGCAGAAGATGGTATGGGAGTTCCGGGTGCTACCGTAGCTATTGAAGGAACCAAGACGGGAACATCAACAGATTTTGATGGAAACTTTAAGTTGGAAGCAAAAGAAGGCAGCGTAATTGTAATCAGTTTTATGGGATTTAAAACCCAACGTGTAACCATTGGAACACAAAAAACGATTAATGTTACTTTACAAACAGAAGCGGCAGATCTTAAAGAAGTTGTCGTTATTGGATACGGTTCTCAAAAGAAAACACTTGTAACAAGTGCCGTGACTCAGGTTAGCGGAGAGAATCTTGCAAAAACCAATACGACAAATGCTTTACAAGCACTTCAGGGACAAGCAGCCGGACTTCAGGTTACATCGACTTCAGGACAACCGGGAGAAGGATTGAATGTTGTGATTAGAGGTGTTGGTTCAACAGGCGGAAGCAGTCCGTTATATGTTGTTGATGGAATATTGACAAGTGATATTTCTTATTTAAGCAATTCAGATATTGAATCTATTTCGGTTTTAAAAGATGCTGCATCTGCTGCAATTTATGGTTCTCAGGCCTCAAACGGAGTTGTTTTGGTAACAACCAAAAAAGGTAAAAGAGGAGCTGTAGGACAAATGACATTCGATCAATATTATGGTGTACAATCTGTAGCGAGAAAAGTTGATTTATTGAATGCAACAGAATATGCAACAATATTAAATGAAGCAGCAGTAAACTCTGGTAAAAATCCATATTTCACCAATGCTCAAATTGCAGGATTAGGAAACGGAACAAATTGGATGGATAAAATGTTTACAGATAATGCGGCTACCAAAAATTTCGCATTTGGAGCTTCAGGTGGTTCAGACACTTCTGTTTACTCAGCATCTTTATCTTATTTAGGACAAGAAGGAGTTGTTGGAGGAAAAGATTTATCAAACTACGAGCGTTATAATTTCAGATTCAATTCAGAACATAAATTATACAAAGACGTAGTTACGTTTGGTGAAAATTTGAGTTTTGCTTACATCAATAAAAACGGAATTGGAGTTGGAAATCAATACAATAATGCATTAAGAGGCGCTTTTCAAACAACGCCATTATTGCCAATGTATGATTCTAAAGGTAATTATTATGATACCACAAATAATACAGAGCCTTGGCTTGCAGGAGTTGCAAATCCTTATGCTTTGATGGAATACAACAATCAAAATGAAGGTAATAATCAAAAATTATTAGGGAACGTTTATTTGCAAATCGAACCAATAAAAAACTTAACCTTCAAAACTACTTTAGGACTTGACTATTATGCTGGCGAAGGACATTCTTACCTTCCGGTTTACCGATTATCTATTTATGCAAACAGCGCATTTGATAAAGTAAATCAAAACATGAACAAAGGTAAAACCCTTACTTGGGATAACTTATTGACGTATAAATTTAATGCTGCCGAGAATCATCATCTTGAAGCAATGTTAGGAACTTCTTCTATTAATTATGACGGAACATCAGTAAGTGTTACAAATGCTGATTCAGTTTTTAATGATTTAGAGCACGCTTGGTTAGACAATACAACTAACAAAGATGGTGCAAAAATATCAATGAGTGGTCTAAAACAACAGACTAAAAGAATGTCTTATTTTGGAAGATTAAATTACAATTTCAAAGAAACGTATTTGATCAATGCAACTTTTAGAATGGACGGATCTTCTATTTTTTCTAAAGAAAATCAATGGGGTTATTTCCCATCAGTATCTGCAGGTTGGGTGGCTTCAAATGAAGAGTTTTTGAGAAATTCAAGCGTAATAAACTTTCTTAAATTAAGAGGAAGCTGGGGACAAGTTGGAAATCAAAATGCAAGACCATTCCAATATTTGTCAACTATAAAATCAAATAATACAAATTATATTTTTGGTGATACAGAAGGTGTTTTAACGCCGGGAGCTTATCCGGACAGATTATCAAATCTTGATTTGAAATGGGAAACTTCAGAACAAATTGACTTTGGTTTTGATGCAAGATTTTTAAACAATGCCTTGAATGTTACTTTTGATGTTTACCAAAAAACAAATAAAGACTGGTTGATTTTAGCACCAATTTTGGCAACAGCCGGAGCAGATGCACCTTATATAAATGGTGGAGATGTAGTGAATAAAGGAGTGGAGTTAAGTTTAAATTACCAAAATAAAATTGGAGATTTTAATTATAGCATTAGTGCAAACGGAGCTTATAATAAAAATACAGTTGGACAAATACCTACTACAGACGGTATCATTCACGGATTAAATAATGAACTTTATGATAATTCAGGTGAGTTTTACAGAGCACAAAACGGACAACCTTTAGGTTATTTCTGGGGATATAAAACAGGTGGTGTTTTTCAAAATCAGGCACAAATCGATAATTATAAATCAGCAAGTGGTGTAGTATTACAACCAACTGCAGCTCCCGGAGATCTTATTTATGTGAACACTAACGGAGATGATAAAATCGATGCTTCTGATAAAACAAGTATCGGAAAACCGAATCCTGATTTTACATACGGATTCTCTTTATCAGCCAATTATAAAGCTTTTGATTTTTCATTAATGGCAAATGGTGTAGCAGGAAATCAAATCGTACAATCATATAGAAATCAAGCCGGAGCTTACGGAAATTATACTTCAGCAATATTAGATCGTTGGCACGGAGAAGGTTCTTCAAACACAGTTCCAAGAGTAACAGAAGACAACAGAAATTTTACACAATTTTCGGATTTGTATGTTCAGGATGGGGATTTCTTAAGAATCAGTACCGTAACATTAGGATTTGATTTAGCAAAAATGAAACAATCAAAACCATTTTTTGCAAGTCAGTTCAGAGTTTATTTCTCCGTATTAAACCTTTACACTTTTACGAAATATGACGGTATGGATCCTGAAATTGGTTTTGGTTCATCAAATAATGACCAGAAATTTTCATCAGGAGTTGATGTAGGATACTATCCACGACCAAGAACATTCATGTTAGGATTAAATGTTAAACTTTAATAAATAAAAAGATGAAAAATACCTATCTATATATTTTCTGTTTGACGCTATTGTCATTGGGTTCTTGTAGTTTAGAAACAGAACCGTTAGTACAACAAACAGATACAAATTTTTATAAAACAACAGATGATGCTTATTCAGCATTAGTAGGTTGTTACGATGGTTTGCAAGTTGCAACCGGAGCAAGTGGTTTGGGAGTTCCTGTAATTAGTGAAGTAATGTCTGACGACTGTTTCGGCGGAACCGGAAATTCTGATGGTTACAATTATGCAGCAATCGATGAGTTTGATATTTCACGTTCACCTTCAGATGTTGATATGCTTAACGGTAACTGGATTGGTTATTACAAAGCAATTTATCGTTGTAATGTTTTCTTATCGAAAATGGATCAGATTGACTGGAAAGGCGATACAGCTTTAAAAAATACATATACATCAGAAACTAGATTTATCAGAGCCTATTTATATTTTGAAATGGCACGTTTATGGGGAAGTGTACCATTGTTAACAGCACCTTCTTCTGATAATATACCACAAGCAGCTCCTGAAGAAATCTACAAAGTAATCGCAGAAGATTTAGTATTCGCTTCAAACAATTTGCCTGCCGTTGCCTATAATGCTACAACAAGTGGACGTATTACAAAATGGGCAGCAAAATCTTTACTTGGACGTGTTTATTTATACTACACAGGATATTACGGAAAAACAGATTTAGCAGGAGTAGTAACTAAAACACAAGCTTTAGCAAACCTGGAAGATGTTATCGCATCAAGTGGTCACGGCTTAGTAGATGACTTTTCTACTTTATGGCCAGCAGCTTCAGTTGATAAATATGCCGGAGAAGGAAATAAAGAAATAGTGTTCTCTGTGAAATACTCTTATACAAGTGATTATAGCGGAAACACAGACGGAAACCATTGGATGGTAATGTTCGGTATGAGAGAATTTTCATCTTACCCATACGGACGTGGTTGGGGAGTTACAGTAAACTCTAAATTATGGAAAGCCTACAGCGCAACAGATACAAGACGTGTAGCAAGTGTAATTGGAATCGATGAAGAAAAAATAAAATTCGATAAAATCAATAATCAAAGAGAATACACAGGTTACTATAACAAGAAATATTCTCCAATGGTTGACAAAAACGGAAAAGATATGCCACTTGTTATGGGAAGTCAATATTGGGATATCGGACAATTTCAGGATTATGTTGTGTTAAGATATGCAGATGTTTTGTTAATGGCTGCTGAATTAGGAAGCGGAAGTGCGCAGACTTATTTTGATGATGTGAGAAGAAGAGCTTACAAAGAGAATTTTACAGCTTTACCGGTAAATGCTGATAATATACTGAACGAAAGACATTTGGAATTTGCTCTTGAAGGAATTAGATATTGGGATTTATTACGTCAGGGTGTTGGAAAAGCTTCTACTACAATTGCAGAAACTACAACATTATTAAGTGGTGGAGTTGCCGGAACAAAAACAATTTCTGCAGCTAAAATCCAAGCTACAAAAGGACTACAACAAATTCCGAATACACAGATCACATTATCTGGAGGAGTTTTGAAACAAAATGCAGGTTGGTAATCTTAACTAAAAAAGGAAAGAAATGAAAAATATTAAATTATTAGTTACATCATTTTTGATGCTTGCGCTAATGCTAGTATCATCTTGTTCTCCGGAAACGTATTCTTTGGACACGCCAATGGATAAAGCGGATATACATTTTGAAATTACTCAGGATTTAGTCGCAGATCCGGGCGGAAATACCGTAATAATGAAAAACACAACTCCGGGAGTTGTACTGAACTGGGATTATGGAACAGGAAAATCCAGTAAAGCTGTTGAAACTGTAAAATATGCCTTTAAAGGAAGTTACACCATTAAGATTTCTGCAGTAACCGGTGGTGGTATTGTTGCATTAGATCCGGTAACAATTACAGTAAATACAGACAACTTAAACTATGTTAATGATCCACTTTGGACAGCGTTATCAGGCGGAGTTGGTAAAAAGAAATCTTGGGTAGCAGACAATGGTAAATACGGATTAGCTCCGGGCGCAATGTCTTATGCAGATCCAAGCACAACAGTAGAATGGGGGAACTTTACTCCAAACTGGGAACCTGAAGGAAACGCGAATTCAAGTACAGATGCAGATATGCATTGGGGAAGATACATGACATTCAGCCTTGAAGGAGGACCATTTATGACCGTTCATGAAGCTGATGGAACAACGATCGAAAACGGATCTTATTTCTTAGACATCAACGCACATACTTTAACAACAACAGGAACAACAATCCTTAGACCAGACAATTATATTGCAAATGCAAGTAACTGGAGCGACAATATTAAAGTATTAAAATTAACAGAGAATCAGTTAAGAATTGCTGTAAAAAGAACCAACAGTGAAGGTCCTTGGTGGTACATCTGGAATTTTGTTTCTAAAGATTATGCAGATAATTATGTTCCTCCGGTTACAGAACCAGTTGTTGACGAAGGTTTCAATCCAACTTTTGCACCGGGAGAATTATTGACCATGTTAACTGGTGGTGCCGGAGCAGGAAGAGTTTGGAAACTGGATGCAGGCGGTAATCCTGTTGACTGGGTTGGAAAAGGAAAAGGCTGGACAGTTAATTCAACAAGTTCGTATAATTGGGGATGGAATGATGATTGGGCAACAATTGCAGGAAATTCATCAATACGTTTTGATCAATGGGGAGGAACTCTTAATTATACACGCAATCAAAATGGCGTAATCACAACTGGAACTTTTACGATAAATGCAGCAACAAACGAAATTAATTTAGGAGGAGAAAAACTTCTTCAAAATGCGACAAGCTGGATGAATCCAACAACAAGTGTTATTAAAGTAGTAAAAGCATACAATAAAGATTTTCTTCAAAAAGGAATCTGGCTTGGAACATCATATGATGCAGGAAAAGACGAATGGTTTGTTTTCCATTACATAGTTCCATAAAGTTTTTACGGTTTTGTTTTAGAATAAAATCATAATTACCTCAAACTAGTAAACAACCGGTAGGGGATTTAAAGAGTCACCTATCGGTATGTTTATATTTGTTTTTCAAAACAACAAAATCCTATGAATATGAATAGCATAAAAGAATATTTAAGTAGAGGTTTATCATTATTATTACTATTCGGAATTATCCTTTTGAACTCTTGCAGTAAAAAAGAAGATACTTTCGATAATAGAAAAGTTTCTTTTAATTCAGATTGGAGTTTTCATTTAAATGATAGTATAACAGACAAAGATACTATTGGAATTTCAACCAAATGGAGAACCCTAAATGTTCCGCATGATTGGAGTATAGAAGGAAAGTTTGATGAAAAAAGCCCTGCCGGATATGGAGGCGGATCTCTTAACGGAGGCTTAGGTTGGTATAAGAAAACTTTCAAAATAAATGCTTCTGATAGTAGTAAAGTAATATCAGTAATCTTTGATGGCGTTTACAGAAACAGCGAAATCTGGGTAAACGGACATTATTTAGGAAAACGTCCAAATGGATATATAGGTTTTCAATATAACATGACACCGTACTTAAATTACGGAGACAAAAACAACGAAATTATTGTAAAGGTTGACAATTCAAAACAACCAAATTCACGTTGGTATTCAGGATCAGGAATTTTTAGAAATGTCTGGATAGAAACTACGGATAAATTGCATGTTGCACAATGGGGAACTTATGTGACAACACCAAAAGTTACTGCTGAAAAAGCTTCGGTAAGTTTTGAAACTACCATTCAAAACCAAAATACAGCTTCAAAAAAAGCAACAGTAACAACCACTATTTTTAAAGAAGATACCAAAGTAACATCGGTTACCCAAAATATAACAATTGGTGCAAACGCCAATCAAATCATAAAACAATCGGCAGAAGTTGAAACGCCAATTTTATGGTCAGTTGAAAAACCTGAATTGTATACAGCAGTTACAGAAATTTCGCTTGACGATAAAATTGTAGATCAATATAAAACCAATTTCGGAATCAGAGATTTTAAATTTGATGTCGATAAAGGTTTCATTCTTAACGGAAAACAAGTCAAAATCAAGGGAGTTTGTATGCACCATGATTTAGGACCTTTAGGTTCAGCAATCAATACACGCGCCATCGAACGTCAGCTTGAAATCCTGAAGGAAATGGGCGTAAACGGAATCAGAACTTCACATAATCCGCCTGCTCCGGAACTTTTAGACCTTTGTGATAAAATGGGTTTCATTGTAATGGATGAAGCTTTTGACATGTGGAAACAAAACAAAACCAAATACGATTACGCAAATGATTGGGACAAATGGCACAAAAAAGATTTGACAGATCAATTGCTTCGCGACCGAAATCATCCAAGTATTTTTGTTTGGAGTATTGGAAATGAAATTCCGGAACAATGGAACGAAAATGGTGTGGCTATAGCCAAAGAATTAGCCGCAATAACACGTCAATATGATAAAACGCGTCCATTAACCGCAGCGATGAATCCGCCGGTAAATATGAATATTGATGACGTAACATTACAATTCGAAAAAAAGAATGTACAATTCAATCCACTTGCAAAATCTGGAGTTTTAGATCTTATCGGATATAATTATGCACATCAGACTTATGCACATCATAAAGAAAATTTCCCTGGAATTCCTTTCATCGCAACCGAAACTACTTCGGGATTACAAACTCGCGGTTATTATGATAATGTTTCAGATACTATAAAAAAATGGCCGGTAAGTTGGGATCAAAAATTCACAAAAGGAAATCCTGGAAATACCGTTTCGGCTTACGATCAGGTTCAAACACCTTGGGGTTCAACACACGAAGCAACTTGGAAAGTAATTAAAAAATACGATTTCCTTTCCGGAATGTATATCTGGACAGGTTTCGATTATATTGGAGAACCAACTCCATATGAATGGCCATCAGTAAGTTCATATTTCGGAATTGTCGATTTAGCCGGTTTCCCAAAAGACGTTTATTATATGTACCAAAGCGAATGGACAGACAAAACCGTTCTGCATATTTTTCCACATTGGAATTGGAAAGTGGGACAAACCGTAGATGTTTGGGCATATTATAATAAAGCAGATGAGGTTGAACTTTTCCTTAACGGAAAATCAGTTGGAGTTCGTAGTAAAAAAGGAGAAGATTTGCACGTAATGTGGAGAATTCCTTTTCAACCCGGAACACTAAAAGCAATCTCTCGTAAAAATGGAAAAACAGTTCTGGAAACCGAAATCAAAACAGCCGGAAATCCTGATAATTTAAAACTTACAGCAGACAGAAGCAACATCAAAGCAGACGGAAATGATTTGTCTTTTGTAACTGTAGATATTCTCGATGCAAAAGGAACTTTGGCTCCAAATGCCAATAACGAAATCAACTTTTCATTAAAAGGAAACGGAAAAATTGTAGGCGTTTGCAGCGGAGATCCAGTAAGTCACGAACCGTTCAAAGGTTCAAAACACACGGCACTTAACGGAAAATGTTTAGTTATAGTTCAATCGGAAAATAAAACAGGAAGATTAGAATTAACCGCTAAAGCGAATGGACTAAAACCAGCAACAATTGTAATTACAGCAGAATAACGACGCGTCTTTCCTGCAAGGTTTTCAAAACCTTGTAGGTATAAATAGTAAAGTATAGAATAAAAACAAGAGACCTACAAGGTTTTGAAAACCTTGCAGGAAGGAAATACAAAAACTAAACTAATGAAAAACTCACAACTAACCACATTGTTTTCAGCCTTTATCTTTGGATTGCTGCTTTCGCCAAAAGCGACTGCACAAATTCAGAACGCAGATGTGCTAAATGCTCCGATAGATATCAGCAAGGATTTTCAGAATTATCTGAACACCTTTTATTTTGCAGATGAATTGACAAATTTTGATCCTGCAACAGGAAAAGGAACCATAAAATATCTGAGATATAATTATAAAACACGTCAGGCATTCAACAATATGATGATGAAACCTGATGTTGTTGAAGCAAACGAATTTCCAACAACAGAATATCAGGCTTCACCGGAATTGCCGTTTCAAATTCAGTTTGTTTCAGACAGAACCATCCGAATCAAAACTACTTCAGGACCACAATTTCACCCTGAAAAAGAATCTCTAATGTTGATTAACGGCGTTGCGCCAAATCATCCTGAATTATGGAAATATTCTAAAATCGAAGGCGGTCACAGTTATACCAGCAAACACGGAAGAGTAGAAATTTTGACAAAACCGTGGCACGTAAAAATTTACGATGAAACCGGAAAATTGTTGACAAGTACACTTCACGATTCCGATTTCAAAAACACCTATACACCAACACTTCCGTTTTCGTATGTGCGCAGAAACAGCGATTATTCAAGAAGTATGGGAGCTGCTTTTAGTTTAGAACCAGACGAAAAAATATTTGGTTGTGGAGAATCATTCACACAATTCAACAAACGCGGACAAAAAGTTGTTTTATGGACAGATGATGCAAACGGAATTCAGAATGAAACGATGTACAAACCCGTTCCATTTTATATGAGTAGCCGTGGTTACGGAGTTTTCATGCACCATTCGACACCAATTACAGTTGACTTTGGTAGATATTATTCAAGTGCAAACGAAATGTATATTGGTGACGACGAAGCCGATTTGTTTTTCTTTATCGGAGAACCAAAAGACGTTTTAGATCAATACACAGATTTAACCGGAAAAGCAGCAATGCCACCACTTTGGTCATTTGGTTTCTGGATGAGCCGAATCACTTATTTCTCTGAAAAAGAAGGAAGAGAAGTAGCAAAAGATTTACGTAAATATAAAATTCCAACAGATGTAATTCACTTTGATACAGGTTGGTTTGATGTAGATTGGAGAAACAATTATGAGTTTGCAAAAGCACGTTTTCCAGATGCCGAAAAAATGATGTCAGATTTAAAAGACGATGGTTTTCATGTGTGTTTATGGCAATTGCCGTATTTCTCACCAAAGAATACCTTGTTTAACGAAATCATGGATAAGAATTTAGCCGTAAGAGATCGTAAAGGAAATCTTCCGTATGAAGATGCCGTTCTTGATTTCTCAAATCCAGAAACCGTAACTTGGTATCAGGCAAAATTGAAACATTTATTCGACCAAGGAGTTTCGGTTTTCAAAGTAGATTTTGGAGAAGCAGCTCCGCCAGACGGAATTTACCATTCAGGAAGAACAGGATTTTACGAACATAATTTATATCCGTTAAGATACAATAAGGCTGTCGCCGAAATTACTCAGAAAGAAAAAGGATACACTTTAATCTGGGCAAGAAGTACTTGGGCAGGATCTCAACGTTATCCGTTACATTGGGGTGGAGATGCAGAAACTTCAAACGGAGCAATGTCGGCAGAATTACGTGGTGGACTTTCATTAGGATTAAGCGGATTCAGTTTCTGGAGTCATGATGTTGGAGGATTTGCAACAAAATCACCAGAGAATTTATACAGAAGATGGGCACCTTTCGGGATGTTTACTTCACACGTAAGAAGCCACGGCGAACCTCCGCGCGAACCTTGGTTGTACAGCAAAGATTTCCTTGAAGGATTTAGAAAAGCAGATAATATGCGTTACGAATTAATGCCATATATCTACGCTCAGGCGAAAGAAAGTTCACAAAAAGGATTACCAATGATGCGAGCTTTATTTGTAGAATATCCAAATGATCCGGGCGCTTGGTTGGTAGACAACGAATATTTATTTGGATCAAGTATGTTGGTGGCGCCACTTTTTGAAGAAGTTACAGAAAGAGACGTTTACCTTCCGGAAGGAACATGGATTGATTACCAAACCAAAAAAGTATACCAATCTGGATGGCATAAAATTAAAGCAGGCGAAGTACCAATCGTAGTTTTAGTAAAAGACGGAACCGCATTGCCTCACATCGCTTTGGCACAATCTACAAAAGATATGGATTGGAGCAAATTAACTTTGAAGGTTTATGCAAGTGATAAAACAACTTCGGCTACAGCCAAAGTATTTTTGCCAGACGGAGATTCAGTAAAAGAAATAAAAGTGACCAAAAACGGAAACAATTTTGACGTAACTTCAAACCCATTACAAGGAAAAACAACTCTTAAAACAGAGTGGATAAAATAAATCTGTTGCTTTTATCCCGTAGGGATTTAATATCGGTAGCAATAAATATCAAGTGTTGTAGTCATTTTTCCCGTTAGGGAATACACAAAATAAGAACATGTATAGTCCCTGACGGGACATTGAAACGGGTTTTCTGTTTTTTACCAATATTAAATCCCTACGGGATAAAATAGAGAAAAGAATTAAAAATCTGCTCAATCTGCCAAATCTGCGAGAGAAAAATAAGTCACAGATTAGAAAAATATATGCCACAGATTTAAAGAATTCTAATGGATTATATCATGGTTAATTAGTTAGAAAAATCTTTTGGAATCTTTTAATCGGTGGCAAAAAATAATCCCAATTAGGATAAAAATAAGTTTTTGTTGAGTTTCTAAATCGGGTGAAGTCTCATAAGCAACACCCGATTTAATAAAATGAATTAAGAAAAATATCATGAAAAATTACCTCATTCTTCCCGCTTTAATCCTTTCAGTTTCGATTGGATACAGTCAGAAAAGTAAAAATGCTTATGAATTGGCATCGCCAAACGGGCAAAACAAAATTAAATTCGAATTAGTAAAAAATGCTCCAAAATATGCTGTTTCACACGGAAAAACCGAAGTGATTACACCATCAGATATGGGATTTTTATTAAAAGGAAATGAAAACTTAAGTTCTGATTTCGAAATCAAAAGTGTGAAAAACTCCACATTTGATGAAACCTGGGAACAAGTTTGGGGAGAAAAGAAAAACATTAGAAATCATTACAATCAGCTTTCGGTTCAATTACAACAAAAAGCAGGAAACAAACGTAAACTTGAAATTCAATTTCGTGCGTTTGATGACGGAATCGCTTTTAGATATGTATATCCAAAACAAAATGTAAAAGACAGTATTTTCATTATGGATGAAAAAACGACTTTTAACTTAAAAGAAGATGGAAAAGCATGGTGGATTCCGGCAAACAGAGAAAACCGTGACGAATATCTTTTTAAAGATGCGCCTGTAAGTACGCTTGATACCGTTTTGACGCCGCTTACAATCGAAAGCAAAAGCGGATTAGCATTGAGTTTTCACGAAGCAAATTTGGTTGATTTTGCCAGTATGACTTTGGTAAACACAACAGGAACACAACTTAAATCTGATTTAGTGCCGTGGTCTGATGGCGTAAAAGTTCGTGTAAAAGATACTTTCACTTCTTCATGGAGAACGCTTCAAATTGGGGAGAAACCAGCAGATTTGATTACCTCTTATTTGATTTTAAATCTAAACGATCCGAACAAATTAAAAAACACAGCAAGTTATTTCAAACCATACAAATACTTCGGAATTTGGTGGGGAATGCACATTGGAAAATATACTTTTTGGGAAAGTGACAAACAAGGCGCAACAACAAAACACGCCGAAGAATATATTGATTTCACAGCAAAAGAAGGATTTCATCATTTATTGATCGAAGGCTGGAACAAAGGTTGGACGCCACAATGGTATGAAAATCATATGCATATGTTTAGCTTCACGAAAAGTGCAGACAATTTCGACTTAGAAAAAGTAGTTGAATACGGAAACAAAAAAGGCGTTGCACTTATTGGATATCACGAAACAGGATCCAACTTAATTAACTATTTAAAAGAAGTTGATGAAGGTTTTGCATTGTACAAAAAGTTAGGAATGCACTCTGTTAAAATTGGACACGTAGGTTCTAAATTAAACATGAAAGAAATGCATTTCGGACAATTTGGGGTAAATTATTTCAGATATATTCTTGAAAAAGCAGCGCAATATGATTTAGCCGTTTTATACCACGAATCGATAAAAGATACAGGAGAACGCAGAACTTTTCCAAACATGGTTTCAAGAGAAGCAGCACGTGGACAAGAATATAACGCTTGGAGCGAAGGAAATCCGCCAAATCACTTAACGATTCTTCCATTCACAAGATTACTTTCGGGACCAATGGATTTTACACCGGGAATTTTTGATGTTGAGGTAAAACAAGGATATCCTGGAAAAAGAGTTCACGGAACTACAGCGCAACAATTAGCATTGTACGTTACGATTTACGCACCAATCCAGATGATGGCAGATCTTCCTGAAAATTACGAAGGAAAACCAGCATTACAATTCTTAAAAGATGTTCCAACAGATTGGGAAGACACAAAAGTATTAGACGGAAAAATTGGAGAATACATCACAACAGCTCGTAAAGACAGAAACAGCGCCGATTGGTATTTAGGAACAATCACAAATGAAAACGCAAGAGACGTAAATGTTTCTTTATCATTCTTAGATCCAAGCGCTACTTACGAAGCACAGATTTATGCTGACGCCGAAGGAACTGACGAAACACACAATCCATCAGCAGTAGCGATTTCTAAGAAAACCGTTAAAGCTTCAGATTCACTAAAATTACATTTAGGCGGCGCTGGAGGAACAGCAATTAGATTCAAAAAACTATAGATTTTCGATGTAGATTATCAAACCCGACAGGTTTCAAAAACCTGTCGGGTTTACTAACACAACGATTCAACGATTAGATTAAAAAAATATAATTTATAAAAATTTCAAACCCGATAGATTCAAAAAATTGTCGGGTTTAATAACCACAATTTTTTTAAATGAAAAACCTCATTCTGCATATCGTTTTTATTTTGTCGATCAATTTGGTGTTGTCGCAGCAAAAACAATATCCTTTTCAGAATCCTAAATTAGATACTGAAAAGCGTATTGATAATTTGTTATCGCTGATGACGCTTGACGAGAAAGTTCAGGCTTTAAGCACAAATCCATCCATAAAAAGATTGGGAGTTGTAGGAACTGGTCATGTAGAAGGATTGCACGGTTTGGCACTTGGCGGACCAGGAGAATGGGGCGGAAAAAATAAACAACCCGTTACAACAACTACTTTTCCACAGGCTTATGGTTTGGGAGAAACTTGGGATGTTGATTTACTTCAAAAAGTTGCACAAGTAGAAGGTTATGAAACCCGTTATGCATTTCAGAAATACCATCGCGGCGGATTAGTTGTTCGTGCTCCAAATGCAGATATTGCAAGAGATCCGCGTTGGGGACGTACCGAAGAAAGTTACGGAGAAGATGCTTTTTTTAACGGAAAAATGACCGTTGCATTTGTAAAAGGATTGCAAGGAAATAATCCAAAATATTGGCAAACGGCTTCGTTAATGAAACACTTTTTAGCCAATAGCAATGAAGACGGCAGAACTTATACATCATCTGATTTTGACGAAAGACTTTGGCGCGAATATTATTCTTTGCCTTTTCAGATGGGCGTTGTCGAAGGAGGTTCTCGCGCTTATATGGCGTCATATAATAAAGTAAACGGAATTCCGGCAATGGTTCACCCGATGCTAAAAGACATTACCCAAAAAGAATGGGGACAAAACGGAATTATCTGCACAGATGGAGGCGCATTCAGATTATTGCTTTCAGATCATAAATATTACGCAGATCAATTTCTTGGAGCTGCCGCAGCTATAAAAGCGGGAATTAATCAATTTTTAGATGAATATACAGAAGGTATTTATGGAGCACTTTCGCATGGATATTTAAAAGAAAAAGATATTGATGCCGTTATTCGCGGTGATTACAGAGTGATGATTCAACTTGGAATGTTGGATACTTCAGATGAAAATCCATATTCGAAAATTGGAACAAAAAACGATACAATCGATCCGTGGAAAACCGAAGCGCATAAAAAAATCGCTCTTGAAGCAACGCAAAAATCTATTGTTTTACTTAAAAATGAGAATGGATTATTGCCTTTGCAAAAGGATAAATTAAAGACAATTGCCATAATCGGACCGCGTGCCGATCAAGTACTTTTGGATTGGTACAGCGGAACTCCACCTTATACAATTACACCTTTACAGGGAATTAAAAATAAATTGGGGAACAATGTTGAAATTCTTTACGCTAAAAACAACATCGACGGAAAAGCAGCAGAAATAGCTAAAAAAGCAGATGTAGTAATTGTTATTGTCGGAAACCATCCGGTTTGTGATGCAGGTTGGGCAAATTGTCCCGTTCCAAGCGAAGGCAAAGAAGCCGTCGATCGCCAATCGTTGACTTTAGAACAAGAAGATTTAATTAAAGTCGTTTATCAGGCAAATCCTAAAACCGTTGTTGCCTTGATTAGCAGTTTTCCATATGCGATAAACTGGACGCAAGAACACGTTCCTGCAATTTTGCATATGACACAAAATAGTCAGGAAACAGGAACAGCTTTAGCCGATGTTTTATTTGGAGATTACAATCCTGCCGGAAGATTAACGCAAACTTGGGTTAAGGAAATTACAGATTTACCGGAGTTATTAGATTATAATATTCGAAATGGCAGAACTTATATGTATTTCAAAGGAAAACCATTGTATGCTTTTGGCCACGGATTGAGTTATACGACTTTCAAATATAATTCAATTGAAACCAATTCAGAAACAATCACTAAAAACGGAGAAGTAAAAGTCACAGTTTCTATTACAAATACTGGAAATAAAGACGGAGACGAAGTGATTCAATTGTATGTAAAACAATTAAATTCAAAAGTAGAACGTCCTGAAAAAGAACTAAAAGCATTTCAGAGAGTTTTCTTTAAAGCCGGAGAAACCAAGAACGTTTCTTTAATTTTAAAAGCAAAAGATTTAGAATATTGGAATACAGCCAAACAACAATTTGAATTAGAAAATAATACAATTGAAATTCAAATAGGAAATGCATCGGATAATATTCTTCTGAACAAGAAAATAAACGTGAAATAATTACAATGAAAAGAAATCTAATCCTACTATTTATTTTGCTAAGTCTAATCAATGTCAAATTGTTTGGACAAAATACTAATGCTGAAAACCGAATCATAAAAGTAGATTTCAAGAAAACTTCAGGAGCATTAAACACAATGTTCAAAGAATGTGTTGGCGCCGGAAGAGCAAATGAAGGTTTACGCGCCGATTGGCAACAACAATTGGCAATGACCAAAAAAGAATGTGATTTTAAATACATTAGAATACACGGTTTATTGTCTGATGATATGGCGGTTTATCGCGAAGATTCAAAAGGAAATCCAGAATATAATTACCAATATATTGATGCTTTGTATGATTTTTTAATCAGCATAAAAATGAAACCTTTTGTCGAATTAGGTTTTATGCCATCAGCTTTGGCAAGTGGAAATCAGACTATTTTTTGGTGGAAAGGAAATGTTACACCTCCGAAAGATTATAAAAAATGGGAAGATTTAGTTCGAAATTTAACCCAACATTTTACAGAACGTTACGGAGCTGAAGAAGTGAAAACATGGTATTTTGAAGTTTGGAACGAACCAAATTTATCTCCGGGTTTTTGGACAGGAAGTCAACAAGAATATTTCAAATTATATGAATACGCAGCTCGCGGAATCAAAAGTGTAAATCCAGCCTATAAAGTTGGCGGACCAGCAACTGCGGGAGCAGCTTGGGTTCCGGAAACAATTGATTTTTGTGCTAAAAATAATGTTCCGTTAGATTTTATTTCGACACATACTTACGGAGTAAAACAAGGATTTCTGGATGAATTTGGAACTTCGGGAACCGTTCTCAATAAAGAAGAATCGAGTATTAGCGGCGATGTTATAAATTCCCGTAAACAAATTTTAAATTCGGCTAAGCCAAATCTTGAATTGCATTATACCGAATGGAGTACATCATATACGCCCGCAGATCCTGTTCACGATAGTTATCATTCTGCAGCATATATTCTTCAAAAATTAAAACAAGTTGGCAACGCCGCAAACTCCATGTCATATTGGGTTTTCACCGATATTTTTGAAGAAGCAGGTCCAAGATTTACCCCTTTTCATGGAGGTTTTGGATTATTGAATACACAAGGAATTAAAAAACCGGCGTATTTCTCGTATTCTTTTTTGAATAAATTGGGAGAAACAGAACTTCAAAATAAAGACACTTCTTCGTGGGCAACTAAAAATTCAAAAGGAAATGTGCAGTTGTTATTTTGGGATTTTACGAATACACATCCCGGAGATTCTGTAAATAATCAAAGCTATTATATTCAAGATTTACCTTCGAAACCAAAAGGAACTGTAAAAATTGAACTTCAAGCTTTACAAAAAGGAAATTATAAGTTAGAAATCTACAAAGTTGGTTATAAAGTTAATGATGCTTACGCCGATTATTTAGCTTTGGGAAAACCAAGTCAGTTAACGCGCGAACAAGTAAATAAGATAAAAGAAAAAAATAACGGAACCTTGATTGCTACAGAAAAAGTAACCATTAACGGAAACGGAACTTTTAGCAAAGACTATAAAATCAATGAAAATGATGTAGTCTTATTCAATTTTGTAAAACAATAAACCTCTAAAAAGAACTATCAAAAACTAAAAATAAATTTATTAAGCATGAAAAACAAAATTATATACCTCTCAGTAGCATTGGCTTTTGCAGCGTTTACTTCTTGTAAAAAAGACGCTCAAAGTACAGTTTCTGATGCTGAAAATTCAGTTCAGAAAGAATATCAAGGAAAAGAAATAGGTTCAGAATACGACGCAGAAATCGACAAGTTGGTTTCTCAAATGACATTGGAAGAGAAAATTGGAATGTTGCACGGTAATAGTATGTTTACTTCCGGCGGCGTAAAACGTTTAGGAATTCCTGAATTAAAAATGGCCGACGGACCGTTAGGAGTTCGTGAGGAAATTTCGCGTGACAATTGGGCTCCGGCAGGATTAACAAATGATTTTGCAACGTATTATCCGGCAGGCGGAGGTTTGGCGGCAACCTGGAATGCTGAAATGGCCTATACTTTTGGAAATAGTGTTGGACAAGAATTACGTGCGCGTGACAAAGATATGTTGCTTTCGCCGGCAATTAATATGGTGAGAACTCCACTTGGCGGACGTACTTATGAATACATGTCTGAAGACCCGTTTTTGAATAAAAAAATTGCAGTGCCGTTAATTGTTGGATTACAAGACAATGATGTTATGGCTTGCGTAAAACATTTTGCCGCTAATAATCAGGAAACAAATCGTGATTTTGTAGACGTTCAAATTGACGAACGTACACTTCGTGAAATTTATTTACCGGCATTCGAAGCTTCGATAAAAGAAGCGCATGCATATGCAGTAATGGGCGCTTACAATAAGTTCAGAGGTGAATATTTATGTGAAAACGATTATATGCTAAATAAAATTCTTCGTGACGAATGGGGATTTAAAGGCGTTGTAGTTTCAGATTGGGCTGCGGTTCATTCTACAGTAAAATCTCTGGAAAGTGGTTTGGATATCGAAATGGGAACTCCAAAACCATTCAACGAATTTTTTCTTGCCGATAAATTAATTGTTGCTGCCAAAAACAAAGAAATTTCAGAAGCAGAATTAGACAAACATGTAAAAAGAATTTTACGCACTTTATTTCAGGTAAAAGCAATGGGAAGCCAAAGCAAAGACCGAGTAAAAGGAAGTATTTCGACAGAAGCACATTATCAGGACGCTTATAAAATTGCAACTGAAGACATCGTTTTACTGAAAAATGAAAACAATGCATTGCCATTAAAACTAGACGGAGTAAAATCTATTGCTGTAATTGGAAATAATGCAACGAAGAAAAATGCTCTTGGCGGATTTGGTGCAGGTGTAAAAACAAAAAGAGAAGTTACGCCACTTGAAGGTTTAAAAAACAGATTGCCATCATCGATAAAAATCAATTACGCCGAAGGATATTTAGAGCGTTACGATGTTAAAAACAAAGGAAAATTAGGAGATATAACTTTAAATGGTCCGGTAACAATCGATCAATTAGATCCTGCAAAAGTATTAGAAGCCGTAGAAGCAGCTAAAAAATCTGATGTTGCGATCATTTTTGCGGGTTCAAATCGTGATTATGAAACAGAAGCTTCAGACAGAAGAAACTTAAAATTACCATTTGGTCAGGAAGAATTAATTCAGAAAGTATTGGCCGTAAATCCAAGAACAATTGTAGTTATGATTGCCGGAGCGCCTTTTGATATTGATGCAGTAAGTAAAAAAACTTCGGCATTAGTGTGGAGTTGGTTTAATGGTTCAGAAGGAGGAAATGCTTTAGCCGATGTAATCCTTGGAAAAGTAAATCCGTCAGGAAAATTACCTTGGACAATGCCAAAAAACATTATGGATTCTCCTGCGCATGCAACAAACAGTTTCCCTGGAGGAAAAACAGTAAACTACGCCGAAGGAATTTTGATTGGATATCGTTGGTTTGACACTAAAAATATTGCACCATTATATCCTTTCGGATACGGATTATCATATACGACTTTTGCTTTTGATAATGCAAAATCTGATAAAACTTCATACGCACAAAACGAAACAATTTCAGTTTCTGTAGATGTTAAAAACACAGGAAAAGTTGATGGAAAAGAAGTAGTTCAATTATACACTTCAAAATCTGATTCAAAAATAACACGTGCAGCACAAGAACTAAAAGGATTCCAAAAAACATTAGTAAAAGCAGGAAGTTCAAATACAGTAACAATAAAAATTCCGGTAAAAGAATTAGCGTATTATGACGTAACGGCTAAAAAATGGACAATTGAGCCAGGAAAATACACGTTGAAATTAGGAAATTCTTCAAGAGATATCAAAAAAGAAATCTCAGTAACAATCAAGTAAAAAATTAAATAAAATGAAAAATTTTGTAAATAATTATCTGCTTACCACCATTTTATGTTTGTGTTTTTTTAGCCTTTTGGCCTGTAGTTCAGAAAAAGATACAGAAGATACAAAGACAATCGATAAACTACTGCTTGCAGATACAAGTAAAATTGATTTTGCCAATAAAGCGAGTGAAGCTATTGTAAAAATAACGGCTGAAGTAAAAACATGGACAATCGCCAGTTCCAATGCAAATTGGATACAATTAAGTCAGACAACAGGAGTTACAGGAACAGTTATAGTTAAAGTAACAGCTTCTGAAAATACAGCTGCCGAAGCAAGAACTGCTACTTTAACACTAAGTTCACCTGAAGCAGCATCAATTCAAATTTCAGTTTCGCAAGCAGGCGGAGCTCCAGTTGCAGGTTTGTATCCAAGTTATAATACAAATCCAATTGCTGCAGATAATTCCGGAATGTCAAGTTCTGCTGTAGAATTGGCGGCAAAAATAAAATTAGGATGGAACATTGGAAACACAATGGAAGCAACCGGAAGTGAAACTGCTTGGGGAAATCCAAAAGTTACAAAAGCATTGATCGATGCAGTTAAAGCAAGTGGATTTAATGCCATTAGAATTCCGTGTTCTTGGAATCAATATTTAGAAAATTCGGCTACAGCCAAAATTAAAACCGATTGGTTAAACAGAGTAAAAGAAGTTGTTCAGTATTGTGTAGACAATAATATGTACGTTGTCGTAAATATCCACTGGGACGGCGGATGGTTAGAAAACAATATTACCGAAGCTAAAAAAGTAGAAAACAATGCCAAACAAAAAGCATTTTGGGAACAAATTGCAACACATTTAAGAGGATTCGATGAGCATTTACTTTTTGCAAGTGCAAACGAACCAGCAGTTGAAGATGCGACACAAATGGCAGTTTTAACGTCATATCACCAAACATTTATCGATGCTGTTCGTTCGACTGGAGGTAAAAATGCCTACAGAACATTAGTAGTTCAGGGACCAACAACAGATATCGAAAAAACAAATAAATTAATGACCACTTTGCCTACAGATTCAGCAACAAACCGTATGATGGTCGAAGTACATTATTATGCTCCGTGGAATTTTGCAGGTTTAACCAAAGACGAATCATGGGGAAAAATGTTCTATTACTGGGGCGCAAATTATCATTCGGCAACAGATCTTGATCGAAACCCAACTTATGGAGAAGAAGCTGATTTAGAGAAAAACTTCAAATTAATGAAAACCCAATTTGTCGATAAAGGAATTCCAGTTTTGTTAGGAGAGTTTGGAGCAATTCGTCGTACAAGTTTAACCGGAGATGCGTTAACGTTACATTTAAACTCAAGAGCTTATTATTTAAAAACGGTCGTAAAACAAGCCAAAGCAAATGGTTTATTGCCTTTTTATTGGGATGAAGGAAGTCTTGGTGACAACAGTTTTGGAATCATAAACAGAACCAATAATACTGTTTCCGATACACAAGCATTGAATGCAATGATCGAAGGATTACAGTAAAAATAATGAATTTACCATATAAGTGATATAAGAAAATATAAGTACAGAATATACGTAACGCTTATATTAACTTATATCACTTATATGGTTTAAACAACAAACACAATGAAAAAAATAATCTTTCTTTTTTTACTATTCGGTAGCATTGCAAACGCAAATGTCAAAATGCCTTTGTTGTTTTCTGACGGAATGGTTTTACAGCGCAACAAAGAAATTCCGGTTTGGGGTTGGGCTGATGCCAATGAAAAAGTAGAAGTTCATTTTAACAAACAAATCAAAACGGTTCAAGCCGATAAAAATGGAAAATGGATGCTTAAACTTTCTGCCGAAAAAGCGGGTGGACCATTTGAACTGATTATTATCGGAAAAAATAAAATTATCATAAAAGATGTTTTGGTTGGTGAAGTCTGGATTTGCAGCGGACAATCAAACATGGAATTTCAGATGTATAAAAACTTGAATTCCGAAAAAGAAATAGCTGATGCCGATTATCCAATGATTCGTCATTTTGGCGTTGCACAAGATTTAAGCGGATTACCAAAAGAAGATTTAAAAGCAGGAAAATGGTTAGTTGCCAACAAAGAAAACGTTCGTGATTTTACAGCGGTAGGTTTCTTTTTTGCCAAGAAATTATATGGCGAATTAAAAATTCCAATTGGTATAATCAACACATCTTGGGGCGGAACCTGTGTCGAAACCTGGACAAGTCGTGAAGCATTTCAAAAAAGTGATGATTTCAAAACAATGATTGCCGATGTTCCAACTTTGAATATGGATTCTATTTCGAAATTATACGCTTTAAGAATGCGTGAAAGAGTTGAAAAAATTCAGGGAACAGAAGTAACTACGGCAAATGAAACTACTTTTAAAGAAACTGAGTTTAATGATAAAAGTTGGGGAGAATTAAATACGCCAAGTTTATGGGAAAATCAGCCTTTAGGAGATTTAGACGGAGTAGTTTGGATGCGAAAAACGATAACACTTTCAGCAGAAGACATTAAAAACAAAGCAACTTTAAGTCTTGCCAAAATCGATGATGAAGACATTACTTATATCAACGGAATCGAAGTTGGTAAAAATACCCAATGGGATGCAAAACGTGTTTATGAAATTCCCGCAAATGTATTAAAAGAAGGAACAAATGTTATTGCCGTAAGAATTGTAGACAATAGCGGCGGCGGCGGAATCTATGGCGATTCAGCAGATTTAAAATTAACTTTAGGAAGCAAAATTATTCCGCTTGACGGAAAATGGAAATACAAAGTTATCGTTGTAAAAACGTCATTATCGCCAAATAGCTATCCGTCATTATTATACAATGCAATGGTAAATCCGTTGATTCCGTATGCGATCGAAGGCGTTTTATGGTATCAGGGAGAAGCCAATGTTTGGAGAGCAAAAGAGTATAAAAAAGCATTTCCGTTGATGATTACAGATTGGCGAACAAAATGGGAACAAGGTAATTTTCCATTCTATTTTGTACAATTATCGACTTTCAATGAGTTCAATGGAAATAGTAAAACAGGAAGTCGTTGGGCAGAACTTCGCGAAGCACAACTTGAAACATTAAAATTACCAAACACCGGAATGGCGGTTACTACAGATATCGGAAATGCAAAAGACATACATCCAACCAATAAAAAAGATGTTGGCTTGCGTTTGGCGGCAATCGCGCTGAATAATGTTTACGGCAAAAAACAAGTTTATAGCGGACCAACTTTTAAATCTCAGGAAATAAAAGGAAACCAAATCATTCTTACTTTCGAAAATATTGGTTCAGGATTATCAAGTTCAGATAATACAGAAAACGTAAAAGGATTCGAAATTGCTGGCGCTGACAAAGTTTTTCATTCTGCGAAAGCGATAATAAAAGACAACAAAATAATCGTTTCAAGTAGCGAAGTAAAAAATCCAATTGCCGTTCATTACGGTTGGGCAGACGACGATACCGAAATCAATCTTTACAACAAAGAAAAATTTCCTGCGTCGCCTTTCAGAACAGATAATTGGGAAATGATTACGGCAAATGAAATTTACAAAGTCAGTAAATAATTAATTATGAAAAAGATACTTTTCTTATTGGCAGGAATAATTTCGCTTACGCTAAATGCGCAACAACAAAAAGCAAAAGTTGGTACTGACTCGTATCAAAATCCAATATTTGCTGGCGATTATCCTGATCCGTCAATTATTAGAGACGGCGAAGATTATTATATTGTACATTCTTCCTTTAATTATTATCCCGGATTATTGATCTGGACTTCAAAAGATTTGGTAAACTGGAAACCCGTAACACATGCACTTAAAAAAAGTGTTGGTTCAGTTTGGGCCCCGGATTTAGTAAAATTCAACAATAGATTTTATATCTATTTTCCGGCAAATGAAACCAATTATGTAGTATCGGCAGACAATATCAACGGACCTTGGAGTGATCCCGTAGATTTAAAAATTGGGAATATCGATCCGGGACATTTCACAGACGAAAAAGGCAATCGATATTTATACTTTAGCAATGGCGATTATGTTCCATTGTCAAAAGACGGACTTTCAGTTTCCGGCGCAAGCAAACATGTTTATGACGGCTGGAAAATTCCATCAGAATGGTCGATTGAATGTTTTTGTATGGAAGGTCCAAAAGTCCTAAAACGTGGAAATTATTATTATTTAACCGTTGCCGAAGGTGGAACCGCTGGTCCCGCAACAAGTCATATGGTTATTTCGGCAAGATCAAAATCGCCATTAGGACCTTGGGAAAATTCGCCATACAATCCAATTTTAAGAACCAATGACAGTTCAGAAAAATGGTGGTCAAAAGGACACGCAACATTAATCGACGATGTAAACGGAAAATGGTGGATGGTTTTTCACGGTTACGAAAACGGCTATTACAACATGGGACGCCAAACGCTTTTGCAACCTGTAGAATGGACAAACGACGGTTGGTTTAAAAGTCCTGAAAATATAAAAACCGACGAACCAATAAAAAAACCGACAGGAAAAGAGACTAAAAGTAATTTTACACTTTCAGATACTTTTTCAGGATCAGAATTGCAACCACAATGGCAGTTTTTTGACCATTATGACGATCAAAGATTTAAGTTAACTCCAAATGGGATTCAAATAAAAGCAAAAGGAAATTCCATTGGCAATAGTTCTCCGCTTTTATGTACGCCTTCAGATCATTCTTATACGGCTCAAGTTGAGGTCGAAATAGAAGGAAATGCCACAGCAGGACTTATTCTTTTTTATGACAATAAATTGTACACAGGAATTGCCGCTGATAAAGAAAATGTTTTAGCCATATTGCGATCATGGCAGTTTCCTACTCAAAAAGGCATAAACAAAACCCATTTATTGTTGCGTCTCGAAAAGAAAGAACAACTCGTAAATATGTTTTACAGCCTTGACGGAAAAGACTGGATCAAGATCGAAAATTCAGCCGAAGTTTCATCGTTTAATCACAATGTATTAAGCGGTTTTATGAGCCTTCGATTAGGACTTTCTTCCGTTGGAGAAGGTCAGGTTACGTTCAAAAATTTCGTTTATAAACCGACGAATTAAGTTCTAAAGAATTATATTTAGAATCAAAAAAATAATATTAGCGATGATCATTAGGGCGTGACCGTATTTACAAAAGGCGCTATTTAACAAACCGCTTATGCGCGCCTTTCGCAAATACGGTCGGGCTATACACGCTACTTCGGTAGCCAGCTTCTATCCCTCACGCGGAAAAAAATAAGATGATCCTGAGCCCAAAGCTCTTAAAAGTTCAAGAGGAACGAACCATATTGTAGCAACGGATTTTAATCCGTTTATAAAATGAATATTCCAAAGTTGTTCCGTTAGGAACAATTCATAGGTAACAACGGATGAAATCCGTTGATAAGAAATGAATATTCCAAAAGTTGTTCCGTTAGGAACAATTCATAGTTAACAACGGATGAAATCCGTTAATAAGAAATGAATATTCCAAAAGTTGTTCCGTTAGGAACAATTCATCGGTACAAAGAAACAATACGTCTAATAATGTTCCGTAGGAACATCTGAACGAACATTAAAACGCCACAAAAAATGAATCAAAACCTCAAAAAAGCATTTTTCATTTTACTATTTACCTCTTTCTGCCTAAATATGACCGCTCAATCCAGTCATGTTTTATGGTATAATAAACCGGCAGATTTTTTTGAAGAAAGTTTAGTTTTAGGAAACGGAAAAATGGGAGCAACTGTTTTTGGCGGAGTCAACACAGATAAAATTTATCTGAATGACATTACGCTTTGGTCGGGAGAACCTGTAAACGCAAACATGAATCCCGAAGCGTACAAAAATATTCCTGCAATTCGCCAAGCACTTAAAAACGAAGATTACAAACTTGCCGACGAATTAAATAAAAAAATTGAAGGGAAAAATTCGGAAAAATATGCACCATTAGGAACACTTGAAATCAATAATCACACAAAAGGAAATGTTTCAAATTATTACAGAGAACTGGATATTTCGAATGCAATTTCAAAAGTAAGTTATGAGATTGATGGTGTAAAATATACTCGGGAATATTTTGTTTCGGCGCCAGACCAAATCATGGTTTTTAAATTGACTTGCAGTAAAAAAGGAGGTTTAAATTTTGATATTAATTCAAGCAGTTTGTTAAAAGTAAAAGTTGAAACAGACAATAATGTGCTTGCGATGAATGGTTCTGCTCCAATTCTTGAACAACCTAATTATCTTGGTTCACAAGCATATCTTTCAGTTAAAAATTGGAAAGATTTAGAAGAAAACGGCGCAGGAACTCGATTTACAACTTTGATAAAAATCAAAAATACAGATGGACAAGTAATAAATACAAAAAACGGCTTAATTGTAAAAGACGCAACCGAAGCTATAATTTTTGTTTCGATAGCAACAAGTTTCAATGGTTTTGATAAGCAACCTGCACTTTCGGGATTAAATAATAAAGAAATTGCAGCAAAGAATTTAGATAAAGCATTTTCGAAGACATTCGATAAATTAAAAGAAAGTCATACAAAAGATTATCAAAAATTCTACAATCGTGTTTCATTAGATTTAGGAAAAACAACGGCGCCAGATTTACCAACAGATGAACGTTTATTAAGATATTCGGACGGAAAAGAAGATAAAAACTTAGAAATTCTCTATTTCAACTACGGACGTTATTTGCTAATAAGCAGTTCGAGAACTTTGGGCGTTCCGGCAAACTTACAAGGAATTTGGAATCCGTATTTAAACCCACCATGGAGCAGTAATTATACGATGAACATCAATCTGGAAGAAAATTATTGGCTTGCCGAAAATACCAATCTTTCAGAAATGCACGTACCACTTTTGAGTTTTATCAAAAACCTTTCGGTAACCGGAAAAATCACCGCAAAGACTTTTTATGGTGTAAATGAAGGTTGGGCTTCGGCACATAATTCTGATATTTGGGCAATGACAAATCCAGTTGGGCAATTTGGAAAAGAAGATCCAAGTTGGGCTTGCTGGCCATTATCAGGCGCTTGGTTAAGTACACATATTTGGGAACATTACGTTTTTACGCAAGACAAAAAATATCTAAAGAACGAAGGATATCCAATTATGAAAGGCGCTTCACAATTCTTTTTAGGATGGATGATTACGGATAAAAACGGAAATTTAATTACGTCGCCTTCCACTTCGCCGGAGAATAAATATATCGCGCCAGACGGTTTTATTGGAGCAACAATGTATGGTGGAACCGCAGATTTGGCAATGATCAGAGAATGTTTTGAAAAGACAATCAAAGCGTCAGAAGTTTTAAATATTGATTCCGATTTCAGAGCAAAATTAGAAAAAGCACTTTCTAAATTTCATCCGTATCAAATTGGTAAAAAAGGAAATTTGCAAGAATGGTATTTTGATTGGAATGACGAAGAACCGCAACATCGTCATCAATCACATTTATTTGGACTTTTTCCCGGCGATCATATTACGCCATTAAAAACGCCGGATTTAGCCGAAGCTGCAAAACAAACTTTAGAAATAAAAGGCGATGAAACAACTGGTTGGTCAAAAGGCTGGAGAATTAATCTTTGGGCAAGACTTTGGGATGGAAATCGTGCTTATAAAATGTACAGAGAATTACTTAGATATGTAGATCCTGACGGAAAGAAAACCGAGAAACCAAGAAGAGGCGGAGGAACTTATCCGAATTTATTCGACGCACATCCTCCATTTCAAATTGATGGAAACTTTGGTGGAGCCGCAGCCGTTGCTGAAATGTTAGTACAATCTGATGAAAATGAAATCCGACTTTTACCAGCTTTACCAGACGCTTGGGAAACCGGATCGATAAAAGGAATCTGTGCTCGAGGCGGATTTGAAATCGCCATGAATTGGGAAAATAAAAAGTTGCAGAAAACGACAATTTCTTCTAAAATTGGAGGAAAAACAACTTTGATTTTCGGAGATAAAAAACAAACTATCACTTTAAAAAAAGGAGAAAGTCAAGAAATAAACTGGTAAAAGAATTCTGAGCACAATCATTGTTAAACCCGACAGGTTTTTAAAACCTGTCGGGTTTACTGCTTTTGAAAATGATTGTCGTCCGATTTACTACTTTAAATAAAGATTTAATTCAATTTTAAATTATAACCCAATTGCAAATAAAACGGA
Source organism: uncultured Flavobacterium sp. (assembly GCF_951805225.1). Taxonomy (NCBI): domain Bacteria; kingdom Pseudomonadati; phylum Bacteroidota; class Flavobacteriia; order Flavobacteriales; family Flavobacteriaceae; genus Flavobacterium; species uncultured Flavobacterium sp. The sequence continues at coordinate 4,300,712 of NZ_OX638201.1, read as the reverse complement.
ATCAACGGTTCTGTTTTAAAATCCTGGGTAATTACTTTTCCTAAACGTAGTGTAATATCGCTTCGATTAAAAGAATATCCGCCCTGTAAACCATAATTAATATTGCCGCCGGTTGTAGGTTCGTACCAGCCATCATGTACATCAGGATAAGCCTCTTTATAAATATCCGAGTTTTTAAAATGAGTTACAATAGCTTTGTCGAAACCAAATTCTCCGGCAACGAACCATTTTGGTTTATAATATCCGATAATTGCCGTTGCATCGGCGCCAAAGTTTTGCAAAGTGACTAACGGATTTTCGTATCGGCGATAAATTCCATGAACAGAAGCGATAAAACGAAAATGATTGATTTGATAAAGATTGATTTGTCCGCCGATTTTGGTTTTAAAATCATCAAGAACATTTTCGCCTGACGGAAGAGAAAATGAAGCTTCAACAATAATTGGAAGTTTAGTTTTTAGATGATAACCATAGCCAAGTCCGAAAACAAAACTATATTCCCAGCCGGTATTTATATTCAAAATGTGTTTTTGTTCTTCTTTAAGACTTTCCCAATTCGCGGTTTGAGAATAGCTTTTTGAGCTAAAAAGCGAGAAGATTAAGGTGACAATTAATAGTATTGCTTTCATCGCTTGGTTATTTTAAAGAGTTTAAATAATTCAAAACTGGCGGATGGACATTTTCCCATTTAAAATAAATCATTTCGTGTCCCGTTCCTTTTATTTCGGCTATAGCCGAATTTGGAAAAAAAGCCGCTTCTTTTTGTGCAAAAGACAAACCATAAGACTGATTTAATTCTCCGTATAGAAACAAAACGTTGATTTTATATTGGCTTAAGTTTGTTGTAAAATCAAAACCGTCATTTTCTGCGATATCGGTAAAACTTTCCAGAACCGTTGTTCCAATTCTCCAAAACGGCGATGGTCCGGGAATTCCTTCTTTGTTGCCTTTTGCATAAGAGAAACTCGTAGAAATACCGAATTTATAATCCAGAATTTCATGCTGATTTTCTTTGCCTGTCAAAAATTGATCTACGTATAATAAGTTGCTTGTTGCTTCAGAAAACAATTCGATTTTCCGACTCATTTCGCCATAATCGTCTAATAATTTTTTGTTGAGACCGCCCGGTTCTGCCAGAATAACACCGTTTATTAAAGTTGGATATTTATTAATGTAAGCCGTTGCCAACATTGCGCCCCAGGAATGCCCGAAAAGAAAGATTTTTTGTGTAGCCGATGTTCGATAATGTTTAATTACTTCGGTAAGATCGTCGAGAACTAATTGAATCGAATACGTGTTTTTGTCGTGTCTTTTAGACAATCCGGAACCTCTTTGATCGTAGAAAACTACAAAATAACCTTCGTTGGCAAGTTGTTGAACATTGAGTCCGTTTCTGTAATCTGAACCCGGACCACCGTGCAGAAAAACCAACATTGGATCATTTGGATTGCCAAAAGTTTGCGCATGTAATTGTGTTCCATTTACAAAAATAGAAGGTAATGTTGCATCTTGATCGACGGTTTTTGGAACTAAATTTCCAAGTTTGTTGATATCATTTTCTGTTTCACATCCAAAAAAAAGAAAAATAGAAAAGGCAACTGTAACGGATTGGAATAGTTTATTTTTCATTGCATAAATTTTTAAAATTTCTGCAAAGATGTGTTTCAAAGCACTGTCAGTCGCTCCAACTTGTAAGGTGGTTCTCTTTTAATCTGTTGAGTGTAATTTTTTAACACATAGAAACATAGTTTTTGTTTACTAATAAAAGGCGTTTCACTTAGTTAAAATACACATATCTATCTGTGTGAAAGAAATGTATTTCTTTTTGTCACCTTTTTTACACATAAAATCTATGTTTCTATGTGTTTAATGTTTTTTATGATATTAGCGAAGCAAACAGAAGAAGTAATTAGATCTAATGAGTTATTTTAAATATTCTGAAGGAGAAAGTCCTGTTGCTTTTTTAAAGTTTCGGTTAAAAGCGGTTTTCGAATTAAAACCACATTCAAAAGCAACAGAAAGAAAAGTGAATTTTTGATTTTCAGGAAGCCGAATAATTTTTTTAAACTCTTCGACGCGTTGAAAATTGATATAATCGTAAAAGTTTTTTTGCTCAGCAGAATTAATTACTTGCGAAAGCGTATTAGGATGAACGTTTATCTTTTGCGCCAATTCGGTTAGTGTTAAATCAGCATTTTTATAGAGTTTTTCATCTTGCATAATTTGAGTTAACTTTTGATGAATCGCTTGAAGTTCAGTCGGAGTTAATCCTGATTTTTCGTATTTTATTTTTTCTGATGAATCTTTAATCGAAGTTGTTTCTAAAGGTAAAGTTTCAATATTGTTGTTTTCAGAAATAGATTTGTTGGTGAAAATTCCAACTTGTTTGATTCCGAAATAACCAATGAAAATTAAATAAAAAACAACAACAGAAAAGATATACTGATCATCAAAAAAGATCACAACCAACCAGATAATGCTCGATCCAATGATTAAGTATCTGAGCCACGCAAGATTAATTTCTTCGGTAAAAGAAAACTGATTGTTGATGTTTTTGCGATGTTTTGAAAGTTTTTGAAGCGAAAGCAAAGCATAAATTATTCCCGAAAATAAAACCGCAGCGTACAAAATGGTAATTAAAACTTCGTAACCTTTTCCCTGATTATTGAAAATATTTATTTTTTCGTCGAAAGGCAAAGTATAAAACGGAAGCAATACTAAAATCGCAATTATAAAGGGAATAAAATGCAAGAGATTATACTTTTTATGCCGATTCTGATTGGTTAAAGTAGAAGTGTATAAAAACAAAAATGGTCCCTGAACCAATGGCATAGGAAGTTCTAAACCCAATAAAAAAGGAAAATCACTGTAGTCATTCTTAAAATGAAGGTAGAATAAAAACAAATGAAATCCGGTAAAAAATAGCCAAAGTGCCAGAATTTTATCGGCCTCGGTTTTGTTTTTTTTGCTTGCCAATATAAGAACCAGAAAAAAGGTAATTATAATGCCTGTTAAATACAACATACGGTTTTTGATTTTTAATTAAATCGGTTGTTGGAAATATTGGGCAAGATAATTTATTTTGTTCAATTATCTGAAAGTGAATTGTTTTCTGTGGTAAACAGCATATTAAACCCGACAGGTTTTAAAAACCTGTCGGGTTTGCTCGTAAGGAATGTTATTCGTCCTTTGTAGTTTCTTTTTCGGGAGTTTCTTTAGATTTCTCTTCGGAATCTTTAGCGCGACTTTCTTTAAATTCTTCGTACCATTTTTCGATAGAAGGATAAACGAAAGCAGCTACTTTTTTTACAGGATTATAAAAAATAGATTTATCTAAAGTTTCTTTTTTAGCGAAAGTTTCATTGAAGTTGATTTTTTCGAACAATGCAATAAAAATACTCAGAATTAAGATCGTTTTTAGGATTCTGAAAAAACCTCCACCAAGTTTATTTGCCCAACCCAGAAAAGCAAAATCGGCAATTCCGGTAAGGATTTTGGCTAGAAAATAAACACCAATTACCACCAAAATAAAAGTCAGAATAAAAGCGGTAACCTGAATCGTGTTTGGATTCCAGGAAACGTGCTTCATGATCATTTCTTTCATTAAAGACGAAAATTTAATCGCAATATAAATTCCCAACAATAACGAAATAAAGGAAGCAACTTCTACAAAAAGCCCGTTTTTAATTCCTTTATATAAACTAAAAGCTAAAAGTGCTCCAAAAAGCATGTCTAAAAAACTCATATTTTCTTTGGTTTTATTGAGGCGCAAATATATATCTTTTTTTGAGGTTCAGAGTTGTAAAGGTTCTAAGGTTCTGAGGTTTTTTTTGCCCGCGGATTGTACTGATTTAGCGGATTTACACTGATTTTATTTTTTGTTCTGTAATCATTGACTGTAAATCGCATAAAACTTTAATCAGCACGAATCTGTTAAAATCCGCGTCATCTGCGTGCCATTTCAATACTATAAAACGGAAGTTTCCGTTTTTTAAGGTCTTTGAATTTGAAGTCCGTATCTTTGCAAGCTAAATTTTACGTTTTTTGAATTAATAATTCACAATTCATAATTCACAATTATAAAAATGTCCAGAGATACAATACTAAAAGAGCGATGGGAAAAGCTCGTCGATATACTATCTAATCAGTTTTCGCAAGGCGAAGATTTAGATTTAGATGCCATAATTTACCTAATTGGAGTTCAGGAACTTGGAAAAGTACACCGTGAATTCAAAAAAGATGAAAAATTAAATCTGATGCACATCGCTATTTGTCGATTATTAGAACCTTACGGGTTTTATGAATTCGACTTTTTTGATGCCGAAGGATGGCCACATTACAAAGTAAAAGAAGAATTGCCAGCGTTGAAAGCAGGAGAACAATCGGTTTTGATGAAAGAAGCAATTGTGAATTACTTTTTAGAAAGAGAACTTATTGATTAGTGATCAGTTTACAGTATTTAGTGTTCAGAGCTGTGAACTTAGACTGAACACTAAAACCTGAACACTAAAAACTAAAAAAATGTGTAGATATGCAATGGTCGCTTATAAGCCACATTACGCTTGTTTTAATTGTCGGAAAACATTTAAAAGAAGACTTATAAACGATATAAAAAGAGGAAGTCAATCTGTCCAGGAAGCAAAATGTCCGGAATGTGAAGGTTTAATGGCAAATATGGGACTTGATTTTGAATCGCCAAAAAAGGATGATTTAAAAAAATGGGAACATCTGAAAAGTTTATATTCCGTTGGAATTACTTTTCATTCTTGCGGTTGCAGCGGTCCGGGTTATATTCCTAATTCTAAAGAAAAGCTAGTTGAATATTTTGAGGATTTAAAAACAAACTATCTTAAAAATATTGATTTTTGGAGAGCCAGAATAGAACCAACAACCAAAGTGGAGCATGATAAAGACAGTCAAAGAAACTGGGGGAAATTAAATACGATTTCGGCAAACTTTAAAAAAGAGATTGTTAAGAATCAGGAAGGAATAGATTTTTGGCTCAAAAAAGTACAGGAAATAGAAAGCAAAATAAGTCTGATAAAATAGTTGTGAAGGAATATCACAGCTTGCAAAGGAAACTTTAAATTTTAGACTTTAAACTTGAAACAAATTATGTAAATTTGTATTCTCAATTATTGAAGGAAAATGATAGATAAGATAAAACAACATATAGAGGAAGCTAAAGCCTTTAATGATAAAAACAAAGAATCCTTAGAACAATTCCGTATTAAATATTTAGGTAGCAAGGGTTTGTTGAAAGAACTTTTTACAGAGTTCAAAAACATTCCGAACGACCAGAAAAAAGATTTTGGACAAGTAATTAATACTTTAAAAACAGTTGCCGAAGAAAAAGTTAGACTTATTCAGGAAGAACTGGAAAGTAAAGAAGAGATTAAAGGAGTTTTTGGTGATTTAACTCGTTCTGCAGAACCGGTAATTATTGGTTCTCGTCATCCGATTTCGATCGTTAAAAATCAAATTATAGATATTTTTGCCAACATTGGTTTCAACGTTTCCGAAGGTCCGGAAATCGAAGACGATTGGCATAATTTTACTGCATTGAACTTACCGGAATATCATCCGGCGCGTGATATGCAGGATACATTTTTCATTCAGACAAATCCTGATGTGTTGTTGCGTACACATACATCATCAGTTCAGGTGCGTTACATGGAAAATCACAAACCGCCAATTCGTACTATTTCTCCGGGACGTGTATTTCGTAACGAAGCAATTTCGTCACGTTCGCACTGTATTTTCCATCAAGTGGAAGGATTGTACATTGACAAAGACGTTTCGTTTGCAGATTTGAAACAAACATTACTTTATTTTACAAAAGAAATGTTCGGAAAATCTAAGATTCGTTTGCGTCCATCATACTTTCCGTTTACAGAACCAAGTGCCGAAATTGATATTTATTGGGGTTTAAAAACCGAAACTGATTACCGTATCACAAAAGGAACTGGTTGGTTAGAAATTGGTGGTTGCGGAATGGTTGATCCAAACGTTCTTAAAAACTGCGACATCAATCCTGACGAATACAACGGTTTTGCCTTTGGAATGGGAGTAGAGCGTATCGCGATGTTGTTGTACCAAATTGGTGATATTCGTATGTTTTACGAAAATGACGTTCGTTTCTTAGAGCAATTTAAAGCAAATATTTAATTTTAAGTCAAAAGTCATAAAGTCGAAAGTCTCAAAGTATGGGACTTTCGACTTTTGACTTTATAACTTTTGACACATATGAAAAAAGATATAACAATCCCCGAAGTTGAAAACGTATTTCTTGCAGCCGTGCAGGAATGGAGCGACGATTTTATGGAAAAAGTGTGGTACGCTTATCTTGTAAACGATAGCGACTTTAATTTAGACAGCGTTATGGTAGTTTCAAAAGCTTTTGGAACTATTGATGGCGAAATGAAAAAAACATCAGTTTTACGTCATGCATTTGTTGAAGTTCCGGCAGTTTCGGTAGTAAAAATCGAAATGGTCGAAAAGAGTTTGTTGGCTTTGAACAATGAATTCATGGTGACTTTCTTCATTGGAAATACTTTATACGACAAGAAATTCATTTTCAAATCAAACCTAATCAACGAAAACGATACTGAAGAAGTGCCGATTCTTTTTGTAGAGGGAATTATGGTAAAATAAGTACGAGGTAATATTTTAAATGGAAAAAAGATTCCTTTTTATAAAGAAAAACCCTGAAATTATTACAACAATAGTTGGACTAATAATTTTTCTTGCTTTAGGTTTCTTCTATAATAATGTAGAGGGAATGTTAATAGTCTTTCTAGGCGTTGTTGTTTTAGGAATAATAATAGGAATTATACCTTTTTTAATAAAAATCGTTCAACTGATTTATTACTTATTATTTAATTTTTTAGTATCAAGGTTCAAAAAAAAGAGTCAAGACGAAATTTAATTAGTCTTGACTCTTTTTTTATTCTCAAAGTATAGAAATCTATTTTCTTTATTCTTGGTTCTATTTTCTAAAAAAAATCTTTAATCAAGCGACTCAGTTAGTTTCTTAAATACAGATTTCGCGTCTTTTCCTTCGTATAATACAGCATAAACGGCATCTATAATAGGAGTTTTTGCTCCGTAACCCTGATTTAGTTTATAAGCACTTTTAGTAGCGTAATAACCTTCGGCAACCATGCTCATTTCCATCATTGCACTTTTTACCGTGTAGCCTTTTCCAATCATGTTTCCGAACATTCTGTTTCTCGAGAATACGGAATATCCTGTAACTAATAAATCGCCCAAATAAGCTGAATCATTAATGTTACGTTTCATTTTGTGGACTTTTCTAATGAATTTCTTCATTTCGCGGATTCCGTTACTCATCATTACTGATTGAAAGTTATCTCCATAACCTAAACCGTGAGCAATTCCGGCTGCGATTGCGTAAATGTTTTTAAGCATTGCAGCATATTCAGTACCAATAATATCATCTGAAATTTTGGCTTTGATATAGTTTCCGGAAAGTGATTTGGCAACAACTCTGGCTTTATCAGGATCGCCACAAGCAATTGTTAAGTAAGAAAGTCTTTCAAGCGCTACTTCTTCAGCGTGACATGGACCTGTAATTACACCAATATTATAATATGGAATATCGTATTGAATGTGAAAATGTTCTCCAACAATTAAACTCGTTTCAGGTACAATTCCTTTAATAGCCGAAAATATAATCTTATCTGCCAATGAAACAGTCATGTTTTTTAATTCGGCATCAAGAAAAGCAGACGGAATAGCAAAGATTACATAATCTGCATATTCAATCGCTTCGTTTATATTATTGGTCAATTTAAGTTTGTTAGTGTCGAATTCGACTGAACTTAAATAGTTTGGATTGTGTTTGTATTTCTGAATGTGCTCGATTGCAGCGTCGTTACGCATGTACCACGCAATTTCGGAGAGATTAACGCATAACATTTTTGCAATTGCCGTTGCCCAGCTTCCTCCTCCAATTACTGCAAATTTTAAATTTTCACTCATTATTTTAATAATTTAAAACAAAAGTACTTAATAATGTAGTAATAATACAAAATCTCATTTAAGAAATTTACAAAACCCCTTTAATTATGATGGTTTTCAAGGTGTTTTAAAATAATAAAAAAATAATTTACTATTTATACAATAATATTTATACTATTACGTTGTAACTGATTATAAATTAGAATTTTAAATGAGTTTAATAAGAATTGAGTTAGTTAGTTTTGTTTTAGTATTTTAAAAAGGCGTTCCTAAATAACTTAAGAACGCCTTTTTTGATTTTAATATTTTAGTAACTGTTTACGGTCGCAGTTTTCAGTTTTTAACTGAGACTAAATACCGAGACTATGAACTAGTAGCTCATTTCAACAATTGATTTTACTTTGTCTAAAGTTACCAATTGGTTTTCGCCAAGACCTTTCCAGCCTCTTTCGTCGAAACGTTTCACGATAAAATCGGCAGTTTCAGAATAATCATCTGTGTATTGCGAAAGTTTAGTATCCATTCCCATAGTATGGAAAAATTCTACTGTTTTGTTGATTGCTTCTTTTGCAACTTCATCATCAGAACCTGTCAAGTTGAAAATTCTTCTTCCGTATTGTGCCAGTTTTCCTTTTTTAGTTTCAAACATCACATTATACAAACTTGGTCCTATAATCGCCAAAGTTCTCGCGTGATCGATTCCGTATAAAGCCGTTAATTCATGACCAATCATGTGCGTTGCCCAATCAGATGGAACACCTTTTTGAATTAATCCGTTTAAAGCCATTGTACAACTCCACATAAAATTAGAAGCCAAAGCATAATCTGTTGGATTTTCAACCACGCTTGGACCAACTTCAATTAAAGTTTGTAAAATTCCCTCAGCAATTCTATCTTGTAAATAACCTTCATGAGGATATGTTAAATATTGTTCCATTACGTGTGTGTACGCATCAACAACACCATTTTGCAATTGTCTTTTTGGTAAAGACGCAATTACAGTTGGATCACAAATAGAGAATTTTGGGAATAATGCGCTTCCGCCAAAAGCAAGTTTTTCCTGAGTAGCTTTAATCGTAACTACAGAACCCGAATTCATTTCACTTCCTGTTGCAGGCAAAGTTAAAACAGTTCCAAAAGGCACCGCATTTTCTTTAATCAACATACGTTTTTGTAAAATATCAATCGGATTTCCGTCAAAGTTTACTGCTGCCGAAATAAATTTCACACCATCAATAACAGATCCGCCACCAACAGCAAGAATGAAATCAATTTTTTCCGCCTTGATAACTTCAACCGCTTTCATCAACGTTTCAAAATGCGGATTTGGTTCAATTCCACCAAATTCTACAATATCAAAACCTTTTAAGTTGTTGATTACTTGTTCGTGTACTCCATTTTTAAAAATACTTCCACCGCCATATGCCAATAAAATTTTAGCATCTTTTGGTACTAAAGTCGAAAGTTTTTCAATTTGTCCTTTTCCGAAGATTAAATTCGTCGGATTGTATAATTCAAAGTTTAACATTTTTCTTAGAGTTTCTAAGTTCCTAAGACGCTAAGGTTCTGAGTTTTTTTTAAGATATTTATAATCTTAGAACTTTAGCAACTTAGTACCTTTATTATTTATTCAATTTTTCTAATAATTTCCCTGCTACTAATTTAGAAGAAGCTGGGTTTTGACCTGTAATCAAAAGTCCGTCTTCAACAGCATATGGCTGCCAGTTTGCAATTTTAGAAAATTTAGCGCCATTTTGAGTTAAAGCATCTTCCAATAAAAACGGAACAACTTTAGTTAATCCTACAGCTTCTTCTTCTTCATTTGTAAATCCGGTTACTTTTTTGCCTTTCACCAAAAATTCACCATTAACTTTTACATTTTTTAGAACTGCCGGAGCATGACAAACAAAAGCTACCGGTTTTTTGTGCGTGTAGAAAGATTCGATCAAAGCAATTGAACTTTTATCTTCGACTAAATCCCAAAGTGGTCCGTGACCTCCAGGATAGAAAACTGCATCATAATCTTTTTGATTAATAGTCGAAAGTTTATGTGTGTTTTTTAATTTTTCCTGTAAAACTTTATCAGCATCAAAACGTTTTGTGTCTTCAGTTGCCGATGCAGGATCTACACTTTTTGGATCAATTGGCGGTTGACCTCCAAGTGGCGACGCAATTGTAATTTCGATTCCTTTATCTAATAATTCATAATATGGTGCAGCAAATTCTTCTGACCAAAATCCTGTTTTCTCGCCTGTATTGCCCAGTTTATCGTTACTGGTAACAACAAATAATACTTTTTTCATACCTTTTTTAGTTGATTTTTGAGCTGTAGCTGATGTGCTAAAAGCTGCGAATGCTATAATCGTAAGTAATGCTATTTTCTTCATAAGTTTAAATTTTTGTCAAATTTACGGCTAAAGTGATATTTGTAAAAATAAAATAAACTATGTTTGTTATAAATATATTTATGTCATGGTAAATCTCGAATGGTACAGAACATTTAAAGCGGTTTATAAAAACGGAAATTTTTCTGTTGCCGCAAAAGAGTTATTTATGAGTCAACCTGCTGTAAGTCAGCAAATATCCATGTTGGAGGCTCATGTTGGAAATAAATTATTTAATCGAAAGTCAAAAGGCGTAGAACCAACCGAATACGCTAAGTTACTCAATAATTTGATTATTGATGCACTTGATCGACTGGAGAATGTTGAGAATACTTTTCGGGCGAAAGCCGAAGATGCAAACCGGTTAATATCGGTTGGTATTTCTAAAGATCTTTTTAATTGTGTTGGTAATTTGTTGATTGCTAAATTTGATTTGATCGATTTTACCTTTGCAGACAACGATGCGCTTTTTGCACTTGTTGATGCTAAAAAACTTGATTTCGCCATCACAACAAAAAGATTTGATACGTTTGATACGATTTACGAAATCGTCGGAAAAATTAAACTGATAATGGTTGCGCCAGTAAGTTTGGATGCAACAGATTTCCGTCAGAAATTAAAAGCCGACAATTATACTGAAATAGAATTGTGGCTGAATGAGCAAAAGTGGTACAGTCATGACGCCAGAATTCCGCATATAAAATTATTCTGGTTGCATGCTTTTAATAAAAAACGTCCGGCGATGGTTCCTAATTATATTATTCCGTCAGAATCTGAAATGCTTAGAATGTTGGTCGATAATGAAGGTGTTGCGATAACCTGGAATTGTAATGCAAGAAAATATATTAAAGAGAACAGATTACAACTATTGTGGAATAGTTTTCACGTACCTGAAGAATTTGTGTATTTATTGAGCGCTAAAAACAATAATTTGAACTCGTTTTTTGATATTATTTCTAAAGAATTAAAGTTGTTTTTTGGCAATAGATTGTAGTTTAAATTTATAATTAGCGATAAAACACCGTTTAAAAATAGTAGAATTTTCTTCCATTTTGTTTTGACTTTACCTTTTAAAAGAATATTTTTGAGAGATAAACCACTAAAAATGTATGATTATGAAAAAGATTACAACAGTTTTAATTCTGGTAACAGTGTTTTTTATGAATAATTCTTGTAGTAAACACGATGATGAAGCGATAGTAGATTGTTTTGGAGATTCAATTTTGACAGAATTAAAACATTCAGCAGATGGAACTAATTCTAAGATAATCAATTATCATATACAATATAGCGGAAGTAATACTGTAACTTCTGTAAAATGGACTTTTGGCGACGGAACTCCGGCTCAAACTGTAAATAGTGCGACGGGAACGGTAGCTCATACATACGCGGCTGCAGGAACATATGAAGTTAAAGCCGATGTAAATATTACTAAAGGAGGAGGAAGTTGTACTGTAAGCCCAAAGAAAAGTGTTACTGTGAATTAAAAAGATAAAAAATAAGGATTTTTGAGAGAGTCAATTTTATAATTTATTACTTGGTGATAGATTATAAAATTGGCTCTTCTTCGTTATATTTGTTTGATATGATTTAGGACTATGGAAAATTTTCAAAATATTAGAATTGCTGTTGACGCCATTGTTTTTGGATATAAAAACAACAATTTGTACGTACTTTTAATTGAACAGCAATTTGGTTCAGCCGAAAAATATTGGGCTTTACCAGGCGGTTTAGTGAAACAAGATGAATCTCTGACCGATGCCGTTATTAGAGAATTGCATGAAGAAACCAATGTAAAGTTGACTTTTATGGAACAGCTTTACACGTTTGGAGATGATATTTATAGAGATTCCAGAAACCGTGTAATTTCGGTTGCGTATTATGCTTTGGTCGATGCTTCAAATTTGGAAATAAAAGCGGATACTGATGCCGAAAAAGTACAATGGTTTAAAATTGATGAAATTCCACCTTTAGCATTCGATCATAATTTAATACTTGAAAAAGGAATCTCGAGATTGAAATCTAAACTTACTTACGAACCTATCGGATTTGATTTACTTCCGGATGAATTTCTTTTTTCGGATCTTGAAAATCTCTATTGTACAATTTTAGAAAAAGAAATTGACCGACGAAACTTCAGAAAAAAAATCCTCAGTTATGGGTTTTTAGAAGAAACAGATCATTTTTCTCCAATAAAAAGCGGTCGTCCTGCAAAACTTTTTAAGTTTAATAAATTGAAATATAATCAGTTAATTGAAAAAGGCTTTCACTTCGAAATAAAGTTTGCGTAATTTTTACACAAAATAAATTGTTTATTAAAAAGAATATTCTACATTTGCGTATAATTAACGCAAACTATAAAAACTATGATACTTAACCTAGACCCAAAATTCACTCCTATAACTAATCAGGAAGAAATCAAATTTCAAAGTTTTACATTTTCTGGAGGAGAACCTCACATTAAAATTAATCCTGATTTTGATCACAATCAAAAAGTAACAATCACACACCGATTAAATTCATTCAACGATTTAGGATTGTTGTGTATTACGGTAGATGCTTTGCGCAGAATGGATGTTAAAGTAATTGATCTTTTTATCCCTTATTTTCCGGCAGCAAGACAAGATCGTGTGATGATCAAAGGCGAATCTCTTTCTGTAAAAGTGTATGCTGATATTATCAATGCGCTTCAATTGAATAAAGTTTTTGTTTTTGATGCACATTCTGAGGTTACTCCGGCTTTGGTAAACAATTGCGAGGTGATTCCGAATCATACTTTTATTGCAGATGTTTTAAAAGTCGTTGGCGAAAACCTAAAATTAATTTCTCCGGATGGTGGCGCTTTGAAAAAAATCTACAAAGTTTCTGAGTTTTTAGGCGGAGTAGATGTTGTAGAATGTAGTAAAAGTCGTGATGTAAAAACCGGAAGATTATCTGGATTTAAAGTTTATGAAGATGATTTAAACGGAATCGATTGTTTAATCGTTGATGATATTTGTGATGGTGGAGGAACTTTCGTTGGCTTAGCCGAAGAATTAAAAAAGAAAAATGCCGGAAAATTGTATTTGGCAGTAAGCCACGGAATTTTCAATAAAGGTTTTGAAGTTTTGAATTGTTTTGATAAAATATTTACAACTAATTCAGTAAAAGATTTCGAAGGTGAAAATGTCGAGGTTCTAAAATTGAAATTATGAGTAAAAATTATAGAGTAGAAATAGCAAATAACACTTTAGAAATCATAAAAAATGGTTTTTATAAGTATAATGAAAAGAAGATTGCTATAGAAAAGGAATTAGAAGAATCCTTAAATAATACGTTTACAATTGCACCAAATGATTGGAATGCAATTTTAGATATTCCAATTGAAAATAAATTTGAAACAGAGATTATTGCGAAAAATTGTTCTACAATTGAAGCAATTTTTCAAGAGAAGAATGGCAAAATTGGTGTTTTGAATTTCGCTTCTGCAAAAAATCCGGGTGGTGGATTTTTAGGTGGCGCTTCTGCTCAAGAAGAAAGTTTGGCCAGATCTTCAAATCTTTATGCAACGCAAATCAAAGACAAAGCAATGTATGATTTTAATAAAAATCAGTCTTCGTTTTTATATTCAGATTACATGATTTATAGTCCGAATGTTTTGTTTTGGAATGATGATAATGGGGATTATTTTGAAAAACCATTAGTTGTAGATATAATTACAGCACCGGCACCAAACAAAGGCGCGATGTTGCAACATAATAGAAAGGAAGAAATTGCTGAAACAGAAGAGGTCTTTAGAAAAAGAATGGACAAAGTATTGGCAATTGCTTCAAAGCAAAAAGTTGATACGCTGATTTTGGGAGCTTGGGGATGTGGTGTTTTTAGAAATGAGCCAAATGATGTAGCAAGTTTATTCAAAGAAATTATTTCGGAAAAATATGCGGGAGCTTTTAAAAAAATAGTTTTTGCTGTGTTGAGCAGTTCTGAAAAAAAATCAAGTTTTAAGTATTTTGAAAGTGCTTTTAGAGAACAAACTATTTAGATGAAATCAGTTGACAAGGAAAATGATATTTTGGAATTGTGAGATGGATTAGAATCTTAATTTAAAAATTAGAAAAATGAAATATAACATAGATAATATAGCTCCGGAAAGTAAGTTTTTGCTTTTCTGGGGACATCAACCAAATAAAGACGGAAGTATTTCTAAAACCTGTTTCAGTCAATGGTGGTTAAGTTCTTTTGAAGTTGATAAAGTGACTTATAAAACTGCAGAACACTGGATGATGGCCAAGAAAGCCGAATTGTTTAAAGATGATGAAGTTTTGAAGAAAATCCTTTTGGCTAAATCTCCTGCCGAAGCCAAAAAATTAGGAAGAGAAGTGAAGAATTATAATGAAACTCTTTGGTTAGCCGCGAGATTTGAAATTGTGAAAGAAGGTAATTTTCATAAATTCAGTCAGAATCCAGAGCTAAAAACCTTTCTACTAAATACAAACGACAGAGTTATTGTAGAAGCAAGTCCAGTTGATGCAATTTGGGGAATTGGTATGGCAAGTGATCATTCGGATGTTTTGAATCCGAAGAAATGGAAAGGCTTGAATTTGTTAGGTTTTGCCTTGATGGAAGTTAGGGATGAATTGGAATAATTGAATTATGGAAACCAAAATAAAATCAGGTTTGTTTGGATTAGCGGTTGGAGATGCTTTGGGTGTTCCGGTTGAGTTCTATTCAAGATCTGAGTTAAAAGAAAATCCTGTTTCTGAAATGATAGGTTTTGGAACACATCACCAACCAGCAGGAACATGGAGCGATGATAGTTCACTTGCTTTTTGTTTAGCCGAAAGTTTGTGTAAAGGCTTTGATTTATTTGATATTGCCAGAAATTTTGTGAAATGGTATAATGCAGAATTATGGACGCCACACGGACAAGTTTTTGATATTGGAATTGCGACCAGACATGCAATTCATAATATTGGGAAAGGATATGAACCGGAATTATGTGGTGGTTTTTATGAAGAAGATAACGGAAATGGTTCTTTGATGAGAATTTTACCTTTAGCTTTTTATCTGCAAAATGAAAGAGATATTGAGGTTATTTACAAAAAAGTAAAGGAAGTATCGTCTATTACTCACGCACATTTTCGTTCCGTATTTGCTTGTTTTATATATGTCGTTTATTGCTTAGAAATTTTAAATGGAAATGATAAGGTAGAAGCATATACAAGAATGCAAAAGATTGTTTCTGATTTTTTAAGCGATAAGAAATTTAATCCAATAGAAATTCAATTGTTTGATAGAGTTTTGCTTCATGATATTTCGACTTATCCAGAAATTAATATTCACTCATCAGGATATGTACTTGATAGTTTACAAGCTAGTTTTTGGTGTTTTTTGAATAGTAATTCTTATGAAGAAACTGTTTTGAAAGCAGTAAACTTAGGTGAAGATACAGATACAACTGCAGCAATTGCTGGAGGTTTATCCGGTATTTATTACGGAATTGAAAATATTCCTGAAAAGTGGATTTCGGTATTAGCAAGAAAAAATGATATTGATGATTTGTGCAAACGATTGTCTTTAGAATTGAAAAATTAAAAATTCTAAATACATTTTTTTTGTTCCATAGGAACATTTCATCGGTAGAACTAATAGTAAGGAGTTTTGTTTACGTTCCGTAGGAACGTTTGATAAAAATAGATAAATGAAAGATATTAAATATATAAAAGGTGATGCGACATCTCCTCAAGCATCAGAAAATAAGTTAATCGTTCACGTTTGCAATGACATTGGAGGTTGGGGAAAAGGATTTGTAATAGCTATTTCTAAAAGATGGAAAAAACCAGAAAATCAATATAGAGAATGGTTTAAATCAAAGGATGATTTTGAATTGGGGAAAGTTCAATTCGTTCAGGTTGAAGAAGATCTTTGGGTAGCAAATTTAATTGGCCAACACAAAATTAACAAGGACGAGAATGGAAATGCGCCAATTAGATATGATGCTATTGAAGAAGGTTTAAAACAAGTTGCTCTTTTTGCGCAAGATAACAAAGCGACTATTCATATGCCTAGAATTGGTTGTGGTTTAGCAGGCGGAAAGTGGGAGATGGTAGAACCTATTATTTTGGAAACACTTTCTAATAATGATGTTGAAGTAACCGTTTATGATTTTTAGAAAGAATAAAAATCAAACTGTTTAGTTAAAAATAAAAATAACACAATGAAGATATTGTGTACAAAATATAATGAAAATAGAATTAAAAAAATATGATGAGCAAATAACAGAATGGCCAAAATCAGGCTATCACATTATGGCTCAATATGACGAGGAAGAAATAATAGTTTATCAATCTTATAGAAAAGAAATCGGCGAATTTGCGGCGAATAATCAGTTTTTTGGAGGAGAATTTAGTCTTAGCAGAATGACTTGGATTAAACCTAATTTTCTTTGGATGATGTATCGAAACGGATGGGGAACTAAAGAAGGACAAGAAGTTGTTTTGGCAATTCATCTTAAAATTTCAGCATTCAATAAGTATTTACAAAATGCAGTTTATTCCACTTATGATGATTCACTTGGAATGAGTCGGGAAGAATGGCAAAATGAGGTCAAAACATCTTCTGTAAGATTGCAATGGGATCCTGATCATGATCCTTACGGAAATAAGCTTGAAAGAAGAGCTATTCAGATTGGCTTAAGAGATGATTTTGTAAAAACTTTTGTCAAAGAAGATATAATATTAATTGAAAATATTACAGATTTTGTAAAAGAGCAATACTATTTTGTGCAGAATCAACAATTGGAAAATTTGTTAGTTCCCGTTGAAAAACCTTTTCTTTTTAAAGATGAAGAATTGAATAAGAAATTACAAATCTCTGGAAATCATGAATGAGAAAATAGCAAAGAGCGTAAGCAAATTTCTAAGTCTGGTTTTAAGACATTCACCAGAAACCATCGGATTAAAATTAGACGAAAATGGTTGGGCTGATGTTGAAGAACTAATTGAAAAATGCAATAATAGAGGAAGTCAAAATCAAATGACTGTAGAACTTTTAGATTACGTTGTAGAAAATAATGATAAAAAACGTTTTGCTTTTAATGAAGATAAAACGAAAATAAGAGCAAGTCAGGGACATTCAATTTCGGTAGAATTAAACCTGAATGAAGCAGAACCTTCGGAATTTTTATATCACGGAACGGTTGCAAAATTTTTAGAAGACATTAAAAAAGAAGGTTTACAAAAAATGAGTCGTCAACATGTTCATCTTTCGAAAGATCGTGAAACTGCGATTAAAGTAGGAGGAAGAAGGGGAGTTCCTCAAATTCTAACCGTAAGAAGTGGCGATATGTATAGAGACGGATTTAAGTTTTATTTATCCGAAAATAATGTGTGGTTGACAGACGAAGTTCCTTCAAAATACATTGAGTTTAAATCTTAAACAGAATTACCACATTCAAATTAACAACCAAAAACAATAATTATGATACTAGAAGCAGCAATAGGCGATGCATATGGTGCAGGTTTTGAATTTCGAGATTTAGATTTTATTATTCAAAATAACGATTTGACTCAATATCATAAACACGGACTTTATACGGAGATTTATAAAAGATATACAGACGATACTCAAATGGCAATTGCAATTTCGGAATTGTTATTAGAAGATGATAATTGGAACGAGATTAAAGTTGGAGATAAGTTTGTCGAAGTTTTTCACAGAGATAAAAGAAGAGGATATTCAGATCGGGTTTACAATGCTTTGGACGCAAGTAAAAATGGAGCTGATTTTATCAAAATAATAGATAATGGCAGTAACGGAAACGGTTCTGCAATGCGAGCGTATTCTATAGGATATTTAAAAGATATTAATCAGTTAATGGAGTTTTGCGAAATTCAGGCAAAAACTTCTCATCATACAATCGAAGGAATTAGTTGTGCGAAACGTATTGCTTTGGCGGTTCATTATTTTAAATATAATTTAGGTGATGGAACAACTTTGATTCCGTTTTTGAATGAAACTTTGAAGGAAAACGAAACCTATAAGATTACTTCGCCAATAGATATGCACGGATATCCAACGACGCAATCTGTTATTAAAATTGTTTCGGAAGCGAATTCTATGAGCGATTGTTTAAAAACAAGTATAGATTATGGCGGAGATACTGATACTGTCGCTGCTTTGTGTATGGCAATTTTAAGTCATAAACAAAATTGTGATAAAACGTTGCCTACTTTCTTATACGAAGGTTTAGAGAATGATAAATTCGGGAAAGATTTTCTGATAAAATTAGATACAGCTCTAGATAATAAGTTTAATTAATTCAAATGTATAATTATGCTAAACATTATTAATGATACACTGGAAATTTATACGATCGACAATTTTCTTACTGTTGATGAATGTAATGAATTAATAGAGAAAAGTGAGCAAATTGGTTTTGAAGAAGCTGGAGTAAATATTGACGGAGCACAGAAAATGATGAAAATGGTGCGTAATAACGAACGTATCATGTATCAGGATAATGAATATGCATCTTTCTTTTGGCAAAAACTGAAGCCTTATGTTAAGTCTGAAGTGGCAAACACTACAGCCACGGGATTAAATGAAATGTTCAGGTTTTACAAGTATAATCCAGGTCAGCGTTTTAAAATGCACCGCGATGGAAGCTATAAACGAAGTGAGTCGGAATTTAGTTATTATACATTTCTCATTTATTTGAATGAAATATATGAGGGCGGAGAAACAAAATTTGCTTCGGGTGAAATTATTACGCCTAAAACAGGAACTGCGCTTATTTTTGAACATAGTCAGCGTCATGAAGGAACGGCTCTGATTTCGGGGATAAAGTATGTTTTAAGAAGTGATATTATGTATAAACTTAAAGATTAGATTTAATTGATGAACGAACTTTAGTTATTGGAGATATTCACGGAGGTTTGCAAGCTTTAGTTCAATTGTTGGAGAGAGTTGAGGAATTGATCGAAAAATACATTCAATTTTAATTCAAAAAATATGCTGCATATAAAATTAGTTTACTTAGAGGATGAACTTGGCAATTCATGGAGAAATGATTTTTCAGAATGTGAGAATGTCAGTATAATAAAAGGAGATATTACAAAAATAAAATCTGACGCAGTTGTAAGTCCGGCAAATTCATTTGGATTCATGGACGGCGGATTAGATTGGCATTTGTCAGAAAGATTTGGATGGCATTTGCAGGATGAACTACAAGCAAAAATTGCTCAACTTGATGAAAGAGAACTGTTAATTGGAAGGTCAATCACATTAGAAACAGGAGATAATGAAGTTCCTTTTTTAATTTCAGCTCCAACTATGCGAGTTCCGATGAGCTTTAATATTGCAACTTCAGTAAATGCTTTTTTAGCTATGAAAGCAATTTTGATAGCTTGTATAAATAATCCTAAAATAGAAACAGTCACAATTCCGGGTTTATGTACCGGATGCGGAAGAATGCCTTTTCATATTGCTTCTAATCAAATGTTTTTGGCTTATGATGAAATTATAAATAGAAATTATAAAGAATATGAAACTTTCGGCGATACCCAAAAGTACCAATATAGACTAAACGAAAAAGGACTAATCTGGGATTATTAAATAACAAAAACACTACTTCATTTATAAATAAATATAATGAGAACATTAGTTATTGGAGATATTCACGGAGGTTTGCAAGCTTTAGTTCAATTGTTGGAGAGAGTTGAGATGACAGAAACTGACAGACTTATTTTTCTTGGCGATTATGTCGATGGTTGGAGCGAATCAGCTCAAGTTGTTGATTTTCTTATCGAATTATCTCAAAGACAAGATTGCATTTTTATAAGAGGAAATCATGATGTTTGGTGTCACGAATGGCTGATGAATGATGTAATAAATGATATTTGGTTTTTGCATGGAGGAAAATCAACTATCGAAAGTTATCAGAATATTGATCAGTTGTCTAAAGAAAAGCATCTTGAGTTTTTTGACAATATGAAAGATTATTTTGTAGATGAGGATAATAATTTGTTTATTCACGCAGGTTTTTCGTCTATGCATGGTCCGGAAAAAGAACATTACAAAACAAATTATTCCTGGGACAGAACACTTTGGGAAATGGCTTTGACGATGGACAAGAGAATCCAGAAAGATTCACTTTCATATCCTAAAAGATTATTGCTTTATAATGAGATTTATATTGGTCATACGCCAACACTTCATTATAATATTGATATTCCAATGCAAGGTTGTAATATTTGGAATATTGATACCGGAGCAGGTTTTTGCGGAAAATTAAGTTGTATTGATGTTGAAACAAAAGCATTTTGGCAAAGTGAAATAGTGCAATCCTTTTATCCAAAAGAAAAAGGCAGAAACAAATAGAAGTATGAAAAGAGTTTATAAAGCACCAGAAACAATTCCTTTGCAAAATGATTTCAAAACAATTTTTCTTGCTGGTTCTATCGAAATGGATAAAGCTGTAAACTGGCAGAAAAAATGTGAAGAATTGCTACAAAACGATTATATTATTTTTAACCCAAGAAGAAATGAATGGGATAGCAGTTGGTCACAAACGATAGAAAATAGCGATTTCAAGGAGCAAGTAAATTGGGAACTTGGCGCATTAGAAAATGCAGATATTGTTATTATGTATTTTGCCGGAGATACAATGTCGCCAATATCTTTGCTTGAGTTTGGACTTTATGCACAATCGAATAAAATGAAAGTCGTTGTTGAAGAAAATTTTTGGCGCAAAGGCAATATTGATATTGTATGTGAAAGATATGCAATAGAACAGTTTAAAACATTGGAAGAGTTAATACAAAATTTACTTAAATAACAAAATATGAACCCATTATTATTAACCGACGGTTACAAAGTTGACCACAGAAGACAATATCCAGACAAAACCACATTAGTATATTCTAACTGGACACCAAGAAAATCAAGAATTGAAGGTCTTGATGAAGTAGTGTTTTTTGGATTGCAATATTTCATCAAAAAATACATTATTCATGATTTTGATGCTGATTTCTTCAAACAACCAAAAGAAGAAGTGGTTAAAAAATACGCAAGAAGAATCAATAATTATTTAGGCGAAAATCAAGTCGGTACAAAACATATCGAAGATCTTCATGATTTAGGATATATTCCGATGGTTTTTAAAGCTTTGCCAGAAGGCGCGAGTGTACCTTTGAGAGTGCCAATGTTTACGATGTACAATACGCTTCCGGAATTTTTCTGGTTGACGAATTATTTCGAAACATTACTTTCTGCGGTGATTTGGTTGCCTTGTAATTCGGCTACAATTGCGAGAGAATATAGAAAAGTATTAGACAAATATGCTGATGAAACTTCATCTGTTCCAGAATTTGTAGATTGGCAGGCGCACGATTTCTCAATGAGAGGAATGGGCGGAATCGAAGCAGCGATAACTTCTGCAGCGGGACATTTGTTGAGTTTTACAGGTTCTGATACAATTCCTGTAATTGATTTCTTCGAAGATTATTACAATGCAAATTCTGATACTGAATTAATCGCAGGTTCTGTTGCAGCAACTGAGCATTCTGTAATGTGTATGGGAACTACTGAAGGTGAATGTGAAACTTTCAAAAGATTAGTTACGGAGGTTTATCCAAAAGGAATTGTTTCTATCGTTTCTGATACTTGGGATTTATGGAAAGTTTTAACTGATTATTTGCCACGTCTAAAAGAAGATATTGTTGCCAGAGAAGGTAAAGTCGTGATTCGTCCTGATAGTGGAGATCCGGTTGATATTATCTGCGGAAATCCAAACGGAAAAACAGAAGAAGAGAAAAAAGGTGTAATTGAGCTTCTTTGGGATGTTTTTGGAGGTGCAACTAACGCAAAAGGATATAAAGAGCTTATACCTCAAATTGGAGCTATTTACGGCGATAGTATTACTGTTGCGAGATCTATCCAAATTTGCGAAAGATTAAAAGCAAAAGGTTTTGCATCTACAAATGTTGTTCTTGGAATTGGATCTTTTACGTATCAATATAACACAAGAGATACTTTTGGATTTGCTATGAAAGCTACTTATGGAGAAGTTGATGGCGAAGGAAGAGCTATTTTTAAAGATCCAATTACAGACGACGGAACTAAAAAATCTGCTAAAGGATTAATGAAAATTGATTTAGTTGATGGAATATATCATTTAACCGATAATGTTTCTTGGGAAGAAGAAAAACAAGGTGAATTGAAGGAGGTTTTTAGAGATGGAAAACTTTTAGCAAATCAATCTTTAAGTGATATTAGATCTCGAGTTAAAAGTGATATTAATGTTGAAGCATAATTAAAATGAAAGCCTGAATTGTAAAATTCAGGCTTTTTTTATTCTGTTTTATATTCCGTAGGAATATCTCATTGGTAAAAATAATAAGAGCATTTTGGGTTGTGTCCTGTAGGGACACCTGTTTTTATGGTGAAATATCTGGACCATTAATCAAACGTTCCTATGGAACGTATAATCGTAATTCAAATTTAATTCTACCGAGCAGACATTCCTATGGAATGATGTTTTTTGAAAATAAAAAACCTCCAGTAAAAACTGAAGGCTATTGAAAATATGAGTTTACTTCTTATAAAAGTGATATCAGATCTCGAGTTAAAAGCGATATTAATGTTGAAGCATAATTATAAAAAAAAGCCTGAATTGTAAAATTCAGGCTTTTTTTATTCTGTTTTTATTCCGTAGGAATCTCTCATTGGTAAAAAATAATAAGAGCATTTTGCGTTGTGTCCTGTAAGGACACCTGTCTTTATGGTGAAATATCTGGACCATTAATCAAACGTTCCTATGGAACGTATAATCGTAATTCAAATTTAATTCTACCGAGCAGACATTCCTATGGAATGATGTTTTTTGAAAATAAAAAACCTCCAGTTAAAACTGAAGGCAACTTAAATTTGTTAATCTTTGTCGAGCTTCTCGTGGAGATTTCTCCTTCGTCGAAATGACAAGATTGTATTTTTTTACTTCTTATAAAAATTATTATGATCAATATATTCCCAAACTTTTGGAGGTAAAAGTGGTTGGATATTTTTTCCTTCTTTAATACTATTTCGAATAAAAGTTGAAGAAATCTCTACAATTGGCGCATCAATAACATGAACTTTTGGATGCGATTTTAATTCGATATTTTCCTCTTCATCAGAAATCCTTGGGTACACATAAATATCATAATGATCCAGAAGCACTTCGTAGTTTTTCCATTTATGAAGCGTTTTCAAATTGTCTTCGCCCATAATTAATGAAAAGTCATGAGTTGGATATTTTTCATGTAAATGAACCAACGTATTTACGGTATAATTAGGCTGCGGTAATTTGAATTCAATATCCGAAGGTTTAATTTTTGGATAATCTTCTGTTGCCAGAAAAACCATTTCCAAACGTTGATGATCGTCTAATAAAGTGGCTTTCTTTTTAAGCGGATTATGTGGCGTAACGACCATCCAAATTTGATCTAAATCGGCAAACTCAGCCATATGATTGGCAATGATTAAGTGGCCAACATGAATGGGATTATAAGTTCCGAAATAAAGGCCTATCTTCATAAAAGAGTTTTTTTCATAATTCAAATCGTAATTATTACATTCAAATTAATCTATGGTATTTAAAAATAGCTTAGTAACGATTCTTTTTCGAAATTAAATTGTCAACTGAGAATTTACCACTTCCGGTAACCAAAAGAAGTACATAAAATAACAAATATAGAATTCCCATTTCTTTAACATCGATTGGATCAGCGCCATGAATAATAAATACAGCGACCAGCATTGTAATGATTAATGGTACAGTAGCTAATCTTGTGGCAAGACCAATAAAAATAAAGAAAGAACATATTACTTCTGCAAAAACTGCAAGAGCTAAAGACGCTGTATTTCCTACTCCAAGCGGATCAGGAAAATCAATTTTACCTCCGGCTAAAAGCATATTCAGTTTAGATAATCCGTGCGAAATCATCAATGTTGCAATTGCTATTCTAATGATAAGAATAATAATGCTCAGATAATTCTCGTTTCTTTTTATTTCAAATAAATTAATCATAATACAAATATTAATAGCGGTTTACATCAATGCTAACGGCTCTTATTGTAAAATAGTATTGGTTTATGAAGTTTCTAGTCTTTGTTTACAAAAGCTTTTACCAATTGATAGGCTTCTTCTTTTGCAGTATCCAAATCATAATTTTTGATGATCGTGTCAAATTGCGGAGCTGTAGCCAATTCAACAGAAGCTTTTGCGATACGCATATTTATTTTGTCATCAGTTTCTGTAGAGCGTTCTTTTAGTCGGCGTTTTAATTCGTCAACACTTGGAGGTTTTACAAAAACAGCCAAAGTCTGATCCGGGAATTTATGTTTAATACGCAATCCTCCGGCAACATCAATATCAAAAATCACGTTTTTGCCTAAAGCCCAAATGCGTTCAATTTCGGCTTTTAGAGTACCGTAAAAATTATCACGATAAACTTCTTCCCATTCCAGGAAATTCTCGGCTTTAATGTGTTTTTTGAATTCTTCTAACGAAATAAAATAATAATCTTTTCCGTGTTCTTCTTCTCCGCGTGGGTCGCGTGAAGCCGCTGAGATCGAAAATTCTAAGTTTAAATCTTCTTTCCCAAGTAAATGTCTTACTATAGTTGTTTTTCCCGATCCTGAAGGAGCTGAGAAAACAATTAATTTTCCTTTGTTCATTATGTATGCTTTAGGCTTTAAGCAATATGCTTTAAGCTTTTTATTCGTTTCGTTTTTCTGCTTATAGCCTACAGCTTAAAGCTTAATGCGTTTACAAAACATTTAATACCTGTTCCTTAATCTTTTCCAATTCATCTTTCATCATCACAACCAATTTTTGCATTTGAGCGTGATTTGATTTAGAACCCATTGTATTGATCTCGCGACCCATTTCCTGAGTTATAAAACCAAGTTTACGACCATTAGCTTCAGTACCTTTTATAGTTTCTAAGAAATAGTCTAAATGATTTGTCAAACGAACTTTTTCTTCGGTAATATCCAGTTTCTCTAAATAATAAATCAGTTCTTGTTCAAAACGATTTTCATCAACATTAACCTGTAATTCCGAAATAGCAGTTTGCAAACGATCTTTTATAGCCTGAACGCGTTCCGGATCAAGAGCCAAAGCGTCATTCATATATTGGCGGATATTCCCAATTCTTAAGTTGAATTCTTTTTCAAGAGATTCACCTTCGTCTTTTCTAAAAGTTAAGATATTTTGAAGCGCTTCTTCAATTATAACCTGAATTTGTTCCCAATCGTTTTCATCGATTTCCTCACGTTCCGTTTTTAGCGTATCAGGCATACGAACGGCCATTTTCATTAATTCAGTTTCATCGGCATCAGGATAAACTTCTTTAAGCTGCGCGATATAGTTTTTTACAACAGGAACATTTACTTTAGTTGAAGTTTGTTCAGAAGTACTTTCGATGTAAATTCCAAAATCAATTTTTCCTCTTTCAAGTTTCGTAGAGATTTGGGTTCTTAAACCTAATTCCATTTCGCGATAAAGCGACGGCATTCTTACGTTTAAATCTAAACCTTTACTATTTAAGGATTTTACTTCAACGGTAATTTTTTTTGTAGGCAATTGCAAAGAAGCTTTGCCAAACCCTGTCATAGATTGTATCATATAATTGAGTATAAAGGCGCAAAGATAAATAAAACTTTGCTGTGTTGCGCTGTAATTCGCTAATCTGTTTTATTCGGAACTACTTAAAGTTTTTTTGCCACGATTTTCACGAATTTACATTAATTTGAAACTTTTTAATTCGTGGCTAATTTTTTAGAATTAGAATTTTAATTTGGGCGTTCCCTTCGGTCGGGCTATTCGCTCCAATCTTTTTTTGAGCAGAAAAAGCTCAAAAAAAGGATTTCGACTTCTATCCCTAACGCAAACCCCGATTCCTTAGAACTTTACGGTATTATTTTTCCAAAGCTTTCTGAACCTGCAAAGTCACAGGTTGTGTATTACCAATGTAGATTTTTTCATCAATAATAAAAACCGGACGACTTATGAATGTATAATGCTCCAGAATGTATTTTTTATAATCGTCCTCCGTCAGAGATTTGTTTTTTAAATCCATTGATTTGTATAACTGAGCTTTCTTGCTAAACAAAGCCTCATAACTTCCGGCAAGCTTGTACATTTCGTCAAGTTCAGCTTCTGTAATTGGGTTTTGTTTAATATCATGAAAAACCAGGTTATTGTCTTTTGGAAGACTTTTGATGATTTTTCGGCACGTATCGCAAGAAGCTAAGTAGTATATTTTGTTCATGATTTTTAAATTTAAGAGACTACAAAGAAAATTCATTTAAAACTGAAAAATGCCTAATTTTAGAAAAAAAATAAAATTATGAATTCAGTTTTTGAAGTACAAAAAACCATTAGAGAAGTTTTATTGAAGGTTTTAGATAACCATTCATTAGAACAATTGAATAAAATTCCAGTGGGATTTAGTAATAATTTAATTTGGAACATTGCACATTGTGTCGCTTCACAACAGGTTTTAATCTACAAGTTGTCAGGTTTACCAATGTTGGTTTCAGAAGAATTTGTTGCCAAATACAGAAAAGGAACCAAACCGGAAGGTGACGTTTCACAAGCCGAAGTTGATGAAATCAGAGAATTACTTTCGTCTACATTAGATCAGGTTCAAAAAGATTTTGCTAATAATATCTTTGTTTCTTATACCGAATATCTAACAAGTATGGGTTTTACACTCAAAAATATTGACGGAGCTTTGAGCTTCAATAATTACCACGAAGGAATCCATACCGGAATTATAATGAGTATTAGAAAGTTCGTTTAAGATTAAAAAATAATAATAGATTAAAAAAAAACACCAGTTTTTAAGCTGGTGTTTTTTTGTCTGAAAAGTATTTTATCTAATGTTGATTTTGAGGATTTCGGCTGACTTTAGATTTGTAGAATTTCCATAAAACATCATAACATACTAATTCATGAATTCGATTATTAGAATAGTATAATCTGTTAAGAGACATATGCACAAAGCTTGAAATTAAATAAGTCACTTTGTTTTCAGGTGTTGATTCCTGTTTTGCAACTTTTAAAATTTCGTCTATATTCTGTTTTATTGCAGTATTTATAATAGCATTATTTGTATCTAATAATTGCTGATAGATTGATTCTTTATGTTTGTTGTAGACTTTTTCAATTTGTTTTTTATTGTCTTTGTTAATGTCAAACTCTTTGTAAAAGGAATCTCTAAGCCTTTCCATAAAACTTAATTTTTGAGAATCAGTTAATCCAAAATGAGTCAAATAAAAATCAATTAGTTTTAAACTAAATATAGGTTTAGATTCTGAAACAATATCGGTGTCTTCGCTTTTTGAAGTAGATAGAAAATTAATTATTTCGACACTATCATTAAAAAAAACTTCTTCCGCTAGTTCCATTGTATTTGAACCATAACGTTCAATTTCTCTATCGTAACAATCTATTTGTAGCAACCAAACAGATTTTGACTCTATATAGTCTTGTAATAGATTATTGAATTCATGTATTACGTGTCCAATGTTTTTTTTATCAGTAAGTTCAACTCGGAATCTGATATGATAATTCGGGTCTGTATATCTGATGAAAAACCATTTTTTAATATAATTTTCTCTGATAAGCTTTTCTGTAAAAGGCTTAATGATTTCAGTTAATAAAACATCAGATACTTTGTAGCCACAATATATCTTAAGGTACAGCCAATCGTCGCCAGGAAAAAAGCGACTTTTTATTTTTTCAACCATTATAATTAGTTTGTGTGGTTTTTATAAATTGAAATGATTACCTGATTGGTAAAATTACTTTCTCCTCTTTTTACTATTTGATCTTCATCAGAGAAGAGAAATTCTTCAAAGAGGATTGAGTCTTTTTTCGAAATAAGATCTAACATCATAGCAAATGATGTGCTATTTTCAAAATCAACTAAGAGCTGGTGATCTCCTTCGACTATATTTATATAACGTGGAATTTTCCACTCTTCTCTAAAAGCTTGTATATCATTTTTTAGTTGGTCAAAAGGAACTTTTTTAAAGAATAATGAAATGTCTTGTTGGGTAAAAGTCCAATTTGCTTTTTTTAATATGATATTTTTATATTCTATTCGCGGTATATGTTTAAATATTTTTGTGAGACTATTTATTTCCAGACGCATTCCATTTCTTTTGCCTTGTGTTTGTAAATCACATAAGAAATGATATATCGGAGTACTATTGTTGTTAAAATTGTGAGCGTTTATTAATCTGGGAATGACTTTTTTGTTTTTAGATACGGAACGAAGAACAATTTCTCCTAAATGATTAACTGATACGGCTAAATCGCTAACGGGGATTTGATTGCTAAATTTTTGAATTGATTTTGCAAGGTATGGTATTTCATAATCGTAAAATTTTGATCTTGAAGAGACATTTCCAATTCTTGCTTCAGGTAAGTGGCCAATGTCAGCTAGAATAACATTTTCGCTGTTTCTTTTATCAGCCTCAGTTATTTGTTTGCAAAAGTGATCAATCTCATCATCAGCTAATGAAAATCTTCCAAATAGATTTGCACCAGTTGAATTTCCACCTGCGTTTAATAGTATTTTTTGTTTGCCATCTTTAATTACAAATTCGGTTAGGAATGACATTGTTTCAGGAAGATCGTCCCATTTGTCATTAAGATGAGGTAGCTCATCTTTATCTATAATAATGCTTTGGCTGTCTTTTTTATATGACTTCAAGATTTTTTCATGCAAGAGCAAGTCAAGTTTATTTAACCGAACGTCATTATTTGTATTTTTTTTATTTAATAAAATTTGATTTATAAAAGAATCATCAGGAAGAATGTTATGATATGGACTTTCTGTATATAAAATTCCAGAATCTGAATCTAAAGCTATTGATAAAGGTATTTCTGATTCTCCGAATTTTTCAATAAATTTTTTCTTAAAATTGTGCAAGAAATAGTTCTCCATGTAAGGAGATATTTGATTTAAGATGATAATCCCTTCTCTGATATCTTTTATCGCTTTTTTATCCAATGTATTTGTCTGGACTGCGATTTTTAAATCCGTTTGAAATAGAAATTTTTTATCAAATCTCGTATTGAGTTCCTCTAAAAGTGTTGTTATTTCATTATAACTAGAGATTTGACTTTCAATTTTTAGATCTAATTTTTCAATCTTCTCTGCAACATCTTCAATTATGTTCTTTATTTCATCGATATCTTCGATCTTGGATATTATTTGTCGTAAATGAGTAAAATAATCCAATCCCACAACTAGCGGTTCTAATTCGCTTACTAGTAATTGATTTTCTATTATTTGATTTATATAATCTAAAGCTTCGTGATATTCTACATCGCTATATTTTGCAATCAGTTTATTTGCAATTTCAGTAATTAAATAGCCTTCTTTAGAAAAATCAAGTAAAAAGTCCAGTACTTCTGATTTTTCGACCGAAACAATTTCATGACTTCTTTTTAAGCCATAATATTTATATTCAATATATCTAAGTTCATTATGATAGGAATATATAGTTGAGTTAGCGTAGAAACGAACGCTATTCTTAATTTTTTCGTTCTTAATTAAGTTATTAGTTAGAGAAACTAAATAAAACATATCGAGTTTTGTGTACTTTCTATGCTCAGTATTATTACTTACTAAAATATTATTTTCATCTGCAAATGAACCTATCGAATATCCGGCGTAAAGTCCGAAAGGCGTACACCTTGAAGACATACGAGTTAAATATTTGAGAAGTGAGGTTTTTAATTTTTCTGTTTTTTTGACATCTTCTAACTCTCCATCCAGCCATTTTTTCAAAATAACATATAAGTTTGGAGATGCCACATAAATGGCTTCTTGTATTAAACTTTCACTGAATTTTTTCTTGAAAGCGGAATCATCATCTTTTATTTCGTCTAAAAATGAAAATAAATCAGATATGGGATATAAAGGTGTTCTTAGGACGTAGTTGGGAAATAATTTATAAGGGAAATGGTTCATTATTTTTAGTGCTTAAGGAATTTAAAAGTGGTTGTAAAAACTCATTTTGCTAGTTTATTTTAATTGATTTTTATAAAAACAAGCATTCGCCCCAGTTTAGTTTTTTTGAATCTATATGGTCTAATAATGAAAGGCCAATGCCTGACAGTCCATTTAAAATGGTTAAATCTGAATCATTATTTATCGTAAGGTTTTTTATTCCAAGATCCAGCCAGTAATTGCTTGCTTTAAGGAAATCTTCTTTTTGTGTGATTTTATATGCGTCTGAGAAAATTTTATACGCTCCAAAATAACCGTGGCAAACACAGTCTAATTTCAAAGATGTTTTATCTAATGAAGATCTTTGTGAAGCATGTTCTAAGATTTCGATTCCGGTTAGTTTATAATTTTCATTATGATTGTAACGTACAGCTGTATTTAATAGATTAATACCGATACCAAGATCCCCGGAACACCAGCTAAGAGCGCTCTCATATTTTACAACTCCTTTTTTGCTTAAAAAATTCGGAAAAAGAGATATGTCTGAATTTTTATCATTCTTGTACTTTAACAAATAAGCAATATATTGATCAGATAATAATTGTGCTTTTGAATTGAATTTCGGGATTGTGGAGATTTTATTGAGAATGAATATGATATTCGAAATTCCATGTGCTGAGCCAAAAAATACATTGTTTTCAAAACCCATTTTAATAATGTGTTTTTTTGAACCATTTGGATATAACTCAATTTCCGGAAGTAATTCTGATAAATAGTTTAATAAAAGTCTAATTGATTTTTCAATTTTTTCTAAGTTTTCAGAATTGGTTAAACTATTATAGCGATCAATAGAATAATTTAGATATCCAATGGCACCATGAAAAAAATCAAAATTGTTGTCTTTTATTGAAAAATCTATCCATTCATGATTATAGTCGTCGATCTCATAAAGGACTTCATTATTACTATCGTCTATAAAATTTTCTTTTATTAGATAGTTTATTATCCACGCAAATCCAACGATTCCGTTGCAGTAAGTTGGTTTTGAATATCCTTCGTTAATTTTTAAAATGCATTTTTCAAGAATAGTGCTTCCAATTGTAGTTTCTTTATTAAATACTCGCGAATAATGAAAATTAAATAAAGCAAGACCAGAAAGACCTGCCAGAACTCCAATTTCGTTTGTTTTTTGATAGTTTGAGCTAATTAGATCATTGATTAAATGAATCTTTGACTCTATGAAATCCATAAATAGAATGTATTGAATAAAAAATCCAAAACTGTTAAGTTTTGGATTTTTCACTTAATTATTAATAAAAATAATTACGATAGTTTGGTCATGCAAGTTCCACCTTCAGAAACGATACAGCTGGTATAAGATGAAGTATCATTCCATCCTCCTCCAATTGTTATAATATCAACGCCTCCGGTAGAAGTTGTTCCACTTGGTCCACTTGTGTCAGTTGGATTAGTAGTTGGCTGAAGTGTACTAGTAAAAGATGGTACTTCGCCTCCACCTTTTAGATTTTGCAATTCATCATTTTGTAATGGTCTAAGATTAAGATTGTCAAGTTTTGAAATCGTAATTTTAGTTAACTTAAGATTAGTTTTCATAAATCAAACTTTTTTTAGTGTATAGTATTACAAATATATTCGATAATACTATTCTTGCCAAGAAAACGTGTGGTTTTTTATGTTAAATTTTACGACTTTATCTTGAAGAAAATTAAACATTTTAGTAATATTAGGTTTGTTGATTTTTCCTGTTGAAATGCAGTTTTGCCAAAGTATTACAAACTCTTCATCAGGAAATTTACTCCAATTACATTTGTCTCTGAATAAGTCATTTGTAAATAGTTTTTCGGTTTTTAAATCTGAAACTATTTCAAAATTTAAAAAATGAGAATAGAAATTCAAGCTTATTTTCATAAACAGCATATAGGTGTAAGTAAAATAAGGAGAGTCTTCTTCCAGAGTTTCTAAGTAACTTTTGTAGTTATATAAAAGATATATGTTTGATTTTAGAGATTCATCATCAATATCTCTTTTAGCAAAGTCGCTTCCCTGATAATGGTGAGCAAGTTTTTGTAATTCAGAAAGTATACCGTCTTTTTCAAAGATAATTTTACCCATAGAGATTGTAGTTGCTTCAAATCTACTATTTCTGGAGAATTCTCTTTTTAATATATTTTCTATAATATTATGACTCCTTACCAAATATGAAATTTTGAATCCATCGATTTCTGTTAAACCTTTGGTTGTTTTAAAACCTTCAGTCACGAATATTCGAATATCAATATCCGAAGTTTTATGGTTCATCTCAATTGCATGACTTCCGGTTAAAAGTATTCCAACAACATCGTTATTATTACGCCAACTTTCTAAAAAATTATCAAGAGCTTCTTTCATTTATTTATATGCATATAATACTACTAAAGTAAAATAAAATTTAAAAAGACGGAAGAAAAAAGTAAAATAATTTCCTACTATTTTGATGTATTCCAGATTCGAAAAAGTGAGTTTTCTGCGGAAAGGGAAGTTGTTTAAAATGTGAAGTGAAGTCTTCGGGAAATTAAGTAATGTGCAAAAAAAATCCCGTCTCGAATTTCGGACGGGATTTTTTTTATTATTCTACTATTGTTTCTATTGTCACTTTCATGGCACCGCTTCCTTTGCTTTTGGTGATTTCCATAAAGGCTCTTTTAGATAAATCAAGTTCTCTTGTTTTTACAAACGGACCACGATCGGTAACTTTTACGATTACAAATTTTCCGTTGGCTTCATTTGTTACTTTTATTCTTGTTCCAAATGGAAGTTTCTTGTGTGCGGCAGTATATGCGCTGTTGCTGAATCTGCTTCCGTTTGCTGTTTTTTTACCATTAAAACGATCAGCGTAGTAGGAGGCATGTGCATTTTTCTTGTATGGTTTTAGTTTTAAACCTTTGTCAGTAAAAACAGAATCTGTAGGTATTGCAATTAAGTTTGGTCTTACCGTTTTTACCGTGTCCTGTTGAGGTGGTTTAGATTCGATTACTGGTTTTGTCTGACTTATGACATAAGTAAAACAGCTTAAAAAGGTTATAGTAAGTGTTGTGAGTAAAATATGTTTTTTATTTCTCATTTTTTATTTTTTTTCAGACTTGGGGAGTTTGTACAAATAATATGCCGAGATAAAAAAAGCCCTAGAATTTTAGGGCTTTAATTGGTTTTTTTAGAACCATAGGTTCCACGGGATTCTGCTTAATATAAGCAATAATCCTAATCCGTAAAAAGTAGCAAAAGTTTTAAATTTAGCTTCGCTATTGATTAATTTTTTATGTTTTGACCATCCGATAGTTATCAAAATGATAGCAATAATATTAATAAGAGGGTGTTCTAATGATGTAAGTCTAAGTTCTGCATTAGACATTTGTCCAAAAGCTGCTTTTCCTAAAGGAGAAACAAAATAAAGGATTATACCAATCAATAATTGAGTATGTGTGCCTATTAAAGCAAATAAAGCAATTTTGCGATCTTTAGCGGTGAATTCTTTCTTTGAAGTTAATCCGATAATTGAATTTACCACTGCAATTAATAAAAGTAATAAAGCTAAATAAGCCCAACCGGAATGGAATTTTTGTAGAAAATGGTACATAAATTTTATTTTTTGTTAAAACAAATATAGCAAAAAAGGGTATAAAAAAACGGCATTAAACTAAAAGTCAATGCCGTTTTTATTATTTATTAAGATTCTAAATTCTTAGAAATCGTAACGTAATGTAAAGTTCCAAGTTCTTCCGTAACCAAAGTAAACTTTGTTATCAGTTGCAAGTCCTTTGTAAAGTAGTCCGTTAGAAGCGTAAGTTCCTTTTGAACCAGCTGGCTGTCCAGCTGCAACAGGAACGTTGTCACTTGCAAAAATATTTGTAAATGATTCGTTGATGAAAACTTTATCAAAAACGTTGTTTACGTTTAATCTGAAGTTTAAAGCATTTCCTTTTCCTTGTCCGAAGAAGAATTTGTATGATACACCAGCATCAGTAGTAGCAAAACCAGGTAATTCTAATGCTCCTTTGTTAGTAGCACTTAAGAAGTTAACAGGTGAGATGTTACCATATAATTTTTCAGAATAGTTAAGGTTAGCATCTACATTAAGACCGTCTAAGATTTCGTAAGCTGCACCAATTGCCATTGTAGTTTGAGCGTTGTTTCCAACTTTTACTCCGTCTAAGTATAATGTTTGAGCAGTTCCGCCTGGGAATGGGTTGTTAGAAGCATCAAAACGATTACTTGTAGCATTTCCATCATATTTGTAGTCACCAATAGAGATCATACCATTAAGTTTCAATTTAGTAAGCACTTTTGCTGTTACATCTAATTCTACTCCTGTATGTGTTTCGTTTACACCTTGGAAAGTATAGTATCCTCCAGGGTTGTTAGCTTGGTCAGAATCAGTTCCAGGTGTGAATCTGTCATTCCATTGAGTGTAGTATCCGTTTAAGTTAGCATTGAAGATTCCTGAACGGAAACCGTATCCTACTTCAACAGCTTTAACTTTCTCGTTAGTTAAGTTATCATTGATGATAGAAGCATTGTTTGGATAAACAGCATTGAAAAATGGTTGTTTTGAGTAAAAACCAGCATTTACAAATACATTATGTTGATCATTAATGTTATAGTTTGCTCCAGCTTTAACGTCTCCACCAGCGATGTTTTTGAATTCAGTTTCAGAAAGTGGGTTAGAAGCTAAATACTTCATGTGATCAATTCTTTTGTATCCTTGTTGAGATACAGCACCTTGAAGGAAAGCTGTTAATTTACCAATAGTATATTCAAATTGTGTAAAAGCACCATAATAGTTTACTTCACTATCATTCCAGTAGTTGATTCTTTCTTGGTAATCAGTACTTACGAAAGGATTTCCGCTTGGTCTTGGAGCATAAGTAGTACTAAAGTATCCAGGGTTGTTGTTTACGTCAGCAGTATTTTTATAGTTTGTAGCTCCAAATAAATCAATTAAGTTTTGGTAGTGAATACCTTTGTAAGTTCTTCCTTCAACACCTATATCCCAAGTTAAGTTGTCAGTAAGTTTTTTATCTAAATTGATTACAGCACCATACCAGTTGTGTGAGTTAACTGAAGCAATTTCAGAAAGACCAGCAGTATTACCAGCTGAGCTTGAAGTATTTTGGTATTCAGCAACTACAGTTCCATTAACAGTTCTGTTTACAGCTTGTCTTTGTCCTATTGCAGTTACTTGTCCAGAGTTGTAAGCTTGAATTAAATCAAAATTGATTAATCCATTAGCATCTCTTAAGTTGTTAGGTACAGTAGCAGTTCCTACAGTATAAGGGTTTTGACCTTTTATACCACCTGTTGAAGTAGTTCCTCCACCACGACCCCAAGAACCGTAAGCTACAGTAGATAATTTTGTAGTTTCATTGATTTTGTAATCCCAGTTTAAAGACATAACTGGTTTGTGGTAATAATTTGTTCTTAAATTATATTCCTGACCATCTCTATATCCCCAATCAGAGTTATATTTAATGTTTGGTGTTTTACCATCACTTCCGTATTTTAAGAAATCACTTAATAGTGGAGAAGTGTTTCTTTGGTCGTGCCATTGAGGAGCTCCTGTAAATGTGAATTCTAAACTGTGTTTGTCATTGATTTTGTATCCAAAAGCCATGAAGTAGTTATATCCTTCAAATTTAGTTCCGTCAACATATCCGTTTCCTTCAGTTCTGCTAAATAAAACAGAAGCAGAAAGTCCATTTTTCATTAATCCTGTACTATAAGAAGCTTGAGCTTTTAAGTAGTTATCATTACCAAAGCTAGAAGAAAGTGATCCACCTTCTTTAACATCAGAAGATTTTGTAACAATATTGATTGTTCCTCCAACAGAAGAAATAGCCAATTTTGATGCTCCTAAACCTCTTTGTACTTGCATTGCAGAAGTTACATCAGAGATACCAGCCCAGTTACTCCAGAAAACAGCACTGTTTTCCATGTCGTTGATTGGCACTCCATTAACCATAATAGCAATGTTTTTTTGGTCAAATCCACGAATAGCAATTCTTGAATCTCCGTATCCACCACCTGCTTTTGAAGCATACACAGAAGGTGTGCTTTTTAAGATTTCTGGAAATTCCTGAGAACCTAATTTTTCTTGAATTTCAGCAGCTTTAATAGTAGAAACAGCAACAGGAGTTTTTCTGTCTCTTGCGATATCTACAACGCTACTTTTTACAACAATTTCGCTTAATTCGTTAGAATTAGATAATAAAACGATCTTTCCTAAATTTGTAGTTGCACCGTTAGATACAGCAAATTTGATAGTTTGATTTTCGTAACCTAAGTAAGAAATAACGATTTCTCCTGTGCTAGTTGTAGCATCGATAATAAATTTACCATCAAAATCTGTAGAAGTAGCAGCAGAGGATCCTTTGATCGCAACATTTGCTCCCGGCAATGAACCCACGCCGTCGGTAATAGTACCGGTAATTTTTCCTTGAGAAAATGCGGTTGAAACTATCATGAACAATAGTCCAGTAAGTAACCAATTTTTCATTGTCTTCATTTGTTATTTAGTTTATTGTTTTTGGCAAAATTATAACAATTAAATCAGATAGTGTTATCAAAATGTTAAGAAAAACTAGTTTTATCTAATGTGTTGCGCATTAAAATGATTTTTCGTTTTTTCGTTAAAGAAAATAATGTTTTATTGAATTTTGAATAGTGTTTTTTGTTAAAAGTGTAACGATAATAACTACTGCGTAAGTTAAAACTTGCAATAATAAACGTTTTTACTGTTAAAATATACTTCTTTATACGAAAAAACGCCTTAATTTGTGTTAAATTAAGGCGTTTCAAATAGTTAAGAAAACTTTTTATTTAAGTTTTTTATTTGTTCTTCAAGAAATGATTTAGCAAAAATGAAGTCGAGCTGTCATGATTTTTAACAGTCTTTGTGTTAATTTCATCCAAAATAGAGTTTGCCAGTTGTTTTCCTAATTCTACACCCCATTGATCAAAGCTAAAAATGTTCCAGATAACACCCTGAACAAAAATTTTATGTTCATATAATGCAATCAAAGATCCTAAGCTTTTTGGAGTCAGTTTTTGGATTAAAATTGTATTAGTTGGTTTGTTTCCTGTAAAAACTTTAAAAGGTAATAAGTAAGCAGCTTTTTCTGCAGAAAGTCCTTGTTTGTCAAATTCTGCCTGAACTTGTGCTGGAGTTTTTCCGTTTAATAAAGCTTCAGTTTGAGCAAAAAAGTTTGACATTAATTTATCATGATGATCTTCATTTCCGTAAAGTGGTTTTACGAATCCAATAAAATCAGTCGGAATTAACTTTGTTCCTTGGTGGATTAATTGGAAAAAAGCATGTTGCGAATTTGTTCCTGGCTCTCCCCAGATAATAGTTCCGGTTTGGTAGTTTACAGGTTTTCCGTCGCGACCAACACTTTTTCCGTTACTTTCCATAGTTGCTTGTTGCAAATACGGAGCAAGTTTTTGTAAATATTGAGTGTATGGAATTAAAGCTTCACTTT
Source organism: uncultured Flavobacterium sp. (assembly GCF_951805225.1). Taxonomy (NCBI): domain Bacteria; kingdom Pseudomonadati; phylum Bacteroidota; class Flavobacteriia; order Flavobacteriales; family Flavobacteriaceae; genus Flavobacterium; species uncultured Flavobacterium sp. Next base: position 4,262,816 of record NZ_OX638201.1, on the reverse strand, counting down.
CGGCACCAAAGAAATTATTGTACCAAACGCTTAATAAAGCAAGTGTTACTGGAATGTTTTTGTCAAATTCAGCCGATTTGAAATGTTCATCCATTTCATTCGCGCCTTTTAGCATTTCATTATAATTATCAAATCCAATCGCTAAACTAATGCTTAATCCAACTGCACTCCACAAAGAGAATCTTCCTCCAACCCAATCCCACATTGGGAAAACATTGTCAGGATTAATTCCAAATTCTGTTACTTTCTGAATATTTGTTGAAACTGCCACAAAATGTTTTGCGATATCTTCCTGAGATGCCGATTTCAAAAACCATTCTTTGATAGTTTCAGAATTTGATAAAGTTTCCTGAGTTGTAAAAGTTTTAGAAACAATCAGGAAAAGAGTTGTTTCAGGATTCAGTTTTTTGATTATTTCGTTAACGTGATCACCATCAACGTTAGAAACAAAATGTAAGTTCAATTGATTTTTGTAGAATTGTAAAGCTTCAACCGCCATAACAGGTCCAAGATCAGAACCTCCAATTCCTATATTTACAACATCAGTAAAAGCTTTTCCGGTGAAACCTTTTCTTTCTCCAGAAATAACTTCGTTGCTGAATTGTTTGATTTTGTTTTTTACTTCGTAAACTTCAGGAATTACATTTTCGCCATCAACTTTAATAACTGCCGATTCCGGAGCGCGCAAAGCAGTATGCAAAACAGCTCTGTTTTCAGTTTGGTTGATAATTGCTCCGTCAAAATATTGAGAAATCGCATCTTTTAATCCAATTGAATTTGCCAATTCTAATAAAAGAGAGATCGTTTCAGGAGTAATATTATTTTTAGAATAGTCTACTAAAAAATCATTCCATTGCAAGTTGAATTTCTCAACACGAGCATTGTCTTGTTGAAACAATTCTTGTATCGTAGTTTCGTGAATTGCGTTATAGTGGTTTTGTAGATTTTTCCACGCTTCAGTCCCGGTTGGGTTTGTTGTGTTTAAAGCCATTTTATAGTTTAATTGAAAATTTGGTTATAAAAACACAAAAATACTGAAATTACTTTTAATAGCTTTAAGCTTCACAATTATATAACAATTAGTTACGAAAACGTTTTATGAGCTTGTTTATTTCAGATTTTGGTGGTTATTATGATTGCGCCACCATTTTCTTTTTCATTATATATAATGCGACTACTATTTTGATTTAAAAAGTTTAAGCTTTTGATGTCAGATTTTTTGAGAGGTAATAATATGGTGTCTTGTTTCTTGTCGTATTCAAAAGGAATTCCGTTTATGACAATTAAAGGCGATTCGTTAATTTGATTTTCTTCAAAAACTTTATTGACCATTTCTGAAACGTAATATCTGTTTTTCTCTGTGTCATTTAAAACAAAAGCGTGTGGATGAGAACAACCAAATAGTGTTGCAGATAAAATTATTAATAAAGCAGATTTCATCGATTGCTATTATTTAGGAAGATATTATTTCGAATAAAAAAAAAGAATTACCAAATTTTCCACCAGGGTTTTTTATTAACCTCGATAGTTTTATTGTTTATATCAATTTCAATTCTTTTTGGTTCTTCAATTTTGATTTTCGAATCATCAAAAAATAGTTCTCCATTAATACTCATTCCAAGTGGAGATTCGGTTCTTTGTTTCCATTCTGCGGTTTGCAATGATGGAATTAAGTCTGAATTGAGCTTATCTCTAAACTTTTTTCTTGCTTTTTCTATGATTTCTTCCTCAAGGTTTGAAGATGAGTTCTTGAAAAGCGAAATCGAATTATCGGGAATGTTCAACAGAAAAATTTGTGTTTTGTTTTCAATTTTCTGAATGTCCAGAACTTTAAAATAAGCAATTGAGTCTAAAAGGAAATGACCAATCTTTGCTGAATCAGGATTGAATTTTGATAAATCTTTTGGGTGCGCACTTGCAATTAAATATCTAACATTTCCAGATAAGCCGCCGCCAATAGAAGACATATCAGTAAAGCCTCTTTCCTGAATAATTTGACCAACTTTATAATTCAAAATTAAATTTTCCGGAAGATTTGTGTCTCTGTAAAATAGTCTTAAGCCTGAAAATGTTTCGTTATAAATTGTTTTAAGACGTGCATTTTTCATGTTTTTCTATTTTAAAATACGAAATGAAATCAGAAAATTACAAATTCCCAATACTATCCAATTCTCTTTTCAAAGGCTCCATTTGTTTTAAGAAACGAGTTTTGTCAGATCCGGTCAAAGATTCTCCAGTTGGTAAGTTCAGTCTAAGCGCATCAACCTGAACACCGTTTTTCCAGAAACGGTAACAAACGTGAGGTCCGGTTGCAAGTCCTGTGCTTCCAACTAATCCAATAGTTTGTCCTTGAGTTACACGTTGTCCGCGGCGAACCAAAATTCTCGACATGTGTAAATATTGCGTAGAATAAGTTCCGTTGTGTTTTACTTTTACAAAGTTTCCGTTTCCTGCTGTATATCCCGTTGCTTCTACAACTCCGGAAGCAGTTGTTGAAATTGGAGTTCCGGTTGGTGCAGCATAATCAGTTCCTTTGTGTGCTTTCCAGGTATGTTGAACCGGGTGAAATCTGTTTGCAGTAAATCGAGAAGTGATTCGGCTGAACTTAATTGGTGTTTTTAGAAAGAAATTTTTCAGTGTTTTTCCTTCATCATCATAATATTCTACTTTACCAGAAATAGTATCTTTCTCAAACGGAAAAGCATAAACGATTTTACCTTTATATTCAAAAAATGCAGCTTCAAGATCTTCAACGCCGTCATAAGTTTTTCCGTTTATAAAGCGTTCAGTGAAAATTAATCCGTAACGATCTCCTTTTTTAAGTTTAAAGAAATCGATAGACCATGAAAATACTTTGGTAATTCGGCTGGCAAGAGCAGTTTCTACATCTTCATCTCCTAAAGTTTCAGATAATGAAGTTTTTAAAACGCCGCCAATAATTTTACGTTTTAATGTTACCGGTTTTACTTTTTTGTATGCTTTAGCGATGCTGTCTCTTAAATCGACTACATAATAAGTTAAAGCGTCAGGTTGGTAAATGAAAACCTGTATTTTGTTTGTTTTATTTTTAGAGCGAAGAATCGTATAAGGTTTGTTGTATCGAATTGTTCTAACATCAAACGAATCTTTTACCTGTTCAACAATATCATAGACTTTTTTGTCTCCAATATTTTGACTTTGGATGATAGAACCAAAAGAATCTCCTTTTTTTATAGTGTCATTTACAATATTAAAGTCAGCGTAATTAAATCCAAATTCTACCTTTTTAGTTTTTGGTTTACTAATCTTAGTTTCTACTTTCTCCTCGATTTTATTACAAGAAAATACAGAGAATAATAGTATTATAAGTACGAATGCTTTTTTCAAACTTTTAAATTTTTTAGGAAATTAAGTAGTTGTTTCATTTCCCCAATTGGACAATTCTTCTTCGGTCCACAATTTAGGAAAAAAGATGCGTCTTTGGTATTTTGGATGCATATATTTTTGCCAATCGCTGCCACCAGTGGCTTCCCCGTTTCCTTTTCCGCTTTCTAATATGTATTTTCTTGCAGTATTAAGGTGTTGCATTACCCAAGTAATGTTTACAGTTTTGTCATAATGACGCATTGCTTTAATTAATGAAGTATTTTGCTGATCTTCTTCTGGTAATTGAGTAAATTTTTGCCAGATATTTTTAGTTTTAAAAGTAGACATCTGTCTCAAAAAGGGAACTTTGTATTTGTTCTCAAATTCTTGAAGTAAATATGATTTTTCTCCCGTTTGATAATCTTTTCCGGCAGCTTGCCAATACAAATGTTCGAATGTAGTTTCCAGATCAGTGTTTTCGTCAAAGTTTGCTTTGTATCTGCGATCTGTTAAATTGATGACATCAGTCGAAGCAAATTCTATCAATCTATATTGTGCGCTCTGAAAACCACTTGCCGGAGTAAGCGTGTTTCTGAACTTCATATATTGATCTACTTCCATTCCGTTTTCCATAATACTGAAAGAATTGGTAAGCATATCAAAATAGCGCGTGATTCTTGATAATCTTTCGCTGAAAAAATCAACCTGAATGTTTTGTGCATCGGCAATCTGATCGATTTCCCACAAAATCATTTTAAAAATTAATTCATTTACCTGATGATACATGATAAAAACCATTTCATCAGGAAGTGTTGTGCGTTGTGTTTGTAAACTTAGTAATGCGTCAGTTTGAATGTAATCCCAATAAGTAATTGGTTTAGACCAAAGTAATCCTTCTAATTGAACATCAGTTTTTTGATTTATAGCTTGGAATTTAAGGTCAATTTCTTTTAAAATTGATTCTGAATTATCAGTGATATTCATTATTTTTTTACTTTAAATGGATTCTTTAATCCTTTATATTCGTCAAGATCTGCTTTTAGTGATCCTACAGCAAGATCTGCTTTGATTCTAATTGGAACTTTGTTGTCGTCGTCTGTTATCCAGAGTGTTAAACTTTCTTTTTCTTTAAAGACTCTTCCGGTTTGTACAAGTGGCTTGAAGACCATTGTAGAAACGGTGCCAAATTTAGTCGTAATATCTTGACGGCCTACATATTTTAACTTAAATTTTGTGATTTCGTCGTCAAAAAACATGTCGATTGTAATCGCTTCGCCAGATTTTAATTTGTCAATACTTGGATGATTTCTCAAATAGTAAAATGCAGAAACGATATCTTGCACGTTATCAGTAATAACAATAGTTTTTTCGGTATTTCGTTTGTAGTCTTTTACCAAAACTCTGTTTTCAGCCTGATTAAAAAAACCTTCTTGGTTTTTAGTATAACCGCCTTCGTCAATTTTCCTGACATAGCGATAAGGAGATCCGGTTTCTTTGTCAAAATAACTTTCGTAAAGATCTTCTACCTTAAAGAAAAATTTTGACATTCCGGTTGTATATCCTTTTCCGACAGCGTGATGGACTTTTTTATTGTTTACAGTGGCATCTTTTATTTCGAGAGTTGCATATCCGGCATTAACAATTCCGTAGTGAATTCTAAATTTAAAATATTCACCCGTGCCAAAAGCATCTTCTTTGTAGGTGTCGAAGGAAAGTGTCGTTAGAATTAATATGATGAGGATGAGCTTTTTCATAGTACAATTTTTACATTTCATTATAAAGGTAAATAAATGCAAATTCTATTCCAAATGTACCAAAACAAAAAAACTCAGTCAAGGAATGACTGAGTTTTTATGCTATTAACTAACCAAAAAACTATAAATTATGAAATTTATATCAATTCAGAAGGAAACCACCCCTTCTTGATTTGCGAGTGCAAAGATATACAGAAAGTTCAATAAAGATATAGCAAAAGGTAAGTTTAACATAACATTTGCATAAAAAGCATGCTTTTTCAGAGAATTCCTCTGTATAATGTAAAAATATTGCGTTTTTACAATGTTCCTCTCAATTCTTGCTCTCTCTCAATCGACTCAAAAAGGGCTTTAAAGTTCCCTGCGCCGAATCCTTTTGCTCCCATTCGTTGAATAATTTCGAAAAATAGCGTTGGTCTGTCCTGAACTGGCTTAGTAAATATCTGTAATAAATATCCATCTTCGTCTGCATCGACCATGATAGCAAGTTTCTCAATTTCGTTCAAATCTTCTTTCATCATATCCATGTGAACACCTAATCTTTCTGGGATCGCTTGGTAATAAGTGTGAGGCGGAGCAGATAAAAACTCAACTCCACGAGATTTTAAGTCAGAAACTGTTTTGATAATATCGTCTGTTGCAATAGCAATATGCTGAATTCCAGGTCCACCGTAGAAATCTAAATATTCCTCGATTTGTGATTTTTTCTTTCCCTCAGCTGGTTCGTTGATTGGGAATTTAATTCTTCCGTTTCCGTTTGACATTACTTTGCTCATCAAAGCCGAATATTCAGTGTTGATTTGTTTGTCATCGAATGATAGGAAATTTACAAATCCCATAACTTCTTCGTAGAATTTTACCCAAGTATTCATTTCGTTCCAACCCACATTTCCAACCATGTGATCAATATATTTTAATCCTGTTGGTGCTGGATTGTAATCTGATTTCCATTCTTTGTAACCTGGAAGGAAAACTCCGTTATAGTTTTTTCTTTCTACAAAAATATGAACAGTTTCTCCGTAAGTGTAAATTCCGGAACGAACTACTTCTCCAAATTCATCTGATTCTACAGTTGGTTCCATGAACGAACGTGCGCCACGTTTCATAGTTTCTTCGTAAGCGCTTCTGGCGTCTTCAACCCAAAGTGCAGCAACTTTTACACCGTCTCCATGTTTTTGAAGATGTGCATGAATTGGAGAATCTTGTGTTAATGGCGTAGTTAAAACGATTCTGATTTTATCTTGTTTCAAAACATAAGATGCTTTGTCTTTTACTCCGGTTTCTAATCCGGCGTAAGCTAATGACTGATATCCGAAAGCTGTTTTGTAATAATGTGCAGATTGTTTTGCATTTCCTACATAGAATTCTACATAATCTGTTCCTAATAATGGAAGGAAATCTTGCGCTCCTTCAAAGATTTTTTCTAATCCGTATTCTACTGATTTTACTTCTTTGCTCATGATAATTAGATAATTTGATAATGAGAAAATAAGATAATTTTTGAAATGCTTATAATTAAAAATAATTTTCTAATTGACACATTTTCTAATTTTCTAATTCCTCTTAGATGTTGATATTATTTTATTTAAAATTTTTAAAATTTCTGAGAGATCATTTAATAAACGAATGCACTTTGGATATTCGCTATGTGCATCGCATAAAAACAACCAATATTCTGTTTCGTCTGCTTCTTTAATTGCAATTTTTAATTTATGAATAAAATCTGCTTTACTTTCTGCGTTTTGTGATTCTTTTGAGTTTGCTCCAATTGAAGTTCCACTTTTTAATAACTGATTAGCGATTACGAATTTCTTTTGTGCCTGAAGTTCGCTGGTGTAATCAATTATGTTTAATGCGAAATTGAATGTTTTTATTAAAAGAGCGTTGTCTTTATATTTTTCGTTGAAAGTCATTTTATAATGTGATAATTAGAAAATTTGATAATGAGATAATTATTATATTGTAGGTTTAAATTTACAAATTAATAAATGAAATGTCATTATAAAAAGGCACATTAAATAATTTATGCGGTTTCAAGAGCATTTTCTAATTATCTAATTGCCACATTTTCTAATTAAAAAATTATCTAATTATCAAATTGGCACATTGACTAATTACTCAGTCCAAGACTTATAATACTGACCATCGTCAAGTCCCATTGCTTCTTCCGTTACCATTAATGGGCGGAAAGTATCAACCATAACGGCTAATTCATGAGTTTCTTTATGACCAATACTGCGTTCCATTGCGCCTGGCGCTGGACCATGCGGAATTCCTTTTGGGTGTAAAGTGATGTGACCTTGCTCTATATTGTTACGACTCATAAAATCGCCATCAACATAATATAGTACTTCGTCAGAATCTATATTGCTGTGATTGTATGGCGCCGGAATTGCTTTCGGGTGATAATCGTAAAGTCTAGGGCAGAATGAACAAACGACAAAAGTTGCCGTTTCGAAAGTTTGATGTACCGGAGGCGGTTGGTGAACACGTCCCGTTATTGGTTCGAAATTATGAATCGAAAATCCGTATGGAAAATTGTAACCGTCCCAACCCACAACGTCAAAAGGATGTGTGGCATAAACGACTTCGTGAATCATTCCTTCTTTTTTGATTTTAATTAAAAAATCACCTTTTTCGTCATGTGTTTCCAATTCGTTTGGCAAAATAAAATCACGTTCGCAAAATGGCGAATGTTCTAAATGTTGTCCAGATTGGTTTTTATAACGTTTTGGAGTATAAAAAGGAGAATAAGATTCGACGTAGAAAAGACGATTTTCCTCGGTTTCAAATTCTATTTGGTAAATAATGCCTCGTGGAATAATTAAATAATCACCATATTCAAATGGAATGTTCCCAAGCATGGTTCTTAATTTTCCTTTTCCTTTATGGATGAAAAGCATTTCATCGGCATCGGCATTTTTGTAGAAATAATTTCTAAGAGATTCTTTTGGAGCTGCCAATCCTATAATGCAGTCTTTGTTGACTAACATTGGTTTGCGGCTGTCCAGAAAATCATTTTCAGGTTTTAATTCAAAACCTTTAAAGAGTAATGATTTTATATTTTTTCCGATTGCAATTTTTGGTTCAACCGAATAAGAGTTTAAAATTTCTTTAACCTGCGTTGGTCTGTGAACATGATAAGAAAGTGACGAATGTCCGTGAAAACCTTCGGTTCCAAATAATTGTTCGTAGTAGAAACCTCCGTTTGGTTTTTCGAATTGGGTGTGTCTTTTTTGAGGGAAATCTCCAAGTTTATGATATAATGGCATGGCTTTTCTATTAGATAATTTGTAAATTAGATAATTCGAAAAATTTGAATTGTGTGAACAGATAATTAGTTCAATTCTTAAAATTGCCTAATCATCTCAATTCGATAGCTTCACTCAGGATTTCTCTTGATGAGGAATTGAAGATATTCTAATAAACCTGTCCATTTTGTTTTCATTATAACAAATGTCGTAATTTTTATTGAGTAAAATTATAAATTATATCATTTATAAACCTAACATATTTCAATTTTTTTTGATATAAATTTTACAGAGTATAAAAATAGTAGATTTTTATTGCACTATTAGTTAATAGAGTATTAAAATGAAAACCCGATACTAAACCATGTAAAACTTTTTGAAAGTTCCGGAGACCACGATTGCTTAACTTCGATTGGGCCAATAATAGTTTCTAATCCGTAACCTACAGCATAACCTGAATATTTGGGCATTGAAACCCAATCTACCGTAGTGAAAATATCATCGCCTAAGTTGGCAAAATTTGCCGAAAGGTTAACGTGATTCTTTTTAAAAATTTCATAATCTAAAGTAATATCGGTTTTTATAAAACTGTTTCCTGCAATACTTAAGAAATCATATCCGTAGAAATAATTGAAATTATTGATTTTGTTGTAACCGTAACCACCCAATATAAAATCGAAGAAAGGTACGCTGTCACTGCCAATATTAAATCCGGCATCTGCACCAATTTTTATCGTAGCTCTTCTGAATAAAGTTCTTGCAAAAGCAATTTCGGCTTTTGCGATCGAAAAAGGTTTGAAGTTTTTGGTATAATCTGATGATGCTAAATAGGTTTGTAAATCCGTAGAGAAATACAATCCCGAATGCGGAAAGGTTTTTTTATCGAAAGAATCATATTTTAAATATCCAAATACGCTAAAATAATTACTCTTATCAATAATGTTTTCTGCATTGGAAAGAGTAGGAGAGTTTATCTTCAAATATTTGTATTCGACACCTCCGCCCATTAAAAACTTTTGCACAAAAATGGTTTGAAAATACGCCTGATTCGTCAAATCCAGAAAGTCAACATTTATTAGATTAACGTTAGGATTTGCTCCGGTTAAATTGCTAATACTTGTTGTAACATTTCGGTTAAACTGATTCAATCGAGATCGGAATCCAAAGCTGATATTAAAACCATTTTCGACATAATAATTCAAATCATATCTAAAATTATCACCTAAAATAATGTCAAGCGAAGTAATATCATTTTTTAAGAATGTTTTTTTATGCGTAAGATTCAGTAGAATTCCACTTTTGTAAAGACCATCATAATGCAATCCAAGTTTTAAAAATGTTTGCGTTGGATTTTCTTTTAATACAAGATCAAGATCGTCATTATTACCGTCCGGTTGAAGGCAATATGAAATCGTGCTAAAGTTTTGAGTTGCATTAATATTATTGATTCCCGCTTTTAAATCGTCATAAGTTATGGTACTTCCGGGTTTGAAACGCAATTTACCATTGATGTATTCTTTGGTATAATTGTCTAATTTATCACTGTTTATTTTATTAATTTCAAGAGTATCTGAGCTAAGTTTTAGCTTTGGTTTTTTGTAGAAATTATCTTCATTGACCAATGATTTAATTTTTTCATAAACGGCAAAAGCAGCTTCTTCACCTTTTCGGATGATTTCCTCGCCTTTGTCAAAAGAGATTACTCCATAATCCCGAATGTCCGGTTTGATGTAAATATCAGTGTCTTTTATTTTGCTTTTCATTTTATCAATCGATTGTAGATTGGTAATTTGAACCAAAATTCGGGTAGCATTTTTAAGATTTTTACGATTCATTAAATCGTCCTGAACATCAACACCAATAATTATATCAGCGCCAAGATTGCGCACTTCTTTTATAGGATAATTGTTGACAACGCCTCCATCAACTAATAAGTTTCCATCAATTTCGACGGGAGTAAATAACGACGGAAATGCCGCACTCGCCATCATTGCCTGAACCAGATTTCCTTTGTTCAGTAAAACTTCTTCGCCGGTTTCGATATTGGTTCCAATGCATAAAAACGGAGTTGGGAGTTTATTGAAATCGCGAACATGACGCACATTTCTAGTTAAACTACTCAGTAAATTATAATTGTACATTCCTTTTGAAAGTGCTTCGGGAATTCCAACTTTAAAATTACTAAACGGCAAAACGATTGCATACAATTCATCATTTTTTTTACCGTAAAAGTTTTTAGACGAACGCGGAATATAATCGTTTATTAATTCGTCGAAATTGGTTTTTTTAAAAATAGAATCAATTTGTGAAGCATTATAACCAGAAGCATAAAGCCCGCCAATGACAGATCCCATACTGGTTCCGCCAATATAATCGATTTTGATTCCGGCTTCTTCCAGAACTTTCAGAACGCCAATATGTGCAAATCCTTTTGCGCCTCCGCCACTTAAAACCAAACCAATTTTTGGTCTTTTAATGCTGTCTTGTTTTTTATCTTGTGAAAAAGTATTTTGTGTACTGAATAATAAAAGCGCTGAAAAAACGGCTGTCACGCCCCAGATGGAAATGGAAAATGGCGAGTGACAAAACGATATTTTTTCCTGCAAAAAAAGAGCGACTTTAGAAGCTCCTTTTATTGGAGTAGAAAAAAATCGTTTTGACCGAGTATTTGTAATGAACAGCTGGATTAGGCGCATAATAGCTAGTTGGTTTTGTAAAAGTCGACAATTTTTTTGGCTTTTGATACTCCAATTACATCCGAAATTTCTTTTTCTGATGCTAGTTTCAATCTTTTAACACTTTTGAAATGTTGTATTAACGTTAGCATGGTTTTTTCTCCAATTCCGGGAATGCTTTCTACAGACGAATTCAGCGCAGCTTTGCTACGTTTGTCTCTATGAAAAGTGATTCCAAAACGGTGCGCTTCATTTCGCAGTTGCTGAATTACTTTTAATGTTTCTGATTTTTTATCCAAATATAATGGAATGGAATCTCCGGGATAAAAAAGTTCTTCGAGTCGTTTTGCAATTCCGATAATGGCAATTTTTCCGCGTAAACCCAATTCATCGATACTTTTTAAAGCAGCAGATAATTGACCTTTTCCACCATCAATAATAATCAATTGCGGAAGAGGTTGATTTTCGTCTAATAATCTTTTGTAACGGCGATATACAATTTCGGTCATCGAAGCAAAATCGTCCGGACCTTCGACCGTTTTTACATTAAAATGGCGATAATCTTTTTTACTTGCTTTTCCATCTTTAAAAACCACGCAAGCCGCAACCGGATTTGTTCCCTGAATATTCGAGTTATCAAAACATTCGATATGTCGCGGTTCAACATGTAAACGTAAATCTTTTTGCATTTGAGCCATGATTCGATTCGTGTGTCGATCAGGATCTACAATTTGCAATTGTTTCAGTTGTTCGATTCGGTAAAACTTAGCATTTCGAATCGATAAATCTAAAATCTGTTTTTTGTCTCCCAGTTGAGGAACGGTTGTTTTGATGTTTTCGCCCAAATCAATTTCAAACGGAACAATAATTTCTTTTGATAATAACTGAAAACGCTCGCGAAGTTCTATAATTGCCAGTTCTAAAAGTTCTTCGTCAGTTTCGTCCAGTTTTTTCTTCATTTCTAAAGTATGCGAACGAATAATCGATCCGTGTGATATTTGCAGGAAGTTTACATAAGCCGCACTTTCATCAGAAACAATCGAGAAAACATCAATATTGGTGATTTTCGGATTTACAATCGTAGATCTTGATTGATAATTTTCAAGAACTTCAATTTTTTCTTTGATTTTTTGTGCTTCTTCAAATTGTAAATTCTGCGCATATTGTGTCATTAAACGCTTGAAGTCTTTCATGCTTTCTTTGAAATTTCCTTTCAGAATTTCGCGAATCGCATCGACTTGTTTTTGATAATCTTCCAGAGATTCAAAGCCTTCGCATGGACCTTTGCAATTGCCAATATGATATTCCAGACAAACTTTGAACTTTCCTGAATCTATATTTGATTTACTTAAATCGTAATTACAAGTTCGCAACGGATACAACTCTTTGATTAGATCTAAAATTGTATGTACGGTTTTGAAACTTGTGTAAGGTCCAAAATATTCAGAACCATCTTTGACCATTCTTCGGGTCGAAAATATTCTCGAAAAAGGTTCTCTTTTGATACAAATCCAAGGGTAACTTTTGTCATCACGCAACAATACATTATAACGCGGCTGTAAAGTTTTGATTAAATTGTTTTCTAATAAAAGCGCATCGGTTTCGGTAGGAACGACGATGTGTTTTATGGTCACAATTTTTTTTACCAGAACATTCGTTTTGGCAGTATCGTGGATTTTATTGAAATAAGAGGAAACTCTTTTTTTAAGATTTTTGGCTTTTCCAACATATAAGATCTTCCCGTCTTTATCATAATATTGATACACGCCGGGATTGTCCGGCAAGGTTTGGATTTGAAGATCTAAGGACGGTTTTTGCATTCTGTTTTGTTTCTGAAGATAACTGAAAAGCGTTTTCAAAAACCATTCCGATTTCTGTAAAAAGCTTAACATTGATTTAGTTTCAAATTTACGAAATCCAAAGAATAATTTCTATATTTAGATTTTATAATTCCATATGAAAAATAATACGCCCCTGGTTATTTTTGACGAAGCCATTTTGCCCGGAGAAAGCAAAACGATAAACGTCGAAATTGCTCGTTTGCATACCACTACAAAACTTAATATTCCGGTTATTGTACGCCGTTCAAAAATTGAAGGTCCGGTAGTTTTATTCTCCGCCGGAATTCATGGAGACGAAATTAACGGAGTCGAAATCGTCAGACAGATCATCAGCAAAAAAATTAATCGTCCGGCAAGAGGAACTATTATTTGTATTCCGATTATCAATATGTACGGTTTTGTCAATAAATCACGTGAGTTTCCTGACGGAAGAGATTTAAATCGTGTTTTTCCCGGAAGTAAAAAAGGATCTTTGGCAAGTAGATTTGCCTATCATATTGTTGCGCAGGTTTTACCAATTATAGATTATGCTGTCGATTTTCATGCCGGAGGAGCAAGCCGATTTAATGCGCCACAAATAAGAATAACAGAGAATAATCCCGAATTGAAACTTCTGGCAGATGTTTTTAATGCGCCGTTTACACTTTATTCTAAAAATATTGGTGGCTCTTTTAGAAATACCTGCGAAAAAGCAAACGTAAAAATGCTTCTTTTTGAAGGCGGAAAATCATTAGATATTAATGATTTAGTTGCAAATGAAGGCGTGATGGGAGTGAAGCGTTTATTGAATTATCTAAAAATGCTTGACCCAAAACATATCGTTGAAGAAGCAGAAGATCCTTCGATATATATTAAAAACTCGGTTTGGCTGCGTGCAAAATGTTCCGGTTTATTGCATGATTATAATAGAATTGGACGTTTTGTGACCAAAGGAACTATTTTGGCAATTATAACAGATCCGTTTGGTAAATTTGAACAAAAAGTAAAAGCACCTCACGACGGATTTGTGATCAACGCTAATCATTCGCCAATTGTGTACGAAGGTGATGCGATTTATCATATGTCTAAAAATAGCCTCGATAATGCCGACGAATAAAAAAGAATTACGACTACACTATAAAAATCTTCGAAAACAACTTTCTGAAAATGATATCGAAGAAAAAAGTTTGGCTATAGCCAATAATTTAATCACTTTGCCTATTTGGGATAAAACCTATTATCATGTTTTTCTTCCTATCGAAGAACAAAAAGAAGTAAATACCGAATACATTTTACATTTATTATCCGGAAAAGATAAAGAAATTGTGGTTTCTAAAAGTGATTTTGAAACCCGCGGAATGTCTCATTTTTTATTGACGGATAATACTAAAATCAAGAAAAACGAATACAATATTCCCGAACCTGTAAATGGTTTGCCAGTTCCATCAGAAACTATCGATGTAGTTTTTGTTCCGCTTTTGGCTTTTGATATTTTGGGAAACAGAGTTGGTTACGGAAAAGGTTTTTATGATAAATTTCTAGCAGAATGCAAACCTGAAACCATTAAAATTGGACTTTCCTTTTTTGAATCCGAAGAACAAATCGAAGATATTTTTGAATCTGATGTAAAACTGAATTATTGTATTACACCTCAAAAAACATATACTTTTTAATTTTTAACCATATAAGTGATATAAGTAAATTTAAGCTATTCGCGTGTTTAGTCTAAAATGAACTTATATCACTTATATGGTTTAGAAAAAAATATGCGTCTCAAATAAAATTTTATCATTTGATAAAGCCTTTAAAAATGCGCACTTTTTTATTTTAGAAAACTTTATTTTTTCATTAGCCAAAATTTAAGAAAATTCTTGGCACCAAATTTGGATTGGCGAAAATCGCAGATAATCTTCACTAGTACATCCGGAATGCTGGTCGTTATTTGAGAGTAAATCATTCACTAATTTCTAAAATTTATTTTAAATGAAAAATAAAGCTTTTTATTTGATGGCATTCCTTTTACTTATTTTAGTTAGTTGTAAAAAAGAAGATGCCGCAGCTGTAGAGACAATGGATATGACAGTTGTTTCGACCGATGAACTTCCAGAAGAAAATATTTCAGATCCCAATACTGAAAGTTACGCCGGACTTGAAGAAAACCCTTTTGAGTCTCCACAAAAATCACCACTTTCTACTTTTTCTATTGATGTTGACAATGCATCATATACCAATATTCGCCGATTTATTAACGAAGGACAAAAGGTTCCTAAAGATGCTGTTCGTGTCGAGGAAATGATGAATTTCTTCAAATACAATTATCCACAGCCAGAAGGACAACATCCGTTTTCGATTAACACGGAATTAAGTGATAGTCCGTGGAATAAAAACTGTCAATTATTGAAAATTGGCTTACAAGGAAAAAATATTCCAATGACTAATTTGCCCGCTTCAAATCTTGTTTTTCTAATTGATGTTTCGGGTTCCATGGATGAATCTAATAAACTTCCGTTATTAAAAGAATCGATGAAGATTTTGGTAAAAGAACTTCGTCCACAGGATAAAGTTTCGATAGTAGTTTATGCCGGTTCTGCCGGTGTTGTTTTAGAACCGACTTCGGGCGATGAAAAAGAGGAGATTTTAGCAGCTTTTGATAATTTAAGCGCTGGCGGAAGTACAGCTGGAGGAGAAGGAATTGAACTTGCTTATAAACTTGCTCAGGAAAACTTTATAAAAGAAGGAAATAACCGTGTTGTTATCGCAACAGATGGAGATTTTAATGTTGGAGCATCTTCTGATGTGGAAATGGAAAAACTAATCGAAGAGAAAAGAAAATCAGGTGTTTTCTTAACTGTTTTAGGATATGGAATGGGAAATTACAAAGACAGTAAAATGGAAATTCTTGCCGACAAAGGAAACGGGAATTATGCTTATATAGATAATATTCAGGAAGCTAATCGTTTTCTTGGGAAAGAATTCAAAGGTTCGATGTTTGCCATTGCTAAAGATGTGAAGATTCAAATCGAATTTAATCCGAAGCACGTTCAGGCTTACCGATTAATTGGATATGAAAACAGAAAATTAAATGCGGAGGATTTTAAAAATGATAAAATCGATGCCGGAGAATTAGGAAGCGGTCATACTGTTACGGCTTTATACGAAATTATTCCAACAGGCGTTGAAAGCGATTATGTTCCTTCAGATTTAAAATACATAAAAGTAAGTCAAAATGATTCTGGGAATGGTAATGAATTGGCGACGATTAAATTTAGATATAAAAAACCTGATGGCGATAAAAGTATCGAAATGGTAAGTACAATCGGAACCAAAAAAGTAGCTTTAGACGAAAGTTCTTCCGACTTTAAATTTACAACCGCAGTTGCCTGGTTTGGATTAAAATTGAGAGATTCAAAATTTATAGCAAACAGTTCTACTTCGGATATAAAAAGATTAGCTAAATCTGGTTTATCAAACGACGAAGACGGTTATAAAGCCGAATTCATTAGATTGGTTGATGCCGTAAATTAGAGAAAAACTAAAAACAGAAAATCCCAAATTCCAATATATAATTGGAATTTGGGATTTTTTATGCTTGAAATTTTATGATTTTTTATTTTACTTCTTTAATTGTTGTTCCATCGATCCAACCTTCAGTTCCGTCAGTTAATTCGATTTTTTTCCATTTTCCAAGGGTTTCGGTAACGTAGACTTTTGATCCTTCGTGCAACAAGAAAATAGCTGCGCCCGCTTTTTGAGGTTCGCTTCTAACTTCGCTTAATTCTGAAAAAACAATTGCAGGGCGATCGTTGTCAAAATGATTTTTCTCAGACATTCCGGCAAAAACACTCAATAATAAAGCAACCAAAAGAATAAACATTCCAATGAAATAAATTCTTTTTGTAAGTGTAAGTTCTGAAAAGTAATATCCAATAAATGCCAGTAGAAACAAGAATCCAAATCCAACAGCGATTTTTGCCCACGTATTATAATCAAAAATACCTGTAAAGTTCTGAATCAGTTTTGCAAAACCTACTTTTGGAACTTCTTTAATTTCGTCGATTGTTAGTTTTTTGGCAAATTTTAAATTGTTTAAAGTCTCCGGATCATGAGGTTTTAGAACCAAAGCTTTCTCATAATTATAAATCGAAGGTGCTACTTTATTTAATTTATAATAACTGTTTGCCAGGTTAAAATACAATTCAGCAGATTGTTGTTTGTCTTCTTTAATAACACTTTCATAAACATCTACAGCTTGCTGATATTGTCCTTTTTGGTACAATGCATTTCCTTTTTCAAAGCTGCTTTGAGCAAAGAAAACCTGCGTGATTAATAAAAAAAGATATACGATATGTTTCATTTTATTCTTTGTTAAACCCGACTGGTTTTTAAAACCTGTCCGGTTTGATTCTAATAATTTAAACGATTTGTTTTTCCAGTTCTGAGATAATCAAAACAGCTTTGTCATAATCCTGTTGAATCGAAGCGCTTGATGCCGGAGCATAACGTGCAAACTCACAGTTTTCTGTCAAATTAATGAAATTTTGAACCGTTTCAGGATTTGAATTTCGGGAAAGCAACAATTCGCGAATATTGTCTTTACTCATTTCTGAGGTTTCAATATGCAATTTTGCTTTCAGGAAATTATGCATTGCTTTTTCAAGAGCAATATAAAATGGCTCTTTGTTGTTGAGTTGTTTCTTAGCTTCAGATAAATATCTCTTCGCCAGTTTGTTGTTCATTCTAATACGGTTTCCGGTAACGTCACCATCAATTGCTTCTTTTCTTTTCTTAGCCAGAACAATAATTGGTATAATTACAAACGGTAAAAACAATAAAGCGTAATACAAATCAGAACCATAAAAATCATTTCTTGCAATTGCCGTTAATGTTGTTTTAGACTTGATATATTTGAATTGTTCTGTTTTCGAAATCACATTTTTAGCCGCTGTTGCATTTGCTTCAGCCTGCATTGGTCCGTCCAGAACATCAACCATGATTTCTGGTGACGTTATAGTTTTATAAGAACCTGTATTTAAATCAAAATAAGAAAACTGCATTGGTTTGATCGCATATTTCCCTTTGTATTGTGGAACAATGGTGTATTTATCAGTGATTTTCCCAGACATTCCGGATAGTGAAGTTGTCACTTTTTCGTCATGAACAGGATCGTACATTTCTAATGCATTAGGAACGACAGGTTTTGGCAAAGTAAACAATTTCATGTTTCCGTTTCCTGAAGCGCTAACAATCAAATCAAGACTTTCTCCGCTTTTTAATGTTGTTTTAGAAGGCGTTACCGTAAAATCAAATTTACCAACCGCTCCGCCAAAACCTTCCGGTTTAGTAGCTTCTGGAAGAGGTCTTACATTGATCGTTTTTGCTCCGGCAGAAACAACTTTATTTCCATCAGTTACAATCATCTGACCAAACATATCACGACGATTCGAAGGCAATTGAACGCCAATATCCAACGAAAGTGGTTCAATAGTAAGTCTGCCTGATTTTTGAGGATATAAAATGGTTTTCTTTAAGATTACATAATAACATCTTTGACCCTGATAAGTTCCTTGCTCAACGGCCAATTGCTTGATGTCAATATTCTGATTCCAGAAGTCGTTGTATTTTGGCTTAGCCAATTCTTTAAAACCGGTAACATTGATATAATTGAAATACAGTTTGTAAACCACTGTAATTGGCTCATTCAAATAAGGATTCGTTTTAGAGATTTCGGCAACAAGATTAAGCATTTCATCTCCGGTAGAAGTTCCCTGAGGTCTGCCGCTATCATTAGGATCTCTTTCTTGTGCAACGGCATTTGTAACAACAATTTTTATAGGTGCTGTTTTGTAAATCTGACCGTTGTATTCAATTGCAGCCTGTTTGATGTAAAAAGTTCCCTTTTTCTCAGGCTGTAGAATATAGGAATATATTTTTTGAAAAGAACTTCTTCCGTTTACCCAAGACTGACTTACTTGTTGACTTGGACCACCAACGATTCTAAAACCTTCAAATGAAGGCTGATCAAAGTTGTCTCCATCAACATTCATCATAAAGTCAATGCGGAATCTTTCGTTCAGTCCGAGCGTGTTTTTGCTTACTCTGGCTTCAAATTGAACTTGAGCCAAAAGCCCTTGAAAAGTGAATAGGAATAGAATTAAATATCTTTTCATTAAATTGTTTAATCGTTGTTTTAGTTTAACTGTTTAATCGTTTTTTTTATTGTTTACTCGTAGTCAAATTAACGGTTAAACAAATAAACGATTAAACGATGTTTTTACCAGTCTTTTTCTGTTTTTTTAGGAGAACCTTTTACTTTTTGAGCGTTTACTTTATCCTGAATTTTCTTCTCTTCGTTGTTTACAGCATCTAATAAATTCTGAACTCGTTCTTTAGAAATTCCTCCAGGCTGTGGTTTTGGCTCTCCTTTATTGTCTGACTTATCATCTTTCTTAGGATCGTTTTTACCATCTTTTTTATCTTTGTCTTTATCGCCCTTGTCGTCTTTTTTGTCCTTATCCTTGTCTTTATCTTTATTTTTATCCTTGTCTTTGTCCTTGTCTTTGTTTTTATCCTTGTCCTTATCTTTATTTTTGTCTTTGTTCTTATCGTTTTTAGGAGGATTTTCTTTTAGCTTTTGTTTTGCCAAAGCATAGTTGTAACGAGTTTCATCATCTGTTGGATCGTTACGTAATGCTTCTTTGTAAGCTTCAACCGCTTGCGTATAATCTTTCTCTTTCATGAAGACATTTCCTAAATTGTGAAATGCTTTATGTTTTTCAGGTCTTGTTTTAGCATTTTTTATTGCTTTCGCGTAAGCAAACTTAGCTTCCGAAACCTGATTTTGTTTATAGATAGTATTTCCTAAATTATAAGGAGCAGCGGCACGTTTTGGAAATTTTGATTCTGAAATTCTATAGTTTGCTTCAGCATCAACAAATTTATTCTGCTTATATTCATCATTGGCATCAGGCAATGTTTTATCTTTTTCCTGAGCCGAAACCGCCAAAGAAAACGTTAGTAAAATATAAAGAAGTAAATTTTTCATTCTAATTTTTTTATTTTTTGTTCTGAATTTTGAATCAGAACAATTATTTCTTTTCGTTAAATAAATTCAACTCTTTTATCCAATTTGTTTTTCTTTCTAAAAGGAAAATGTCAACAAACAATAACAAGAAAGCAAAGCCAATAAACCATTGAAATTGCGATTGAAAATCGGCCATTTGAGTAGCTTCAAATTCGGTTTTCTGAATGTTGTTTAAAGCATTTTTGATATAATCTAAAACTTCCTTCGTGTTTCCGCCATATACATAACCGCCTTTTGTAGCTTTTGCAATGGTTTTTAAACCTTCCTGATTTAGTTTTGTAATAACCGTTTGACCGTTTTGATCTTGTTGATAGCTTCTGATTACGCCATTTTCTCTTAACGGAATTGTTCCTCCTTTTTCAGTTCCAACACCAATCGTAATGATTTTCATTCCCATTTTGTTGGCTTCTTCTGCTGCAGCCGAAGCTCCTTCAGAATGATCTTCTCCATCAGAAATCAGGATTAAAAGTTTACTTGTTTTGCTTTTTTCGTCAAAATAAGTAGATGATAATCGAATTGCTTCATCAAGCGAAGTTCCTTGTGATGAAACCATATCAGGCGTCATACTTTGCAGAAACATTTTGGCAACACTATAATCAGATGTAATTGGCAAAACCGGAAAAGCACTTCCCGCATAAGCTACAATTCCAATTCTGTCATTTCCTAAATTATTGATGATTTGCGAAACCAGTTGTTTACTTTTTTCTAAACGACTTGGCGCAACATCTTCGGCAAGCATACTTTTAGAAACGTCAACGGCAAAAACAATATCAATTCCTTCGCGTTTTACAGTTTCCATTTTTGTTCCAATCTTCGGATTTACTAATCCGATAATCAAACAGGCAAGAGCCAAAAGGAGAACTGATAATTTTAATACAGGTTTAAAAACAGATCGCTCCGGACTCAGTCTTTTTACCATTTCAAGATCTCCAAATTCGCGTTGTTTTTTTCTTTTCCAATACATATTGAAAAGGAAAATACACACCACAATTGGGAGTAATAATAAAAGATATAAATATTTTTTTTCGTCTAATTCCATTTTTTAATTCTAGTTTTCAGTTTTCGGTCGCAGTTTTCAGTTGTGGACTGATTACTGAGACTGAGACTAAAATATTTTAAATAAAGCTTCTGTAAACTGTATTTCTTAAACCTACTTCTAACAATAATAAAAAGGCTGCCAATAAAACAAAACCTCTGTATTTTTCGTCATAATCATAGAATTTTAATTCTTGAATTTCAGTAGTTTCTAATTTATTAATCGCGTTGTATATTTCGGCTAATCTGTCATTGCTTGTTGCTCTAAAGTAAGTTCCATCTGTTTTACGAGCAATATTTTTCATTAATTGTTCGTCGATTTCTACTTTTTGCATTTTATATAAAAATCCTCCGTTTGGAGCATAAGCGTATGGAGATTCCGCCATTCCGTTTGTACCAATTCCAATCGTGTACACTTTTATTCCGTATTGTTTTGCGATGTCAGAAGCAGTTTCCGGTTCAATAAATCCGGCATTATTTACACCGTCAGTCATTAAAATGATAATTCTGCTTTTTGCTTTACTGTCTTTAAGACGGTTTACAGCCGTTGCCAATCCCATTCCAATTCCGGTTCCGTCTTGTAAAACTGTATCATATTTAATGCTTTTTATAGCTTCAAGAATAATTGCTTTATCACTTGTAACAGGAGTTTTAGTATAAGCTTCAGAAGCGTATAAAACCAATCCAACTCTGTCATTAGGTCTTTCTGTAACAAAATCCGAAGCTACTCTTTTTAAAGCTTCCATACGGTTTGGCTTTAAATCTTTTGCAAGCATACTTCCTGAAACGTCTATTGCAAGAACAATATCAATTCCTTTTGTGGTTTTAGTCTGACTGCTAATATCAACTGTTCTTGGTCTTGCCAAAGCAATAATCAAAGAACATAAAGCAATGATTCTAAAAACATATAAACAAGGTTTTAATTTCGTTAATAGTGATTCGCTATTTTTGAAACCTTGTGTCGAACTCATTTTTAAAGTAGCTGATTGTTGATTTCGTTTCCAAAAGAACCAGGCGATCGCAATTGGAATCAAAAGAAACAACCAAAAAAATTCTGGGTTTAAAAAAGTTATCTTATCCATTAGTTACTCGCTTTTTGAAGTTCAACAGAATTTAAAATACGCTCTGTAATATCATTTGCATAAGTATCACCTTCCTGATGTAAAATCACGATTTGTTGTAATCCCTGATCTTGTTTGAAAAGTAAAATTTCATAGTATGCTTTTGAACTCGATTTGTCAACCGGATTTAAGATTGTCATTGTTCCGTATCCTTTTAATCCCTGAATACCTTGATTTGTCTGGAAATCTTCTTGTTTTACAATAATATTTTGTGCGCCCTGAGCTTCCATTATTTTTAAAGATCCTTCCAGAGCTTTTGCTAAATCAAGTTCTACCGGATTTTTGAATTTACTGGTTGAAACTGCTACGTAAAAGTTGTCAATCATGCTTCCGTAAGCAAAAAGCTGCATCTCTTTAATCAGCGCCATAGTTTCTTTTGGTAACACTTTTTGAGTATCCATTCGTTTTAAAACTTTTGGAGTTTCAATTAAAACAGCTGGATTTCCGTAAGCACTTTTTACCCAAACGCCTTCTAGTAATTCTTTAGACGGATGTCCAATAAGATTATCTTTTACATAAGTGAAGCCTTTGGTAACAATAAAGAATGTCGTTGTAGCAAATATTAAGAATACAACAGTTCCTACAGCAATTGCAATACGTTTGTTGCGTTTTTTTAATAATTGTTGTTTGATCTGTTTTTGTTTCTGAGCTTCATTTAATAATTGATCTTCCTCTTCGGCCGGAACTTCAGTTGGGATTGCATTATCAAGCGTAAGAATTACTCTTTGAATTTTATTTCTGTCTTCGGTAATTTCAAATTCTAAAGGTTTAGATTTTGCAAATTTTACTAAATCCGCCTGACGTAAAACACGCTCTAGATTCTCTACAGTTTCCGGAGTCAGCGTCATTTTCTTTTTTGTAGAAGCGGTTCTGATTGCCTGAATCAATTCAGAAGTTGTACTTTCCATTGCAGGAATATGAATCGCTTCTTCGATATAATTACGGGCAATATCTGTTAATTCACTATAATATTCTTTGATTTCGCCTTTTTGAACCAGTTCTTTTGACTCCAGATTGTTTAATAAACTTGTCGCTTTTTCGATAGGAGTTTTATAAACTTCTTCTTCAATTTTTTTCAATTGGTGTTTTTTAACGTACCAATATACAAATGCGCCAATTGCCAGAATAACGATAAAAATCAAAACATAAATCCACCAATTTCCTATTCCGCTATCTGCAGCAGTGATGTCTTTGATGTCGTACATTTTTTGTTGCAAAGTATCGACTTTTACATTTGCTACTTCAACGCGAATAGAATCAGTTTGATAAGGTTTTTTGTCAATTAAAATCTTAATACTTGGAATTGTATATTTTCCAGAATCAAATTGCGTTAAACCATATTTTTTGATCAATTCATAAGTATCATTTTTCTTAACCGTATCAATTGGATAAGATTGAATTACTTCAAGCTGACCAATAGTTTTTAGTTTAGGGAAAACAACTTTAGATTTTGAGCTGACAACCGTTTTAAGCGTTAACTTAAATTCGGCTCCAATTTTATTTTTTGTGGTATCAATGCTCGTCTCCACTTGTTTTTGCTGGGCAAAAATAGCAGAGGAAAGTAAAAATAAAAATATGTAAAACTTTAATTTCATTTGATTTTTGATTTCAGATTTTATTCTAAAATGAATGCTTAATTATGGCACGCGGATGACGCGGATGGCACAGATTTAAGCGGATTTTATTTCTGGATATTTATATTTTTAAAATCTAATATTCTAACAATCTAATCCCGAAACTTCGGAATAATATTCTTAGCGGGATTTAAAATATCCCAGTAATTTGGTTACGTAATTTTCGTCAACTCTTGTGTTTACTACACCT
This sequence comes from uncultured Flavobacterium sp., assembly GCF_951805225.1. Classification (NCBI taxonomy): domain Bacteria; kingdom Pseudomonadati; phylum Bacteroidota; class Flavobacteriia; order Flavobacteriales; family Flavobacteriaceae; genus Flavobacterium; species uncultured Flavobacterium sp. The sequence continues at coordinate 4,238,910 of NZ_OX638201.1, read as the reverse complement.
GCGCCGGATTTACTAAAAATATCTTTGAAATAATTTACTCTTTCCTGATAGTGTTTTTCGTAATTCATTCGAACTGTTTTCGAACCTGTATTAACCAATTGAATTTTTCCGGTTTCGGCATCAAGCATTGGAACCATTCCTAAATTCGGAATTTTTTCTTCGCGGATATCATAAACGCGAACGCCTGTAATATCATGTTTTTTAGAAGCAATTTTTAAAGTCTGCTCATAATTCTCGGACATGAAATCAGAAATCACAAAGACAATTGCTTTCTTTTTCTGAGTTCCTGATAAAAATTTTAAAGCTGCTCCAACATCTGTTTTATGGCTTTTTGGTTCGAATTCGATTAATTCACGAATGATACGTAAAACGTGTGAACGACCTTTTTTTGGTGGAATATACAATTCTACATTGTCAGAAAATAATATTAAACCAATTTTGTCATTATTTTGTGTAGCCGAAAAAGCCATCGTTGCCGCAATTTCGGTGACGATGTCTTTTTTAAATTGACTTTTTGAACCAAAACCCTCTGAACCCGAAATATCTACCATTAAAACCATGGTTAATTCACGTTCTTCTTCAAAAACTTTTACGTGGGCTTCGTTATAGCGTGCAGTTACATTCCAATCGATGTTACGAATGTCGTCGCCATATTGGTATTGACGTACTTCACTAAAAGTCATCCCGCGCCCTTTAAATGAAGAGTGGTATTCTCCCGAAAAGATGTGATTGCTCAATCTTTTGGTTTTGATTTCTATTTTCCGTACTTTTTTTAAAAGCTCTTTTGTATCCATTTCTTGATTTGGTTTATGGTTGTTGGTTGTTAGTTTATGGTTTAAAATCCATCAACAAAAAACAATCAACCATCAACTTTTTTTAAGGTACTTCAATCTCGTTTACGATTTTGTTGATAATGTCTACAGAAGTAATATTTTCGGCTTCAGCCTCATATGTTATCCCAACTCTGTGACGTAGAACATCGTGTACAACTGCGCGAACATCTTCTGGAATTACATATCCACGACGTTTGATGAAAGCGTAACATTTTGCTGCATTAGCAAGATTGATACTTCCACGAGGTGATGCTCCAAAACTAATAAGAGGTTTTAAGTCTGCAAGTTTGTACTTCTCTGGATAACGAGTAGCAAAGATGATATCTAGAATATATTTTTCGATTTTTTCGTCCATGTAGACTTCACGAACAGCTTCTTGTGCACGTAAAATTTGTTCTACAGAAACAACAGGATTTACTTTTTCGTAAGATCCTTTTAAGTTTTGACGAATTACAAAACGCTCTTCGTCAATTTTTGGGTAATCAATTACAGTTTTAAGCATGAAACGGTCAACTTGCGCTTCCGGAAGTTGGTATGTTCCTTCTTGCTCAACAGGGTTTTGAGTTGCAAGTACTAAAAACGGACGATCCAATTTGAAAGTGGTATCGCCAATAGTAACTTGTTTTTCCTGCATGGCTTCCAAAAGTGCTGACTGAACCTTTGCCGGAGCACGGTTAATCTCATCGGCAAGGACGAAATTAGCGAAGATTGGTCCTTTTTTAATTGAAAACTCGTTTGCTTTGATGTTATAAATCATCGTTCCAACAACATCGGCAGGCAATAAGTCAGGAGTAAACTGAATACGGCTGAACGAACCCTGAACGGCTTGTGACAAAGTATTTATCGCTAAAGTTTTTGCTAATCCGGGAACACCTTCAAGCAAAATGTGACCTTGACCAAGAAGTCCAATTAACAAACGCTCGACCATATGTTTCTGGCCCACAATAACTTTGTTCATCTCCATTGTAAGAAGGTCTATAAAAGCACTTTCTCTTTCAATTTTCTCATTTATCGCTCTAATGTCTAAAGTCGTTGTATTTTCTTCCATATAAATATTTTTAAAACCTTTTTAAAACGTTGATTTTTATGCCTTACTTTTGAGAGTGCAAATTGAATATTTTTTGAGAAGTAAGATGTTAAAGAATGGTTAAAACTTCGACCAAAGACCTAATTTTAAGGACGAATTGGGAATCTATTTTTATATTTTTAAGAACTTTGATGATTATGCTTCAGAAAAGCATATTTATTACCAAAAATAACGCAGAAAAACCATGAGTAAAACAACATTATCGCCTATAATTTCGGGCACTATGAATTGGGGAGTTTGGGATAAAAACCTTACGCTTAAAGAAATGGAAAATATGATACAGATTAGTATCGAAAACAAAATTACAACTTTTGATCACGCCGACATTTACGGTGATTATACTACTGAAGCTGATTTTGGAAAAGCATTTCAAGCCAGCAAGATTGCACGCGAAAAATTACAATTAATTACCAAATGCGGAATTCAGTTGGTTACTGAAAACCGTCCTGAAAACAAAATTAAGCATTACGATTATTCTAAAGATTATATCATTTGGTCTGTTGAAGAATCTTTAAAAAAGCTAAAAACAGATTATGTTGATGTTTTTTTATTGCACAGACCAAGTCCATTAATGCAGGCTGATGAAATTGCTGAAGCAGTTGAAAAATTAAAATCGGAAGGAAAAATTATTGATTTTGGACTTTCAAATTTTACAAGTTCTCAAACTGAATTGATTCGTCAGAAAACTGAAGTTAGCTATAATCAGGTACAATTTTCGGCAACACATTATGAAGCAATGGTTGACGGAAGTTTAGATTATATGCAAACACACGGAATTCGTCCGTTGTCATGGAATCCGCTTGGAACAGTTTTTAGAGAAGACACAAAAAAAACACGTCGTTTGAAAAAACTATTTGCAGAATTGGTTCAGAAATATGGTTTTGGATCTGATACGCTTTTATTAGCCTGGATTTTAAAACATCCTGCAGGAGTAATTCCAATTGCGGGAACGGTAAATGTTGCCAGAATTCAATCCTTGATGAAAGCTGTTGAATTAGAAATGGACAAAGAAGACTGGTTTGCAATCTGGACAGAAAGTATGGGCGACGATGTAGCTTAATTTTTAGTATTCAGTTTACAGTTTTGAGTATTCAGCTAAATGCAATTAAAAAATATTAGCCACAGATTTTACAGATTAAACGGATTTATGAAGATTCTAAATCATTAAAATCTTTCTAATCTGTGGCTTAAAAAAAAAATAAAAAACAAGAATGAAAAAAACAGTTTTAATTACTGGAGCCACAAGCGGAATTGGAAAAGCAACCGCACAAATCATGGCTAAAAATAACTATAAAGTTGTCCTTTGCGGAAGACGTATTGATCGTTTAGAAGAATTAGAAAAAGAACTTTCGGCTTTTACAGAAGTACATTCTTTGTCTTTTGATGTTCGTGATAAAAATGCAACTTTTGATAGTATTAATAATTTGCCGGAAGAGTTTTCGACAATTGACGTTCTAATTAATAATGCCGGAAATGCACATGGTTTAGATCCAATTCAAACCGGAAATGTTGATGATTGGGATGCGATGATTGACATAAATGTAAAAGGACTTTTGTATGTTTCTAAAGCGATAATTCCGCAAATGGTTGAAAGAAAATCTGGACATATTATCAATATTGGTTCAATTGCTGCAAAAGAGGTTTATCCAAATGGAAATGTATATTGTGCTTCAAAACATGCTGTTGATGCAATCAGCAACGGAATGCGAATGGATTTAAATCCGTTTGGAATTAGAGTTGGAGCAATTCATCCCGGAATGGTAGAAACGGAATTTAGCGAAGTGCGCTTTAAAGGTGATGCTGAACGAGCTTCTTCTGTATATAAAGGTTGGGATGCATTACAGGCTGAAGATATTGCAGATATAATTCATTTTGTTGTTTCAAGAAAATATCACGTAAATATTTCTGATTTAATTGTCTTGCCAACGGCTCAGGCTTCGGCAACAATCGTTAAGAAGAATATTTAAAATTTAGATTGTTAGACTTCTTAGAAAGTTAAAACTTTAGATTAATTTAGAAATCTGAAATTCAACAATCTAAGAAGTCTGAAAATCTATTAATCTAAGAAGTCTGAATAAATGATCAATAAGCGCCTTTTAATAAAAAATCTCCTCGCTCATAATGACGAGAGCAGTTTTTATGATAAAAAAAGGCAGCTTAATTTGCATTCCCGTGAGGGAAAAGGAAAGTTCCTGAAACACATTTGCGCATTATCAAATTCAAATCCAACAAATAATTCTTATATCGTAGTTGGAGTAGAAGATCACGACAATGAAATTGTAGGCGATGATTTTTTCGACGATAGCCGAATTCAGAATCTGGTCAATGCTTTTCTGGAAAATCCACCTAAAATTCAATATGAAAATGTACCATTCCCGAATCTTCCAAAAGATAAAGTGATTGGATTGGTAACGATTAAACCCAAAAGTAAAATCTCTTATTTCAAAAAAGGAATTCATACGATTGTTGCGAATAGTGTTTTTATTCGGCGAGGAAGTAATTCAGTTCCGGTTGAAGGCGAAGTCGAAAAGAATTATCAGAATACAGAAACCGTTATTGGAATCGAAAATAGTTCCCGAAATAGTATTCAATATACATTAGACGGCGTCATCGATTTTATGAATTTCAGGCACAAAGATATGTCGCCTAAATATCATGTTTTTAAGGAATTGTTTGTGATTTGTTGGGCGGGAGTTCCTAAAAAATCCAGAGATAAAACCTTTTTATCCCGTGTAGATATTGAGTTAATCAACGAACAAATTAAACTTTTTTATTCGGCTCAGGATGTTGTTACGATTGTTTTTGATGACGATAGTTTTACGATAACCGAATATGTTCCGTTGGGTTTAAATGACAAAACAAGTTATTATCCTTTAGAAAAACAAACGATTCATTTTTTCGATAACGGATATTATAAAATTGATCGTGAAATGCTTTTTCAGCCACCAGAGTTCAACCGAAAAATGTTGTATCATATTTATAATGCAAATACGGCCTTGCTTCAAAAACTCCAAAAAGGCATCGTTTTATCAGATCGCGAATTAAAAGATCTGGAGAATCTTCCGTCGACTTTTATGATTTGTTATTTAAATGGTTTTGATGATGCAAAACAAAAACTGATTGATGCAAAATTGCTCCTGAAACCTTTTGGGAATATTTATTTATCTTTTAAAGAAGCGTTGAGGATTTTAAGAAAAATGAAGTACGATTTTCAAGAAGGTTTAAAATAGAGGAACAAAGGTTCAGAGATGTAAAGCGACAAAGGTTTTATTTAGAAATGAACAATATTGTGTCTAAAACATATTGATGTTTGGAGATTTTGTTAAGCGTAATTTTCAATAAATATGTTTTCAATTTTCTTTAAGTTGTCATTTTCCTCAAATTGCAAATGACTCATTTCTTTATTGTAGAATTTCTCTATAAAAAGTTTAATTATATACATAACTTCTGTTCTGTTATCACTATTTGTCAAAAGTTCTTTAACTAAATAATTACTTAATTTTAGTTTTTGATTTTTATATTGGCTTGACATTAAATCAGAATCAGAGTCTTTATGTAAGGCAAGCATTTTGTCAACTTTATCTATTTCTTCTATTAGATCTAAAATATGATATAACTTGTTGTCTTTCATTTGATGTAAATTAAAATTTTATTTCCAAAAAGCCTTTCGATAACCTATTTCCTCTAATTCTTCTTGTTTTTGTAAACCGATCCAACCAATATGCTTTGTCACTCACATATCTAAAATTATTATTATGATTTTGTGGATAAACTTCAATAATATAGGCGTCAACACCGTAAATAATCTCTGAATTAGGATATTTAAAATCATCTAATTTTGAGCCCAATTTTGAAACTATATTATAATCTAAAAACGTTACTAAATCAATATCTCCCGGATTATTCTTTTGCGTAACATAAGATCCGTTAATCCATTGATGTAGTCCGTCTAAATTACATACTTTTTTGAAATCCTCATTATATTTAACATACGCTTGAAAAATTTCTTTCCTTTTATCGGAAGGAATTTTTATTACAAACTCATTTTCTAATTCTTGAATTGTTGAAGTAATTTTATTATCAGGTACTAATAATCCTGAATGATTAAAGGTTAACATATAGAAAAAATTAAAGAGCAATAAATGTAAGAAAATATTTATTGTTTTTAATTTTTGTTTTCAGAGTTTTTGACGTAAGCGAACTATTGATATTTCAAATACTTATTGACTTTATCATATGGAAATAAAAGTTCTTTTGAACCATCTGCATACGAAGCGGCTTCATAAGAGTTGTAATATAAAAGTAAACCTTCGTCTGTATAAAAAATATTCTGAGGCAATTGAAACTTGTCGTTTTCAAACATTAATCCCGTTGCATTGATATTGGCTTTTGCCGGAATATGATATTTTGCTCTGAATTCCTTTTCGGCGAAAGCCTTAAATCCTTTTTCATCTGTAAATAACTGATCGCTAAAAATGGTTTTTCCGGTTTTAGTGTTAAACAACAAAGATCTTAATCCTTGATAACCATGTGCGCCACCGGTGAAAGTATAATGATCGATTTTGATATTTAAGATTTGTTCAGATTTAAAAACAACATCTCCTTTTATTTTTCCTTCCCAGCCAAAAGTTTCGCTTGGAAATTTCTTGTGCATTTCTTCAAAAGAAGCTATAAAAGAAGTTGCTAATGTTTTGTAATCATTCACTTTTGCATGATCTTCTCCAAAATAAACAATCTCTTTTATTACAGCAAAAACTTTTTTATTGATGCTGTCTGCTACTATCGGAATATTTTTTGCGATAGGAACATCTATGGTAATTTTTGGACAATCTTTTTTGCAAGGAATAGTCGATTCTTTTTCAAATGTTTCATTTTCAAAGGAAAGCTCTTTGCTACAACTTGTCAGGATTACAAGCAAAAAGGCTAAAAAAGTGTAATGTCTCATATCAAAAAGTGTTAATTATATACAAAGGTAAGAAGTTGTTTCAGGATTAAAATAAATTAAACGGTAAATTTGTACCACAATTAAGCATTTAAAATTTGTAACTATATGAAATTCAATACTAAAGTAATACATGGTGGTCAACATCATGATCCAAGTACAGGAGCAGTTATGCCTCCGGTGTATCAAACTTCAACATTTGTTCAGACAAGTCCAGGGAAACCGTTGGCTGATTATGAATATAGCCGAGCTTCAAATCCAACTCGTACAGCTTTAGAAAATGCTTTGGCTAGTATCGAAAATGGTACTCGCGGATTGGCATTTTCATCTGGTTTGGCAGCGACAGATTGTGTTTTAAGATCATTTAAAGCCGGAGATGAAATCATTGCTATGGATGATTTATATGGAGGAACTTACAGAATGTTTTCTCGAATTTATAAAGATTCAGGAATTAAGTTCCATTTTGTTGATATGACTGATATCGAAAAATTGAAATCATTAATCAACGAAAACACAAAATTGGTTTGGGTAGAAACACCAACAAATCCATTAATGAAATTGGCAGACATTCAGGAAGTGGCAAAAATTACAAAAGCAAATAATATTTTGTTTGCTGTAGACAATACTTTTGCAACTCCATATTTGCAAAAACCTCTTGATCTTGGAGCTGATATTGTTATGCACTCTGCTACAAAATATCTTGGCGGACATTCTGATGTTATTGCAGGAGCTTTAATTGTAAAAGATGAAGCTTTAGGAGAACAATTACACTTTCAGCAATTTGCAACTGGAGGAACACTTGGACCAATGGATAGTTTCTTGGTTTTGAGAGGAATTAAAACACTTTCGTTAAGAGTACAAAGACATTGCGAAAACGGAGAAAAAGTGGTTGAATATCTAAGCAATCATCCAAAAATAAATACAGTTTATTATCCGGGTTTAAAAAGTCATCCGTTTCATGAAATTGCTAAAAAGCAAATGAAAGCTTTTGGCGGAATGGTTTCTTTTACTTTTAAATCAGGTAAAAAAGAAGATTCGATTGCGTTTTTAGAGAAACTAAAAGTTTTTACTTTGGCAGAATCTCTTGGAGGAGTTGAATCATTGGCAAATCATCCAGCTTTAATGACGCATGCTTCTATTCCGGCTGATAAAAGAGCAGAAGTTGGTATCACAGACGATCTTGTTCGATTGAGTGTTGGTATTGAAGATGCCGAAGATTTAATCGCAGATTTAGAGCAAGCTTTAGCATAAAAAAATAAATTCTAAAATGCAAAAATCCCAAATTCTAATCGTAATGATTGTGGAATTTGGGATTTTTTTATGTTGTGATTCTTTAGAATTCTAAGTAGTAAATGTATCCTACGTTAAACCAAATTTGTGAATCGTTTGCTTTGTTTTCTTTGTAAAGATTCTTATTAGGATTTAAACCATCAACCCAATCAGAACTAAATCCCTGATAACGGACTTCGAACATCAGATCACTCATTTGTGCTAGTTTATAATGAACTCCAACACCTGCTGTTATTGATAATACAACGCCGTCTTCGGTAGAAAATCCATGTGGGCGACCATCAGATGGGGTTAAGTATTTTCCGGGAGTAATTCCTGAATCACCTAATAGTCCTAAAGTTGAGCCAGTTTGTGTAGAGTAATAGCTGGCTAAAAAACCTAAACTTGCATATGGACTAAAACAACCAATAGAATTTTCGAAATAATGTATTTTAATTGGTGAAAATTCCAGTTGTGCACCAAGGTTTAAAACACTTGACTTTCCATCCATACCTTTAAGGAACTTTACAGCGGGAGTTACAGGAGTTTTGTCTACCCATTTTCCAAAATGTTGAAAATTAGTTTGGTTGAATGATAATTCAGATCTAACTTTAAAATGTTCTGTAAAAAAACTTTCTCTGTTATTATTGGCTGAGAAATTTATAAAGTGGACAATTCCTACACCAAATCCAGTATTACCGACATTTGTATCAAAATTATTTCTTTGGCCGTAATCAGATTGAAAAACTACGGGACCGAATACTATTCCTACTTCTTGTGCTAAACTGGACTGAGCAGTCGCAAATGTTGTTATGCCAAAAATGGCAAATAATGTGGTAATTACAGGTTTGAGCATAGTTTTGGGCTTTCTAATCAGGGCAAATATATAAAAAACAAGTTCGATTCAAAACATTAAATTTGCCTATTAGAAAATAAGTAATAAAATACTTAATTTACTAACTTTAACTATGTTAAATTGATGTAAACTTAGAAGTGTAAATGTTATTTCAATCAATGTTTGAAAAATAAACAAATCTACTGCCCTGATGCAAAAAAATAACAATTTACTGTATCTTTGTGTGTTATTACGAAAACGTTTTCTATAAACGTTATCTTAATACATTATTGAGCAAAAAAATAAAATAATTTATTTCAAAATGGAACAAAAAATAAATGAGTTTATGGCTCTTGTAGAGTCAAAGAATCCAAACGAGCCTGAGTTTCTTCAAGCCGTTAGAGAGTTTGCAGAAACGGTAATTCCATTTATTGCAGAAAGAAAAAAATACGATGGTAAAAATTTACTTCTTAGAATTGCTGAACCAGAACGTTCTATAATATTCAGAGTTCCATGGGTGGACGATAAAGGAGAGATAATTGTAAACAGAGGTTTTAGAATTCAGATGAATTCTGCAATTGGACCGTACAAAGGTGGAATCAGATTTCATCATTCTGTAAATTTATCAGTTTTAAAATTTTTAGCTTTCGAACAAGTTTTTAAGAATAGTCTTACTACACTTCCAATGGGTGGTGGAAAAGGAGGTTCTGATTTTGATCCGGAAGGAAAATCTGACGGAGAAATAATGCGTTTCTGTCAATCATTTATGACTGAATTATGTCGTCATATTGGTCCTGACTTAGACGTTCCTGCAGGAGATATTGGTGTTGGTGCAAGAGAAATTGGTTATTTATTTGGTCAATACAAAAGAATCAGAAACGAATTTACTGGTGTTTTAACTGGTAAAGGTCTTGCTTACGGTGGTTCTTTAATACGTCCTGAAGCTACAGGATATGGAGTTGTTTATTTTACAGATCAAATGTTGCGTACTATCGGACATGAAATTAAAGGTAAAAGAGTAGCAATTTCTGGTTTTGGAAATGTGGCTTGGGGAGTTGCTTTAAAGATAAATGAACTTGGAGGAAAAGTAGTTACTATTTCTGGTCCTGATGGTTATATTCTTGATGAAGAAGGTATCTCTGGAGAGAAAATCGAGCATATGGTCGAAATGAGAGCAACCGGAGACAACAGAGCTGAAGTTTATACTCACAAATATCCAAATGCTACTTTCCATAAAGGAAAAAGTCCATGGGAAGTAAAAGTTGATATCGCCATTCCATGTGCAACTCAAAATGAGTTAAATGGTGACGATGCCAAGAAACTTATTGATAATGGAGTTTTATGTGTGACTGAAGCTGCAAATATGCCATCTACTTTAGATGCTATTAAATTATTCCTTGATAATAAAGTATTATTTGCTCCTGGAAAAGCTGCAAATGCTGGAGGAGTTGCTGCATCTGGATTAGAAATGACACAAAACTCTATTCGTCTAAACTGGACGAGTGAAGAAGTTGATTTAAGATTAAAAGATATCATGGTTGGAATTCACAACCAATGTAAAAAATATGGTGCTGGAGAAGACGGTTATGTAAACTACGTAAAAGGAGCTAACATTGCCGGATTTGTTAAAGTTGCCGATGCTATGCTTGCACAAGGTGTAGTATAATTTTAATTGAAGATTTTAAAAGCCTTCATTTTTCGTAAAGAAAGATGAAGGCTTTTTTATTTTTGTGTTAAATCCGTAGATGCAGTTTATTGATTATTAAGAAAAGAATAATTCTTGAATTCGTGGCGAATCTTTATAGAAAGAAAATGATTTTTATTTTAAAGTAGAACAAAAATCAAATACTTTCGTTTGTAGTATATTTGTCTATCTGAATATGTCAAATAATGAAGAAAGGATTTCTGTATATTTTATTTTTATTACTGTTTCAATTTAATTTCGCTCAGAATAAATTGTCCTGGGAAGGCTATTTTTCGTTTAACGAAATAAAAGATATTTCAGAATCTTCAACAACAGTTTTTGCTGCGTCAGAGAACGCTTTGTTCTCTAAAAACTCGGCTACAAATGTGGTTAAAACTACAACTACGGTCGATGGACTTTCCGGTCAGACTATTTCGGCGGTTTATCATAGCGATGCATTCAAAAAAACTATTGTTGGTTATGAAAACGGTTTAATGATTGTAATCAACGAAACTGACGGAAGTATGCTAAAAGTTGTCGATATCATTAACAAACAATTATCGCCAAGCATAAAAAGAATTAATCATTTTATGGAACATAATGGTTTGCTTTATGTTTCGTGTGATTTTGGAATAGTACAATTCAATTTGACAACTTCGCAATTTGGAGACACTTATTTTATTGGAGACAATGGCGCAGAAACCAGCGTAAAACAAACCACTTTTTTCAATGGATTTATTTACGCCGCAACCGCAACCGGAATTAAAAAAGCAGATAGTACAAACGCAAATTTGATTGATTTCAACCAATGGCTTCTTGTAAATTCTGGTGATTGGTCAAGCGTAGAAGCTTTTGATACAGAACTTATCGCAATAAATTCAGCGGGATATATTCATCGGTTCAACTCAAATACATTTGTTGGATTTCTGCAGCTTTCACAGCCTACTGTAGATATGAGAGCAAAAAATCACAATTTGTTTATTACAATACCAAATTCGGTTTACGTTTATAACAATCAAATGGTTCTGAATCGTCAAATTTCAAATACGCAGGTTTTGGATAATAGTCTGAATTTTACTTGTGCTACTGCTGTTGGCGATATGATTTTCATCGGAACAAAAGAAAAAGGTTTGTTCTCTTCGACGCTTTCAGGAGTTTCGGCTTTTGTAGATAATACGCCTACGGGACCAGTTCGAAATAATATCTTTTCTTTCGATGTTTCTCCAAATGTATTATGGGCTGTTTATGGAGATTATAACATTTCTTATGATCCATATCCATTAGATACTTATGGAATTAGTAGATATAATTCTTCTGGTTGGTTGAATATTCCTTATTCAGAAGTTTATGATGCAAAATCGATAACCCGTATTTTGATTAATCCAAAGAATGAAAAACAAGTTTATGCAAGTTCTTTCTTTTCGGGATTAGTAAAGATTGAAGATGATGTGCCTACTTTTTTATATAATGAAAAAAACAGCGGTCTTGAAAGTCTTACTTATGCCGGACCAGATTATAAAGATGTTCGTATTAACGGAAATGCTTTTGATAAATCCGGAAATCTTTGGATAACCAATAGCCGAATTAAAAACGGTTTAAAGGTTTTTAAAGCCAATGGTCAATGGCAAAGTTATGATACAAGTACAATTTTGGCTAAGCCGGAAGATGTCAGTTATTCAAATATTGCTATTGATAAGAATAATACAAAATGGATTTCTACCAATAGAGATGGTGTGATTGCTTTTAATGAAAGTACAAATACATTCAAAAAAATGACTTTGGGAGCTGATTCAGGAAATTTGCCTTCAGCAGATGTCAGATCTGTAGCGGTTGATACTAAAAATCAGCTTTGGATAGGAACTACAAATGGTTTGAGAGTTTTGTCTAATGTTGGAAGTTTTCAATCAGAAAATCAATTAAAAGCGAATCCTATTATTATAATGGAAGATAATCTGGCTCAGGAACTATTATATGAGCAATTTATCACTTCTATTGCGGTAGATGGATCAAATAATAAATGGATTGGAACAGCCGATTCCGGAGTTTTTATGGTTTCGTCAAATGGTCAGGAAACAAAATATCATTTTACTATAAATAATTCGCCATTGCCAAGTAATGCTGTAAATGATATTAAAATTAATAGTGTATCAGGCGAAGTTTTTATTGCAACAAACAAAGGAATGATCGCTTTTAAAGGAGTTGCAACACAGGCAAATGAAGATTTGAACAATGTCTATATTTATCCAAATCCAGTTCGCCCAACTTATTCAGGAACTGTAAAAGTGGCCGGATTAATTGATAAAGCCAATGTGAAAATTACAGATATCGAAGGTAATCTCGTTTATGAAATCACTTCGACAGGCGGAACAATAGAATGGGACACAACCGCTTTTGGAAGATATAAAGTAGCTTCAGGAGTTTATATGGTTTTTATTTCTGCACAAGACGGAAGTGAAACTAAGGTTAAAAAAGTCATGATAATTAGATAATGTGGCAATTGAGATAATTAGATAATTGTTTAAAATCTAAGAAATCGTGATTATTCATTAGTTTTCAGTTTAGATGGAAACCTGAAACCTGAAACTTGAAACAAAATAAACAAAAAAAAATTTGTTAGTCAAAACCAAAGCAATAGTAATTTCGGCATTAAAATTTCAGGAGAAAAGTTTGATCGTAAAATGTTTTACACTTTCAAATGGCTTGAAATCTTATTTTGTGCGCGATGCTTTTTCGAGTCGGAAAGCAAGTCAGAAAATTGCTTATTTCCAGCCTTTATCTATTCTTGAGATCGAAGCCGTTCATAAAAATAAAGGCACATTAGAAAACTTCAAAGAAATTAGATCTGCGGTTCCGTTTCAGAGCATTCATACTGATTTGATAAAAAGTACAATGGTAATGTTTCTGTCCGAAATGTTGCATTACTCCATTCAGGAAGAAGAAAAGAACGAATCATTATTCATTTTTTTAGAAACTGCTTTAACTTGGCTTGACCATCATGACGAAATTTCTAATTTTCATTTAATTCTACTTTTAGAAGCTACCAAATATTTAGGTTTTTATCCCGATGTTTCGGAAATTGATTTACCTTATTTCGAAATGATCGATGGTGTTTTTATACCTTTTCATGGTTTTAATGCACTTACAGAACACGAAACCAATGTGTTTAAAAAACTAATTGATTTAAAATTTGACAACGACCAAAAAGTATTTAATGTGACCGAAAGACAAATTTTATTGAAGATTCTAATCGATTATTATAGTTTCCATTTAGACGGATTTAAAAGACCAAAATCCTTAGAAGTTTTGAAAGAAATATTTTCTTAAAACCGATTCCTATTTTTATATATTTGTGCGCTGAATTTTTAGTAAATGTTAATGTTTTTCTCATTTAATAAGTTAATTCAGAAACAAAACCACATCCAAAAATATTAATTTTTTAAGAAAAAGACTACTATGAAGAAAATTACATTCTCGATTTTTTTGCTTTTATTAGTTTGCGTTTCAGCATTTTCCCAAAGGAAATATGATGAAATCGTAAACACAGACAGTGCTGTACAGGATTTGGTACAGAACGGGATTACAGGAATTGTTGTTTTTAAAGAAGGAGCAACTATAAAAGGTTTGGATCCTGAAACTAAAAAAGTGGTTTGGACTTTGACCAAAGAGGATTTTGGAGGTAAATCAGCAGCGGATATTATAGCTGACACAGATCTTACAAAACTTTTTGCAGATAAAAGTTCTTTAACAAACGTTGCCGGAAGTCCTTATGTTGAAGCTTACATCAATAGTAAGTACATGATCATTAATACTGATACTGGTAAAGTAGTTTACAATTCATCAAAAGAATCTTTTTGGGTAACGCAATCAGATTTTATTCCTGAAACAAATGAGTATTTGCTTACTTTGAAAAAAGATGGAGATATGGCAATCGCATTGTTGGATATGACAACTGGCGAATTAAAATGGAATACTACTGTAGACAAAGCAAAATCATTATTTAGCTTTTCTTTCAAGGAATCAGTAAACACAAACATTGCTACAGTTCACGGATCAGTAATTTACTATTTACTATACGGAAAATTATATTCTTTTGACAGAGCGACAGGGAAGTTAAACTGGAAAGGTGAAGAAGATTATTCTAAATTCTTTTTAACTCAAAACGATAAAAACATTGTTGTAGTTAACAATACTGGAACTTTTTCGACAAAACAATATTTGAATGTTTTGAATACAGAAACAGGAAAAAGTATCTGGAAAGAATCTATCAAAACAAAAAGAGTTGTTTATCTTGAAGATTGGGGAACAAAAATATTGGTAGCTCATTACAGCGGATTTAACTTTTTTGACTTAAAAACAGGAGAAAAAATCTGGAAAAAAGATGCACGTGGAGACGGATTGAAAAGAGTAATTCCTATCGATCAGGATTTCTTATATGTTGCTGAAAACGAAATGATGTTGATCAACAAAGACGGAGAAAAACTTTGGAAAAAATTCATCGAAATCTCTGATGATAAAGAAGATCCAATTTACTACTTAGGAAAAGTTGGTGAAAAAGTAATGTACCTTACTGGAACTTACGGAAATATGGTAGATTATAAAACAGGAGTTAAACTTTGGAAACGTAATATCTCGTTTGACAAAGATCGTCCGGTTTTGCCTACTTATGACGAAGCTACAAATTCTTACTTAGTATATAATGACGAGAAATTATACAAATTTGATCCAAGCATTAGCGACAAACCAGAGCCGTTTGCTAAAGTAAATATCAAAAAAGAAAAAGAATTAAACAGTATCGAATTATTCCCTTGGGGAGTTGTGCTTTCTGGTCCGCTTGAAGTAATGGGAGTTAATATGGATGGAACAGTTAAATATCACCTTACATACTCACAACCTGGAGAAGGAACAAGACGTCTTCTTAAAAGTGCTGCCATTGTTGGAAGTATCGGTTTAGGAGTTGGAGCTGGAGTAAGCGAATTTAAAGGTTCTGAGGTGACAATGACATATCGCGATTCTAGCGGAAATATGAGAACTACTGTTTTAGTGCCAGAAGATAAGAAGAATATGGATCAGGCAAAAAATTATGCAGCAGGATCAGCAGCTTTAGGAATTGTAGCGGCTAAATTTAATTCTCGTTTTAATGCAATGAAACAAAACAGAGACTACTCTTATATTTTTGCTAAAGCAGAAACAGGAGAAAAAATTCTTGTAAAAGTGAGTAAAGTAGACGGAGTTGAGGTTGATAAAATTATTTTTACAAACAACAAACCGCTTTATGAAGTAGATCCTGCGACACAAAATATTTTTTATGTGTCTGATAAATCTATTCAAATCTTCAATAAAAAATAAGAAAATTAAAACTCTAAAGCCATCAGAAGTTGTTTCTGATGGCTTTTTTTTTGCCTATGAAAAAAACGTTACTCTTAATTGCTTTGCTTGTAATTGGTTCAATTCAGGCGCAAGAAAAAATAAGCTCAAAAACGAAGAAATTTAAAATTCCGGTAATTCGATATTCAGAATTTCAAGCTCTTGACAATGTATTAACGCAAACGGCTTTTTATCAAATGGATAAAGGTTTGCAAGAAGAAGAAACCAATTTAAAGAAGAACTACTTTAATATTAATGGTTTTATAAAAGATCCTGTAAATGGGAAGCTTAAGTTGTATCTGACCTTTGCGATGCCCAGATATACGCAAATGAATATTGATAGTACATTTGATAAGAAAGAAAACAAATGGATTTATAGTGCGCGTTCTAATTATTTGACGAATGTAAAACTCGATGTTAAGTATGGAGATAAAATTCTATTGACTAAAGATTTTGGAGGTTCAGAATCCTATTCTATTAGCGTGGGAAGTAGTCTGGGATCTATGAAAATTGCAGCTTCAGAAAATGACAAAAAAATAAGAGCCGCAGTCAAAGAATCGGATTATAGTAGTGTAGGACTTGGATTTGATAATGTTATTTATCAGGCTGCAGGAAGAATTCAGGAATTTTTAGATTATAAATTCGGATATACAACTGATATTTCTAAAGAAAAATTCGAATTTGTAACTTCAAAAGGACATTCGGAATACAAACAAATGCTTGCTTTTGAGACCGAAATTACGGCTCAAATGGAGAAAGTAACTCTTGAAAAAGGTTTGGACGAAAAGTTATTGGCGCCACATTTATTGTATTTAGAAAGTTTGTTGGTTAAATATCCGCTTTCTCCGGCAAATGAAGACATTCGTTTTATCGTTACCAACAATTTGGCTGAAACTTATTTTTTACTTGAAAACAAAGAAAAAGCTTTGCAGTTTGCTAATTTATTGATCGAAAATGATAAACTAGATTCAAGAGGATCGACAATTATCGAAAGAGTTAATAAAGCCAATTTTGTAGATAAGAAAATAAGAAATCACACCACTCGTTTTGCAGATCTTAAAAAGCTGGGGTTAAAAATTGCCGAAGAAAAAGAAGAATTGAGATTGGCATTTTTTGAAAAAATTGATCGTCAGGAAGCAGATTGGAATATTGAAAAAGAAAATAGAGCCGCAGCTTTAGAAAAAAGCAAAATTCAGCGTGAGAATATGCTTGATTCTATCGCGTATCAATCTAATCCGGATTTGCTGGCAAAAATCATTGCTAATTTAGGCGGAAGCGATGTTTTGAAAAAAGTGGAGAAAACACATTTGTTATCGAAACTAACTTTAGAAGAAAGTAATATTCCTCAGACAGAAGAAAGATGGGCGACAACGACAAATTATCTTTTGAAAAAGAAAATGCCTGAAGCTTATTATGAAATTGTAAACGGACCGGAAGCCTGGAGTCATAGCGATCGCGAAAGTGGAGTTGAGGCAAAATGGGCAAAATTACCAATGTACACTTACGGTAATCTTTCGACAAATCTGGATCCGGTTAATTTTTTAAGTGCTTTAAGGCTTGATTTATGGAATAAATTAGAGCTTCAGCAAGATGAAATGGTTGACGGAAAATTGTGTTATCATTTTAATTATTTCGAAAAAACTTTGAACGCAAGTAACAGAACGATTCCTAAAACAGATTACCATCTTTTTGTAGACAAAGAGAATTTTTCGATTGTTGCAACAGAAAGAACAGAATTTGATGACGGAAACAAAAGTTTTTTCGAGCGAAAGCTATTTAAAGATTATCGCCCGATAGCAGCTTTAAATTCAGGAAAGATTCCGCATAAAATAAATTACGAAATTGAAGATTTTTACGGAGATACTTTCTATCAGGAAAGCCGTGAAAAAGTTGAGGTAAATGCTATTTTTGGAAATAGAATTTTCATGAAAGAAGTTTATTTCGGAGGATTTAAATAGTTTTTTACATTAGAAAAAAAGAATAAAGAGAATTGGTTAGTTTTAGGATTATTTACTCAAAAATTTGAGATAAGTACCGGAAACTAATCAATTCTTTTGTTTTTGTATCTATAATCTCAACAAAAGTTTGTGAAATTTCAAGAAATTGATGGTCAATAATCCAAAATTCCTTACTTTCGCACCTCGTTTAAGAAAAGGATAAAATGAGCACAAAATTTACTGAATACAAAGGACTTGACTTGCCAACAGTAGCGTCAGAAGTACTTGATTTTTGGAAGAAAGAAAATATATTTGAAAAGAGTGTAACTACTCGCGAAGGAGCAGAGCCTTTCGTATTTTTTGAAGGTCCGCCTTCAGCAAATGGTTTACCGGGAATTCACCACGTGATGGCACGTGCGATTAAAGATATTTTTTGCAGATATAAAACTCAAAAAGGTTTTCAGGTAAAAAGAAAAGCCGGCTGGGATACTCACGGTTTACCTGTAGAATTAGGTACTGAGAAAGAACTTGGAATTACAAAAGAAGATATTGGTAAAACAATTTCTATCGAAGAATATAACGAAGCGTGTAAAAAAACCGTAATGCGTTATACCGACGTATGGAATGATTTGACTGAAAAAATGGGATATTGGGTAGATATGGAAGATCCATATGTTACTTATAAACCAAAATATATGGAGTCTGTTTGGTGGCTTTTGAAACAAATCTATGATAAAGGTTTGTTGTATAAAGGATACACAATTCAGCCATATTCTCCAAAAGCAGGAACAGGATTATCTTCTCACGAAGTAAATCAGCCTGGAGCTTATAGAGATGTTACAGATACTACGATTGTAGCACAATTCAAAACTTTGCCGGAAACTTTGCCAAGCTTTTTACAAGGTTTTGGTGATATTCATATTTTGGCTTGGACGACAACTCCTTGGACATTGCCGTCGAATACAGCTTTGACAGTTGGACCAAAAATCGATTATGTTTTAATAAAAACATTCAATCAATATACTTTTGAACCGGTAAATGTTATTCTTGCTAAAAAATTAGTCGAAAAGCAATTAGGGAAAAAATTTGCTCCATTTGCAGCGGCTAGTAGTGATGGGAAAGGATTTCCTGTTGGGACTTATGATGGGAAAGTCGCTACTATTCCGTATGAAATTCTTGCTGAGTTTAAAGGAGCTGACTTAGTAGAGATTCGTTACGAGCAATTATTACCATATGTATTACCTTACGAAAATGCTGAGAACGCATTTAGAGTAATTGCCGGAGATTTCGTTACTACAGAAGACGGAACCGGAGTTGTACATACTGCTCCAACTTTTGGTGCTGATGATGCTAAAGTTGCAAAAGAAGCTAAGCCGGAAGTGCCGCCAATGTTGGTTCTTGACGAAAGCGGAACACCAGTTCCATTAGTAGATTTACAAGGAAAATTCACTTCACATTTAGGTGAATTGGCTGGTAAATACGTGAAAAACGAGTATTATGATGCAGGACAGGCGCCAGAGCGTTCTGTTGATGTTGAAATTGCTATTCGATTAAAAGAAGAAAATAAAGCCTTTAAGGTTGAAAAATACGTACATAGTTATCCACACAGTTGGAGAACTGATGAGCCGTTATTATATTATCCACTAGACTCTTGGTTCATAAAAGTAACCGATGTAAAAGATAGAATGTTCGACCTGAACGAAACTATCAATTGGAAGCCTAAGTCTACTGGTGAAGGACGTTTTGGAAATTGGCTTAAAAATGCTAACGACTGGAACTTATCTCGTTCTAGATATTGGGGTATTCCGTTGCCAATTTGGAGAACTGAAGACAAAAAAGAAGAAGTTCTTATTGGTTCTGTAGAAGAATTGTACAATGCGATCGAAAAATCTATCGAAGCAGGTTTTCAAAAAGAAAATCCGTTTAAAGGTTTTGAAATCGGAAATATGGCTGAATCAAATTATGATTTAATCGACTTACATAAAAATGTAGTAGATCAAATTACTTTAGTTTCGGCTTCTGGACAACCAATGAAACGCGAAAGTGATTTAATTGATGTTTGGTTCGATTCTGGAGCAATGCCTTATGCACAATGGCATTATCCTTTTGAAAACAAAGATAAAATTGACGAGAATAAAGATTTTCCGGCGAACTTTATCGCTGAAGGTGTCGATCAGACTCGTGGATGGTTTTATACCTTGCACGCAATCGGAACTTTGGTTTTTGATAAAGTAGCTTATAAAAATGTAGTTTCTAATGGTTTAGTTTTAGATAAAGACGGAATAAAAATGTCTAAAAGTAAAGGGAACACGATTGATCCTTTTAAAACCATTGCAGAATTTGGTCCGGATGCCACACGTTGGTATATGATTATGAATGCAAATCCTTGGGATAACTTGAAGTTTGACCTTGAAGGAATTGCTGAGGTTCGTCGTAAATTCTTCGGAACTTTATATAATACCTATTCATTCTTTTCGTTATATGCGAACATTGATGGGTTTAAATACGCTGAAGCGGAAATTCCGTTAAACGAAAGACCGGAAATCGATCAATGGATCATATCTGAATTACATTCTTTAATAAAATTTGTTGACGAATGCTACGAAGATTACGAACCAACAAAAGCGGCGAGAGCTATTTCTGACTTCGTTCAGGAAAACTTAAGTAACTGGTACGTTCGTTTATGTCGTCGTCGTTTCTGGAAAGGTGAATATGCTCACGATAAAATTGCAGCTTATCAAACGCTTTATACTTGTCTGTTAACGATCAGTAAATTAAGCGCTCCGATCGCTCCTTTTTTCATGGACAAATTGTACCGAGATTTGACAAGTTCGACAGAATCTGAGCAATATAGCAGTGTTCACTTGGCTGAGTTTCCAAAATTTGTCGAAAACTTTGTTAATAAAACGTTAGAGAGCAAAATGCAGAAAGCGCAAACCATCTCCTCTTTGGTTTTATCGCTTCGTAAAAAGGAAATGATTAAAGTGCGTCAACCTTTGCAAAAGGTAATGATTCCAGTACTTGACGAGAATCAGAGAGCTGAAATTTTAGCTATTTCTGACCTTGTAAAAGCCGAAGTAAACGTTAAAGAAATTATACTTTTAGACGATGATTCTGGTATTTTAGTAAAACAAATTAAACCTAATTTTAAAGCGCTGGGACCACGTTTTGGTAAAGATATGGGTCTGATTTCCAAAGAAATACAATCTTTTTCGGCAGATCAGATTAATCAGTTAGACAAGCAAGGCACGTTAGATATTGTTATTGCTGGAAATAATGTAACTTTATCACTAGAAGACGTCGAAATAACATCGCAGGATATTGAAGGTTGGTTGGTTGCAAATTCAAACGGAATTACGGTTGCGCTTGATATTACAATCTCTGAAGAATTGAAAAACGAAGGTATCGCAAGAGAATTGGTAAACAGGATTCAAAATATCCGTAAGGATTCTGGATTTGAAGTTACTGATAAGATAAAAATTCAAATAATGAGAAGCGGTATCTTAGAAGATGCAATTCTGAAAAATGAAGACTATGTTAAGTCTGAGACATTAACAGATGATTTGGTTTTTGTGGACGCTTTAGAAAACGGCACAGAAATTGAGTTTGATGATATTAAAACATTGATATTAATTTCAAAATAATATAAATACCATGATAGATGAAATTACAAGATACTCTGATGCTGACTTAGCAGAGTTCAAAGAAATAATTCAAGTTAAAATACAAAAAGCACAAGCCGATCTGGATTTAATAAAAAGTGCTTACATGAACGATTTGAATAACGGAACAGATGATACTTCTCCAACTTTCAAAGCATTTGAAGAAGGAAGCGAAACAATGTCTAAAGAAGCAAACTCTCAGTTAGCAATTAGACAAGAAAAGTTTATACGCGACCTAAAAAACGCTCTATTCCGTGTTGAAAACAAAACGTATGGTATTTGCAAAGTAACAGGTAAATTAATTGGCAAAGAAAGGCTTAAAATCGTTCCTCATGCTACAATGAGTATCGAAGCTAAAAACTTGCAACGATAATCTACTTCTAAATACAAATAAGCGCTCCTTTTAGGGGCGTTTTTTTTGTTTAATGTTTTGCGAAACTGTTTAAAGATTGGGTGTTTTTGTTTTGAAAGAAATTATCTATAATTATTACAAATAAGCCAAAATATAGACTGTTTGTTTTTGTAAGAAGATCGAAAAGCAGGAAGATTGAGGTTGGAAGGGTATATTTTAATTAGAACTGCTCATAATCTGAACAGTTCTAATTAATAAAAACGAAGTTTATTATGCTAGGTTTTTTTCTAAGTCTAATTTGTGTTTTCTTAAAATGGCTCTCGTCATTCCTAAATTTGCTTTAGTAGAATCTGCCGCAAGATAAATCATGAATTTTTTGTTAGGAGAAATGTCGATAATATGGATTTGATTTGATAATGTGATCAAGATATCTTCGATTTCCTGGTTTAGATTTAAGGCTTTTACAGCGCTTAATTTTGCTTTTACAACTTCAAGGTTGTAAGCTGCAGCAAGTTCAGGGTCAAAACCTGGATCTATTGTTAGATTTCCAAAGCTTAGTCCTGATTCAATTTCGGTTACAGCTACTGCAATAAAGCCGTTTACGTTAGTTTTCATTTCATTTAAAAACACGTTTAAGAAGTCGTTACTCATAGTTTAGTGGGTTTGTTGGGTTAATAGATTTATGTTATTTTAATAGGGAATTCTTACTTAGTTCGGCTGCTACTTCATCTGTTGAACGCATTAACAAGCCCAGATTGCTTCCATCTCTGGAAAAAGCAATTATAAAATTTGTGCCGCTTATTTTATTTCCAATTACAACTCCTTCAGAGGTTTTCAGGAAGAGTTGTTTTAGTGCTCCCTTATCCAAGTCGATTAAGAATTTCTCGCTCATAGATAAGATTGCTGCGCTCATTGCTGCAATGCTGTCTCCATAATCCAAATGAAGAGAAGTGATTAGTTTTCCTTTTCCATTTAGAATTAATGCAGCGCTGGATTTTGTGTTCACTAAAAAATCGTTCAAGGTGGTTGTGATTTCATTCATAATTTGTAGGATTTAGGAGAGTGATTAAAAATAATTCGTTTTTGTATGTTTGGTGTGATAAATATAGCTTTTTTAGCTAAACAAATGTTAATTTTTATTAACAAATTTAAATTAATTTATGTATTATTGTAATACCCAATTATGAATGATTTTATTTATTCACTATAAACAACTTGTACTATGGCTAAAGTATTGAAATTTAAAGAGGTTAACTCTGATGTTGAGAGTAGAATGAAAGAATTTGAAAAATTACGAATCAAGTTCAAAGCTGATGTAAAAAAGGCTGAGGCCAAAAAAGCAACTGCTGGAAAAGAAGGTAAGGGATTGCTTAAGTCGATATCGGATTTCTTTGCAGATAGTCCAAAAGCACCAGCTAAAGCAGTTGTAAAAAAATAGAATATAGTATAGAATTAAGCCTGAACAATATAGGTTTGGTTTTATTACAAAAGAATTAACGCTCCATAAGGGGCGTTTTTTTTGATTAAATTGTTACTTTTGCGCATCAAAAAAATTTAAAATGACATTACGAAAAGCGTATTTCCTTATATTCTTAGTTTTAATTGTTGATCAGCTTTCAAAAATCTATGTAAAAACAAACTTTGTTTTAGGAGAAGAAGTTGTTATTGCTGATTGGTTCAGAATTCATTTTATTGAAAATGAAGGAATGGCTTGGGGAACAAAGATTCCTGGTGAATACGGTAAATTGATTTTGACAGTTTTTAGAATTTTCGCCGTTTTCGGAATTGGATATTGGTTAGCTGATGCAATAAAGAAACGTCATTCTACTTATTTGATAGTTGCGATTGCGTTAATCTTTGCCGGTGCCGCAGGAAATATTATTGATTCGGTATTTTACGGAGTGATTTTTGACGACAGTACACATAGTTTAGCAACACTTTTCTCGCCAACTCCATACGGATCATGGTTTCATGGATTGGTTGTAGATATGTTTTATTTTCCTATTTGGGAAGGAAATCTGCCAACTTGGTTGCCAATTTTTGGAGGTAAACATTTTGCTTTTTTCAATGCAATCTTCAATGTAGCCGATATGGCAATTTCAACAGGAGTTGGAATCTTATTAGTTTTTAATAAAAGAGCATTTCCAAAAACAGCATAATTTAGGTTTTAAAATTCCAAAACATAAATTCCAAATTCCAATATTTGAAGCGTTCATTGCTTGCAGATATTGGAATTTGGAATTTTACATAATTGGGTTTTAATATTTATTGTGTTATTTTTACCGTACGAAAAACCAAACTTATGCAAAGTCCGTCTTTCTCTATATATGATGCATCTGCAGGATCGGGAAAGACCTATACATTGGTTAAGGAATATCTCAAAATTATTCTTTCGTCTCCCAAAAATGATGCTTATCGAAATATTCTCGCCATAACTTTTACCAACAAAGCGGTTCATGAAATGAAAAGCCGTATTGTTGGAAGTTTGTCTGAGTTTGCCAAAGAACAGCCTTCTGCGAAAGCAGTCGATTTAATGGAAGACTTGTCTCGCGATACAGGACTTTCGGTAATTAAAATCAAAACAAAATCGCAAAGTATTATAAAGCATCTTATTCATAATTATGCTGCTTTTGATATTTCTACAATCGACAAATTCACGCACAAAGTAATACGTGCTTTTGCGCACGATCTAAATTTGCCAATGACTTTTGAAGTTACATTGGATACTGAAAATTTACTAATCGAAGCTGTGGATGCAATTATCGCTCAGGCCGGACAAGATGAAACTTTGACAAAGTTGCTGATTGATTTCACAATGGAAAAAACCGATGACGATAAAAGTTGGGATGTTTCGCGTGAAATTTTAGAAACAGGAAGATTGGTTTTAAATGAAAATAATCGAAATGAGATTTTGCATTTTCAGGATAAATCGATCGAAGAGTTTGTTGAAATAAAAAAGAAAATGCTGGTTCTTTGTAAAGATCTGGAGTCTGAAAATGAAACTTTTGCAACAGAAGCACTTTCTTTAATTGATAAAAACGGAATTGATTTAAAATCATTTTCCCGAGGAACTTTTCCGAATCATTTAGAAAGTATTCGTGATGGAAAATTTAATCCACGAAATAAAACATTTCATGAATTCGATGATATTGCGATTAATAAAACGGCTAAAGACATAGCTTTAATCGAAAACATAATTCCGGAACTGCTTCAGATTCTGGAGAAAATTTATAAAAACTTCGAAAAGAGAGATTTTTATAAAGCCTTTCTGAAAAACATAACGCCACTTTCTCTTCTGAATACTGTTAGTAATGAGTTGGCGAAAATTCAATCAGAACAAAACGTTTTGTCAATTTCTGAATTTAATGCGATCATACATCGTGAAATTCAGAATCAGCCTGCGCCTTTTATTTATGAGCGTTTAGGTGAAAAGTATCGTCATTTTTTTATAGATGAATTTCAGGATACTTCAGAGATGCAATGGCAAAATTTGATTCCGCTTATACATAATTCACTTTCCGGTGAAGATGATTTTGGAAACAAAGGTACTTTGATGATCGTTGGAGATCCAAAACAATCTATTTACAGATGGAGAGGAGGAAAGGCTGAGCAGTTTATCGAATTAGGAAAAGAAGAAGCTTCTTTTTTTAATCACGAAAAAGTAGTTAAACATCTCGATACAAATTATAGAAGTTACAGTGAAGTAATTGATTTTAATAATGCCTTTTTTAAGTTAATTGCAGCCGAATTCTCCAATGAAGATTATAAGGATTTGTATGAAAATCATAGTTTTCAGAATTCAAATTCAAAAAAAGGTGGTTTTGTAAATATTTCTTTTCTGCCAATAATTGAAAAAAGCGAAGGAGACGACGAAGAAGTGGTTGAAAAATCAGATTTGTATGTTTTGGCAACTTTAAATACAATTCAAAAAGTAATTCGGGAAGGTTTTGAATATAAAGACATTGTGATTCTGACTCGAAAAAGAGATCAGGGAATTGCAATTGCGAATTATTTGACAGAGCAGAATATTCCGCTTTTGTCTTCAGAAACCTTGATGATTCAAAATGCAACAGAAGTTCGATTGATTGTTTACTTATTGAAATATCTAAATAATAGCGCCGATCTGGAATCGAAAGCTAACTTTTTGCATTTTTTGGCAACACATAAAGAAACGAATATGCCAATCCACGACTTTATTGCGATGGGAATGGCAAAGAAGTTTGAAGCTGATTTCGAAAAATGGCTTTTGACTTTTGATGTTTCGCTTTCTTTTGAAGATGTTCGTAAAAAATCATTGTACGAAGCAGTTGAGATTATCATTTCGAAGTTTGTACTTCCGTCAGAAGGAAATGCATATATTCAGTTTTTTCTGGATATAGTTCTGGAAAGAGATATTAGAAATCAGGCCGGAATAGCTGATTTTTTATATTTTTGGGATAAAAACGGAGAGCGATTTAGTATTCCTTCCCCAGAAGGGAATAATGCTGTTCGAATTATGACCATTCATAAGTCAAAAGGTTTGGAGTTTCCTGTGGTTATTATGCCTTTTGCTGAAGAAGATTATAATCGAAAGCCAAAAGATAAATTGTGGCTGGATACAGAAGATTCAGGTTTGGATATTCCAAAAGCTTTAATAGACAATAGTAGCGCGGTTGAAGGTTTTGGAGAAAGTGCGTCGGCAGTTTTTAATCTAAAGAAACAAGAGGAATTGCTTGATAATGTCAATGTTTTGTACGTTGCGTTGACTCGGGCAGAAGAACAATTGTATGTGATTTCTCAATCGATAAAAGAACGAAAAGATGGTGATTTTCCATATAATATGGCTTCTTTCTTTATTAAATATTTAATTAGTGAAGGAGTTTACGATCCTGAAAAGTTAGAATACGATTTCGGAAATAAAACAAGACTTTCGGCTTCAAGTAAATCTGTTGATTTAGTAAAACCGATTCCTGTAGTTTCAGAAGTTTTAAATCCGAAGAATATAAAAATTGCACAGCGAGAGGCTTTAATGTGGGGAACGCATCAGCAAGAAGCGATATCTTACGGAAATGTTGTGCATGAGATTTTGGCTTTTGTTAAAGATAAATCTGATGTGGATTTGGCAATTACAAAAGCGCTTGAAAATGGTTTGATTAAAGTTGATCAGGTAGAAATGGTTTCAAAAACACTTCAGGAAATTGTAAATCACGCTGAATTGAGTTTTTGTTTTGATGGAAATTATTCGATTTTAAACGAACAGACAATAGTTCAAAAGGAAGGGAAGATTTTAAAACCGGACAGAATTGTGTTGACGAAGAATAATGAAGCTTATCTTTTGGATTATAAAACCGGAGCAGTTAATTCTAAATATGCACAGCAACTTCAGGAATATCAGGATGCTATTGAAGATTTAGGGTACAAAGTGTTAAAAAAAGCGCTGGTGTATATAGGAACAGAAATCGATGTAGTAAATTTGTGAAAAAATTAATCAGATGTTAAAGGATTAACAGGGTTTTTGATGCCTTAAAGTGTTAATATTTAACGTTTTAAATATAGTAAAATGTACGGTAAAATTAAAGAGCATTTGCAAAGTGAGTTGCAAACTATTGAAGAAAATGGAATTTTCAAAAAAGAACGTATCATAACATCTGCACAAGATGCTGAAATTACGATTTCTACAGGAGAGAAGGTTTTGAACTTTTGTGCTAATAATTATTTAGGACTTTCTTCTCACCCAGAAGTTATTCAGGCGGCTAAAGACGCTATGGATACGCACGGTTTCGGAATGTCTTCAGTTCGTTTTATTTGTGGAACGCAGGATATTCATAAAATTTTGGAGAAAAAGATTTCTGATTTTTATGGTACAGAAGATACGATTCTTTATGCAGCTGCATTTGATGCAAATGGTGGAGTTTTCGAGCCTTTATTAGGAGAAAATGATGCTATTATTTCAGATAGTTTAAATCATGCTTCTATTATAGATGGTGTTCGTTTGTGTAAAGCGGCTCGTTACAGATACGAAAACAGCAACATGGAAGACTTGGAACAGCAGCTTATTAAAGCTAATGAAGCTGGATCACGTTTTAAATTAATTGTTACTGATGGAGTTTTCTCTATGGACGGTCTTGTAGCGCCATTGGATAAAATTTGTGACCTGGCTGATAAATATGATGCAATGGTTATGGTTGATGAATGTCACGCAGCCGGATTTATAGGTGCTACTGGTAAAGGTACGCTTGAAGCGAAAGGTGTAATGGGACGCGTAGACATTATTACAGGAACTCTTGGTAAAGCTCTTGGTGGCGCTATGGGAGGTTATACTACAGCAAAGAAAGAAATTATTGAGTTGTTGCGTCAGCGTTCTAGGCCATATTTGTTTTCGAACTCACTTGCGCCTGCAATTGTTGGTGCTTCTATTAAGGTTTTTGAGCTTTTAGAAAAAGACACAACATTAAGAGATAAATTAGAGTGGAATACAAACTACTTTAAAGAAGGAATGAAAAAAGCCGGATTTGATATTATTGACGGAGATTCTGCAATTGTACCTGTTATGTTATATGATGCAAAATTGTCGCAAACAATGGCAAACGAACTTTTGAAACAAGGAATTTATGTAATAGGATTCTTTTTTCCGGTTGTACCAAAAGAAAAGGCAAGAATCAGAGTTCAGCTGTCAGCGGCCCATACAAAAGAACATTTGGACAAGGCTATAAACGCCTTTGTATCAGTGGGACAAATGTTAAAAGTTATATAATTCCCACTTTGGTGAAATTTTTGTAGGTTTTTTTTAACATTTCATTTTGTATTTAAAAAATTTGGTGTTACTTTTGCTTGTAATTAACTAAATTGTAATTAAAAAAATTAAGTATGAAACATCTTAACAAACTTTTAGTTGCTGTGATGATGGTGATGGGTTTAAGTTCTCACGCACAAGACAGTAACAATCCATGGGCTATCTCATTTGGAGTTAATGCAGTTGATACAAGAACCAGTTCTGGTGCCGGAAGCGGATTCTTTGATCAACACTTTTCTCAGCCATTCGCTGTAAAAGACAACTGGAACATCCTTCCTTCTTTATCTTACATCGGTGTAAATAGATATGTTGGACACGGTTTCTCTGTTGGTTTACAAGGTTCTGTAAACAAAATTGATAAATTCGTTGTTTTTGATCCAACTAATCCAGCACATGATAACAGAGGTAATGTTGTTAGTAATCCTGGTGACTTGATGTATTATGGTATTGATGCTACTGTAAAGTATAGCTTCCAAGAATTAATCAAATCTAAAGTAATCGATCCTTCGTTATCTGTTGGTGGAGGTTATACTTTCTTCGGAGATAACAGTTTTGGAACTGTTAACCCAGGTGCTGGTATTACTTTCTGGTTTACTGATGCTATTGGTCTTGAACTTGCTACAAAATACAAATGGGCTGTAGCTGCTAATGAAGATAAAACTTATGACAGATCTGTTTTCCAACATACTGCTGGTCTAGTTTTCAAATTCGGAGGTAAAGATACTGACGGAGACGGAATCTACGATAAAGATGATGCTTGTCCAGATGTTGCTGGTTTAAAACAATTCAACGGATGTCCTGATACTGACGGAGACGGAATCGTTGACGCTTCTGACGCTTGTCCAGATGTATTTGGTTTAGCTGCATTAAACGGATGTCCTGATACTGACGGAGACGGAATTGCTGATAAAGATGATGCTTGTCCAGATGTTGCTGGTTTAGCTGCTTTAAAAGGTTGTCCTGATACTGACGGTGATGGTATCGCTGACAAAGATGACAAATGTCCTACAGTTGCTGGTCCTAAAGAAAATGGTGGTTGTCCTTTCTTAGACGCTGACAAAGACGGTGTTGCTGATAAAGATGATGATTGTCCTACAGTTTACGGTCCTGCTTCAAACAGAGGATGTCCAGAAGTAACTTCTGAGGCTTTAGAAGATCTTAAAGTTCAAGCTAGAGCGGTTTACTTTAACTCAGGAAAAGCTACTTTCAAAACAGGAGACAAAGAAACTCCAGCTAGATTAGATGCGATTAAAGAAATCCTTAAAAACTATCCAAACGCGAAATTCTCTATTGAAGGACACACAGATAGTACAGGTTCTGCAAAAATCAACCAAAAACTTTCTGAAGATAGAGCTGCTGCTGTTAAAAACGCTTTGATCGAAAGAGGTGTTAACGCAGAAAACTTAGAGTCTAAAGGATTTGGATCTTCTCAACCAGTTGCAAGTAACAAAACTGCTGCAGGTAAAGCACAAAACAGAAGAACAGAAATTAGACACATTGGTTCTAAATACCAAGGTAAAATCTAATTTACTTTCTAAATAAATACTAAAAGCCATTCTTAATTGAATGGCTTTTTTTATTTTTATCAAATGATAAATACTTCTTTTCTCGAAAAAATTGCTGCCGTTGTAATTCAGGATTATTCTGCAAAACTTGCTGATACAACTATTATTTTGCCAAATAAAAGAGCTAAAGTTTTTTTAATAGAAGCATTGAAAAAAGAAACTAAAAGAACAATTCTTGCTCCTGAAATTGTTAGTATTGAAGATTTTGTGCAAGATGTCGCATCGATTAGATCAATAGACTCGATTGAACTTTTATTTGAGTTTTACGAAGTTTATCTTTCCATTACAGAAAAACAACATCAACAATCATTTGAGTTATTTGCAAATTGGGCTAAAACACTTTTGCAGGATTTTAACGAGATTGATCGTTATCTTTTAGAGCCTTCACATGTTTTGTCTTACCTAAAAGACATAGAAGATATTAAAAAGTGGGGCATTGAGGTCGAAAACAAAACACAACTTCTGGAGAATTATATTGACTTCTGGAAACTTTTGCCTTTGTATTATGATTCACTATACAATCATTTGCTGAATAAAGCAATTGGATATCAAGGTTTGATTTACAGAGAAGCTGTAAATAATTTGAATCATTTTTCGGATACCGTTTCAAATAAGACTTTTATTTTTGCGGGATTTAATGCTTTAAATGCTGCCGAAGAAAGAATTGTACAACATCTTTTAGCGCTTGATCAGGCGAAAATTTATTGGGACGTTGATCAGACTTTTCTAAATGATCCATATCACGATGCAGGATTATTTGTTCGTCGTTTTAAAGAAAGTTGGAAACATTATAAATCAAATCCTTTTGAATGGATTGTAGATGACTTTTCGCAATCTAAAAATATTCAGGTTATTGGAACTCCAAAAACTATTGGTCAGGCAAAGTTGGCAGGAAGCATTATTGAAAATATAATCAATAATGATCCGTCGACTTCTCTTGATAAAGTTGCTATTGTACTTGGTGAAGAAAATCTTTTATTGCCGGTTTTGTACGGATTGCCGGCTTCGGTTGGAGCATTGAATATTACAATGGGATATTCCGGGAAGAATAATCCATCGCAAATATTAATTGCAAAATTGTTTAAAATGCATACAAACGCACTTTCCAGAAAAGGAGATAGTTATGTTTTTTATTATAAAGATGTATTGGATATTTTGACGCATCCTTTAATAGAACCTTACGCGAAAGCAAATAATCTGGTAAAGATTATCAAAGAGAATAACTACACATTTATTACTCATAATAGGATTGTAGAACTCAATTCAAGTCCTTCGGTTTTGTTTGGTGTATTGTTCCAGAAATGGGAAAATGGATCAATGGCGGTTTTAGAAAATATCTCTGCACTTTTACTTTTGATAAAAGAAAATTTCAGCAATGATAATGAAGAAGAGAAAATTGCAAAAGCATTTGTTTTCTCTGTTTTCAAAGTGATTAATAAGCTTATTAATTATTATTCGCAGCATCATTATATTGATAATATTGATACGCTGCATGCCATTTACAAACAAATTATAGATGTAGCTGAAGTTTCTTTTGAAGGAGAACCTTTGCATGGTTTGCAGATTATGGGAGTTCTGGAAAGTCGTGTTCTGGATTTTGATACCGTTATTGTAACTTCTATGAATGAAGGGAAATTTCCTGCCGGAAAATCTCAGAATTCATTTATTCCATATGATGTAAAACGCGAATTAGGTTTGCCAACTTTTAAAGAAAAAGATGCCATTTATACCTATCACTTTTATCATTTGCTGCAAAGAGCAAAAAATATTTTTCTTATCTATAATACTGAAAATGATGGATTGGATGCGGGAGAACGAAGCCGTTTTATCACGCAGTTGGAAGTAGAAAAGCAAAGAAATCATAATCTTACTTTTGATATTTATAATCCGATTTTGCCAACAATGGCATATCAGCCTATGATAATTCCGAAGTCGGATGCGGTGATGGAACGTTTAAAAGAAATTGCTACTGCCGGTTTTTCACCTTCTGCATTGACGAGTTATATTCGGAATCCGATTGATTTTTATTTTCAAAAAATACTTCGAATCCGGGAAGTTGAAGAAGTTGAAGAGAATATTGCGTTAAACACTTTGGGAACCATAATTCACGAAACTTTAAAATCGTTGTATGATCCTTTTGTTGGGAAATTTATCTCGGAAAGTGATATTTCGAATTGTTTTAAATTATTAGATGACGAAGTTTTAAGACAGTTTAAATTGGTATACAAAGAAGGTGAAATCAAGAAAGGACGTAATCTTTTGGCTTTTGAAGTTGCAAAACGAAATGTTTCAAATTTCCTGAGAATGGAATTAGAAGAAATCAAGAATGGTGATGCAATTAAAATCATAGCTTTAGAGAAAACTTTCGAACGAGAACTAAATCATCCAAAATTGCCTTTTCCGGTTCTTATAAAAGGAAATGTTGACAGAATTGAGTTACGCAACGGAAAAATAAGAATCATCGATTATAAGACAGGAAAAGTAGAAAAGACGAATGTTATACTGAAATCATGGAATGGATTAACTCAGGAGCTTAAAAACGATAAAATTATTCAGGTTCTGGCTTATGCTTTTATGTTTGAACAAGAAGCTGGAGAAGTTCCTGTTGAAGTTGGAATTATTTCTTTTAAGAATTTGAAATCTGGATTTTTACCATTTGGGTTTAAAGAAGATAAAGAATTAAACTCCGTTGTTGGAAAAGAGATCTTAAACAATTACATCGAAGAAATTGTATTATTGTTGAAGGAGATTTTTGATATGAATATTCCTTTTGAAGAAAAAACAGAATAATTATCAGAAAGCTCCATAACATATTCGAATTCTTTAAGACCACTTTAATAATTAATTTGGTTGTTTGCGCTGTGGCCGTTTTGCTCGGTGGTTTTGATTATTTCTATATTTATTTTTTGAGTTTTGGTTTTTTGATGAGTATTGGTTTTAAGGAATTGTATCGAAAAACGGACTATTTGTTTTACACAAATAATGGTATTGCGAAGATTTCTCTTTTGGTAATAACTTACTTTTTTACTTTCTGTACAGCGGTTTTGTTGGCTCTTCTTGTATTTTTAATAAAGAAATTATTTTGAAAAAACATATTCTAGAAGTTGATGGAATCCAAAAAAGATTTAATGAAAAAGTAGTGCTTTCTGATGTTTATCTAAAATGCGAAACTTCAGATATTATTGGTTTGTTTGGTCGAAATGGTTCGGGGAAATCTACTTTGCTGAAGATTATTTTTGGCCTTATTTCAGCTCCCGGAAAGTGTATAAGAATCGATGGCGTTTCAAAAAATAATTCGGGGAATTTGTCTAACGAAATTAGTTATTTGCATCAGGAGCAATATATACCGAATCATTTGTCTGTAAAGAAGGCAATTTTGTTATCAATCGATAAACAAAATAGAGATAGTTTTTACGAAGATGAATTTATTCAATCTCTTTTAGAAAAGAAAATTCGGCATTTATCAGGTGGAGAACTCCGATATCTTGAAATTAAAATAGTACTTTTTAATCCTGCAAAATTCATTTTACTTGACGAACCATACAACGGATTATCTCCTTTAATGATTGAAGTTGTAAATGAAATGATCAAAGAAAATTCACTTAGAAAAGGAATTATAATAACAGATCATAATTATCAAAGTACCATTCAAATTGCGACTCAGCTAATTTTGGTTAAAGAAGGTAAGACGCATGTTTTAAAAGAAAAAAGTGAGCTTGTAGATAAAGGTTATTTGACAACTTCTGCTTTTTTATAAAAAGTTCTTAGCTAAACATTTTTTTGAAGAAACCTTTCTTTTGGTTTTCTGGTGTATTCGATGTGTTTATGCTTCCGTTTTCAAAACGAAATCTTCTAAACTTCATCAGTTTTACATTTAAGTCAAAGCGTAATTCGTCAACAGTTTTCATTAGATTATATTTTTTTGCAAATCTATGAAAAACTTACGCTAAACAAGGGTTAAGATAATTGCTCCAATAAAAATTCAATTATCTCAATCAGATTCTTCCGTTTTTAGATAAATATTCTTTTTTTCTTGGGATTTATTGTGTTTTTTGTTTTAAAAATAAAGAAACATTATGTGATAAACAAAAGTGGTTCAAATGGTTACGTGTGCTTTTTTTTTAACAAGTGTTTATCGGACAATTATATTATTTAAAAATATCTTTGGTCATTCCTTAAAAAATAAAATAACAATATGGTGGATCTAAATACACTTGTAGAAGAGACCGGAGCCGAGTCTGGATTGAGTTTTAATATAGATGGAGTTTTGCTTGAATCGGTTAATTTGGAGTATGACGGAAATGTTGCTGCAATGATTGGAATGATCTTAAAAATGTGTTTAGAAATGTCTGAAGATGTTAATAATGGCGATCTTAAACAAGTTATGATTAAGAACCGTGAAGGTATTGTGGTTGCTAATAAAGACGAAGAGGATAATTGTATAGCCTTGCTTTCTAAAGATATAAGTAAAATGGGCCTTTTGCTTCGCAAGATGGATACTGTTTTCAATAATTAATTTAAACCATAATTTAAACATGTCAGATTTTTTACAGAATTTTCAAAATGACTTAAAAGAAAACATTAACGGATTCATTGCAGTTTCAGTAACTGAAGTTGAAACAGGAATGTCTTATTGTTCACTTTCTTTAAATCCAAATTTTGATCCGGAACTAGCGTCTGCTTATAATCTGGAAGTTGTAAAAGCAAAATTAAGCGCTATTAAAGCGTTGGGATTAGATCAAAAAATCAATGATATCTTAATTACTCTATCAGATCAAATACATATTATCGATGTTTCTGAAGACGGTAAATATTTTATTTATTTAGCGGTTGATTCAACAAAAGCGAATCTTGGTTTAACAAGAGCAACGTTGGCTAAATTTAAAAAAGACATTATTTCAAAGCTTTAATTTTGCCCCCAAAATGAGAAAAGGCCGTTTCAATAGTATTTTGAAATGGCCTTTTTGTCTTATTTGATCTATTGAAAAAAGTCTAATAAGATAACTTTCAATTCTTCCTTGTTTTCAATGTGACTCATATGTCCATCTTCAAACGAAACAAGTTCAGCGGTTGTGTCTTCTATTTGAGAAATGCTTTCGTCGTAGTTTAAAACAGGATCTTTTTTTCCTAAGATCAACAAAACCGGAAATAGATTTTTTTGTAAAAGAGCTTCTCTGTCTTTTCTGATTTTCATTCCTTCAAGCGAAGCAACAATTCCTTGTAGCGGAGTTTTTAGCGCCTGAATTTTTACCTTTTCGATTTCATCAGCCAATCTTGTTCTGTTGTTTTTACTAAACAAATTCCCAATTGCAAGGCTTACAAAGTTTATAGCATTTTGTTTAACGGCTTTAATAGCGCGAGTTCTGTTTAGTTTCTTTTCGTGAGTATCTTCTCTGGAAGTTGAATTCAATAAAACTAGTTTCTGAATGTTATTTGGGAATAATTCGGCGAAAGCCAAGCCAACATATCCGCCCATAGAATGTCCAAGAATAGTCGCTTTTTCGATTTTTAAATGTTTTAAAACTTCCTGAACAGCATTTGCATTATCTTCCATTGCATGAACATATCCCAAACAATCAGATTCGCCATGACCTAATAAATCAATTGTAATTACGCGATGCTTTTCTGAGAATAAAGTAACATATTCCTGCCACATTTTTTTGTTCTCCAGAAAGCCATGAAGCAATACAATTGCGGTTCCGGAACCTGAATCAGTATAAGATATTTTTGTGTTTTTGTATAGAATGTTTTTCAAAATGGTATTTTAATTATGAAATGCGAAGATAAGAAAGCTTAAACTATATAAGAAATCTCAGGCAGTTTTAAGGATTACTTTAACGGTTTATAAAGAAAAACGGCTTCCATTTCTGAAAGCCGTTCTATAAAAATTAAAATCGGTTATCGCCATCCAAAAGATTTCCTAATCCGCCAAGAAGACTGCCTTCGTCCCGGCTGTTTCCGCCAGATCTTGGTGCCGATGCAATAATGCGGTCAGCCAGTCTGGAGAATGGCAACGATTGTATGTAAACCGTTCCCGGACCTTTTAAAGAGGCATAAAATAATCCTTCGCCGCCAAAAATAGAATTCTTGATTCCGCCAATAAATTCAATATCATAATCTACATCTTTGGTAAAACCAATAATACATCCCGTATCTACTTTAAGGACTTCGCCATGACCTAATACTTTTTTTGCCATTGTTCCGCCAGAATGTACAAATGCCATTCCGTCTCCTTCGAGTTTCTGCATGATAAAACCTTCTCCGCCAAATAAACCGCGTCCTAATTTCTGCGAAAATTCTACTCCGACAGAAACGCCTTTGGCAGCACATAAGAAGGAGCTTTTTTGGCAGATAAATTTACCTTGAAATTCTCTTAAATCAATCGGAAGGATTTTTCCAGGATATGGCGATGCAAATGAAACTTTACTTTTGCTGTTGCCTTGGTTTAAAAATGCTGTCATAAACAAGCTTTCGCCGGTAAGAACTCTTTTACCTGCATTTAAAAGTTTGCCAAACAAACCTGATTCCTGTTGCTGAGAACCGTCTCCAAATATGGTTTCCATTTGGATATTGTTTTCCATCATCATAAAACTGCCAGCTTCGGCAATTACAATTTCCTGTGGGTCCAGTTCTATTTCAACATACTGCATTTCTTCTCCAAAAATCTGATAATCTATTTCGTGTGCCTGCATAATTTCTAAGTTTTTTGTTTTAAAATTAGACTAATAATGCTGAAGAATGTTACAGCTTTTAGTGTACTTGAACTGTTTTTAAGAACATTAAAAGATTTTGTTATTTTAAATTAGTCTTAATTATGTTTTTTATTGCTTTAAATTCTATATTTTTGCATCGTTATATATTTTATCAGAATGGCATTAATTAGTGATTTGACCACCAAAGTATTATTTGAAACCGAAAAAGGATACAGTTATCAATGTGATTTGACCAATAGTATAATTATCAATTTTGTTGATACGGTGTCAAGTTATAAAATTCATGATTTTTTGATTTTTCAAAGAAAGGTTAATAGCGTTGACATTCTTAACATGCTTTATGACTTATCTGATCAGTCAGATGCACAGTTGATTGAAACTACCAAAAGAAATTTTTCCAGAAACCTTACTATCTGCGAAATAGTGCAGTTAAGAGATCTATTAAACGGAACAAAATTCACCCTTACTTTACATTCTTTACTTTGTAATACTGTCAATATAGAGCTTATTTAGATTCTTACTTAGATTAAATCCAAATTTTCAGACGTTTAGGGCTTCTTTCTTTAATTTTTGTAATTTTACATAGATAAAAACAAAGATTATGAAAGATTTACTAAGAACAAGTACTTCATTAGTTGAAGGAATCGAAAATATATTGAACTTACAGGCAAAATTAGAAAGCGACGCTTCTAATAAATATTTAGCTATGGCTGCATGGTTAGATAGAAATGGGTATGCAAATACAGCATCTTATATGTACAAGCAAGCCGAAGAAGAAAGAGAGCATTTTCTAAAAGTTTTCAAATATATTACAGATATGGGAGGGATTGCAGTTACGCCATCTGTTCCGGAAGTGCAGCAAGAATTTGCTTCTTTTAGAGAAGTATTTGAAATTGCTTTGCAAAACGAAATTGCAGTTACTCAGGCAATCAATAAAGTAATCGCAAAATGTAGAGCTGAGAATGATTATGCTACAGAAGATTTTATGATGTGGTATGTGGCTGAGCAAAGAGAAGAGGAGAAAAATGCAAGAAGAGCTTTAGAGCTTTTTGAATTGATCAACGGAAACGAAGCTGACGGCAAATTCCAATTGGATGTTCAGATTTCAAAAATCGGATAAATATCGATTTATATAAAAAAACAAAGCCCTTAATATTATTTAAGGGCTTTGTTTTTTATTATGATTTTAAAAAGGAATTAACATCCGTAAAATATTTTTCTTTTGCATCAAGCCATCCATAATGCCTGCAGTTTTCAAGCAAGATCAGTTTTGAATTTGGAAAAGTTTTATTAGCCAATTCTCCAATTTGATTGCTGATTACATCTTGTTTTCCCTGAATAATCAGAACAGGATTTTTGAATGTTTTCAGTTTTGCTTTACAATCAAATTTGATCTTTTGCATATCGTCCCAAAGCAATCCGTTTATTTTAGAATTTCCCTGAGTTAATCTTTCGGCAATAATAGGAACATATTTTTGGTCGTAAACATAGGCTGGCGCCAAAGCTCTTCCGCGACCTAAACGTGCTTCATGCGAAGTATCGCCTTTTGCAATTTTAGCATTCCAATAATCCAAAGAATCTTTTTCGACTTTAGTTAAATTTCTTTCGATAAGATTTTCTGTTTTCAACAAAGTCAAATCAACTCCGCCAGACGATGACAAAATCAATTTATTAATGCTGTTTGGATATATTGTAGCGTAATACGAAGCCAACATTCCGCCAAAAGAATGACCCAGAATATTCCATTTTTTAATTTTCAGATGTTTTCTTAAAGACTCAATATCATCCGCCATTATTTTCATCGAAATAGTTTTGGAATCCAATTCAGCCAACTTTGAATTTCCGGTTCCGCGTTGATCATAAATAATAGTTTCCTGCGTTTCGGCCAATGTTTTAGCCATGCTTTCAAAACCATTACTATTCATTCCCGGACCACCGTTAATAATCAAAAGCGGTTCGCCTTTTCCGAATACTTTATAATACGTTTTACTCGAATCATTGTTTGTCGAATAACCTTCGGTTTGAGCAAAAGTGTTTCCTAAAACCATTAGGAAAACCAATAGAAAAATCTTTTTCATTATGAAATTATGAGTTCATTAAGCTTTCGATTTCATCAACTTCAATCGGAATATTGCGCATCAAGTTAAAAGGTTCTCCTTTTTCCTGAACCACAACATTATCTTCTAAACGGATTCCGAATTTCTCCTCCGGAATATAAATTCCAGGTTCAACCGTAAAAACCATATTCGCTTTCATAGGTTCGTGAAGTAAACCATAATCGTGCGTGTCAAGTCCCATGTGGTGAGAAGTTCCGTGCATGAAATATTTTTTGTAAGCTGGCCATTCCGGATTTTCGTTCTGAACATCGGCTTTATCGATTAATCCTAAACCAAGTAATTCCGAAGTCATGATTTTACCAACTTCAATATGATATTGTTTCCAAAGAGTTCCCGGAGCCAACATTTTTGTAGCTTCATTTTTAACTCTCAAAACAGCATTATAAACTGCTTTTTGACGCTCAGAAAATCTTCCCGAAACCGGAATTGTTCTCGTCATATCGCTTGAATAATTAGCATATTCTGCCGCAACGTCTAACAAAATTAAATCTCCGGCTTTACATTGCTGATTGTTTTCGATGTAATGCAAAACATTCGCATTATTTCCCGAAGCAATAATTGGTGTATAAGCAAAACCTTTAGAACGGTTACGGATGAATTCGTGAATCAATTCGGCTTCGATTTCATATTCAGTAACATTTGGTTTCACGAACGATAATAATCTGCGGAAACCTTTCTCCGTAATATCACAAGCTTGCTGAATCAAATCGATTTCTTCGCTTTCTTTTACAGAACGAATGCGTTGCAAAATCGGATTACTTTTTGCCACATTATGCGCTGGATAACGCTCTTTCCACCATTTTACAAAACGAGCTTCGCGAGTTTCAGTTTCAACAGTTGCACGATAATGTTCGTTTGTATTAATATACATCGTATCTGCATACGTCATCATTTCGTTCAAAACTTTATGAAAATCCTGCAACCAATAAACCGTTCTAATTCCCGAAACCTGAAAAGCACGTTCTTTACTTAGTTTTTCACCTTCCCAAACCGCGATATGATCGTTAGTTTCTTTCAGGAAAAGAATTTCTTTTTGGTTTTCATAAGGCGCATCCGGAAACAAAAGCAAAATACTTTCTTCCTGATCAACACCGCTCAGATAAAAAATATCTCTGTGTTGTGCAAACGGCAAAGTACTATCTGCGCTAACTGGGTAAATGTCATTTGAATTGAAAACGGCAACCGAATTAGGTTTCATTTCTGCCGTGAATTTTCTGCGATTTTTTACAAAAAGAGCGCTGTTTATTTGATGATATTTCATAATAATGTGAGTTTTGAACTTCGAATTTCAAAATTAGTGATTTTTGAATAAGTGGCGTACAGTTGCTTTATTAAAGTTTTCTTATTTGTTGGAGATTTTTTCTCTCGCAGATTTGGCAGATTAAGCAGATTTATTCTTTTTATTTCATTATTTTTTCATCGTAATCTTGTCATTTCGAAGAATGAGAAATCTCCACAAGCAACTCGACAAAGATTTGAAAAAAAGACGAA
Organism: uncultured Flavobacterium sp.; assembly: GCF_951805225.1. NCBI lineage: Bacteria > Pseudomonadati > Bacteroidota > Flavobacteriia > Flavobacteriales > Flavobacteriaceae > Flavobacterium > uncultured Flavobacterium sp. The sequence goes on along the minus strand of NZ_OX638201.1, from coordinate 4,198,287 downwards.
GAATCTCCGTAAGTATTTCCGTAAAGTAAACCCGACAGGTTTTTAAAACCTGTCGGGTTTGTCGAATGCATTTTTTGCTCAATCTTGTCACTCAAAAGGACGAAGAATCTCCATTAATAGTTCCGCAAAGTAAACCTGACAGGTTTTTAAAACCTGTCAGGTTTGCTGCTGATCCATTTTTTGCACAATCTTGTCATTTCGAAGAATGAGAAATCTCCACAAGCAACTCGACAAAGATTTGAAAAAAAGACGAAGAATCTCCGTAAGCATTTCCGCAAAGTAAACCCGACAGGTTTTTAAAACCTGTCGGGTTTGTCGAATGCATTTTTGCACAATATTGTCACTCAAAAAGACGAAGAATCTCCGTTCGTAGTTTCGCAAAGTAAACCTGACAGGTTTTTAAAACCTGTCAGGTTTGTCGCTGATTCGTTTTTTGCACAATATTGTCACTCAAAAAGACGAAGAATCTCCATTAATAGTTCCGCAAAGTAAACCTGACAGGTTTTAAAAACCTGTCAGGTTTGTCGTAGATCCATTTTTTGCACAAGATTGCGAAAATCTCAGTAACTTAGAATCTCAGGACCTTAGAAACTCAATCCCTCATGCGAACTCGGTTTCGTAAGAACTTTTTTGATACTTTAGCTAAGATAATAATTGTCTTAAAGTGAAGTTATTATTTATTAAATCAGAAAAACTTATGAAATCCTTTAAAGTAATTTTAATCATTTTTTGTTCACTCTTAATATCTTGTAATAAAAAGCAAGAAGAAAAAAAGGGCGAAAAGAATAACGATACAATTGTTATCTACAACGTTAACGAATTATCTAAGTATGAAGGAAAAAATGTAAAAGTAATTGATACATTTTGTATGAATGAGGAAAAGAGAGCTTTGTCTGATATTAAAAAAGGGAAATTAGTATATTATTGTTTTATAGGAATGACCGAAATGTTTAAAAGCAATGAAGAAATGAAACAAATTCTTTTCAAATATAATATCCAAATTGATTCGGTTTTTACATATTGTATTCCAATGCCTAAGGGATTTAAAAGGAACTGTTACGTAATGATAATGAATAAGGAAATTGATAAAAAATATGGAAATAAATTTATAGATTCTTTAAGGGTTGTTGCAGAAAAGCAATACGTGAAAAATCATCCAGACAAGATATTCCAATATGCTGAATGTGATACAGTTTCTAGTTATCCTGATACAAAAGAATATAGGGATTATTATAAGAAATCGGAAGAAGATTTCTCAAGAAATTTTGTTTATCCAAAAGGATATCAATATAAAAAGGAAAAGAATTTTTCAAGTACAGATGTGAGTTTTGTTTTGACTAAAGACGGAAAAATATCAAAAATAGAAACAGATTGTTCTTTTGCAAATTCAGAGAATGAGAAGTTTGCAGGATATTTTAAAACTAAGGCAGAAGATTTTATAAAAAAAGTAAAATGGATTCCTGCAAAATATCAAGGTATAAATGTTAATACTGAAATGCATTTTTGTTATTTTCATAAGTAGAAGGGATAAACTCAAACAACGCAAATTTCCAATTCATAACTTACAACAATAATCAAAACCCATAAAAAAAACCGAAGCCATAAAACTTCGGTTTTTTCTATAAATATATCTTTCTAAGAAATTATTTCTGACTCAACAATTTCTCTAAAAGAGCCACTTTTTCTTTTTCAGCTTCAACCAATCTTTCATAAAGTTTTTCATTTTTGTCAAGAACTTCCAAAAGCTTGTCAAATGGATTAAATGTACATCCATAACTAATCAGAGAAGAACCATTATTGTTTTCAATGTCGAAAGTATTTCCAATAATATTAAAAACAGCATCTTCAGAAAAGTTTTTTATTATTTCAGGCGTAACGCCCAAAGCTTCGGCAATTGCTTTAAGTTTTTCTTCGTCAACGCTTTCACTTCCTTCAATACTCGAGATGGTTTGTTGACTTACGCCAATCGAAATCGCAAGTGCTTCCTGTTTCATATCTCTAAGCTCTCTGATTCGGCTTATATTTCGCCCAATATGTTTTGGTTTTATTTCTGTGCTCATAGTTCAAAGATATTTAAAATTCTGTTACCATTTTGGTTTTGGTAGAAAACAAGTCTTGGTTTGTGAGATACATTTTGTAAATTGTTTCCGATATTATAAAACATGATTTTTCTAACTGTCACGTTAAACCCGACAGGTTTTTAAAACCTGTCGGGTTTAGAAGCTTAAAGATAAATTAGAGTTTGAGATAACTAAAAAAAGATTGTAATTAAGCAATGACCATACAAAAAGCAAACCCAAACGACCACGAAATCTTAACCGAAATAACCAAAAAGTCAAAAGCATATTGGGGATATTCGAACGAGCAAATCCAAAATTGGTCGCAATTTCTGACGGTTTCCAAAGGATATATCGAGAAGAATTCGGTTTTTAATTTAGTCGATAACGATAAAATTATTGGTTATTATTCATTCTTCCACGAAAGTGAAAATATTATAAAACTCGATAATCTTTTTGTTTTACCAGATTCTATTGGCAAAGGATTCGGGAAAGTTTTAATGGATGATTTTCTTATTCGAATAAAAAACGAAGACGTTCAAAAAGTGATTCTTAATTCGGAACCAAATGCAGAAGTCTTTTATTCTAAATTCGGATTTGTGAAAGTTGGACAAATAGAAACTTCGATTAAAGATCGATTTATGCCAATAATGGAGTTGTTATTAGAAAAAGTTTAAAACCGAGAATAGAGATTTTAGAATAAATTTTAAAGTTATAAAAGATGAAACTAAATACAGAAGTTAAGTATTTAACAATTAAACAAAGTGCCATTTTTTTGTTGGTTTCGCTTTCACTTTTTTGGAGTTGGATGTTTATTACATCCAAAATTGACAGAGGAAATGATCGCGGATTGATGACTAGTTTTGGTACAATAGTAATTTTGACTTTTATATTGGTACAATTCTTTGCAAAAGCGAAATCGGGAGAATATTTGGCAACATTCTTTTTTCTCAGTTTCGGAATTTTAATAGTTTTCATACTTTCCATGACAATTGGACTTATTATTTCGGCAATTACCAAATTGGATTGGATAGGTTTTATAGTTCCGCTAACGGCAACTGGGTTTTTATTGTTTTTTATTCTTAGGCGATTGTTTTCTTTTCCGGATAATTTTGTGGCATTTTGGGTGTTATTTTCATTGCCAATTCTGACGGCGATAATCTTAAAAATATTGCCTTTTTATGATAGTATTGTTAGTTATGAGTTAGGTCTTGGATTTCCAATTGCGATTTATCTAAGTTTTGTTTTTATCGCAATTGCAATACTTTGCAGAGAAAGTCAAAGAGTAATTATCGAAGAATAAAATCAAAATGAACGAGCTAATAATCGAAAGTAAAGGAATAAAAACTGACCGATATTTTATACCGCCATTTGAATTAAGAAAAGGCGAATTAGTATTAATTCATTTAGATAACCACATTGATTCTATAGATATCGAAGAAAAAATGATTGCTATTTTTACAGGAAAAGTAAAACATGAAAATGTTATTGTCTATAAATCTCTTACTTATGTAAAGCATTTTCGAGAATCAAAATTCAGAAGCAGATATTTTCCAACAACTGTCGGTGAATATTTATTTAGAAACGTAAATCCCAACAATAAGTTTGCAAAAAAGATTTATGAAACGGATTGGATTAATAAAAATACAAAAATCAATACATTGGCAGGAAATCCAAGAAGATTGCTCACCTTGTATTCTGTATTATCAAAAACAAATAATATAATTTTTGATCTGGCTGCACAAGATTTTCAAGGAATAGAACATGCGGCAGAAATCGTTAAAGAAGAAATTAAAAACGACGGATCGGCTTTATTAATTGAGTGGGAAAATCATCTAAAAAAAGATTGCACAAAGTATATAAGAGCCGAAAGGATACCGTTTTTGAAATAACAATCTTCTTTTGATATAAAAAAAATAATAGCAATAAAATGTATGTAGTTGATTTTTAGTATTTAATTATTTTTTTTGCAGAAAGAGGTCAATTAATACAAAACAATAAAAAAATGAAGTAATTCACTTCAATAAAAAATTAAAATGCATAATTCAGTTTTTAAATTAGTTACAATAAAAGAAGTCAAATCGCAATATCCGTTTCTATTGGATCGTGAAGGATTTGATTATTTTGAAGAATGGAATGACGACGATTTCTTTTTTGTCGCAAACGAAGATGTCTATTTTGATGGTAATTTTTTACTGGATGTTTATGAGGATAAAGTGAAAAAATGGTTTATCAATATCTTTAATTTACCCTTTAAAATTATTGAAGATTTAAGAATCGAAGGAATTTTGGTAAATGGAAATATCTTCACAAACGGAACCATCATAAATGCTGAAGGAGATTACGGACCTTATGTTTTTATTAGCGGAAATGTAACTTGCAAAAGTTTATTATTAGGAGGTTCTTACGTCGAAATAAATGGAAATGTAAAAGCCAAAGAAGTGGTGATGACTTCGTACAATCACGGAAAATTTAAATGTTCCGGCGTTATCGATTCTCCGGTTTTTATAGTCGAAGATCATTATACCACTTTTGCTGAGCGAAAAAACGATTTGTTTTATTATAATGACAGAGCGAATGATTTTGACTCAAAAAATGATTGCGAATATGATGATGATTCTGATGAAGATATTATTTCGGTAGAATTGCGCAAACATCTGAATAATCCATTAATTGAAACTTTCGAAGAATTAAAACGTGAATTAGAAAAAGGCGAATTGGTTTTAAAACAAAGTAATCCTGCTGCCAAAACTTTTGCATATTGGGAATATAGAGTTGAATCAAATTATAGAGATTTGAAGTTAGTTCCGCCTGAATTTAAAAACAAAGAATTGTGCGATTTGGCTTTGAATAGTACATTTCATGCTTTGCCTTTTGTCAATCAGGAATTTATTACACAGGAACTTTGCGAAAGATTAGTCGATAAAGACGGATTTGCGATTCAGAAAATTCCGGATGACTTTATAACAAAAGAACTTTGCTTAAAAGCGGCGAAAAGCGGAACCTTAATTTCGCTTATTCCAAAGGAGTTTTATTCGGAAGAATTGATTTTAACAACATTTAAAAACGGAAAACACGAACCGAATATAATTGATGTTCCTTCTGACTTTATTACGGAAAATTTGCTCGAAGAATATGTAAAAATAGGCAAAGGATTATGGCTGGATAAAGTTTGTAAAGAAAACGGAATTGATAAACTTACTATTTTAAAACGTGTAATCGATTCTGGATTAGAAAATTTAGATTCAGTTTTTGGAAATCATTTTAGTAAAGAAGTTGCTGATTATGCTGCTTCTGTTTATAATAATGAAGAAAATATAGAGCAATGGAATAGTTATGTTCGAAAATATAAAGTTAAATTCGAACGTCTTGATTTGAATAATTATTTGGTATAAAACACATTATATTATGATTGAAAGAGAAAGAGTAATTAAGAATTACGTTGAAGGTTACAATACATTTGATATTAATAAAATGACAGCTGATTTTAGTGATATTATTGTTTTTGAAAACATTCAGAATGGTGAAGTAAATATGACTTTGACCGGAATAGATGAATTTATAGAACAGGCAGAAAAAGCAAAAACGTATTTTTCGATCAGATCTCAAACTATTACTGCATTCCATCATTTTGATTCCAAAACCGAGGTAGAAATTAATTATTATGCGGTTTTGGCAACGGATTTTCCTAACGGAATGAAAAAGGGTGATGAATTAAACTTGAAAGGAAAATCTGTCTTTGAGATTTCAGAAGGTAAAATTTTGAAATTGACTGATATTAGCTAATTATAAAATAGGCATAAATTCTAAATGGAATCAAAAATTGAAATAAGAAAAGTAGAAAAACAAGACTTAGATTTTGTGTACAAAGCAATCTGCGAACTCGAAAATGAAGTTTTGGATTTTGAAGTTTTCAAGCAAATATTCGATGAAAACATTTCGAATCCAAAGAATGTTTATCTAATTGCCGAAAATGAAAACGAAGGTTTAGGTTTTATTAGTTTTCACACTCAAAATCTTTTACATCATTGCGGATTAGTTGGCGAAATTCAGGAGTTTTTTATCCATCAAAAATATCGTGGTCAAGGCGTTGGTAAACAATTGATCAAAAAAATCATGAATTATGCTGATCAAAATAACCTGAAAAGCATAGAAGTTACCACAAATAAAAGACGAGTAGAAAACGTATTGATTTACGAAAATCTTGGTTTTGGTTTAACGCATAATAAGTTTACGATTTATAAATAAGCTTTCCAACGATGTAAAGATCGAACATAAAAAAAACTGCTATTGATAAGATAGCAGTTTTAATAACTTGATTTATGTTGTTATTATGGCAGATATTCCATACAGATACTACCTGTTGCTGTTTTGTATAAATACCAACCACAAATGTTTCTTCCGTAATACGAAACTTCGTCACCGCCACATATCGGATATGGTACGCAGTTTACAGCTCCGGCGTTAATTGATTTCAATTCTTCTTTTGATAATTTTTGCATTTTTGATACATTTTGTAAATTTTTCATAGGTAATTTGTTTTTTGGATTTTCCTACTCTATAAGTTTTTCGGATGCCACTTTGATATAAAAGCTATTTTTTTTTAAGCTGTTGATTATACAGCTCCGTATTCCATACAAATGCTATTTGATGCTGTTCTGTATAAATACCAACCACATGAGTTTATGGTTTCAAAAGTAGCTTCCTGACCATTACATAGCGGCCATGGTATGCATGGAGTACCATTACCGGCATTAATTGATTTCAATTCTTCTTTGGATAATTTTTGTGAATTTGATAATTCTTGTAATTTTTTCATAGGTAATTTGTTTTTTGGATTTCCTACTCTATAAGTTTTTCGGATACGACTTTGATAAAAATACAAATTAATTTTAAATAAAAACTTACAAAAATACTTGTGCTTCTAATTTGTTTTTATAATATTATGTAATATTCTTCGGTTTTTAAGATAAGTACGTTGTAATTTCTTTCTTTTTTATGCTTTTGCTGATCTTAAAAATAAGTGAAAAACTGGCGAATCTTACTTCTTACAAATTGGATTAAAGTGTAATATTGTATCTTAATAATCGCTTTAAGGAAAAATGAAACAACTAAACATATCCATAAAACACAATCTGATAGTAGGTTTACTTATCGCATTATGGATTTTTGTTTTTGCATTTATCATAAGACCTTTTGACGACGGAACTATAGATTTTAAATCCTGGCTTTTAATAAGTTTAGGTTTTAGTGTTTTAGCATTTTTGTGTTATTCCATTTTGGCTTTTGTTCAAAAACGGGTTTTCATAAAAACCTCAAAATGGAATCTAAAGTTGGAAATAATAAGTCTTCTGTTTTTTTACTTGATTTATTTAATTGGAATTTACTTCTATTATAAAAGCCCAATTCTCAAAGGCGGATATAATTTTACAGAATTCTTTTTGATCATATTTAGCCGAGTTGCTTTGATTCTAACTCCGGTAATTATTCTTGCAAGAAGATATTTGATCAAATTAATTCCGATAAAGACTGATATTCTAACAATTAGAGGAGAGAATAAACTGGATATTTTAAAAATCAATAAAGCCGATTTGGTTTGTATTTCGAATGCTCAGAATTATGTTGAGATTTTTTATATCGAAAACGACAAACTTACCTCAAAACTGCTTCGGACTTCGCTCAGAAAAATTCAGGAAGATTTTGATTTTTTAATGCAAATTCATCGATCGCATTTAATAAATCCAATGCATTTTAAATCCTGGAGAAATCAAAATACGATTAGTTTAACCCAAATCGAACTTCCGGTTTCTAAAAACTACAAAGAAACTTTATTGGCGTTGTAATTTTCGTACCTAAAATAATATGTTTTGTACCTAAGCCAATAAAATTGGGCTTTGCGTAAGTTTTTGATTTTAGTTTTGTTTCATCAATTTTAAACTAAATTATGAAAACAAAACACCTTTGCCTTATCGGATTATTATTTTTTGTCATCAGTTATTTATTCTTTTCGCACGTTTTACCAAACGATCAAAATCCAATAGATTTTGGACATTGGTTCAACTTAATTGGCGCCTGTTTTTTATTATCGTTTAATGATGCATTTCCCAAAAACAGATTAAATTCTGTAGCTTCAGTTATTACAACTTTAGGAGTTATTGCGCATATTGGACTTTGTACAATCGATTTGATAATGTCGAGTTTTGGTAATAATGAATTTGCCAAAGAAGAATTAAGTAAGCATATCAGTAATACGCCAGCGATTTTGTATCCGTTTATTATAGTTGGTCCTTCTTTGCTTTTTATAGGTTTGGCACTTCACGCGTTGAACTTTTTCAAAACAAATATGATAAGTTCATTAATGGTTATTATTGGTTCATTGGCAATTGGTTTTTCTTTTTTTATATTAAAAAACGGAATTTATATGTTGCTGAGTTGCCTGTTTTTTGCTTTAGGATTAGGATTGCTTCTTTGTAAGAATGAAACAGGAGAAGTAATAGATAAACAAAAGGAGTTCTGAAATTGTAGGTTTTGTTTTAATTCGTATTTTCGCATGATTGAAATTTTTTAATAATCTAAACAAATAAAATTGAATAAATATCTAAAATATCTAATCTCGCTCTTTCTGGCTTTTGTCGTGATTGTGAGTGATGGTACTTTGGTTTCTCAGTCAAAATCAGCAGATTATTATCAATCTTCGTTTGTGATTTTAAGGCGAGAATTGGATTTTGTAAGTTCTCGATTATACAAGTTTACACAATCAACTTCCCTAACAAAAACGATATTTTCGATTGTTCTAAATTATCTTTCTAATAAAGATGTTTTTAGTTTTCAAATTCGGGTAATTCAAAATTTACAAATACTTCTTTTTCAGAAATTAAGTTCATTTATAAAACAATCTGTTTTTGTAAATGAAACAATTCATTCCGGTAATTTCAAAACAAGTTTATACATAGCTTAATTTTTCTAAGCTTTTATGCGCTTCAACGCATACGATGATAAAATAATGTCTAATCATTTATCATTTTCAAAATGTATAAACAAAATAATAAAAAACGTTTAGAGCAATCTAAGCGACCACTTCATTGGATAAAAAGAAAATTAATTTTAATAATAACCGCTTTCATGCTCGGAATGTCAAACGGAATGAATGTGCACGACGAAGCTCTTAAAGGAAATCAAAATTATACGGAACAGCATAAAAAGGATTGATTTCGTTATTGTTGTGCGTGATCTTTGTCAAAGTTTTAAACTTTGACAAAGATTTTTTGTTTGTGATAATTGGAGAAATTAAATAGTTCTGGATTTATCATTCTGAAGTTTGAAATAAGTGCTGTTTTTTTGCTAATAATTCGGTTTAAATATTAAAATGTTAATTTTATTTTTAATAGTTTTGAGCAAATTCCTATGCAACTCTTAATCCTGTTTATGAATAAAAAAACTAAGTTTTTTAAAAACGTTTTACTGCTTCAATTTATTGCCGTTGTTTTAATCGGTATTTTAATCTTATCAAATTTCAGAGAACAAAAAACACTTAGAATTAGACAGCTGCATCCGTATGAGTTTAATTATGGTTATGCGATTCCATTATTTGTTTTTGGTATAGGTTTAGTTCTTGCGCTTTTTAGTTTGTTTTCAAAACAAGAAGATGTCTTGGTTGATGAATCAGAAATTTTGAAAATAAAACGCAGACAGAATTTCTGGAAATTTGCCTTTTATTGTAATGTTTTTCTTGTGGTAGTCAGTGCTGTTTTTTTGATAATGATTTCTCTTGGAAATTCAATTATCATAGATGATCCAGTGTCATTTTATAGTTTGGTATTTTCAAGATCCGTGCTCGTTCTTATAATCAGTTTGGTGGTTGCATCTTTTTTATTGGCTGTTGGGATAAACTGGAAAACTAATAAAGCACTTGCTGTTGCGATATTAATTTTTAGCTTTTTTAGTATAGGTGCTTCAATCTTTGGCGACGTTTTTTTTGTGAGAAAATTTAATGATGCATCTGAAAGCTATAAAATGGCTAAAAACGAAAAAAAGATACCAGCAAAGGAAGAACAACAACTTGTTGATTATGATAGGTATAATAATAAGGATACTGAAGAAGGAAGTGGTGATGAACAAAACGAAGAGCTTCAGATAATGGATGAGTCAATTATTATTGATTCATGGAAGTCAATTAGGGAGGATTTTTTTGTAAAAAAGAATGGCAATTCAGATGACTTTGTAGGACTTCGATTTTATGTGTCGGTTATTTTTAGCGGATATTTAGACGAAAATTTAAATACTACTGATTACCATGTGGTTAATTTTATTTCGGATTTAAGAAATCATCCCGTGCAGTTTCATGATGGACTTGAAAGTTATAAATTGATTCTCTTTAGTACAATTTCAACAGAATTATATCGTAGTAATCATTTTGATCAAGTAGTAGATGCGTTGTTATTAGCTTATGATGATGTAGGTAAAGATGACTTAAATCTAGATAGAATTTATGAGATTATGCAAAACAATATAGATGCCGATGAGCAAAATATTGGAAAATTTTTTCCGCGAATTAAAAATTATGGCTCTCCTGATGCACTAAAAAAGATTAGTAAAAATAAAGTTTTTTTTAAGCACAATTCAGATATTGTGTGGGTTTATAGTTTTTGGGCAAGAAGAAAAAAGGAAGGTAATATAGATGTGGTTTATAAGGTTTTAAAAGATATACAAGAGCATTATAATGAAGATTAATTAACTGATAATAAAAAAAACCGAAGCAATTTGCTTCGGTTTTTTATTTATTGGAATTTAGAATTTTTTTGTTGGAATTTAACTTCTACTCAACCCATTTATAATATCTCGCTCCAATTAAATTAGGAATATCTTTTTCGATTCTATCTAAAATCCATTCGTTTTTAGGAGTTCTGATGCTTTGTTTTTGTTCTTTTTTGTGAAGGCTTTCGTAAGTTTCAAAACCAATTTCTGTACTTTCTTCTAAGTTTTCAAAAAGTTTGATTTTGGCTAAAGCCGATTGCCATTCCGGTTGAATTGTTCCTTCGAATACTTTTGATTTCGATCCGCTTCCGTAAGCTAAGAATCCAAATTTTGTTCCCGAAACTTCTTGCTTTGTATCGTAATAATGAGCCAAAGTTGATAATAATCCCATGAAAATAGATCCTGTATAAAGATTCCCAATTAGCGATGAAGCCAATTCTGCCGGTTGTAGTTTCTCGGTTACAAACTTTTTATATTCATCAGATTTCCCAACCTCTTTAATTTTGTTTTGGTAATCTGCAGGTTCGATATTTTCTGAAATGATTTTATCAGCGTGATCTAAAGCATAAATCTCAGATAACATTCTGCGTCCCTGAAAAGAATAGGGAAGGTGCATGATAATACTATTCCAGGTATTGTATAAAGTTTCGGTTGTGTTTTTTAATTTCTTGAACGAAAAATAAGCATTTCGCGTACGATCCATATAACATTGATTCGAATATTGTCCGTCAAAAACCGGTTGATCTTTATGAATTTCGATTTCAGCTTCTAAATTATCAAACCAAGGATCGTTGTTTTCGTTTTGAGTAATCGCTTCTTTAGAGATAGTTCTGTAGGGTTTGAAAAAATCGAAAACACCTTTTGTAGATGTTGCCCAATTTTCATCAAAAGTAATAATTCTTGGGTTCGAAGTCACAAGCATAGCAAGAGCTCCGGCGCCTTGGGTGTATTCTCCAGTTGAGTTTAGATCGTATTTTGCAAAATCAGTTGTAACGACAATTGCTTTTTTCGTTGGATTCAATTTTACAAAATCAATACAGTTTTGCAAAGCGTCAACGCCTCCAATACAAGCAAAAGTAAAATCAACAACATCACATTCAGCCAAAACATCTTCGCCAAATTTTTGCTCCATTAAACTAATTAAGAAAGAACTGATTGGTTTCGAACTGTCGATTCCGCTTTCGGTACCAACATAAATCCGGCTGATTTCGTTTAGGTTTATTTCGTTTTCAAGAATAAGTTTGGTTAATGCATTAGCTCCAAAAACAACCGCATCCTGATGAACGTCAGGCAAAGTCATTTTAATTAATCCAAGACCTTTCTCTAATTTTTCGGGTTCAATATTTCTGGCAACAGCCAAAGTTTTTATGGGTAAATGTATGTTGGCAACATCAAAAGATATAGCGTCGATTCCTGTTTTCATTCTGATTTTTTTTGAAGCCGATAAAGGTAAAATTATGCTGTTAAAATTCACTTGTTTTAGTTCAATAAAATTCAGGATGATTTTATTTTTGAGGAAAATAAGTCAAAACAAGGAGAAAAATAGCAATTTGGTAATTATATAAAAAACAGGATTTCGTTAAAATGGCATGCGAAAGATTTCTATTTTATTGTTTTTAAATAATTTGCAATAAAATTGAAGAAAGCTCTTTAAAATCATTATAAATAACAACGAAATGGTTGTAGTTCATGTCTAATTGCTTTATTTTTGTGTAATTTTTTAAAACAAACTACTTAAACACTTATGGCACAATCTGCACTATTGAATGCTTCCATCTTAAAGAAAGTGGCTATGGCTCTTTCGGGAATATTCTTAATCACGTTTTTAGCGCTGCATGTTTCCTTAAATTTCATTTCTATTATTAGTGAAGATGTTTTTAACGAAGCTTCTCACTTTATGGGATACAATCCGCTAATTCAGTATGTAATGCAACCAGTTTTGGCAATCGGAGTAATTTTCCATTTCGTTATGGGATTTGTTTTGACTGCACAAAATAGCGCTGCAAGACCAATTGCTTATGCAAAATACAATGGAGCGGCTAATGCTTCTTGGAGTTCAAGAAATATGATTATTTCTGGATTGGTTATTTTGGCTTTCTTAGGATTGCATTTCTATGATTTTTGGTTTCCTGAAGTTACCTATAAATATATAGTAGGTACTGCGCCAGATGCAACTAGGTATTATGGAGAGTTAGTGCATAAATTTCACGATCCAATCCGTACAGGATTATATTGTGTGGCTTTTGTGTTATTAGGTTTTCACCTTTGGCACGGATTCGGTTCTTCTTTACAATCTGTGGGAATGAACAATAAATATTCTCGTTTTTTAAACAAAATCGGTTATGCTTTTGCGGTTGTAGTACCAGCACTTTTCATCATAATCGCATTATTTCATCATTTCAATAATTAATATAAATTATAATGGCATTAGATTCAAAAATTCCACATGGCCCAATATCGGACAAATGGACAGATTATAAAGATCATATTAATTTAGTAAATCCGGCTAACAAACGTAATTTAGATATTATCATTGTTGGTACAGGTTTGGCTGGAGGTTCAGCTGCGGCTACTTTGGCTGAGCAGGGATATAACGTAAAAGCATTTTGTTTTCAGGATTCACCTCGTCGTGCGCACTCTATTGCAGCACAAGGTGGTATCAATGCAGCAAAAAATTATAAAGGTGACGGTGACTCAGTTTACAGATTATTTTATGATACTGTAAAAGGAGGAGATTACCGTGCACGTGAGGCAAACGTTCACCGTTTGGCTGAAGTTTCTGCTAATATTATTGACCAGTGTGTGGCTCAAGGAGTTCCATTGGCTCGTGAATATGGTGGATTATTAGATAACCGTTCTTTTGGAGGAACTTTGGTTTCTCGTACTTTTTACGCACAAGGACAAACTGGACAACAATTATTGTTAGGAGCTTATTCTGCAATGAACCGTCAGATTGGTCGTGGAAAAGTAAAAATGTACAACCGTCACGAAATGTTAGACATTGTTATCGTGAACGGAAAAGCGAGAGGTATTATTGCTCGTAACTTAATCACTGGAGAAATAGAAAGACATTCTGCTCACGCGGTAGTAGTTGGTTCTGGAGGATACGGAAACGTATTTTTCTTGTCAACAAATGCTATGGGAAGTAACGCAACAGCAGCTTGGAAAATACATAAAAAAGGAGCGTTTTTCGCAAATCCTTGCTACACACAAATTCACCCAACTTGTATTCCGGTTTCAGGAGATCACCAGTCAAAACTGACTTTGATGTCTGAATCGTTACGTAATGACGGTCGTATTTGGGTTCCTGCAAAAGAAGAAGATGCAAAAGCAATTCGTGAAGGAAAGAAAAAAGCAACAGATTTATCTGAAGCAGAAAGAGATTATTTCTTAGAAAGAAGATATCCTGCTTTTGGTAACCTAGTACCTCGTGACGTTGCGTCTCGTGCTGCAAAAGAAAGATGTGATGCTGGTTTTGGTGTTAACAAAACTGGAGAAGCTGTTTACTTGGATTTCGCAGCAGCGATCAAACGTTACGGAACTGAAGAAGCTTTCGTAAAAGGTTTAGATGCTAACGATGCAACTTTGGTAACTAAATTAGGAGCTGAAATCGTGAAAAGTAAATACGGAAACTTATTCCAAATGTATTACAAAATCGTTGACGAAGATCCTTATACAACACCAATGATGATTTACCCAGCGGTTCACTACACAATGGGTGGAACTTGGGTTGATTATAACTTAATGACTACAATTCCTGGATGTTTCTCAATTGGAGAATCTAACTTCTCTGATCACGGAGCAAACAGACTTGGAGCTTCTGCTTTGATGCAAGGTTTAGCTGATGGATATTTCGTATTACCTTATACTATTGGAGATTATTTAGCTCCGGATATTAAAATGGGAGAAATTTCTACAGATTTACCAGAATTCATTGCCGCAGAAAAAGAAGTAAAAGATCAAATCGATAGATTTATCAATAATAAAGGAACTCATTCTGTAGATTATTTCCATAAGAAATTAGGAAAAATCATGTGGGATAAAGTTGGTATGGCTCGTAATGCTACAGGTTTAGCTGAAGCGATCGAAGAAATTGCCGCTTTACGTGAAGAGTTTTATAAAGATGTAAAAGTTCCTGGAAGCGCTAACGAATTTAATCAGGAATTAGAGAAAGCGACACGTGTTGCCGATTTCTTAGAGTTAGGAGAATTGTTCGCGAAAGATGCATTACACCGTAATGAATCTTGTGGAGGTCACTTCCGTGAAGAATACCAAACAGAAGAAGGAGAAGCACTTCGTGATGATGAAAACTTTGCATATGTTGCAGCTTGGGAATACAAAGGAAAACCAAGTGATGCAGTATTACACAAAGAACCTCTGGTTTACGAAAACATTAAATTAGTACAAAGAAGCTACAAATAGCAATTAGTCAAAAGACTAAAGTCTTAAAGTCTAATGGCTTTCGACTTTCGACTTTATGACCTTCAAACTAAAACAGTATGAAACTTACATTAAAAATATGGCGTCAGAAAAACGCCCAAGATAAAGGGGGAATTGTTGATTACCCAATCGACGGAATCGAACCAGATATGTCTTTCCTTGAAATGCTTGATGTTCTTAACGAACAATTAATCAACAAAGGAGAAGAGCCAGTAGCATTTGACCACGATTGTCGTGAAGGAATCTGCGGAATGTGTTCATTATTCATCAACGGAGAAGCGCACGGACCAGACAGAGGAGTAACTACTTGTCAGTTGCACATGCGTATGTTTAAAGATGGTGATACGATTTTTATCGAGCCATTTAGAGCAAAAGCTTTCCCGGTAATTAAAGATTTAGTTGTTGACAGAAGTTCTTTTGACAGAATTCAACACGCAGGAGGATTTATCTCGGTAAATACTTCAGGAAATACTATCGATGCAAATACAATTCCGATTAACAAACACGATGCAGATAAATCATTTGATGCTGCAGCTTGTATTGGTTGTGGAGCTTGTGTTGCAACTTGTAAAAACGGATCAGCAATGTTGTTCGTTGGAGCAAAAGTATCTCAATATGCATTATTACCTCAAGGTAAAGTTGAAGCAGTTGATCGTGTTTTAAACATGGTACACCAAATGGATTTAGAAGGTTTTGGTAACTGTACAAATACAGGAGCTTGTGAAATCGAATGTCCAAAAGGAATTTCACTTGAAAATATCGCACGTATGAACCGTGAGTATTTATCTGCAAGTTTGAAAGGATAATCTAAATTACTTTTAGTTTTAAATAAAAAAAAGGATCAGTTGTAGCTGATCCTTTTTTTATGCTCTTATTCGTAATACAATTGCGAAGCACTTATTTCTTGTTTTTCTTTTCCTTCTTGCTGAATGAAACACGTTAAAGTAGTTCCGCCTATCTGGTCAAAATAACCAATGTTGATTTTATGGAAACCTTTTTCGAGTTTTACAGCTCCATACGCTTCGTTAAGCCAATGAATTCCATCGTTATTCACAACTAATTCATTATCGATAAAAAGCTTCGATCCGTCATCTGAAAGCGTCGAAATTGTATAATTTGCCGTTTCCGGAATAAAGATGTATCCGTCGAATTTTAAGCCAATATAACGCTCTGTTTTCGTTTTCCATTTTTCGCTGCTTATGGCGCCTTCAAAAATGCCTGAATTAACAGGTTTTGCTAATTCTAAATCCTGAACTTGCTGAAATAAGGTTCCGGTATAATAATCGAATTTCAAACCTTTCTTAGTTGGTTTTATGGCTAAAGCCGATTTTAATTCCGGATTTCTAACCAATATTTTGCTAATAGAACTTCTTCTTCCGCTTGGACTAATCTGAACGGTTTTTATAATTCGAAATTCTCCTTTTGGGATATTTATTGTTACAGGTTTTGTATAAAGTTCAGCTGTTTCATCTGGATTATATCCATCAATTGTATAAAAAATTTGTCCGCTTTTGATCGTTGGTTTTAAATCCAAAACATATTTTGATCCGATTAATGCCGTTTCATTACAACCAAAAGGATTCGGAACTTTATACAATCTTTTTTGTGTTTCTAGTTTTTCTAAATGATGCGGAATTTGATTCAAAATAAACTGATTGTAATTTTTGTTTTGAGGTTCTGTCCATGCAATTTCTGCTAAAGCAAATACACGCGGATAAATCATGTAGTTTAATTTCGCCGGACTTGTTAAATATTCAGACCAAAGATTAGATTGCACGCCCATAATGTATTTTTGTTCCTCAACGGTCAAACTATCAACGGGAGTTGGGTTGTAATTGTAGATTTTTTCAACTGTAGTTAATCTCCCAATTGTTAAAGGTTCTTGTGGCGAATAACCTTGATTATAATCGAGATACAAGACTTGCTCCGGATTCATGATTACATTATGTTTTTGTCTTGCAGCGCTAATTCCGCCGGCTTCGCCTCGCCATGACATTACAGCGGCATTTGGCGCAAGCCCGCCTTCGAGCATTTCATCCCAGCCTAAAATTTGTCTTCCGTTTGCATTTAGGAATTTTTCGATTCGGGTTGTGAGGTAACTTTGTAATTCGTGTTCGTTTTTCAAACCTAATTCTTTGATTCTTTTTTGGCAATTCGGACATTCTTTCCATCTTGCTTTTGGACATTCGTCTCCGCCAATATGAATATAAGTACTCGGGAACAAAGCCATAATTTCCGTCAAAACATCTTCGAGAAAAGTAAAAGTCTCTTCTTTTCCGGCACAGAAAATGTCTTCAAAAACGCCCCAACTTTCAATAACTTTATATTGGCGATCCGGAAAACAAGATAAATTTGGATAAGCTGTAACTGCTGCAGTTGCATGACCGGGCATTTCGATTTCCGGAATAATATTCACATAATGTTCTTCGGCAAATTTTACAACATCTTTAATTTCTTCCTGCGTATAAAATCCTCCGTATGGATTTCCGTCAAAAAAATACGGTGATCTTTCGAATTTATTTCCCACTAAAGTCTGTGCTCTTTTCGAACCGACTTCAGTTAATTTTGGATACTTTTTTATCTCAATTCTCCACCCTTGATCGTCTGTTAAGTGCCAATGGAAATTATTTAATTTATAACTGGACATTTGTGCGATAAAATCTTTTATAACATTGACAGAGAAAAAATGACGGCAAACATCGAGGTGAAGCCCGCGGTAGTTGTATCTAGGCTCATCTTCGATGGTAACGCAAGGTAATTTTACTTCTTGATTCGTAGTTTTGTTCGGAAGCATTTGCAATAAACTCTGAACTCCATAAAATAATCCTTCTTCACTTCCGGTAACGGTTATTTTTTTTGAGGTAATATTGATTTTATACGCTTCTTTTTTTAAGGAAGCGGATGGATTTTTAGTAATGAATAAAACTTCAATAGCACTCTTTTTTGAAGATACATTTTTGTTAATAGCAGCTTCAAAAATGTTTGCTGTTTTTTGTTCTTTCGCACTAAATTTATTCTTTTCGAAAATAACTTTAATTTGTCCGTTTAAACGAATACTGTCTCCGTTTGCTTTGTATGAATTTGGAGCAGGAATAATCGAATTATTATTAACGGAAGTTTGAGCGCTTCCAAAAGAATACCAAAATATCAATAAGAGAAATATACTTTTTTGCATGGTTGCTTTCTTGGTTTGTTAAACAAATTTAAGGTTTGTAATGGATTTGCATTTTTTTTGCAAAACTTATTTAGGCATAGATGTCTTTAAAATAGGTGAATTAACTTTTTTATTACATTGTGTTATAATTTGTTTCGCAATAATATTGCATTTATTGTTTACATTTGCTTTACTTAAAAAGAATTCGCATGAATAATGATAATGAAGTAGTTAATTACACCAAGGAAGAACGTAAAAGTCTTATTTTAAAAGAGATTAACTTGCATACTCGTGTAAGTTTTGAAACGCTTTCGGCTAAATTATTTGTTTCAGAAGATACGGTGAGACGTGATATTAACGAACTTGAATCAGAATCTTTATTGATTAAGGTAAAAGGTGGTGCGATGACCAAAGCATATCACCATTCTTCGACTAACAATCAGACTTATGCAGGCGAATCAAAACAAATTATTGCGCAAAAAACTTTAGGTTTACTTCGCGACGGAATGGTTTTGTTAATTGGCGGAGGAACTACAATTCGCGAATTCATCCGATTGATTCCTGACGATATGAATCTAACTATTTTTACGGTTACGGTTTTGTCAGCAGTTGAACTTCTGGATAAACCTAATGTCAAAATTATCATGATTGGCGGAAGCATTTCATCTTACAGCCAAATGTGTGTGAGCGGCGATGTCTACAATCAATTGGCTAATATTAAAGTCGATTTATTAATATTAGGAACAAATGCTTTGGATATCGAAGGTGGTTTTTCAGATTCTGATTGGGAAACTGTTCAGGTAAAAAAAGCTATGATTCAGGCTTCTGAAAAAACAGCGATTTTGACTATTTCTGAAAAACTAGACACGGTTCTAAAAATGAAAATTGCCAACTTATCCGAGGTTGATTATGTGGTTACAGAAGTTGATCCAACCGACGAAAAATTACAGTCGTATAAGAAGGCAGTTCCAAGTTTAGTCTTTATTTAATCCCAATTTTTCATTAAGAAATTGATCCAGTTTTGGTGAAAGATTTTATCTAAATCTTCATCAGAATATCCGTTGCTTTTAAAGATCAAAACCAATTTTTGTAAATCGGCAATTGTATCTAAATCATACGGACCTTGTTCTGTACCGAAAGCACCATCCAAATCTGAACCTACACCAATATGATTGGCATTTCCGGCCAATTGACAAATGTGATCCATGTGTTTGAAAACGGTTTCGAGATTGCAATTTGTTCCTTTTGGTGTTGAAACGCCTCTTTCCCAATTTGGAACCAACATCCACGCATCTAAAGCACCGCCAATTACGGCTCCACGAGAAATTAAAGCTTTGATCATTTCATCACTATATTGACGATTATGATCAACCAAACTTCTGCAATTGTTATGACTTGCCCAAACTGGCCCGTGATAATGATCTAAAGCTTGCCAAAAAGCATCATCGCATAAATGTGTTGCATCCAGAATGATGTTCAAACGTTCCATTTCTTTTAATAAATCAAGACCGTTTTGGTTCATTTTTCCAGTTGCGTCTGTTCCGTTTGCGTAACGTCCGGGTCCGTAATGTGCAGGTCCAATAGCGCGCAATCCGTAATTGTATGCTTTTTCTAAATATGAAACATCAATAATAGAATCTGCACCTTCCAAACTCAAAATATAACCAATAGGTTTTTTATCGTTTGGCGTTCCATTATTCCATAAATCAATTTGTTTTAGAAGTGATTTTTTATCGGTAATTGCTGTGATTTCTCCGGCTTCTTCCATGGCTTTGTACCACGCAAGCTGACCTTGAGTTTGTGCCCAGGCTTGTTCAGGAGAATTCCAACCGGGAATAATACTGTCTGGTTTTACAAATCTTGCAATTTGAGTCGCGACCACAATACCAATATTGCCGCGTCGTAAATCCGGAAACGAAACCGTTGCGCGTTCGCGATCAGGTTTGTCCGTCATTCCTTTTTCGAGATGACGCAAAGTTGGTACGTCATTTCTTAAATCTCGATTCCATTCCATTGCATTCATGCTCAGGTCTAAATGGGCGTCTATTATAAACATATTATTTTTTTTAAGGCACAAAGGTCCAAAGGCGCAGAGATTCTCTAGATAAGTGTTATTATGAGGTCTATTCTCTTTCTTCTTCGCTCTATTTTCTATTCTTTTTTCTTTATTCTACTTTTTCTGCTACTAGATATTAATTTTTCTGCTGCGGGCAACAACCAGCCATTGATCGCAAATTTCATGTTCCGAATTCACGACCTGAACCGAATCGTAAAGCGCACAAGTTGGGCAAACATGATACGGCTCGGCATAAATGGTATCGCCAATAGCATATTCGTTTTTTCCTTTGTTTTCTATAATTAAATGTTCTTCTGAATGTGCCGTCGGGATTAGATTTTCATCATTTAAAATCACTAATCTTTTATCGATTGGGTTTTCAGAAGCTACGGCTTTGTATCCTATATCAATACAAAATGTAGAACTCGTTGGTTTTGAAATTATGGTTCCAACGATAACTAAAGCCGGTTCAAAATGTTGTTCCGGTAAATGAATCTGGTAATTTGAATCCCAAAAAACAAAAGTCCCGGGACTGCATTCTACGCTTTTCTGAGTCGCATAAAACGGAAATGTATTCGATCCGCCAGCGACAATTTTTAATTCGTAACCAAGTTTTTTATTAATCGCCTGAATTTCTTCGTTGATGCTAAAAAATAAATTGGAAGCGGTATCAAATCGATGTTCTAAATCTCCTTTTAAATGACCGTCGTAAATGTGAATTCCTGCAAAATCAATGTTTTTCAGTAGCACAATTTCATCAATTAAACCTTTCCAGTTTTTAGAAACCGAAATTCCGGTTCTGTTCATTCCGGTATTTAAATCCAGATAAACCGTAAGTTTCAGATTGTTTTTCTCGGCACTTTCATTTAAGGCTTTCGCCGAATCTAAATTGTCAACAATAGTCGAAAAAGTAATGTTTGGATATTTCTGAATTAATGAAATCAATCTGTCTTTTTTAGCGCCAACAGGTTGATAGGCGAGAAGTACATCTTGAATTTCATGCATTGCAGCCAATTCCGCTTCGGCAATTGTCGCGCATTTTATTTTATTGATGTTGTAGGTTTTAAACAAATCCAGAATTTCACCTATTTTATGCGTCTTGATGTGAGGTCTTAATTTTTGAGTTTCGCCATTTACTGCTTCAATCAAACGCTCAATATTTGCCTGAATACGATCTTCGTAAACGGCTAAAAATGGCGTATCAATGCGGAGTTCGGAATTAATTTTCCACCAATTGTTTTGCATAACTTTAGTTTCTTGTTTTTTCTACAACTTCAATTAAATTTTGAAATGCCTTTAAAGATTGCTCATAATTTAAGTTCAAAAGCATTTCTTTAGAAAATAAATTAGAGCCAATTCCCACGCAAACTACTCCGGATTTGAACCATGATTTTAAATTGCTTTCTTCGAGCGTTACGCCTCCGGTTGGCATTATTTTCAAATTTGGGAATGGCGCTCTAATTGCTTTTACATATCCGGGACCACCAATTTTATCAGCTGGAAAAAGCTTTACAATCTCGGCTCCTAATTTATTTGCCTGAAGTATTTCGTTTAATGTCGCAGCTCCGGGAATCCAATAGATATTATTTTTGAAGCAATAATTTCCAATTTCCAGATCTGTATGCGGGCAAACGATGCAATCTGCTCCAAGAAGATGAAAAGTTTCGGCATCATCTACGCTTAAAATAGATCCAACGGCGATTTTTACATCTAAATTATTTGCTTTTTTAAAGGCTATCATTTGGCTAAAAACTTCTTTAGCATTATCTGCACGAGCAGCAAACTCTATAATTTTAATGCCAGCATCAGCCGCTGATTGCAATACTATTTGGGCTGTTTCAATGTTGATTTGGGTTACTAACGGAAGTACACCTTGCGTTTTTAATATGCTGTACATTTTCTTATTTTATCTATTAATTCTATTACTTGAGCCATTTTTGATGAAATGACTTATTTCGTTTTCATTTGTGATGGCAAAGTCTCCGTGAATACTTTGTTTGATTACGCCACAAGCTGTTGCCCATTCGATGGATTCTTGTCCAGAAAATTTATTCGATAATCCGTATAATAATCCTGCGTTGAAAGCATCTCCCGAACCAATTTGGTCGGTTACAACGTGTATTTTGTGTTCTTGGGTTTGGTAAAAATTATCTTCATGAATCAATAATCCTTTGTATAAATGCGCCGGTCCATCTGATTTTCTAAAACTCATTGCTAATGTTTTTAGAAAAGGCATTTTTACTTTCAATAATTCGAATGTTTTCTGAAAACGATTTTCATCCGATTCATTTTTATCGGTTTTGATTCCGAAATAAATTTCAATTGCGTCTAAATCTGCAACAGTAATTGTACTGTATTGAAGCAAATCAGGCATAATTTCAGAAGGATGTTTTCCGTATTGCCACAATTTTGATCGGTAATTAAAATCGGAAGAAATCGGTAAACCTTTTTTATGCGCGACAAGAATTGCTTCTTTACAAGCTAAACCTGCTTCGTTTGAAACTCCCGGACTTATTCCTGACCAATGAAAATGCGTAACATCGGCTAAAGCCAAATCCCAATTGATTTGATCTTTTTGAATCGTTGCGAAAGAGGAATTACTTCGATCGTAAATAACTTGTGATTGCCTGATTTGATTTCCGGCTTCGACAAAATACAATCCCAAACGTTCTCCGCCATAAACACATTTTGAAGTATTTACTTTGTATTTCTGAAGTTCGTTTAAAGCTAGTTGTGCCAAATCATTTTCGGGTAATCGTGTAATATAATCGGTTTGAATCCCGAGTTGAGAAAGTAAAACACAAACATTTGCTTCGGCACCGCCAACATGAATTTTTATTTCATTGGCTTGCGTAAATCGGTTTCCATCAGCAACATTCATCCGAAGTAATAATTCTCCAAAAGTTGCAATTCTAGTTTGTGGTGTTGTATTCATATTTTTGTTTTTTTTTCACGGATTCCACGGGGTAAAATGATTTATAAACGTAGCGGTTAATTCTTTAAACGCATAGAAACATAGTTTTGAAAGTGTTGAAAAAAGGCGTTTCACTTGCATTAATGAACATAGCTATGTGTGAAAGCTAGCTTTTTTTACTTCCTTACTCAAGTAAAAAATCTATGTTTCTATGTGTTTAAATATTTTGCCAAAGATTTTTTCTCGCCACGAATTTCACGAATTTTCACTAATTCGCTGCGTAAAAATAATTCGTGCTGATTCGTGAAATTCGTGGCAAAAAATAAAAAAAAATCTGTGCGAATCCGTTTAATCCGTAAAATCTGTGGGCTAAATTCTTTAATCTAAAATAATTCGAAAACAGCTTCAACTTCAACAGGAATATTGTCCGGTAAAGAACCCATTCCTACTGCGCTTCTTACTCCAATTCCGTTTTCTTGTCCCCAAACTTCAGCAAACAATTCGCTACAACCGTTTATTACATACGGATGTCTCAAGAATTCGCCATTGCAATTGACCATTCCTAAAACTTTTATAACACGTTTTACTTTATTCAGGCTTCCAAAATTGGTTACAATTGTAGAAAGCATTGTTAATCCGACTTGTCTTGCTGCTAATTTTCCTTGTTCGATATCCATATCATCACCAATTCGGCCAATGATTAAGGATTTGTCGTCATTAACAGGTCCATGACCTGAAAGGTATAAATATTTACCATCAACTAAATAAGGTTTATAGATACCAAGAGGCTGAGGCGCCGGCGGTAATGATAAGCCTAATGTTTCAAATTTTTCTTGTGGTAATAAATTCATGATATTAATGTATTATAGAGTTTAAAATAAAAACGAAAATGATTCCTAAAACAGATACTAGAGATTCCATGACGGTCCATGATTTGAATGTATCTTTCAGGCTGATATTAAAATATTCTTTGAACATCCAAAAACTTGGATCGTTTACGTGTGAGCACATTAAGCTTCCGGCTCCAACAGATAGAACTAACAGATTGGGATCGAGGCCGGTAGTCTGTAACAAAGGTAGTAAAACGCTGGCAGTCATTAATCCTGCCGCTGTTGCAGATCCAACACAAACGCGTATGATTGCCGCCATCATCCAGGCCAATAAATACGGATGAATGTTTGTTTGTGTTAATGATGCTACAATGGTTTCGTTTACACCGCTTACAATCATAACCTCTTTTAATCCGCCGGCTCCTCCAACGATTAAAACTATCAAAGCAACATCTTTTATGGCAACGGCATAATCGTCCATAACTGATGTGATGCTTCTGTTCATTCTGATTCCTAAAGTATACGTACAAATCAATAGAGAAATTAGCATAATCATACTTGGTTCCCCGACTGTTTTGCAGATATTAACTAAAGTTTCATTTTTAGAAATCATTGGTAATATCGAAGTAATTGTTAATCCGAAAACCGGAAATAAAGCAGAGAATAAACTCAATGAAAAACTTGGTTGTTTTCCTTCGTTTATGATTTCTTCGACATTCAGAATTTCATGATCCGATTCGGTTTTGATGTTTTTTAATAAATTCGAAAACAATAAACCCGCAATAAAAATTGTTGGAATCGCAATGATGATTCCGTAGACTAAAACGAGTCCAATATCAGCTTTTAAAATACTGCTTAAAGCCATTGGAGACGGATGTGGAGGCAAAAAACCGTGTGCTACTGAAAGCGACGCCAGCATTGGAATACCGAGATATACTTTTGAAAGCTTAAATTGATGGGCTACTGAAAAGATTAATGGAACTAACAAAACAAATCCAACACTATAAAATAGAGGTATCCCAACAATAAATCCGGTAATCATTAAGCCAAGACGAACATATTTTTTGCCCGTCCATCCCATAACTGTTTTGGCAATGACATTGGCGGCGCCTGATGAAACGGTGAGTTTACCAATACAGGTTCCAAAAACAATAATCAAAGTGATAGATCCTAACATTTCGCCTAAACCTTTTTGCACGGTTTGAGACAAAGTTTCTATTGGCAGGCCTAAAAATAAACCTGCTAATAGAGCTGTTATGATAAAGGCAATAAACGGATTGATTTTAAGCCAAGCTATCTGAATGATTAAAAATGCAATGCATGCCGTAAGAATTAAAATGCTCATTTATCTTTTGTATTAAGAGTTTTAATTTGTGTCGTTAGACACTTAATATTGGTAAAAACATAAGTTAACAATATCTAGCGTGCCGTAGGTACGCAATACTTATCGTTTTGTTGCGTACCTACGGCACGCCAACGAATTTGAAACTTTATAATTACCAACATTAAGTGCCTAAAGGCACATTTCAACTCTTGTTTCATATTTTATTTATCCCACCAGATTTTGGTTGTAAAAGTGTCTTCGCCCTGACGTTTAATCGCTTCAGCTAAGTTAGTTGAATTCACTGAATATTCACTTGTTGAATATTTGAAACGTCTTGGAATCGTGCCGTTTGTAACGTTTCCAGGGAAATTTACCGGAACTAAAACAGGATAACCGGTTCTTCTCCAGTTGGCATAAATTTCTTGTTCGTCTACAAATAAAGCAACATAAATCTGAGTGTGAATCTGATTCATTTTTGCCTCTGTCGATCCTGCTGAATTATATGGATTTAGAGTTAAATATGGTGTTGCATCTGGAATTGCATAAGCCGCTCCGTAAATTCCCATGTTTAAGAAAGAAGCTTTTACACCTTTTTCATATAAATCTTTATCTGTTTCACCAGAATACCATCCTCTTACGGCAGCTTCGGCTAGATATAAATTAGTTTCGGCATTGCTCAAAAGTACAAGTGGTGCATCGTATTTAAATATTGTATTTTGATTAGGCTCAGAATAAGTTGCTTGTTCAACTGGTGTTGGAGCAGTTTTAGTTCCGTTAGGAAAACCTTTTTGTATCGCAAGAGTTGTATTTTGTGTTGTTCCTTCCCAAACTCCGGCATAAACACTAATTCTTGGATCGGCAGTATTTTTTAATAAATCGATGAATGTTTTAGCCAATTTTCCGCCTTCGACATTTTTTTGACCGTAAGAACCTGCTGTAAAATCTTGTCTTCTGGAATCAAGACCAACAGGATTTCTGTTAAAATCATTTGGACCATCTGTATATTTCATGATCGCATTGTCACTTCCGTTAAGGATAACTCCTCCGGCAATCGCTTTTGTAACCCATGTTTTTGATAATGCCGGATCAACTTTGCTTAATCTCAATCCTAAACGAAGCATTAAAGAATAAGAGAATTTTTTCCATTTTGCAACATCTCCGTCATAGATAAAATCGGCTTTGCCAAAACTTGGTTTCGCAGGATCTAACGCGGTTGCAGCTTCGTCAAGTTCTTTTAATAAATCTTTGTATATGAATTCCTGAGTATCATATTTTGGAAGAAAAATTTGAGAACTATTTGCTTTTGCCGCGTCAGAATACGGAATATCTCCATACAAATCAGTGATTCTGTGGTATAAATAAGCTTTCCAGATTCTGGCAATATTTAGTTTATTGCTGTCATTTGGAGTGGCTTTTACGGTATTAATTACAATTTCTGTTTCGTTTAAAGCTGTTGGATATATTTGATTAAAGTATGCAGAATAGTAAACTTCATTGCTCAAATATTTATCTCCCACACCAGATGCTTCTTTATAAGTAGCATAATGTTGTAGCATTCCACCACATTCCAGGATATTGGTTGCAAAATAATTATTGTTTAAACCGTCCAATTGTGCACGGCTGAAAAGAAAATTTGCATTTGGTTTTTCGACAACATTAGGGTTTGTATTGATTTCTTCGAAATCTTTTGTACAGGATGTCATACTTCCTAAAAGTACGCCTGTGATATATAATAGGGTTAGCTTTTTCATGTCTTTTAATTTAAAAATTAGAGATAAATGCGTTTAAAATTTAACATTTAAACTTAAACCGAAACTTCTGGTTTTTGGCACTCCAAATTGTTCTACACCTTGAGCATTTCCTGCACTAAATACAGATTCCGGATCTACGTTTGGTGTTTTCTTGTAAAGAATGAATAAGTTTCTTGCCACAAATGAGATCGAAGCTCCCTGAAGTTTTGATAAACTTTTGATCTTTTCAAGAGGCAATGAATATCCAATAATTACTTGTCTTAGTTTTATAAAACTTGCATCGTAAACAAATGTTGATGAAATGTTTCTTAAACCATCATAATACGTTCTAAGGTTTTCCGGAGCGATAACCATATCAACAGGATTTCCGTTTGTGTCAACACCTTTAATTGGTAAACCAGTTTCACGACCATCCAATGTTAGTTTTGTTAAACCCATACGAGTTCCGTATAAATCAGTTCCGGAATATAAGCTTCCGCCAAATTTACCGTCAATCAAGAAGCTGAATGATATGTTTTTGTATTTAAAATCATTGGTAATACCAGCTGCCCAAGGATGAACTCCCTGACCTAATTCCTGAAGCGGACCTTGTGCTATAGTTGCAGAACCGCCACTTACATTATAAACTGTATTTCCGTTTGCATCTTTACGTGGTTTGTACCCTTTTATGATACTGTACGGACGACCAACATCACTTGTTATAGTAACATATCCGTTTACAGAAGTTGCCATTGTAATTGAGTTCAACTGATCTGTAAGTGCCTCAACTGTATTTTCATTATAAGATCCGTTGAAACTTGCATCCCAGGAGAAATTTTCAGAATTAATAATTTTTCCGCTTAATAATAATTCAACCCCTTTATTTCTCATTTTTCCAAGATTCAATAAAGCTGTACTGGCTCCAGAAGCGTTTGAAATTGTAGTTTCGACAATATCATTTGTTGTTGCACGATTGTAATATGCAAAATCAAGATTTAAACGATTGTTGAAAAATCCTAAGTCGGTTCCAATTTCAAATGTTGTAGAAGTTAGCGGACTTAAAGTAGCATTTGGTACTCTCGTACCTGTTGGCGTTTGTAATTGTTGACCATTATGTCCGCCTTGAACCATCGTGTAAGATTGATTTAATGCGTAAGGATCTGGAGTTGCTCCACCAACCTGAGCCCAAGAAGTTCTTAGCTTAGCAAATGAAACAAATTCTGGCATTTTTAAGATATCCGAAACAATAATACTTGTTCCAACAGATGGATAAAATACTGTATTGTTATCTTTTGAAAGTGTCGAAAACCAATCCTGACGTCCTGTTAGGTTTAAAAATACTACGTTTTTATAATCTAAATCTACGGCTCCATAAACAGAGTTTGTTTTTGTTTTTCCGTATGGATAAGTGTAAGTCAATGTAGATAAATTACTTAAGGCATAAAAATCGTCTAATACAAAGTTTGAACCTTCAACTCTTGTTTCGTCTCTTAAGGTAGTACGGGAGTTTACACCAACTAAAGCGTTTAATGAGAAATTTTCGTAGATATTTTTCTTAGTATAATTAAGAATTGCCTCAGAGTTCAGGTTTGATAATTTAACTCTTGAACCTTGAGCATATCCTACAGGATTGTTTAAAGTTGTTTTTGGGATGTATCCAAAGAAATCATAATTCGTAAAATCTTGTCCAATTCTACCTTGAAGGAATAACTCAGGCGTAAAGTTCAATTTTACATTTACCATTCCAAGAAAGCGGTTTTTAGTATCGCTGTTTTTGATTTTATTTACGACAAAATAAGGGTTTGTTGCCACTGCAACTGGATTCCATGCTTCTTCAACACCGTTTGCATCATAACCTGGGGCAAGATTTCGAATATCAACAGTATTGGCAATCATATAAGTTCCCCAGTTTGGATTCGCTTCAGCATCAGAAACCGTAACTCTATTATTTGATTTCTCCACATTATATTGTGCTACAACATCAAATTTTAACCAATCTGTCATATTAACATTACTGGCGATGTTAAGGGTTTTGCGATTAAAATCATTATTTGGTACAACACCTTGATTGTCTGTATTCGAGAACGAAAGACGGCCTGTAGCTTTTTCAGTTCCTCCAGACAAAGCGATAGAGTTTATAAATGTCGTTCCGGTTTCGTAAAAATTCTTGATGTTATTTTTTTGTGCAACATAAGGTCTTGCAACACCGTCAAACTGAATAACATCTGTTCCGTCCATTTTTGCTCCCCAAGACCAACGTCCTGCAGCAACTGCTTCGGCTTGAGTAGTTGGTTTTTTTCCGTTTGCTCCAGAACCGTATTCATACTGCCAATCTGGTATGATCGATGGCGTTTCAAAAGTAAATGAAGTATTGTATTCTACTCCAATTCCTTTTTGAGCCGCACCTCTTTTAGTTTGAATTAAGATAACACCATTTGCAGCATTTGCACCATAAAGTGCCGCCGCTGTTCCTCCTTTTAATACCGTAATTGTTTTGATATCATCAGGATTTATAACAGAAGTTCCGTCACCACGATCGACGTTGATTCTTGTAGATCCCGGACCATTTCCAATACCCGGTAGGTTAAGCTGAGTATTGTCAATTGGTAAATCATTTACAACATACATCGGTTGGTTGTTTCCGTTAAGGGAACCGTTTCCACGAATTACAACTCTCGTTGATCCGTTTGGTCCTGTTGCAGTGCTGCTCACGTTTACACCTGCAATTTTTCCAACCAAAGCATTAGCAATATTCGTTTCTTTTGCCTTTGTGAATTCAGTTCCTTTAAGTTCTGTTACAGCGTATGAAATTGCTTTACTGCTTTTTTTAACTCCTAAAGCCGTTACCAAAACCTGATCTAAAACATTTTCGGCTGGTTTAAGGCTAATAACTAAGTTTTGTATGTTGTCTAATTTATATTCTAAAGTTCCGTAACCCATGTAAGTGATGATGATGTGAGTTTCGTTTTCCGGAACAGTTAGTTTGAATTTTCCGGATTCATCAGAAATTGTGGCTAGTTTATTATTGCTTTTTGCATAAATAGTTGCTCCGGCAATTGGCATTCCGTCGTCCTGACCGATAATCTGGCCAGTAATTTCAATCTGACTGCTTTTTTGTTCAAAAAGGTGCTTGTTAATTGCAACCTCTTTTGCGTTTGCTGAGAAAATAATTCCCCCAATAAACACTAATGAAATTAGCTTTGTTTTCATAATACTTTGGTTTTCATGTTTTTTTTGGTTTTTATTGGCGATCAAATATAAATATTTATTTCAAACGTCTGCATTTTTTTTGCACAAAATGCATATTTTTTGCAATATTTTTTCCTGAAGCATTTTTCTAATCCAAAAAAAATGCGCTTTCTAGCCGTTTTTTGAGAAATTTTTGCAGAAACTCGTTTTTTTGGAAAAATCTATTTTAATCTTAAAATTCGTATTTTTGAAATATGAAAATTGCACTTATTCAATCAGATCTATATTGGGAAGACGCTTCTCAGAACAAAAAAAACTTCGAATCGATTATAAATCAAATCGATTCAAGCACAAATTTGATTGTACTTCCTGAAATGTTTTCGACAGGATTTACGATGAATGCTTCCCAAGTTGCAGAAACTATGCAAGGAGAAACAGTTTTGTGGATGCAATCAATCGCAAAGCAGAAAAATTGTGCCTTAACGGGAAGTTTGATAATTATAGAAAACGGAAATTATTACAATCGAATGTTGTTTGTTTTTCCGTCAGGCGAAATGCAGTATTATGACAAACGTCATTTGTTTTCACTTGCGGGAGAAAATCAATTTTATACCTCAGGAACTCAAAAAGTAATTGTAGATTATTTAGGCTGGAAAATTTGTCTGCAGATTTGTTACGACTTAAGATTTCCTGTTTTTGCCAGAAATGTCGAAAATTACGACCTGCTTTTATATGTTGCCAATTGGCCAAAAGTCAGAACAAATGCTTGGGATTCATTATTGAAAGCCCGCGCAATCGAAAACTTAAGTTATGTAGTTGGAGTAAATAGAATAGGGTTGGACGCTAACAATTACGAACATATTGGACATTCGCAAGTTGTAGATTTTTTAGGAAATTACATTCTTCAACCACAAGAAACAGCGGGTGTTTTTGTGGTCGAATTAGATAAAAATGTAATGTTGGAAACTCGAAAAAAACTCGATTTTTTGAGTGATAAAGATTTTTTTGAAATTAAGATTTAGAAAGCTTTTCGTTTTTTCTCTTCCTCTTTTTTCTTTTTCTTGTCCTGTTTTTTCTCGACTTCAGGATTATATTGAATGCTTAAATCAACGGTTTCTTCTCGATCCCAGTTTGATCTAACATCAAATTCTTCCTGATAATAGTTGACTTCTTCGGCGTATTCTTTCTTTAAAAAGTTTCCGGCGTCGTAGATTTTATTTTTATTATCGTCGTAAATAACTCTTACAGTAAACGAATTCGGTTCAACGAGATCAAATACAAACCTCGTTTCTTTTTCAGAATATTGACTCGCAAGAACCATATCTCCTTTTTTATTGGTCAATTCAACAATTATAGGAAATCGTTTTACGTTCTTTAAATTTAAAACTATATTCCCGTAATCTTCAAGTTCTTTTGTCGTTAATTTATACGACAAAGTATCATTTGTTTTGTCATAGAAGTCCGTTAAAGCTCCCGGTAAAAATTGAAAATGATATTTTTCAACCGGTAATTTCTTGAAATCTACATATAGTTTTTGTTCGAATTCATCATATTCAGTCGTAAAATCAACAGCGACAGAATCCTTATTGATCAATTTGATTTTTGACTTATCAAATTTCACTAGCGGAGTAGCACTTTCTAAAGTAAATCTATCTCTAAAATTTATTGTTCCGTTTTGTACTGCGGTAATATTCAAAGTGTCTTTTTTTAGATCTTTAATCTTAAAAGAAAATTTCTTGTCGTAATTGCCAGATGTAACTTGTAGGTTTAGAGAATCAACTTTAATAGGTTTATACCAAATCTGCAAAGAGTCCTTTTTAGGAAATTGCGTTACAATAGATTCCATAACTTCGGTATTGTTTCTTAAAACAATCTTAGGTTTCAGAAGTTTTATATTTTGTTTCCCATCATATGGAAGAAGAAGTCTGTTTCCGGAAGCCTGAATAGGTTTAAACATTTTTAACGGAAGTGTTTCCTTAAATAATTCCAATTCATAAACAGTATCATTTGGTATTGTAATAAAATGTTTAATGAATCCTATTTTATCATCTTTTGGATTAAATTTATTGTTTCCACCTTTGTCTTTCATTGCAACCAACATATATTTTCCAGCCTTTAAATTTTCTAATTTAAAAACACGCATACTATCCAAAGTATTGGTAATATATCTTGGAAGATCCTTATAAATAACAGAATCCTTGTATTTATCATTTGCTTCATAAAGCATTACAGATACAAAGTTGTCGACATTTTTATTGTATGAATCTTTGATTTTTCCGGTAAGCGAAAGAGAATCAATATATGGACCCGTCGAGAAAACATACTTAAATTGATTTAATGCATTTCCTTCGTTATTGTCCGCAATACTTTGACCAAAATTAAAACTATAAGTCGTATTTGGCTGTAAAGTATCTTTGATTTTTACCGTGATAATTTTACTTACAGATGTTGGCGTAATCAACGGCTCGTGTTTCATTGGAGGCGAAATGATCAGCTGTTTGTTTAAGTTTTTTAGTTTTATAAATTCATCAAACTCCAATACAAATTGATCTCCTTTAAAGTCTGTAGTGTAATTTTTTGGTGTGCTTCTTGTTAAAACAGGCGGCAAAGTATCTTTTAATCCACCAGTGATGCTGCCTCTTTTGGCGCAACTCATCATTAAAAATAGCAGTAAAAAAGGAATATATTTAAAGTTGTTTTTCAACATAATTAATTTGAATTTGATTGCACAAAATAACGATTATATTTGCTTTAATTGAAACTTTTTATCCATTTATTAGGATATTTAGCAGTGTGGTTGTGCTGTTTTTTTGAATTTGAAATCGTCAGAATGATATAATTTCTTACTTTTGAGCTTAAATTTAATTTCTCTTAGTTTTGATAAAAAGGTTTTTCTGGTTCTTATTAGTTTTTTTACTGATAGCTTGCTGTAAAAACGAGAAACCAATAATTGCCTTTTATTATTGGAAAACCATCTTTAAATTATCCGAAAAAGAAACCGCAATTCTAAAGGATAATAATGTCAATAAACTCTATATAAGGTATTTTGATATTAGTTTAAATCCAGAAAATCAACAGCCAATTCCGTTAAGTCCAATTCGTTTTCAGCAAAACGTGAATAATTTTAATATTGTTCCGGTCGTTTTTATACAAAATAAAGTCATGTTGTCGCCCGATTTAGATATTGATGATTTAGCGCAAAAAACTTTTTCATTGGTTGAAAAGATTAATGCTACAAATAAAATTCAATGTAACGAAATTCAAATTGATTGCGATTGGAGTTTAAATAGCAAAGAAAATTATCTCAAGTTTATTGAACGATTTAAGAAACTTTCGCAGAAGAAACTTTCGGCAACAATTCGATTGCACCAAGTGAAATATTTCAAGAAGACAAAAATCCCTAATGTTGATTCCGGAGTTTTAATGTATTATAATATGGGAACAATTGCGCCGGATTCTTTGAACTCGATCTACAATAAAAAAGTTGCAGATCGCTATCTCAAAAGTTTAAAGAAATATCCGTTGCATCTTGATTTGGCTTTGCCAATATATTCCTGGGGAGTTCATATCAGGAATCAAAAAGTAATTGGTTTGCGTTCTAAAATAAACGAGAGCGAACTTAAAAAAGATCAAAATTTTGAGCAGATAAATGCTATTTTCTTTAAAGTAAAACAATCGAATTATAAAAATGGTATATTTTATGAAGAGAATGATTTACTGAAAATAGAAGAGATTTCGCCAGAAGATCTGTTGGAAATGGCAGATGAATTAGACGAAAATTTGGATCAAAAACCAAAAGAAATTATATTTTACGATTTAGACGAATTCAATTTAAAAAACTATGAAAAGAATATTTTTGAGCAAGTTATTTCTTGTTTCTAGCGTTGCTTTATTATCGGTTTGCGGAATAATTTATGCTTGCGCCGATGGTGACGATTGGGATTATTTTGGTTATAATTCAAATTTTACACCAGAAACATTCGCAGATAAATCTTATTCGCCACTTTTCTTGTCAGGCGCTATTTTTTATGGAATTGGATTTGATAGAGAACACAATTCAAGATTTAATGAAGACATAAAATCTGATTGGGAAAATTACTTGAAAGGCAAAGTAGATGCGGCAACGGTAAGTCATTTCTTGATTGGAGATGAAATCAAGGATTATTATGCTAACAAAGACAAAGTTTCGGCAAACAAAACCGAAATTACGCAACTTCATGTTTTCTATAAAACTAAAAAAGAGAATCAAACTTCTCTAAAATGGGGAAAGAAAATAAGTTTGAAAGATCCTAAAGTAAAAAGTTTTGTAGAGTTTTTGTATCTGGCTCAAAAGATAGAAACCGTTTCAATTGGAGACCAATATTGGAGTTATGATCCGGTTGTTGCAAAAACTTTTAAGGATTTGAAGATGATTCAGTCGATCGAAAATGTATACAATACAACATCAGATTCATTCCTTAAAAACAGATATTGGTTCTTGACCATGAAGGCTTATTTTTATAGTAATAACAAACAAAAAGCGATTTTGTTTTTTAATAAAACCGAGAATTCAGTTGCAAAGAATACGTTGTATTATCGTGCATTAGCTTATGTAGCAGGAATTAATTATCAGCAAAAAAAGTATGCAACTTCTAATTATTTGTATGCTTTGGTTTTTGATAAATGTCCGGAAATGAGAGTTGTTACGGCTTATAGTTTTCATCCAAAAAACGAAGCTGATTGGACTAAGTCTTTGGCTATGGCCAAAAACAATAAGGAAAAAGCGGCACTTTGGGCAGTTCATGGATATTATAAAGATGAAAGACAAGCAATTGAAAAAATCTACGAATTAGATCCTAAAAGCGAGCATTTGAATTATTTGCTGACAAGATTAATAAACAAACAAGAACAGAATATTAATAATTCATTTGCGGTGAAAACAAAGCCAGATGATTATAATTCGCCTTCTGTCAGTCAAACGGTTGCAGAGAACAGAGCCGAAAATCAAGCTAAATTCGATAAAAAAGCATTTGATTTAGTTGCGAAAATTGCAGCTGCAGGAAATACAGAGAAACCTTATTTATGGGATATTTCATTGGGATATCTTCAAACATTAAAAGGAGATTTTGCCAATGCAGATACTAATTTTGACAAAGCCGAAAAAACTTTACCTAAAACAGAGTTGGCAGCATATCAGTTGAGGTTGCTTCGTTTTGTAAACAATATGAGTAAAATTGATAAGCTTACAGATAAAAATGAGAAAACAATTCTGGCAGATTTGAATTGGCTTTATTACGAAATTCCAAAAACGTACAAAGGAGAGGAGTTTCGTTATCAAAATGCAGTTTCATGGAGCAAGAATTATTTGGCAGCACTTTACAAAGCCAAAGCAAATCCTGTAATGGTGGAATTGTTTGGTGGAGATTCTCATTCTAATTCTTATTATTGGGGCGGAGGAAATTCATTTTATGATAATGAAAAAAATTTGTTGGACATGAAAACTTTTTTGGCTAAGCCAAATAAAACCGAAATCGAGAAAATTGCATCCGGAATTTATAGTTTGAACTTGAAAGACATTAATAATTTTCAGGCAGTTCAGGCAACTTTTAAAAATAAGATTCCTGAAGCGATTGCTTTTATTCAGCAAACAGATTCTGTTCAGAATTATCAATTTTTAGGAAATCCGTTCAACGGAAACATTAAGGATTGTCACGATTGTGAACATGCAGCTTATCAAAAAAAGAAATATTCTCAGCTTGAGTTTTTAACTACAATAAAAGCGATGCAGGATAAATTGGCTCAAAAAGAAGATGTTTTTACGAATAGTTTATTGCTAGGAAATGCATTCTATAATATTACTCATTTTGGAAACGGCAGAACTTTTTACGAAATAAGTATTGTAGGTTATGGTTCTAGTCCGTATTCTTTTAGAGATTCGATGAAAAAGATGATTACGAATTGTGATCTTCCAAAAATGTATTATCAAAAAGCATTTGAAGCGGCAACTACAAAAGAACAAAAAGCAAAATGTGTTTACTTATTGTCAAAATGCGAACGAAACGAATTTTATAATAATAAGTATAGTAATGTAACGAATTGGTGGAGTGTTGAAGATGATAAAGTCAATTTTGCTGCTTGGAATGGTTTCAAAGCATTGAAAAAAGACTATTCGGATACGAAGTATTATCAGGATGTAATAGCAGAATGTGGTTATTTTAATACGTATATCAATCAATAAACTAAAAAGGTGTCTTAATATATATTAAAGAGATGGTAAATAAAATAGAACATATAGGAATTGCGGTAAAAAATATGGACGATGCAAATGTATTGTTCGAAAAACTTTTGGGAGTTCCGTCCTATAAAGAAGAAAAAGTAGAAAGTGAAGGTGTTCTGACTTCTTTTTTTCAAACAGGTACAAATAAAATTGAACTTTTGATGGCAACAAATCCCGAAAGTCCAATTGCTAAGTTTTTAGAAAAAAAAGGAGAAGGTATTCATCATATTGCTTTTGACGTAACAGATATATATGCAGAAATTGAACGATTGAAAAACGAAGGTTTTGTATTGATTAATGAAGTGCCTAAAAAAGGAGCGGACAATAAATTGGTTGTTTTTTTGCATCCAAAAAACACAAATGGAGTCTTAGTTGAGCTTTGTCAGGAAATTCAGTAAAGAAATTTGAAAATTTTATTTTTAAATAAGACATTGAAAATCAATTAATTTTTTGTTGAGACCAGTTATTATTTGAAATTAAATACAAATCATGTCTCAAAATATTTGGAGTGAATGAAAAATAGTAGTAATATTGCATCCTCAAACCGGTCCTATAGCTCAGCTGGTTAGAGCACCTGACTCATAATCAGGTGGTCCCTGGTTCGAGCCCAGGTGGGACCACAAAAAGCCTCATAATTTTATGAGGCTTTTTTTTGTTTTAAACATTGTATTTGTGCAAAAAACTTATACATTTGTCAAGGAATGTCGCTGTAAACCATGGTTTTGTGCGAATTTTCAACAAAAGACCCCAAGTCTAACTTAATATATTGTGCTTGTTTTAGAGCATGTTAAAATTATGAAAATAATAAGAACTATTTTTTTAGCTATTGTTTTGCTAATGGTCGATTTTACTTATGCTGGGCCAAAGGATATGCCTGCGCCAACAGCTAGAGGAGCTGAAACAAATACAGTCCAGGACGATCCGGGTACGCCAGTTGTAGATGGTGCGCCAATTAATCAGGATCTTGTTTTTTTGATGGTTGCTGGATTAGCGTTAGGAACGGTATTTATATATAGAAATAAAATAAAAAAGGCTTCAATGTAAATTGAAGCCTTTTTTATGTAAAATATTGTAGGGATTTATTTGTTTATTGAATAAAGTCTCGAAATGTATTTTCCTACTACATCAAATTCTAAGTTTATTTTAGTTCCAGTTTTAAAATCCTTAAAATTGGTATGTTCATACGTATAAGGAATAATTGAGACACTAAATTCATTTGTTTTAGAATTTACAACTGTAAGGCTAACTCCGTTAACAGTTATAGAACCTTTTTCTATAGTAATGTTGCTGAGGTTTTTGTCGTATTCAAAAGTGTAATTCCAGCTTCCGTTTGCTTCTTCGATTTTGATGCAGGTTCCAGTTTGGTCTACGTGACCTTGAACAATATGTCCGTCAAGACGATCTCCAAGCTTCATTCCTCTTTCCAGATTTACAATATCTCCGGTTTTCCAGTCTCCAATATTTGTTTTCAAAATAGTTTCGTCAATAGCGGTTACGGTATAAAACGAATCTTTTATTGCTACGACCGTTAAGCATATTCCGTTGTGCGAAACACTTTGGTCAATTTTTAATTCATTTGTGATAGAAGAATCAACAGTTATGTGAAGATTACCTTGCTCTTTCTGTATTTCGTGAATCCTTCCTAGGGTTTCTATAATTCCTGTAAACATTGTTGTTTTATTTTACTAAATTTGCACATCAAAATTAGTAATAAATAAGCTGAGCTCATGAATAAAAAAGCAGAAAATATAATTGTTGGAATTTCAATTGGAGATTTAAACGGTATTGGAAGCGAAGTTATACTTAAAACATTCGAGGATTCACGTATGTTAGAAATGTGTACGCCAGTTATTTTTGCAAACGCCAAAATACTTTCTTTCGTTAAGAAAAGCTTTACTTCGACAGTTCAATTTCATGGCGTTGATAAATTAGATCAGGTTTTACCGGGAAAAGTAAATGTATTTAACCTTTGGAAAGAAGGTGTCGATATTAATTTGGGTAAAAATGATGAGAAAATTGGAGAATATGCAATAAAGTCTTTTGTGGCTGCAACCAAAGCTTTGAAAGAAGGTACGATTGATGTACTTGTTACAGCTCCAATAAATAAATATAATATTCAGTCAGAAGGATTTAAATTTCCGGGACATACAGATTATCTGGATCAGGAATTAGAAGGAAATGCATTAATGATGATGGTGCAGGATAATCTAAGAGTTGGTTTATTGACAGATCATGTTCCGTTAAGTGAAGTTTCATCGCATTTGACAGAAAAATTGATTACAAGAAAAATCGAAACCGTTAGAAAATCTTTAATTCAGGATTTTAGTATTGTAAAACCAAAAATTGCGGTTTTAGGATTAAATCCACATGCTGGAGATGGCGGTGTTATAGGAAAAGAAGACGATTTGATTTTGAAGCCTACTTTAAAGAAAATATTTGATGCCGGAACAATGGTTTTTGGACCATTTCCTGCAGATGGATTTTTTGGAAGCGGTCAATATGAAAAATATGATGCGATTGTAGCAACTTATCACGATCAGGGGTTAATTCCTTTTAAGACTTTGTCTTTTGGAAAAGGAGTTAATTATACAGCAGGTTTAAATAAAGTAAGAACTTCGCCGGATCACGGTACAGCCTACGATATTGCTGGAAAAGACATGGCAGATTTTAATTCATTTAAAGAAGCAGTTTATCTTGCGATTGATATTTTTAACTCGCGTAATCAGTATGAGGAGATTAGTAAAAAACCTCTTAAAATAAAAGAAAAACAGTTATAAACAAAAAAAGGTGAATAAGATTATTAGTTTTATAATAATTTTATATCTTTGCACCCCAATTCAGGTATCTGAGTTTTAGATAGCGATTGGTCAAATTGATGTTGAAATGAGCAAAACAAAAGAATTTTTAATTCCTTTCATAGGATTAAAACTAGGAAAACACCATTTTGAGTATCAAATAAGTAACACGTTCTTTGAGAACTTTGATTACGACGAATTTCAAAGTTCGGATATCAAAGTAGGTTTAGTTTTAGATAAGAAAAGCAACATGTTAGAGTTGGAATTCAAACACAAAGGAACTGTAAATGTGCCTTGTGATCTAACAGGCGAAGATTTTGATCTTCCTATAAAAGGGAAAATGAAATTAATTGTTCGTTTTGGAGATGAATTCAATAATGATAACGAAGAGTTGTTGATCCTGCCACACGGAGAGCATGAAATAGATGTAATACAGTACATTTATGAAATGATTGCACTTTCGGTACCGCTAAAACGAGTTCATCCAGGAGTAAAAGACGGAACTTTACAAAGTGAAGCTTTATCAAAACTGAATGAGTTAAAAGTCAAAGAAGTAAAAGAAGAGAGTAAACAAGAAGAAGATATTGACCCGCGTTGGGACAAATTAAAGAAACTATTAACGGATAAATAATATAGTAAAATGGCACATCCTAAGAGAAAAATCTCGAAAACAAGAAGAGATAAGAGAAGAACACATTATAAAGCTACTGTAGCTCAAATCGCTACATGTCCTATTACTGGAGAAGCACATTTATACCACAGAGCTTACTGGCATGAAGGTAAAATGTATTACAGAGGGCAAGTTGTTATCGATAAATCTGTAGCGGTTGCTTAATACGTTTTCGTAAATGATACTAGAACTCTCACATAGTGAGAGTTTTTTTTGTTGGTTATAATTTTCTTTTTTTAAGAAAATGCATACAAATTCATTTCGTTTTTTTTTGTAATTTTCAAGTCTTTTAAAAATTTTTCAAATACTATGTGTTTGAAACGAAATAATAGAATATAATGAATACAATCACAGCCGCAATTACCGCTGTTGGAGGATACGTTCCAGACTTTGTACTTTCGAACAAGGTTTTAGAAACAATGGTCGATACCAATGACGAATGGATTACTACTCGTACCGGAATTAAAGAAAGAAGAATTCTTAAAGATGCTGATAAAGGAACATCGTTTCTTGCTATAAAAGCAGCACAGGATTTAATAGCAAAAGCTAATATTGATCCGTTAGAGATTGATATGATTATAATGGCAACAGCTACTGCAGATATGCCTGTGGCTTCTACAGGAGTTTTTGTTGCAACACAAATTGGCGCCACAAATGCATTTGCATATGATTTGCAAGCGGCGTGCTCAAGTTTCTTATATGGTATGTCTACTGCTGCAGCTTATGTGCAGTCAGGACGATACAAAAAAGTATTATTAATTGGTGCTGATAAAATGTCATCAATTGTAGATTATACAGACAGAGCAACTTGTATTATTTTTGGAGATGGAGCAGGAGCTGTTTTATTCGAACCAAATTATGAAGGCTTAGGCTTACAAGACGAATACTTACGAAGCGATGGTGTAGGACGCGATTTTCTTAAAATATCTGCCGGAGGTTCTCTAATACCAACTACTGAAGAGACCGTAAAAAATAAATTACACAATATTGTTCAGGACGGAAAAACCGTTTTTAAATTTGCTGTTACCAATATGGCTGATGCAAGCGAATTGATTCTAAAAAGAAACAATTTGACTAATGAAGATGTTAACTGGTTAGTGCCACATCAGGCTAATAGACGTATTATAGATGCTACTGCTAGCAGAATGGAGCTTGAAGATTCAAAAGTATTAGTGAATATTGAAAAATATGGCAATACCACTTCAGCAACCTTGCCTTTAGTGTTAAATGACTTTGAACACCTACTTAAAAAAGGAGATAATATTATTTTTGCTGCTTTTGGTGGTGGATTCACTTGGGGATCTATTTACCTAAAATGGGCTTACGATAAGAAATAAATTAAAACTAAAATCAAATCATTATGGATTTAAAAGAAATTCAAAACCTAATTAAATTTGTAGCAAATTCGGGAGTTGCAGAAGTAAAGTTAGAAATGGATGATGTAAAAATCACTATCAGAACTACTTTAGAAGGAAATGTAACTGAAACGACTTATGTACAACAATTGCCAGCTCAGGCTGCGTTGCCTCAAGCAGTTGCTCCACAACAAACTGCTCCGGTTGTTGTAAATGTAAATAGTGAAGCGGCAGCTCCAGCTGAAGATTCTAAATTCATTACTATAAAATCTCCAATTATTGGAACTTTTTATAGAAAACCATCTCCGGACAAACCAGTTTTCACTGAAGTAGGAAGTACTATTGCAAAAGGTGATGTTCTTTGTGTAATTGAAGCAATGAAATTATTCAACGAAATTGAATCAGAAGTTTCAGGTAAAATTGTAAAAATTCTTGTTGACGATATGTCTCCTGTAGAATTTGACCAACCTTTATTCTTAGTTGATCCATCATAAATAAATTTAGATTTTAGATTTTAGATTTTAGAAGGATTCACAATCGAAATTTTGTTAATCATCTAAAATTATCTAATTATCAAATTGTCTAATTATCTAATTAAAATAAGATGTTTAAAAAAATATTAATTGCGAATAGAGGAGAAATTGCACTTCGTGTAATTCGTACATGTAAGGAAATGGGAATCAAAACTGTAGCAGTTTACTCTACAGCCGATGCGGAGAGTTTACATGTTAAGTTTGCTGATGAAGCGGTTTGTATTGGTCCCCCTCCAAGTAACTTATCGTATTTGAAAATGTCAAATATTATTGCTGCTGCAGAAATTACAAACGCAGACGCAATACATCCAGGATATGGATTTCTTTCTGAGAATGCTAAATTCTCAAAAATTTGTCAAGAGCACGGAATCAAATTTATTGGTGCCGCTCCTGAAATGATTGATAAAATGGGAGATAAAGCTTCTGCAAAAGCTACAATGAAAGCTGCAGGAGTTCCATGTGTACCAGGTTCTGACGGATTATTAGAATCTTTCGAACAAACACAAAAATTAGCTAAAGAATTTGGTTACCCAGTTATGCTTAAAGCTACCGCTGGTGGTGGTGGAAAAGGAATGCGTGCTGTATGGAAAGAAGATGAATTATTGAAAGCATGGGAAAGTGCACGTCAGGAAGCTGCTGCTGCATTTGGAAATGACGGAATGTACATGGAGAAACTTATCGAAGAGCCACGTCATATCGAAATTCAGGTTGTTGGAGATTCATACGGAAAAGCATGTCACCTTTCTGAAAGAGACTGTTCAGTACAACGTCGTCATCAAAAATTAACTGAAGAAACACCTTCACCATTCATGACAGACGAATTGCGTGCTGCAATGGGAGAAGCTGCTGTAAAAGCGGCGGAATTCATTAAGTACGAAGGAGCTGGAACAGTAGAGTTTTTAGTGGACAAACACAGAAACTTCTATTTCATGGAAATGAATACACGTATTCAGGTTGAGCACCCAATCACAGAACAAGTTATTGATTATGATTTGATTCGTGAGCAAATTATGGTTGCTGCCGGAATTCCAATTTCAGGAAAAAACTATTTACCACAATTACACGCAATCGAATGTCGTATTAATGCTGAAGATCCTTATAACGATTTTCGCCCTTCACCAGGAAAAATTACTACGCTTCATATGCCAGGTGGACACGGAGTTCGTTTAGATACTCACGTTTATTCAGGCTATAGTATTCCGCCAAATTACGATTCAATGATCGCTAAGTTAATTACTACAGCACAATCTCGTGAAGAAGCTATTAGTAAAATGCGTAGAGCTCTTGATGAATTCGTTATCGAAGGTGTGAAAACTACAATACCTTTCCATAGACAA
Organism: uncultured Flavobacterium sp.; assembly: GCF_951805225.1. NCBI lineage: Bacteria > Pseudomonadati > Bacteroidota > Flavobacteriia > Flavobacteriales > Flavobacteriaceae > Flavobacterium > uncultured Flavobacterium sp. Next base: position 4,154,893 of record NZ_OX638201.1, on the reverse strand, counting down.
TTAATGGATGATCCAAGATATATTGCAGGAGATTATACAACTGCATTTATGGATACTTTTAAAATGAATCCAATAGAATAATTATAAAAAGGCTGTCAATTTTGACAGCCTTTTTTGTTATATATGGTTTTGTCGTTTATCTAGTCGATATCAAATTGTATGTTAAGCTATTTAATATTCCGCAGGAATATTTGATCGGTAGAAAAAAAAATAATACAATTTTTTGCGTTGTGTCCTGTAAGGACACTTGTTTCATTGAAATTAATCACAACGGAATCTGTTTCTGCTAATCAAAGGTTCCTACGGAACGTATCGCCATGAACAAAATCTAATCTACCAACGAGACATTCCTACGGAATGATTATTTTGTAAACTGACCTGATACACTTTAAATCTTATCGGGTTTTATTGTTAAATACATCATGTATACACTTTTAGTGTATATTTTTTACACACTTTTCGAACACATTACACACTTTTTTGTAATTTTAAACAATAGTAATTTTTAATTAAAGTCTTGTTTTATAAGGATTTAATGGTTTTGGCACGTCATATTTAAGTAACGGCATAATAATTTCATTACCTAAAGCGTAAACAAACTATTAAATAATTAAAATATACTATTATGAAAAATCTATTTTTATCAGCCGCAATTGTTTTAGGAGGTTTAACTTCATTCGCTTCAACAGCTCCAATAACAAATACTATTGTAAAATCTATTGTAGTTTCAGACGAATACACAGAAATTAAATTGGAAGAATTACCAGCTCCAATTGCAGAAGCTTTGAAAAAAGCATATCCAACAGCAGTTATTACAAAAGCATATAAAAACGAAAAATCAGAATATAAATTAGACGTAACAGTTGGTGACAAAGTAGGAAATCTTTTTGCTAATGCAGATGGATCTTGGATTAAAAAATAATCAAATAATTAATCTAAATCGATTCTCGTGAAGATTCAAATTAGCAATATCAGACTCAAATTAACAACACTAAATTACAACTATCATGAAAAATTTATTTTTATCAGCCGCAATCGTTTTGGGAGGTTTAACATCATTTGCATCAACTTCTCCAATTTCAAATACAATCGTAAAAACAATCTCAATTCAAGAGGAATACACTGAAATTAAGTTAGAAGAAGTTCCAGTTGCAGTAACTGATGCTCTTAAAAAAGCATATCCGGACGCAATTCTATCAAAAGCATTCAAAAATGCAAGTTCAGAATATAAATTAAGTGTTACAGTAGGAGACAAAGTAGGTTCTCTTTATGCGAACGCAGATGGATCTTGGATCAAAAAATAATAAAAATCAGGGCTAACCCTTAAAAAATATCACTATGAAAAAGTTAATCTTATCGGCAGCTATCGTTTTAGGAAGTTTGTCAATGCAAGCAGGAAATAGTATCGTAACCAACACAGTGCTACGATCAGTAAATGTTCAGGATGATTATAAAGAAGTAGACGCTGTTCCGGCAGCAATAAAAACAGCTCTTGACAATGCATATCCAGGTGTAAAACTGGAAAAAGCATATGTAAATTCAAAAAAAGAGTATAAAGTTGAAATTACTGTTCGAGGCGAAAAATCTATAGTTTATACAGACGCTTCAGGGAACATTCTTAAGAAATAATTTAAACTAACTATAAAAACTATTTATTATGAAAAAGCTAATCTTATCTGCAGCAATCATTTTAGGAGGATTATCAGTTCAGGCAACCACGCCTGCTGTAAAAACTTCAATGACGCAATCAGTAACTATTCAGGACGAATATACTGAAGTAGCTGCTGATGCTGTTCCGGCAGCTGTAAAATCGACTATCGAAAAATCTTTTCCGAACACGAAACTTGAAAAAGCGTACAAAAACGACAAGAATCAATACAAACTTGAAATTTCAAGCGGAGACAAAAAGTATACTGTATTTACAGATGCTTCAGGAAACATCATTAAAAAATAATTAAAAAGAGCACTATGAAAAAGTTAATCTTATCAGCAGCGATCGTTCTGGGAAGTTTGTCAATTTACGCAAGTACACCGACAACTCCTGAACAAGCAAAAATGACTATTTCTATTCAAGCCGAATATACTGAAGTTAGTGCAGATGCTGTACCCGCTGCTGTAAAAACCGCTTTACAAACTGCTTATCCAGGTGCAAAACTGGACAAAGCGTTTGTTAACGAAAAGAAAGAATACAAATTAGAAATATCGGTTGGTGACCAAAAGGCTACTGTGTACTCAGATGTCAATGGCAACTGGTTGAAGATATAATTAGGTGAAATTAGATTTATGTTTTTGGTGAAAAAGAGATTGCTTCGAGCAATCTCTTTTTTTTTGCATAATTTTGTGAAAAGACAATTTTATTAGTATTATTTTAGCAAAAAAGTCCCTAAAAACAAATGCCAAAGATATTACTGATAGAAGATGATATTTCGTTTTGTAAATTATTAGAGAAATTTCTAGTAAAAAAAGCATTCGAAGTAACTATAGCTTTCTCAGCTGCAGAAGCCAAAATAGCAATCAAAAACGAATCCTTTGATTTGATTTTGACAGATCTTCGTTTGCCTGATTCTGATGGTATTGGACTTATGTCCGAATTTAAAATTTCTCACCCTCATATTCCTGTTATTCTCATGACAGGTTATTCAGATGTTAATACAGCCGTAAAAGCGATTAAAAACGGTGCTGCAGATTATATTTCGAAACCATTTAATCCAGATGAGGTTTTGCTCGTTATTACTAATGCATTGCAAAATTCTGAAGTTGAAGAAACTCCCGTAAAAGAAAAGAAATCAAATAAAAAGCCGGTTGCAGCAGAAAATGAATTTGTAAAAGGAATTTCTGTCGCTTCAAAAAAATTATTGGATCATATTCATTTGGTAAGTCCTACGGATATGTCGGTTTTGATTATTGGCGAAAGCGGAACAGGAAAAGAAATTATTGCCAAAAGTATTCATCAGCAAAGTACCAGAAAAAACAATAATTTTATTGCAGTCGATTGTGGAGCGATTCCGAAAGAATTGGCGGCAAGTGAATTTTTCGGACATTTAAAAGGATCTTTTACAGGCGCAATAAGTGATAAGATTGGTTATTTTGAAGCAGCAAATGGAGGAACTATATTTTTAGATGAAATAGGAAACCTTTCGTACGAAAATCAAATTCAGTTATTGAGAGCACTTCAGGAGCGAAAAATAAAACCAGTTGGAAGCAACAAAGAAATTAACGTCGATATAAGGATTATTACTGCAACAAACGAAGATTTGCGCGAAGCAGTAAAAAACGGCGATTTTAGAGAAGATTTATATCATAGAATCAATGAATTTTCAATTCTTTCTCCATCATTAAAAGATCGTGACGAAGATTTGATGGTTTTTGCAGACTATTTTCTGGAAAAAGCCAATCAGCAATTGAATAAAGATATTATTGGATTCTCTCCGGAAGTCGTTACGATTTTCCAAAATTACAATTGGCCTGGAAATTTACGTGAATTACAAAATTGCGTTAAACGTGCGACACTTTTATCTCAGGGAGATTATATTGAAAGCGATGTTTTACCGGTAGAATTTTTTCAGATTCAAAAGCAACAAAATGGCAACGGTAATTTTTCATTATCCGAAAACGAAAAAGAAGCAATTATTCACGCCTTGTCAAAAGCAAAGAATAATAAATCTGAAGCGGCAAAATTATTAAAGATTACCAGAAAGACACTTTACAATAAATTGAAGCAATATAATATCGATTAAAGAACTTCTTGTTTTAAGACTTCAAAAAGTGAATTGGTTTTTTCTTGTAAATCATTAAAAACGCTTTTCATTTCGGAAATTTCAAAATCGTTTTTCTCCAGTTTTTTTAGAATATCACCAATTTCTCGTGCTTCAATTTGTTTGAACATTGGAGCGATTCTGTGCGCAATTGACTTGATTTCATCTCTGTTTTCTTCATTAATTGCATTCTCCAGAAAAGTTAGATTTTCGACGCTACTTTCTATAAACGACTTTATAACTTCTTTCAAAGCTTCATTGTCGTTCCCCAGAAATTCATTCAGCGTTTTTAACGAATACAATTGCGACGAAGTATTTTCGTCATTTCCTATGATTTCAGTATTAGGCAATTCGTCATTTTTAAGAATATGACCAATCGTTTCCAATAATACTTTAGGCGAATATGGTTTCTTAATTACGGTTGTAAATCCGGCGTTAGAATAAACCGAAAAATCTAAATCAGTTCTTCCGGTTAACGCAATTACAGGCTGATTTTTATAAGTTGCATTTCCTGAATTTTTTAATTTTTCAAGAAAAGCAAAACCATCCATTTCCGGCATTTGAATATCTGTAATCACAAAGTCAAAAGAAGTACTTTTAATTGCTTCAAGAGCTTTAATCGCACTATTAAAAGATAGAACATTATGACCTTCCTGTCTTAAAACACCGCTAGTTAAATTCAGAAGATTAATATCGTCATCAAGAACAATAAAAGTTTGTTTTTTAATATCTCCCGAAATTGTTTTTTTAACATCAGAAATAGAATTTTGACTAGTATCAAATAATAATGGAAGTTGAATTTCAAAAGTACTTCCTTTTCCAAAAGTACTTTCAAGCTGTAAATTTCCACCTAAAATAGAGATTATCTTCTGACAGATAGATAAGCCTAAACCAGTTCCTCCGTATTTTTTTTCGATACCTTCATTCGCCTGAGCAAATTCTTCAAAAACTAATTTCTGATTCGATTTTTCAATTCCAATTCCCGTGTCTTCAATTGTAATCGTAAAAAAGTTTTCTTCACTAATATAAGCGCTGATTTTTATAAAACCTTCTTCCGTAAATTTATAAGCGTTTCCAATAATATTGCTCAGAATTTGTTTCAATCGAAATGGATCACCAACAATTCTTGAATTCAGTTTTTCGTCGACATTAATAATAAGATCGATATTCTTTTGTTTGTAAACTGTCTGAATACTTTTGGCAACTTCATCGATAATTTCAGGCAAGAGAAATGGAACTTTTTCTATCGAAATTTTTCCGGCTTCAATCTGAGAAAAATCCAGTAAATCCTGAACCAATTGTGTAATATATTCAGAAGAATTTTTGATGTTTTTAATGAAATAAGACTGTTTCGTATTGACATCAGAATTGCCCAAAAGCTCCGAATAACCTACAATTGTACTCAACGGCGTTTTTAAATCATGACTAACTGTTGAAATTAATTGTTCGCGACTTTTAAGCAGGTTTTTAGTTTTAAAATTGGCGATTTCAAGCTGTTTTTTATACAATTGCGATTTAGAGTAATCGCTCACAATTAAAATAGAGAAAAATAAAGTCAATACCAAACCAATAATAGCCGAAGCCGTTACAATTTCGTTGACTTTTTTAAGAGATTTTTCTTTTAAGGAGTTATTTTTTATCGAGTTGATAATGATTTCTCTTTCGATAATTCGAAGAACTTTTCGAAGTTGTTCAGAGATTGCAATTTCATTCTTTAATAATTTATTTTCCTGAAAATTCAGAGATTCCTTTTTCTTTTCGGCTCTCAATTTTACAGAGCTCAAAAGCTTTTTCGAATTCGCCAAAATAGAATCCGAAGCTTGTTTACTTAATGTGTTTGTACTATCGTCAGGAATATTTTGATTGAGATAATCAACATATTTCTGAAGTACATTTTTTTGATAACTTCCTAATTGGTTTGGGTTTTTAGTGAAATCCTGAAGTTCTAATTTCCGAAGTTTAAACTCCATTTTTGTAATTTCATCAATTGCAGTATTTACAGAAACTTCGTCGTCAGCTTTGTTTTTTATCGTTTTTAATTGTTGAATGTTTTTGGTTTTTTCAGACAAGTAATAAGTAACACTATCTAATAATGTTTTTTGATATTGAGTTGTAACAATTTGTTTTAAAGTATCGATTCGGGATCTTAAAGAATCAGTTTCAACGAGATAACTTTTGAAATCTTCTTCAGAGTTTGTCTGAATTGTTTTTCTGGCAAGACTTTCTGTTTTATAGACATTAGAGAATAATTTACTAACTCTTAATATTTTGGTTTTTTCGAATGCAATTTTATCTTCTAATTTATTATAAACTACATTTTCAGAATATAAAAACCATCCCACAGTAACAACCAAAGCCAATAATGCAACATAACTGAAGAGGACTTTTAACGCTGTGTAACTTTTTTTGCTCTCCATAAATGTATTAGTAGGATTTGGAAGTTCTTTTATTATGTAATCAACTGCAATTTATTTAAAAAAAACTGTTTTAAAAAGATAAATTAATGCTAATGTCTTACATAATTCAAACTTCTGAAAAACAAAAAAGCCGCAGATTATATAAAATCCGCGGCTTTTTTTATTGTAATTTGTTTAGTTAAAGTGTTTCTTCTAACCATTTAAAAAATTCACCTTGCCAAACCTGAGCATTTTGTGGTTTTAAAACCCAGTGATTTTCATCAGGGAAATAAACCAAACGGCTCTTGATTCCTCTTAATTGAGCAGCCTGAAAAGCCTCTTGTCCTTGTCCAATTGGCACACGGAAATCTTTTCCACCCTGAACAATTAAAATAGGTTTGTTCCAGTTTTGAACTAAAGTTGCAGGATTAAAAGTAGTATACGCTTTTTGAGCCACAGCATTGTCTTTTTCCCAATAAGCGCCACCAAAATCCCAGTTGTTAAAGAAAACTTCTTCAGTAGTTCCCAACATACTTACCGTGTTGAAAACACCATCGTGAGCGATAAAAGTTTTGAAACGGTTTTTATGAATTCCAGCTAAATAAAACACTGAATATCCTCCGTAACTTGCACCAACGCAACCTAAACGAGATTTGTCAACATAGTTTTCTTTAGACACATCGTCAATTGCAGAAAGGTAATCGTCCATAACCTGTCCGCCCCAATCTTTACTAATTTGCTCGTTCCATTCAACACCATGTCCAGGCATTCCGCGACGGTTTGGTGCAACAACAACATAGCCTTTAGCAGCCATTAATTGAAAATTCCAACGGAAAGAATACGATTGTGTCAACGCAGATTGTGGTCCGCCCTGGCAAAATAATAAAGTTGGATATTTTTTTGAAGCATCAAAATTTGGAGGTAAAATCACCCAAACCAACATTTTTTTGCCGTCAGTAGTTGTAACATAACGTTTTTCGGTTTTGCTAACCGCTATAGTTTTGTATGTTTCGGTGTTTACATTAGACAATTGTTTCCAGGTGTTTTTCTTCAAATTATAAGAAAAAATCTCCGGAGCATGATTCATGTCATTTCTGGTAACGATAATATCGTCGCCAGCAAAACCAACTAAATCATTAACATCAAAATCTCCGTTTGTCAATTGACGAACCTGAATTGCAATTCTTGTTAATCCTGGAAAGTTTACCGTAAAAAGTTGTTTTGTACCATCAACCGGAGCAACAAAAAATACATTTTTACCATCTTTACTCCAGATAAAATTATCTACAGTTCCGTCCCAATTTGCCGTTAAGTTTGTTTTGATACCTTTAAACTCAACAATAATATCATTTTTATCCGCTTCATAACCGTCACGTTTCATTTGCAACCAAGTCAGGTTTCCTGTTGGAGAAAATTGCGGAGCAGTGTCGTAACCCAAATTACCTTCGGTTCTGTTTACTGTTTTTTGAGTCTCTAAATTGTACTCATAAATATCAGTGTTTGTAGAAATCGCATATTGTGTTCCTGCTTTTTTCTTGCAAACATACAAGATACTTTTTCCGTCAGGAGACCAGATATAATCTTCGTCGCCACCAAAAGGTTTTTGCGGAGAATCGAAATTTTCACCTTTTAAGATGTCAATTCCAGTTGCGCCATCTTTGTTTTCTTTATAAAAAACGTGGTTAAATTTACCTTCGTTCCAAGTATCCCAATGACGATAATCTAAACCGTCATAAATCTGAACTTCTGATTTGTCTAACTTTGGATAAAAATCTTTACCTAAAACTTTGTCGATTTTCACCTCTTCATTATACACTAAAAATTTTCCGTCAGGCGAAATGTTTTTATCGGCCAAAATTTCTTTTGTATCCTTAATTTCAGTTGCGTTTCCACCATTTACAGGTACAATATAAAATTTAGAATGCGATTTGTTTTCTTCTACAGAAGGAGTAGAAACTTTAAAAACAACATTTTTTGCATCTTTTGAAAGACCAAGAGTACTCACTCTTCCTAATTTCCATAACAATTCAGGAGACATTACATTCTGTCCAATGGCGTTTAAACTCATCATTATTAAGGTTGTAAATAATACTTTTTTCATAATAAAATTCTAATATTCGTGGAGCTAAAAGTACAAATATATTTCAGCAACTAAATGTTAAAAGATTTAAACCATGTAAGTGATTTAAGTTCATTTAATTGGGAATCACAATTAAGTTCGCTCAGTCTGATAAAGAGTTTAATGCGCAAAGCTTAAATTATCTTATATCACTTATATGGTTTAGAAAAAGTTCATTTGGTTGAGCGTGACAAAAAGTTTAATACGTTAAGCTTAAATTATCTTACATCACTTATATGGTTAAAAAAAACTTCTATTTAATTAAGCTTGACAGAGAGTTAAATACGTGAAAATTTAAATTAACTTATAATACTAATATGGTTAAAAAAATATTATTTTTATAAAAAATTTAACAAATGGAATTAAGTTACTGGGAACTTAAAAACTGGTTTACCAATGTTGACTATACAATCGTTGGAAGCGGAATTGTAGGATTGCACGCAGCATTGCGCTTACGCGAAAGATTCCCAACTGCAAAAATTCTAGTGTTAGAAAAAGGAATGCTGCCACAAGGCGCGAGCACTAAAAATGCCGGTTTTGCCTGTTTTGGAAGTCTTTCTGAAATTATGGAAGATTTAAAAACACATTCAGAAGAAGATGTTATCAATCTTATCGAGAAACGTTGGAAAGGTTTGCAATTACTCCGAAAAAGATTAGGAGATTCTGCAATTGATTTTAAACCTCACGGCGGATATGAATTGTTTTTGAAAGATGACGAACTTGGTTTTAGCGAATGCATTTCGAAATTACCTTTTATAAACGAAATTCTAAAGCCACTTTTCAAAGCCGATGTTTTTACCAAAGAAACAGATAGATTCGGGTTTGGAGATATTCAGGATTACTTAGTTTTTAATCCGTTTGAAGCCCAAATCGATACCGGAAATATGATGCAGGAATTGTTGCGACAAGCCGTTTCGGATAATATTTTAATTCTCAATCAACAAATAGTTACAGCATATTCTGATTTAGGCAATCAGGTCGAAATAGTTTTGAATGATTTCAGTTTTAAATCAAATAAAATGCTTTTTGCTACAAATGGTTTTGCAAATACTTTGACAAAAGGCGCCGTTCAGCCTGCAAGAGCGCAAGTTTTAATTACAGAACCAATTCCGGGTTTAGACATAAAAGGGACTTTTCATTTAGATAAAGGATATTATTATTTCAGAAATATAGATGACAGAATCTTGCTTGGAGGCGGAAGAAATCTGGACTTTGAAACTGAAAATACAACTGAATTCGGCCAGACCGAAATCATCCAAAATAAACTCGAAGACTTACTTAAGAATATAATTTTACCCAATCAGGATTTCAGGATTGCGCATCGCTGGAGCGGAATTATGGGAGTAGGAAATAGTAAAAATCCTGTTGTTACACAATTGTCACAAAACGTGTTTTGCGGAGTTCGTCTTGGCGGAATGGGCGTAGCAATTGGAAGTTTAATAGGAACAGAATTAGCAGATTTAGTATAAAATATAAAGTAACAGAACCAAAATAATTAAACCAAAACCAATCCAAAACATGCAAAAAACTACATTAATTGTTCTTTTTTCTTTTTTTAACTTATTTTTTTTACGAGCAAATAACAAACCGGAAACCAATGCTTTTGATGCAAATTTTGAGGTTACAGTATCACTAATTGGCGAAGTTACGGTCGATTATAAGGATTATAATTTTACAGCAACTTATGAATGGCAATTTGAATATGGCCCAATAGGATTTAAAACTGGTCAAGGTAAAACCATAACGGTTTCTGGCTGGCCATATTACAATTTTAAACTCGATCCTTTAAAAGGTTATGATTTTAGAGTTAGAGAAAATCGTTTGGTAAATAATGCCCTTATCTGGACAGATTGGTCGCAGCCAAAAACGATATTTGCTACAAGCGATAAAGTTTTTTCGGTGGGATATACCACTAATTTCGATAATCAAAAGGAAACAAATCTGGAATGGCGAGGTTTGATCTATGGCAATTCTACAAGTTCTGCATATGTAGGTCTTGCTACAAATGAAAATCATAGTTCAAGTGGTGCAGCGGGTTCATGTGCGTTTATGTCAAATTATAATTATCAGACGAACTCTCACATTGCTTTTATTTCTCCTAAGTTTAATGATTTGGCAACAGACAGAAAAATAAAATTCTGGACCTATGGATATGCTTCAGATACAGAGTTATTGGTTGGTACAATGACAGATCCTAATGATTATAATACTTTTCATTTACTTAATCCGGTCGAAGTAAAAACAGGTAGTGGCTGGCAGCAACAGACCATTTATTTTAATAATTATAAAGGCACAGATCAATATGTGGTCTTCTTCTTTAAGAGAAAAAATTACAGTGGAAATAATGAGGTTTACATAGATGATTTTAGTTACGAAAAAGCCTCAGATTGTTTTGATCAGACTAATTTTTCGGTAACCAATGTGGAGCAAAAGACAGCTCAAATAAGTTTTGATGCTCCTAATCAGAATAATTTTCAGGTAAGTTTAACCAATGTTCTTAAGCATACAACTGAAATTATTAATATCCAAAGCAGTCCTTTTACGTTAACCAATTTGGTTGGAAATACGGAATATGAGGTAAAAGTACGAGCGAATTGTATCGACGATTTATTTTCGAATTGGACAAAAACGATTACTTTCAAAACACCTTGTACCGTTATTTCGGATAATTACAGTACATCTTTTGAAGGAACAAATTATATTGATCCTTGTTGGAGCGTAATTTCAAACAATCTTTTAGTTCAAAGCAGTTTGCAAGATCCGGACTGGCCCAAAAAACCTGCAGCCAAAACTGGTACCGCAACAGTTTTAATGTCAACTTTTGTAGGGAAATTAAATATTGATAAAGCCTATTTAATCACGCCATATATTGCGGATCTGGATGCTGATAAAAGAATAAAATTTAGTCTTATATCCTACAGTGATAGTTACAAATACAATACAGCTTCGATAACTATTGGTACAATGTCAGATCCTAAAGATGCAAGTACGTTTATTCCTCTGAAAACAATTTTGCCATCAGAAATGAATGAATTGGCGAACTTAAATAAATCATCGGCTTGGAAAGAACATACGGTTTATTTAGACAATTATCAAAAAAGTAACAATCATCATTATATCGCTATAAGAGATAATAATGAAGCGGGATCAGTATTTAGCATTGATGATTTTGTATATGAAAAAACGCCATCTTGTTTAGAGCCGCTTAATCCAAGAACACTTAATTATGGTTATGATTTTGCAACTGTAACGTGGGATAATTACAAACCTGCAACAGAATGGCAAGTTGAATACGGACCAAAAGGTTTTGCACACGGAAGTGGAACTGTTGTAACGGCAACTTCATTTCCTTTTAAAATTACCGAAAATGTTTTAGACGACGTCGAGTATGATTTTTATGTGCGCAATAAATGTGGAAATGATTACAGCGGATGGTCAGATAGAGGTTATTTCAGAACCAAATGCGAGGGAATGACGGTTGGATACAAAGAGGATTTTGAAACTTTAGCTTTCGAAAAAATAGGATGTTGGACTAGAATTGTGCCTAATTTTACAGTGGAAAGTTATTATACCAAGAATGATTTTATAGCTTCGGTAAAACAATCGAAGCCAAATTATTTAGTGCATAGTGGTTTGAGATCTATTGCTTTGTTGAATGCACCTGATGTACTTTTTCCCGGGGAACCAAAAACAGAAGGTAATTCAGATAAAATAGTTCTTGTTTCGCCGAGATTAAAAGATTTTGACCATTACAAAAAAATCAGTTTTTGGATGGCAACAAGACAACAAAGTTCACAAGCTACAGCAGAGTTGATCGTTGGTACAATGTCAGATCCGGAAGACTACAATACTTTTACGCCTTATCGAGTAATTACTATTCCGGTTGAAAATCTGGAGAAAAACATAAAATACGAAATAGAGTTTTCTGATTATTACGGAACAGATAAGTTTATTGCTTTCAAACAAAGTAAAGTAAATGTTCGACTGACTGATTTTTATATTGATGATTTCGAATACAATCAAAACGAATGTACAAAACCGGGATTATTAGGCGCAAGACAATCGGGAATTGATACTGCAACTTTAGATTGGAGAGATAATAACACCAAAAAACCATCTGAAAGTTGGGATATTGAATACGGACCAAAAGGATTTGTCGATGGATCTGGAACAATTGTAAATGTAAAAACAAACCCGGCAAATTTGACTGGTTTAGCGCAGGGAATTTACGATTGCCGAGTAAGATCTTATTGCGAAGCTGCGATTGCAAGTGATTGGTCAAGCCGTTATACTTTTAAAATTGGCTGTACCGAAAAAGCTCCTTTTGTAGAAAACTTCGATCAATATCAGATTCGTAACGAAATTCCTGGTTTTTGCTGGACTAAAAACAGCTATATGGATACGCAACTTTTAGAATATTATTTAACCAATATTAATAGTGCTCCAAATGTTTTTTATCTGCAAAATAATCCTGCTGATGCACTTTTAGTTTCGCCATATTTGGAAGATTTCGATAAAGACAAGAAAATTAAATTTTGGCTTAATGCACAATTAAACAGTAATAATGTAAAAGCGGGAGATTTGGTAATTGGAACTATAAAAAATCCGCTGGATGCTTCGACATTCGAGCCTTATCAAACTATTTTATTAGAAGAATTAAGAAATTTACCAAAGTATGGAAAAGAAGTAAATATTGATTTTTCTGAATACAGAGGTTCAAATAAACAGATTGCATTTATGTTTAAACAGAATGATGATCAATGGAGTGGAACCAACAGAGTCTTGATTGATGATTTTAATTATAATCAAACTTTGTCTTGTTATGAACCAATAGATGTTGTTTTTTCAAATATCAATAATAGTTCAGTTCAGATAAATTGGACTTCAAAAAATGCAGTTGCAGAAAAAGTTGAAATAGAATATGGCGTAACAGGATTTACGCCGGGAACGGGAACTATTTTAAATACAACCGCAAACGAAATAAAAGTTTCGAATTTACAGGCTGGAATTTCTTATCAGTTTTATCTAAAAACGAAATGTGATTCCGGAAATTCAATAGTGGTTGGGCCAAAGAAAATTGAAACAACTTGCAGTGTTAAAACTTTACCTTGGATCGAGAAATTTAGCAATTTAAGTGCTTACGGAAATAATGTACTTCCGGATTGTTTCAAATTATTACATGGGAATTTAACTCTCGAAAATAAAGCTCAAGAAGAAACATACAGCAATTATAGTCCGGATTATTTGCGAGATGGTTTTGACGATCATAGTTATCTCTATGTAAAAGGAGAATTTTGGACTGATTTTATGGCTCCGATGTTTCACTTGGAAGCGGGAACAACTTATAAATTTAGTGTACAAGGCAGAAATAGTTACGAATACAGAACACAAGGAATTGGATTATCTGTAGGAAGAGGACAAAATGCCTATAATATGGAAACCAGATTGGGAGGAACTGGCAGACTTACAGAATATCATTATAGTGAGTTAGTGTCTTATTTTACACCGATCGTTTCTGGAGATTATAGTTTTTTAATGGATTTCTCAAATTCAGGTTCACCAAATTTATTGGCTGATAATTTTGAATTAAAAGAAGGATATAAAGTATCCGTTGACGGAAATAAAAATTCGACAGTTTATGATTTTGAAAAAGGAATAACAGATGATATTATTCTTGAAGATACGTTTGATGCAAGTTCCGAAATAGGTTTTGATGATCAATCGGCTGCGAATAAAGTGGTTGTAATGAGTAAGGCTTCAACAGGAAATGCGTGGTTGACGGCTCCAAGTGCTTCAAATTCTGCAAAAATGAATGAAAATTCAACTTCGATTTGGGAATTGAATCAAAGTAATATTTCGAAAATAAACACTAAAGTTGATGCTAAAAATGCCACTACTTTATTTATGAGTTTTGAATTGAAACAAAGATTTGCTGATCATAATAATGAGTCTATGTTTAGAGTTATTGTAAATGGAAACGTGTTGGGAGATATCATTAAACCGGTAACAAAGAAAGAAGATAAATTTCAGAAATATATGTTTGATTTAACCCCTTATGTTGGTTCAGAAATTAGAATTTCGTTCCAGCATATCGGGAAAACGGCTTATGAAGACACAGCATTATTAGACAATTTGAGCTTTGCAAAAACAGTAGAAAGCTTGTCAGTTGTGGAGAATAAGATTACAGATTTTAAATATTATCCAAATCCAATCGAAAATATTTTAAATATAGAAAGTAATTCGATAATTTCGAATTTAGAAGTTTATAATCTAAACGGACAATTGCTTTTTGAAAGTAAATATTCAGATGCAAAAATAACAGTCGATCTTAAAAATTATTCGACAGGAGTTTATTTGGTCGTTTTAAAACAAGATGATAAAAAAGAAACTTTTAAAGTGATAAAAAAATAGTAGTATAACTGAATTGTTAAGACTACTTTTAGAAAATAGAATTAGCAGATTTAATATAATGGCAACCAAAAAACCAGCACCAAAAAAAGCAACAACAGCAAGTAAACCAAAACCAGTTTCAAAGAAGACGAATAAGACGAATCGTTCTTTTGGTGAAAAAGTGAAATGGTTTTTAATAAAAGCTTGTTTGTGGTTTTTTGGACTTTCGATTGCGTCCGTCGTATTTTTTAAATATGTTCCGGTCCCGTTTACGCCTTTAATGATCATTCGTGCCATCGAAAATAAATTGGATGGAAAGGAAGTTTATTTTGATCACGACTGGGAACCAATCGAAAAGATTTCGATGAATCTTCAGAAAGCCGTGATTGCAAGTGAAGACGGAACTTTTTTAACCCACAACGGATTCGATTTTAAAGCATTGCAAAAAGCATATAAAAGCAACGAACGCGGACGCCGAATTCGAGGCGGAAGTACGATCTCGCAACAAACCGCCAAAAATGTTTTTTTATGGCAGGGAAAAAGTTATTTGCGAAAAGGTTTGGAAGCTTATTTTACTGTTTTGATCGAAATTATCTGGGGTAAAGAACGCATCATGGAAGTTTATCTGAATAGTATCGAAATGGGCGATGGCGTTTACGGCGCATACGCTGCAACAGAACATTGGTATCGTAGAGATGCTTCGAGCTTAACGCCAATGCAAGCTGCCGGAATTGCTGCAATATTACCAAATCCGAGAAAGTTTAAAGCAACAGGATCTTCAAGTTATATCAACAGACGTAAAGAAAGAATCGTTCGTGAAATGCGTGCTGTTGGAAAAATAAATTATAATGCGAAATAAAAAAGTCCTTTTTGCATTTCTGATATTGTCATCGACTTTGATTTTTGGACAGGCAAAAACAAAAGAAATTGGTCTTATTACCGATAATGATTTATACACATCATCAAAAAATGATATGTATTATACCAACGGTTTAGAGCTTTTCTACCGTTTTCTGTCGGAGAATAATAACGAAAAAATCAATAAAAAGATAACCGAGTTTCGCATTGGGCAATATATCTATAATCCAAGATTTATTAATGCAGAAGCCGTAGGTGAAAATGATCGTCCGTTTACCGCTTATCTTTTTGCCGAAGCCGGACGAAGTTTTTTTTATAAAAGTGAGTCGGTTTTAAAAACTGATTTTCAATTGGGTTTTATGGGGCCAAATGCTTTTGGAAGACAAACGCAAGAAAGTTTCCATCATCTTATAGGTTACAAAACAGTTTATGGTTGGGAAAATCAACTTCATAATGCTTTTGGCGCTCAGGCGCACGCTTTATATTCAAAGAAATTGTTTCCAAATAAACACAATGATTTTGTAGATCTTCATTTTCAGTCAGAAGGTAATTTGGGAACTATTTTTACGGGAGTTTCCGCAGGATTTCTAGCCCGAATTGGTTTTAAGAGATTATTGCCAATTTACGATTCAAATATGTACGATGCTTCTGTAAGTTCAGAACCGCAATATAATATTCGGGAGTTTTATTTTTATGCTATTCCAAGTGTTAATTACCAATTTTACGACGCAACGATTCAGGGAAGCATGTTCAACAATACAAGTCCGTTAACATTTGATATAACGCATTGGCGTTTCAATGCCGAATTTGGACTAAAATACCGCCATAACAATTGGAATTTATCCTATTCCTTTATTTACCGAGGCAGAGAAGTAGAACCTAACGAAATTACAAATACAAGCGCAGGTTATTTTTTCGGATCGATTCGATTGGGATATTTGTTGAAGTAGTTTTTTTTTAAAGGTTCTAAGATACTAAGGTGCTAAGGTGCTGAGGTTTTATGGATTGTGATTATGATTGCGTTGGATGGATTAAAATCCATCCCTACAATATGTTTTGTTCCTTTGGAACTCTCTGAATAAAAATTCCGAAGGAATGATCTATTTTGTAGCAACGGATTTTAATCCGTTGGAAGCGCAAAGTAAATCAATATTAAAAATCAAAAATCCCAAATTCCAATCAAAACAGATTTAGAATTTGGGATTTAAAATATTGGAATTTATTTTCCGTTTATGGTTTCAAGATCAAAACGGATGGCGTGTTGTTTAACCATGTACTTTGAGATTCTATTAGTTTTTTCCAGCTTTCAAGACTTATAATCATCAAGTTTTGACTTTCTAAAAATTCCTTTTTTAGAGTTCTGTCGTGCATAATCATAATATGATTTGGCGCAATTTGTTCTATCGAGCGAATTGTTTCCTGAATATCGCGAGTACTTTTTACTTCGCCGCTTGCGTCAAGAACTGTAATTTGCGAACCATTATTATTGATTAACTTTTTAGCATATTCTATTAAAAAAGCATCTTCTTTACTGAAAATTGGCATGAAAACCTGATTTACTTCTTCCAGATCTTTATCAATAAAAATTCCGACAGGCATTTTGCTTTTTGCAATTATATGACGCGTTCTTTCGTCAAAAGGAGAGTTTTCGAACAAACCTTCTTTTCCTGTAAACTTATCAATTAAACGATCCGGATTTACGATTCGGGTTGTGAAACCAAGGATTTTTCCCAGTAAAGTTCCGTCAAAAATAGACTGACCTAAACCAACTAACAATAAATCGTATTCGCCTTGATTTGCCGTGTCAATAATATCAGTGTCAATATCATTGGTTACTTTAAAAACGCTTAACATATTTTGATTCAATCGTTCTGATTCTTCAATAACCGGAACCAGCATTTTTCGCTCGTGATCTTTAACGTCAAACGAATGTATTTCGGTACTTAGAGAAAGATGCATCGCAGTTACAATCGAATTGTCTCCTTGTTTTTTGACTAAACTATTTGCGATCAAAAGTAGTTTCTTTCCTTTTTCAGGCGTTGCAAAAGAAAGCAGGATTTTGTATTTGCTTTTGTTTCCAATTTCATGAGGAACTGCAGTCATTTTATCTTTAAAAATAAATCCGATAAAATCAAGCGCGGGACCGGTCATAAAAGTAGTTACCAAAGCCATAATAACCATCATGGTAAAAATTTCTGTAGATAAAACTCCTAAATCATAACCAATATTTAGAACTACCAATTCCATTAAACCTCTGGTATTCATTAAAGCTCCAATGGCTAAACTGTCTTTCCAGCTTTGTCCGACAAATTTTGCGGCAAAAGCACTTCCAAAGAATTTTCCAACTACGGCAACGGCAATAATTACTCCGGTTACTTTCCATAAATAAGGATCATTCAATAAACCTATTTGTGTACGTAAACCTGTAAATACAAAGAATAAAGGCAATAAAACGATGATTGCAACGTCTTCAACTTTTTCGATAAAAATATTTCTGAATTTGTTGTTTTCCGGCATAATTGCTCCGGCTAAGAAAGCACCAAATAAAGCATGAATTCCGATTAATTCAGAAGCGTAAGCAGAAAATAAAAGTGTGATGAAAAAGATCGCCACAACCGGTTTGTTCAAACTTTCGCGAGTTGAATTTAAATCTCCAACACGTTTTAAGAAAGGGCGAACTATTTTTAGCATTACAATTACATATAAAATAGCCAAACCTATTACATATAAAGCACTTGTAAATGAACCTGCTTTTACAATAGCAATTACAACGGCAAGAATACACCAAGCTGTAATATCATCGGCAGCAGCACAAGTTATGGCAATGGTTCCTAATTTTGTTTTTTGCATGCCGCGTTCCTGTACAATTCTCGCGAGAACCGGAAAAGCAGTAATACTCATTGCGATTCCCATAAATAATCCAAAAGAAGCAAACTCAACGCCAACGGGAGCAAAAGTATGATAGATAAAATAAGCCAGAGTTAATCCCAACGCAAACGGAATTACAATACTGGCGTGACTAATTACCACAGCATCGTGTGCTTTGTTTTTTAATACTTTCAAATCTAGTTCCATTCCAATCACGAACATGAAAAGAATTAAACCAATCTGACTTAAAAACTGTAGGTTTCCTAAAGATTCTTTTGGAAATAAAGCGTGTGAGAATTCCGGAAAATACATCCCGACCAATGATGGTCCAAGAACGATTCCGGCAATCATTTCGCCAATTACAGACGGTTGTCCTATTTTTCTAAAAAACCACCCGAATAAACGTGCAACCAAAATAATAGTAACGATCTGAGCCAATAAAATTGCTAAAGGATGTTGCAGGTTTTCGACCATAGAATGAAGAAAATCATTCCAGTGATTACTTGCTATTTGTTTATGTACGATTCCGCGTCCTACTTCCAGAGCGGCACCTTTTGAAATTACCCAATATATGAGAGCTGTAAAACCGCCAATAACTGTAATGTAAAATAAGGAGTTTTTTATGTTATTCATAACTCGTTTTTTAGATTTTAATGCTGCAAATATCAGAACTGAGAATTAAGTGAAAAAGGAATTTTAAACCTAATTTTCAATGTATGTAACAAGTCCGAAAAACTTTGTAATAAGTTATGAAAATGATTGTTTTCCTGAGGGAAGTCGAAAGCTAATTGTGAAAAAAAGGGCTTCGATTTCGCTCAGCCTGACAAATATTGAGTATAATTTAAAAGTCATTTTCAACACATAGAAACATAGATTTTACTTCTCAAAAAGAATGCAAAAATAAACACATTTCTTTTACATACCATACTCTGTGTATTTAGATAAGTGAAACGCCTTTTTTCAGCGCATCAAATCTATGTTTCTATGTGTTAAAATTTCTAAAGTTTCACCTTTTTTAAAAAATCAGAACGATAGGTTTCGCTTAAAATTAAAGTACTGTTTTTTTCATTTTTTTCTAAATGATATAAAACAATTTCGTTATGATTGAAGAATTTAATTGCTTTTACAGCGACAATTTCTTTTTTGTTTATTCGGCAAAAATCAGCGTCAGGTAATTCGTTTAAAAGCGTGTCGAATTTGACGTTTTTCAGGTTTAGAAAACTTCCGTCAGTCAGGAGAACTGTTTTATCGCGACTATCACTAATAGCAGTTTTGATATACTGAATCTGATTAAAATACAATAAGGTTTTTCCTTTGTCAGTATTTAACTGAATGAATTTTTTGGACGAATCAGGTTTGTCAAAACGTTCAAAAGCTTTTGAGATTGCTTTTTGCAAACGTTCCAGTTTTACCGGTTTTGTGATGTAATCTACTGCGTCGATATTAAAGGCATCGGCGGCGTATTCTTTATAAGCAGTGCAAAAAATAACCAATTTATTATTCAGCATTTCTGCCAGATGCAAACCGTCCATTCCCGGCATTTCGATATCTGAAATCAGTAAATCAAAATCGAGATTGGGAATTTCTGCAAGGAGTTTTTCTGGATTATTGAATGTCTTTACGATTTCGACTTCCGGAATTTGTTCGCAAAGCATTTTCAGGTACATTAATCCCGGTAACTCATCGTCCAGAAGCAAGCATTTCAGTTTTGTATTCAAGTAAATCTATTTTTAGATGAGCAATATAAATGTCGTTTTCGACAAATTTATCGAGTTTGAAATTATTCTTATATATGATGCGTAATCTGTGCTCTAAAGTAGCGTGACCAAAACCGCTTCGTTCTTTTTTTAATACTTTTTTATCCGAAATTTTATTCGAAACTGTCATAAAAAAGCTATTGTCTCTAAACTCAAAAACCACCGAAATAAAAGCATCGGCACTTTGCAAATCAGCGTGTTTAAAGGCATTTTCGATTAAATCAATAGAAATTAAAGGCGCCAATAAAGGTTGCTCGTATAATTTATCGTCTTTATTAATGTTGGTTTTGATCTTTAATTCAAAAAGTGGACTAATCTTGATTTTATTGATTTCGATAAGATTCAAAGCAAAATCAATTTCCTCTTTTGCTGTGACAAATTTCTTTTTGCTTTCGTATAAAATATAGTCCAAAACATTCGCCAATTTATCCAATGCAAAATACGTTTGATAAGCATGCGATTGAATTGAGTTTAGAATATTCTTAAACAAATGCGGATTCAGTTTTGATTCTAAAGTTTCTAACTGCAAATCGTTAACTTTCATTTCGAGCGCATAAAAACTTTTTTCGGCATCATCTTTTGCTTTTTTGAATTGCATCAATTGATAAAACAAAAAGCAGATAATAGCGATTAGCAATAAAAGAATTGCCAGAAATATAAAAGTTATTGTGTTGTCTTGCATTGTTATGTAAAGTTAAAAGTTTTTTTGCCCACGGATTTTACAGATTAAACGGGTTGTTACAGATTTTCTTTTTATACTATTTCAATAAATAAAATTATCTGCTTAAATCCGCTTAATCAGCGAAATCCGTGTGCTATTTTTTTTGCCAAGAATTCCACGAATTATAATATCTGCTTAATCTGCAAAATCTGCGAGAACATTTTTTTTATTTAATTAAAATAAACCAATCAGTGTAAATCCGTTTTATCCGTAAAATCCGCGGGCCAACATTCTTTAATGACTAGAAACAAACTTCAACCCAATAATTGAAGCGATTAAAGTCGAAAGAAAAAATATTCTCCAGAAAGTTGCCGGTTCTTTAAAAATTAAAATTCCAACCAAAACAGTTCCAACGGCGCCAATTCCTGTCCAAACGGCATAAGCGGTTCCAATTGGTAAAACCTGAGTGGCTTTGTATAATAAAAGCATACTTATCGAAAGACAAACAAAAAAACCAATCATCCAGTAAGTTGATAGAATTCCTGTTGTTTCTTTGGCTTTGCCTAAACAAGAAGCGAATCCAACTTCAAAAAGTCCTGCAATTATTAATAAAATCCAATTCATTTTCCATTCCTTTTTTAAATTAAGTACAAATATGAGAAAAGCTAACGTAGGATTGTACAAATCATCTAATTTTTCCTAAAAATCACAATATCAATTATGTTAACAAACAGTAAAAACGAACTGATTATTTATGATTTCGAGCACTTTTCACTACATTTGCATCCATTTTAAAGAATTTATGAAAAACGCTGTACAAGTTGGATTTTGGGAAAAACTGGCCAGAATCATACTTAAAAATAGAATTGCGATACTCGTTGGGGTTTCGGCCTTGACAATTTTCCTTGGTTATCAATGGAAAAACCTTGCTATGACTTATACTGAAGCAAATTTGCTTCCTAAAAATCATACTGCAAATAAAGATTATCAAAAGTTCCTAAGTAAATTTGGTGAAGAAGGAAATTTAGTAGTAATTGGGTTTCAGGATCCGAAATTTTTCACGCCTAAAAATTATGCTGCCTGGAATGAATTAATGACAGGTTTAAAGAATTCTAAAGAAGTAGATTTGGTTGTGTCTTTAAATGATTTGAAAAAATTAGAAAAAGATACCGTTAACGAAAAATTTGTTCTCGAGCCGTTTATCAATCAAAGTAAAGCGACGGATCCTGAGTATTTAAAAAAGATACAATACGATTTATTTCATAATTTACCTTTTTACGAAGGTTTGCTTTTCAATAAAGAAAGCGGAAGTATTCGTTCAGCAATTTATATCAATAAAGAGCTTGTAAATACAGCTGAAAGAAAAACTTTTATCCTTGAAAATCTGGTTCCAAAAATCGATAAATTCGAAAAAACTACCGGAATCGATTTGAAAGTTTCGGGAATGCCATACATCAGAACAATCAATGCTGATAATATGAAAGGTGAAATCGGGCTCTTTATTGGCGCGGCTTTATTTACGGTTTCATTGATTTTCTTTTTCTTTTTTCGTTCTTTCAGAGCGACATTTATTTCGATTTGTATTTTAATTGTTGGTGTAATCTGGTCTTTTGGAACACTCGGATTATTTCATTATAAAATCACGATTTTAACGGCTATTATTCCGCCATTGATTATCGTAATTGGGATTACGAATTGTATTTTCCTGATCAATAAATACCAGCAGGAAATTAAACTGCACAACAATCAGGCAAAGGCTTTGCAACGTATTATTTCTAAAATTGGAGTTTCGACTTTAATGACGAATTTAACAACGGCGATTGGTTTTGCAACATTCATGATTACAGGAAACGACCTGCTTTTTGAGTTTGGTTTAGTGACTTCGATAAATGTGATTTCGGTTTATTTATTGACGCTTTTAATTGTGCCAATTGTATACAGTTTTATGGATGTTCCTGGAGAAAAACATTTATACCATTTGACTAAAACCTATATTTCGACTTTATTGGATTTTGTCGAAAATGTGGTAAAAAACAAGCGAAAAGTAATTTATACGATTTATGGTTTGTTATTGGTTTTTAGTGTTATTGGAGTTTCTCAAATGAAAGTTTCAGGAAGTTTAATTGGCGAAATGCCAAAAAGTGCTTCTTTCTTTAAAGATATTTTATTCTACGAAAAAGAGTTTAACGGTGTAATGCCTCTCGAAATTATGATTGACACCAAACATAAAAAAGGTGTTATGAAATTGTCGACGATGCGCAAAATGGATGAATTGCAAAATACAATTGCAAGTCTTCCTGAATTGTCAAAACCGGTTTCTATTGTGAATTTGGTCAAATATTCGAAACAGGCTTTTTATAACGGAAATCCGGAATATTACCAATTACCAACTTCGCAAGAACAGGCTTTTATTTTGTCGTATGCTAAAAATGCAACAAAAAACAGCAAAGACAATTTAATGAAAAGTTACGTTGATTCGACTGGACAATATGCCCGAATCACCACTTTTATGAGAGATATTGGTACGGATGAAATGGCGAAAGTGGAGAAAAAACTGCATTCAAAAATTGCTGAAATTTTTCCAAAAGATCGTTACGAAGTTACCATTACCGGAAAAGCATTGGTTTTCCAGAAAGGGACATCATATTTGGTTGACAACTTAATAGAATCGTTGATTTTTGCCATTTTGGTAATTGCCATTTTGATGCTTTATTTATTCAGATCGTTCAAAATGGTAATGGCATCGGTAATTACGAATATTTTACCGCTTTGTATTACGTCCGGATTGATGGGTTATTTTGGAATTCCGTTGAAACCTTCGACAATTTTAGTATTCAGTATTGCGTTTGGAATCTCGGTTGATAATGCGATTCAGTTTATGGCGAAGTACAAACACGATTTGATTCAAAGCAACGGAAAAGTCAAAAGATCTGTTTTCAGCGCTTTGAGAGAAACTGGAATTAGTACTTTTTATACTTCGGTAGTTTTAATTTTAGGATTTGCTACTTTCACGCTTTCAAGCTTTAGCGGAACAATTGCGCTTGGAGGATTAATTTCTTGTACTTTGGCGTTTGCAATGTTTGCAAATCTATTGGTTTTACCGGCCTTAGTTTTGACTTTTGAAAAGAAGAAGGCTAAGAAAGAGGATTTGGAGAATTTGGAAGGGTAAACACGAATTACACTAATTAGCACGAATTGATAGTTTGAATCTTTGTCAAAGTTCAAAACTTTGACAAAGATTGATAGACAATATTCTTTTTACACAAAGTTTAGTCCTTGCGAGGAACGAAGCAATCTCATTTGCTAAATCAACTAATTATTTTGTTAGTGTGATTGCTTCGTTCCTCGCAAGGACAAAAAATAAGAAACAATTGCTTCTTATTAAAAACGAAAACCCTAGCCCTGATAGCAGCGGTATCCTTTTTCTTACTTCTTTAGTAAGAAAAAGATATAGCGGATAGCAGGAAACAGCTTCTAATTTTAATTATTATCGTTTATATTTGCAGTTATTACACAACAAATAATTTAATTTCAATATTATATATAAAATGAAACACACAAAAGTTAAAGACTTATTAAACAGTACGACGACGCTTCAGGAGGTTAATGCAAAAGGGTGGGTGAGAACTTTTAGAAATAATCAGTTCATCGCTCTTAATGACGGTTCTACCATTAATAATATACAATGTGTTGTTGATTTTGAAAATACACCGGAAGAAACTTTAAAAAGAATCACG
The DNA here is from genome assembly GCF_951805225.1 of uncultured Flavobacterium sp. Classification (NCBI taxonomy): domain Bacteria; kingdom Pseudomonadati; phylum Bacteroidota; class Flavobacteriia; order Flavobacteriales; family Flavobacteriaceae; genus Flavobacterium; species uncultured Flavobacterium sp. The sequence goes on along the minus strand of NZ_OX638201.1, from coordinate 4,130,352 downwards.
ACCGGAGCTGCAGTTTCTGTAATTGGAACTTTGGTTGAAAGTAAAGGTGCAGGTCAGAAATATGAAATTCAGGTGAACAAACTTGAAATCCTTGGAGATTCTGATGCGGAGAAATTCCCAATGCAGCCTAAAAAACACTCTTTAGAATTTTTACGTGAGAATGCACATTTACGTGTTCGTACTAATGCTTTTGGAGCAATTATGCGTGTACGTTCGGTATTGTCATTTGCGGTTCATAAATATTTTCAGGAAAAAGGTTTCGTGTATGTAAACACTCCAATTATTACTGGAGCTGATGCTGAAGGTGCCGGAGAAATGTTTCAGGTAACTTCACTTCCTTTGGATAACTTGCCAAAAACGGAAGAGGGAGAAATTGATTTCAAAAAAGATTTCTTCGGAAAACATACGAACTTAACGGTTTCGGGACAATTAGAAGGGGAAACTTTTGCAATGGCTTTGGGTCAGATTTATACTTTTGGACCAACTTTTAGAGCAGAAAATTCTAATACTTCTCGTCACCTTGCAGAATTTTGGATGATCGAGCCGGAAGTTGCTTTCAACGATCTTGATGATAACATGGATTTGGCTGAAGATTTTATTCAGTACGTAATTAAATATGCTTTAGACAATTGTAAAGATGATTTGGCGTTTTTAGAAGGAAGACTTCTTGAAGAAGAAAAATCAAAACCTCAGGCTGACAGAAGCGAAATGGCTTTGTTAGAGAAACTAAACTTCGTATTGGAGAACAACTTCAAACGTGTTTCTTATACTGAAGCAATTGATATTTTGAGAGATTCGACTCCAAATAAAAAGAAAAAATTCAGCTATTTGATTAACGAATGGGGAGCTGATTTACAATCAGAACACGAGCGTTATTTAGTGGAAAAACACTTTAAATGTCCGGTAATTTTATATGATTACCCAGCAAATATCAAAGCGTTTTACATGCGTTTGAACGATAATACAGAACCTGGAAAAGAAACTGTTCGTGCAATGGATATCCTTTTCCCTGGAATTGGAGAAATCGTTGGTGGTTCTGAAAGAGAAGAGCGTTATGACGTTTTGATCGAAAAAATGAAAGCCTTAGAAATAGACGAAGAAGAATTATCATGGTATTTAGATACCAGAAGATTTGGATCAGCAACTCACGCAGGTTTCGGTTTAGGATTTGAGCGTTTGGTATTGTTTGTAACTGGAATGACAAATATTAGAGACGTAATTCCTTTCCCAAGAACTCCTGGAAGTGCTGAGTTTTAATCTGAGATTCTAAGGAACTGAGGTACTAAGGTTCTAAGTTTTTAAAATATAAATAATTTAAATCGAATTAATTCGTCAATATAAGATGCTCAGAGCCTTAGGAACTTAGCATCTTAGCACCTTTTTATATGCTAAAGCAATTTTTAAATTTAAAATTATCCCAAAAATTATCTCCACAGCAAATTCAGCTGATGAAGTTAATTCAATTGCCTACGCAAGCTTTTGAGCAACGTTTATTAGAAGAAATGAACGAAAATCCGGCATTAGAAGCTGGAAAAGAAGAAGAATACGAAGCTGATGAATTCGCAAATGAAGACTATGACGATTATGATGATGCAGAATCTGACAGAATCGAAGCAGACGACATTAATATCGACGAATATTTAAGCGACGATGATACTCCGGATTATAAAACTCAGGTGAATAATTATAGTGAAGATGAAGAAAGAGAAACGCCTTTTGCTTCTCCGATAAGTTTTCATCAGGATTTAATCAATCAGTTGAATACTTTTATTTTGAATGATGAAGAGCGCGAAATCGCTGAATTCCTTGTTGGAAGTATTGATGATATGGGTTATATCCGCAGAAGCGTTCCGGATATTGTAGATGATATGGCTTTCACTCAAGGTATTTATACGGATGAGAAAATGGTCGAAAAAATGCTTCAGGTGATTCATGAACTAGAACCTTCGGGAGTTGGAGCGCGTGATTTACAGGAATGTTTATTGTTGCAATTGAAACACAAAACGCCAACAGAATATGTTGATTTAGCAATCGATATTATCGAAAATCAGTTTGATGCTTTTACCAAAAAACATTACGATAAACTGCTTCAAAAATACGGGGTTTCGAATGAACAGCTTAAAAAAGCGATTCACGAAATCGAAAGACTAAATCCAAAACCGGGCGGATCTTATACAGGAAACAACAAAGTAACAGAAAATGTAGTTCCTGATTTCGCCATCAGAATTGTTGATGGAGAATTAGAATTGACCTTAAACGGAAGAAATGCTCCGTCTTTGCACGTTTCTAAAGATTATCAGGAAATGATGCAGACGTATAAAGATTCACGTGATAAATCGTCGGCACAAAAAGATGCGGTTCAGTTTATCAAACAGAAACTGGATTCGGCAAAATGGTTTATCGACGCGATAAGACAACGTCAGGAAACTCTTTTTGTAACCATGAATGCAATTATGCATTATCAGGAAGAATACTTTTTAGACGGCGATGAAACGAAACTAAAACCAATGATCTTAAAAGACATTGCGGATATGGTTGGTTTGGATATTTCGACGATTTCGCGTGTTGCCAATAGTAAATATGTTGAAACACCATACGGAACAAAATTAATTAAAGAGTTTTTCTCTGAAGCCATGAAAAATGATCAGGGTGAAGATGTTTCGACTTTAGAAATCAAAAAAATTCTTCAGAATACAATCGAAGAAGAAGATAAAAAGAAGCCTTTACCTGATGATCAATTGGCAGAAATCTTAAAAGAAAAAGGATATCCAATTGCTAGAAGAACAATTGCAAAATATCGTGAACAACTTGATATTCCGGTAGCAAGAATGAGAAAGAAAATTTAGGTTTCTTTTTTAAGCCATATAAGAAATATAAGTTCATTTAAAAGAACAACCCCGACAGGTTTCAAAAACCTGTCGGTTTTTTTTATACATTTTTCTATATTAAACTAAATGAATTCGAAACGTATCGAATTGATTTTTTTGCATGAAATCGCATATTAAACGGATTAAAGTTTTGCCCCAAAAAATAGTTCGAGCCAAAGGTTCTTTAAAGTTCCGAAGGAACGATTTATATTGTAGAGCTGGACTTTAGTCCAGTTTAGATGTAGTTTTTTTAAGATAGCAATAATAGAATTGTTGTATCATTTATTATTCCGTAGGAATATTTGATCGGTAGAAAAAAAAATATTACGATTCCCGAATCGTGTCCTGTAGGGACACTTGTTTTTTCATGGAATTAACCACAAAATATCCATTCGATTATTCAAACTACTACCGATCAAACGTTCCTAACGGAACGTATTTTTATCCACCAATTTAAATGTCTACCGATGAAACATTCCTACGGAATGACCAATCTTTTTTAAAAAACAAACCCAACAGATTTTTTAAATCTGTTGGGTTTGTTGTTATAATGGAACTTCTAAATTATTTATATTGTTCAGGCGTTATCGTGATCTCAAACAAATAATTTTCCTTTTTATCATCATAATTATAAATCAAGGTGAAATTATTATCTCGAAATGTTTGAAGTCCTGGATTTGCTTTAACGGTGCTAAGAAGACTTTCTTCGATATTTTTCTTTATCGTTTCGATTTCTGCAGTTTCTTTTTCAACATTGAGTAAAGTCAAATTGTATTGAACGATTTTATCTTTTGGCAAAGTAACATTGTCGAGACGTATTCCTTCCTGAATAACTAAAGGACAATTCTTGTTGTACTTCGCTACTAATTCGACCATTTCTTTGTCAGTAACAGGTTCTTTAAAAGAATAATAAAAGACAAAAACCAATGATAATGCTACAATTGCACTTATTACTAAAATAATTAAATTCTTTTTTGTTGTAGGTTTCTGCATTTGTAGTTTGTTTTGTTGTGAAGGAAAAGCAACTTTTATTTATCCTGAATCTTTTTCATGGCATTATAATATGCAGCGCGACTTAATGGCTCATATTCTTCGGTTTCGCCAAGCATTACTAATTTATCATTATCGGTTTTACGGAAACTGTAATTGGCAAGATTTCCTGTTCTGGTGCAAACGGCGTGAACTTTAGTCACATACTCGGCTGTTGCCATAAGCGCTGGCATTGGTCCAAAAGGATTTCCTTTAAAATCCATATCAAGCCCTGCAACTATCACACGAATTCCCTGATTAGCAAGATCATTACAAACCGTAACAATTTCGTCATCAAAAAACTGAGCTTCGTCAATACCAACAACGTCGCAACCTTGTGCTAAAATAGAAATATTTGCCGCGGCGGGAACCGGAGTTGAACGAATTTCGTTGGAATCATGCGATACCACCATTTCGTCATGATAGCGGGTATCAATGGCAGGTTTAAAGATTTCGACTCTTTGTTTGGCAAATTGGGCGCGTTTTAATCTGCGGATTAACTCCTCGGTTTTACCCGAAAACATTGATCCACAAATAACTTCAATCCAACCAAATTGTTCTTTGTGATTTACTGTATTTTCGAGAAACATTTTGTATTTTTCTACCTTTAAAAATGAATAGTTTTTATTACTTTGTACTGGTAATAAATTGACGCAAAATTTTGATGTTTTACGTTTTTTCAAAAGTAGAAAATTTTTATCAAATCGGAGATTCGCAAACGCTTATTAACAGAAATAAAAAATAGTTCTGCGAATTTCATCCCAGAATAAAAACATTCGAATACAAAATATACTAAAATACCCTATTCACTATAATTTCAACAGTTATGAAAAAAAAATTGGAAGCCGATTTAATCAGCATTGCACATCGAATTTTAAAGCTTAAAAATAAATCCGATATCAATCAATTGTATCTTGAAACACAGAAATTATATGAAAAATTAGCGGTGTTGAAGTTTGTAGACGAAAACTTTGATACTGTAAAACCAACAATCACGCATAGTGAAATTAGTGCTGAAGTTGAAGCAATCTTCGAAAAAGAAGATGTCGCTACGGTAGAAGCTGTAATTGAAACTCCAATTGTGGCAGAAGAAATTGCAGAAGAAAAAATCGCTGAACCTGTAATTGTTGAAGAAATAATTGCTGAAACTTCAATAGAAACAGCTCCGGAACCAATTGAAGAAGTTGAAGAGGAAGTTATAGAAGAACCTGTTATTGAAAAAATAGAGGAACTTGAAGCAATTAAAGAAGCTGAACCTGTGAAAGAAGAGAAAGCTTCATTTGAAGAAATTTCTTTTACAACAATTAGCGATCTAAAACCAATTCCGAATTTTATTCCAGCTTTTGAATTAGATAGAGAAGAAGCGAAAATAGAGGATAAAATAGAAGACAAAGTAGAGGAAAAGGTAGAAGTTACGACAAAACCAGAACCTGTTTCTATCTTATTTGAAGATTTCGGAATCAATTATGCTGATGCTGAATTTGTAAAAGTAGACAGTTTTGAAGCCGTTTCGCCAACTCCGGTAATCAGCGAATTTAAAGAGAAGAAAATTGTAGAAACCGTAGTTTTAGAAACTCCGGCGGAACCAAAAGTGGTTACTTTGAATGAAAAACTGGCAAAAGGTTTTCATATTGATTTAAATGACCGAATTGCTTTTACCAAGAATCTTTTCGGAAATAGTTCTGAAGATTACAGCCGCGTTTTAAACCAATTACTGACTTTTGATTCTTATACTGAAGCATTAGATTTTATAGAAAATATGGTGAAACCGGATTATAATAATTGGGTTGGAAAAGACGATTACGCAGAACGCTTCTTAGGAATTGTAGAGAAAAAATTCTCATAAACACGAATTTCACAGATTAACACTAATTCATTTTTGTGAAATTTTAGCACTTTAAACATTCGTGTTAATTCGTGCAATCTGTGTTTAAATATTAAACTTATTATGTCTAAATTATATATCGTTCCAACGCCAATTGGCAATCTTGAAGACATGACTTTTCGTGCCATTCGGATTTTGAAAGAAGTCGATTTGATCTTGGCGGAAGATACCAGAACGAGTGGAAAATTGTTGAAGCATTTTGAAATTGGCACACACATGCACAGCCATCATATGCACAACGAACACAAAACAACCGAAAATTTAATTGCGCGTTTGAAAGCTGGTGAAACTATTGCCTTGATTTCGGATGCGGGAACTCCGGCGATTTCAGATCCTGGATTTTTATTGACGCGCGCTTGTGTCGAAAATAAAATTGAAGTCGAATGTTTGCCTGGTGCAACAGCTTTTGTTCCTGCTTTAGTAAACAGCGGATTACCAAACGACAAATTTATTTTCGAAGGTTTCCTGCCTGATAAAAAAGGACGTCAAACTCGATTTTTGGCTTTAGCCGAAGAAACCCGAACAATGATTTTATACGTTTCGCCACATAAACTCGTTAAAACTTTAGCTGAGTTTATTCAGTATTTTGGCGAAGACAGACAAGTTTGTGTTTCACGCGAATTATCAAAACTACACGAAGAAAACGTACGTGGAACAGCAAGAGAAGTTTTAGCCCATTTTGAAAAAACAGCGCCACGAGGCGAAATTGTAGTAGTCGTTGCCGGAAAAACAATAACAAAAGAACCTAAGAAAAGTAAGTTTTCGAAGGATGAAGAAGAAATAGAAGAATAATAATTTTCGCCACGAATTTCACTAATTTCCCGAATTAGAGCTCGAACTTAAATTAAAATTCGTGTTCAATTAGTGAAATTCGTGGCAAAAAAAATAAAAATCATGAGCATACAAGCCTTTTTAGAAAAACTAAAACAAACTCCAACCGAAATAACATTTCCTGAAACTATTGCTGTAATCGAAGAAAATTACAACTTCACGCCAACAGCTTTTCAAAACGGAACACAACATAATGCTGCCGGAGAAAACTCAGGTTCTTGCAAATTATTTTCTTTCGCGAAATTGCAAAACTTAAGCAAAGAAGAAACTTTAGCTTGTTTTGGAGCTTTTTATTTTGAAGAAGTTTTAGGCGATCCAAACGGAACAAATCACCAAAACATTAGAAACTTCATCAACTTAGGTTGGGACGGAGTTAAGTTTGAAGGAAACGCTTTAGAAGCAAAATAATTTTAGATTTTAGAGTGTAGATTTTAGGTTTCCTGAAGTCTGCTTATTTTAAAATACAAAAAATCTTTGTCAAAGTTTTAAACTTTGACAAAGATAAAAACAGAATATTTCTACTATAGATTAAACGATTTCAGATTTTTTCAGTCTAAAATCTAAGATCAAAAATCTACAATAAAAAAATGCGTTGGACATTAAAAACAAGACCTTCTCAAGATAAAATCAAACATTTGGCGCAAGCCTTGAATGTAGAAGATTTTGTAGCAACACTTTTGATTCAGCGTGGCATTGAAACTTTTGAAGATGCCAAGAATTTCTTTCGTCCTTCACTAGAACATCTTCATGATCCGTTCCTGATGAAAGACATGGATAAAGCCGTTTCCCGAATTGAATTGGCGATTAAAAATCAGGAAAACATTTTGGTTTTTGGCGATTACGATGTAGATGGAACAACGGCAGTTTCTTTGGTTTCGGCGTATCTAAAATCGCATTATCCTAATATTGCCACTTATATTCCGGATCGTTATCTGGAAGGTTATGGGATTTCTTTTAAAGGGATTGACTTTGCCGATGATAACGGATTTTCTTTAATTATCGCGCTCGATTGTGGTATTAAATCCATTGATCATATCGCTTATGCGAAAGAAAAAAACATCGACTTTATTATTTGTGATCACCACAGACCAGGAGAATTTCTTCCCGATGCGGTTGCGATTTTAGATCCAAAAAGAGAAGATTGCTCATATCCTTATGATGAATTATGTGGTTGTGGCGTTGGTTTTAAATTAATTCAGGCTTTAGGAACAAATAGAAACGAAACGATCGAAGATTTAATTCCGTATCTGGATTTAGTTGCAACAGCAATTGCTGCGGATATTGTACCGATAACAGGCGAAAACAGAGTTTTGGCTTATTACGGATTGCAAGTTATTAATTCAGATCCAAGACCGGGAATTAAAGCTTTGGTACATCAGGTAAAAAAGAAAACCCTTGATATTACCGATGTTGTTTTTATTATTTCTCCTCGAATAAATGCTGCCGGAAGAATTAAACACGGTAATCATGCAGTTGAATTATTAACAGAATTCAATTTTGAACAAGCGCAACAATTTGCTTCAGAAATAGAACAATACAATTCAGATCGAAAAGATTTGGACAAACAAATTACCAAAGAAGCTTTTCAGCAAATCCTGACTAATAACGAACAAGATCGATTTTCGACAGTTGTTTTTCAGGAAGACTGGCACAAAGGCGTTATCGGAATTGTAGCTTCACGACTTATTGAGACTTATTATCGTCCGACTTTAGTTTTTACTAAAAGTGGTGATAAATATGCCGCTTCTGCCAGATCTGTCAAAGGATTTGATGTTTACAATGCTCTTGATGCTTGTTCTGAGCATTTAGAGCAATTTGGAGGACATATGTATGCGGCAGGAATGACTTTGAAAGCGGAGAATTATAAAACCTTCAAAGATGCATTTGAAAAACAAGTACAGGAAACTATTTTGCCCGAAATGCGAACGCCGGAAATAGAAGTAGATGCCGAAATTAACTTTACAGATATTACTCCAAAGTTAATTCGAATTTTAAAACAATTTGAACCTTTTGGACCTCTGAATATGACGCCTGTTTTTATGACCAAAGAGGTGAAAGATACAGGTTATGCCAAAACTTTAGGCGCAGAGGAAGAGCATTTGAGACTTTTTGTGAAGCAATATAATTCAGATGGAATTGCTGCAATAGGTTTTGGACTTGGAAAAAAATTAGACATTACAAAAAATCAAAATACTTTTCAGCTAGCGTATTCATTGGCTGAAAACGAGTGGAACGGAACCGTTTCGACTCAACTTATGCTAAAAGATATTAGAACAAATGACGAATAAAACAGAAAAGCGAGATCCTTATCAGGCATTGCGCTACAGAGAATTTAATGTTTTTTTATTATTGCGTTTTGCTATGGTTTTTGCCTGGGCGATGCAATTTATCGTGATCGAATGGGAAGTTTACAGTTTGACTAAAAACCCACTTTCACTTGGAATTATTGGTTTAATGGAAGTTATTCCCGCCGTTGGTATGGCTTTATTTGCCGGACATATTGTCGATCAAAAGGAAAAGAAGGGATTATTAGTAAAATGTATTCTGGGATTTTCTGTAATTAGCTTTGGATTGTTTTTATTGACCTGGCCAAAAGTTGTCGGCGATTTATCTCCAACTATAGTTTTATATTCAATTTATACATTAGTTTTTTTAGGCGGATTAGTCAGAGCTTTTCTTGGGCCAACTATTTTCTCTCTTCTATCGTTGATTATTCCTAAAAAAGCATATCCAAATGCTGCTACTTGGAGTAGTTCGGTTTGGCAAATCGGAGCCGTTATGGGACCGGCTTTAGCAGGATTCTCAATTAACTGGATTGGCGTTCACTGGTCAATGTGTCTGGTTTTTGGATTCTCAATTCTTTCCTTAATTGCCTTATCACAAATTAGTAAAAAACCAATTACAAATCCAAAGATTGGAGAATCGATAAAAGATAGTCTTGCAGAAGGTTTGAATTTTGTCTTTAAAAACCAAATTGTTTTAGGCGCTTTATCGCTTGATATGATTGCAGTACTTTTTGGTGGAGCTGTAGCATTATTGCCAGTTTTTGCACAGGATATTTTAAAAGTCGGAGCCGAAGGTTTTGGTATATTAAGAGCTGCGCCTGCAGTAGGAGCTTTCATTACGATGCTCGTTTCTGCTTATGTGCCTTTATATAAAAATGCAGGAAAAAAACTTTTAATTGCCATATTTGTTTTCGGATTATCGATCATCTTATTTGGACTTTCTACTTCATTCTGGCTTTCGGTTTTTGCCTTATTTTTGAGCGGTCTTGCTGACGGAATTTCTGTAGTAATTCGTCAAACGATTTTACAACTTAAAACTCCAGATCATATGCGTGGAAGAGTTGGCGCTGTAAATTCAATTTTTGTGGGATCTTCTAATGAATTAGGTGCTTTTGAAAGTGGTGCAACTGCTAAATTAATGGGAACTGTAACTTCTGTTGTTTTTGGAGGAAGTATTACTCTTTTAACTGTCATTGTAACGGCATTAAAATCACCAACATTTAGAAAATTAGATCTTAAGAAAGATATGGATGATCATCAGAATATGGAATAAATGAACAAATTCAAAAAGATATTTTTAAGGATTCATGCGGTAACATTTATTATACTTTTAATCAATTTTATAATTAATGCTGTTTTCGAAATTGGCTTAATTGCTAATTTACGCCTAATTCTTAAAATTCTATTTTATGTTTCAGCCTGTATTTTGTTCTTTTATTATGTGAAGCCTTTTAAAAAAAGAGCTTTATATTTTTCTATTTATATCTTTTCACCTTTTTTGATTTTTATAAGTTGGTTAATTGATGGGATTTTTGGTGCTATTTTAGGATCTGCTTTTCTTTTTTTCTTTGTTCCAAATGATACCAGATTTGAGAATGATCAAATTCAAATCAACACAAAATTTCAAGGTCTTTTAGGAATGTGCTGTAAATATGAAGTCATCGAAAAAAAGTATTTTTTGTTCGAAAGAAAGATTGGTGAATTTCAATTTGAAAGCGATCTTTATTTTAAAAAAGAAGGCGTTAAAATTCAGGATAATATTTTGCAAATGCATCTTGTTTTAAAAGATTATGATGAAGTAAAAGATGGTTACATCACAAAGGATACTACTATTTATGCCGTTTTAAAACACTAACTTTTCAAATAGATGAAATCATTTCTTCTTGTTTTCGTTTTAGCAATATCCTTTTTTGCAAACGGACAAACTCTCTACATCAAAACATACGGAAATAAAAAAGATAAATGCATCATTTTTATTCACGGAGGACCAAGTGGTAATTCGACTTTATTTGAAGGCACAACGGCTCAAAAACTGGCTAATCTTGGGTTTTATGTAATTGTTTACGATCGAAGAGGTGAGGGAAGATCTTCAGATCCTGATGCAAAATTTACTTATGCAGAAGCTTTTCAGGATTTAAATGCCATTTATAAAAAGTATGATTTAAAGAAAGCCACTCTTCTTGCACATAGTTTTGGCGGATTGGTTGCAACGCTTTATACCGAAAAATATCCTCAGAATGTGAGTAAGCTTATTTTGGCAGGAGCTTTATTTTCGCAGCAAGAAACGTATGATCACATTTTAAATTCTTTGAAGAATAAATATTTAAAAATTGCGGATTCTAAAAACCTTAATAAAATATTTTACGTAGAAAAACTCGACAAAAATTCGGCAGGATATAGAAAACATTGTTTTGATCTGGCAAGTGATAATAATTATTTTAAAATACCAAAGCCAACCAAAGAATCAAAAAAGTTATATGCGGATTACGAAGCAAGTGAATTTTTTAAAACTAATATTCGAAATAAAAATGCTCCTTTACTTTTTTACCAAAACGAAAAGCAAAATAATATCGACACAAGATCATCTTTAAAAAAGATAAAGGCTGAAGGAATTTCTATTTATGCAATTTATGGTAAAGACGATGGGATTTTTTCATCGGCACAAATTACTTCAATTAAAGATTTGGTTGGTAAAAATAATTTTGCCTTTTTGAATAATTGTTCTCACTATTTGTTCGTTGATCAACAACAAGAGTTTTTATCTAAAATTAAGCATTGGTATAAGTAAATCTTTATAGAAACTATAGATGGTATAAGAGAATTTTAATTCAGTTATGTATAAATGAGTTTATTGCATCTAAATTGCCTAAATTTTTATCTTTTTTATGATTTTTTTATTTAGAATTAATATAAATAATATTTATATTTGTTGGAATAAAACGATTTACGATGAGAGAAATAGAGCAAATATATCATAATAACTTCGGCATAGCTTTTTACTGGAAAAAGCAAAATGAAACTATATTAGATAAAGTTCAGTTAGTATTTAAGGAAACTGGGTTTTATTTTACAGTTCAGGAATTGAATCATTTTTGTGATTTAATTGAAGATAGTATGATTGAAAATGCTTGTTGCGAAGCTTGCGAATTAAAATATTCATGCCATAAATTTTTATTGAAAACACCTTGTTCTTCTATAGATTTGGCAGTTTCAATGACAGAATTAAAATCGATAAAAGATTTGGTTGAAGGTTCTTTATTCCGAATTGATTTAGATGAATATGTTTATGGAGTTGGGATGAATTAAGAAACATTCTAAATATTTTAACAACAATTTTTCATTATTGAAATATATTTTGATTTTATACAAAAAAAAGTATATTTACAGCAATGAAAAAAACACGCATTCTTTTTGCTATACTTGTTTTAGCAGTTTTTCTGTCAAATTGCACAAACAAATCTGATGAATATATTGATCCTCGCGGTACTGATTACGCAGGTTCTGAAAGTTGCATTGATTGTCATAAAACTCAATATGACATGGCTTTGCAAAGTTCTCATTTTAAAGCAACTGCTCCTGCAATTTTAGGGAATGTTCTGGGTGATTTTGATGCAAAAAATCATGTTTTTATCTATGATAAGAATACCAAATTGGTGATGGAGCAACGCAATGATAGTCTTTATCAGGTTTTGTATAAAAACGGAAAAGAAGTCGAAGCGCATCGTTTTGAGATCGTTTTTGGTGTTAAACATGCACAGACTTCAGTTTACTGGCGTGAGAATAATACTTATGAATTACCTGTTTCTTATTATAATTCTATAAATAATTGGGCAACAAGTCCTGGATTTCCTGCTGATAAACCTTATTTTGATCGAATGGTGATGAAGGATTGTTATTCTTGTCACGCTTCAAATATTAGCAGCCGAAATGTTGGACAGAAATCGACAGAAAAAAACTTCATGTCTATGGATGTTGAAGATATTATTGATCGTAAAACCATCGTTTACGGAATTGATTGCGAGCGTTGCCACGGTCCAGCGAAAGCGCATGCTGAATTTCATATTAAAAATCCAAACGTAAAAGTTGCAAATAGTATAACAAGTTATAAAACATTAAACCGACAACAAAAACTCGATGCGTGCGCGCTTTGTCACGCCGGAAATGACGGAATGAAAATAAAATCTCGTTTTGATTTTAAACCCGGAAGTGTTTTATCTGACTTTTACAGAGAAACTCGGAGTATTACCGATACAGCAAAATTTGATGTACACGGAAATCAATTTCGTTTGATGTCGCAAAGCAAATGTTTTGTCAAAAGTGAAAAAATGGATTGTATTACATGCCACAATCCGCATGAAAATGCTTCTAAGAATCTGGCTTCTTATTCTAAAATATGCATGAGTTGTCATCAGGATTTCAAGCACAATGAAACGACTTTAAAAACGATGTCAGGAAGTTTATTGGCTAGTAATTGCGTTGAATGTCATATGCCTAAACAATCATCTGGCGCAATTAAATTCCAGCTTTCGAACACGAAACAAATGTCGAATTATATCTTGAGAACACACAAAATTGGAATTTATCCAACGAATAAAAAGTAATTATTGTTCGAATTTTTGAAGTTCAAAAGTTTCTCCGTCAAAAACTCCATAGGTAAAATAGCCAATCCAGTCACCCAGATTTACATATTTAGATTCTTCTCCAACAGGAATAATCATTGGTAAATGGCGGTGTCCGAAAATGAAATAATTATAATGTTTGGTTTCGAGTTTACGTTTTGCATACAAAACTAGCCATTCGTTTTCTTCGCCTAAGAATTTTACATCTTCGTCGCCTGAAATCAGTTTGTTTTTAACCGATAAATATTGTGCTAAACTCACGCCAACATCCGGATGTAACCAACGGAAAAGCCATTTTGAAAACGGATTTGTAAATACCTTTTTCATTCTTTTATAACCTTTATCGCCAGGACCTTTTCCGTCGCCATGACCAATTAGGAACGTTTTTCCGTTAAAAGTAAATTCTTTATTATCGTGATAAACAGGAATATTCAATTCGGTTTGAAAATAATCATTCATCCATAAATCATGATTTCCCACAAAAAAGTAAATCGGAATTCCGCTATCACGAAGTTCTGCTAGTTTTCCTAATACACGAACAAATCCTTTAGGAACAACCGTTTTGTATTCGAACCAAAAGTCAAATAAATCTCCTAATAAAAAAATAGCTTCTGCATCTTGTTTTACAACATCTAACCAAGCTACAAATTTTTGTTCGCGTGGCAAACTCAATTCAGGAGTTGGAGCTCCAAAATGCTGATCAGAAGCGAAATATACTTTTTTCATTAGATTATTAGATTGTTAGACTTCTTAGAATATTAGACTTTAAATTCATTGTCATCCTGAGCGAAGTCGAAGGATTGGGATTTAATTTTAGATATTATCAGATGCGTACCATTCTGCAAATGAAGATTCTGTTTCCTGAAGTTTTAGTGAAAAAAGAGAAATATCTTTTGGTAAACGCGCAATGATTCTGTCAGCAAAATCTACAACCATGTTTTCGCTTGTAGGCTGATAATCAACTAAGATAACGTGATGGCCACGATTTTTTAATTCATTTGCCAATTCGATATGCGGAGTTGTTTCGTTAAAAACCGTTGCATGATCAAACTGATCAACGATTTCTTCTTTTACAATTTTCTTTAGATCCGAAAAATCAATTACCATTCCGAATTTTACATTTGATCGATCCATAATTGGCGAACCAATCACGGTAACCGACAATTTATAACTGTGGCCGTGAACGTTTTTGCATTTTCCGTCGTAACCATATAAGGCGTGACCGGTTTCGAAACTAAATTGTTTTGTAATTCTGATATTACTCATCGATTTGAATTTTAGGTTGCAAATTTACGAATTAATAACCGTTTTTATCTCTTTTTTTAGCACGGTTATACATCCAGTAAGCAATTCCTACTAAAACTACAAAAGGAAGAAATGATCCAATCAATACACCAATTTGATAACTGCTGTCCGGAGCGGTCTTAAGTTTCTCTGCAACATCGACTTTCTGGAATAATGAAATGATATACATATTAGTGAAATTTTAATTTTTTTAAAGTACCTAGAACTTTGTCAAAGTTTTAAACTTTGACAAAGTTGCCGCAAACTGAAAACTTTACTTCTTAAATTGTGTCAAAGCATTTCTGCTGAAATCGGATAAAACTAATTTTCCTGTAATTGCAGCACGTTCAAGAAGTAACGATTGCCAATGTTCTGTTCCTTCCCAGATAATTTTTTTCATTTCGAATAAAGCTTCCGGATTGTATGAACTTAGTTTTTGGGCGAATTTCTCGACTTCAATATCCAATTCTTCTGCATTATGAAGCGATGCATAAAGTCCGTTTTGAAGCGCCCAGTTTGCCGATTTCCATTCGTGTGCAGCAAGCGTCATTTCGGTCATTGCCGTTTTTCCAATTTTTCGGGTAACAGCCGGTTCAATTACAAACGGACCAATTCCAATTGCTAATTCAGATAATTTTATAGCGCTTTCCGGCGTAGCCAAAACATAATCACAAGCCGAAATAATACCAACTCCACCGCCAACAGCTTTACCTTGAACGCGACCAATAATAATTTTAGAACAAGAGCGCATTGCGTTTAGCAAATGAGCAAATCCTGAGAAGAATTCTTTCCCTTGTTCTTCATTTTCTACTGCAAGAAGTTCATCAAAAGAAGCACCTGAACAAAATACTTTCGAACCTTCGCTTTGCAAAACAATAACCGAAACCGATTCTTTTTTACTCAATAAACTAATCTCTGCCGTTAAGCGATTTAATAGTTCGCGAGGAAAAGAATTACTGGCCGGATGACCAAATTGTACTGTTGCAATTGCATTATTTAAAGTGGTTTGTAAAGAACCGTTTTGATTTTCTGAACTCATAAAAATTGATTTGATCGTAAAGTTACGGTTTTGGCAACTATTTTTACCTGAAGCGATTTGAAATTTGTTTTTTGATAATTAATTGACTTTATTTGCTAACGCTTTGGGGGATTAGCTCATTTGGCTAGAGTGTCCCGATGCAATCGGGAAGGTAACGGTTCGAATGCAAATTCTAAAGTCATAAAAAAGGGGGATTAGCTCATTTGGCTAGAGTACTTGCCTGGCAGGCAAGGGGTGACCGGTTCGAATCCGGTATTCTCCACAAATATTTTCAACAAAAAAATACCCAAACAGATCAATTTCTGTTTGGGTATTTTAATTTATAACACCTATGTTTTTTACTTATATTTTGTACTCAAATACGATTAATAAATACTATGTTGGTTCATGTCAAGATATTGAACAACGTTTACAAGATCATTTGAATAGCAGAAGTAAATATACTAAAGTAGCAAAAGATTGGGAATTAAAATATTTCGAAACTTTTCTTACTCGAAGCGAAGCTTGTCAACGGGAATTGAAAATCAAAAAAATGAAAAGCAGAAAATATATTGAAAATCTAATCGAGACAAAAGGCTAGAGTATCCCGATGCATCGGGAGGGTGACCGGTTCGAATCCGGTATTCTCCACAAACATTTTCAACAAAAAATCCCCAAACAGATCAACTTTCTGTTTGGGGATTTTTATTTATAGGCTTTTTTTATGTCCGATTGTTTTTTTTAAATAAAGAAATCAAATTTATTTAAACCTTCAAATACAATTGTATAACCAACGAATATTTTGTTATTTTTGAATAGACGATCGCATCTTTGTTTTGTATTTAAGAACGTCATAGTTATTTGTAAACCCTAAATAATACCAAAAGAATATAATGAATGTTAAGATTGATTTATTGGTTATTGTAACTGTAGTTTCCTTGTTTATATCATTATTTCTTGCATTTTTTTTGTTTGCAGTTAAGACAAAGCATAAGATAAGTAATTATCTTTTTGCTGCTTTTTTAATATTATGCGCAATAGATACCAGTCAAACTTTATTTGATTTAATAATTGATAAACCTTCTAATTTTGGAATGATAAGAGGTTTGTTTGCTTTCTTGCAAATTCCTGTTTTTTATCTATATGTATTATCTGTTTGTTATTCGGATTTTAAGCTTAAGCCAAAACACTTATTGCATTTGCTTCCGTTTGTAATTGCAAATGCAATTATGATACCTCGTTTTTATGCCGTAGATGAAGCTTCTAAAATTAATTTTATTAAGAATTATCAAAGTATGGTTGAGATTCAGTTCAATCATATTCTTATACATGTTCAGCTAATTGCCTATATCATTGCTGTTTTTATGGTTTTAAGAAAAGCTAAGAAACTATATCTCGAAAATTGTGCAGGTACAAGTATTAGTTCTTATAATTGGTTGTTTCAGTTTACAGTTGTGCTAACTATTTTGTATTCCGTTGCTCTTTTAAAAAATGTTTTCAAGTTCTCTGATTATCCTTATATTTCTGAATGGATAAAAATTGGTCTTTTGGTATTTCAGCTATTTATAGTTTGTTGGTACTTATTTAAAGCATTAAATAATCCTGGTTTATTTCGAAGTATTGATTCAAAATTAAAACTGGTTTCGGATATTGTTTTAGAAGAAAAAAATAAAGAGGAATCAACTGTAAATGAAAAAGAATATTCTGAAGAGTTGTTGAAATTGCAGCAATATATGGCCGAAGAAAAACCATTTCTAGATCCTTCTTTAACAATTCAGGATGTTTCTGCAACTATCCAAATTCCTGTTCGTGATTTATCGCTTTTAATTAATCATAAACTACAGCAACATTTTTATGATTTTGTGAATACGTATCGTATCGAAGAAGCTATGGAAATTTTAAAAGATTCTACAAAAAGTAAGATGACAGTTTTAGAAATTTTATACGAAGTAGGTTTTAATTCGAAATCTTCTTTTAATACTGCTTTTAAAAAACATACCGGAGATACTCCAACTGTTTATCGAAAAAGTGCTTAAAATCAACATTTTGTAATTACTCGTACTCGTAGTTCTAATTATTCATACTTATTTTTCAAGACAAATGCGTTCGACTAAGTTTATTCGGTCGCACAGGTTTCGTTTCTCCCACATCTTTGTATCGAAATAAATTTTTAACCTAAAAATTACGATACGATGAAAACCACTATTTATTTATTACTTCTTATAGTAACCGTTGCAAGTGCTCAGACAAACAAAAAAACAGTATCAAAAGAAAGAGATTATAGCTTTCTAACGGACAGTTTAAATATTGATAAGCAACTAGAAAAATACAAACTTGCTGGATTTAGTCTTGTTGTTTTTGAAAACTACGAAATAGTCTATTCAAACCAATTTGGTGTTAAATCAATAGATTCAAAAGAGAAAATAGACAAGAATACTGCTTTTTCTACAGCTTCTATTTCAAAACCAATAACTGCGCTTCTTTGTTTTATACTTGAAGAAAAAGGATTGCTTAATTTAGGTGATCCGATAGGTGGTTATTTAAAACGCTGGCATTTGCCAAAGAGTAAATTTACCGAAAACAATAGTCCAACCTGGAGACAATTTCTTAATCATACGGCTGGTACAACTCAAGGCGGATTTGCAGATTACTACGAAGGTGATACAATCCCAACAATAAAACAAAGCCTTTTAGGGCAAATTCCGCGTTATGATAAAGAAATTGAATTTTTGTTCACGCCAGGAACAGGTTGGTCATATAGTGGTGGAGGTTATGTGATTGTTCAAATGGCATTAGAAGATACTTTTAAGAAGCCTATCCAGGAATTAGTAAAACAGTATATTTTTTCACCTCTTGGTTTAAAAAATACTACAATGATACAGCCAAATGAAAAAGGATTTCCAACAAATGTAGCGCTTGTTCACGATGAAAACGAAAAGGTTATTAGAACAGGTTTGCCAATCACGCCACAAGTTGGGCCATCAGGAATGTGGTCTACGCCAACTGATTTGGCTAAGATTGCTATTGAAATGCAAAATGCTTTGCGCAATAAAAACAATAAAGTGATTTCTTATGATGTTGCAAAAAAAGTAACAGAAGTAACGGCCTTAAAAGATGCTGTTGGCGGATGGAGTTACGGATGGCAAAAGTCTTTTGGTTACAATAATTACGAATGGTTTATATGCAATGGTTCAAATACAGGAGTTGGAGGAAGCATTTTTGCTACGATGACAGACGGAAACGGTTTTGCGTTTTTAACCAATGGCGAAAAACCGAATCGTTTTCCTGTAATGGCAAGCACTCAAAGAAAGCTTTTGACTTTAATGGACTGGAATAATAAGATATCTAATGAGGAAATTCAGGAAATCCCTGCAAGTCTAAAAGAAAAATTAATTGGGACTTATGATGATTTTCTTTATGGACAAGGAGTAGAAACTAAAATCGTAGAAAAGAATAATCGCCTTTATGTTGAATCGATGTTATTGGAACATTTTAAAGGGAAAAATGATAATGAGTTGGTGTATCTTAAAAACGGATTATTTAGAATTGTAGATTATCCAAACTTATTGAAAATCAATTTCAGTAACGGAAAACCAAGTTCTGTAATCTTGATAAGAGGTAATATGGAGACTGAAGTTCAACTTAATGATAAAAAAGAAGTTACAAAAAGCTAGCAAGATTCTTTAGATTTTCACCTTTGTCAAAGTTTTAAACTTTGACAAAGGTTATTTTTATACTACAATCCTAAATCAAGAACATAAGATATTTTGACAGCAATATTATCTTCAAATTTTAAGAGTTGATTTGGACCATAGCGATAAAATCCGCCGAGACCAAAACCTTTAAAAATCTTGTTTAATTCAATTCCGGATTCAAAGAAACCTTTGTCTAGGGTTTTGTACGTTGGTCCAACATGTTGTTGCGGATTTTCCATATTTCCCCACGCCATTCTGGTTACTAAAACTAAAGATGGACGTACTTTTTTGAATATTGTAATTCGGTCAAAGCCATGTTTGATTTGGAAAAATATATATTGGCTTGAGAAAAACTCATTAAAATACATGGTTTCAAAACTGTTTCTACCTGCAAAAGTAATACGCTGAATAACGGTTTCTTTGGTAAGGTTATTCGGCATTGTGTTGTACAAGTGCGTAATTGGAACATCGCCCATTGCGTAACCTCCTTGAAGAAGTAAACTGGTTTTTTGACCGTTTAGATATTTTTTTTCATACTCCGTTTTGAAATCTATTTTGCCAAAGTTAAAATCGTTTTCCAGAACATTTGGCAGTGATTGTGTGTACTGAAAAGTAAATCTAGGAAATCTTTTTTCAGATTCATTTCTTCCGGTTGGTGTTTGCATGAAATCACTAAAAGGCGCCCAAACTATCGAAACCATTGCCGTAGTCATGATATAGTTGGAGTATAATTTTCCGTTTAGATTAAAAAGATAATCAAATTCGGGCTGAACAAAAGTTCGGGATAATTCTAAAATAGCTTCGGTTTTCGGAATAATTTTAGTCTGAACATTCGCTTTCCAGCTACTGTATTGGTAAAAAGTACTAATGTTGATTGGTCGTGGATCGTAAATTTTAAAGACACGTTTATCAACTGCAAAAACGGTACTCGCAATCTCCCGAACATCATCTGTATACGATCCGTTTATCCAGGTATTGGTACTTTTGTCAAGTAAAACTCCGGAACCTATACTGTATTTAACTTCGCCATCTTTGGTTCCGTAAGCCGAATATCCTTCGATTCTGAAATTTTTAGAAAAACGATCATTCGTGATTCCGCCTAAACCAAGACGAAAACCTTCGTAATTATTATAACTGATTATTTTTTTCAAATCCAAATCAACAGGTCCAATTGGGAAATAACCGTTGATAATTTTTCGTCCGAGACCTAAACGTTTTTCGATTCTTTTCTTAACAGAAAGACTGTCTAATAATAAGTATGTTTTTTGGCTTTTTAAGTCCAAACTTTCTTTTCGATAAGTATTCCAGAATTCTTCCGGTTTTTTGCTCGCATCGTCCTTTATTTCGATATAAAGCGCCGGATTTTTTATAGGATTGGTTGTGTTGTAATGAATGTCGAAATTATTACTTTCAGAAAGTAAATAGGTAAAATCAGAAGCCGATTTTTTTCTCGGTTCAAAATTATCTTCAACGTCACCATCAAACTGAATAGTTCCGCCTAAAATTTTAATATCATCATCATTCTTTCCTTTTACGATTTTGAAAGTCGTGTTGCTTTGAAACCAGATTTTTTCTTCTGGAACATATTCAAATTCATGAATTCCGCTAATGTCCAGAACGCCTTTTATTCGCATTACAGCTTTGGCGACAGCAAAATTTTCCTGATCGATATACAAAACACCTTCTAAACCTGATGATCTTCTTTTTTGTTTGTTTTTAAAGTAAATCATATAAGTCTCGCGACCTTTTATGTTTACCGTATCCAGTAATTTATAATTGTAATTTGAAGTTGCGCTGTTCGAAATCGGGTTTTCGTATTTGGTTTCAAACAATTCATATTTCGAATCATAAATAGAAATTGATTGCAAATTGAATGCTATGATTTCATAAATAGGCTGTTTAAAACCTGCAATTTTGGTTCCCAGAACAGTTTCTTTGAGTTTATGATCTCCAAATTGATATTGAGAAACTTTTTCGGTTTGAAATAAATGCTGTTTGCTTATAATTTCTTTAAACTTATAATCGGATGAATCGATGTTGATTTCTTTTTTATTTAAATCTTTATAAGCTGCAGAAGAATCAATTCTGCCATCGATAGAATCCGGATTGGCAGTTACAATAAGTTTGTTATAGGTTTTATATTCAAAACTATTGAGCCTTTTTTGCGGATTGTTTTTGTTTTTATTGGCGATAACCTTTTTTATAATGGTCAAAGCAGGATTTTCATTAGAAACAACAACTTCTTTTAAATCATCTGTTTTTTGCGAAAGCGAGATGGCATAAAATTTTTTGTTTGCTATAATGGCAATGATTTTAGTTTGAAAACCAATGTATGAAACAGCAAAAGTGGTTGTTTTTTCGGCTATTTTAAAATCAAATTTTCCATCAACATCTGTAATTGTGTTAATGTTGTCTGAAGTTGTAATTGTAGCAAAAGGAAGAGGCTTGTTGTTGGAATCTGTTACAATTCCGTTTATTTGAAATTGCGCCTGAATGCTAAGCGTGAAGAACAAAGTCAAAAAACAAAATAGTTTCATAAAGGAGATTATAGATTCAAAAACGAAAACAATGCATTTTTGGTATGCAAAAATAAGAATAAAAAAATCCGTCTGGTAGTATTTTAACCAAACGGATTTTTAATTTGTTGTTACAAAAATTATACTTTCATGATTTCAGCTTCTTTTGCTGCTAACAATTCGTCAATTTTTTTGATATAAGTATTCGTTAAGTTCTGAACTTCTTCTTCTGCAGATTTACAGATATCTTCTGAAGTTCCTTCTTTTTCTAATTTTTTAATGTCAGTATTTGCATCTTTACGTACGTTACGAACACCAATTTTTGCATCTTCAGCCTCAGATTTTGCTTGTTTAGCAAGATCTCTACGACGTTCTTCTGTCAAAGGCGGAACGCTGATGATAATTACATCACCATTATTCATTGGGTTAAAACCAATGTTTGCAATCATAATTGCTTTTTCAATAACCTGCAGCATATTTTTTTCAAAAGGCTGTAAAGTAATTGTTCTTGCATCAGGAACGCTAATTTTTGACACTTGCGAAAGTGGTGTTGCAGAACCGTAGTAATCTACAAAAACACTTCCTAACATTGCCGGAGAAGCTTTTCCTGCACGAATATTAAGGAATTCTTTCTCTAAATGCGCAATAGAACCATTCATTGATTCTTCTGTACTATCTAATATAAATTCTATTTCTTCAGTCATTTTTTTTAGATTTTTAGATTTTTAGACGATTCGTTTTTAAAAAATGATTCCTCTAATTTACTAACTAATATGTTTTTTTGTTTTTTTTTTGAATGTAAAATGATTGTCAAAATTTATAGAAATCTAACAATCAAAGCAGTTTATACGTTAACTACTGTTCCTATGTTTTCGCCTTCACAGATTTTCAAAAGGTTACCAATTTTGTTCATATCAAAAACAACGATTGGCAATTTGTTTTCCTGGCTTAGAGTGAAAGCAGTTGTATCCATTACGTTAAGTCCTTTTTTAAGAACATCGTCAAACGAAATGAAATCAAATTTTACTGCCGAAGCATTTTTCTCCGGATCACAATCGTAAACACCATCAACACGAGTTCCTTTTAGGATTACATCAGCATTGATTTCGATTCCTCTTAAAACCGCTGCAGTATCAGTTGTGAAATATGGATTTCCGGTTCCGGCTCCAAAAATTACGATTCTTCCTTTTTCAAGGTGACGATCTGCTCTTCTTTTAATATATGGTTCTGCAATAGATTCCATTTTCAAAGCAGTTTGTAAACGCGTTTTCATTCCTCTGTCTTCAAGTGCGCCTTGTAAAGCCATTCCGTTAATTACGGTTGCAAGCATTCCCATATAATCGCCTTGTACTCTATCCATACCTGCGCTTGCACCTGCAACGCCTCTAAAAATATTTCCTCCTCCAATAACAATAGCAATTTCTACTCCTTTACTGTGAATTTGCTTAATTTCTTCAGCATATTCGGCTAATCTTTTAGGGTCAATTCCGTATTGTAAATCACCCATTAAGGCTTCGCCGCTAAGTTTTAGAAGAATTCTTTTATATTTCATGTTTGTGTTGCGTTAATTTGTGCAAATATAGACATATTCTGATTTTTAAAAATAATGTTTACAAAAAATTAATTGCTCTTTTCTTTTTAAGGAAATAAAGCTTTTGTAATTTATTTCAGTTGAATCTGATAAATGTCATTCTTGCGTTTACTTTTAATTTGTAAATTTATCATATTCAAAACGAAACAGGTATGAAAAGTATTGTAGCCAAAGCATTATTCCACAGTTATTCTTATGCAGAATATAGAAAATTAGTTACTGATTTATTGTCTGAAGGAAAATCAACAGGAAGCGAACAATCTGAAAGTTTAACGCATTATACAAGCCTGAATGAAGTCAGAATGAATCGGTTAGAAAAAACAATCAAGATTTCTGAAGAAGTAATTTCAAAACTACAAAACTTAGACAACCATTACATTTGGCTCGTAATATCTGAAGGTTGGTGTGGCGACGC
This sequence comes from uncultured Flavobacterium sp., assembly GCF_951805225.1. Lineage (NCBI taxonomy): Bacteria > Pseudomonadati > Bacteroidota > Flavobacteriia > Flavobacteriales > Flavobacteriaceae > Flavobacterium > uncultured Flavobacterium sp. Next base: position 4,106,317 of record NZ_OX638201.1, on the reverse strand, counting down.
TGCTCAAATATTACCTATTATTGAGAAAATGGCGCATGAATCGAATAAAAAGATAGATCTTAGAATTGTACTTCGCGATCAGAATGACGATTTAATGAATCATTATCTAACGAATGGCGGAAGAGCGATACCAAAACTTATCGTAATTTGTAAAGAAGCCGGAATTGTTCGTGCAGATTGGGGACCAAGACCAAAAGGCGCAACTGAATTAATCACAAACTATAAAAAAGAGTTTGGAGTTATTGACGAAAAAATCAAAACCGACTTACAATTATGGTATTTGGCAGATAAAGGAGTTTCTGTTCAGAAAGAATTGGTTGAAATAATGGAGAATATCAAATATAATCGATTATAATTTATAGAAAAAAAATCGTTGAAACGCTATATTTTTCGGGCAATTGACTGAAAATAAGTATTTTGACAGTAAAAAATGTATTAAAATGTTTTTCTGTGGGATAAATATTTTGTAACTTGCTGATATAATCCCACTTCTACTATTTACTATTTGACTTGCTCTTTTTATTGGTGTTTATTTAATATCTAACAATTAAAAATACACTATCATGAAAAAGTTATTCGACAAGTTTTACGATTTTATTTCAGGTTTATTGTTTGGCGGAAAAAACATACCTCACTATTAATTCCAAAAGGGTCAAGCGTGGAATAACTGTACTTTAGTTAAGAAGTGAGCACATTATACTATTGTCTTATTTTGTAATGTGCTTTTGTTTTTTTATTTCAGATTCAGACTTTCTTCAAATAAAGTAATATCAATTGCATTTTTTACGTCATAATCGCCAATTTTAGTTCGGCGTAAAACCGTTAAGTGCGAACCTGAATTCATCGCTTTTCCAAAATCAAAAGCCAGAGAGCGAATATAAGTTCCTTTACTGCAAACTACTCTAAAATCAATTTCGGGTAATGCAATTCGGGTAATTTCAAATTCGTGTATGGTTGTTTTTCTGCTTGCAATTTCTACCGTTTCTCCTGCGCGGGCATGTTCGTATAAACGAACGCCATCTTTTTTAATCGCAGAAAAAATAGGTGGTTTTTGATCAATTTCGCCTAGAAATTGTTTTACCGTTTCGTGAATTAAAGCTTCATCAATATGAGAAGTTGGAAAAGTCTCATCGATTTCAGTTTCCAAATCATAAGATGGAGTAGTGGCTCCAATATAAAAAGTTCCCGTATATTCTTTGGCTTGACCTTGAAGTTCCGAAATTCTTTTGGTAAATTTTCCTGTACAAATCAATAATAATCCGGTTGCCAAAGGATCTAAAGTTCCGGCGTGACCAATTTTGAACTTTTTTGGAAGTCCAACTTTATTAATCAAAAGGTATTTTAATTTATTGACAGCTTGAAACGAACTCCATTTTAAAGGTTTGTCAATCAATAAAACTTGTCCTTCTAAATATTCTTCAGGTGTCATTAGCTTACTGATAAAGGGTGTATGAAAAAGTGAATTATCAATAATGCAATACCAAGAATTATACGATAATATCCGAAAAATTTAAAGCCATTTTTAGTTAGAAATCCAATGAAAAATTTTATTGACGCGTAAGCTACTATAAAAGCAACAATGTTTCCGATAGCTAATATTCCTAAATTATCTGTACTTAAAACTTCTGGGGAATCTTTATAAACATCATAAATGCTTTTTACGGTTGCAGCCATCATCGTTGGAACAGCTAGGAAAAATGAAAATTCTGCTGCTGTTTTTCGGGTTAATCCTTGTTGCATTCCACCAATTATTGTTGCAGCACTTCGGCTTAATCCTGGAAAAATAACGGCTAGTGTTTGATAGCAGCCAATTAAAAAAGCTTTTTTATTGCTTATTTCTACGTCATCATTTATAGTCGGATTCGTAAACCATTTATCTACAAAAATCAAAATAACTCCACCTAGTAAAAGTATAACTGCAATAAAAATAGGCGTTTCTAACATTGCTTCAATATGTTTTTTGAAAAGCCCACCAATAATTAAAGCTGGAATAACGGCAATAATTAATTTGATGTAAAATTGTATTCTGCTAAAGTCAAAGAATTTTTTCCAATAGATAACGACAACAGATAAAATTGCTGCCAATTGAATCACTATTTCGAAAAGTTTTGTAAAATCGTCTTTTGCAATTCCCATAAAGGAAGACGCAATAACCATGTGACCAGTTGAAGAAACAGGTAAAAATTCTGTAATTCCTTCAATAATGGCTAGAATGATAGCTTGTAATGTATTCATTTAATTTAGATTGTTAGATTAATTAAACTTCTTAAATGTCAGACTTTTTTAAAGAGATTAATCTAATAATCTAAAGATCTAAGTTGTCTAAGCAGTCTAAAGAAAGTCTATTTAGATTTTTTGAAAATAGAATAAATAGTGATTCCAAAACCAATCAAAACAGTTGTTGGAGCTAAACGAATACGTCTAAAACTAAAAACATCTTCATTAAAAACATTCGGATTATCGCTTCCTCCGCCAGACATTAGGATGAAACCTAAGGCGATAACTCCAATTCCAATTAAAAGAATTTTGTAGTTGATACCGTCAAAAAGGAATTCTTGTTTTTGCGGTTGTTCTGTAGTATTAGTATTGTTTTTCATTTTGTCATTGCGAGGAACGAAGCGATCTTATCCTCTATTTTATATGAGTTTATATTTTAATCTAAAATCTGAAATTAGTATAAATCGTCAGTTCTTAAATTCAAGAAACGTTGTGTTGCAAAGTGTGTACTTACCCAGGTAATTAAAACACCTAAACCAAATACAGCTAATAATACCAATCCAATTAATGCTTTATCTTCTAAGATTCCTAATCCCGGGAAATTTGATTCTACATAAAGTAAAAGTGCAATTAAAGCGATGATAGCTAATCCGGCACCTAACATTCCTAATTTTACGCTACGCATTACAAAAGGTTTACGGATAAACGATTTTGTTGCGCCAACCATTTGCATGGTTTTAATGATAAAACGATTGGAGTGAATTGATAAACGTAATGAACTATTGATTAATAAAACCGCAATTATCGCAAGGAAACCGCTTATAATCAAAATCCACATACTTACTTTTTTGATGTTGTCGTTTACCAGATTTACCAATTGTTTGTCATAAACAATATCTTCAATCATGGTGTTTTGTCTCAGAGTGCTTTCGATTTTCGAAATACTATCTCTTTCAACATAATCAGCTTTTAAGTGAATGTCATATGAATTCAATAATGGATTTTCTCCCAAAAAGGTTAAGAAATCTTCTCCAATGATATCTGTGTGCTCTTTTGCAGCTTTTTCTTTAGAAACATAAGCATAAGATCTTGCAAAAGGCGCCCTTTTTAATTCAGTGTTGAATGCTTTTATCACACTATCATTGGCTTCATTTTTAAAGAAAACCGTCATTGCGATTTTTTCTTTAAAATCATTTGCCAATTTTTTAGAATTGATAATGAATAATCCTAGTACTCCCAAAAGGAATAAAACCAAGAAAACACTTAATACAACCGAAAAATAAGAGGAAATTAACCTGCGCTTTTGAAATTTATCAAAGTTAGAACTCATAGTTTGCTTAAATTATGTGGTAAAAATAATAAAGTATTTCTTTATTTAAAGTTAATAACGAACTTTTATCCCATAAATGTACAATTAAAGATCAAAAGAATCAACATTAAAACCCTTTGTAGCTTTGAACTTTTGCGATTTTGAGCTTTGAAATTTGATTTAACCGCAAAGCACGCAAAGATTTTTTTATAGATTGTTTTATACTAACGCAAAGTTCGCAAAGCTTTTTGTTGATAAAGCTTTGCGAACTTTGTGTTTACTAATTGTAATCCACAGCAAAAAAAAACTTTGCGTGCTTTGCGGTTAAAATTTTTAAACACAAAGTCTTTGAGCCTATGTTGCTTTGAACCTTTGTATCTTAAAAAAAGCTATTTGACCTTATAAACTTCAATAGTTTTGAGCCAATAAACATGACGTGGCCCAGTTTTAATATCGTTTTTACAAATCAAAATCATTTCTCCATTTTTAACCGGTTTTCCGTTTTCTTCAAAAAGAACATAAGTGTTTTCTCCGGTTGGATTATTGAAAATTTCTGCCCACGAAAATGTCGCTTTATAATCGTCTGAAGCTCTTGCGACAATATAGAAATTTCGATCTTTATGACCGTTTTGTTTGATTTTGGCTTTCTCTAAAATATCTTTCAATAGAACACCTTTACAAATTTTATCGTCTTTTTTTACAGAACCATCTTTTCCAATTATTTTGAAATTTGAAATTGTGGCAACTTTCATTTTTTGCAAAGAATCAACCGTTAAATGTAGCGGAAATTCAACATCGCCTTTTACTTCGATTTCATGATTTACAAGCTTTAGACTATCAGCGGCAGAAAGTGCGTGATGATGTTCTTTTTCTGTAGAAGTAGTTTTTTCGATAATAATTTTATCTTCTTTTTTTGAAGAATTACACATTACACAAGTAAATGCAATGAAGAGAACGAAGAAATAGTTTTTTGTTTTCATATGAAGAAGGTTTGTTTTTTTAGATTTTCTTAGATTCCCAAACTAAAGATAAATAATATAATCCGCCAATTGATGGTCCGCCAAGTATTGAAGTATAAGGTTTGTTTAGAATATTGGTTCCTCCTAATTTAGTTGTCAAACCCGTTTTTCTAAAATTATAATTTACCTGCGCATCCATTGACCAATAAGCAGGAACAGTTCCTGAAACCAAAAAAGATACATAATCAAAATTAGTCTGATATCGTGCTGTTGCACTTGCGCCAAGATTTCGCCAGATATTTTGAGCAATTAAAGTTCCGTTTACATTAAATTCGGGAGTATTAAAACCGTCTTCTAAGCCATCTTTATCGTCAGTTCTGTCAAGTTTGGTGTACGTTAAATTTGTTAGCGCTGTGAAAGTTTCGTCGATTCGATATTTCAAACCTAAACTTCCTCCGTAATTATAAATTTTACTTTTAGAATTAGTCCATAAACGATATCTATTTTGCGTGTTTTTTGAATATAAAGCTGTCGGAATCTTATCAGGATCTGTTGTATTTGGAATACTGGCTTCGACTTGAGCAATGAAATTTTTATAAGAGTTGTAATAAAAATCAGCATCGATAAAAAGATTTTTATTTAATGTAATTGCTTTAAAACCAAATTCGAAAGATTTTACAAATTCCGGTTGCAGATAAGTGTACGGATTTTTTTGAATCGTATTTTTATTCTTTTCAATGGCTTGCGCCTGAGTTATTCCAAGAGTATTTACATCGCTATTTACCTGCGACTGAAATTTATCGATCGAAGCTTTGGTATAAGAGTTTTCAAAAATACCATCGGACATAATTCGTAATCCGCCAACACGTTTAACGCCGCCGCTATTTACATTTGAAAAGCCTTCGAAAATACTCGGAAAACGATATCCGTTTTGATAAGACGCTCTCAAGCTAATAGTTTCTTTTGGCGAATAAACCGCTGTAAATTGCGGAGTAAATTTCACATCAAAATAATCCGATTTGTCCATTCTTATTGTGGCTCCTAAACGTAATTTTTCCTGAAAGAAATCTTTAGTTAACTGTGTAAAAGCGCCTGTTTTTTGATACGTTAAGTTTTTAGAAGCACTTACAGGATTGATAAAATAGTTTCCGTCAGGAACAATAATGTAGTTTCTGTAATCAAAACCACTCAATAATTTTGTTTCTATTTTTTCGAAAAAAGAAGAGAAAGCTTTGTCCCAATTAATTAATCCTTCGCCGTGAACCAAAGTCGATTTTACGCGTAAAGCGGCGCCAATATCCCAATTGTTTATATTGACCAATTCGTTTTTCTTTTCTTCATAAGCAGGAGTTCCAGGCTGAAATCTTCCTTGATCAGATGATGTTCTGGCAATTTTGTGTGCATCAGCTACAGAAGCTCCATTTGTAATGGCGTTTTTATAAGCTGTTGAATAATCTGCAAACCATTTATCGTCAGATTTATAAGCGCGATCCATATTTTCTGCCAATGAACGCATGTTGTATGAATCTCCGGTATTTTCGGTTGTTGCATAAGCTTTTACCTGGAAAATTGGCGTATGATAATCAACCGCAAATTGATTTAAAGTATAATTGTCTAATCTAAAACGATTTGAACGTTGATAAATCGTATTGATTAAGGCCGTTTTATAAGTTACTGCTAATTCGTTTCCTTGTTTTGGTCGGAAATAAAACCCAACGTCAGCCTTGTAGTTTTTAATATCATAATCAGAAATATCAGTTTCGCGATAACCAGTTCTGGCAACAACATAATTTTTACCGTTTAAGTTCAGGGTTTTTCTGTTTGCCGATTCATTTCCATAACCATTCACTTCGTCGTAAGCCGGATTATTTGCTCCATATAAATTGGTTGAAGCATTTGCATTTGGAGCCAAATCAGTTCTGTCATCTGCAACCCAATCTGTTCCTCCGGTAGCTGAAGCATTTATTTTGAAAGCTAATTTTTCATTGAAAGCTTTTGCAATACGCAAATTAAATTGCGAATATAATTTCGGTGAAAACCGATCAATATTTCCAATATGATTTACGCCAGTCAATTGCTGAATACTGATACCTTGATATTCAAAAGGATTTTTGGTCTGAATATTTGCCAAACCATTAATGGCGTTCATTCCGTACAAAGCCGCCGCAGTTCCCGGAATAATTTCTATTTTGTCAATATCGAGATCATTTGCGCCAAGTGCGTTGGCAATTGGAGCGCCCAAATGTGGCGCCTGATTATCAATTCCGTCAACCAATTGTGCAAAACGAACGTTTGTTGAGTTAGCAAAACCTCTCGTATTAATCACTTTAAAACCCAAACTTGGTGTTATAATCTGAACTCCTTTTACATTTTCAAGCGCTTCATAAATACTTGGCGAACCCATTTTTTTGGCTTCCGCCGATTTTAATTGCTCGATACTTATAGGAGAACGCATTATTTTTTCGGATCTGCGTGAAGCTGTAATTACGACTTCATTTAATTCTTCTTTTTTAATGTTATCGGGATCTTTTATAGAATCTTTTGCTTGAGAAAAGCTTTTAAAACTTATAAAAAGCAGTAATATGTAAAGTTGTAACTTCATAATTAGAATAAATTTTTTCAGTATGTTTTAAAATGAATACTGATGGTTAAAAGGTTGGTTTTTGGTTAATTTATTTTATAAAGAAAATCAATGTGTTTTTTTGGGAATACTGCTTTTTGATTCTTTTTCTTTCGGAAATAAAAAATATCCATTTCTATTTCACAAAACAAACGTAATTTTTAAATATAAAATATGACTAAAATCATGCATTAATAGATTCATAATTAAAATAAATCTTTGCAAAACTTAATCTTTTTAAAATTTCAAATTCTGGGTTTCTTTTAAAGCAAAATCTTTAATGCGTTTTTCGACTTCATAGAAAATGGTTATTGCTTTTTCTCCGGCTTCTGTCAGTTTTGCGCCGCCGCCGCCTTTTCCGCCAAGTAATTTTTCTACCAAAGGACTTTCGGCGCGTTGATTCATTTCTTCAACTAATTGCCAGGCTTGTCTGTAAGCCATTTTCATTTCTTTTGCAGCGTTTGTAATAGATCCCGTTTTCCGAATATTTTCGAGCAACCAGATTTTTCCAATTCCTAAAAATGGACCTTCAGTTTCTTCAATCCAAAGGCGAACTTCAATTGAATATTTTTTAGTATTACTCATTTGATTCTGTTTATGAACATGTAAAAATAGCTATTTTTACGTAAAAATATTCTTTCATTATCGTGATTGTTTAAAATCGAAAGAACATTTCGCCTACGTATTAAAATACAAATATAAGTATTTTTACTTAATTAAAAATAAGTATTTTGTTATTTTATTTGTTTGTCAACGAAATAGCTTTGGTACAATCTGTAATAAATGTAAATTTGCAAACTTAATTCGGTGATAAACCTTTGAACCTTTGTCACTCTGAACCTTTGAACCTTAGAAATGAAATACAATCCAAACGAAATCGAAGAGAAATGGCAAAAATATTGGGCTGAAAACCAAACTTTTGCTGCAAGTAATAATTCTGAAAAACCGAAGCATTATGTTTTAGACATGTTTCCTTATCCGTCAGGAGCAGGACTTCACGTTGGGCATCCGCTGGGTTATATTGCTTCAGATGTATATTCTCGTTTCAAAAGACATCAGGGATTCAATGTTTTGCACCCAATGGGATACGACAGTTTTGGATTGCCTGCTGAACAATATGCAATACAAACCGGGCAACGTCCTGAAGATACAACACGCGTAAATATTGACGGTGGAGTTGATAAAGAAGGAAAACAAATTGCCGGATATAGAAAGCAATTAGATAAAATTGGTTTTTCATTTGATTGGAGCCGCGAAGTGAGAACTTCAAATCCTGATTATTACAAACATACACAATGGATTTTTATCCAATTATTTAATTCCTGGTATTGCAAAAAACAAGGACAGGCTTTTGAAATTTCAGAGCTTGTAAAAGTTTTTGAAGGAGAAGGAAACGAGTTAGTTGAAGCAGTTTGCGACGATAATGTTGCAATTTTTACTGCAGCTGAATGGAATTCTTATTCTGAAGATCAAAAAGAGAAAATCCTTTTGCAATACAGAATGACTTATTTGGCAGAAACAGAAGTAAACTGGTGTCCTGGTTTAGGAACTGTTTTGGCAAATGACGAAATTGTAAACGGAGTTTCTGAGCGAGGTGGATATCCTGTTATTCGTAAAAAAATGACACAATGGAGCATGCGAATTTCTGCTTATGCAGAACGTTTGTTGCAAGGTTTAAATGATATCGACTGGAGCGAATCTATAAAAGAATCACAAAGAAACTGGATTGGAAAATCTGTTGGTGCTTTAGTGAAATTTAATGTGAAAGATCATGATGAAGTAATCGAAGTTTTCACAACTCGTCCTGATACAATCTATGGCGTAACTTTTATGACTTTGGCGCCAGAGCATGATTTGGTTGCTAAAATTACAACTCCGGAACAAAAAGAAGCAGTTGAAGCTTATATCGAAAAAACAGCAAAACGTTCAGAGCGTGAGCGTATGGCCGATGTAAAAACTATTTCGGGAGTATTTACCGGAGCTTATGCAGAACATCCTTTTACAAAAGAAGCAATTCCGGTTTGGATTGGAGATTACGTTTTGGCAGGTTATGGAACTGGTGCTGTAATGGCGGTTCCTTGTGGAGACGAAAGAGATTATGCTTTTGCTAATTTCTTTAAAGCCGAAAAAGGAATGCAGGAAATCAAGAATATTTTTGCAAACGTTGATATTTCTGAAGCAGCTTATGGTTCTAAAGATAATGTCGAAATCGCAAATTCTGATTTCTTAAACGGATTAAATTATAAAGAAGCAACTCAGGCTGCAATTACGGCTTTAGAGAAAATAGGACAAGGAAGCGGAAAAATAAATTACCGCTTGCGCGATGCTGTTTTTTCTCGTCAGCGTTATTGGGGAGAACCTTTTCCGGTTTATTATGTAAATGGTTTGCCAAAGATGATTGATGCGCAGCATTTGCCAATTATCTTGCCTGAAGTAGAGAAATATTTACCAACCGAAGATGGTTTGCCTCCGTTAGGAAACGCAGCTGTTTGGGCTTGGGACACAAAAAATAATAAAGTTGTCAATACAGATTTAGTAGATCATGCAACGATTTTTCCATTAGAATTGAACACAATGCCAGGTTGGGCGGGAAGTTCATGGTATTGGATGCGTTACATGGATGCACATAACGAAAACGAATTTGCAAGCAAAGAAGCTTTAGCATATTGGGAAAGCGTTGATTTGTATATTGGAGGAAGCGAACATGCAACCGGACATTTATTGTATTCTCGTTTTTGGAATAAATTCTTAAAAGACAAAGGTTTTGCTCCAACTGAAGAACCATTCAAAAAACTGATTAATCAGGGAATGATTTTGGGAACGACAGCTTATGTTTACAGATTGGAAGGAACGAATACTTTTGTATCTAAAAATAAAATTGAAGGTCAAAATGTACAGCCAATTCGCGTTGATGTTCATTTTGTGAATTCTTCAGATGAATTAAATATCGAAAAATTCAAAGCTTGGAGAGAAGATTTTAATACTGCAGAATTTATTTTAGATGAAAACGGAAAGTATGTTGTAGGTCGTGAAGTCGAAAAAATGTCGAAATCATATTATAACGTAGTTACTCCAGATGATATTTGTAATGAATATGGAGCTGATACATTACGTTTGTACGAAATGTTTTTAGGACCATTGGAACAAGCTAAACCTTGGAATACTGCTGGAATTTCTGGAGTATTTGGTTTCTTGAAAAAATTATGGAGATTGTATTTTGATGAAAATAACGGTTTAATTGTAAATAACGACGAACCAACAAAAGACAACTTAAAATCATTACACAAAACGATCAAAAAAGTAGCTGAAGATATTGAGAGTTTCTCTTTTAATACATCAGTTTCTCAATTTATGATTTGTGTGAATGAATTGTCAACTCAAAATTGTCATTCAAGAGCAATCTTAGAACCTTTAGCAATTTTGGTTTCGCCTTACGCGCCACATATTGCTGAGGAATTATGGTCGCAATTAGGAAACACAACTTCTATTTCTGAAGTTCCTTTCCCGATTTTTGAAGCTAAACATTTGGTTGAAACCAATAAAGAATATCCAGTTTCTTTCAACGGAAAAATGCGTTTCACAATCGAATTGCCTTTGGATTTAACCAAAGAACAAATCGAAGAAATCATCATGAAAGACGAAAGAACACAAAAACAATTAGATGGTAAAACACCAAATAAAGTAATTATTGTTCCTGGTAAAATCATTAACCTGGTAGGTTAATAATTTTAAAATTCCAATATTTAAAAATCCAAATTCCAATTTTACGATTGGGGTTTGGAATTTTTTTTATAATTACCTCATTTTGTGTCTTTGCGAGGAACGAAGCAATCTCACTTGTTGGATCAAGCTTTGTGTCTTATTGTAGTGTGGTTGCTTCGTTCCTCGCAATGACAATGTTGAGGAAAACCTTGCGTACTTTGCGTAAATCTTCGCGCACTTTGCGGTTAAAAAACATCCATAACTCCTGAGGTTTTAAACTTTTTTATTAATTTTTTCATTTTAGTTGTAACATTTTAAAAGCGCTCGTATCCAAAAGGCGAATTAAATCATTTAACAACTTAAAACTATTAAAAATGAAAAAGTATATCATCTTGGTTATCGCCTTATTATTTTCAGCATTATGTTTAAATGTATTTGCACAAACAAAACAATATCCGTTTGAGGTTACTAAAACCGGAAAAGGAAAAAAAGCTATTGTATTCATTCCCGGATTTGCTTCTTCCGGAGATGTTTGGAAAGAAACAAAAGTTAACTTCGAAAAAGATTATACTTGTTATACACTTACAATGGCAGGTTTTGCCGGAGTAAAACCACAAGGAAACGCAACATTCAAAAATTGGGAAAACGAAATTGCCAATTATATAAAAGATAATAAAATTGAAAAACCAATTGTAATCGGTCACAGTATGGGCGGCGGATTAGCATTGGCAATTGCTGCAGATTATCCGGATTTGATTAGTAAAATTATTGTTGTAGATGCATTACCATGTTTAAGCGCACTGATGGATCCTTCTTTTGAAGCAAAAGAAAATAATGATTGTTCGCCAATGGTAACTCAGATGACGGCAATGAGCGATACTCAGTTTTATGATATGCAGAAAAAGATGGCGCCAAGACTTTTGGCAGATACTTCAAAACTTGAAATGCTTGTTGATTGGAGTGTAAAATCTGATAGAAAAACATTTGCCGAAATGTATTGCGATTTTTCGAATACAGATCTAAGAGATAAAATTGCGACTGTAAAATGTCCGTCATTAATTTTATTAGAATCTTATTTTATAAATTTAAAACCTGCAATTGAAGAGCAATATAAAAATCTAAAAACCGCAAAATTTCAATATGCAAATAAAGGATTACACTTTATTATGTACGACGATACAGAATGGTATTTAGAGCAATTAAGCAATTTTGTAAAATTTTAAAGATGGTATTTGAAGAGATCTATAAAACGTATTGGGATAGAATATTCAGGCTTTGTATGGGTTTTGTGAACGATTATGATATCGCACAGGATTTGGCTCAGGAAACCTTTGTTATTGTTTGGCGAAAGCTGGACACTTTTAGGAATGAATCTAGTATTGGAACCTGGATTTTTAGAATCGCGTCTAACAATTGTTTGCGACAGATTGAAAAAGAAAAGCGCTTTCTTAAATCAGATTTGCCAATCAATCTCACCGAAGAAAAGCAGCAATCAATAGAACCGCAAATTCAGTTTTTGTATAAATGTATTGCCGAATTACCGGAAACGGAACGTATTATTATTTCGCTTGAACTTGAAGATATCAAACAAGCTGAAATTGCTAAAATTGTCGGGCTTTCGGAAGCTAATACCCGAGTGAAGATTCACAGAATAAAAGAAAAATTGACTCAAAAATTTAAAGACAATGGACCACAATAACAATATAGACTTTAAGGATTTATGGAAAAAGCAAACCGTAAGTCAGCCCAATATGGAAGATTTACTGGCAAGATTAAAGCAATTTAAAAAAGCTGGTTTGCGTACTTTATGGATCACCAATATTTTGCTTTTTGCAACTTGTGCCTTCATTATTTTTGTTTGGTATACTTGTCAGCCGGAATTTATTTCGACAAAAATCGGAATCGTTTTAACGATCTTGGCAATGGTTATTTATTTGGCTTTTTATAACCGATTAGTTTCAACTTATAAAAATATTGTTACTGCTCAAACCAATCAGGAATATTTACAGAAACTGATTTTAATTAAAAAGAAGCAACAATTTATGCAATCTACAATGTTGAGTTTGTATTTTCTTTTACTCGGAGTTGGTATTGGTTTGTATATGTATGAATATACCGTTAGAATGACGATTTTCTGGGCTTTTTTTACTTACGGAATAACGTTGCTTTGGATAGTTTTTAATTGGTTTTATATTCGTCCAAAACAAATTAAAAAACAACAATCCAAGTTGAATGATTTAATTTCAAAATTTGAAGAAGTAAATAATCAATTGTTATAAGCTATTCTGAATTTTAAATTTTAGGATAAATTCCAAATTTCAGCGTTTGTTGGGATTTGGATTTTTTTTTGCTCACAGTTTTCATCCGAAGTTCTTAATTAATATCTAAAATTGAATGTCATTTTGGCATTTTAGAAAAATGGTTCGTAAATTGCTATTTCTCTAAAAGACGTTAAAGGCTTGTTTTTAAACGTCTTTTGGATTATTAAAGTAAATAACAATTAAAAATATAAAGATATGGGAATGGGGTATTTAATTCTTGCAGGACTTATTATGCTATTTAGCTGGTTAGTGAGTTCGAGACTAAAAAGTAAATTTGAATTATATTCAAAACTGCATTTGCAAAACGGAATGAGCGGTGCTGAAATCGCCGAAAAAATGTTGGCTGATAATGGTATTCGTGATGTTAGAGTGATTTCAACTCCGGGACAATTGACAGATCATTATAATCCAACGGATAAAACGGTAAATCTAAGCGAAGCAGTATATAATAATCGAAGTGTTGCTGCGGCAGCAGTTGCAGCGCACGAATGTGGTCATGCTGTTCAGCATTCTATCGGATATGAATGGTTGACAATGCGATCGAAATTAGTGCCAATTGTAAATATTGCTTCAACTTATATGCAATGGATTTTATTGGCGGGAATTTTAATGATTAGAACTTTTCCGCAACTATTGTTAATCGGAATCATCATTTTTGCAGCGACAACTTTATTTTCGATTATTACTTTGCCTGTAGAATATGATGCGAGTAATCGTGCTTTGGCTTGGTTAGAAAACAAACGTATGTTAACGCAACAAGAACAAGCTGGTGCAAAAGATGCTTTAAAATGGGCTGCAAGAACTTATGTTGTAGCTGCAATTGGATCGATCGCAACGTTGTTGTACTATGTGTCTATTTATATGGGCGGAAGAAGGAATTAATTTTTAATGTGCCAATTAGATAATTTTGCAATTAGTCAATCAGAAAATTAGATAATTTATAGCAAACCCGACAGGTTTTTAAAACCTGTCGGGTTTTGTTTTTTATAGATTTTAAAATTATCCAATTATGCAGTATTTAGGCAAACCCGACAGGTTTTAAAAACCTGTCGGGTTTATCACTGATGAATTTTTAGAAAATTATCTAATTATCAAATTACCAAATTATCTAATTTCTAAAGTTGAATTTGTCTGTCAATTTGTTGATCTAACGAAATAAAGGTTTCAGTTCTGGAAACACCTTCTATGGCTTGAATTTTAGTGTTTAAAAGTTGCATAAGATGTTCGTTGTCACGACAAATGATTTTAATCAAAACAGACCAGTTTCCTGTGGTATAATGACATTCCAGAACTTCTGGGATTTTCTTTAAATCTTTTACGGCTTCAGAGTTTCGGGAAGCTTTGTCGAGATAAACACCAATAAACGCCATTGTGTTATAACCAAGAACTTTTGGGTTTACTGTAAATTTTGATCCTGAAATTACTCCGGATTGTTCCAGTTTTTTTAAACGCTGATGAATTGCGGCTCCTGAAATTCCTATTTTGTTGGCGATTTGCAAAATTGGTTTTCGGGCATCGTCCATTAAGTAACGAAGAATTTCTTTGTCGATACCGTCGATTTCAATTAAAAGGGAGTTGATTTTCATAAGAGTTGTAATTTGAAACTAATTTTAGTGATTTGGTTTTAGTTAGAAATCAAATTTAATGATAAAACTTTTAATTGAACGTAAATCTGTTGTTTTAAATCTTTGTCAAAAAATTAAACTTTGACAAAGATCGTCCGTCGTGAATTTTCGAAACGTTGTAAAAAGAAAAATTCCAAATCCCAAGTGATTAATTTGGAATTTGGAATTTAAATATTGTTTATTTCTTAAGGTTTATTTTCCTTTGTTTGCTTCTGTGATGTATTTTTCAAGAGCCATTGTCATAGAAGGCGTTTCAGGAGTTGGTGCAAGAATATCAATTCTTAATCCATAATCCAAGGCTTCTTTTTGAGTTGTGCTTCCAAAAACAGCAATTCTGGTTTCGTTTTGTTTAAAATCAGGGAAGTTTTTAAACAATGATTTTATTCCAGTTGGGCTAAAAAATGCTAAAACATCATAATAAACATCAGCTAAATCAGATAAGTCGCTCATTACAGTTTTGTAAAACACGGCTTGTGTCCAATCTACCTTTAGATTATTTAAGGTAATAGGTGCATCTGCATTTAATTGGTCAGATGCCGGAAGTAAGAATTTTTCGTCTTTGTACTTTTTTATCAATGGAGATAAATCAGCAAAGTCTTTTGCTCCCACATAAATTTTACGCTTTCTGTACACTACATACTTTTGCAAGTAAAATGCAACTGCTTCTGATTGGCAGAAATACTTCAATCCTTCAGGGACTTTATAACGCATTTCATCTGCTACTCTAAAAAAATGATCCACCGCATTACGGCTTGTCAAAATTATCGCAGTGTAATGATTAAGATCGATTTTTTGCAATCTAATCTCTTTTGCATTAACCCCTTCCACATGAATAAATGGTCTGAAATCAATTTTTATTTTGTGTTTTTGTTGGAGCTCAAAGTAAGGAGAATTCTCCACTTTAGGTTCAGGCTGTGACACCAAAATTGTTTTCACTTTCATATTATAAACATTTTCTAAGCACTCCCTTTTGTAATCCAATAATAAAGAAAATAATAAGGGGCTATTTCAAGAGCGCAAAGATATAAAATAAAATAAAATAACTTACCGATTATTACGTTTTGATACGTTTTTATTGAAATAAAATACGAGTAGAGACTAATACACAGCGAAATACCTATGATAACAAGGGGTATAGTTTTTGGAATATTGTCATAATAGAACAAAACAGCATTAATAGGAAGGATTAAAATGCCAATATATGTTCGATATGTAACTTTTTGTAAGTTAAAAAGCTCCATAAATTCGTCGATGTTGAATGAAGCAGCGACAATTTTTTCGATTAAATACTTTGCCAGAATGAAATAAAGCAAAAATGTGGCAATCTGAATAAATAAAATCCAATCAGTTTTTAAGATCCCATAAGATCCGGTTTTAGGATTTTGCGAAAAAATATGCATCGTAAGCTGAATGAAAAATGCGTACGATATTATTTGTACAAAAAACAAACCAACGGTAAAACTGCTTTTCAAATGATTATTGTCACGATAAATCTTTGCGTATTTATCAGAGAAAATAAGCTTACTGAATTCGCTAAATCTAGTTTCATAAGCTGATTTAGTCATAGCAACAATGGCAAAAGTCAACACAAATAAAAGTGTTGCCCAGTCTTTGTTCTCTAGTATTCGGGGGTGAAGGTGTTCAATCATAACGATCACAAAATTAGTAATTTTTTGTATCAATACTTTTATTATATATTTATTATGAATCAAATGCTATAAAAAGTTTACTTTTGCGGTGAAATTACCCAAGAAAAATGAATGATTGTATTGTCATAATTCCCACTTATAACGAAATTGAAAATATAGAAAGTATAGTTAGAGCTGTACTATCGCAACATAAGTCTTTTCATCTTTTGATAATTGATGATAATTCGCCTGATCACACTGCTAATAAGGTGATTGCGTTGCAGGAAGAATTTTCTGAAAGATTATTTTTAGAGCAAAGAGCCAAAAAATCTGGTTTAGGAACCGCTTATGTTCATGGTTTTAAATGGGCGTTGGAACGTAAATATGAATTTATTTTCGAGATGGATGCTGATTTTTCACATAACCCCAATGATCTTGAAAAATTGTTTGACGCCTGTCATTTTGGAGGCGCAGATTTAGCTATTGGATCTCGTTATGTTACAGGTGTAAACGTTGTAAACTGGCCTTTAAGCCGAGTTTTAATGTCTTATTTTGCATCTGTTTATGTGAAATTTATAACCGGAATGAAAATTCATGATGCTACAGCCGGTTTTGTTTGTTATAAAAGAGAAGTATTAGAAAAAATAAATCTAAACAAAATTAAATTTGTTGGATATGCCTTCCAAATCGAAATGAAGTACAGGACTTATTGCGGAGGTTTTGAAATTAAAGAGGTTCCAATTATCTTTACAGATAGAACCAAAGGAGTTTCAAAAATGAGCAATGCTATTATTAAGGAAGCAATTCTCGGTGTGATTTCACTTAGATTAAAAAAATTAGTCAATACATTATAATACCACGGTAATGAACAGGATTTTAATAAAGAATGCCAAAATTGTAAACGAAGGATCTATTTTTGAAGGTGATGTTTTGATTGAAAACGACTTAATCGTTGAAATTTCAGATAGCATTAGTTTAAAAACATCCGATTGTATTGTTATTGATGCCGAAGGAAATTATTTGATGCCGGGCGCAATTGATGATCAGGTACATTTTAGAGAACCAGGATTAACGCACAAAGGCGATATCGAATCTGAATCACGTGCAGCTGTTGCCGGAGGAATTACGTCTTTTATTGAACAGCCAAATACGGTTCCGAATGCGGTTACTCAGGAAATACTTGAAGATAAATATCAAATTGCAGCGGTAAAATCATTTGCGAATTATTCGTTTATGATGGGCGCAACAAATGATAATCTTGAAGAAGTTCTAAAAACAAATCCTAAGAATGTTGCCGGAATAAAAATCTTTTTAGGTTCTTCGACCGGAAATATGTTGGTGGATAATGAAGCAACTTTAGAAAAAATATTTTCAAGTACGCCAATGTTAATCGCTGTTCACTGTGAAGATGAAACTACGATTCAAAATAATCTTGCAATCTATAAAGAGCAATATGGTGATGATGTTCCGGTAACGGCGCACCATTTAATCCGTAGTGCCGAAGCTTGTTATATTTCTTCTTCAAAAGCGGTGGCTTTAGCCAAAAAAACTGGAGCTCGTTTGCATATTTTTCACCTTTCGACTGCGAAAGAAATGGAATTATTTACAAACAAAATTCCATTAGAAGATAAAAAAATTACTGCTGAGGTTTGTGTTCATCATCTTTGGTTTACTGATGAAGATTATAAAACTAAAGGAAATTTCATTAAATGGAATCCTGCTGTAAAAACGGCTGACGACAGAGCTGAGCTTTGGAAAGCCTTAAATGACGGTCGTATTGATGTAATTGCTACAGATCATGCGCCGCATACTAAGGAAGAAAAAATGCAATCGTATCTGAATGCTCCTTCCGGAGGTCCGCTTGTGCAACATGCTGTTGTGGCAATGTTTGAAGCGCATCACCAAGGGAAAATAACGGTAGAAAAAATAGTGGAGAAAATGTGCCACAATCCTGCTAAAATCTTTAAAATTGAAAAAAGAGGTTTTATCAAAGAAGGCTATTTTGCTGATTTAGTGATTGTAAATCCAAGTTTGCCTTGGAGTGTGAAACAAGAAAATATTCTTGCAAAATGCGGTTGGTCTCCTTTTGAAAATTTTACTTTTAAATCAAGAATTACGCATACTTTTGTAAATGGAGAATTGGTTTACAATAACTTTAAAGTAAAAGATATTCGTCCGGGAAAAAGATTATTGTTTGATAGATAAAAAACTGAAATGAAAAATTGTATTCTAATAGTATTGGTTTTGTTCCTTTCTGTAAGTTGTAAAAAAGAGTTGGTCAAACAACCTGCAAAACTTATTGAGAGAGGAAAGATGATTGATATTATGTATGATTTGTCTCTTTTGGAAGCTATTAAATATCAAAATCCGATGTCGGTAGATTCAAATGAAACAAATCCGACTAAGTTTATTCTTCAAAAGTATAAAGTAGATAGTTTGCAGTTTGCTCAAAACAATATGTATTATGCCGCCGATTATGAGCGTTATAAAGATATGTTTGATGAAATTAGCAAACGATTAGCAAAGAATCAAAGAGCGACAGATTCTTTAGTTAAAATTGATGAAAAGAAAGAGGCTAAGGCAAAGAAAGAAGAAGTGAAAAAAGATACGAAACAAGCTCTTAAGCCTTCTGATGAAAAGTCTGGAAATAAAGTAAATCTCGATTCTATTAGAAGAGTGATAAATTTGAATAAAAAGAAATAATTTACAACTTCGAAACTTCTTGTATGTATCGATGTACATCTGAAAAAACCGTTCCTCCAAGGGCGGTTTTTATTTTTTCATTCGAATATAAATTCTTTGAATAAGAAGCTTTTGCGGTTGCTTTGGTAATACTTCTTTTTTGGAAAAATAGTGTCGAAAATATTCCGTCTGCAATCCAGAGGAAATTCATTAAAATTGGTTTTGCATGAATACTAGGTTTCTTGACTTTTAGAGTTTCTGCAATTGTATTTAGAATATCTCGGAAAACGATATTATCAGCAATCAATGTAAAACGTTCGTTTTTAGTGTCGCTTTTCATCAAATCTCGAGCTATTTTTACAACATCATTTACAGTAACAAAACCAGTATTTCCTAAAGTGTAAAAAGAAAGTCCATTGGCTACTTTTGAGTATAATTCGGCACTTCCGTGAATGTCGTTTTTGTCTTTTGGAATTGGTCCTAAAATCACGCCCGGATTTATAATTATAATATCTAATCCTTCCTGAACGGCGCGCCAAACTTCCATTTCGGCACCATATTTAGAAATGGCATAATCGCTGTGAGGTTTCTCCGGATTCCAATCTGTTTCTTCGGTAATATAAGTTTCATGTGGAGCCAAATCTCCTAAAGCGGCGATAGAACTTACGAAACAAAATTTCTTTATTCCTTTAGCCAAAGAAAAATTCACCATATTGGCTGTTCCTTCAATATTGGTCTTTCGAAGCGAATCTTCATTTTTTGGATCGAAAGAAATTAAAGCGGCACAATGATAAACATATTCGATATCAATAAAAGCAATTTCCAGAGAAGGAACGTCAAGAATATCGGCTTCAAGCCAATGAATTTTTTCGAATAACTCCTCTTTTTTATATAATTCAAAAACTGATTTTGCCTTTTGGATATTGTTAGTATTTCGGTAAATAGCCCGAACGTTTTCTCCATTTTCAATTAAATGAAGTAATAAATGTGCGCCTACTAAACCTGTACCTCCAGTTACTAATACCATTTTGTAAATATACTATTTTGGTTTAAAGGTTCAAAGAGACAGAGGTTCAAAGTTGCAAAGGTTTTTTTTGGAAGGTTCAAAGGTTCAGGGCAGCAAAGGAACAAAGTTTTTGGGTGTTGATATTGTAATTGTTTTTGCAATTGATATTGCCATTGTCATTGAAATTGCTTTTTGACCTTGATATTGTCATTGCTTTTTGATTTTGATATTGACATTGACTACATTTGCACAAATTATTTTAAAAATGAAGAATCTAGTTGAAGAATTAAAGTGGCGCGGGTTGTACCATGATAGCATGCCCGGAACGGAAGAACAATTGCTTAAAGAAGTGACTACGGCGTATATTGGTTTTGATCCAACGGCAGATTCTCTTCATATTGGTAGTATGGTTCAGATTATTTTATTGGTTCACTTGAACAGAACTGGCCATAAAGCGATTGCTTTGGTTGGTGGTGCTACCGGAATGATTGGTGATCCATCTGGAAAATCTGATGAGAGAAATTTGTTGAACGAAGAAACTTTGGCTAAAAATGTTGCCGGAATCAAAAGTGTTCTGTCGCGTTTCTTAGACTTTAATTCAAACGAAGCAAATGCTCCGGTTATGGTGAATAACTATGACTGGATGAAGGAGTTTTCGTTTATTGATTTTGCTCGTGAAGTTGGAAAACGTATCACGGTGAATTATATGATGGCGAAAGACTCTGTGAAAAAGAGATTAAGTGGAGAAGGTGAAGGAATGTCTTTTACTGAATTTACATACCAATTAATTCAAGGATACGATTTTTATCATTTATATAAAAACAATAACTGCCTTTTGCAAATGGGAGGTTCTGATCAATGGGGAAATATTACCACAGGTACAGAATTAGTTCGCAGAATGGGTGGAGAAAATGCTAAAGCGTTTGCTTTAACAACGCCTTTGATTACAAAAGCGGACGGATCTAAATTTGGGAAATCTGAAGGAGGAAATGTTTGGTTGGATGCTGATAAAACTTCAGTTTACAAATTTTACCAATTTTGGGTAAATTCAACTGATGTTGATGCTGAAAAGTATATCAAAATCTTTACTTTCTTAGATAAAGAGACAATTGATGGTTTAATCGAAGAACACAAAGCGGCTCCACATTTAAGAGTTTTACAGAAGAAATTGGCTGAAGAAATTACCATTTTTGTTCACAGTAAAGAAGAGTTGGAAAAAGCTATTCAGGCTTCAAATATTTTATTCGGAAACTCAACTTCAGAAGATTTAAAGCAATTGGATGAAGCGACTTTTTTAGAAGTATTTGACGGTGTTCCGCAAGCTGAAGTTGCAAAAGCAGATTTAGAAAGCGGATTGGATATTGTTACTGTTTTAAATGAAAAAACTGGTTTTTTTAAATCAAACGGTGAAGCAAGACGCGCTTTAACTGCAAATTCAATTTCTGTAAACAGAGAAAAAATCAAAGAGGATTTTGTATTAACGGCAAATGATTTAATCAATAATCAGTTTGTGTTGTTACAAAGCGGAAAGAAAAATTATTTTGTAATAAGAGCGGTTTAATTGTTTAATTGGTTAACCGTTTAACCGTTTATTCGAAATACAAGAAAATTAATAATTAAGATGTCCCAATATCTCGAAAGAGTTGTTGGGATTTTTTTTGTTTTTATTTTTGCAATGAAATTATGTTGCTGAGAATCAAATAATCATTTTATTTTAGTAGGTTTATTACCTAAAAACTAAAAACTTATGATTGGAATTTTATTTATTTATTGGATCTGGAAATCATTCACAAATTTGGCGCTTGAATACGATAAAAATAAGTGGACATATTTCTTTATTGGAATAATCTCTTATTACGGAGGTACAATTTTAGCTGGATTTCTTGTTGGAATTGTATTAGGTCTTGCTAATGGTTTTGATTCTGTTGCTAATCAGAATTTTGAAAATGCCGGATGGAGTATATTTTTTGTGCTTATTGGAGGTTTAGCTTGTTATGGCACTTTTAAATTTCTCGAAAATAAACTAGAAAAAGAAAGAGAATTAAATAAAAAAGATGGAATAGATGATATTGGTGTAGTTGAAGAGAATTAATTTTTTGTTCAACTGTTTAATCGGTTAATTGTTTAATCGAAATTACGGTTGAACAATTAAACAAATCAACGGTTAAACTTTTAAAGAACCATTAAATTACAACCACGAATATCAGAATTATCAAAACGTCCCAATACCTCAAAAGAGTTGTTGGGATATTTTTTGCCTAAATCTTGCGTTGCGATAAAAGAGCACGAGTTGATATTGGCTAAATCAATAACGTTGATTCCGCCGGTTTTTCCATCTTTCACGTAAGTGAGAGCATCTTCAGGATCACGAACTAAAATATTCATCCATGAAGGACATTCGAATATTCCTTCACCTAAAGAATAGGCTTGCGCCAAAAGTTCGGTCATTCCGTATTCAGAGTGAATTGCAGAAACGCCAAAACCTTTGCAAAGTTGTTCGTGCAGTTCTTCGCGAATCATTTCTTTACGCTTTCCTTTCATTCCGCCAGTTTCCATAATAATGGTATTCTTAAGGCGGAATTGATGTTTTTCGATCAAGTCTAATAAAGCGTAAGTAACTCCAATTAAAATCACATTTTGCCCGGATTCGTCCAGAGCAGTTAGTTTTTTGATTAAGTCGTCGTGATTGTGTAGATAAAATCCGCTTTCGGCTTGATTGGATAGTTTTATAAGATCTTCGACCATATAAATAAGCGAAGATCCATCGCGTTCGAGATAAGACGGCAAAAGAGCTAAAACGACGTAATCTTCGATGTTTCCGTAGAATTGCGAAAAACCATTGCGGTAACTTTCCTCATATAGGGAAACATCGGTCACTAAATGTCGGCTGGTGATCATTCCTGTAGTTCCGCTGCTGGTAAAAGTAACCTGAGCAGGATCATTATTGGAAACGACATTATGACTTTTGAAAAATTGAATGGGTAAAAACGGAATTTGTTCCAGAGATTTTACCTGTTGCGGATTGACTTTTAAAAAATCGCAAAAATCACGATATACCTGATTGTTCTCGTGCTGAAAACGAAACACTTTTAGTGCTATTTTTTCAAATTGTTTATGACTCGAAATGGTAAATATATCGTTGGCTGTGATCAAAACTTTTTTTGTGCAAAGATATTGTTTTTAGTTTTCAGTCGCAGTTTTCAGTCGCAGTTTTTGGTGTATGGTGAAATTGAAGACTTTGACTGCGACCGTAAACTAAAAAAGCTCCTGAAAAGGAGCTTTTTTGTATGTTTTATCGAATAATTAGCTTTCGTGTTGCTGAAGCATTTTCTTCGCTTATTTTGATGATATAAACGCCGGGAACCAGATCTGCAACGTTTAATTCTTTTGAACTTAAATGTAGTTGGAGTACTTTTTTGCCTAAAATATCAAAAATGATGATTTCTTTTTCTAAATCATTTTTAGACGAAATATAAACTTTTCCGTTTGTCACTGGATTAGGGTACAAGCTTAGACCCTCAATGGTTGTAGACTCTTGAGGTTTTGGTAATTGTTTACTGTCTTGTGCCGAAACACTTAGAGTAAAGAAAAAAGCCAATAAGAATGTAATATAAAAGTAGTTTTTTGCCATCGCATTTTTTTGATTACTGTAAATATACAAAAAAAATTACAAAAATTACGCCAAAAAAAAACATCCTAAGAATTTAGGATGTTTTTAACAATTTATGTTTGAAATATGATTTTCAAATTATTTGATCAAGTTTACACCATCAACTGTTGCCCAAGCTCCAGGAGTTAATGTAGCTCCAGTAGCAGTAGTACTAGTTGTCCAGTTTGTTGCAGGAAGAAAACTAGCTGCAGATAATGTAAAAGTAGCCTGTCCTGAAATGAAAGTAATAGGAGAGTTAGTAATTTTTACGTTGTTTAATTTGATTTTTCCACCAGCAACTTGGTGATCGTAAGTTACTTTATCTAATATTTGTAATACACCACCATTGAATGCTGTAGGTGCAGTTTGACTAACATAACCATCGATTACGATATTGCTGTAGTCTCCATTTCCTTCTTTTTTAAATTGAATAGCATCCAATTGAATTTCTTTTTGTTCTTCTGTAACTGTACCAGCAGCTCTTTTTAGAGTGATATTAATTACTTTTGGAAAAAACGCATTGTCATTATTAGAAGCTTCGATTTCCATACCATAGTTTCCTTTATCAACTTGGTAAGCATACCAGTTTGTATTTGCTTGACCTTGCCATCCATCTTGCCAGTCAAATGAATCATCATAGTTTCCGTAAGAAATAGCGTTTGTCATACTTACAGTTCCTCCGAAGAATTCGAATCCGTCATCAGCACCTTTGTAAGATACTAAGTGATCTAAAGTTGTTCCTGAACCTACTGAGTAAAAAGTAAAACCATTGTTTTCTTTTGCACCGTCAGCTAATTTTGAACCAGCGTATTCCACTCTTGTATATACTAATGAACCACCATTGTGAGTTGCATTTGTTCCTCCGTAAGAGATATTATTTCCGTCTTCAGATGTCGAAGTCGTTCCTCCACCAGCTACTTTTGCAGGAGCATCACCATACATAATGATTCCTCCCCAAGATCCTGGAACTTTTGATTTTTCTGTAAATACTACCGGTTGGTCAGCAGTACCTTTTGTAATTAATTTTCCGTCTTTCAAAACAACTAATGCGTTGTCTCCAGTAGCTTTATCGATAGTAATTGTTGATCCTGCTTCAAAAGTTACAGTTACACCAGCATTGATTTTTACAATACCTTTTAAAGTGTAGTTACCGTAAGCATAAGTTTTGTTTGCAGTGATTGGACCTGTGATTTCGCCTGTTGCAGGTGTCGGTGCAGGAGTTGGATCATCACTACTTGAGCAAGAATTTAAAAATAATCCTGTAGCAAGTGCTAAAGCAAAAAGTTTAGTTTTCATAGTTGTGTTATTATGTGTTTTTATTTTTGTCAAAATTAGAACGATAATCTTTTTCGGGTGTTATCTGAATATTACATTACGGTTACCAAAAACAAACTAAAATGTGAAGAGAATGTTAAGAGATTTTTTACAATAGTTTATAAATAAAAAAAAGCTCCAAATAAAATTCGGAGCTTTGATTTTAAATACATTATAATTCTATTGATATATAATCTTTCCTGTTTTAACTTCTTTATTGTCAGATATAACTTTATAGTAGTATATCCCTTTTGAATAGTTTGATGGGATATTCCATTTTATAATTTGATTGGGAGTGGAAGTGCCTTTAAAAACAGATTGAGCGTTTCTTAATCCTTCAGAATAAACAATTATTTCTATTTCTTGATTGTTAGAAGAACTTGTTGTGAAATTTACTGAGTCTGATGTAGGGTTTGGATAAACAGCAGCTGTTAATGTGTTTTCTTTATTCGAAGCTTTAGCTGAAACGCCACTAAGACTTAATTTATTACTGGTCGAAGATATTCCAGCGGTTACTATTCTAACCAATTTTGCGGCACTATCAATTTGTAATATTGTATTAATTTGGTTGAGATGAGAAGTTAAATCAAGGTCTTTGGTAGTTTCATCAAAATCAATTGCATCCCCTGTGTAGTATATTGCCCAAGAATAAGTATAGGTACCTAACCCTCCGGTAGGAGTGCTTCCTGTTACAAACTTATTACTAACTGAAATAATGTTGTTTTGTATTGCAGAAATATGGGGTATAGCAACGGCATTGCTAGGGCCATATTGACTTCCTGAAGTTACCATTCTTTTCAATGTGAAATTATTAGGTGAATTGAAATATCTGGTAAAGGTAGGTTCTGTTAAAATTAAACTTTGTGAAGTGTCTGGTAATTGACTGGCGTCTCCATCTTGGTCGATTATATACCAAGTATATTGATAAGAATCGGTTCCTAATCCTCCTGTTGGTAAACTTCCAGTTACTGTTACTCCATCTATAGAGATTGTATTATTTTGTACAAAAGGTGGAGGAGCAACCGTGACGGTTATTTCGGAACTAGTATTAGTAAGTCCTGCTGATGTAACACTTCTTTTAAATGATGTTGTTGCAGCAAGAATACCTGGTGAATAATTAATGCCAGTAGCTCCTGAAATGATAGAATATGCACCATCTCCAACCTTTTTTTTCTGCCAAATGTAACTAAAAGTTCCATTTCCGCCTGACGGAGTAGACCCAGTTAATATACTTGTAGTTTGTCCTTCATAAACGGTTTGATTTCCTGAAATGTAATTATTGGTTATTGGATTAGCCGCTACAGCTTTATAATTAACAGTAATTTTAATCATTTCAGATTCCTTCTGAGAACAACTTCCGTTAGTAGTAAAATTATAAACTTTCTGAGTATCTGAAGTCACAGTTTTTTTAAACTTAAATTTTAATGTAGTTGTTTGACCTGGGGTTAAGGATAATCCATTTGAAGCTAAATTAGAAAGAAAGCCATCAGGATCTCCACATAAAAAGTGTTGATCAAGTATTACCGGGTTACTGCTATTTCCATAACAACTAATTATAATATCCAGTGATCCTTCAACACCGGAATTTGTTGTTACTGTACCAGTTTTAGAAGAGTAAGTCACATAATTTTGAGAAAATCCAATTTCTGCCAAAAAAAGCAGAGACAGCATAAATAGTAATTTTACATTTTTCATAAGTTGTTTTTTAAAATTCCAGATAAAATTAGCAGGATAATTTTCACAACATGTTATGTAGGTATTACATTACAGTTAGCTAAAAGATATTTAAATGTCAGAAAAATGCTATGAGTTTTTTTTCAAGGATATGTAAATAAAAAAAGCTCCAGATATCTGGAGCTTTCATTTTTATATTTATTTGAATGGGTACTAAAAAGTATATCCTAGTTTTAAAGAGAAACCAACTCCTTTTTTATAGCTGTTTGCTAGTAAAGAGGATTCATCTACTTTTATAGTTCCTTCGTTTCCAAATTCACGTTTTCTCCATGAATTCAAAATGTTATCGGCAGTGAATTTTACATCAAAGTGATCAGAAAGTTTGCTTCCCCATACAAAATCCAATTGTTGTACAGGCAACTCATAGATATTGTCTTGTCCATTGGTTCCTACAGCATATATTCTTTTTCCAAAAACACCATAAACAAGAGACATAGTATTTGGCATGTCTTTTCCTAAATTAAATTCATATTTTAAATCTGAATTTACTAACCAGTTTGATGCTCCCTGCAGTGATCTTGATTGATGTGTTTCAATAGAAGGTTTTACGGTAATTACTCCGTCCTCATCGATAGATTCAAAAGTTGGGCTTACAGTAACTTTTGATGACATCAAAGTAGCATTTAATCCCCATGAAAAATTATCTAAGTTTTCGCTAATTCTTTCTAAACCAACAAGTAATTCAGCTTCTACTCCATATATGTTAGCACTTTCAGAATTTAGAAAAGTAGTAACTGTTCCTGTTGTTGCGTTTGAGATGAAAGTTTTTTCAATTGGATTAATAAGGTGTTTTCCAAATATTCCAACAGCAATCATTTCTTTACTCGTTGGGAACAACTCATATTTTAAGTCAGCATTGTAATTGTCGCTGTTTTTCAAAATTGAATTTCCTTGAGTTGAAGTTCCGTCAGCATTGATGAAAGATATAGGGAAAGCCTCCATAATAACTGGTTTGGTGTATGTTTTGCTTGCTGCAAAACGAATGTTAGCTTTGTCAGTCAGCAAATACTTAAGATTTACTGATGGTAAAAAATAGGCATTATCATATTTTAATACTCTGAATGGAGAATCAAAAGAACCTAATGTTCTGTAATGAGTTTCCTTAAGAGTGCTTTCAAAACGAACTCCTGCGTTTACTTCAAGTTTCTCTCCAAATTTTAAAAACAAATTAGTATACCCTGCATTAGCCATTTCGTCAAGTTTAACTTTGTAAGTTGCATTAGAGTTTTCGCTAAAAGTCATTTTATTAGCTGAAATGTCGTTGGTTATTTGAGTATCTATATTATTTATGCTTGTAGTAAAGCCCTCATTACCGGTACTTGAAACAAAACGGTATGAAGATTCCATCTTAGATCCGCTGCCATTATATCCAACGGTTAATTTGTTTTGTTTGTCATTTTTCCCGAATTTCAAATTATACTCTACTAATGCTGAATAAAAAGAATTACCATCGACAGTTAAATATTGGCGCAGAAAATTATTTGCTCCATAAGAAGTGCTTATCATATCATCGCCTACTTTAAGACCAGAGAAATACTTTCTATCTGGCTGCTCATATTTTGTAGTAGCAAATGATGCTCCAGCTTTAATAGTTTGGTTTTTGTCTTTGCTTATTGCGTATTCACCTAATAATTGGGCATTCAAATAATCACTTTTGTCTAATTGATTAGTACGGATAAATCCATTTTCAGCAGATGTTCCTCCTGATGGTCCGTACTGATCTTTTATAGAGTTTAAGTTAGTTCTGATGTATAATGTGTTGAACGATAACTTAAGTCTGTCATTGCTGTAGTTTAAACCAACTAATGCTGAGTTTGTGGTTTTGAAACGATAATCAGTAGTGATAAAATTGTTTACATATTTAGATCCTGAAGACTGTAAATCGATAGTTCTGTCAACTCCTTCTCTTATTGAAAAATTATTGTCGTAATTTATAGAAAGCAGGTACGAGAAAAATTGGTTGTTATTCAAATCGAATTTTTCGGCATGCAAAAGGTTGATACTTGAGTTTAAAGGACTTTTAGCTTCACTTACATTAAAACCTTTATCGTTACTTACTGAGTTTAAAGCCTGGTCAGTTGTGTAAGTTTGTCTCGTTGCCTGATTTCCAAGAAAACTTGGTAATTCTCTGTCTTTACCATTAAATCCCAAATAGCCTGTTGCAGTATCTGCATCATTTGATAATAAGAAATCTTTAAAGCTGTTTCCGGTTGTATAACCTGCTCCAACACTTATTTTAGTAATGCTTTTTGTTGGTTTTGAAGTTTGAATATTGAAAGTACCTCCGGCAAAATCACCATATATATTTGGATTAAATGTTTTGTACACATCAATTACTCCAACAACATTCGTTGGAAACAAATCCAAAGCAATAATTTTAGTGAATGGGCTGTTTGTTGGTGCAGCCAAATCATTAATCAATAAATTGTTATATCGGTCTTCCAGTCCACGTACAAATATTCCACGGGAATCCACTTTTGTGATTCCGGTAATTTTTGTCAAACCTTCCTCAACATCATTAACACCTTTTCTAGCCATTTCCTGTGCACCAATACTTTGTTTGATAACAACAGCATTTTTTTGGTCTAGTAATAATGCAGTTTCTTTTTCTTTATTTGCTGTCGATTTTACAACAACATCTTTAAGAGTATAACCTCCCGATGAAAGCACCTGATTAACAGTAACAGTTTCATTTGCTTTAATAGTCACGGGTTTTTCTACAGATTCATATCCAATGAAACTAAAAATAATAGTATAGCTTCCTGGATTTACAGTCAACGAATATTTTCCGTCGATGTCAGTGTTTGCGCTAATGTTTGTACCTTTAATTAAAACATTTGCAAAAGGTAACGCTTGGTTGTTCATTTCCTTGTCGGTTAATACACCAGAAATCGTACCTTTGTTTTGTGCGATCGAAATCGTACAGATGAATAATGTGATAAATAGAAATTTTAAATTGAATTTCATTTCAGTGTTGTGTTTAATTTATTTTTGTGCAAAGAAAGAAACGCTGTGTAAAGTTCATGTTAGGTACTCGTTATGTTTTCGTGTCTTGTAGATTATCAAATTGTTACCAAATTAAATTACAGTTAACTGCAATTTTTGACCGTTGTTTTATTAGTATATTTACCATCTCAAATGAAAATCATCGAATGTATAATAAAGAAAATTTGATGTAAGAATCTCAATTTTTGCTATTTATGAAAAAAACACAAACCAAGATTTTATTAGTTGACGATGAACCAGATATCTTAGAAATCGTTGGCTATAACCTTGCTCAGGAAGGCTACCAGATTGTAACAGCTTCTAA
The DNA here is from genome assembly GCF_951805225.1 of uncultured Flavobacterium sp. Taxonomy (NCBI): domain Bacteria; kingdom Pseudomonadati; phylum Bacteroidota; class Flavobacteriia; order Flavobacteriales; family Flavobacteriaceae; genus Flavobacterium; species uncultured Flavobacterium sp. The sequence continues at coordinate 4,076,241 of NZ_OX638201.1, read as the reverse complement.
TGGAAAAGAAGCCATTGCAAAGGCTCAGAAAGAATTGCCGGAATTAATTATTATGGATGTAATGATGGCAGAAATGGACGGAATGGAAGCTTGCGAACACATTAGAAAAATTCCTGAATTAAATAATGTTATCATAACATTCCTAACAGCGAGAAGCGAAGATTACTCACAAGTTGCTGGTTTTGATGCAGGTGCAGATGACTATATCACCAAACCAATAAAGCCAAAATTATTGGTCAGCAAAGTAAAGGCTTTGTTAAGAAGGTTAAAAGAACAAGAAGTAGTCAGCGACACCTTAAACGTTGGCGGAATCGAGATTAATCGAGAAGAATATAAGATCATAAAAGGCAACGTAGAAATTGCTTTACCAAGAAAAGAATTTGAATTATTTTATCTATTAGCTTCAAAACCAGGGAAAGTTTTCAAGAGAGACGAAATTCTGGATAAAGTTTGGGGCAATGAAGTAGTAGTTGGAGGAAGAACAATAGATGTTCATATTCGAAAACTACGTGAAAAAATTGGAGAAGATCTTTTTAAAACCATCAAAGGAGTTGGTTATAAATTTGAAGTTTAGCATCCTAATAAAAATTCGAACCATATAAGTGATATAAGTTCATTTAATTTGTTGTTCGCAATTTTTAAAAATTAGTATATTTAGCACATGTAAACATAGCGTCTACATGTGCTAAGTCATTTATAGTCAAAAGTAAAATGAACTTATATCACTTATATGGTGAAAGAAAAAAAATCTTAATGGTTACAAAATAACAATGAAAATTAATTTTAAAAAAACATACAAATTTGCAATCAAATCGGCATTATATATAAGTCTTTTTGCAACAGGATTTGTACTGATGTTAATGTCATTATTCTATAAAAATCAACTGAAACATCAAGTTGCATTTGGAATAATTTTTATTATATCAATTTATATATTCGCGTTTTTAGTTTTGCAATATCGTGTAGAGCGCTTTATTTACAGAAGAGTAAAAAAAATATACGATGAGGTTTCTTTATTAGAATCTACAACACTTATCAATCAGCCTATAACTACTGATATGGAAACGCTTTCGCGTGAAGTAAAGAAGTTTGCCACTGATAAAAAACTTGAAATCGAAATGCTTGAAATTCGCGAGCAATACCGAAGAGAGTTTTTAGGAAACGTTTCACACGAACTTAAAACACCTTTGTTTACCGTTCAGGGTTATGTTTCGACATTGCTTGATGGCGCAATGGACGACAAGAACATTAGAAAGAAATATTTAAAACGTGCCGAAAAAGGAGTAGAGCGTCTTATTTATATAGTAGAAGATTTGGATATGATAACCAAGTTAGAATCAGGAGATTTAGATTTAAATTTTACTGATTTTAATATTGTTGAACTTATTCAGAATGTTTTCGATTTATTAGAAATGAAAGCTGATAAAAAGAAAATCAAATTAGCTTTTGAAAGCAAGAACGTTCAATCCGTAATTGTTCGAGGTGATCAGGATCGAATTCAACAAGTTTTGGAGAATCTTATCGTAAACTCCATTAAATATGGAAAAGATGGCGGTCTGACCGAAGTTGGCGTTGTCAATTTAACCAAGAAAAAAGTCTTAATCAGAATTAGTGATAACGGAGAAGGAGTTGAGAAACAAAACATTCCAAGACTTTTTGAACGTTTTTACAGAGTTGACAAAAGCGGAACTCGTTCTGAAGGAGGTTCTGGTTTAGGATTGGCAATCGTAAAACATATTATCGAAGCTCATAAAGAGAAGGTTTATGTCGAAAGTGAGTTCGGAATAGGTTCTGAATTCTCTTTTACGCTTGAAAAAGCAAATAAAACAATAAAAGCTGAAGTTAAATAATTGTAAGCTACTTTCTGCGGAGTACAGTAAAACAAGGTGTTTTAACATTAGTTAAACATTGACTGAGAATCCGTAACAATAAATTTTTATTATAGTAACATCTTGTTAATGATTTCTTAACATAGGTGACACATCTTTGCACCTTGAAATTAAGGGAATTAGAGAAAAGATGATAAAAAGAAAATTAGTTGTTGTTTTATTACTAATATCTTGCGCTGTAAGTGCACAGGATTTGAATAAACAGGATGTAAAAAACGAAGTAATGCGTATTTTAGATTCTATTAATAAAGCAAAACTTCCAGAGACTAAGTCTGGAGGAGGAGTAGAAGAGCATTGGTACGACAGAATTTCTCTAAGAGGATATGCACAAATAAGATACAATGGTTTGTTTTCTACAAACGATAAAGTTTCTTGTGAGCAATGCGATAAATCCTGGGGAACAACTTCTACAGCTCCGGATGCAAAAGCAAACAACGGACTTTTTATAAGACGTGCACGTTTAGTGTTTTCAGGACAAGTTCACCCAAATGTGTTTTTCTATTTTCAACCTGATTTCGCCAGTTCTCCAAGTACCGGAATTCAAAATTTCGTTCAAATTCGAGATCTTTACTTTGATCTTTCATTTGATAAAAAGAGAGAATATCGTGTTCGTGTTGGACAAAGTAAAATTCCTTATGGTTTCGAAAACATGCAATCCAGTTCGCAGCGTTTGGCTTTAGACAGAAATGATGCCATGAATAGCGCTATATTAAATGAGCGTGATTTAGGGATTTTCTTTTATTGGGCTCCAGCCGAAATTAGAGAGCGTTTTGCAATGTTAGTAAAAGACGGCTACAAAGGTTCAGGTGATTATGGTGTTTTTGCTTTTGGAGTTTACAACGGACAAATTGCCAATAAACTAGACGGAAACAGAGATTTGAATGTTGTTGCCAGAGTAACATATCCATTCGTAATAGGAAGTCAGATTATCGAACCGGGAATCCAGGCTTATACAGGAAAATGGGCTTTTACCGGAGAAATTTCGCCAGGTGTAATCGTAAATGATCCGCAATATGTAAAAGACCAAAGAGTTGGAGCAACATTTGTTTTATATCCAAGGCCTTTCGGAATCCAAACAGAATATAATATTGGAAGAGGACCACGTTATAATACACTGACTAACACAGTTGATGAAACAGATTTAGACGGAGGTTATGTATTATTGAATTACAAATTAGACTTAAAGAAACAACATATATATCCGTTTGCAAAATTTCAATATTATGACGGAGGGAAAAAATACGAGAAAGATGCTCGTAGTTATGTTGTTAGAGATTACGAAATTGGTATAGAATGGCAACCAATTAAAGCCTTCGAACTTACAGCCGAATATGTAATTGCTGACCGTACTTTCGAAGACAGTGCATTGCCAATCAACAGACAACAAGGAAATTTATTGAGGCTTCAGGCTCAGTTTAATTTCTAATTTTTGTCCTCGAATATAGAAAATAAATTATCCCAGTCAATATCTTCATTGAATTGAGTTAAACCTTTAAACGACTTTACTTTTGAAAGATCTTCAATGGTAAAGTCGTCTTGCATTGCATACGGTACCAAATTCTCTTCCTGAAGTTTTATCGCCAAATATTCTTGTTCATATTGTCCCGGAGTAGGAATAAAAAAGGCTTTCATTCCCAATTTTGCCAAATCCATTACTGTTGTGTAACCTGAGCGGCATAAAACAAATTCACTTTCGTTGAATGTTTGTTCCAATTGCTTAGAATTCATGAAATTGTAATACGTAACATTTCCGTTTTGCCATTTGTTTTGAGTCTTCTCAACAATACCTTGTACAAAAACAACTTTACCTTTATAGTTAACAATTTCTTTCTGTAGCTTTTCATCCAGAAAAGTTCGTTGAGGTTCCGGTCCTGACAAAATGATCATCAAATCATAAGTTTTCGGAATATCTTTTTTGCGCATTCTGCTCAACGGACCAATATACTTTAAATTAAGTTCATTTGTTTTAAGATGACCAAGATCACCCGTCAAATTCACTTTCTCATTAGTATCCGGAACCCAGCATTCAGAATATTTTTTTATAACATGTTGATGACATTTACTCGTAAACCAAGTTGTATTTCCCGTCATCACATTCAATTGATGCGTCATAAATACAGAAGGCACTTTTTTGCTAAAAACCCCTAATCTATTGTCCGAAATAATACCATCAATTCCATGTTTTTTTATCCAACCGTTTACCATTTTTTTCTCATCAAGAATAGCGACAATCATTTTAGGTAAATTCTTAATCAGTTTCCACTTAAAATTTTTACCATTTTTTGCATATTCAATATGATAAGAAGGCAATTCCAGGGTCTGTACATAAGGAAATTCTTTGCGTAACAGAGCCAGTGCAACTCCATCAGAAGCGATTATTGGAATATAATTGTTTTCTTGAAGCGCTTTTATAATTGGGATGCATCTTGCGGCATGGCCTAATCCCCAGTTTAATGGAGCAACTAAAATTGTTTTGTTCGCAGAATAGTCAATGCTCATAGTTTAACGCTTTTTAAAAACGAAGATAAAGAAATATGTTTTCTATGATATTTCAGGCGTATTACTAAATTATTAAACTCTATATTCAGGTTTAAAAGGCGTTTTCGGACAAAAAAGTCTAAAAATAGTTCAATTTCTGACGTAAAGTTATTTGTATGTTAACGACTAATTTGTCGTCAGGAAGATTTTTTGCATAAAAAAAGGAACTACATAACATAGTTCCTTCTCATATATTGGTGTGAAATTATTATTTGTCTTGAATATAAGTTTTGTTTCCATTAGAGTTAATGTAGTATCTACCACCTTTTGGTCCCGTGTAAACTTTTTTTCCATTGTATTCTCCGGTAACTTTATCAGCTACTTTTGGAGCTTTTTCATTCGTTTCTTTTAATGTTTTAGAAGCACTTGTTTTAGCAGAAGTTGCATCTTTTGTTGCTTTCTTACTTGCTGCGTCTGCTTTTGCAGCTGTTTTAGTTGCATCAGATTTTGCACTTTCAGCTTTTGAAGTTGCTTTTTTTGCTTTCGCAGAAGCGTCAGTAGCATCAGCACTTGCTTTTTTAGCTTTAGCTGTTTCTTTTTTCGCTGTCGCCGAAGCATCATCAGCAGCGTCTTTGGCAGCTTTTTTAGATTTAGCCGTTTCTTTTTTTGCTTTTGTTGATGCTGCAGTAGCGTCATCTGCTGCTGCTTTAGATTTTTTGGCTTCTTTTTTTGCGTCCGAAGTTGCTTTATCGGCGCTCGCTTTTGCTTTTTTAGCAGAAGCTTCCGTTTTGCTCTTAGTAGTTTTAGCAGTTTCCTGAGCATAGAAATTAGAAGAGAAAACAACTAGAAAACAGAGTAATAATAATTTTTTCATAAGGTTTAAAATTTAAATTTCAATTAAAATTAATCAATTTATTGTAATGTTTTTCGTTAACTGTTAAAAATATGCACGCAACTGAATGTTTCCGGTATGAACCGTAGATCCCGTTTCACTTTTTCGGCCTTGATAATTTAAATTAACATCTAGAAATTGTGTTATATTCTTCTGTAATAGAAGCTTCCATACTAAATTTTGTCCTTCCTGAAGTCCTTCCAACATCTGAAATCCTACCGATGAAAATTCATTTCCGGTAAATTTATTTTGATAAAAAGAAAACTCTCCATTCAAAGTTATCTTCTTTTCGCCGGCAAAAGAAAAAGAAGTTCCGAGTCTGTTTTGGACAAGTGTTTCAAAATTCCCTATTTTATTTTCCTTGTTTTGAAATTCATAGAAGAAATCTAAACTTGTGTTTTTCGAAAATAAATAACTCACTTTTGGAGCCACTTGATATCCTTTTAAGTCATAATTCTTTTCGACAAAATCTTCAGAAACCAAATTGGTTTTAATGGTTTTGGTAAAGAAATTAAACAACCAGCTTTTTTGATATAAATGTGTGTATTGCAATTGATGCGAACTATTTTTGACATTTTGCGAACCTATCGAAAGTAGATTTTTACCTTTATTAATAAGATAAGTATACGTTACAGAGTTTTTCTGTTTCCCACGATTGTAATACAAACTGTTTCTGAAACTTGAATTTAATCCCAGAATATTTTCTTCAGATGAATTAAACGGATTCAATTCTAAACGTTCGCCCTGACTTTTTACTTTTCGATCCATAATAAAAGAAGTCTGATTGTAAAAATAAGAAAGCACCTTTTTATAACCCGTTTCGTTTTGCCATTGCAATGGATTCAAAGCGATAGATTGCGAAAATTTATTCTGATTGGTTTTGATGTAAATCTGATTGGGTAAAAAGATTCTAATGTATCGCGCCTGATCTGCAAAAGCTGCAATTTCAAATTCTTCCAATTGTTGAACTCCATCACCATTATAATCATTCCAGGTATAAACTCCCTGACCAGTTGGAACTTCTATATAGGTAAATTCTTGTTGCGCAATAGTTCCTGAACTGGTTTCGTAAGCGGTTCCAATTTGCATCAATTGATTAAAAAAGCGATCGTTATAAAGTATTCTCGAGTTTAAAGAAGGTTCATTTTTCCGGGTCGAATCTGTAAAATCTAAATTTCTGTAACTGGCATAAACCGCCAAATCTGTTTTTTTATTCTGAATCAATTTTGACTTTAAAAAATAGGTTTGCGAATTGTTCACATGCTGCAATAAACCATTTTGCAAACTATCGTTTCGGCGTTGCAAATAACCTATTTCGACAAAAACTTTAGTACTATCACCGCGACCAACGAATGCACCATATTCTGAGAATCTTTGGCTTAAAGCCGAAAATTGATTCGTGACTTTATCCCGTTGCTGATTGTCTTCGATTTGCAGACTCGCACCAATCCAGTTTTTACCAAAATGATACTTGGTTCTGGTTTGATTTCGAATAAATTTTGAAGTCGAAGTTGTTGCATCTGAATTTAGAAAACTTCCCTGATTTTCAATCGTCCATTGTTTCAGTTTGAAAAGAGCCGTTGTTGTATGTCTCGCTCCGGAATAACTTTCGGAATAATCTAATTTCTCAAATTGATAACTAAATAAACCTATGTTTGATGTTTTTTGATTTGCAAATAAATTAAAGTTCAAGCCTGTAGCCAATAAACTTTGATTGCCCAAAAGAGTAGCATTTAAATTCCAATCACGGCTAAATTCGATATTGTACAAACGCTCAACAGATCTAAAATCTTCCTGAACAAATTGATAATTTGCAAAAGCGTCCAAAGTCCAGTTTCTGGTAAAAAGACGTTTCTTGATATTTGTTTTCAAGGCAACTCCGCTATTATCGCCGTCATCAATGTTCGAAAATAAGTTTTTATCATTATTACTTATCGCGACTTCAAAGTCAACTGAGGTTTTTTCGTCAGGATTGTATTTTCCTAAAAAAGTCGCCACTTGCAATTTTATTGGCGCAACCAATTGTACAATAGGTTCGTAATTTCCTTGTAAAATGCCATTGACCGGCGCAACATATTCATAAATACGTTCGACAGAATTATTGTTCTGAATGATATAATTTCCTGCATTATTACCAACAAGACTAAATTTTACATTGTATAAAACGCTAGTTGCATCTTTAGAATATTCATAAGCTTCAACGGAGTTTATAAGGATTTTTTTATATAAAATTTTATTATCAGCATAAGTATCTTCATAAGCAGAAGGCGCTTTCATTAAATTTCGATCGTCTCCCGCCTGACTTAAAATCTGAACCTGTTCTGTAGAAAGATTTTGCTGCAAAGGCTGATTTTTCATATCATTTTCCGAATATAAATAACCGCCAAAACTCCAGTTTTTGTTTTCATGAGTTGCTCCGGCATACGTCACAATTCGGTTATAATTTCGATCTGAATATTGGTATTCGATATTGATTCGCATTTCAGACGTAATCGTAAAAAGTGAAGTAAAAGTAATTTCACCCGCATTATAATCGATCACATAATCGTTGTTTTCGCCACGTTTTAGTAAAACACCATTTACGTAAACACGCTCAGAACCTGAAATTACCAGAACATACAATTCACCATTTTGACCTTTTAATTTATAAGGTCCCTGATTTCCTTCCTGACCTGTAAAAGTACTTTTGGCATATTGACCTTTTGCAAATGCAACAGAAGCGAAGATGTTGGTTTTACTTTTATCAGTATCAAAATCAAAACTTGCCGAAATTCCCTGAACCTTTTTATTAAAACTTAAAAATTGAGTTTTTCTATTTTCAAGGAAAACATCTCCCGCCCGTATGTTCCAGTCGTCGCTAAAAAGTTCCATGAAAATATTATCAAATTGATCGAGTTTCTGAGAATAACCGCCATCTTGCAACGGAATATTATTGTCTTGAAGCGAAGCCCGTAAACTAACTTTGTCAGATATTTTTCCGGTAATTTGCAAATCCAGATTAGAGTTCAAAACCGTATTTTGATTGTTTCCAACGGTTACGCCACGAGTGATACTTCCGGAAGTATTTAGACCGTCAAACGGAGTTACTTTTTTGGTGCTTTTATTGTCGATTTTGTATAATTTCTCAGAACCAATATCGTTTGTAACAATTTGGTTTGATTTGTAAAGACTATATTCTTTGGTAATAAAATCAGGATATTTTAGATAATTGACAATTAAAGTATCTGAAGCCGAAGCCAGTTTTTCGTTGAAAAGCAAGGTTCCTTTTTGGAAATTTATCTTGTAAAAAGTCGAATCTAAAACTTCATTTTTAGTATTCAGAATTTGAAAATAACTCGAATTGATACTAAATTCTTCCAGATGAATAGTGTCGCGCGTTGCAATTACTTTTTTGGTTTTGTACGATGATTCCGTTTCCTGAGCCTGAAGACCAGAAAACCAAATAAGCAACGTCAAAAATAGTAATTTTTTCAGCATAAAGACTTTAACTCTAAAAAGCCAAAAGTAGTATTTATAATTGGGAAATAATGTGAGGGATATTTTAGTTTTTCCATTGAATTAGAGCCTTCAATTACTAAGTCTTCCTATGCGCATAGGAATTAAGAGAAAGTAGTTTAACGCTTTAAAAATGCTAGAAACTAAAAAAGGCTTTACAATCACGTAAAGCCTTTTTAGGAAATATATTGAATTAATACAATTAACTTATAAAGAAGGTTTAGTTAAGTTCTTTAGTCACAATTTGCATCGTTTCTCTACTTACTTGTTTAAGTAAAACTTCTTTGTTGTCTTCTACCGTTTGTGCAGCTTGTTCTGTAAAGTGGCGAATCGTGTATAAAGTTACATTCTCGCTGTAATCTACTTTGAATTTTTTCGAAAGGATCGCATTCAAATCATTGAAGTTCTCAAATTTATCTTCCACACAAACAGAAAAACTAATAGCAGAATTCTGAATCAGGTTTACTTTAATCTTGAATTCATGGAATAAAGCAAAAATCTCACTGATGTTTTCTTCCATTATAAAAGAGAAATCAATTGATGAAAGCGAAATCAAAAGCTGATTCCTTTTAACAATAAAACAAGGATATTGCGGCTCCAAATCAACACCTTTAGAAACACAAGTTCCTTTTAATAATGGATTGATAAAAGATTTTACGTATAACGGAATTTCTTTTTTCTGTAATGGTTGTAACGTTTTTGGGTGAATAACTGTTGCACCGTAAAATGCTAACTCGATTGCTTCACGATACGAAATTTGATTTAACAAACTTGCATTTTCAAAATAACGCGGATCGGCATTCATAACTCCCGGAACATCTTTCCAGATTGTTACACTTTCAGCATTTAAGCAATAAGCAAAAATTCCAGCTGTATAATCAGAACCTTCACGACCTAGAGTTGTTGTAAAGTTGTTTTCATCGGCACCCAAAAATCCCTGAGTAATATTTAATATTTTTCTAGGAACATTTTTGCTGATCAATTGTTGAGTCGTTTCCCAATCAACTTCGGCATCTCTGTAATTTGCATTTGTTTTAATGAAATTACGAACGTCCAGCCATTGCGTTTGGATTCCCATAAAGTTCATGAAGTGACTTAAGATTGTAGTCGAAATCAATTCTCCAAAACTCACAATCTGATCGTAAACAAAATTGTAATTAGGAGATTTATTATGTGCTAGAAAGTATTCTAACTCTGAAAATTGTGCAGTTACAGCAGCAAAAACGGCATGTTTCTCATCTTCGAACAAATCCAATAAGATCTGATTGTGATATTTTTTTATATCCTGTACAGATGCATTTAACTCTTCTGATTTATCAAAGTAATTCTTGATAACAACTTCAAGAGCATTCGTGGTTTTTCCCATAGCCGAAACCACCAAAATCACATCTTCGTAACCTACTTTTTGTAAAACGTCATATACGTTTTTAATTCCATCGGCATCTTTAACCGATGCTCCACCAAATTTAAATACTCTCATTTTTAATTTTAGATTTTAGATTTCAGATTCGGGGTTTGAAAAGAAATCGGGTAATTTTTTTATTTTTCTAAAAACGAATTAATTCCTGCTTCATCCATTTGAACAACTCTCCATTCTTCAAGAATCTTTGCGCCTGAATTCTCATAGAATTTAACTGCAGGAGTATTCCAATCCAGAACATTCCAGTCAATTCTTCGAACGTTATCTTTTTTTCCTTGTTTCATAATCTCAGAATAAAGTGCAGATCCTAATCCGGTTCCGCGCATTTTTTCCTTGACAACTAAATCTTCAAGGTGTATTGTTTTTCCTTTCCAGGTAGAATATCGGTAATAATATACTGCCATTCCAACAATTTCTTTCTGTTGTTCGTCATTTTCAATTTCTGCTACAAAAACATGAAATAATGGTTTTTCTCCAAAACCGTCACGAACTAAATCTTCCTCAGTTATTACAACTGCATCAGGCTCTTTTTCGAATATTGCCAACTCCTGTATTAATCCCAAAACTGATTTCATGTCTTCAGGATTTCCTTTTCTAATATTCATATTATGTGCAATTTATTTTTTGGTCCTATATGTCTTGCTTTTTTCGATTTAAGGCGTTTATTTCCAGAAATGAATCTTTTAGAGCAATTTCATATATTCTTATTATTAATTAGTTATAAGCTAAAAAAGTATGTTTTTTACGTGTACTTTTTGACTTTAATTAGCAAATATACAATAGTAGCAAACTAACGAAATAATTTTTAAATCATTCTCACAAAAAAAACGATATTTGTGACTTAAAAATAAAACTACAACGATATAGTAATGGAAGAACGCAATAAAACACTAGGAGAGTTTATTATTGAGAACCAAAAAGCATTTCAGTATTCGTCGGGGGAGCTTTCCCGAATTATCAACTCTATACGTTTGGCGGCAAAAGTCGTAAACTATAAAGTAAACAAAGCCGGACTCGTGGACATTATTGGCGCTGCAGGCGAACAAAATATTCAGGGCGAAGACCAGCAAAAATTAGATGTGTATGCAAACGAAGTATTTATCCAGACGTTAATAAACCGTGAGATTGTCTGTGGAATTGCTTCAGAAGAAAACGACGATTTTATAACTGTTCAGGGGAGCGACAACAGTCATAATAATAAGTACGTGATCTTAATGGATCCGCTTGACGGATCTTCAAATATTGATGTTAATGTTTCTGTGGGAACTATTTTTTCTGTTTTTAGAAGAATTACTCCAATTGGAACTCCGGTAACAAGCGAGGATTTTTTACAACCGGGAATCAATCAAGTTGCAGCAGGTTATGTAATTTATGGAACTTCGACAATGTTGGTTTATACAACCGGACATGGCGTAAACGGATTTACTTTAAATCCGGCAATCGGAACATTTTATTTATCACATCCAAATATGAAATTTCCTCAAAACGGAAATATTTATTCGGTGAATGAAGGAAATTATGTTCACTTTCCGCAAGGCGTAAAAAACTACATCAAATATTGTCAGCGAGAAGAAGAAGACAGACCTTATACTTCAAGATATATTGGAAGTTTGGTTGCAGATTTTCATCGAAATATGATCAAAGGCGGAATTTATTTATATCCAACAAGCTCAAAAGCGCCAAAAGGGAAATTACGTTTATTATATGAATGTAATCCGATGGCATTTATCGCAGAACAAGCGGGAGGGAAAGCAACAGATGGATTTGGTAGAATTATGGAAATCCAACCAACAGAATTACATCAAAGAGTTCCGTTTTTCTGCGGAAGTTATAATATGGTCGAAAAGGCAGAGCAATTTATGGCGGAAGCGCTTTAGTTTTTAGCCGCAGTCTCGGTTTTCAGTCTCAGTTCAAACCCGACAGGTTTTAAAAACCTGTCGGGTTTATTTTTTAATTTCAATTTTCAGTTTTGAATGAAGTAGTTATTGTTTATAGCTTTTTTTTAAATAAGTTATTTATGTAAGATTTTTATATATTTAACAAAAATATATTTATGAGAAAAATTGCTGTAATACTTTTGTTAGTATTCAATATTACAACTTCTTGTTCATCAGATGCAGATGATAAAGCAAGTGTGACTTCATCGATTGTGATTGATGGAAATAGTTTTGTACCAACCAAAGGAGTTTATTTTTATAAAACGGCAAGTTTTGATACACAGAAAAGTGTCAATTTTGTAATTTCAAACGAAAAAGGAGAGACTTTTTATATTGATATCTCTTTTCCAGCATCTCAAAAAGATTTGAATGGAATTTATGATTTTGGACCGGGAACAGCAGATGAGCTTTTGGTAAGTTGCGAATTAGTAACAGCAACTACGAGATATCCTATATTAGGTTATACTTTGAAAATTACAGATTTAGGTAATTCTAAGTTTAGTTTTGTGTTTACTGAGCCTGTTGCAGCTTTTGATGTTGTTAAAAATAAACAAGTCACTTTTAAAGGTGGACTTGAAGGTCAATTTAAATTGACAGAAGTAAAACAATAAAAAAAAAAAGCTCCAATTTTAATTGGAGCTTTTTTTTTATTTATTCATGTTTTCCATTTCGAAAAGGAAAGTATCTAAATCTACTTTTTTGTCAACTAAAGACAATGCTTTTCTTACGATATAATCAATATTTCCAGGAGTAAATCCTAAAGCCAATCCCATACGTCTTAGCATTATTTCTTGTTGGTCTCCTAAATGGTGATCTACGTGAACCATTCTTGCCAAATCGTACAAACGCTCTAAACGTTGTGCATACAAGTAAGGCGGGTTTATCGCATGTTGCCACGGATCTTTAAGGATTTCCTTATATTCGTCTTCTGAAATTTCTAATCTTGAAGCTAATTTGTCTAAAAAAGCTTGCTCTTCGTCATTAATTTTTCCGTCAGCAAATGCGACACGCACAATTGCAGAGAAATGACCTCTGTTTCTTTGTTTGAATTCGTTATCAAATAATTCTGAAAATGGCATAATTAATTAGGTTTTTATCGAACAAAGATAAATCTTATTTTAATTTAACATTTTAAATTTCTCATAAAATTTAACTTATTTTTCTCTGCGGTTTTAAGAGTTGACTTTGTTGGTTTTTCAAAATAAATCGTAAGTTTACAACCCCTAATCAATTAATATTATTGCCCCTATGTCAGATTTTTGGATTTATTTTCAAATAGGATTGAAGCACGTTCTTGATATTCATGCTTACGATCACGTTCTTTTTTTAATCGCATTAACAACACCTTATTTGTTTAAAGACTGGAAACGCATTTTGCTTTTAGTTTCTGTTTTTACAATAGGTCATACACTAGCATTATTGCTTTCGGTTTACGGAATCATTGCTATAAAAGTAAATATTGTGGAATTTTTAATTCCGATTACGATTTTAATAACGGCTGTTTTTAATCTCTTTACAGCAGGGAAAGCTTCTAAGAACGATGGTATAAATTTATTGTTTTTTGTGACCTTGTTTTTTGGGATTATTCACGGACTTGGATTCTCTAATTATTTTAAGACAATTTTAGGAGGATCAGCAAATTCAAAATTACTACCTTTAGGAGAATTTGCGCTAGGTATCGAAGCAGCACAATTAGTAGTTGTTTTTGTGGTTTTGGTCATATCATATATAGTACAAACTGTATTTCGTTTTTCAAAACGCGACTGGGCGCTTGTAATGTCGGCTTTTATCATTGGTGTTGTAGTTCCGATGATTATCGAAAGCCCAATTTGGAACAGATAAAATAAATGGAGATAAAAAAATTAAATAAATACGATAAAGCGTATTTACGCATTGCAAATGAGTGGAGTTTACTCTCTTATTGTAAGCGAAAAAAAGTTGGAGCCATTATCGTAAAAGACCGAATGATTATTTCTGACGGATATAATGGTACTCCATCCGGATTTGAAAATTGCTGTGAAGACGAAGACGGATTAACACGTTGGGATGTTTTGCATGCCGAAGCAAATGCGATTTTAAAAGTTGCCCGATCAACTCAGTCTTGCGAAGGAGCAACATTGTACATCACATTGTCGCCATGTAAAGAATGCAGTAAATTGATTCATCAATCCGGAATAAAAAGAGTGGTTTACCACAACGGATATCGCGATGATTCCGGGATTCAGTTTTTATTAAAAGCAGGAGTTGAGGTCGAACATATTCCTGTTTTAGAAGAGTAATGAAATTTAATCTAAAATATTTGCCAATCGTTATCGGAGCTACTTTTGCTCTTGGAACCGTACTCGGAAGCAGAATGAATGCTCCCGTTGATGATCAGCTATTGGCTAAGAATTACTCTAAAACCAAGCTGAATAAACTGATTGATTTTATCAATAACGAATATGTTGATAGCATCAATACAGATTCTATTGTGAACTTAACGGTAGATAATATTTTATCAAAATTAGATCCGCATTCTGTATATATTCCGCCAACGGAACAAGCAGAAGTTGCTGAAAGTATGAAAGGAGATTTTGTGGGTATCGGAATTAATTTTTATATGTATAAAGATTCTGTTGCGATCATAAAGCCTATCGAAAACGGACCTTCGGCGAAAGCTGGAATAAAATCCGGAGATCGAATTTTATTTGCCGGAAAAACTAAATTGTTCGGTAGAAGTTTGCCGTCAGATAGTTTGTTTTCGAAATTAAAAGGAAAACAAGGAAGTGAAATCGAACTGACTGTTTTTAGAAAGTCAGAACAAAAGAAACTTAAATTTAAAGTAAAAAGAGATATTATTCCAATCAAGAGTGTTGACGCTTCTTTGATGCTTGGAAATAATACGGGTTATATAAAAATCAATCGTTTTGCCGAAACTACTTTTGATGAGTTTAAAGCTGGTTTAAACAGATTGAAACAAAACGGAATCGAATCATTGGTAATTGATCTTCGTGATAATGGCGGTGGTTACATGGAAGAAGCTATTGCTGTCGCCGATGAGTTTTTGAAAGATAAACAGTTAATCGTTTTTACTAAAAACAAAAATGGTACGACCGAAAAAACATATGCTACAAAAGCCGGAAGTTTTGAAACTGGAAAAATATATGTTTTAATAAATGAGAATAGCGCTTCTGCCAGTGAAATTTTGGCTGGAGCACTTCAGGATAATGATCGCGGAATTATTGTTGGGCGTCGTTCTTTTGGAAAAGGATTGGTACAACGCGAAATGGATTTCAATGACGGATCTGCGGTAAGACTTACTGTAGCGCGATATTATACACCAACCGGAAGATCGATTCAGAAACCTTATAAAAAAGGAAACGAAGAATATTTTAAAGAATCAGAATCTCGTCTAAAATCTGGAGAACTTTATGCTAAAGACAGTATAAAAGTGGCAGATTCCTTGAAATTTAAAACCCCAAAGGGCAAGATTGTTTACGGAGGCGGCGGAATCGTTCCGGATATTTTTGTGCCAATTGAAGCGGAACACGGAAACGAAAATGTTGCTTATTTGCTTCAAACAGGAATTGTAGGTCATTTTGTTTTTGAAGAATTAGACAAAAATAGAAGTGCGTTTTCAGGTCTTCATTTTAATGAGTTTCTGAATAAGATGAAAACCTCTGATGTGTATTTTAAAAAGTTCAAAACCTATGTTTTATTAACTGGTTTAGATTTAAAATTAGATAAAACCAAAGCTTTGGTAAACCGTTATATTACTGCAGAATTTGCCAGACAATTGTATGGCGAATTGTATTATTATGATGTGATTTTGAAAGAAGATGCGATGATCAAAGCCGTTTTGAATCCGAAAAAGTAACTTTAAATCATTTTCATATGAGAACAGAAGACATTGTGAATGCTGAGATTGAACTTTTGACAGCAATTAAAAATGCTGATGTTGCTGCTTTAGAGAAAACACTCCACGATGATTTACTTTTCAATTTACCGGACGGTCAAACAATTACTAAAGAGTTTGATTTGAATTCGTATCGTTCCGGAAAAATGAAGATTGATGCATTAGAAGCATCGGATCAAATTATTAATATAATCGATGATTCGGCTGTTGTTAGCGTCATGATTTCGTTAAAAGGAACTTACGACAATAATGCTGTAAATGGTACGTTTCGTTATATCAGGGTTTGGAAACAATTCGGCGAAAGCCCAAAAGTAATTGCAGGAAGCTGTATTCAATTGCATTAAAATAATTAATAATAATTTAAAACAAACTTGTAGAGTCTTGCGGAAAACCTAGCGAGATTTGCGGTTAAACTATAAATATGAAAAATCTAAAAAGAATAAGTCTTTTATTGGTGTTAATGGCTTTTGTAATTTCTTGTGCATGTATGAAAGATAAAAACGCGATTTCGGGAAAAGTAATCTCTATTGAAAACGGAAAAGACGGTTACACTGCAAAAATCAATACTGATAAAAATGAAGTTTATTTTGCAACAATCAGTATTGTAAATCTTGGCGGACCTGAGAAATTCAAAAGATTTAAAGAAGGTGATGAGGTTTCGGTAAAAGGTGAAATCTGGAAAACAGACACTGAGAAACATATCAAAGTAAAAGAAATTGTTTCTGTAAAATAAAAGCTAAACCATATAAGTTATATAAGTTCATTTAATTAGATGCGTAAAGCAAATAGCAATTAAAGGGAAATAAAAACTTAAGTAAAAAAAGAAACCATATAAGTTATATAAGTTGATAATATGCGCAATGCATTAAATGAACTTATATAACTTATATGGTTTAATAATTTTATAGGTAAACTTTATCTAATACTATCGTGAGCGTGAGTTTGAACGCCGTTATTCCATAAAGTTAGAATATCTGTAGCAACAGCAGCGCCACTTCCGGCAGCGATCGCTAATTGGCTTCTCCAACCAGCCAAAGTTCCAATAACATAAATGCCATCGGCTACTTTATGATCGTCATTTTTAAGCTGAATACGTTGTTTTTCTGGAAGTGCTTTTTTGTGTGGTTCAATATATTGCATTAAACCTTCAATGTCAAAAGTATTGGCAGAACCAATTCCAACAACCATATTTTTTGTTTTGTAAGTGTCTTTATTAGTAGTTACAGTAAATTCAGGATAAGAACCCTCAACTTTAACCACTTTTTCGTTTGGTATTTGTATAATGTGCGGATAGCTTTCGGCTAAATGCTCCGTACTTTCGGTTAGCAATTCTGAGCCTAATTTGCCTGGGGTAATGCCATAAGCATTGTAAAAGATTGCTTCTTGTAAAGAAGAACTTTTTTGATGTGTAAAAACACCGATTTTTTTATCGGTAGCAAAAGCTTTGTTTTTGGCAGATCCTAAAACCAGAGCACAAGACATGCTCGAAACACCACCGCCAATAAGTAAAACGTCAAACATATTATCTGTTATCATTCATTTTTTCTTCAATTCTTTTTGAAATTCTAAAAATCAAAAGAATCAAAACTGCGCAAAATGAAGCGGCGATTCCAATAAAAGCTACAACACTGTCTCCCTGAAAAGGATTTTTGAAGTCTAGCAACGTAATATTAAAAACAATTAAAGCTAATGCCAGAAGCACTAAGATTGAAGTAAAAATTTTCATAATGGTTGTTTGTTTGCCTAAAATAATAAAGTAAAACCCTTAGATGTTAAATAAATGTCTTCAAGTCGTATTTTAGAAATTTTATGGGGTAAATTTATAAAAATAATTGTTAGACAAACAAACCTTTAACATTAGCAGCAAATAATTTAACAGCAATCGCTAAAAGTATCACTCCAAATGTCTTGCGAACCACGCCAAGTCCGTTTTCTCCTAATAAATTCTCGATTTTCTTAGAAGATTTTAAAACAATATATACTAAGATAATGTTCAGTACAATTGCAATAATGATATTAATGGTGTGAAACTGAGATCGAAGAGATAATAAAGTGGTCATTGTTCCTGCACCGGCAATCAACGGAAATGCTAAAGGAACAATAGAAGCAGATCCCGGTTCTTCGTCACGATAGATTCTGATTCCTAAAATCATTTCTAAAGCCAAAAAGAATAATACAAAAGAACCTGCAACGGCAAACGAATGCACATCTATACCAATAAGATTCAGTAATCCTTCTCCAACAAAAAGAAAAACAATCATAATAAGTGCGGCTACAATCGAAGCTTTTTCAGATTCGATATGTCCAACTTTTGCTCTTAAATTCACAATAATAGGAATAGATCCCACAATGTCAATTACGGCAAAAAGCACCATTCCTACAGTAACGATTTCTTTAAAGTCGATATCCAGCATATTACTTTGATTTTTAGGGTTTAAAAATTTGTGCAAAGGTAGATAATAAAGGTAGGTGTTTTTTTGATAAGATGTATTTCAAAGTATTTTTGTTATAAAAACATGGTTTTTCGATTAAAAAAATGATTTTTATAACAATTATTAAAATCTCTTACATATTTATAATGGTTTGGGATGATTTTGCTGTGGCGTTTTACCGCAAAGAGCGCAAAGTTTTTTCGCAAAGATTCGCAAAGATCATTTTTGGAAGCTACATAAATATAGAAGACTTAAAAAGTTCGCAAAGCTTTGTTGGTTTTAATCTGCCGAATCTGTGGCAAAATGCTTTTCAAATATTCGTAATCAAATTAAACTTTGCGAATCTTTGCGAAAAAACTTTGCGCTCTTTGCGGTAAAACTCACAAGGCATTTTACAGTAAAATTTAATCTCATTTCATCTGCTTTCTTTGCCTATCTTTGCACTTTATAAATTTCAGTACTTTATTATCATGTTTCAATTAGGTAAAACCATTATTTCAGAAGATATTCTTGAAAAAGAATTTGTGTGCAACTTGTCAGCTTGTAAAGGAGCTTGCTGTGTTGATGGAGATGCCGGCGCGCCTTTGAACGAAGCAGAAACTAAAATTCTGGAAGAAATTTATCCTAAAGTAAAACCATTTTTACGCAAAGAAGGAATTGCTGCTATCGAAGCGCAAGGAACTTGGGTAAAAGGAACTGATGGCGATCTTGAAACGCCACTAATCGATAATAAGGATTGTGCTTATGTTATTTTTGATGGTAAAACTGCACTTTGCGGAATCGAGCAAGCTTATAACCAAGGAATCGTAGATTGGAAAAAACCTGTTTCTTGTCATTTATACCCAATTCGAGTAAAAGACTTCACGGAGTTTGCTGCGGTCAATTATGATAAATGGGATATTTGTGATGATGCTTGTTCTTTAGGTAAAGAATTAGAAGTTCCAGTGTATAAATTTGTCAAAGAAGCGTTAATTCGTCGCTTTGGTCAGGACTGGTATTTGGAGCTTGAAAAAGTAGCCGAAGAACTTAAAAAATCATAAAAATCTACGCGCGTTAGTTACCACTTTTAAACGGTTTATTTTAACTCAAAAAATAAAGTTTTAACTCAAAAAAAAACTTTTAAAAACAATTCAAAATTTCTTGCTTTTTATTGTAAAAAGTCTATATTTTACGGGCTTCAAGGTTATTTGGTTGCTTTTAAAGTATTCATTTACAGTAAATTAATTATTGTCTGAAAAATATCTCATTTTTTAACCTTTGTTAAAAACTACGTCGAATTGTGAATAAGTTTGGCTTTCATTTTTAGCGATAATTGACAATCTTTGTAGTCTATTGAATTGGTAGAAATTCAATACAAAAATTAAACAAAAATTACCATGTCACAAGTCGAGCCAATATTACAAGAAAATAAAAATCGTTTCGTTATTTTTCCAATTAAACATCATGATATTTGGGAATGGTACAAAAAGATGGAAGCTAGTTTTTGGACTGCTGAAGAAATCGATTTGCACCAGGATTTGACAGACTGGAATAATAAGTTAAGTGACGACGAAAGATATTTCATTAAACATATATTAGCATTTTTTGCAGCTTCTGACGGAATTGTAAATGAAAACCTTGCTGAGAACTTTGTAAATGAAGTTCAATATGCTGAGGCGAAATTTTTCTATGGTTTCCAAATCATGATGGAAAACATTCATAGTGAAACTTATTCTCTATTAATTGACACTTACGTGAAAGATGAAGCAGAGAAAGCAGAATTGTTTAATGCTTTGGAAGTTTTTCCTGCAATTAAGAAAAAAGCAGATTGGGCTTTAAAATGGATCGAATCTGATTCGTTTGCTGAAAGACTAATTGCTTTTGCAGCAGTTGAAGGAATTTTCTTTTCAGGAGCTTTCTGTTCTATTTATTGGTTGAAAAAACGTGGTTTAATGCCAGGTTTAACTTTCTCTAACGAGTTGATTTCTCGTGACGAAGGTGTACACTGTGACTTTGCAGTTCACCTACACAATCATCACTTGATTAATAAAGTACCAAAAGACAGAATTAAAGAAATTATTGTTGACGCTTTAGATATCGAAAGAGAGTTTGTTACAGAATCTCTTCCGGTAAGTTTAATTGGTATGAATGCTACTTTAATGACACAATATCTGGAATTTGTTGCAGATAGATTATTAGTAGAATTAGGTTGCGAACGTGTTTATGGATCAGCGAATCCGTTTGACTTCATGGACATGATCTCTCTTCAGGGAAAAACTAATTTCTTTGAAAAACGTGTTGCAGAGTATCAAAAATCAGGTGTTATGAACACAGATAGTGATGCTCAGAAAATTTCATTTGATGCAGATTTTTAGACAACAAAAAATATTTTTAGCGTGATCTAAGAAACGCTAAAAAAGATTAACAGTAGATTTTTTAAGATTGAATCTTCATCCCAAATCGTCGATTCAATAACAATTTTTAATGCCTTTTCGGTCTTTTTTCAGACTGGAAACAGATAACTATTGAGAATCCTACAATTCTCAAAAAATAATTTTAAAACACGCAATGTTTAAGTCCTGGAATTCGTTATTCCAGTGTCTTTCATTTTTTCAATAACTAAAATAGGTAAGCTTATGTATGTAGTAAAAAGAGATGGCCACAAAGAGCCCGTAATGTTTGATAAGATTACAGAAAGAATCAAAAAATTGTGTTACGGCTTGAATGAGCTTGTAGATCCTGTTAAGGTAGCGATGAGAGTTATCGAAGGATTATATGATGGGGTTTCAACTTCTGAACTAGATAATCTTGCGGCAGAAACGGCGGCTTCTATGACAATTGCGCATCCTGATTATGCACAATTAGCAGCACGTGTGGCAATTTCGAATCTACATTCAAATACTAAGAAGTCGTTCTCAGAGACGATGAAAGATATGTATAACTACGTTAATCCAAGAAATGGACAAGAAGCGCCATTACTTTCGGATGAAGTATTCAACGTAATTCAGGAAAACTCTGCTTTCCTTGATTCACATATCATTTATACAAGAGATTTCAATTATGATTACTTTGGTTTCAAAACCTTAGAGCGTTCATATTTGCTTAAAATAAACGGTAAAATCGTAGAAAGACCACAACATATGTTGATGCGTGTTTCGGTTGGTATTCACCTTGACGATTTAAAATCAGTAATTGAAACTTACGATTTAATGTCTAAAAAGTTCTTTACGCATGCAACGCCAACGTTGTTTAATGCAGGAACTCCAAAACCACAAATGTCTTCTTGTTTCCTTTTGGCAATGCAGGATGATAGTATTGATGGTATTTATGATACATTAAAACAAACGGCTAAAATTTCGCAATCAGCGGGAGGAATTGGTCTTTCTATTCATAACGTTCGTGCAACAGGATCTTACATTCGTGGTACAAACGGAACTTCAAACGGAATCGTTCCGATGTTGAGAGTTTTCAACGATACGGCTCGTTACGTAGATCAAGGTGGTGGAAAACGTAAAGGAAGTTTTGCGATTTACATCGAAACCTGGCATGCTGATATCTTCGACTTTTTGGATTTAAAGAAAAACACAGGAAAAGAAGAAATGCGTGCACGTGATTTATTCTTCGCAATGTGGACATCTGATTTATTCATGAAACGTGTTCAGGAAGATGCATCATGGACTTTAATGTGTCCTAATGAATGTCCTGGATTATACGATGTTTACGGAGAAGAATTCGAAACAATGTATTTGGATTATGAATTTAGAGGAAAAGGTAGAAAAACCATTCGTGCTCGTGAATTATGGGAGAAAATCCTTGAATCACAAATCGAAACTGGAACTCCTTATATGTTGTACAAAGATGCAGCAAACCGTAAATCAAATCACAAGAACTTAGGAACAATTCGTTCATCAAACTTGTGTACAGAGATTATGGAGTTTACTTCTAAAGATGAAATCGCGGTTTGTAACTTAGCTTCAATTTCGTTACCAATGTTTATTGACAACGGTAAATTTGATCACGAAGCGCTTTACAATGTTACAAAACGTGTAACTCGTAACCTGAACAAAGTAATCGACAGAAACTACTATCCGGTTAAAGAAGCTGAAAACTCAAACATGCGTCACCGTCCGGTAGGATTAGGAGTGCAAGGTTTGGCAGATGCTTTTATCATGTTGCGTATGCCGTTTACAAGTGATGAAGCAAAAGCATTAAATCAGGAAATTTTCGAAACATTATACTTCGCAGCCGTAACCGCTTCTATGGAAATGGCAAAAGAAGAAGGACCATATTCTACATTTGCTGGATCTCCAATGTCACAAGGAGAATTCCAGTACAATATGTGGGGAATGAAAGATGAAGAATTATCTGGGCGTTGGGACTGGGCTTCATTAAGAAAAGAAGTAATGGAACATGGAGTTCGTAACTCATTATTAGTTGCGCCAATGCCAACAGCTTCGACTTCACAAATCCTTGGAAACAACGAAGCTTTCGAACCATATACATCAAACATTTACACACGTCGTGTATTGTCTGGAGAATTCATCGTAGTAAACAAACACTTACTAGAAGACTTAGTAAAACTAGGTTTATGGGACGAAACATTGAAACAAGAAATCATGCGTCATAACGGATCTGTTCAAAACATTGATATTATCCCGCAAGACCTGAAAGATCTTTACAAAACAGTTTGGGAAATGTCGATGAAAGACATTATCGATATGTCACGTCAAAGAGGTTATTTCATTGACCAATCACAATCATTGAACTTGTTCATGCAAGATGCAAACTATTCTAAACTTACGTCAATGCACTTCTATGCTTGGCAATCAGGTTTAAAAACAGGAATGTATTACTTAAGAACAAAATCCGCGGTTGATGCGATTAAATTCACATTAAACAACGATAAAAAAGAAGAAGATGCACCGGCAGCAGTTTTGGTTCCGGAAACAGAATCTATCAGCATTGAAGATTACAAAGCTATGTTGCTAAAAGCACAAGCCGGAGATCCTGAAGATTGTGAAATGTGTGGTTCTTAATTTTTCATTAGAAGAAAGAGAATAGAATAAAGAAGAAAGATTTATATCTTTAAATTATAGAAAGCAGTTATTGTAATGATAGCTGCTTTTTTTAGATAAAAAATAAGAGTTTATAAAGATGAATTTAAATGTAGAAAACATCCAGATTAGCTGTGTGTTGTTTGAACTTTTAAGAAAAAATTAAGAAAATATGGCTACACTTTTACAATCAATCCAAAAGATGATTGATAATATATCAGTTACTGACAGACAAGAAGAATATATTGAAACGTCTACAAATTACCTTGATGGTCATCTTACAAAAGCAGAGAATGAATTAAATATTGATTGCACATTTGTAAATGGTTCATATGAGAGAGAAACAATTATCAGGCCTTTAGATGATGTTGATATTTTTGCAGTTTTAAACGAAGAAAAATGGTTAGACGAATTTGGAAACCTACCAAAACCACAAGCTGTATTAACTAAAATAAAAAACAAACTAAATTCTATATCTCACTACGAAGGTAAAGTAACGCAAGACAGACCTTGCGTCACAATTACACTAAGTAAGATAAATTTTGATGTTTTGCCAAGTTTTAAACAAAAATATGGAGGTTACTTAATACCTAATTATGATTTAGATTCCTGGATATTCAGTAACCCACAAGAATTAACTAATAATCTGAATGATTCAAACCGAAATAATGGATATAATATAAAGTGTTTAGTTAAAGCGATAAAATATTGGAATAGGGAAAATAAAAAGTTGCTTCCTTCTTTTCACATTGAAGAAACAGTTGTTAGTTATTTCCATATTAATAATTTTTCCAATTTTGAAGAAGGTATTAGACTTTGGTTTGATAACGCCGAATATTATTTAAATAAAATAAAATTCAAAACAGAAAATCATTTTGATGAAGGAATTAAAAAAGTGAAAAATGTAAAGGAAAAACTAAATAAAGCAAAAGAGCATTTAGATAAAAAAGAAAATGTAGAAGCAATACAAATTTGGAAAGAAATATTTGGTAAAGAATTTACAATATCAGATATAAATGAAGCAAAAACATTTTCTCAAAATTTATCTGATGGTATTTTAAAATCTACTCCATCTGGTTTTATTTCAAATTCAATTGGAAAAAACATTCCAGCTTCAAAAGGTTTTTATGGCGATATATAGAAATAAATCAACTAAAGTTGATATACAAATTGGTGCGATGAAATCACTTTATCCTCAATTTAAAGTTACTAAAAAGTCTAACAGCGAAGTTAAATTTGTTGGAGAACTTCAACCTAAACCGGAATTTAGAAAATTTAAGGTAGAAATCACATACTGTGGTAATTTTAGACCAAAAGTTAAAATATTGAGTCCAAAATTAGTTGATAAACCACCTCATTTCTATGAAAGAACAGAAACTCTCTGTCTTTATCATCCAAAAGATTTTAATTGGTCAAAAGATAAATTGATAGCAAAATATATTTTACCTATAACGTCCGCTTGGTTGTACTTTTATGAAGTTTGGTTAGAAACAGATATTTGGTACGGTCCAGAGGCTAGCCACGATAACATAAAAAAAAATAATGATGAAAAAGAAAGTACCACACGATAAAATTTATAAAATCGTAAATAAGTTGTCTAGCGGTTTGAGTTGGATTTTAATTATATCCACATTTATATCAGTTTTACTTATAATTATTAATAATTTTAGATCAACCATAAATCCAAATATATCTACTACATTATCAAAGGTACTTGCATTTTTTGCGGTGACTTATTTTATTATAGAAATCATTCAAAATCACATTTATCATCGAGCGGAACTTCAACGAAAAAATGATTTTGTTGATAATAGCCTAAGTACAAAATTGGCTGATGCAAATTCACAAGGTTATTTTACAAATGAGGAAATAAATAATGGAATTTATAAACTAGGTGTAAACTGTTTTGAAAATTCATTTTTTACTAAATCAATCACATCGAAAATGTTAACTAAACAATTGACTTATACAATTGTAATCTGGTTGGTAATCTGGTTGGTAATTTTATCAGCACCCAATGGTATAGTTGTCGAAGTATTATTATTGACGCTTCCTCTTAGTGTTTTGAATGAAACTAATAAATTATATCGATTAAATAGAAATGTAGAATTCGTATTCTTGAATTTCAAAAAAATATTTAGTTCAACCAAGAAACTAAAAAGAGAATTTTTAATAATAGATAACGTTATTAGTTATGAAAAATCTTTATCCTACAGTTCTATTCCTTTAGACTCTTGTTTATTCAGTAAAATGAATGATGAATTATCTATTGAATGGAATGAAATGAAAAAGAATCATAAAATTAAATAACCACAATAATTTGCGCTAATTCGTGAATTCATGGCGAAAAATTAGTAGCTTAGAAACTCAGAACCTTAGTACCTCACTAAAAACCAATTGTCTATATCGCATTTTAAGGCTGTTTTTTTATATTATCATACAAAAGCTGCTAAATTTGTTAAGAAATCCTTTTTTGTTTCATAAAATGCATTATTTTTTTTGGTGCAGTAAAAATAATTTATACATTCGCAGAGAATTTATTGAAAAACACAAACAAAATGTCTAATAACCGTTTTTATTTTAGCAACTCTTTTTATTTCTTCTTTAGTAGAAGTGAGGATTGTGCTATGGTTATTTGAGAAAATTTAAAAGACAAATAAAACTAATATACAATCCTGATGCAAATCAGGATTTTTTTTTGAATATATGACAACTAAAATTGCAATACAAGGTATAAAAGGTTCATTTCATCATCAGGTTGTGAAAGAGTATTTCTCTGAAAATGTGGAAATTGATGAATGTTTATCTTTTGAAGAATTAATTGATAGCTTGCTTTCCGGAAAAACTGATCAAGCAGTTATGGCGATTGAAAATTCGATTGCAGGGCCAATTATTCCGAATTATGCTTTGATTGACAAGAATAATTTACACATAATTGGAGAGCATTATTTAAATATTAGTCAAAATTTAATGGCTTTAAAAGGTCAGAAAATTGAAGATATAAAAGAAGTTCATTCACATCCAATGGCAATTTTGCAATGTATGGATTTCTTAAAACAATATCCGAACATTAAGTTGGTTGAAGACAAAGATACCGCTGAAACAGCAAGAAGAATTCAGGAAAAACAACTAACCGGAATCGCAGCAATTGGAAGTAAAGTAGCTTCGGAAATGTATGATCTTGATATTATCGCACCGGAAATTCAAACGATTAAAAACAATATGACTCGTTTTGTGATTATCAAAAAGCAGAATTCATTTTTGCCGGAAAACGAAATCAACAGAGCATCAATCAAATTTGAATTAGATCACAAAAGAGGAAGTTTAGCAGCAGTTTTGAATGTAATGAGCGATTGCAAACTGAATTTGACAAAAATTCAATCGCTTCCAAAAATTGAAACACCTTGGAAATATTCATTTTTCGTAGATGTAACATTCGAGAAATACGAAGATTTTGCAAAAGCCAAATCTTTATTAAATATAATGGCAGAGTATTTAAAGGTTTTAGGAGAATATAAAAACACCAAACCTTAAGTAGTCTTAAAGTTAGAAAGTCGAAAGCCAAAAAGTCCAAAATAAAAAGTGCCTAAAGCATACAGCTTAAAGCCTAAAGCAGAAAAAAATGATTACAACAGCAAAAAGATTAGATACAGTTGAAGAATACTACTTCTCATCAAAATTGAGAGAAGTTCGTCAACTACAATCTGAAGGAAAATCTATCATCAATATGGGAATCGGAAGCCCTGATTTGAGTCCGTCGAAAGCAGTAATTGAAGCAGTCGCTGCAGCAATTCAAGACGAAAACGGACATGGTTATCAAAGCTATCAGGGATTACCGGAATTGAGAAAAGGGATGGCAGATTTTTATCAGAATCAGTTTGGTGTTGAGTTAAATCCGAATAACGAGATTTTGCCTTTGATGGGTTCGAAAGAAGGAATTATGCACATTTCGTTAGCTTTTTTAAATGAAGGCGATCACGTTTTAATTCCGAATCCAGGTTATCCAACTTATACATCGGTAACTAATTTGGTTGGAGCGGTTCCGGTTTATTATGATCTAAAAGAAGCAAATGCCTGGGAGCCGGATTTTGAAGCTTTGGAAAAATTAGATCTTTCGAAAGTAAAAATTATGTGGCTGGGATATCCGCACATGCCAACAGGAGCGAGAGGAAGTTTAGTGTTATTTGAAAAATTGGTTGCTTTTGCTAAAAAACACAACATATTATTGATCAACGACAATCCGTATAGTTTTGTTTTGAATGATAATCCAATGAGTTTATTGCAAGTTGAAGGAGCAAAAGAAGTGGCTTTGGAATTGAATTCACTTAGTAAAACATTCAACATGGCAGGTTGGAGAGTTGGAATGGTTTTGGGAAATCCTGAAATTATCGATGCGGTTCTAAAAGTAAAAAGTAACATGGACAGCGGAATGTTCTACGGAATTCAGAAAGGTGCAGTTGCAGCGTTGAATTGCGATAAATCTTGGTTCGAAGATCAAAATAAAATTTACAGACGCCGCCGTGAATTAACAGAAAAACTAGCAGAAAAATTAGGTTGCAAAGTTTATAAAGAAGGTGTTGGACTTTTTGTTTGGGCGAAACTTCCGGAAGGAATTGAATCATCAGAAAAGTTCATTGACGAAATATTATACGAGAAACACATTTTCATCACACCGGGAACGATCTTCGGAAGCAATGGTGAAGGATATATTAGATTCTCACTGTGTGTAAAAGAAGAAAAAGTACAAGAAGCGATTGACCGATTTTAGAAGTCATTGCGAGGGACGAAGCAATCTCGGTTGGTGAGTCAATTATTAGTGTGGTTGCTTCGTTCCTCGCAATGACAAAAAATAAAAATAAATATGAAAGTATACGTAATAGGAATAGGGTTAATAGGAGGTTCGATGGTGCTGGACATCAAAGATCAACATCCAAACGCGACTATTTTTGGAATAGATAATAACGAAAAACATTTGCAGGAAGCGATTGATTTAGGCGTTATCGATCAGGCAGGAAGTTTTGAAGATTTGGCGGAAGCTGATTTTGTAATTGTTTCGGTTCCTGTGGATGTTGCGCTGACGGTTTTGCCTAAAGTGCTTGATTTGGTTGGTGATAAAACAATTGTTTTTGAAGTTGGATCGACTAAAAAACCAATTTGTGATGCAGTTGCAAATCATCCGAAAAGAAGAAATTTTATTGCAACGCATCCAATTGCAGGAACGGAGTTTTCAGGACCTTCGGCGGCGATAAAAGGTTTGTTTAAAGGAAAAACAAATATCATTTGTGAGGTGGAAAAAACCACTTTTAAATTGCAGGAAAAGGCATTACAGCTTTTTAGCGAAATTGGAATGAGGATTCGATATATGGATCCAACTTCGCACGATAAACACATTGCTTACGTTTCGCATTTGTCGCACATTAGTTCGTTTATGCTTGGGAAAACGGTAATGAATAAGGAAAAAGACGAACAGGATATTTTTGATATGGCGGGAAGTGGATTTGAAAGTACGGTTCGTCTAGCAAAAAGTTCTCCGGCAATGTGGACACCAATTTTTAAGCAAAACAAAGAACACGTTATTGAAACATTAGAAGAATATATTTCAAATCTGAGTCGGTTTAGAGATTTGCTGAAAGACGAAAATTACAATGCCATTTTTGAAGAAATGGAAAGCACAAATAAAATTAAAGAGATATTAAACGGATTAACAATTAAAAAATAAAAACTAAAAATTAAGATGGAAAATAAGAAAGAAATGAGAAAGTGGTTAGAAGATTTCAATTTAA
Source organism: uncultured Flavobacterium sp. (assembly GCF_951805225.1). NCBI lineage: Bacteria > Pseudomonadati > Bacteroidota > Flavobacteriia > Flavobacteriales > Flavobacteriaceae > Flavobacterium > uncultured Flavobacterium sp. Next base: position 4,046,987 of record NZ_OX638201.1, on the reverse strand, counting down.
ATCACCCACTTGTGATAGCTGGACCATGTAGTGCAGAAACAGAAGATCAAGTATTGAAAATTGCTCACGAATTAAAAGATTCAAAAGTTAGTGTATTCAGAGCAGGAATCTGGAAACCAAGAACGCGTCCGGGAGGATTTGAAGGTGTTGGAGAAATTGGTTTAAAATGGTTACAAAAAGCTAAAAAAGAAACTGGTTTATTAATGGGAACTGAAGTTGCGACTGCAGCTCACTGTAAACTGGCTTTAGAACATGATATTGACGTTTTATGGGTTGGTGCTCGTACAACTGCAAACCCTTTTGCTGTTCAGGAAATTGCTGATACATTGAAAGGAACTGATAAAATCGTTTTGGTTAAAAACCCTGTAAACCCAGATTTAGCTTTATGGTTAGGTGGTGTAGAGCGTTTACATATGGCTGGAATCGAGAAGTTAGGAGTTATTCACAGAGGTTTCTCTACTTACGAAAAAACAAAATACAGAAACATTCCAGAATGGCAAATTGCTATCGAATTGCAAAATAAATTCCCTGATTTACCATTAATCATCGATCCATCTCACATTACCGGAGATCGTAAAATGATTTTTGAAGTAACGCAAGAGGCTTTAGATTTGAACTACGATGGTATGATTATCGAAACGCACTACGATCCGGACAATGCTTGGTCTGATGCTGCTCAACAAGTTACTCCAGATGCTTTGAAGCAAATCATTAAAGATTTGACTATCAGAAAAACGGATGATACTACAGATGAGTACAGCCAAAAAATGACTAAACTAAGAGCTAACATCGATGTTCTTGATGCTAACTTATTAGAGTTATTAGGAAAACGTATGAAAGTTGCTGACGAAATTGGTCAAGTGAAAAAAGATGCAAACGTAGCAATTCTTCAAAACAACCGTTGGAACGAAATCTTAGGAAAAATGATTCTTGAAGGAGAGAAAAAAGGTCTTACTGAAGAGTTTGTTTTGAGAATGTTCAAAGCAATTCACCAGGAAAGTATTGGTCACCAAGAGAAAATTTTCAACGCATAATTTTCTTTAAAATATAAATGTGATATAAGTTAATTTGAGTTTTTAATAAATTCTGTTCTAAAGTTTTCTTATTTCATAATTTTAAAAATAGATTGTTTTTTTAAAATCCCCATCATTTTGAAAGAAGTGGTGGGGATTTTTTTTTAGAATAAGTATTATCTTCCCAACCTTTTGATGTTTTTTGTTCTCTATAACAATATAAACCTTGATTTTTGTATTATGAAATTAAAACTGTTTCCGTCTGCACAAGGCAATCTTCAAATGAATTTGAGTGTATTGCTTTTCTTTTTGTTTTTTATTGGAACAAAAACTTTTGCACAAAGTCCTGAACTTACCGTTAAAGGAGAAGAGGCAGAGAAAGTGAGAATGAACAAACTTTTCGTCAATGTAAAAGTGGTTGGCAACATCGCCTATACAACTGCCGAAATGCACTTTTTTAATTCGGGAACTCGCCAGATGGAAGCAGAACTTATTTTTCCGTTGCCGGAAAATGTTTCGGTTTCAAGATATGCGATTGATATTAATGGCAAAATGCGTGAAGCAGTTCCGGTTAATAAAAATAAAGGAAAACAGGTTTTTGAAGCCATCGAACATCGTCGTGTTGATCCGGGATTGTTGGAGAAAGTAGATGGAAATAATTTTAGAACCAGAATTTATCCTTTAGTGCCAAACGGAGAACGAACTGTAATAATTGGTTACGAAGAAGAACTTTCAGCTTTTGATAAAGATAATTTGGTGTATCAATTGGTGAGTCGTTATCCTAAAAAGTTAGATAATTTTTCGGTGAAGATTTCTGTTATTGGAGTTTCAACTTCTCCAAAAATTACCGAAAAATCAACGAGAATTTCTTTCTCAAAATGGAATCAGTCTTTTGAAGCTTCTTTCGAAAAAGAAAATTATCAGCCGGATGAAAAATTAGTTTTTGAAGTTCCAATACAAAATAATACACCGAGTGTTTTGACCCAAGATGCAGGCGGTCAGTATTATTTTTATGGAAATGTTTTTATTGAAGGTAATGCTAAATCAAGAAAAACACCTTCTTCAATTGGTTTAATCTGGGATAATTCTCTGAGCTGTCAGAATCGTGATCTTAAAAAAGAATTGGACTTATTAGACGCTTATTTTCAAAAGATAAAAAATACAAAAGTGACTTTGTACTTTTTGAATTACACTTTTGAAAAGCAAAAAGATTTTGTTATTTCTAATGGAAATTGGAGTGAATTAAAAACGGTTTTAGAAAACACAAAATACGATGGCGGAACCCGTTATTCGCAATTGAATTTTGCAAATCATGATCAGTATTTATTTTCTACAGATGGTTTATCGTCATTGAGTGAAAGCTCATTTCCAAAAACTAAAAAAGCGGTGTTTACCATTTCGTCTTCTGTCTCGGCTGACTTTGCTTTTTTAAATTATTCCTCTTCACAAACGGGAGGGAATTTCATCAATCTAAATCAATTGAGTACCGAAAATGCTTTAGATAAATTGATTAGTACAAATTTGAAATTTTTGGGCATAAAAGAAAATCTTTTAATTACTGATTTATTTCCGATGGAAGGAACTTCGGTTTCAGGGAATTTTAGTTTTTCGGGAATATCATTAAATCCGAAAAATGAAATTACGTTGTTGTTTGGTAATGGCGATGATGCTATTTTGGAAAGAAAAATAACTTTTGATGAAGCAAATCAAAATGCAAGTGAGGTTAATATTGAAAAACTTTGGGCGCAAAAGAAAATCGCAAATCTTGAATTGCAATACGACAAAAATGCTGAAGAAATTGAAACTTTAGGAAAGAAATACGGAATAATTACCAAAAATACTTCGTTGATTGTTCTGGAAAATCTTCAGGATTATATTATGTATGATATTATTCCTCCTGCAGAATTACGTGCAGAATTTGACAAAATAAAAAAACAGGAACAAGACAGTCGTCTGGCAAAACAAACTAGTAACTGGGAAAATGTAGGTGGTTATTTTACAGCATTAAATTATTGGTGGAAACTTGATACAAAATATGTAGCCCCAAAAGTTTTGCCAAAGTCAAAGAAAAAGAGAGGTTCGGGAACAATAAATGGTGATTCAGATGCTGTTTTGACAGTTGATGAGCCTATTGGAGCAGGACAGGCAAGTGAAGTTATGGAAGATAATGTAGTATATAACGCAGCACCAGTATCTGCAATGAGATTGGAGTCTGTAGAAAATCAAGCCAAAAAAGAAAAATCATACCGACCTGCAAAAAATATTGCTCCAGGATTAACTAATACTATGACGCAATCTGTTGTTAAACCCGAAGGAGCCAAAACGGAACAAGAAGACGATTATAGTAAAACTATCGTGAGAGGATATTTGTCTGATAGTAAAAACAAGGAACTTTTAATAATTGTTGATGGACAAATTTTTGATGGAAGACTCGAAGATATAGTAAATGCAAATATGCTTTCGGTCGATAAAATTACAGATCCTTCTATTACCTCTATTTATGGCAGTCGAGCGGCAGATGGGATTATTAGTGTTACTACAAAAAATCCGAATAAGTTTAAAATTTGGAATCCGGACAGATTGTATTTGAAAGCTTTGGCTGCAGCTCCAAAAGAAAAACAATATGATTTGTATTTTGAATTAAGAAAAGCACAGGAAAGAAATCCAAGTTTTTATTTTGATGTAGCACACTTTTTCTACAATCAGGGCGATGTTAAAAAAGCATTGCAGATAATCAGTAATATTGCCGATTTGGGTTTAGAAAATCATCAGTTATATAAAACATTAACTTATACTTTACGTCAGTGGCAGGATTATGATGATGCAGTATTTACAGCAAAACAAGTTGTGAAATGGAGATCGCATGAACCGCAGAGTTTACGCGATTATGCATTGACTCTTGAAGATGACGGAAAATATCAGGAAGCTTTTGATGAATTGATCAAAGCGTTGGAGGTGAATTATTATGGCGAAATGCGCAGTCATTATGAAGGTGTTGAAGATATTATATTAATGGATTTGAATCGAATGATTACAGAACATTCGGGATTGAAAACCGAAAAATTAGATAAAAAATATCTTGACAAAATGCCGGTTGATATTAGAATAATAATGAACTGGAATCAAATGGATGTCGATTTAGATCTTCATGTAATTGAACCAAATGGCGAAGAATGTTATTACGGTCATAAGAGTACTGTGGCGGGTGCGAGATTTTCAAAAGACTTTACGCGAGGTTACGGACCTGAACAGTATTTAATTCGAAATGCTATTAAAGGAAATTATAAAATCAAAACGAATTATTTTGGCGAAACAAAATTAACAGAAGATGGTCCAGCAACCATTATGGTAGAAATTTACACAACCAAAGCCGGAAAAACGTCAAAAACTTTAAAAACACTTCAGTTAGGAAAAATCAAAGAGAATGAAATTTTAGCAGAAATCGTTTGGTAAACCTTTAATTTAAGGGTAAGTCTTTAATTTTAAAAGGCGAAATTGCGTTGTTCAATTCTAAAAACGTAATTTTGCCTTTTATTTTTTAGTTCAAAGAGCAATCTAAAAGCTAAAATCAGAAATCTAAAATTAAAGAATGACAGGACTCGTATATAAATCTACAGGAAGTTGGTACACGGTAAAATCTGAAAAAGGTGATTTTATAGAATGCCGTATGAAAGGGAAGTTTAGGATGAAAGGTATTAAAAGTACAAATCCTATTGCTGTAGGCGATATTGTAGATTATGAACTCGAAGAAACTTCAGATACTTTAACGGGAACGATTCATCATATTCACGAAAGAAAGAATTACATCGTTCGTAAATCGGTTAATTTATCACATCAAATGCATATTATCGCATCAAATATTGATCGCGTTTTTTTATTGATTACGATTAATAACCCGCCAACAACATTCAACTTTATTGATCGTTTTTTGGTAACAGCTGAAGCTTATAATATTGAAACGATTTTGGTTTTTAATAAAATAGATACTTTTGACGAAGCCACACTCGAAGATCAATTGTATATGCAATACGTTTATCAGCAAATTGGTTATAAATGTCTTCGTGTTTCTTCTACAGAAATGAAAGGTGTCGATGAATTAAAAGAAATGATGATTGGCAAAGTAAGTATGTTTTCGGGACATTCAGGTGTTGGAAAATCGACTTTGGTAAACGCAATGGAACCTTCATTACATCTTAAAACCAAAACTATTTCTGAAGCCAGTAAGCAAGGTCAGCATACGACTACTTTTGCTGAAATGTATGATTTGTCTTTTAATGCAAAAATTATCGATACTCCGGGAATTAAAGGTTTTGGAATCGTTGATATGGAGAAAGAAGAAATCAGTGGTTATTTTCCGGAATTCTTCAAATTAAAAGATCAATGTAAATTCAATAATTGCTTGCATAAAGAAGAGCCACATTGTGCTATAAAAGCAGCTTTAGAAAAAGACGAGATTGCTTGGTCTCGTTACAATAGTTACTTGAAGATCTTAGAAGGTGATGATGAAAATTATCGTACAGATTCTTATGATGAAGATCGAAAAGCAAGTGACGAACTTAGGAAATAATTGTTAATTATGAATTGTTAATTGTGGAGAAAGTTTGAATGTAGAGATGCACTGCAGTGCATCTAACGTTAGAATTTAAAACCTTTTTAATTCGTGTAATCTGTGACAAAACCACACATCATTAGATAAAATATGAAAATTGTTCTTCAAAGAGTTTCCCAAGCATCAGTAACAGTTGATGAAAAAAAAATAGCAGACATTCAAAAAGGATTATTGGTTTTAGTTGGAATTGAAGATGCCGACACTCAAGAAGATATTGACTGGCTTGTTGGAAAAATCATAAAAATGAGAATTTTTGGTGACGAAAATGATGTGATGAACTGCTCGGTTCAGGATATCGATGGAGATATTATAGTTGTAAGCCAGTTTACACTTCATGCTTCTACAAAAAAAGGGAATCGCCCTTCTTATATAAAAGCTGCAAAACCTGAATTTGCAATTCCGATGTATGAAAATTTTGTAAAATCGTTAGAAAAGGATTTTAATAAAAAAGTACAAACCGGAATTTTTGGTGCTGATATGAAGGTTAATCTCTTAAATGACGGGCCTGTAACAATTTTAATGGACAGTAAAAACAGAGATTAAAAAATAATTAGAGAAAGATTAAAAAATTCTTACACCGGTGTTAAAGGTTTCTAAAAATAATATATATTTGGCGAAATTACTTACTAATGAAAACCTTTGTTTTTGCGTTACTTTTCTTCTTTGTTACGCTTCTTTCTTCTGCCCAAAAAGGCGAATATCCTGTTTCAAAAATCTCCGATAGTCTTAAAGAAAATGCCAATGCTGTAGTCCGTTTGGATCAATTGGATATTATTATTGCTTCACAGCGTGATATGACTTTGAAAACCCAGAGAATTGTAACGGTTTTAAATGAGAAAGGTCTTGAGGATATCAACGCTTATCAACACTATGATAAAACAACTGGTATAAAAAGTATTGAAGCAGTTGTTTATGACGAGCTTGGTAATGAAATCAAAAAGATTAGAAAAAAAGATTTTAAAGATCAAAGTGCTGTCAGCGGAAGCACTCTTTTTTCAGATAGTCGAGTAATTTATTTAGATTATACTCCAATTTCGTATCCATTTACGATTGTATATACTAGTGAAGTCGAAACTTCAAATACTGCTTTTATTCCAAAATGGTATTTTTTGAGCGGTTATAATGTTAGTATAGAGAAATCTGTCTTAAATGTTTCTTATCCAAATAACCTGGGATTTAAAAAGAAAGAATTTCAGTTTTCTGATTTTAAAATAAATAAAACGGTAGATAGCGATACAAAACTTAGTTACACTGCAGTAAATATTTATGCCAGAAAAGGAGAAGACTACAGTCCATCTGCAGAAGATCTTTTCCCTAAAGTTATGATGGGATTAGAGCATTTTCACTTAGAAGGTGTAGACGGAACTGCTACAACATGGGAAGCGTTTGGTAAATGGTACAGTGAAAAAATTCTTGCAGGAACGACAGTTTTACCTGAAGAAACTGTGACTAAAATAAAAGCATTGGTTGGTGATGAAAAAGATCCAATCAAGAAAGCCAAAATTATCTACGAGTATGTTCAGAAAAAATCAAGATATGTAAATATTGCAATTGGTATTGGAGGCTGGAAACCTATGCTTGCTTCTGATGTAGATCGATTGGGATATGGAGATTGTAAAGCATTGTCAAATTATACAAAAGCACTTTTGCAGACCGTTGATGTTCCTTCTTATAATACTATTTTATATGGAGATCGTTACAAGTCGAATATTCAATCTGATTTTGTTTCGATGCAGGGAAATCACATGATATTAGCAATTCCAAATGGGAATAGTTATACATTTCTTGAATGTACAAGTCAGGATGATCCTTTTGGGTATCAAGGAACTTTTACGGATGATAGAGATGTTTTGGTCGTTAAACCAGAAGGTGGTGTAATTGTTAGAACTACAATTTATGCTGATCCTGGTAATACACAAAAAGATAAAGGTTTTTATACTATTGATGAAAACGGAAATTTCTCCGGAGCAATTTCTGTTATTTCAGAAGGATCACAATATAGTTCTAAAGCACAAGTTGAAACTTTGCAACCAACAGAAAAAGAAGCTCATTACAAGAAATATTGGGACAATATCAATAATTTGAAATTGGGTAAAATAACTTTTACAAACGACAAAGAAAATATTCGTTTTACAGAAGATATTCAGGTAAGCGCAATAAGTTACGCGACAATTTCTGCTAATAAGATGATTTTTCCAATTGACGCCTTCAATCAAAGTTCAGGTAATGTAAAGAGAATCCGAAATAGAAAGAATCCATTTCAAATTCAGCGTGGTTACTTAGATACAGATGAAATCGAAATCAATCTGCCAGCAGGTTTTACCATTGAATTTTTGCCTTCGAACTTTGAATTAAAAGGCAAATTTGGAGAATACAAAACCGAAATCATTAAAAAAGAAAATAATAAACTGACCTACAAACGCTCGATGTTTTTAAATAAAGGAAAATATTCAAGTAAAGAATACGATGAATATCGCCTTTTTATGGAGCAAGTGTCAAGAAACGATAACGCCAAAATTATATTAACCAAGAACTAGTCAAAATGAAATTTATTAAACTTTTTAGTCTTTCAATTCTTTTATTGTTTGTCTCAAACGTAACTGCGCAAGAATTTAAATTAGGAAAAGTATCCATCGCCGAATTGGAGCAAAAAGTGCACCCTAAAGATTCGTCTGCGGTTGCTGCAATATTGTATAAAAGAGGGAAATCTAAAATCGAATACGATCAAAATGATGGTTTTATCAGTTTGACTGAAGTAGAAACCAGAATTAAAATTTATAAAAAAGAAGGTTATAATTGGGCAAACCAAAGTGTTTTATACTATAACACTGATGGTTCTAAGGAGAAAGTTGATTTTAATGATGCTGTTACTTATAATTTAGTAAATGGCAAAATTGAAAAGACAAAACTCGCGAGTAACGGAATTTTTAATGAAGTTGTTAGTAAATATAGAGGAAGAAAAAAAATAACAATGCCTAATGTTAAAGAAGGTTCAGTTATAGAATTTAGTTACGTTATCAGAAGTCCTCGTGACGGATCGATTCGTGAGTGGGATTTTCAGACTAGTATTCCTGTAAATTATTCTGAATTTAAAACTTATATTCCAGAATATTATGTTTTTAATTCGAAACAAAAAGGATATGTTTATCCTAAAGTTACTGCAGAAAGAAAGAGTAAATCGATTCTTTTTACGGTTAAAGAAAGATCTGGCGGCAGCGGATTTACTGCTGTAAGAACAGATGTGTCTACTGAAAAGTTCGATTATTTAGAAAATCAAACAACTTATACAGCAGTTGATTTTCCAGCTATGAAAGATGAGGATTTTGTGAATAATATTGATAATTATACTTCAAGTGTTCAACATGAATTAGCGATGATAAATTGGCCTAATAGTCCAACAAAATCATTTTCGACAGATTGGAATTCAGTTGTAAAAACAATTTATGATTATGATGATTTTGGTCCTGAATTAAACAAAACTGGTTATTTTGAAGAAGACTTGAAAAAAGTATTAGCAGATAAAAATACTAGTGACGAAAAAATACTGGCTATTTTAAACTATGTAAAATCTAGTGTAAAATGGAATGATTATCTAGGTTATAGCTGTGATAACGGTGTTAAAAAAGCTTATAAAGAAAAAACAGGGAATATTGCTGATATAAATTTAATGCTAACAGCAATGTTGCGTTATGCAGGTTTGACGGCAAATCCGGTTTTGGTAAGTACTCGTTCTAACGGAATTGCAATTTTTCCAAATAGAACAGCTTTTAATTATGTAATTGCTGCAGTCGAAACTCCAAACGGAAATATTTTATTAGATGCATCTAATAAATTTTCAGCACCAAATATTTTACCTTTTGAAGTATTAAACTGGTACGGAAGATTAATTCGTAAAGACGGAACTTCTGAACAAGTTGATTTGATGCCTAAGAAAGCTTCGGCTGATACTGTTTTTATGACTTATAGTCTTGATGCTGAAGGAAAAGTTACAGGTAAGGTTAGAAGACAATGTACAGACTACAATGCAATGATAACCAGAGGTAATATTGATGCCGTAAAAGAGGAAGAATATTTAGAAAAACTGGAGAATAGTAATGAAAAAATAGAAATAAGTGATTATTCCCGAACAAATGAAAAAGATATTTTATTGCCAACAATTGAGAGTTATTCTTTTACAGGTAATAATTTAACTGAAGTAATTGGAGGGAAAATCTATGTTCGTCCGATGTTGTTTTTTGCCAATGATAGAAACCCTTTTAAACAAGATATTAGAGAATATCCGGTAGATTTTGGATTTCCATTTGTTGACAAATACAATATTTCATTAAAAATTCCTGAAGGCTTTACTACAGAAGTATTGCCACAACCAGTTGTTTATAACATGCAGGATAATTTAGGAAGCTTTAAATTTAATATTATGGCTAACGGAAATGTATTGCAAATAAGTATTCAGCATCAAATTAATGAGGCAATTGTTTCTGTTGAACAATATGAAATGCTAAAAGAGTACTACAAAGGAATGATCGCTAAAGAAACAGATAAAATTGTTTTAAAGAGAATATAACATGAAAGCCCAAATTAGAATAGCAATTTTTTTATTTTTTATTTTTAGTGTTTCAAAAAGCAATGCGCAAAATTATGAATTAGGGAAAGTTTCAATTGCCGAATTAGAACAAAAAGTGCATCCAAAAGATTCTTCTGCGGTTGCTGCAATATTGTATAGAAAAGGCAAAGTAAGAATTGAATATGATCCTAGTGAAGGATTTGTTGCTCTGACAGATGTTGAAACAAGAATTAAAATCTATAAAAAAGAGGGTTATGATTGGGCTACACAAAAAGTTTGGTATTATAACTACTATGATTTAAAAGAGCGTGTATTTTTTAATGATGCTGTAACTTATAATTTAGTAAATGGAAAAATTGAAAAAACAAAACTTAAAAGCGATGGAACATTTGATGAAGTTCTAAATAAATACAGAGGGCAAAAAAAGATTACAATGCCCAATGTCAAAGAAGGATCTGTTATAGAATTTAGATATACGATTAAATGTCCGCGACCTAGTATTATTAGAGAATGGGATTTTCAAACTTCTATTCCTGTGAATTATTCTGAGTTTTCGACTTTTATTCCTGAGTATTATGATTTTAATTTAAGACAAAAAGGATATATCTTTCCTAAAAGTGTAACAGAAAAAAAGCCTAAGTCAGTAATCTTAACGAGCAAGGAAAGATCAGATGGCCGTGTTGCAGAAACTACATTTTCGACAGATAAAATAGATTACATAGAGACTCAAACAACGTACAAAGCGATAGACTTTCCAGCAATGAAAGAAGAAGCTTTTGTAAATAACATTGATAATTACGTTTCAAGTATTCAATATGAATTGTCTTCGATTAAATTTCCAAATTCAGCTTTGAAGAATTTTTCAACTGATTGGAGTTCGGTTACAAAAACAATCTACGAATACGAAGATTTTGGGCCTGAATTGAACAAAACAGGATATTTTGAAGATGATCTTAAAATACTTCTTGCAGGAAAAAACACTACTGAAGAAAAGATTGCCGTTATTTTAAATTATGTAAAAGCCAATGTAAAATGGAACGGCTACATGAGTTACAGTTGTGATAGTGGAGTTAAAAAAGCATATAAAGAAAAAACAGGAAATAGTGCAGATATCAATTTAATGCTAACTGCTATGTTGCGTTATTCTGGTTTAACAGCAAATCCGGTTTTGGTAAGTACACGTTCAAACGGAATTGCTTTATTTCCTAACAGAACAGCTTTTAATTATGTAATTGCAGCGGTTGAAACACCAAATGGAAATGTCTTAATCGATGCTACTGAAAAATTTTCGGCACCAAATATCTTGCCTTTAAGAGTTTTAAACTGGTCAGGAAGATTGATTAGAAAAGACGGAACATCTGAAGAAATTAATTTAATGCCAGCCAAAACATCAGAGGATACTGTTTTTATGAATTATAGTATTGATGCTGAAGGTAAAGTTACAGGAAAGACCAGAAGACAATGCACGGATTATAATGCAATGATAACCAGAGATAATATTGTTGGTGTAAAAGAAGAAGATTATCTTGAAAAACTCGAAAATCAACATGGTAAAATTGAAATTAGCGAGTATTCCAGAACAAACGAAAAAGATATTTTGTTGCCAACTATAGAGAGTTATTCGTTTTCAGGAAATAATTTATGCGAAGTAATTGGAGGTAAAATTTATGTAAGTCCAATGTTGTTTTTTACGGAAGATAAAAACCCATTCAAGCAGGAAGTTCGAGAATATCCGGTTGATTTTAGTTATCCATTTTTAGATAAATATAAAATTACAATTCAAATTCCTGAAGGTTTTGTTGTTGAAACTTTACCTGTTTCAGCAGTCATTAACATGGAAGATAATTTGGGGAGTTTTAAGTTTAATATTGCTGCTAATGCGAATGTGCTACAATTAAGTATTGCACATCAAATAAATGAAGCAATTATTTCTGCTGAAAAATATGAGATGTTAAAAGAATATTACCAAGGAATGATTGCAAAAGAAACAGAAAAGATCGTTTTAAAAAGAATATAACATGAAATTCCAAAGTAGTATAGTAATCGTTTTTTTATTTTCAATTTTAAGTGTTTCCAAAATAAATGCACAAAATCAGGAATTAGGAAAAGTTACTATTGCTGAATTACAGGAAAAAGTACATCCAAAAGACACTACCGCTCCCGCAGCAATTTTATTCAAAAAAGGAAAAACGTTTTTAACTTATAATAAAGACAGAGGGTTCTCAGTAAATAACGTTTATGAATTTAAGATCAAAATTTATAAAAAAGAAGGATTATATTGGGCCAATCAAAAAGCACGTTTCTACATTGGATATGAAAATTTAAACGAAGACAGAGTTGACTTTTCAGATGCCGTAACGTATAATCTGGAAAACGGAAAAATTGTAAAAACGAAACTTGACAATCAAGGGAGTTTTACAAAAAATATAAATAAATACTGGAGCGAAAAAATAATAACGTTGCCAAATGTAAAAGAAGGCTCGATAATAGAATACAAATATGTTCTTAGATCCGAAAACATTGTTAAGCTTCCGGATTTTCAAATTCAGTATGATGTTCCGTTAAATTATTTTGAGTATAAAACCGAAATTCCGGAGATGTATATTTATAAACCAATTTTGATAGGCAGACTTCCAATAGTTACTGATTCTAAATTGATTAATGGTGGTCAGAGTTTTGAAAACGAACATAATCAAACCGCTAGACTTTCGTACAGACAAATTAATTCGATTTTTTCAGGAAAAGATATTCCGGCGCTTACAGAAGAACCTTATGTAAACAATCCTATTAATTACAGAGGATCGATTCAGCATGAATTAGAAAGAATTAGATATGTCGATCAACCGGATAAAGATTACACGGTTACTTGGGAAGGCGTAGCGACAACAATTTTTAAAGATGAAAATTTCGGAAAAGAACTTAATGAAAGAAGTTTTTTGCTGGAAGATGTAAAGCGATTATTGGCAAATGTTGAAGCGCCAAGCGAAAGATTAGATATCATCTTCAAGTTTGTTCAGAATAAAATGAATTGGGACGAAACCAGAGGATGTTATACTGATAAAGGTGTTGTAAAAGCCTATAAAGATCAGACAGGAAATGTTGCCGAAATTAATTTCATCTTGATTGATATGCTTAAAATAGCCGGCATAGATGCAAATCCAGTTTTGGTTAGTACAATCGAAAACGGAGTTCCGGTTTATCCAACACGTACCGGATTTAATTATGTAATTGCCGCTGCCGAAATCGACGGAAAACAAATACTTCTGGATGCAACTCATAAATTTACTGCGCCTAATATTTTGCCATTAAATGTTTTAAATTGGAAAGGGCGATTAATTAAGAAAGATGGTACTTCCCAAGAAATTAATTTAGATCCCGTTACTCAATCTCGCGAAATATCAAGTTTGATGGTTAAGATGGATGCCAAGGGAAAAATGGAAGGGAAAGTCAGAATTCAAAGAACAGATTATGATGCTTATAATTTTAGAGTTCGAAATGCAGACAAGAACGAAGAAAGCTATCTTGAAAAGTTTGAAGAAGAATTAGGAAGCTTAAAGATTTCAAATTATACCGTTGAGAATAAAAAGACAAATTTAGCAGGTCCGGTGTTAGAGACTTTTGCCTTTACGTCAGAGAATCAATCGGATATTATAAAAGATAAAATTTTTATCAATCCGTTATTGTTTTTTACTAGAAGCAAGAATCCTTTTAAACAGGAAAATAGACAAATGGCTATTTATTTTGGCTATCTTACAATGGAAAGATTTGCTATAAATTTAGAAATTCCTGAAGGATATATGGTAGAGTCTTTACCTGCTCCCGTTCGTGTTACTTTAGGAGATAAAGAAATCGTATTTTCATTAAACACTTCAAGTGATGGAAATAAAATTCAAATTTTGAGCACAAAAGAAATTAACAGTAGTATTTTTGCGCCTGACGCATATCAGGGATTAAAAGATCTCTTTCAGAAAATGATTGCGAGTCAGAACGAAAAAATTATTCTTAAAAAAATTTAATCATGGATTTGAAAAATGCACAACTTGATGTTGATACCTGGATAAAAGAACACGGAGTTCGCTATTTTAACGAATTGACAAATATGGCGCAACTTACAGAAGAAGTTGGTGAAGTTGCCAGAATTATTGCGCGCAGATATGGCGAACAATCTGAAAAAGAAAGTGATAAAAATAAAGATTTAGGAGAAGAATTAGCCGATGTTGTTTTTGTGGTTTTATGTCTTGCCAACCAAACGGGAATTGATTTACAAGCTGCTTTTGATAAAAAAATGGATTTGAAATCGGTTAGAGATAAAGACCGTCATAAAAACAACGATAAATTAAAATAATTGTGAAATATCGCTCATAAGCTTTGAATTATGAGTTTTGAATTTTGAATTATGAGTGTGGAGTGGTAAATTGCGAGGCGAATTACGTTTCTAATCATTCCTAATTCATAATATACAATTTACAATTTAAAAAATGAATTTACTACTCCAGACAACTCAACATAATTTACAAGGACAAATTGCAGTAACAGGATCAAAAAGCGAGACAAATCGTTTATTGTTGTTAAAAGCATTATTTCCAAATATTACATTGGCAAATACTTCAAATTCTGATGATAGCGAAGTAATGCAAAAAGCCTTAATTGGAAATGACGAAATTGTAGACATTCATCACGCAGGAACTGCAATGCGTTTTTTGACAGCATATTTTGCTGTAAATGAAGGTCGCGAAGTGGTGATGACAGGTTCAAGCAGAATGCAGGAACGCCCGATAAAAATTCTAGTGGAAGCTTTAGGACAATTGGGAGTTGAGATTTCTTATGAAAAAGAAGAAGGTTATCCGCCAATTCGAATTAAAGGAAAAAAAGTAACCGCTTCAAAAGTTACTTTGGCAGCAAATGTAAGCAGTCAATATATTTCGGCACTTTTACTTGTAGCTTCAAAATTAGAAAATGGTTTAGAATTGACATTAGAAGGAGAAATTACTTCAATTCCATATATTAAAATGACTTTGGCTTTGCTAAACGATTTAAATATTCAAACTAGTTTTGAAGGAAACGTGATTAAAGTTTATCCAAAATCTGAAGTTGAAACCAAAGAAATGGTAGTAGAATCAGATTGGAGTTCAGCATCTTACTTCTTTAGTTTGGTAGCTTTGGCAGATACAGCTTCAATTACTTTAAGCAGTTATAAAGAAAATAGTTTACAAGGAGATTCAGAATTAGTTTCACTTTATGAAAAATTAGGAGTGAAGACTACTTTCCAGGACAATAAAATGACTTTGGTAAAACAAGAAAATTTTAAATTTGAAACTGTAAACTTTGAGCTAAATAATACACCAGACATTGCACAAACTATTGTTGTAACTTGTTTAGGTTTAGGAATTGGTTGCCATTTAACAGGCCTTCATACTTTAAAAATTAAAGAAACAGATAGACTGGAAGCGCTTAGAATTGAGTTGACAAAATTGGGAGCGAATATTTCTGTTACCAATGATAGTTTGACTTTAGTTGAATCAGAAAATATTAATCATAATGTAAAAATTGCCACTTACAACGATCACCGCATGGCAATGGCATTCGCACCTTTAGCTTTGAAAGTGCCAATTATTGTTGAAAATGCTGAAGTAGTTTCTAAATCATACCCTGATTTCTGGAATGACCTGAAAGAATTAAATTTCCAAATTTCTGAATTGTAGGTTTTAAATCTTATAAGATATATAAGTTCATTTAAATAAATGAGCATAATTTAAATAGCCCCTAGTTTTAACTAGGGGTTTTTTGTTGATATTTTTTCGGCTTTAGCCAAATTAAAACGCTTCTAAATTTTTAAGAATCCAAATTAAATGAACTTATATATCTTATATGGTTTAAAAACGCCTTTTTTGTGTTGCCGAAACTCCACTAAATCAACGACTTTTGAAAATAAACATCAAAACACTTGACAACGCCTATCTCACAGTCGTATATTTGCACACGATTAAAAATCAGGTATTCAAATAATCCTGATTGAAATCTATAACTCATAACTTTCTCAAATGAAATTATCACATTTTCAGTTTAATTTACCGAAAGAACTTTTAGCGGAATTCCCGGCAGAAAATAGAGACGAATCTCGTTTAATGGTAATCGATCGTCAAAAACAAACTATAGAACATAAAATGTTTAAAGATGTTATCAATTATTTTGATGACGGAGACGTTTTGATTCTTAACAATACTAAAGTTTTCCCTGCACGTTTGTACGGAAACAAAGAAAAAACAGGAGCAAGAATTGAAGTTTTCTTATTAAGAGAATTAAATTCAGAGCAACGTCTTTGGGACGTTTTAGTTGATCCGGCTAGAAAAATCCGTATTGGAAACAAACTTTATTTTGGTGACGACGATTCATTAGTTGCTGAGGTAATTGACAATACAACTTCTCGTGGTAGAACTTTACGTTTTTTATATGACGGTTCTTACGAAGAATTCAGAAACAAATTGACAGAACTTGGAGAAACTCCAATTCCTAAATACATCAATAGAGAAGTAACTGCAGAAGATGCTGAAAGATACCAAACTATTTATGCAAAAGAAGAAGGAGCTGTAGCTGCACCAACTGCTGGTTTACACTTCTCAAAACACCTTTTGAAAAAATTAGAAATCAAAGGAGTTAATTTTGCTGAAGTAACATTACACGTTGGTTTAGGAACTTTTAATCCAGTTGAGGTTGAAGATTTATCTAAACACAAAATGGATTCTGAAGAATTGATTATTAATCAGGAAGCTTGTGATATTGTAAATGCTGCAAAAGCAAGCAGAAAACGTATTTGCGCTGTTGGAACAACTTCAATGCGTGCAATTGAAAGTTCTGTTTCTTCTCAAAATACTTTAAATCCTTATGAAGGATGGACAAATAAATTTATTTTCCCTCCTCATGATTTTAGTATTGCAAACTGTATGATTACAAATTTCCACACACCAAAATCAACATTATTAATGATGATTTCTGCTTTCTGTGGACATGATTTAATGAAAAGAGCATACGAAGAAGCAATCAAAGAAGGATATAAATTCTATTCTTACGGAGATGCGATGTTAATTCTTTAATTAGAATTTATCTTATAAAGAGACCCGACAAGTTTTTAAAACCTGTCGGGTTTTCTGTTTTTTAATAGTTTTGTTTCAAGTTCATTATGAAATATTAAACGCAAAGCATTGCGAACTTTGCGTTTGTAAACGTTAACCTAGATAAAAATCCTTGCGAACTTTGCGGTTAAATCTCCAAAGTATATCAATGTAAAACTTGAAACATGAAACAAAACAAACAAAATTTGTTATTTTAGCAGACAAAACAAAAACACAATGACTTTTCAAAATACACGCGAATTTGCACGAGAGCTTGATTCGCAAGACACACTAAATCATTATCAGGATCAATTTATTTTTCCGAAAGTAAATGACAAACGAGTTATTTATTTTACAGGAAATTCACTTGGATTACAGCCAAAACGTACCAAAGCTTACATCGATGAAGTAATGAAGGATTGGGCAGATCTTGCAGTCGAAGGACATTTTTATGCTAATAAACCATGGTGGGATTATCAGGAAAGATTTGCAGAACCATTGAGTAAAATAGTTGGTGCTTTGCCATCAGAAGTTACGGTAATGAATACTTTGACTGTAAATCTTCACTTATTGATGGTTTCTTTTTATCAGCCAAAAGGGAAACGTTATAAAATTATCTGCGAAGAAAAAGCATTTCCTTCAGATCAATATATGTTTCAGAGTCAGGTTCATTTTCATGGTTATAAAACCGAAGATGCAATTGTAGAAATAAAACGTCGCGAAGGAGAACATAACATTCGCCTTGAAGATGTTCTTGCAAAAATTGAAGAAGTTGGTGATGAACTGGCTTTAGTTTTAATTGGAGGAGTAAATTATTATACCGGACAAGTTTTCGATATTAAAACAATTACCGAAGCAGGACAAAAAGCCGGAGCAAAAGTAGGTTGGGATTTGGCGCACGCTGCTGGAAACATCAAACTTGAACTTCATGATTGGAATGTGGATTTTGCTGCTTGGTGCAGTTATAAATATATGAATTCAGGACCAGGAAATGCTTCTGGATGTTTCGTTCACGAAAAACATCATAATAATCCTGACTTGCCAAGATTTGCAGGTTGGTGGGGACACAATAAAGAACGCCGTTTTAAAATGGAACCTAATTTTGATCCTGTTCACGGAGCTGATGGCTGGCAGATTAGTAATTTACCCGTACTTTCTTTGGCGCCTTATTTAGCATCTGTAGAAATGTTTGCAGAAGTTGGAATGGATGCTTTGATCAAAAAGAGAGATCATATTACGTCATACTTAGAATTCATATTACACGAAATTGATAAAGAAGTAAAAGGTAATTTCGAAATTATCACACCTTCAAATCCAATAGAAAGAGCTTCTCAATTGTCTGTTTTTTTACATGGAGAAGGAAGAAGTTTATTTGATTATCTAATGAAAAATGGAGTAATTACAGATTGGCGTGAACCAAATGTAATTCGTTTAGCTCCAGTTCCTCTTTATTGTTCTTATGAAGATATGTTTGATTTTGGACAAATCCTTAAAAAAGGAATTTTAGGTTAATAAATATTAATCTCGCAAAGACGCCAAGTCGCAAAGTTTTTTTTGTTTCACGCAGATTTTACAGATTTAAGCTGATTCTTAATCATTTTAATTATTTAATCCGTGGCTAAATAAAACTTAGCGACTTTGCGTCTTTGCGAGATATTTTTCATAGTTTTTAAAAATAATCTGCGTGAAAAAACATTACAATCTTCAAATTCTGTAACCATTAAACAAAATCATGTAACTTCAACAAAACATATCTTCTTTACTTTGTAGTGTAATAATTTAAAAACTACAATCATGAAAGCCATATACATATTATTCGCCGCTTTATCAATCGTTTCTTGTCAAAACCAAGGACAAGGGAAAGAAGATATCAATAAAGCAAAACAAGCTAGTATTGATTCAATGAAAGTTGAAATAAACCGACAAAAAGTTATTGATTCAATGCGAACAGAAATGGCCAATTTAAGAGAAGAGAGAAAAGTCGAATCTCAAAAAGTTGTAGTAGTACACCAACAAGCTGATGGAACTGCAACAACAACTACGACCAAAAAGAAAGGTTGGAGTAATACAGCTAAAGGAGCCGTAATTGGTGCCGGAGTTGGAGCTGTTACCGGAGCCGTGATCAGTAAGAAAAAAGGTGAAGGTGCCATAATTGGTGGTTTGGCCGGAGCTGCGGTTGGTACCGGAACAGGAGCAATCCTTGACGGAAGTAAAAAGAAAAAAGAATAGACATTTAAGTCTTAAGTTTATAATAATAAAAATCCCGATTCAGAATCTTGAATCGGGATTTTTGTTTTATGCCACTTTTAAAATTGGAATAGTAATTTGAGCTAATTCTGATTTATAAAATTCAAAATCTCTTTTTATCTTATTTAAATCTTCTTTAAAGTAAATAGCTGGAGAAAGTAACGTTTGATAATATTCAATTCCTTCCAGAATATTCGCTTTAAAAGTATTCCATTTTTTTAGTTGTGCATTGGTGATTTCTCCAGAAATAGAATCAATTTCATTTTTGAAGTAGTCAATGTACATTTTTAATTCTTTCACAAAAACATTTGGTCTGTTTTCAGTTCTCAGAATCGATTTATTTCCATAAATATGACCCAACATATCAGACAAAGAAACTTCGTGGTCAAAATAAGCCATATTTGGCCCTGGACAAATAACAACACCTTGCGCTTGTCCTTTGATCTTAATATCGTTTTCTAAATAAGCAGCATTTGCTAAACCGACGCATAAACATGATTTTTCAGTGATATCAAATTTTGCCTTTTCAAAAGCTTCATGAGAAAGTGTATTTTTTATGATTTCTAATTCTTCAAGTTTATGATCCTGAAATTTTTTAGACGCTGTACAAATTCCGTGGGGATCATATTCTTTACTTAAAGCAAGAAATTTTTTCGGACAAGAACTTCCGGCTTTATTTTGTTCAATTCTTTTTTGTTTTACGATTTCATTCGTGGTTCCTCTTAAAGTATTAAACGGAACTCCCAAAGGAGAAATGTGACTCAAATATAAATCTTCTTCTTTGGCATTCATTAATAATTCACGAGTCGCTTTGTCTACAGAAGTTGCTTCCGGAACCAATAAAAATGGAGATCCCCAACCAACAGAATCTACTTTGTAATTTTCTAATAAAAACTCATGTTCTTCAGAAGTTCCTACGCCGCCCTGAACAGTAATTTTAAGCGGTAAAGGATTCTCAGGCGCGTAAGCTTGTTTTTGCTGTAATACTTTTTTCATCAATTCGTGTGCAGATGAAATAAGCTGATCTTTTTTTTGTTTAAACTCTTCCAGAATCGGACCTAATAAAAGTCCGTCTGTAGCAAAAGCATGTCCGCCACAATTTAGTCCGGATTCAATTCGATATTCCGAAACCCAAAGTCCTTTTTTGGCTAAAAAATTTCCCTGAATCATTGCAGATCTAAAATCACTTACTTTTAAGATAATTTTCTTCTTAAGTTCATTATTTGGATTTGGAAAGAAATCGGAAAAATTTTCGAAATAACTATATAATCTCGGATTCATTCCCGCAGAAAGAACAACAGAAGATTCAAGATTGCTATTTGCAAAACCTCTTAAAGCTGCGTGCGCATCATTAAATTCAATAGGAAGTTGTTCGTCTTTATCGAAATTATCTTTATCAAGTTTTGTCATGATATTTACATCAATTAAACCTGGCGAAAGATGAGATTCAATATAATTCTGAATGTTTTCTTTAAAAGAAATTCCATCATCCAATAAATTCTGAAAACCTTTTTTGATGTCTGATGTATTAGGCAACATCGCAATATAATTTTCTACGGCAGTTTTGCTTTCGATTAATTCCGCTTTAAAAGTGTCGAATTTTTGTTTTACAATTTTGTCTACTAAATTAAGATAAGAAGTAATTCTTTGCGCTCTGTAATCCTGAAATTTCTGGCTGATTTCTTCGTACGGAAAATTGAATTTCGTACTATAAAAATTACGCATCTTTTCAATCAAATCATCATCTGCAATAGAAACAACAGATGAAATACCGTATTGCGCCACTCTAATCGGGCTGTCAATTGTATATGCGAGTCCCATTACTGGAATATGAAAAGTGTGTAAAGGCTTTTTTGTCATTTGTTTTAAAATTAAAATAGAAACAAATGTTAGAAAAAGAAATTACTTAAAACCTGATAATTGTCAGGTTTGTAAAAAGTTATGCGATGTTTTTTGCCACGAATTCACGAATTATTTTTGAATAACTGCACTTCTGTTAAATCCTGTTATATGTGAGATGTCGTGTAGTTACCTTTGTCAAAGTTTTAAACTTTGACAAAGGTTTGCGTAATGCTATTAGCCTCAATCTTGTCATTTCGAAGAATGAGAAATCACACTAGAAACTCCGCAATTTAAGTCGCCAATCTTTGTCGAGCTACTTGTGTGATTTCTCATTCTTCGAAATGACAAAGACAACAAGGAATAACATAAAAATTAATTCGTTCTAATTCGTGAATTCTTGGCAACAAAAATATTCGTGACGAAAAAAATCAAATCAAAATTTTCTTCAAAGACTCAGCGATACTTCTCCATAAAAAGTTGTAAAATGATTTCTCAGGAATACGTTCGAGTTCGACATCTGCTTTTTTGCTTTTATCGCCAGAGTCATTTTTTAGCAATAAATTAGCAACAGCAGTTTTTAATTTGGCCTCTTTCTCGCGGTCTTTCTTTTTGAATAATTTTACTTTTAAATCTTCGTAATCAAGCGTTGCATTTCCTTTGGCGCTGTTATCATTTCCATAAAAATTAAAATGATATTTATTGAATTTTCCTGTAAAAGAAGTGTTTATGTATGGCTTTGTAAATCTTTCCATTGCCACAACATTAAAATTAGAGATCGTTCCCTGAATATGAAAACTGTCTTTTTGATCCAATACATTAAAACTCCAATTGACATTTAAAGGTGATGTTTTCATAAACTGACAATTCACTTTTATCTTAACGTCTGGTGTTTTTGTTAAGCCAAATCCACTTTTGAGATTAGTAACTTGCATGTTGAAATGATCGAAATTCAAAATTCCTGGACCTTTTGAGAAATCAATTTCTTCTTCGTAAACCAGTTTTGATTTAAGAATTTGAATAGTATCGATTTGAAGCGGAAATTTAATTTTTCGCAATAAAGCGTTATAAAGATATTTTTTGCTCAAATCATCTTTAGGGATTTTATTTCGATAGATATTAGCGTCAACATGATTGGCAACAATTGAATTTGCTTTAAAAAAGAAACGCTCATTTTTAAATCCCCAATCCATTTTTTCAATATCTGCCGAATCTAGCTTTATCGTGTAAATATCTTTTTCTTTGTCAAGTTTCTGAACAAATTGCTTACGATTAAATTCAGGTAAATAAGAGAAATTACGGATTCTTAAAAAGTTATTTTCAGTGCTGATTTTGCCAATATTCAAATGATAAAATGCATTTGGTTTATAATATAAACTATCGCAGATCAAAACATATTTTTCAAAATGCATTGGAATTTTCTCTTTCAGCGTAGCATCAGAAATTAAAATACCTTCCAATTTCAAAATAATATTTTTGATGCTAAGGATTGGTTTGTCATTTTTTAACGAAACGACATCGACACTTCCTTCATTTAAATAAATATTCGAAACAGCAATTATTTTCCTAAAAGGCTCGATTATTTCGGTTTTAATACTTTTACGATTGTTTATCAGTTTTTCATCTTTTTTGTACAAGATTACTCTGGCCTTGTTAATCGTGATACTTTCGGCTTGAATGATATCACGAAAAGCTAAATCCCAAATATTAAAATGTTTGATTGTAATGGATTCAATTTTCGAAAAGATTCCGGTTTTTATTTTACTGTTTTCCAATTGATTTTTTGGATGAACCAATAAAGTTTGGGCATAAATATTTCTGGACCAAAGTGACACTTCGATTTTTTCGTATTGAATGTTATACGCTGTTTTATTTTTCTGATCGATAATAATTGGTAATTGTTTTTTTATCCAATAATTAAGACCAATATTGACTAAAATCACAAAAAGAAACAGAGAAATTATGCAGATTGCTATTTTTTTATAGACAGACATTTATAGTATTGATTTTAAATACATAAATTTAGACTTTTAAAAGCGATGTTTCTTACAGGATTTTAGCTTTAAGTTACATCATTACGGAATCATTTATCATTATACTTTTTTATAAATATGAGAAAAATTAAAAAAATTCTGCTGGTTTTATTCTTGTTGATTGTTATTCTTGGAATAGGTTTATGTGCCTATATTTTTCATTTGAAGCCTAAATATGAAGGTGAAGTTCAATTGAAAAATCTCCAGAAAGAAACCACTGTTTATTTTGATGATTTTGGTGTTCCTCATATTTATGCCGATTCTGAAAAGGATGCAATGACAGCTTTGGGTTATGTTCATGCGCAGGAAAGATTATGGCAAATGGAATTACTTCGAAGAATTGCGCCTGGAAGATTGTCTGAAATCTTTGGTTCTGTAGCGCTTAAAAATGATAAGTTTTTCTCGGGAATTGGTATCGAAGAAGCTTCGGATAAAGCGATTGCCAAGTTAGATAAAAACAGTCAGAGTTATAAAATGGCAATGGCTTATCTGGACGGAATTAATCAATATTTAGACGAAGGACCAACACCGGTTGAGTTTACTGTGGTTGGCGTGAAAAAGGAAAAGTTCACGATAAAAGACGTCTACAATATTTTTGGATATATGTCTTTTAGTTTTGCAATGGCTCAAAAAACAGATCCATTATTGACTTTTGTTCGAAACAAATATGGAACTGAATATTTGAAAGATTTAGGAATTAACAGCGAATTTAATACTACGAGAATTAAGATTTCAAAAGAGAATATTGAAGAATATACTTCGATTTCAAAATCTGTGGCAGCGCTGTTGGATAATTCTCCAATTCCTCCATTTGTGGGAAGTAATAGTTGGGTTGCCGGACCAAATAAAACCAAAAGTGGGAAAGTGATTTTTGCAAATGATCCGCATATTGGATTTTCGCAACCGGCAACTTGGTACGAAGCGCATTTGGTAACGCCTGATTTTGAAATGTATGGTTGTTATTTGGCTGGAACTCCATATCCGTTATTGGCTCATAATCGCAATTATGCTTATGGATTGACAATGTTCGAAAATGATGATATTGATTTTTATGAAGAAAAGAATAAAGCTGGAGATGCAAATCAATATCAGACTCCAACTGGTTTTGCAACTTATGAATCGATAAAAAAGACAATAAAAGTAAAAGATACTTCGGATGTGGTTTTGACGGTTAAATCAAGCCGACACGGACCAATAATGAACGATTTATTAGAACGTTTAGGTAAAAAGAATCCAATTGCGATGTCGTGGACTTATACACAACAGCCAATTCAGATTCTTGATGCAATTTATGGACTTTCGCATGCTAAAAGCAAAGACGATTTTAGAAAAGCAGTACAATTGGTTGCCGCACCAGGATTGAATGTAATGTATGGCGATGCTAAAGGAAATGTTGCTTGGTGGGCAACGGGAAAACTTTATAAACATGATAAAGGTGTTAACACGTTTCTTATTTTAGATGGCGCCAGCGGCAAAGATGATATTAAGGAATATCTAGATTTTTCTAAGAATCCGTCTTCCGAAAATCCAAAATGGGGTTATGTTTATTCGGCAAATAATCAACCGGAAGCGATAGATGGTTTTTTATATCCTGGGTATTATTTGCCGGAAGATCGCGCAAAGAGAATTTCGGGTTTAATGGACGCGAAATCTGATTGGGATAAAGAAGCAATCAGTAAAATGATTTTTGATAATACTTCTCCAATTGCGCCGGGCGTGGTTCAGAGTTTGATTTCGAATGTAAATATTAATTCTGCTTCAGCAAAAGAAAAAGAAGCGATCAATATTTTGAAATCATGGAAAGGAACGAATAATCTGGAAGATGTTGCGCCAACGATTTACAACAAATGGGTTTATTTGTATCTGAAAAATACTTTTGAAGACGAAATGGGCGAGGACAATTTTAATTTATTTCTGGATACCTCTTTAGGAAAACAAATTATTGCCAGACAAATTGAAAATGAAAACTCCGTTTGGTGGGATAATATTAAAACCAAAAACGTAAAAGAAAATAGAAGC
Organism: uncultured Flavobacterium sp.; assembly: GCF_951805225.1. NCBI lineage: Bacteria > Pseudomonadati > Bacteroidota > Flavobacteriia > Flavobacteriales > Flavobacteriaceae > Flavobacterium > uncultured Flavobacterium sp. The sequence continues at coordinate 4,021,554 of NZ_OX638201.1, read as the reverse complement.
GATATTGTTTCGAAATCTTTTCACGAAGCTATTGCTGCACTTGAGAAACAATTTGGCAATCAGATTAATGATTGGAATTGGGGAAAAGCGCATACTGTAGAACACGAACATCCGTTAGGAAAAGTGGCTGCATTACGTAAACTATTTAATGTTGGACCTTTTGCTGATCCGGGTTCAAATGAAGTGATAAACAATCAGTTCTTTGGATTTAATAAAGAAGGGAATTATCATGTAAAAGGCGGGCCTTCGACGAGAAGAATTGTCGATTTCTCAGATATTGAAAACAGTTGGAGTATTTTGCCAACCGGACAATCAGGAAATCCGTTTAGCAAACATTATGATGATCAGGCAGAAATGTACAATGCCGGAAAATTCAGAAAAATGAAATTAAATAAAGAGGAAATTATAAAAACTTCGACAAAATTAGTTCTGAAACCGAAAGGAGAGTAAAGTTTTTGTTTCAGGTTTTTTGGAATTTCAGGTTCTCATCTTGCGTAATCTTTGTCAAAGTTTTAAACTTTGACAAAGATTTGAATACCTAAAAGTATAGTTTACAAATTGACATCATTATAATAAGTCAGAAACCATTTGTTTTTGACTCTTTTAAATTTTCTTTCAACTAGAAAACCACTGTCTTTTATCCAATATTTTTCGATAACCATAGTGTCTGATTTTACAAGAGAATGTTCGTATTCTTTGTTTTCAGATTTTTCGACAACGGGAGTTTTAAGGATTTCCCAGTTTTTCGAAGTCCATTCGTTTTTATCAAAACCATCAATTGATTTTCCTTCAATTGGGAAATTTATTCTCGAAAGCTGAAAAATAGAATCTTTGTGAAATTTGATATTAAATTCATCAAAACTTTCAACAACGTTTGCAGTGTTTTTAACTATAAGATTATCTGCCTTTTCTGTGTTTCGATTGCAACTAATAAAAGCAAAAACAAGAAGTAAAAAAGTAATTTTAATTTGATTTCCCATAGAATTGACGGATTAATTATTTAGTATGATCTTTATCAAAGTTTTGAATACTTAGAGCCTTAGTAACTTAGTGTCTTAGCACCTAAAAGAAAAGCCTCTGTTCCTTTTAATCTTTGCAACTTTGAACCTTACTTAGAAATATATCTTCCGCGAACAATATCATTTGCAAATATTTCAAGATTATAGGCAAGTGCATCATTTGTTGTCATTGCATTTGTAGTTTGAAATGCGGTGTCGTTTTGATACGCTTTTAATAAAGTCTCCAGATCTATTTCATTATAAAAGGCAAACATATTATAAACGGCATCTCTGAAGTTTTTGTAATTGATGCTTTCTGTAGTTTCAAGTGTTTTTTGATCGTTCCATTTTTCTGCACTAGCGGCTTCGTTTATGGTAGCTAAGCAAAAATCAATAACGTAGTTTTTGTAATGTGCTGCTTCAACAATTTTGTCAATTATAATTTTATTTTGTTGTGTTGGCATTGCTACTTTTGGTGCAGAAGTCTGAGAAATAGCAACAACCGGAATAAACATGCATACTAATAACACTAAAAGAGTTTGCTTCTTTAATTTTTTCATAGGTTATAATTTGGTATCAAATACAGCTTTTTCAGCTATAAAAATTAGATTTGTTTGGGCAGCGCTAAAGTAGTTTTTTTATAGTAAATATGGAATCGGAAAATGCAATTTCAAACAAAAAACTCCTAAAGTTTTGGTCATAAACCAGAACTTTAGGAGTTGGTAAGATTAGGATTACTGTTTCTGAATGCTAAAACTTAGAAGTATTATTTTTTGGAAATTTCGTCAAGAACCTTTTTGCCGTTTTCGTTTGTTGGATCAAGTTCTACTGATTTTTTATAATTTACAATGGCTAACGTTTTATCGCCATCAGCAAGATAAGCTTCGCCTAAACTGTCATAAGCATTTCCTGATTTTGGAAAAGTTTCTACATTGATTTTAAAAACTTCGATAGCTTCTTTCTTTTTTCCGGTTTGTAATAATTGATATCCAACTTGGTTTATGTCGTTTTCTTTGATTCCGTAAGTAGGATCGCTTTTTAATTTCTTATAAGTATTTGTTCCAATTGTTGCACCTTTTTCAGTGTAAACATCTAAAAGTTCAAATGCCAGTGATTTTTTAGGCTCATCAAAAGACTGATTGTATAGAATCGCTCTGACGCTATTGTTCATTTCGCTTAAAACAGTTCCGCCAGTATTATTCAATAAAACAACTAGGTTTTTATCTGCCGGCATACGCGAAATAACGGTATTAAAACCATTGATTCCTCCGCCATGTTCTATTACTTTTACTTTATCTGTTTTCTTTCCAACGGTTTCTTCGCTTGTAAACCATCCGTAGCCATAAAAATCATTTCCACCTGTTGTGATATAAGGTTTGAATAATAAATCCATTGATTTTGCCGAAAGTAATTTATTGGTATAAAGTGCCTGATCCCAAAGATATAAATCTTCTACAGTAGAATATAAAGAACCTGCTGCATACGGAATACTCATGTCGATAAATGAAGCATTACTAATATTTTTTCCATTTTTTTCATAACCTGAAGCTCTGTTTTTTATGATAACTTCAAAATGATCATAACCTGTATTAGCCATTTTTAGCGGAGTAAGAATAATTTCCTGTAAATATTGCTCGTATGTTTTACCCGAAACTTTTTCGATAATATATCCTAATAAAAAGTAACCTGAATTGCTGTATCTGAATTTTTCGCCAGGAGTAAATTCAAGAGGTAATTTATTGAATGTTTTTATAAAATCTTCCGGAGTATAAGGATTACGGCTTTTGTCTCTAAGAAAATTTGGAGAAGAAGTATAATTTGGAATTCCGGAAGTATGCGTCAATAAATTATGAATCGTTATTTTATCACCAGTTTCTTTCGGATAATCCGGTAAATAAGTGGTAATTGGCACGTCAAGTTTTAGTTTGCCTTCTTCTGCCAATTTAACGATTAGCAAAGCTGTAAATTGTTTACTTATTGAACCTAATCTAAATTTTGTGTTCGGCTGATTCGGAATATCCCATTCCATATTCGCTAAACCATATCCTTTTTTTAGAATAATTTTTCCGTTTTCAGCAATTAATGCAGATCCGTTAAATTGTCCGTATTCCTTGTATTTGGTTAATAATTGGTCAATTTGTTTTGCTTTGTCCTGCGCAGAAACAGCAAGAGAAAACAGTTGCACAAAAAGGCAAACAGCAATTAGTTTGATTGAATTTTTCATTTTGATTGATGATTAGTAATTAAGGTTAATTAAAATGTTATTTGATTTTTTGATTTGATGATTGAAACTTTATAAACATCTGTAATTTAATTTTTTAAACGAAATTACAAATTAAAGCAATGCTTTGAACTATGCTGTAATCTTAATAGACGACAAAAATTTCATTTGGTTTCACATTTAATCAATTTTTTTTCAAATTCCTTTAATTACAATAGTATCAGAACAAATTCTGGAAGTTATTTTTTAATAGGTCTGTGCTCATAACTCACAATTCGTTTTAAGTGCCATTCATTCTCTTTTCGTTCCCAGATATGAATAAACTTTGCGGTTCCTTCTGGTTTACCGTCAAAATAGAAGGTATGCTCGCCTAATTGTACTGCACCAAAATCACCCAATTTATCAATTGTAGTAGAATTTAGTTTTCGGATTAATTTTTTAGACATCGCACATTTAGACATTAAAGATTTTATCTCATTTGCTTTAGAAGCATTTAGTCCGGAACGATCATCATAGAATTCGATGTCGTCAGCAATTATTTTTTTGAAAAGTGTAGTGTCACATTGATTGAAGGCAACTGTGAAAAGTAAACTATCCATTTTGATAATTTCGGTTCTCAACGCAGCCATTTTTAAGACATCTTTATTCGTTTGGGCAAAAGCCGCTTGCGTTAAAAATAGTAGTATAAGAATAAATAGTTTTATCATGAGTTTCATAATTATGATTTTATTAATGTTTTACTTTTGACTCATGTTTATTTCGTTTCGATATCGATTATTTTTTGACCGTTTTCACCCAAATAATGCGTAACTATTTTTTCATAAACTTTATAACCGTCGTCAACATTAGTAAAAATTACTAATCCTTGTTTTGTTTTCGGAAGCAATAAAAATATAGTTTGAACACCTTTATCCGCGCCACCGTGCGACAACGCATAATTATCGTTTCCTAAATCGTAGATCTCAAAACCTAATCCAAAGTATTTGTTTTTCTTAGTCTCTATTTGATGCGATGTCATATCGTCAAAAACTTTTTTACTCAATCCATCGCTATTCATTATGCTGCATAAAAATGTTCCGTAATCTCCAATTGTTGTCAATAAATCATCGGCAGCGTTTACTGTTTTGTTTTTAGTTGGTTCGTAGGCATTTCCTTTATTATCATATCCAATTGCATATCTTGAAACATCAGTTATGTCTTTCCATAAAAATTTAGTGTCAGTCATTTTTAGAGGCTGAAAAATTAATTCATCTGCTAATTGATCCAATGTTTTATGGAATTTCTTTTCTAATGCTTTTCTCAAATATTCTAATCCTTCACCTGAATATTGGTATTTTGTTCCGGGTTTAAATTTAAAATCCAATTTGCCGGATTCGTTCATAAATCTCCAATTTGGGAAACCAGTTTGATGGCTTAAAATAATTCTTGTTGTTAGAAGTTTCGTATTTGGATCATTTGCAATATCCGGATCAGTCCAATATTTATAAAGCGGTTCGTCAAGATCCCATTTTCCGGAACTTACTAATTTTAATGCTACAATTGAAGTTACTGGTTTTGTCAAGGAAGCAACATTCCAAATTGTGTTATAAGGCGCCGAAACTCCTTTTTGAAGTTCTCCAAATACCTTTACTTCTTGTAGTTTTCCGTTGTTGATAACGCCAATTCCTAATGTTGGAATATTATTTTGAGTCAGCCATTTTTCAATTTCCTGATCGTTATCAAAAATATCTGATTTTGTTCCGGCAGTGTTAGTACTTTGATGATCGTAACTAAGAGATCTGGTTAATTTCCAGACACCATTTTCCAGAGTCCATAAATGTGTAAATCTTGCTGTGCTTCCAAATTTTTCTTTAGCGTTTTCAAAAGATTCATTTTTACCAATTGATTTCTCATAAAATTGATGGATTCCTATTTGTACAGCGCCATATAAAACACCTTTGTTATATAGCGGATATATTTCGGTGCTATTTGGGACTAAATATCTTCGAGCTTTATAAGTTTCGCGAGAACCACAAAGACCTTTTTTAAGGTTGAATAAAAATTGAGCTTTATCAGAAGGACCGTCTTTATCATGATAAAATTCAAATTTGTCGCTATAAAGATTCTCAAACTGTGAAATGTCGCAAGTATTAAAGCCAACATTAAACAGAAGGCTGTCTCTTGACATTATGGTTTTGTATATTTCTGAGTTTTTTTCTTCTTGTGAAAAGCCAATTTGGAATTGGAAAAGAAGTATTCCAACTAAGATTGCTTTTAACCGGAAAATTGATTTGTTAATATTCATTTTGTGATTGATTTGATTGATTAATGATTTTGCAATATTAGTTTAATCGGAATTCACAAAATTGTACAAATGCGAAATCTTATCTTTTTTTTGAAAGAAAATACAAATTTGAATTGAACATTTTTGGAGTTGTTTTGGTCACATCTTTAAACTTTTTTATAAAGTGAGACTGATCAAAATATTTATTATAAAGCGCTACATCCGTCAAACTGAGTTTGTCCAGATTGGAATTCACCATTTGATCAACTGACTTTCTGAATTTCAGAATCTGAATATAATTTTTAATCGTAAGTCCGGTTGCCGTTTTAAATTTAATCTGTAATAATCGTTGTGAAACCTTTAAACTCTTTCCAATTTCCGAAACTGTAATTTCTTCATGATGAAGTTTTATAATCTCACAGATCTTTTCGATTGTATTTTTAGTTGGATTTAAAAGGTTTAATTCTTCAAAATAAATGTTGAGTATATTTAGTAATTCTAAAACATCACTATTTAATCCCGAATCAATTTTGGTTGCAAAAGGCAATTCCGTTTGATCAATTTTTAGAATAGAATCTGAAAAATTGCTCAAATCATAATTCGGAAACATCGAAAGTGTCCAGGCGTGCAATTGAATTATTGTAACCTTGGTTTTAGGCTGAATATTAACCAAAACCTTATTAGTCATTTGCGAACAAAAGTAAAAACCTTCGTTCATCGTGTATTTATTTTTGCTCGTATGAACTTCTATTGCATTTCCGCTTACAATTGCCAGATTAAAACAACCATTTGGTAAAACAAGTTTGTTTTCGATCAGGCTTTCGCCGATACTATTATCAAGATACCAAATTTTATTGACAAACCGTTCGCAGTTTTTGCTGACATAATATTCTGAATATAGGTTCATTTTGAGGTTTATGTTGTGTTCTAAAGAAGTAATTTGTTTCTTACTTCTTGGCTAAAGTAATATACTTTTTGATTTTAATTATTTCACCATGTTTTTCGATCATCGTAATCTGGCTCATCTAGGTATTTAAAAACAAAATCGCTCATTTTAGGTTTTAGTTCTTTATAGAGATTTTGATAAACAGGACTTTTATATTTGTGAATTGCTTTAAATGTATATTCTTGATTGTCTGTAAAATACCACGGATCAGGATAATTTGATTTTTTTAGTAATTCTGTAAGCAATGCTAAGCTTTTTTCATTTTTATAAACTGCAACCGCTCTACAATAGTATTTTAAATCTTCGTATGAAGATGGCTTTTTCTTCCTGATTACTTCTTTAAAATATTTTTCAAGTACTGGAAAATAAATTTCGTTAGGATTGTTTTCTATTGCTTTAAAAATCCAGTCTTCACATGGACTTTCTAAATCGTTAAATGTATTTTTTAAGAAAACCAAATCTTCTTTTTTCTTAAATTTTGAAAGAGCATAACAAGCGCTTAAATGGTCTCCACATCGGTCTGTTTTTATTTTGGATTTATTTTTTATAATGGAATAATATTTTTCTTGGGGCTCAATATCTTGTATCATCCAAATTGATGTTTCTAAATAAGCATGTTTAAGTAAAACACTATCAACTAAAATCTTTTTTTCTTGTTTCGAAAGTTTATTTGCTTCCTCAGCTTTTCTTACTAATAAATCTGAAACTGTAAATTCTCCAGCGGCATCTTCATAATACCACCACGTGACTTTTGTAGTGTCATTGAGATGACCCAAAAGAATTTTGAAATAATCTTTCTCTTTTCTATTCACAATTGCTCTGTAAGCAACAACTCTTAGTAATGGATTGTTGCAGTTTAATAATTGTAATAGTTCTTCTTTCGAACTATGGTCTCTTACATAATTTCTTGCAATTGTATCTCGAACGGGTAATTCTTTTTCTTGTGCTAGTTTTTTAAGCGGTTCTTCCAATTCAGTTCTAAAGTCGGAAACTTTATATGGATAAGGATCTTTATTAACACAACTAACAAAAGCTAAAATGATTATGAAAGCAATTGTTTTTTTTATTGTAAAGACCATAAGCTAGCTCGTTTATTAAAAGATTGATTGTTTTTATACAACACTAAAATAGTATTTTTAGCTATACTCTGAGAAATTATCTCTTTTAGTATTCTTCCATTCCTCCAAAATCACACTATAATAAACGTCATCTTTACTTTTTCCTTCAGAATCGACATAGTTATTTCTAAAGATTCCTTCTTTTACGGCACCAAGTTTTTCGATTGCTCGTTGTGATTTTTTGTTCTCAAGATCTGCGCTGAATTGTATTCTTCTGAATTGAATTTTTTCGAAACCAAAATTTAGTAATTCATATTTACAGGCTTTATTTAAACCTGTTCCCTGGAAATCTTTTCCGTACCAAGTCCAGCCAATTTCGCATTTTTGACTTGCATGATTTAGATAACCGTAACGCGTGCTTCCTGCAACTTTGTTCGTTGTTTTGTCAATTATTAAAAATGGATAACATATTCCGTCGGCTTTTTGTTTTAAGGTGTTTTTGATGTAATTCTCGAAGTCAGAATCATTTCTTACATATATTCCCATGTATTTCCAGATTTCGTCGTCAAAAATAATTTCTTTGAGTTCGATGTTTCTTTCATTTTCGAATGGAATTAATAAAACTCGTTCGTTTTCTAAAATGATGTCGGATTGTAATAGTTCGCTTTTCATTGTTATTTATTTGAGTGAAGTAGTTCGTTTATTGCCCGCAGATTTAACGGATTGAACAGATTAGCGCGGATTTTTAATCAACGCCGTCTTTAGTTTTATAGTAATAGCTGTGAAAATCCGTTCAATCCGTTAAATCTGTGGGTGAATTAATTTTAGTTTCAAGCGAAAGTAGGCTTTTTCGGATTTCTAATAAATCAATAAAAACCAAAATTTGTTATGAAACCAAGAGTTGCATGAGGGATAAAGGCGGTATCTCCCGATTTAGAAAAACAAGGCTTTTTAGCCGTAGTTTTTGTTAATCTGGAATATAGCCGAAAGCCCGACCCGCTTTTTCTGCGGGTCATGCCCAGATTTATCATAAATATTTCCTTTATTTTTAAGCTCTTGTATAATTATTACTTATTTTTACGATCTTATATTTAGATTTTTCTTGATGCAAACTTCACTAAAAATTGCTGTTGTTGGTTCTGGATTAGTAGGATCGCTATTGGCAATTTATCTTAAAAAAGCAGGTCACACCGTTCATGTTTATGATCGAAGTCCTGATATTCGCAAAATTAATTTTTCGGGTCGTTCTATTAATCTGGCTATGTCTAATCGTGGTTGGAAAGCTCTTGATGCTGTTGGCGTTGGCGATTCGGTTCGCGAAATCGCAATTCCAATGGATAAACGCGCGATTCATTTGGTTGATAAACTCAATTTTCAGAATTACGGACAAGAAGGCGAGTCTATTTATTCGATTTCTAGGGGAACTTTGAATCGGAAAATGATCGATCTTGCTGAAGAAGCCGGAGCCGAATTTTTGTTTGACCAAAAAATCTGGGATGTAACGTTAAGTGATGCGACTTTGCATATTGGCGAAACCGAAAGAGGCGAGTGGGAGGAGAAAAAATACGATATGGTTTTTGGTGCCGATGGCGCTTTTTCGAGAATCAGACACAGAATGCAACGTCAAAGCATGTTTAATTATTCGCAGGAATTTTTGAATATGGGATATAAAGAATTGAATATTCCGGCAAATGCTGACGCTACTCATAAATTAGATAAAAACTCATTTCATATTTGGCCTCGAGGCGAATATATGTTAATTGCACTTCCTAATTTAGATGGAAGTTTTACGTGTACTTTATTCATGCCTTTTGAAGGGAAAAATTCATTTGCGTCTTTAACAGATCGCAAAATGGTTGAAGATTTTTTTACGAAAAACTTCCCGGATTCTATCGAAGTGATTCCGAAGTTAGCAGAGGATTTCTTTAAGAATCCAACGAGTACTTTGGTAACGATGAAATGTTTTCCGTGGACATATGAAAATAAAATCGCTTTAATTGGAGATGCTTGTCACGCTATTGTTCCGTTTTACGGACAAGGAATGAATGCTGGTTTCGAAGATATCACGGTTTTAAATGAAATGATTGAGAAATACGGAAACGATTGGAAGAAAATTTTTTCTGAATATGAAATCTCTCGTAAACCAAATGCTGATGCTATTGCAGAACTTTCGTATCGAAATTTCATGGAAATGAGTACAAAAACCGCTGATGAGAAATTCTTATTACAAAAGAAAATCGAAAAAGCATTCTCTGATAAACATCCTGATAAATGGATTCCGCTTTATAGTCGTGTGACTTTTAGTGATCGTCCATATACTGAAGCTTTGGCAATTGGAGATTTCCAAAACGAAATTATGGAACAGGTTTTACGAACTGATAATATCGAAAATATCTGGAATACTCCTGAAATCGAAAATAAGATTCTTGAATTGTTACAAAACGCATAATTTTTTAAACCATATAAGTGTATAAGTTCATTTAATACGGTTACACATAATAAACCCGACAGGTTTTTAAAATCTGTCGGGTTTGATATTTAAATACGCGATGTAATTCGACACATAAATTAAATGAACTTATATCACTTATATGGTTTAGTTTTTTTTATTTCTTGAATATTTTTGTCAAAACTCCAAAAACACCTCTTATAAAGGTAGCACTCGTTACAACTTTCAATACAGATTTACCAACAACACTTGCTGTGCTTGGTTCTGCTTTTGATGATTTTGTTGGCGCTTGCTCTTCTTGCTCTGCGCTGGCTTGCACTGCATCTGCAATTTTTTTGTTTAGAATTTCATAGGCGCTTTCGCGATCTATTTCTTCAACGTATTTTTTTACAAGCTTCGATTTGCTGTTTATGGCTTCAATTTCGTCAGCAGTCAAAATATCCATTCGGCTTTGTGGCGCACGCATCATCGTTGCTACAAGTGGCGTTGGAATACCTTTTTCGTTCAAAGCTGTAACAAGAGCTTCTCCAATTCCTAAATTGGTTAGCAATTCATCTGTTTTATAGTATTGAGAAGTCGGATAATTGTCTGCAGTTTTCTTTATCGCTTGTCTGTCATTTGCTGTAAAAGCTCTAAGTGCGTGTTGAATTTTTAATCCTAATTGTGCCAAAACACCACTTGGAACATCCATTGGATTTTGGGTTACAAAATAAATACCAACACCTTTTGAACGAATCAGTTTTACAATAGTCTCAATTTGTTCTAAAAGTGCTTTGCTGGCTTCATTAAAAATCAAGTGTGCTTCGTCAATAAAAATGACTAATTCTGGTTGTTCCGCATCTCCTTTTTCGGGCATTTTTTGATAGATTTCAGCCAATAAACTCAACATAAAAGTCGAGAATAACTTTGGTTTGTCCTGAATATCCGTCAAGCGAATGATATTTACGTATCCTTTTCCGTTTTCGTCAATACGCATTAAGTCATCAGTTTCGAAAGAAGTTTCTCCAAAAAACAAATCTCCGCCTTGTTGTTCGAGTTCGATTATCTTTCTTAAAATAGTTCCGGTCGTTGCAGTTGAAATTTTACCATAACTCGCAGCTATTTCATCTTTGCCTTCTTCAGTAATATAATTAATGACTTTTTTAATGTCTTTTAAATCTAATAAAGGCATTTGGTTGTCATCACAATATTTGAATATAACAGAAACAACTCCGGCCTGAGTATCGTTTAAATCTAAAATTCGGGAAAATAATACAGGTCCAAATTCAGAAACAGTGGCGCGCAGACGAACTCCGTTTTGTTTGGATAAAGACATTAGTTCAACCGGAAAAGAAGCTACATTATAAGGTATGTTTATTTTTGCATGTCGCTCAGTAATAAAGCCTTCCTCTTTTCCTTCTTTTGCGATTCCGCTAAAGTCACCTTTTATGTCCATCATTAAAACCGGAATTCCTGCATTTGATAATTGCTCAGAAAAAACTTGTATCGTTTTTGTTTTCCCAGTTCCGGTTGCGCCTGCGATTAATCCGTGGCGGTTTAAGGTTTTTAGGGGAATTTTGACGTGTGCCTCGGCAATAGGTTCTCCGTCTAAAATGGCGCCTCCCAAAATAATACTATCACCTTTTGATAAATACCCTTTGTTTATATCTTCAATGAAATTCTCTTTTTTATTCATGTTTTTATTTGTAATTTAGATGATTATAAGAGTATTGCTCTGTTTTTTAACATTTTTAGATTGTTTTTTTTAGTAAGAAAAAGCTTTTTTAGTTTGAAAATAATACAAAAAATTATTTCGCAACTTTTTAAGAAGATATCAAAAGAATGTTTGAATATTTACTAAAACGTTGTAATTTTCCCATTAATCGTCCTATTTTTTGTCTTATCTAAAAAATGAAGTGAGCAATTTAATGAGATATTTTTTAAATTGACGTTAAATTTCCTTCAATAAAATTAAAAAAAGTTTTTTTATTTAAACTAAACGTATAAATTTGCTCCTCTACAAGTTAAATATAACTAAAAAATAAAATTATTTAAAACTATTAAAATTAAAAAAAATGGCAAACGTTAAAGTTAAAAAAGAAAGCACTTCAAATGGAGGAGGAATGATTACTGGAATCATTATTGTTGCGTGTATTTTAGTTGGGGTGTTTATTTGGAAAGTAATCATGGGAGATGCGTCTAACTTCGAGGGAGGTAATCCAGAAACAGGTCATCCGATCAATACATTAGGTCAAGTATATAAAGGAGGTTTCATCGTACCAGTATTATTAGGTATGTTTTTAATGGTTGTTGTTTTTTCTATTGAAAGATTCATTGTTATCGGTAAAGCTGCTGGTAAATCTAACTTAGATGCATTTATGAAAAATGTACAAGGAAGTATTAAAGAAGGAAACATCGAGGCTGCTATCGCTTCATGTGACAAACAACAAGGTTCAGTTGCAAACGCAATTAAATCTGCTTTGATTAAATATCAAGATGTTAAAAAAGAAGGTTTCAACAGTGAAGAAGCTTCTGAAGTAATCCACAAAGAAATCGAAGAGGCAACTTCATTAGAAATGCCAATGTTAGAAAAAAATATGACTATTATCTCTACTTTAGTATCATTAGGAACTTTAGGAGGATTATTAGGAACTGTATCAGGTATGATTAAAGCGTTTGGTGCGTTAGCTTCTGCTGGAACTCCTGACCAAGCTGCTCTTGCAACAGGTATTTCTGAGGCACTTATCAACACTGCAACAGGTATCTCTACTTCTATCTTAGCTATCGTTTCTTACAACTTCTTTACTGCTAAGATTGATGATTTAACTTACTCTATCGATGAGGCTGGTACTACAATCGTTAATACTTACAGAAGATTCAGAGGAAGTTTGAAACAATAATTAATTTTTGATATTAATAATTACAATTAATTATATCAAAATAAAAATAAAAGAGAATGGCTAAAATAAAAATGAAAAAAAAGTCAACATCGACAGATATGACTGCCATGTGTGATGTTGCGTTCCTTTTGCTTACGTTCTTTATTTTGACCGCTACTGCTAAGGTGCCTGAAGCACTTCCTGTAGATATGCCTTCTTCTACTGTACAAACTAAATTACCAGATGCAGATTTGGCAATTATTACAATAGGTAAAGGAGCAGACGGAAAAAGCAAAGTGTTTTTTGACATCAAAGGAAGAGAGATTCGTAAAAGAACTCTTGAAGGAATGGGTGCAAAATTCGGTGTGACTTTTTCAGAAGATGATAAAACTAAATTTGCTTTAATGGATGACTTCGGTGTTCCAGTTGCAGAATTGAAAAGTATCATTGGAATGAAAGCGTCTGAGAGAGTTAAGGCGGATCAAAGTGGAATTCCAATCGATTCTTTAGATAATCAATTAAAAGAATGGTTGTTAGTTTCAAGAAGAGCTGCAATTGACCTTGATGATAAAGAATTGCAGATTGCAATTAAAGGAGATGCTAAAGAACAATATCCACAAATCAAAAAGATTATGGATATTTTACAAGATCAGAAAATCAATTCCTTTAACTTAGTTACAGGTACGAGAGGAAAAGACTTTTAATTAAAAAAGATACACTAAAATGGCTGAATTAAATACCGGCGACGGTGGTGGCGGAAAAGGTGGTAAAGTAAGAAGTAAAAAGCAAAATTCTAAGGTCGATTTAACGGCGATGGTGGATTTGGCGTTCTTATTGATCACATTCTTTATGTTAACCACATCGTTGTCAAAACCTCAATCGATGGATTTGTCGTTGCCTGATAAAGACGATGATCCTACTAAGAATAAAGATATCAAAGTAGATGAGAATCGTACGATGACAGTAATATTAGGAGAGAACAATAAAATGATCTATTATATGGGATTATTAGCGTCTCCTATTGCTGGGCCTAAAGATATTACATATGGTAAAGATGGAATCCGTAGAGAAGTTCTAAAAAGAAAAAAATCTGTTTTAGAATATTCTACAGCTTTAGGGAAACCTAAAAACGGAATTATCGTTATTATCAAACCAACGAAAAAATCAACTTATCGTAATTTAGTTGATATGTTGGATGAAATGGCGATTGCGGGAGTTGATACTTATGCAATTGTTCCTGAGTTTAGTCCAGAAGAAACTAAATTGATAGAGAAAAAATAAGAAGTATCTTGTTTTTAACATCCTAATAATCAAGAAAAATGAAATTAGATATAATTAAAAATCAGTGGCTTGATATCGTATTCGAAGGACGTAATAAGATATATGGTGCATATGAGTTAAGAAAATCGAATAATAAGACTACTGTTAGAGCTCTTATTATTGGTTCGATTATTTTTAGCTTTGCTGTAGCAGCTCCTCTTATTGCAAGCTTTTTGCCAGATTCTAGTGAAGAAGATGCGAATAAAGATATCAAGATTGCAACAGTAAAATTACCTCCTAAAAAAGAAGAGGTAAAGCCAAATCAACCACCACCACCACCACCGCCACCAAAAGTGGATCAAGTGAAGTTCGTGAAACCGGTTGTTGCTAAGGCGAATGAAGTAACTGAAGATCCTCCAAAAATTGAGGAACTTAAAGATAAAAAAGTTGGTTCTGAAACTATCAAAGGAGATCCAGATGCAGTTTTAACTGTTGATGAGCCAGTAGGTACTGGAACTGCTGCAGTAGTAGAAGAAGATAACCAAGTATATAACACAGCTGGTATCGAAGTAAAACCAGACTTCCCTGGAGGAATTGAGAAATTCTACAAATTCGTAGGAAACAATTACAAGACTCCGGAAGAAGAAGGTTTAAAAGGTAAAGTTTACGTTACGTTTGTAGTTGAAAAAGACGGTTCATTAACCGACATTAAAGTTTTAAGGGATATCGGTTACGGTACAGGAGCAGAAGCAATTCGTGTTCTTAAAAAATGTCCAAAATGGACTCCCGGCGAGCAAAATGGTAAAAAAGTTAGGGTTCTTTACTCTCTTCCTATTACTATTCAATCTGCAGAATAATGTTAAAAGATATGCTTAATAATATTCAGAAGAAATCGCTCAAAGAGCGATTTCTTCTTGTTTTAGGAATACTGTTTTTTTTAATATATCTTGTGCTAGGTTTAATGATCATGTTTTGGGAAAAGCTTCCTTTAGACATGGAACCGAAATACAGATATGCTTTTGGAGGTTTGCTGATAGTATATTCGGCAATACGTTTTTTGAGATTAATTAATTCAAACGCAGAGTAATTATGTTAAAGTATAGTAAAGTTTTTGGTTTAGTTGTTTTTGTCTTTTTGTTTGCCATGTGTAACCAAAAAAGCAAAAATGAATCTGATAAAGAAACGATCTTAAAAGGAAAAATGGATATTACAGTTGATGAAACTGTAAAACCAATTGTTGATGATCAGGTTGCTGTGTTTGAAGGAACTTACTATGATGCTAAGATTACTGTTAAACCAAAATCTGAAGCAGAAGTTATAAATGATTTGCTAAATCAAAAAGCTAAAGTGGTTGTTACAACCAGAGATTTAACTAAAGAAGAATTGCAAAGATTTGAAAAAAGTAAAGTAAATCCTAGAGTTACTCCATTTGCTACAGATGCAATTGCTTTAATTTCGAACAAGAACAATAATGACACATTAATTGCGTTGAAATCTGTAATTGATTTTATGCAAGGCAAGGCAGATTCAAAAATTAAAGGTCTTGTTTTTGATAATCCAAATTCAAGTACAGTTCGTTATATGAAGGAACTTGCCAAAGTAAAAGAAGTACCAACAAAAGGTGTTTTTTCTTTCAAGACCAATGATGAAGTAATTAAATTTGTTTCTGAAAACGATGGGATGATTGGAGTAGTGGGAGTAAATTGGCTGTCACAACCTTCTGCAAACATGGTAGAGACGATTAAAAAAATTCATGTTTTAAGTGTAAAAGGTTTAAATGATGATAAGTATTATGATCCAAGTCAAAGTGACATTGCATTAAAAAAATATCCTTTGGCACGTGATTTGTTTATTATCAATTGTCAGGGGTATTCAGGTTTAGGAATGGGATTTGCTTCATTCATTGCCGGAGATATTGGTCAACGTATTGTTTTGAAATCTGGATTAATGCCAGTTAGAACACCAGGTAGAAAACTTAAGATTAGAAGTCAAATTATAAACGATAAAGAATAAATTAATTACAATAAAGATGAATAAATTTAAAATTTTTAGTCTTGCCTTAGTTGCTTCAGCTTCTGTAGCAAAAGCGCAAGATATCAACCAAGCTAAGAAAGCAATCGATGCTGAGCAATTTGATAAAGCAAAGTCATTATTAAAATCAATCATCAAAGCGAAACCTTCTGATGGAGAAGCTAATTTTGTTTTAGGTAATATTTACTTAAATCAAGCTATTGTTGATTCTGCTAAAATTTATTACTTAAATGGATTAGAAGCGGCTGATAAGAAAAACTTAAATTATATCGGATTAGGTCAGTTAGATCTTGATGCTAAAAATGCAGCTGGAGCTAAAGCTAACTTTGATTTGGCGGCAAAAGATATGAAACGTAAAGATGTAAATGAATTTATTTACATTGGTAGAGCTTACATGAATTCTACAAATCCTGATTACACAAATGCTATTGCAGTTTTGAAAAGAGCTTTGTTAATTGAGCCTCAAAATGCTACTGCACTTTTGGCTATTGGAGATGCTTATCATGGAGCAAACAATCAAAACGATGCTTACAAATCTTACCGTGATGCATTTACTGCAGATCCAACACTTTTGAGAGCAAAAATGCAATTAGGTGTTCTTTTAAAAGGTGCTAAATCTTATGAAGAAGCTATTAAAGCATTTAATGAGGTTATCGCTTTAGACGCAAATTACGGACCAGTTTACAGAGAATTAGCTGAGACATATTACAAATGGGCTAGAAATAAACCTTCTACTCAACAAGTAAACTATCAAAAAGCAATCTCTAACTATGAGAAATATTTAAGTCTTACTGATCGTTCTATTGATTCAAGAATGCGTCACGCAGATTTCTTGATCTTAGTAAAAGACTACAAAGCTCTTGAAGCTGAAGCTAACAAAATGATTGAGTTGGATAAAGTTAATCCTAGAATTTTTAGATATTTAGGATATTCAGCTTATGAAAATGGAAACGTTGAGATTGCTATTAAATCATTAGAAGATTACGTAAAAGTTCCAACAAATAAAGTAATTGCAAAAGATTACTTGTATTTAGGATTTGCTAAAATTAAAAAAGGAACTGCTGCTGATGGTGTAGTTGATCCTGCTGCTTTTGAAGCTGGTTTAGCTGATATTAAAAAAGCAGTTGCTATGGAGCCTTTAGCTGTTGAAGATCTTGGAGATTTTGGAAAAGAATTGTTTACTAAAAAACAATACAATCAAGCTGCAGCTTTATATGAGTTAAGCGCAACTAATACAGAATCTAAAAATTATTTAAACGATAATGTATACTACGGTATTTCACTTTACTATGCAAATGCAAATAAAGAGAAAACGGCTATTGATGCTGCTGCTTTAGCGAAAGCTGATGCTGCATTCGACAGAGTTTTGGTTGCTTCTCCAACATACGATGAAGCTTACTTATACAAAGGAAGAATCAATAACTTGTTAGAGAAAGATGATTTAATCATTAAAAACTACCAAGAGTATATCACTAGAACATCTGCTAAAGGAGCTGAGGAACTTGCAAAACCTGCAACTGTTAAAAAGATCGTAGAATCTTATAATAGTATTGCAGCAAGTTATGCTAACACTGATAAAGCTAAAGCTATTGAGTATTTCAATAAAACTTTAGTTTTAGATCCAGCGAATGCTTACGCAACACAATCTATAAAAGCTTTAAAATAAATAAAGACTTTTAATTAAATATTAAAACCGATAGTTCAATGCTATCGGTTTTTTTTGTTCCGTATTTAATTGACTATCTTTGCACTTTAAAATAAAATAATGTTATCAAAAGAAATACAATTAGAAGTTAATAAAGGAGCGATGTTACCTTTGATGGAAGAGTTTTACACGATTCAGGGAGAAGGTTTTCATACAGGAACTGCTGCGTACTTTATACGAATTGGAGGTTGTGATGTAGGTTGTCACTGGTGTGATGTGAAGGAAAGTTGGAATGCTGAATTACATCCGCCAACAAGTGTTGATTTAATTGTGAAAAATGCTTCAAGTGCGGCTGATACTGTCGTAATTACAGGTGGAGAACCATTAACTTGGGATATGACATTCTTAACGCAACAATTAAAGAATAAAAATTTAAAAGTTCATATAGAAACCTCAGGAGCTTATCCGTTAACAGGAACTTGGGATTGGATTTGTCTTTCGCCTAAAAAAAATAAATTACCAACTCAAACGGTTTATGATAATGCGCATGAGTTGAAAGTGATAATTTACAACAAACATGATTTTATTTTTGCTGAAGAACAAGCAGAACTTGTAAATGATAAAGCAATTTTATTTCTTCAACCAGAATGGAGTAAAAAAGAAGAGATGACACCGCTTATTGTTGATTATGTAATGAATAATCCAAAGTGGAGAGTTTCACTTCAAACGCATAAATATTTAAATATTCCTTAAGGACTATAAAAAAATCTCTTCAATTGAAGAGATTTTTCGTTTTTGGTAAAGAATTATACACTGTATAAAAAAGGAACAGTTTCTGTTTATTTCCAGTTTTTGTGTTTTTTTAAAGTCGTAATATGTGCCAAATGATGATTTCCGTGCCAGGCGTAACTCCCAATGATTTGTTTTATTCGATATTCCGAATTGTTTTCCGGATGAATAAATGATTTTTCTAAATCCGATTCTGATAAATTTTTCATTATGTAGCCAAGTCTAAAATGTAAACCTTCTAATAAAGTTAAAGTGGGTTGAATTGGCATATTTAAATTGTCATTTAATTCAGACCACAATACTTCATCATACGCTTTTATCACTGGATTATTTTCGGTCAAAGCCCATTTTAATCTTATATAACAATTCATGTGACTTTCTGCACAATGATGAATCACTTGTCGAACAGTCCATCCGCCGGGACGATATGGTGTGTCTAGTCGCTCATCAGTTAAATGAATCGTTTCTTTTTTTAATTTTTCTGGAAAAGACTCGATTTCTGCAATTTTATCAGCAATATATTCAATAGAATATTCTTGCGGAGCTTGAAATTTCCCTATAGGATACTTTAATTTTTCTAAATCTAATTTTTCCATGATTTCAATGTTTAATTTTAAATAGAAAGTTTAGCTAAATAATCATAATGCTCGCCTTCTAAAATAAGTTCGCATTTAAGTCCGTTTGCGATTGCAGCATTTTGCAATGTATTATAATCTAAATAAAGCCAATCAAAAGGTTCTTCTTTTTCGCCTTTATAAGAAATATTAAAAACAAGTTCTCCATAATAATCATTATTAGACGGAATCCATTTTCCTCCATCTTCATCTTCATCAAACATATAGATGATGTCAGAACTGTCCAGTAAAATTTGTCCTCCCGGATTTAAAAGAGATTTTAGTTTAGTTAGAAATTCATTGCAATTTTCTAGTTTACCAAAAATTCCAGTTCCGTTCATCAAAAGAATAATAGTGTCAAATTTTTCTCCTTCAAAATCTAATATATTTTGAACTTTTGTGTTTTTTACGCCACGAAGTTTACATGTTTCGATTGCTTTTTCTGAGATATCGATAGCAGTTACATCTAAATTACGATCATTTTGTAATGATAAACTATGACTTCCCGCTCCGCAACCAACATCTAACGTTTTTCCCGTTGCTAATTGCAGTGCTTTTTGCTCTAGTTTTGGCATTTCATCATAAGAACGGAACAAATAATCAACGCTCATTTCGTCCTCCTCAGAAATTGAAGTTTCTGTAATTATGTTTTCCGGCGAATTATTGGTGTGAAAGTCGAACATCGCCTTCCCAAATAGATCTTTCATCGTAATTTAGTTCAAAGTTTAAGGTTTCAAGTTTAAAGTTGTTTAATTTTGCAGATCAACTTTAAATTTTAAACTTGAAACAAATTTTAAATAACTTAAATAAGTTAGCCAAAGATAAGCATATCGAAAACAAAAAGTATTTTGATAAGCTGAAAAAGAAACAACCCAAGAACTTGGATTATGTTATGCAGGATTTGCATGATGCTGAATTTAAAAAAACGGATTGTTTGCAATGCGCCAATTGTTGTAAAACAACTGGGCCATTATTTACTTTGGCAGATATCGAAAGAATTTCAAAATCTTTCAGACAAAAGCCACAGCAATTCATTGAGCAATATCTTCGAATCGATGAAGACAAAGATTATGTTTTAAAAAGTGTTCCATGTACTTTTCTGGATAATGAGAATTACTGTATGATTTATGATGTTCGCCCAAAAGCATGTCGTGAATTTCCGCACACAGACCGAAAAAAATTCCATCAAATAACAGATCTTACGCTTAAAAATGTTGCTATTTGTCCAGCAGCTTATAATATTGTAGAAGAAATGAAAAAGAAACTTCCTTTATAAGGATTAAAGTTTTTGTAATTGTTTTTAGAAGCAAATCATTTTTGTTTTTTTAAATGTAATTTTGATTACGAGAATTGAATAATGTTATTGTGATTAATAAAAGACAACTGAAAATTTGAATTTAGAATATTTCATAGCCAAAAGACTAATTACTGCAAAAGATTATAAAAGCAGTATTTCATCACCTATTATTAAAATTGCTATTTCGGCGATTGCTATTGGTATTATAATGATGCTGGTTTCGGTTGCTACCGGAATTGGACTGCAGCAAAAAATACGTGATAAAGTTTCTGCTTTCAATGGGCAGGTAATTATTTCCAATTACGACAACAATAATTCGGAAGTAACTTTAGTGCCAATTTCCAAAAAACAAGATTTTTATCCCAATTTCAAATCAGTTCCCGAAGTAAAACATATTCAGGCAATCGCAAGCAAAGCCGGAATCATAAGAACCGAAAGTGCTTTTGAAGGAATTATTTTCAAAGGTGTCGGAGCAGATTACGATTGGAGCAATATAAAAGAATACCTTGTTGAAGGGAAATTGCCTAATTTCTCAAAAGATCTGAATCAAGAAGTTTTAATTTCGAGATTTCTTGCAAACAGACTGAATTTAAAAGTTGGAGACAATTTCAATACCTTTTTCGTAAAAGAAGAACAAGGAAAACTACCAAATATCCGCCGATTCAAAATTGCTGGTATCTTTAATTCGGGATTTCAGGATTTTGACGCTACATATGTAATAGGAGATATTCGCCATATTCAAAGAATCAATAAATGGAGTCCGGATCAGATTGGTGCATTTGAGGTTTTTGTAAATGACTTCGGAAGTATTAAGCAAGTAGGAAATCAAATTTATGATCAAACGCCATCAAGCTTAGATACCAAAACAATAATTGAGAAGTATAGTTATATTTTTGACTGGCTTCAGCTATTCGATTTTAATATAATAGTTATTTTAGCTGTAATGATTTTAGTGGCGACTATAAATATGGTAGTAGCTTTATTAGTTCTTATTTTAGAACGCACGCAAATGATTGGGATTTTAAAAGCAATGGGAGCGAATAATTGGACAGTTCGAAAAATATTTCTGTATAACGCCTTTTATCTAATCATGCGCGGATTGTTTTGGGGTAACTTAATAGGTATATCACTTTTGTTAATCCAGCAACAGTTTGGGGTAATCGCTCTTAATCCTGAAAATTACTACGTCAACCAGGCACCGGTTTATTTAAATTGGACTTACATTGTTTTATTGAATGTGTTAACGGTTACTGTTTGCTTTTTGGTATTGCTAATTCCTTCCTATATTATAACTAAGATTTCGCCAGTCAGAGCAATTCGATTTGAGTGATTTTCAATCTACCTTATATAGCCCGCAAGTTCAGCTTGCGGGTTTTTTGTTTTCTATCTATATATAAGAGTAAAATCATACTATAATATAGGAAGTTTTTAAGGGATCGTTTTGAAGCTTGGTTTTAATATGGAGCTATTTCCCGCTATGCACTTCAATCTTTTGTGCCGAACCCCGGCACAAAAGGATTTTCGCTGCTATCGGGGCTATGGTTTTAGTTTTCAAAAGAAGATTATCTATACATAAGTAGGGAATGAAATTTATGACTTTATAGGTTTAAGCCCAGTATAACATTTGGGTGGTTTAGTGATAGAATACGATAAAACAGTTAAAATCTCAGTAAAATCTATTTTGATGGCTTTTGTAAAGTTGACAAAGAAGCGGGTAAAAAGCTGCGCAGGTAATAAAAAAGGCGTTGTTACTGCTGATTGCATTATAAGAACTTTAAAGCAAATAAGGAAAATCTTATAAATTATGAAAAAGATAAAAAGTTAAAGTCGGTGTTATCAGAGCGTTAAGAAAAAGTTTTGAAAAAGATTAAAAATAAGTAAAATAAAAGCTTGCAGAAGCGAATAAAGAGTGTACTTTTGCACCCGCAACAGCGATATACGTTCACAGAAATACTGACAAGCAAAGGAATTGAAATTGAAAATTTATTTTCAAAAAAAAGATTTAAAAAAGCTTGTGAGATTCAAAAAGGGATATTACATTTGCACCCCGCAAAACAGGGAAAGTTCATTGAAAGATTGGCAGGTTTGAGAAGTTAAAGAGAAGAAAATTTTCTTAAAAAAAACTTCAAAAAACATTTGCCAGTTAGAAATAAGTTTTCTACTTTTGCACCCGCTTTGAGATACAAGCGAAACAAGAAAGAAACACGTTCGTAGACATATTGAATTGACAGCCGTTTTAACAGAGATGTTAAAACAAAAGAATAAGAGTAATAGAATCGTAAGATTTGAAAAGAACCACTAGAGATAGCGTCGAATATATAATATTAAAATATACGATGAAGAGTTTGATCCTGGCTCAGGATGAACGCTAGCGGCAGGCTTAACACATGCAAGTCGAGGGGTATAGTTCTTCGGAATTAGAGACCGGCGCACGGGTGCGTAACGCGTATGCAATCTACCTTTTACAGAGGGATAGCCCAGAGAAATTTGGATTAATACCTCATAGTATTATGAAATGGCATCATTTTATAATTAAAGTCACAACGGTAAAAGATGAGCATGCGTCCCATTAGCTAGTTGGTAAGGTAACGGCTTACCAAGGCTACGATGGGTAGGGGTCCTGAGAGGGAGATCCCCCACACTGGTACTGAGACACGGACCAGACTCCTACGGGAGGCAGCAGTGAGGAATATTGGACAATGGGCGCAAGCCTGATCCAGCCATGCCGCGTGCAGGATGACGGTCCTATGGATTGTAAACTGCTTTTATACGAGAAGAAACACTCCTTCGTGAAGGAGCTTGACGGTATCGTAAGAATAAGGATCGGCTAACTCCGTGCCAGCAGCCGCGGTAATACGGAGGATCCAAGCGTTATCCGGAATCATTGGGTTTAAAGGGTCCGTAGGCGGTTTAATAAGTCAGTGGTGAAAGCCCATCGCTCAACGGTGGAACGGCCATTGATACTGTTAAACTTGAATTATTAGGAAGTAACTAGAATATGTAGTGTAGCGGTGAAATGCTTAGAGATTACATGGAATACCAATTGCGAAGGCAGGTTACTACTAATGGATTGACGCTGATGGACGAAAGCGTGGGTAGCGAACAGGATTAGATACCCTGGTAGTCCACGCCGTAAACGATGGATACTAGCTGTTGGAAGCAATTTCAGTGGCTAAGCGAAAGTGATAAGTATCCCACCTGGGGAGTACGTTCGCAAGAATGAAACTCAAAGGAATTGACGGGGGCCCGCACAAGCGGTGGAGCATGTGGTTTAATTCGATGATACGCGAGGAACCTTACCAAGGCTTAAATGTAGTTTGACCGATTTGGAAACAGATCTTTCGCAAGACAAATTACAAGGTGCTGCATGGTTGTCGTCAGCTCGTGCCGTGAGGTGTCAGGTTAAGTCCTATAACGAGCGCAACCCCTGTTGTTAGTTGCCAGCGAGTCATGTCGGGAACTCTAACAAGACTGCCAGTGCAAACTGTGAGGAAGGTGGGGATGACGTCAAATCATCACGGCCCTTACGCCTTGGGCTACACACGTGCTACAATGGCCGGTACAGAGAGCAGCCACTGGGCGACCAGGAGCGAATCTATAAAACCGGTCACAGTTCGGATCGGAGTCTGCAACTCGACTCCGTGAAGCTGGAATCGCTAGTAATCGGATATCAGCCATGATCCGGTGAATACGTTCCCGGGCCTTGTACACACCGCCCGTCAAGCCATGGAAGCTGGGGGTGCCTGAAGTCGGTGACCGCAAGGAGCTGCCTAGGGTAAAACTGGTAACTAGGGCTAAGTCGTAACAAGGTAGCCGTACCGGAAGGTGCGGCTGGAACACCTCCTTTCTAGAGCCTCAAATGTTAGTTGATTTATCAACACGTTGAGGAAAAAAGATGCTATTAAGGTGTATTCTGAATTTAAGGATTCAATTACTCTTGCTGTTAATTCAAATAATAAATTTTAAGTAAAACAGAGTCTCGTAGCTCAGCTGGTTAGAGTACTACACTGATAATGTAGGGGTCGGCAGTTCGAGTCTGCCCGGGACTACTATTTAACTTGAAAAAAGGAAATTCTGGAAGTTGGAATTCACCAAAAGAAATTAGAGAAGAATTAAGAAATCTAAAGTCTGAATTCTACAATCTAAGATTGAAAAATGGGGGATTAGCTCAGCTGGCTAGAGCGCCTGCCTTGCACGCAGGAGGTCAACGGTTCGACTCCGTTATTCTCCACTGATTTACTGTGAAGATAGTAAATAAAAGTTCATTGACATATTGAGATAAGAAAATAATAAAAAGTAGAAAGCGTTTTTTGTTATAGTAGTAATACAAGTAACAAAAGACAAAAAAAAACGGTCATAATTAATTTTATGATTGGTACAATAAGCAAAATAAGGGCGTATGGGGGATGCCTTGGCTCTCAGAGGCGATGAAAGGCGTGATAAGCTGCGAAAAGCTACGGGGACGGGCACACACCGATTGATCCGTAGATACCTGAATGGGGCAACCCACTATGTTGAAGACATAGTACACCGATAGGTGGGCAAACCCGCTGAACTGAAACATCTAAGTAGGCGGAGGAGAAGAAAACAAAAGTGATTCCGTAAGTAGTGGCGAGCGAACGCGGATTAGCCCAAACCAATGATGTTACGGCATTGTTGGGGTTGTAGGACCACGATATTTTATGTACAAGGAACCGGAAGTTACTGGAAAGTGACACCATAGAGGGTGATAGTCCCGTATGGGTAACGAGTATAATAGATAGTGGTATCCTGAGTAGGGCGGGGCACGTGAAACCCTGTCTGAATTTGGCGGGACCATCCGCTAAGGCTAAATACTCCTGAGAGACCGATAGTGAACCAGTACCGTGAGGGAAAGGTGAAAAGAACCGTGAATAACGGAGTGAAATAGATCCTGAAACCATACGCTTACAAGCGGTCGGAGCCCTTTCGTGGGGTGACGGCGTGCCTTTTGCATAATGAGCCTACGAGTTAACGTTGCTGGCAAGGTTAAGTGGTTAAGCCACGGATCCGTAGCGAAAGCGAGTCTGAATAGGGCGCTTTAGTCAGTAGTGTTAGACGCGAAACCGTGTGATCTACCCATGGGCAGGTTGAAGCTGTGGTAACACACAGTGGAGGACCGAACCGGTTGACGTTGAAAAGTCTTCGGATGACCTGTGGGTAGGGGTGAAAGGCCAATCAAACTCGGAAATAGCTCGTACTCCCCGAAATGCATTTAGGTGCAGCGTTATGCTTAAAGTTATATAGAGGTAGAGCTACTGATTGGATGCGGGGGCTTCACCGCCTACCAATTCCTGACAAACTCCGAATGCTATATAATGTTTCATAACAGTGAGGGCTTGGGTGCTAAGGTCCAAGTCCGAGAGGGAAAGAACCCAGACCATCAGCTAAGGTCCCCAAATATACGCTAAGTTGAAAGAACGAGGTTTGTCTGCCCAGACAGCTAGGATGTTGGCTTGGAAGCAGCCATTCATTTAAAGAGTGCGTAACAGCTCACTAGTCGAGCGGACGAGCATGGATAATAATCGGGCATAAGCGTATTACCGAAGCTATGGATTTACAAGCAATTGTAAGTGGTAGGGGAGCATTCTAACAGGGTTGAAGGTGTATCGTAAGGTATGCTGGACTGGTTAGAAAAGAAAATGTAGGCATAAGTAACGATAATGCGGGCGAGAAACCCGCACACCGAAAAACTAAGGTTTCCACAGCTATGCTAATCAGCTGTGGGTTAGTCTGGTCCTAAGGCGAACCCGAAAGGGACAGTCGATGGCTAACGGGTTAATATTCCCGTACTACTAATTACTGTGATGGGGTGACGGAGTGATGAAAGCGCCGCGAACTGACGGAATAGTTCGTTGAAGTACCTACCTATAAGAGATGCAGGCAAATCCACATCTTTTGGGGAAATACGATAGTACTCGGAGTCTTCGGACAAAGAGATAGTGCGCCTAAGGGCTTCCAAGAAAAACCTCTAAACTTCAGGTAATTAGTACCAGTACCGTAAACCGACACAGGTAGTTGAGGAGAGAATCCTAAGGTGCTCGAGAGATTCATGGCTAAGGAATTAGGCAAAATAGACCTGTAACTTCGGGAGAAAGGTCGCCAGCGCAAGCTGGCCGCAGTGAAGAGGTCCAGGCGACTGTTTATCAAAAACACAGGGCTCTGCAAAATCGTAAGATGAAGTATAGGGCCTGACACCTGCCCGGTGCTGGAAGGTTAAGAGGAGATGTTATCTTCGGAGAAGCATTGAATTGAAGCCCCAGTAAACGGCGGCCGTAACTATAACGGTCCTAAGGTAGCGAAATTCCTTGTCGGGTAAGTTCCGACCTGCACGAATGGTGTAACGATCTGGACACTGTCTCAGCCATGAGCTCGGTGAAATTGTAGTAACGGTGAAGATGCCGTTTACCCGCAGTGGGACGAAAAGACCCTGTGCACCTTTACTATAGCTTAGTATTGACCTTGGATAAATGATGTGTAGGATAGGTTGGAGACTGTGAAGTGGCGTCGCCAGGCGTTGTGGAGTCATTGTTGAAATACAACCCTTTGTTTATCTGAGGCCTAACCCCGGAAACCGGGGGACATTGCTTGGTGGGTAGTTTGACTGGGGTGGTCGCCTCCAAAAGAGTAACGGAGGCTTCTAAAGGTTCCCTCAGTACGCTTGGTAACCGTGCGTAGAGTGCAATGGCATAAGGGAGCTTGACTGAGAGACATACAGGTCGATCAGGTACGAAAGTAGAGCATAGTGATCCGGTGGTTCCGCATGGAAGGGCCATCGCTCAAAGGATAAAAGGTACGCCGGGGATAACAGGCTGATCTCCCCCAAGAGCTCATATCGACGGGGGGGTTTGGCACCTCGATGTCGGCTCGTCACATCCTGGGGCTGGAGAAGGTCCCAAGGGTTGGGCTGTTCGCCCATTAAAGTGGCACGCGAGCTGGGTTCAGAACGTCGTGAGACAGTTCGGTCTCTATCTACTGTGGGCGTTAGAAATTTGAGTGGATCTGATTCTAGTACGAGAGGACCGAATTGGACAAACCTCTAGTGTATCTGTTGTCCCGCCAGGGGCACCGCAGAGTAGCTACGTTTGGAAGGGATAAGCGCTGAAAGCATATAAGCGCGAAACCCACCACAAGATGAGATTTCTTTTAAGGATCGTGGAAGATGACCACGTTGATAGGCTATAGATGTAAAGGCAGTAATGTCATAGTCGAGTAGTACTAATAATCCGTAAGCTTATGTACACCCTTTTCCCGCACCGCAAGGTGCGGGGAGAAACTTTCTAAAATAGTAAATAAAAGTACTTTTCTTTATCTCAGTATGTTAAGATATTACTGCAATTTTAATTTTTAATTCTAAATTTTTAATTAAATGCAGAAGTTGCCTAAAGCAACTAACGACCTTAAGGTGGTTATTGCGGCGGGGCTCACCTCTTCCCATCCCGAACAGAGTAGTTAAGCCCGCCTGCGCAGATGGTACTGCAGTTATGTGGGAGAGTATGTCGTCGCCTTTCTTTTGAAAAATCCTCATCATTTACTTGATGAGGATTTTTTTGTTTATAATACTTTTTAAAATAAGCATCTTTTTTATTTTGAAAAATGAACTTCTGTTTTTCTTAGAGCGCGTTAGAGATAAAAGAGGTATCCTTTTGTGATAACCTACACTTCTTATTTTCAACAAAAAAAAACTATCAATTAGAATATTTCCACAGCTAGTTTCTGTTAAATTTTTCGTTTTATGCCTTTTTCTCTTTTTTTCTGTTGAAAAATGAACTTCTTTATATCTCAGATTGTGTTAAGGATGGTGGCTATATTCTTTTGTGATAACCTATACTTTTTTGTTTTCCCACAAAAGTCACTATCGCAAAATATTTAGCGTATAGCCCGACCCAAAGGGAAATCCCATAAATATTTAAAACTTCTTTTGTGTCTGCAATTCTGGGTTATTTAGTGATTTTTAAGTTCTGTTTTTGTTTTAATGATTCTTTCCTTGGCTAATTTTATAGTGCCTTGTCTTGATTGTGTAATGTGAGCTTTTAGAATATGTAGATAAAATTCGAATAATTATTATGAAGATGTTTTTTGATTTTTGAAAAGATGAGATTTTTTTGAATTGTTAAATTCTATTTCGGGTTTATTGTAAATGAGTTTGTATTGCTTTGTGTTTTAGATTTAAATATTGTATTGCAGTTTTTGATTTTATGTTAGATTCAATTTTTATTATTTAAGATTTAAATTGTGGCGTTGGTTTTTTTTTTTTTTTTGTTTTGTTTTGTAAAGTTTTAAAAGTGATTTTTTTTGTATATGAAAGTTGTTATTGATTAAGGTTGTGTTTTGTTGTTTTCGCTTAATCAAGGTCTGGATGTATGTGTTTTTAGTTTTGTGTAGTATTGAATTTTATTCTTAAAAAAAAAATACATTATTTCTATTATGTGATGTTTTGTAAATAGGCTTAAAGAATACTGGTGTTTCGAAATGGGAAATAATAAGGTTGTCTTTTTTTTAAAGACTGGGATGAAATGTTTTTTAATATGTGAAATAGGTTAAAAAGTAATCTTTTAAGATTTGAGATGGTTGTAATTTTAAATATTTGATAAATCAGTGTTGTCTTTGGGAGTAATTTCAAATCTAGATTATATAGCCCGCAAGTTCAGCTTGTGGTTTTTTTGTTTTGTATCTATATATAAGAGTGAAATTATACTATAGTATAGGAAGTTTTTAAGGGATCGTTTTGGAACTTGGTTTTAATATGGAGTTATTTACCGCTATGCACTTCAATCTCTTGCTTTTTAAAGGAAAAAGCAAAAGGATTTCTGTTTCTATCGGTGCTAGGGTATGGTTTTTTAAAAGAAGCGTATCTGTATATAGGTACAAAGTGTAACGTTGGGAGTTTTAGGAAACGGTCTTAGTATAATGATTAAAACATGTGAATGGCTAGAATCTCAGTAAAAATCCATTTAGTGAGCTTTTGTAAAGTTGTCAAAGAAGCGGGTAAAAATCTGAGAAGCCTATAAAAAAGGCGTTGTTATTGCTGATTGCATTATAATAACTACAATGTAAGTAAGTAAAATCTTAAAATTATTAAAAAAGTAAAATTGCTAAGTTTGCTGTTATGAGAGTGTTAAGAAAAAGTTTTGAAAAAGATTAAAAATAGTTTGAAAAAGCTATTGTTTAAGAGAATAAACCACCTACTTTTGCACCCGCAACAGCGATAGACGTTCACAGAAATACTGACAAGCA
The DNA here is from genome assembly GCF_951805225.1 of uncultured Flavobacterium sp. Lineage (NCBI taxonomy): Bacteria > Pseudomonadati > Bacteroidota > Flavobacteriia > Flavobacteriales > Flavobacteriaceae > Flavobacterium > uncultured Flavobacterium sp. The sequence continues at coordinate 3,991,870 of NZ_OX638201.1, read as the reverse complement.
AAGGAATTGAAATTGAAAATTTATTTTCAAAAAAAGATTAAAAAAGCTTGTGAGATTCGAAAAGGGATATTACATTTGCACCCGGCAAAACAGGGAAAGTTCATTGAAAGATTGGTAGGTTTGAGAAGTTAGAGAGAAGAAAATTTTCTTAAAAAAACTTCAAAAAACATTTGCCAGTTAGAAATAAGTTTTCTACTTTTGCACCCGCTTTGAGATACAAGCGAAACAAGAAAGAAACACGTTCGTAGACATATTGAATTGACAGCCGTTTTAACAGAGATGTTAAAACAAAAGAATAAGAGTAATAGAATCGTAAGATTTGAAAAGAACCACTAGAGATAGCGTCGAATATATAATATTAAAATATACGATGAAGAGTTTGATCCTGGCTCAGGATGAACGCTAGCGGCAGGCTTAACACATGCAAGTCGAGGGGTATAGTTCTTCGGAATTAGAGACCGGCGCACGGGTGCGTAACGCGTATGCAATCTACCTTTTACAGAGGGATAGCCCAGAGAAATTTGGATTAATACCTCATAGTATTATGAAATGGCATCATTTTATAATTAAAGTCACAACGGTAAAAGATGAGCATGCGTCCCATTAGCTAGTTGGTAAGGTAACGGCTTACCAAGGCTACGATGGGTAGGGGTCCTGAGAGGGAGATCCCCCACACTGGTACTGAGACACGGACCAGACTCCTACGGGAGGCAGCAGTGAGGAATATTGGACAATGGGCGCAAGCCTGATCCAGCCATGCCGCGTGCAGGATGACGGTCCTATGGATTGTAAACTGCTTTTATACGAGAAGAAACACTCCTTCGTGAAGGAGCTTGACGGTATCGTAAGAATAAGGATCGGCTAACTCCGTGCCAGCAGCCGCGGTAATACGGAGGATCCAAGCGTTATCCGGAATCATTGGGTTTAAAGGGTCCGTAGGCGGTTTAATAAGTCAGTGGTGAAAGCCCATCGCTCAACGGTGGAACGGCCATTGATACTGTTAAACTTGAATTATTAGGAAGTAACTAGAATATGTAGTGTAGCGGTGAAATGCTTAGAGATTACATGGAATACCAATTGCGAAGGCAGGTTACTACTAATGGATTGACGCTGATGGACGAAAGCGTGGGTAGCGAACAGGATTAGATACCCTGGTAGTCCACGCCGTAAACGATGGATACTAGCTGTTGGAAGCAATTTCAGTGGCTAAGCGAAAGTGATAAGTATCCCACCTGGGGAGTACGTTCGCAAGAATGAAACTCAAAGGAATTGACGGGGGCCCGCACAAGCGGTGGAGCATGTGGTTTAATTCGATGATACGCGAGGAACCTTACCAAGGCTTAAATGTAGTTTGACCGATTTGGAAACAGATCTTTCGCAAGACAAATTACAAGGTGCTGCATGGTTGTCGTCAGCTCGTGCCGTGAGGTGTCAGGTTAAGTCCTATAACGAGCGCAACCCCTGTTGTTAGTTGCCAGCGAGTCATGTCGGGAACTCTAACAAGACTGCCAGTGCAAACTGTGAGGAAGGTGGGGATGACGTCAAATCATCACGGCCCTTACGCCTTGGGCTACACACGTGCTACAATGGCCGGTACAGAGAGCAGCCACTGGGCGACCAGGAGCGAATCTATAAAACCGGTCACAGTTCGGATCGGAGTCTGCAACTCGACTCCGTGAAGCTGGAATCGCTAGTAATCGGATATCAGCCATGATCCGGTGAATACGTTCCCGGGCCTTGTACACACCGCCCGTCAAGCCATGGAAGCTGGGGGTGCCTGAAGTCGGTGACCGCAAGGAGCTGCCTAGGGTAAAACTGGTAACTAGGGCTAAGTCGTAACAAGGTAGCCGTACCGGAAGGTGCGGCTGGAACACCTCCTTTCTAGAGCCTCAAATGTTAGTTGATTTATCAACACGTTGAGGAAAAAAGATGCTATTAAGGTGCATTCTGAATTTAAGGATTCAATTACTCTTGCTGTTAATTCAAATAATAAATTTTAAGTAAAACAGAGTCTCGTAGCTCAGCTGGTTAGAGTACTACACTGATAATGTAGGGGTCGGCAGTTCGAGTCTGCCCGGGACTACTATTTAAATTGTTAATTATAAATTATGAATTATAAGTTATAAAAAACAAGTTAAAAAGACTGAGATACTTAAAAAAAAGGAAATTTTAGAAGTTGAGCGTTTATGAGCATTCATAACTCATAATTTATAACTCATCATTTAAAAATGGGGGATTAGCTCAGCTGGCTAGAGCGCCTGCCTTGCACGCAGGAGGTCAACGGTTCGACTCCGTTATTCTCCACTGATTTACTGTGAAGATAGTAAATAAAAGTTCATTGACATATTGAGATAAGAAAATAATAAAAAGTAGAAAGCGTTTTTTGTTATAGTAGTAATACAAGTAACAAAAGACAAAAAAAAACGGTCATAATTGATTTTATGATTGGTACAATAAGCAAAATAAGGGCGTATGGGGGATGCCTTGGCTCTCAGAGGCGATGAAAGGCGTGATAAGCTGCGAAAAGCTACGGGGACGGGCACACACCGATTGATCCGTAGATACCTGAATGGGGCAACCCACTATGTTGAAGACATAGTACACCGATAGGTGGGCAAACCCGCTGAACTGAAACATCTAAGTAGGCGGAGGAGAAGAAAACAAAAGTGATTCCGTAAGTAGTGGCGAGCGAACGCGGATTAGCCCAAACCAATGATGTTACGGCATTGTTGGGGTTGTAGGACCACGATATTTTATGTACAAGGAACCGGAAGTTACTGGAAAGTGACACCATAGAGGGTGATAGTCCCGTATGGGTAACGAGTATAATAGATAGTGGTATCCTGAGTAGGGCGGGGCACGTGAAACCCTGTCTGAATTTGGCGGGACCATCCGCTAAGGCTAAATACTCCTGAGAGACCGATAGTGAACCAGTACCGTGAGGGAAAGGTGAAAAGAACCGTGAATAACGGAGTGAAATAGATCCTGAAACCATACGCTTACAAGCGGTCGGAGCCCTTTCGTGGGGTGACGGCGTGCCTTTTGCATAATGAGCCTACGAGTTAACGTTGCTGGCAAGGTTAAGTGGTTAAGCCACGGATCCGTAGCGAAAGCGAGTCTGAATAGGGCGCTTTAGTCAGTAGTGTTAGACGCGAAACCGTGTGATCTACCCATGGGCAGGTTGAAGCTGTGGTAACACACAGTGGAGGACCGAACCGGTTGACGTTGAAAAGTCTTCGGATGACCTGTGGGTAGGGGTGAAAGGCCAATCAAACTCGGAAATAGCTCGTACTCCCCGAAATGCATTTAGGTGCAGCGTTATGCTTAAAGTTATATAGAGGTAGAGCTACTGATTGGATGCGGGGGCTTCACCGCCTACCAATTCCTGACAAACTCCGAATGCTATATAATGTTTCATAACAGTGAGGGCTTGGGTGCTAAGGTCCAAGTCCGAGAGGGAAAGAACCCAGACCATCAGCTAAGGTCCCCAAATATACGCTAAGTTGAAAGAACGAGGTTTGTCTGCCCAGACAGCTAGGATGTTGGCTTGGAAGCAGCCATTCATTTAAAGAGTGCGTAACAGCTCACTAGTCGAGCGGACGAGCATGGATAATAATCGGGCATAAGCGTATTACCGAAGCTATGGATTTACAAGCAATTGTAAGTGGTAGGGGAGCATTCTAACAGGGTTGAAGGTGTATCGTAAGGTATGCTGGACTGGTTAGAAAAGAAAATGTAGGCATAAGTAACGATAATGCGGGCGAGAAACCCGCACACCGAAAAACTAAGGTTTCCACAGCTATGCTAATCAGCTGTGGGTTAGTCTGGTCCTAAGGCGAACCCGAAAGGGACAGTCGATGGCTAACGGGTTAATATTCCCGTACTACTAATTACTGTGATGGGGTGACGGAGTGATGAAAGCGCCGCGAACTGACGGAATAGTTCGTTGAAGTACCTACCTATAAGAGATGCAGGCAAATCCACATCTTTTGGGGAAATACGATAGTACTCGGAGTCTTCGGACAAAGAGATAGTGCGCCTAAGGGCTTCCAAGAAAAACCTCTAAACTTCAGGTAATTAGTACCAGTACCGTAAACCGACACAGGTAGTTGAGGAGAGAATCCTAAGGTGCTCGAGAGATTCATGGCTAAGGAATTAGGCAAAATAGACCTGTAACTTCGGGAGAAAGGTCGCCAGCGCAAGCTGGCCGCAGTGAAGAGGTCCAGGCGACTGTTTATCAAAAACACAGGGCTCTGCAAAATCGTAAGATGAAGTATAGGGCCTGACACCTGCCCGGTGCTGGAAGGTTAAGAGGAGATGTTATCTTCGGAGAAGCATTGAATTGAAGCCCCAGTAAACGGCGGCCGTAACTATAACGGTCCTAAGGTAGCGAAATTCCTTGTCGGGTAAGTTCCGACCTGCACGAATGGTGTAACGATCTGGACACTGTCTCAGCCATGAGCTCGGTGAAATTGTAGTAACGGTGAAGATGCCGTTTACCCGCAGTGGGACGAAAAGACCCTGTGCACCTTTACTATAGCTTAGTATTGACCTTGGATAAATGATGTGTAGGATAGGTTGGAGACTGTGAAGTGGCGTCGCCAGGCGTTGTGGAGTCATTGTTGAAATACAACCCTTTGTTTATCTGAGGCCTAACCCCGGAAACCGGGGGACATTGCTTGGTGGGTAGTTTGACTGGGGTGGTCGCCTCCAAAAGAGTAACGGAGGCTTCTAAAGGTTCCCTCAGTACGCTTGGTAACCGTGCGTAGAGTGCAATGGCATAAGGGAGCTTGACTGAGAGACATACAGGTCGATCAGGTACGAAAGTAGAGCATAGTGATCCGGTGGTTCCGCATGGAAGGGCCATCGCTCAAAGGATAAAAGGTACGCCGGGGATAACAGGCTGATCTCCCCCAAGAGCTCATATCGACGGGGGGGTTTGGCACCTCGATGTCGGCTCGTCACATCCTGGGGCTGGAGAAGGTCCCAAGGGTTGGGCTGTTCGCCCATTAAAGTGGCACGCGAGCTGGGTTCAGAACGTCGTGAGACAGTTCGGTCTCTATCTACTGTGGGCGTTAGAAATTTGAGTGGATCTGATTCTAGTACGAGAGGACCGAATTGGACAAACCTCTAGTGTATCTGTTGTCCCGCCAGGGGCACCGCAGAGTAGCTACGTTTGGAAGGGATAAGCGCTGAAAGCATATAAGCGCGAAACCCACCACAAGATGAGATTTCTTTTAAGGATCGTGGAAGATGACCACGTTGATAGGCTATAGATGTAAAGGCAGTAATGTCATAGTCGAGTAGTACTAATAATCCGTAAGCTTATGTACACCCTTTTCCCGCACCGCAAGGTGCGGGGAGAAACTTTCTAAAATAGTAAATAAAAGTACTTTTCTTTATCTCAGTATGTTAAGATATTACTGCAATTTTAATTTTTAATTCTAAATTTTTAATTAAATGCAGAAGTTGCCTAAAGCAACTAACGACCTTAAGGTGGTTATTGCGGCGGGGCTCACCTCTTCCCATCCCGAACAGAGTAGTTAAGCCCGCCTGCGCAGATGGTACTGCAGTTATGTGGGAGAGTATGTCGTCGCCTTTCTTTTGAAAAATCCTCATCATTTACTTGATGAGGATTTTTTTGTTTATATACCTTTTTTAAATAGCTTTTTACAAAAAGCTGTTCCTATTATCTTAGAGCGCGTCAGGGGTAGGAGCGATGTCCTTTTGTGATAATCTATACTTCTTATTTTCTAATACTACCATCACAAAAGATTTAGCGCACAGCTCGACCCATAAGGGAACGCCATAAATATTACAAACTTCATTTGGAGCTATATTTTTATGTTATTTAGCGATTTTTAAATTCTTTTAAGGCCAGTTTTTGAATTTTAATGATTCTGCATTTAAGTAATTTAAAAATACTTTAAATCGATTATTTTTCGCAGTTTTACTTTTGACCGATTTGTACAACCATTTTAAAACTCGGATCTAAATTATATTGATAAATTTGTTTGAATAATAATTTGAGGTATGACAGAACTAATTGATGTGATTAATAGTTTTCAAGTGATGGATTTTGAAACAGAACAAGTAATCCGTAAATACTTTATTGTCGAAAAACTTACGAAAAATGAATTGATTATTGAAGAAGGAAGAATCTGTAATAAAGTTTATTTTATAAAGTCCGGTGCTGTTAGACGATTTTGTCTGGAAGATGGAATAGAAGTAACGAAGTGGATTTATACAGATAATCAATTTGTGACTTCTATGAGTAGTTTTTTTGAGCAAAACCCTTCATTTGAAAGTTTCCAAACATGTGAGGAAACAACTGTATATTCGTTAACATACGACGCTGAACAAATTTTATTAGAATATCCGCTATTCGCTAAATTTCATATTAAACTATTAAGAGTTTATCTTTCTAAAATAAATGAGTTTCATCATTTATTTCGAGCAATGAATGCTCAGGAAAAGTATTTGTATTTACTTGATTTTTTTCCTCAGATTATTTTAAAAGCAAAATTAAAACACATTGCATCATTAATTGGTGTAAGTCAGGAAACTTTAAGCAGAATTAGAGCTTCAATTAATTGACATTAGGTCAAATAAAAGGTTTTTATTTTGTTCCATATTTGCTCTTAATTTTAAAGATAGTTAATTTGAAAAATAGGGTAATTGGACGGAATGCAATTATTGGAAAGAATGTTCATATTGGTAATTTTACCACAATTGAAAATGATGTTGTAATTGGTGATAATACCTGGATTGGAAATAATGTTACGATTTTAGACGGTTGTAGAATAGGCAGTAATTGTCAAATACATTCAGGAGCTGTGTTGGCGGGAATTCCGCAGGATTTGAAATTTAACGGAGAATATACGTTACTTGAAATTGGAAATCACACTAACATTCGGGAGTTTGTAACTATAAATAGAGGAACTGCCTCTAAAGGCAAAACAGTAATTGGAAATCATAATTTAATAATGTCAAATGCACATATTGGTCATGACTGTTTTATTGGTGATCATTGTATTATTGGTTTTAGTGTGGGAATGGCTGGCGAAGTAATTGTAGAAGATTATGTGAATATTAGTGGTTTATCTGCTATACATCAATTTTCGATTATTGGAAGACATAGTATGATAAGTGGAATTAGCCGAATTGTTAAGGATGTTCCGCCTTTTATTATGGCAGCTCGCGAACCACTTTCTTATGTTGGGTTAAATGTTGTTGGATTGAAAAGGAACGGTTTTTCAATTGATAAAATTGAAGAGTTAAAAAATATTTATCGGATCATTTTTCAGGAAAAAAGAAATACTGCACTTGCTTTAAATTTAATTGAAAATCAATTTGAGCAAACTACAGAACGTGATTTAATCTTAGATTTTATAAGAAATTCAAAAAGAGGTATTGTGAAAGGATCAATTTTTTGAAGTATATCAAAACTAAAAAACTCCTTAAGTAATTAAGGAGTTTTTCGTGACTAATATTAACAATTTATTTAAAAGGATTGGTATTATATTTTTCTATTCGTATTTTAAATATTTCAAAATATCTGTTTTTGTTGCTGCATATGCTCTTGAAAGAACAATTATTAAAGTCAGAATTAACAGAGTTGTAAAACCTAAAATAAATGGAAGCAGAGTTATATCAATCCTGAAAGCAAAATTTTCAAGCCATTTATTTAATAAGTAATACACAGGAAACAATGCTATTAAAAATCCTATTATGCAATACAAGATATATTGTTTCGATAATTCTTTTAATAAAGTATTTGTTTCTGCTCCAAGAGTTTTTCTAATTGCAATTTCTTTCATGCGTCTTTGTATAGAATAAGATGCAAGAGCAAATAATCCAAAAAGTGCAATTAAAATAACAACGATATTAAGCAGTGAAAACAAGTTTTTTTGTTTTATGTAAGCTTCATAAGTTCTCGCATATTCTTTATCTACAAAATCATATTTAAACGGATATTCAGTATCGACTTTCGACCATAATTTTTCGATATTGGCAATAGTATTTTCCAGATCATCCCGATTTAGTTTTGCATAAACTTTGTTAATGTTATTTGTCATGTCAAACATTTTGATATTGTAAAAAGCAATTGGCGGTTCTTTTAATTCAGGACTTAGTAAGCTGAAATCCTGTACAATACCAATTATTTTTAATTTCTGCTCTCGAATTAAAAGTTCCTTGCCAAGAGGATCTTTAATATTCATTAATTTTAATGCGCTTTCGTTTATGATCACAGAATTTATGGTGTCTGATGCCAGTTTTCTGTCAAAATTTCTTCCCTTAATTATTTTGATGTTCAACATTTCGAACATGCCAAAATCTAAAGGGATAACGCGTTGTTTAAACAGTTCATCATTGTATAAAACCCCCGATAAAGAATTGTCTGAACCATCAAACGTAATAAGGCCCGTGGAGACTTGTTCGACGCCTTTAATTTTGCTGAGTTGCTGTTTTATGATGTTGTATTTATTGTAAATATTTTGGGCTGCATTTTCTCCTTGGTAATCAACTGAAGGAAAATTTAAAGAAACCGAAATTACCTGATCGCCCTTAAAACCCAGATCTTTATTCTGTAAATATTTAATTTGCTGGTATACGATATTTGAGCCAATAATAAAAAAGGCAGCAATGGCAAACTGAAAAATAAGCATTCCGTTGCGCAGCCAGATACCGTTTTTGCTTCTTTCGAAATTTCCTTTCAAAACTTTAAACGTTTCGAAATTGGATATATAAATGGCCGGAAATAATCCTGCTGTCAAAATTGTAACGATAAAAATCAATATCAATTGTATGTAAAACTGACTCGCAAGAAGTACAATGTTCTTGTTTAAAAAGTTGTTGTAATATGGCAAAGTCAACTCTACAATTACTAACGCCAGTAAAATAGAAAAAGTCGTGGTTAAAACCGTTTCAAAAAGAAACTGCTTCACAATATCACCTTTTGATGCACCCGAAATTTTACGTACTCCAACTTCTTTCGCACGCTTTACAGCATTAGCAGTTGCAAGATTGATGTAATTAACAATCGACAAAACGAGAATCAAAAGAGACAATCCCATCATGATTATTAAAAACTGATAATTTCCTCGTGTTTCAGGATAACCATCTATTATCGAATGTAATCTGGCTTTTGATAAAGGTTCAAGAATAACTGTAAAATGCCCCACTTTTTTAGTCATAACTTCGACTGTAAAACCTGCTTGTTTGGCAATCATCGCAATAAAATCGTGGTTGTAAATTCTTTCGAGTTTCTGTCTTGTCAGATCAACTTTTGACGGGTCTTTTACTTTTAGTATTAACTTTAAAACAAACGGACCTGTCAATCCGGAAGTTGTATATTGTTTCATTTTATTGATGATGACATTTGGCGCAATCGAAGAATTTCCTGGAATATGGTACACGGCCCTTACAGAAAACAGCTGGTCAAAACATTTTATTTGTTTTCCAATCGGGTTTTCATTTCCAAAAATCCTTTTAGCCGTAATATCTGAAATAGCAATGCTGGAATCATCTTTTATTGCTGAAATTGCATCGCCCTGAATAATTTTGAAAGGAAAAAAAGAAAAGAAATTTTGTTCGACATTGATAATTTTATCTACAAACTCCTTTTTTCCATTGTAAATAATTTTACCCTTTTGATACCAGCTATCAGCATAAAGTATAGATTTGACATTTGGATCTTGGTCTAAAGCCGGTTTCAGGAATAAGGCACAATCAGACAGGGCGGGCATATCGCTTAGTTTAACCAAAACCTGATAAACATTCTCTTTTTCAGGATTCCAGGCATTGTAACTTTGTTCGTCATTCCAATAAAGCAAGGCAAAAACTAATCCTGCAATTCCTATGGACAAACCAAAAATGTTGAGAAATGAAAATAGTTTATTGTGCTTGAGTTGGTAAATAAATATGTTGATATAATTTAAAATCATAGTTTTAGTTGTGGAGTTAAGAATAAAAAGAAACCTATCTTTTTATTTATTCATATTTCAGATATTTCAAAACATCGATTTTGGTTACCTGATATGCTTTTGCCAAAACGATAGTTAAAGTCAAAAACATCAACGCAATTAATGCGACAAAAAACGGAAGCACTGGAATATCAATTCTAAAAGCGAAATCTTCAAGCCATTTTCGCAATAAAAGATAGGCGGGAACTATCCCGATTGTAAAACCAATCAAACAGAAAACCACATATTGTTTCGATAATTCTTTAAGTAAAACATTGGTTTCAGCACCTAAAGTTTTTCTGATGGCAATTTCTCTTAATCTTCTTTCCATAGAAAATGACGCTAAAGCAAATAATCCGAAGACAGCAATTAGAATTACAATTCCATTTAAGAGAGAAAATAATTGACTTTGATTTTGATATTCTTTATAAGTTCTGGCGAAATTTTTATCTACAAAATTATATTCGAATGGATATTCAGCATCGACTTTTGTTCTCCAGAATTTGTCCAAAGCAGCAATTGTTTTAGGCATTTCCTCTGGTGCAATCTTAACAGAAATATTGTGCAAATCTTTTTGCATATAGTCAAAAGCAGTGATGTGTAAAAACATCATTGGCGCAATTCTATTTTGCAATCCAAAATAATTGAAGTCTTTTACAATCCCTACAACTCTAAATTTTCTGCCTCCCCAAACGATTTCCTTATTTATAGGATCTTTTTCCATCAAAGTTTTGGCAGCAGCTTCATTCAGTAAAGCATTAGAAAGAGTATCTGAAGCATATTTTTCAGATAAGTCTCTTCCTTTAAGCAATCGAATTCCTAAAACATCCAACATTCCAAAATCAATTGCCATTTGTTGGGTAATGACTTCTTTATTGTCTTTATAATGCATTCCGGACCATGAATTAACATCAGTTCCAATAGAAAATACTCCAGCAGAAACTCCCTGAACGCCTTTAATTTTTAGAAGTTCTTGTTTGATTGTTTTATATCTTTCAAATTGTTTTTGATCTTTTTTCGATTTAAAAGAAATATCCATTACCTGCGCTCCTTTAAAACCTAAATCTTTTTCCGCCATATAATTTACTTGCTGATAAACGATAAAGGAACCAATGATAAAAAAAGTTGCTATTGCAAATTGTAGGACAAGCATTCCGTTTCTTAGCCAAATTCCATTTTTGCTTCGGGAAAAATTTCCTTTCAAAACCTTCAACGGTTCAAAATTTGAAACATAGATTGCCGGTAAAACTCCCGAAACTAAAATGAGAATTATAAATATTAGAATTAATTGTAAGTAAAACTGAGAACCTTGAAGGATAATATTTTTGTTTAAAAGCGAATTGTAAAAAGGCAATGAAAGTTCGACAATTACCAAAGCAATTAATAGAGAGAAAAGCGTAATTAATGTAGTTTCGAATACAAATTGAGCAATGATTTGTGGTTTTGTTGCACCAACAATTTTTCTTACGCCAACTTCTTTGGCACGTTTTACGGCATTTGCGGTGGCAAGATTAATATAATTTACGATTGACAACACTAAAATTAGTATCGATAATCCCATTAATATTCTTAAAAAAGGCAGATTTCCGTTTCCTTCCGGAAAAGCATAATTTCCCTGAAAAAGTCTCGAACCACGAAACGGAAGTAATTTTGCTTTTGTAGGTTCTCCATACATTTTTAAAAACGCTTCATATGTCATTCCTTCTTCTTTCGCCTGTCTTTTGAAATTCTTTTCGATATAGATTTCGTTTAGATTTTTGATAATCGAAGTTGTATCACTTTGATTTTTTAGTTTTAGCATTAAGCCAAAATTGAAGCCCCAATTATCCCTCTTTTTTTCTAATTCTTCGTCGATTATGGTTGTAACTGCAGCAGGCATTACAGCAGATTTTTGTGATAATTTATATATACCACGAACTACAAAAAATCTATCCGCATATTTAACCTGCTTTCCCATTGGGTTTTCATTCTTAAATATACGAGAAGCCGCTTCTTCAGAAAAAGCAATACTGTTGCGATCATGAAGTGCACTTTTTGCGTTACCACGAGTAAACTCATAAGGAAAAAAAGAAAAGAAATTTTTTTGTGCAGAGAAAATCTTATCTACTACTTCTATTTTGCCATTATATTGTACCGTTTCTTTCGTATACTTAGAATTGAAATAACAATAATCCTGCAGTGCCGAATTCGTTGATTTTAAGATTGGAGCAGGAACAGGTGAGTTTACTGCCCAAACATTTCCGCCGCCAAGATCATTCATAACAACGTAAATTTTATCTTTTTCAGAATTCCACTCATCATACGAATGTTCTTCATTCCAATATAAAATGGCAAAAATTAATCCTGCGATTCCAATACTCAAACCTAAAACATTCAGCGCCGTAAAGAACTTATTGTTTTTGATGTGGTAAATAAATATGTTTGTCCAGTTCTTTAGCATGATCTTAATTATTTAAAGTAACTGCAAAAACATCGACATTTCTATTGTTTACTTTCTCTGAAAGTATAATTCCATCTTTCATTAAAATCGTTTTTTGAGAAAATGAAGCATCATAATCCGAGTGCGTAACCATCAAAATTGTGGCGCCGCTAGCATGAAGATCCGTCAATAATTCCATTACTTCATTTCCATTTCTGCTGTCCAGATTTCCCGTAGGTTCATCGGCAAGAATAATTTTGGGATCATTGATCAAAGCTCTCGCAACGGCTACACGTTGTTGCTGTCCTCCAGAAAGTTGTTGTGGATAATGTTTCAAACGATGCGAAATACCCAATATAGTCGCAATATCTTCTACTTTTTTCTTTCTTTCAGACGATGGAACATTATTGTAAATCAGCGGTAATTCGATATTATCAAAAACAGAAAGTTCATCAATCAAGTTGAAATTTTGGAAAATGAATCCAATATTTTCTTTTCTTGCTTTCGATTTTAATTTCTCTTTAATACCAATCATTTCCTGACCAAGTAATTCATAACTTCCGCCAGAAGCGCTGTCTAATAATCCTATGATATTTAACAAAGTCGATTTTCCACTTCCGGATGGCCCCATAATTGAGATAAAATCGCCTTGATTAATTGTTAATGAAATTTCGCTTAATGCATTTGTTTCTACTTCTTCTGTTCTGAAAATTTTTGATAGTTTTTTGATTGTGATCATGATTGTTATTTTATAGATTGTTATTTTTCTTCTCAATAATTTTATTGTTGAAGTAACAGAAACGCATCCGATTAAGATAATTGACAATATAATCGATAAATGTCTATTTTTGTTACTTTTACCAACAATAATGTTTCACATATTTGCTGATTTGTTAGTCTTAATGTGATTTTCGTGCCAAAAATTTAAAGATTGTAACTGCCTTATTTTTAAATTTTTATTTTTTAATAGAAATCTAAACTGTCCATTATTGGACAGCTTTCGTCCAAAACCGAACAAAAATGAAAAAGACAAATGCGTCAATATTAATTATCGATGATCAGGAAGACATACTTTTTGCGTCAAAAGTGTTCTTGAAAAAGTATTTTGAAGACATTTATACGCTAAATAATCCCAAAAATATTGTCGAATTATTGTCTAAAAAAACAATTGATGTCGTTTTGCTCGACATGAATTATCGAATAGGTTTTGAAGACGGAAGAGAAGGTTTGTATTTATTAAAAGAAATAAAAACGCTTTCGCCAAAAACGGTTGTGATTTTAATGACTGCTTTTGGAAAAGTTGAAACTGCGGTTGAAGGTTTAAAAAATGGGGCTTTTGATTATATTCTAAAACCTTGGGAAAATAAAAAACTGCTTGAATCTGTAAAACAAGCCGTTGATAAATCCCGAAAAGATCAAAAGAAGATTAAAAATGTTGCACTCGAAGACAACTTTTTTATTGGAACTTCTGAGATTATAAAAAAGGCTTATTCTCTGGCCGATAAAGTAGCAAGAACCGACGCAAATGTTTTAATTCTTGGAGAAAACGGAACCGGAAAATTTGTTTTAGCACATCATATTTTCAGTCAATCCGAAAGAAAAAATAATCCTTTTATTGCTGTTGATTTAGGATCTTTAAATTCGAATATTTTCGAAAGTGAATTGTTCGGTTATGCCAAAGGCGCTTTTACGGATGCTAAAGTCGATACGCCCGGACGATTTGAAATGGCTCAAAACGGAACTGTTTTTTTAGATGAAATCGGGAATGTTCCGCTGCATTTGCAATCTAAACTTTTGCAGGTTATTCAAACGAAAACCGTAACAAGATTAGGTGAAACCAAACCAAGATCTTTAAATGTTCGAATTATTACGGCAACAAATTTAAACCTGAAACTTGAAGTTGCTGATAAAAGTTTTAGAGAAGATTTGTATTATCGAATCAATACGATGGAAATTATATTGCCTCCGTTGCGCGAACGTAACGAAGATAAAATTCCGTTAGCCGAATATCTTCTGGATAAAATGATTGAAAAATACGGAAGAGAGGAAATTACTTTTGATAAAAAAGTATTAGAACAAATCGAAAAACATGCCTGGAATGGAAACATTCGAGAAATGGAAAACAAAATAGAACGCGCCGTTATTCTTTGTGAAAATAATAAAATCACAGTTTCTGATTTAGATTTAGAAACCATTACAACTTATGAAGAAAATCCGGATGACATTCAACTTTCTTCAGTTGAGAAAGCTGCGGTCGAAAAAGCATTAGTAAAAAACAATAATAATATCAGTAAAACTGCCGAAGAACTTGGGTTGTCAAGAGGTTCTTTGTATCGTCGTCTGGAGAAATATAACATCAATATCAGTTAATATGTTTAAATCATTTCAGACTTATAAACTTCTTTTTTTACGATTAATTCTTATTGTTGCAGGAATAGAAATCTCCATTTACTTTTTTAAAGAAGGTTTGCTTTTTACTGCCGTATTTGGTCTTTTTATCGTTTTTCTATTAGGTAGAGAAATGTATTTTTATGTTCGAAATTTTGTTTTGCTTTATGATAAAACCATTGCTTCGATCTTGCAAAATGATTTTACTTCGGATTTTACAAAGCACAAATTCAATAAAAGTTATAATGATTTATTCCTTTTATATGATACTTTAAAAAATAAGCAAAACGAACAGGTTTCAAAAGATATTATTTATCGTTCAATTTTAAATAATATCGAAACGGGAATTATCATTTTGCAAAAGCAGGATAATGATTGGGATATTTTTTTGCTGAACGACTATTTTTCTTCTCATTTTAATGTTCCTAAAGTTTCAAAATGGAAATATCTCAAAAATCAATTGCCTTCGTTATGCGAGATTATTGAAGAAGACGGTTTTCAGGAAGTAAAAACTTCTGTAGAAATTCGGATAAACGAACAAAATATGCAAACGTTTGTTTTGCAAGCTTCCAGAACTGAGATATTCGAGAAAGATTATTTTATCGTTTTGCTCGATTCGATTCAGAATGTTGTAGAGAAAAAAGAAAAAGATGCCTGGGTAAATTTGATGAAAGTCATTTCGCATGAACTTTTAAATTCCATAACGCCAATTCGTTCTATATGTCAGAATTTGCAGGATTTGGTAGAACAAGATTCGTTATCGGCTGAAGATTTAGAAGATGTCAAAACCAGTGTAGAAACGATGTTGAGACGAAGCGATCATCTTCAAAAATTTGTCGAAGGTTATCGAAAGTTGGCGATGCTTCCTTCACCCAAAAAAGAAAAAATAGAATTACAATATTTGATAGACAATTGTGTACAAATCATGAATCCCTTATTTAAGGAAAATAAGATTGAGGTTTTGAATGCGATTTCTTTTAAGCGCTGGATAAATGTTGATTCACAACAAATCGAGCAAGTTTTGATTAATCTTTTGACCAATTGTATTTATGCCTTGAAAAATATTGAAGAGAAACAGATTTTAATTTCGGCGGAAGCCAAAGAAAACCGCATTTTCATTAGAATTATTGATAACGGAAATGGCATTGAAAAAGAAATCGAAAACAAAATATTCCTTCCGTTTTTTACCACCAGAAATGAAGGCGCGGGAATTGGATTAACGCTTTCTAAAAATATTATCGAAGCTCACGGCGGTTATATTGCACATAAAAATGAAGGTGGAAAAACTGTTTTTGAGATTTCTTTGGTTGAAGAATAAATATTGTTTTTAAAGTTTTATAATAATTCAAGAGATAAATAAAATAGATTTATGGAGATAAATAGAGACTTAGTTCAGGAAATGATAAATGATTCGATAGGGAATGATTATGTTATTAATAAATTGATAGACAGTTCTAAGTATATATTTATAACGTATAAACATAGAGATTTTTACGAAGATGATGAAAGAGGAAGATTAGTTGGAGCTGGACCGATAGTTTATAATAAAGAAACGAAAGAATATAAAACTAGCGGAAGTGGTGATTTTGTTTGTGGAGAATATTCAGATTGTTTCGATGATTATGAAGAAAAAATTAAAGAAGATTTATCTTTTGAGGAAATTAAAAGTAATATACTCCGAAGAAAATTTGTGAATGATGATGATATTTGGGATTTACTACTTATTTACATAAAACTAAAAGGAGATTTTAAATCATACTTTACAAAAAACAGGAATTACAATCTTTCTTTACATAGTATTTTTTGTTCTGAAGATCTTGATTCGATACTATATATTGAAAATATTTGGATAGAACTTAAATTAAAATATGAAATAATAAGCCCGAAAGAAATCCTATTATGGAAAAACATGTAATAAAATTAGTTCTATATTAGCCATTATAAAAAAGTAAAAAGACCTAAAGCTTATCAAAATAATCCAATAAAAATGACATCATTTCATCTTGAAAACAGAATTTCTAAAGACAAAAATATTTTAATTGTTTTAAAAGAAAATGTAGAAATAACTTCGGAACTTCAATATCTAATCGATAATTTTTGCGGAATTGTGGTAAACAATCTTTCTGAAATTACAACTTCGCTTGACGATAAAAAGATTTATGTATGCGGAGATATCGATCAACTTCAAAATGATGATAATACTTTATATATAATTAAAGAAGTTTCTACAAATTATGAAAATAGAAACGAAAAAAATATTCATCTAATAGAATTGGGTAAAGTTCCAATTTTGGTGAGCAATGCCGGAGTTTATTTTAGAAAGATGTTTGATGAAGATGATTATTTTGATACAATCAAATCAGAACATATTTTTCAGCATTTAACAGAATCGAATAAAGAATCTACCGCTTTAAGAACAGGAATTTATTTGACTGAAGTTTCAAAAGAAGAAACCGAAGACGAAAGATTAAATTTTCGCCTTTTGAGATGCTCCAGTAATTTTACCGGACCAACAGATAATTTTCGTAATGCAGATCATACTATAATAAATGCATTAAACGATGCCGTGAAATATACTTTTGAAGAAGAAACAAAACTCAATCACGTTTTGGTTCAGATTTATGAGAATAAAATGAAAACGGAAGAAAATGCAAAAGAGGTAAAATCTAAAATAAAAGCACATTCTGATAAAACGAAGGATATGCCAAAAGATGGTCTTATTGCTTTTTGTACTTTTTATGATCAATCTAATTTTGACAAACTAAAACCATCAAAAGAAGATCGATACGATTGGTGTTATAAAAAAGGCAGCGGATTTACGAGACTTCATTTCAAGTTAAAAAGTACCGTAAATGATGATACTTTAGACAAAGAATTTACGGTTACTTTATATCCAAATTCGGCTTTTTTAATTCCGCTTTCTACCAATAGATTATACACGCATGAGATTAAACCATCGGTTTTAAATGTCGATCAAATCCCGATTAGAATGGGTTATGTTGCCCGATGTTCAAATCTGGAAGCTGTATATATCAAAGGTCAAACGTATATTAAAGAAAATAATGAGTTGGTTAAATTAGAACAAATGACTCCGGAAATGATGGTCGATTTGAGAAATTCATATTACGAAGAAAATAGTACTGAAAAGAAAGTAGAATATGGAAAAATTCACTTTAGTATGAATTCGGGCGATTATGAAAAACCAATATATTAAGTTGAAACGCCATAAAAGAAACTATGAATAAGTCAGATTTTTATAAAATTACACTGCCTTTAGAAAAGAACTTATTCGATGAATTATTACTTTCTGCAGAATTTGAAGATGTTGCCAAAGGAAGAATAGGAAATCATTTGGTTGATGTAAGTGACAAAGGTGTTCCAATTGTGAGAACGACGACAATGTACAATATACCGGCGCAAAATTTTTCTGAGATTCATCATAAAATAGTAGAAACTATAAATGATACAACGGATGATTTGCCACAATTAGAATTCAATAATGCGTTGATAGAAAGATACGATTGTAATTATACGACAATGAAATATCATTCAGATCAATGTTTGGATTTAGAAGCAGATTCTTATATCGGACTTTTTAGTTGTTATGAAAATCCTGAGAAACTAATCGAAAAAAACATCCGAAAACTAAAACTCAAAGACAGAATCACCAATGAAGAATTTGAAATTTCATTAACACATAATTCAGTTGTTATTTTTTCTTTAGAAGCTAATGCAAAGTTTCATCATAAGATTATTTTAGAATCACTTCCAAATCCTAAACGATCAGAATCAGATAATAAATGGCTTGAGATTACTTTTCGAAAATCAAAAACTTTTATACAATTTAAGGATAATTTACCTTATTTTTCGAATGGAGAATTATTGACTTTAGCAGATGAAGATCAACAAAAAGAATTTTTTAAATTAAGAGGACAAGAAAATAGCGTTATGAATTTTTCTTATCCAAAACTATCGTACACACTTAGTGTAGGCGATACTATTATGCCAAAATTATGATATTAGCATTCGATACTTATTACTACGACGGAAAAGCAAAAACAGTTTGCCTTGAATTTACAGAATGGAATCAAAGTGAAAACTTCAAAATTCACACAGAAATAATCGATAACGTCGAAGATTATATTCCGGGAGAATTCTATCGACGAGAATTACCTTGTATTCTGAGTGTTCTAAATAAATTCGATCTGAAAAATATTGAAGCCATTATAGTTGATGGTTTTGTTTATCTGGACGATGAAAAAAAATACGGTTTAGGCGGACATTTATATGAAAAACTAAATAAAGAAGTTGTGATTATTGGTGTGGCGAAAACAAATTTTGCTTCAATCGAAAAAGACAAAAAAAGCTGGTTTAGAGGTGAAAGTAAAAAGCCGTTATATGTTACTGCAATTGGTATAGAACTGGAAGATGCTTTCGCGAAAGTAGAAAAAATGGCGGGCGAATTTAGAATGCCAACTTTACTAAAAGAAATGGATCGATTAACGAAGGAAATATAAATTAAGATAAAAAGACAATGGATCTATTCTTTACTATCGCAATACTTTTTATTATAGTAATTGTTATTCTTTATATAAAAAGAAATAATAGAAACCCAAATGAAGAAAATGTTGTGGTTGCAAAATATGAATTTTCGGTAGAGGAGAATGAGATAGATAAAAATGAAGAACGATTTGAAGGAACTCTGGAAAGATTGCCATTAGAAGTTCATGTAGAAGATGAAAGTCGTAAACCGAAAGTAGTAGAAGTAGTAATTGATAAAACGTTACTTAAAATCGAAGACGAATTATTTTTGGATAATATCAATACGGAAATAAAGGAAGACGAAATTACCTGGATTGATAATTTTGGTACCGAAAATAGTGTCTCAAGTTACATGACCGCGACTAGCGAAAATAAGATTGCTTGGTGGCAATGTAATGATGTGGGGAAAGACTTGGTAAGAATAAAATTAGAATCAGGAATTATTGTGAATTGGCGACCTATAATTAATACTATGGGAATGAGTTCGCTTGGTTGCAGTTTTATCAAATTTTTTTCAGAGTTTTTAATCGTCATGTATATGGACAAACATACGGACAGAATTTTTGCTATAAATACGACGAACTTAAATGTTGAGGAAATCAATTTTTATGGACGATATCAAAGAATAAAGAAAGTCGAAAATGAAATTTTTGTGAGTAAATCACCATTAGAAGATATATTAAAAATGACAATTTCTGAAGATGGTATTAAAAGTGAAATAGTCAACTTAGAATATTTAAAAGAAAGGGATATTAAGTTCGGATATTAATTGTATCAAAAATCTACTATTCTAAAAATCTCATAAATTTAAGTTTCTCTTTCGTAAGATTTTATAATTTAGCATAACGTATGAATTTTAATACATAGTAAGAACTTAAAGTATAAAATACTATGAATCCTGAAGTTGATTTTTATTTTGATAAAGCCGAAAAATGGCAAAAAGAACAAGAACAATTACGTGAAATTGCACTTGATTGTCAACTGAATGAAGAATTAAAATGGGGAAGTCCTTGTTATACTTTAGGTAAAAACAATGTTGTTTTGATTCATGCCTTCAAAGAATATTGCGCGTTCTTGTTTTTCAAAGGCGCTTTATTAAATGACACCAACGATATTTTGGTACATCAAAGTGAAAATGTACAAGCTGGACGCCAAATTAGATTTACGAATCTTAACGAAATAATAGAACAGAAAGCTATTTTGAAAACCTACATTTATCAGGCAATCGAAATCGAAAAAGCAGGCTTAAAAGTAGCGCTTAAAAAGACAACTGACTTTGAAGTTGCAGAAGAGTTTCAAAAGAAATTGGACGAAATGCTCGATTTAAGACAAGCTTTTTATGACTTAACTCCAGGAAGACAAAGAGGTTATTTATTATATTTTTCTCAACCGAAACAATCCAAAACCAGAGAATCGAGAGTAGAAAATAGTATCGCAAACATTCTGAACGGAAAAGGTTTGAAAGATTAGAGTTTGAAATTAAGATCAGATTTAAGATTCCATAAAACAGAACAACATGAGTCAACAAAATAAATTATCAGCAGAACAGCAAGAACAATTATTGAGTGTCTTAGAAACTCGTTTCGAAAAAAATATGCAACGCCATAAAGGTCTTGAATGGTCAAAAGTTGAAGCAAAACTAAAAGCAAATTCAGATAAACTTTGGTCACTTGACGAAATGGAAAGAACAGAAGGAGAACCCGATGTTGTAGGTTTTGATGTGAAAACAGGAGAATATATTTTCTATGATTGTTCAGCAGAAAGTCCAAAAGGGCGCCGAAGCATTTGTTATGATCATGAAGCTTTAGAAAAAAGAAAAGAAAATAAACCCGCAAATAGTGCTATTAATTTAGCAGAAGAAATGGGAATCGAAATCCTGACCGAAGAACAATATCGCGAACTTCAGCAATTGGGTAAATTCGATGCCAAAACTTCAAGTTGGATTCAAACTCCGGCAAATATCAGGAAATTGGGCGGCGCCATTTTTTCAGATTTTCGTTACGATACTGTTTTTGTATATCACAACGGAGCAGATTCTTATTATGCTGCCAGAGGATTTCGCGGTTCGTTAAGAGTTTAAATTGTAATTCATATTTTTTATTTCACACATAGAAACATAGACTTTATTTATAAAAAGGTGGTTAAAAAGAAACTAGTTTATAATACATACCAACTCTGTGTGTTTTAAATAAGTGAAACGCCTTTTTTATGCGTCCAAAATCTATGTTTCTATGTGTTAGATTAAAAAAAATCAGCATTCGTCATTTTGGCTAACACAAGAACCAAAGTGGCTACATTCAACTTTAGATTTCATCGGACTTTTGCATTGTAATATTAAAACAATAAAAAAATGCAAAAGACAATCTTCATTACCGGAGCTTCATCAGGATTAGGAAAAACAACCGCAAAATTATTTCAAAGTAAAGGCTGGCAAGTAATTGCAACGATGCGCAATCCTGAAAAAGAAACAGAACTAAACCATCTCGAAAATATAATTTTACTTCCGCTTGACGTATCAAATTCTGAACAAATTAATTCTACTATTAAAAAAGTAACCGATTCTTATTCCGTAGATGTTGTCATGAACAATGCCGGTTACGGATTAATTGGAGCTTTAGAATCTTTAACCGAAGAACAAATTCAGCGTCAGATAACCACTAATTTATTAGGCGTAGTTTTGGTTTCAAAAGCTTTTACATCACATTTCAGAGCGAAAAAAAGCGGTGTTTTTCTAAATATTTCCTCAACATTTGGCTTAATCGGATTTCCTACTTGTTCTATTTATAGCGCAACAAAATTTGCTGTAGATGGTTTTTCTGAAAGTATGGCTTATGAATTGGCTCAATTTGGAATACAGGTAAAAGTTGTTGCGCCTGGAGGAATGCAAACTGATTTTGCTATTCGTTCTATGGAAATTGGTCAACACGATGCTTACGCAAAATTAACCGAAGAAGTTAGTAAAGGATATAGCGCCGAACAAATTGCAAATTACAGCAAAGTCGAAGATATTGCCCAAATTGTTTACGAAGCTGCAACAGATAATAAAAACCAACTAAGGTATGTTGCAGGAAATGATGCCAATGCTTTGTATGATGAAAGAATAAAATTGGGCGCAGAATCGCAAGTACAAAATATCAAAGCAATGTTTACTTTTTAATTTATCTCAAAAATGAAAAATCAAGCAATAGAACTCACTACTTTTAGACTTAACGGATTTACAATTGAGCAATTTATTGAAGCCAATAAAGAAGTCGACGAATTCCTGAAACGTCAGGAAGGATTTAGATCCAGAAGTATTTTTGAACTCAAAAAAGGCGTTATATACGATATGCTTTTCTGGGATAGTAAAGAAAACGGTACAGATGCGATGCATCAATTAATGACAGAACTCCGCGATTCAGTTGTTCACGATATGATCGATCAAAGTACTGTAAGCTGGAACATTGCAACGGTAGAACATTTCGTAAATTTGTAAATGAAGCAATTCAAATCTTAATGATTTCAATATCTGAATAATGAAAAATCAACCTAAAATATTCGAAACAATTTCTGAATTGCATAAAGCAATGGGACAACCCAAACCCATGCATCCGCTTATTAGTATCTTGAATTATGGTGAAGCTATTTTTGACCCAAAAGATTTTGAAAACGGCATAATTCTCAATTTTTACAAGATATCGTTCAAAACTAATTTCAGCGGAAAATTGAGATACGGACATGGTTTTTATGATTTTGAAGAAGGAGGAATGTCATTTGTAAGTCCGGGACAAATTCTAAAAATGCAAGACGAAGAAGCTGATTACAGCGGAATGTCACTGAATATCCATCCGGATTTTTTTCGTCCTTATTCTTTAAATACGAATATCAAGAAATATGGCTTTTTTGCTTATTCGGCTTCAGAGGCGTTGTATTTATCAGAGAAAGAAAAGGAAACTATTTTGGGTGTATTTGCTAATATTCAAAATGAACTCAACGAACGTATTGACAATTTTAGTCAGGATGTGATTATTTCGCAAATCGAACTTTTGCTTAATTATAGCAATAGGTTTTACAACCGTCAGTTTATTACCAGAAAAGCCATTAACAATGATGTACTTTCTCAGTTAGAAAAACTTTTGAATGATTATTTCAATGACGAAAAATCAATCCTAAACGGAATTCCAACCGTACAATTTGTAGCTGACGAACTCAAGCTTTCTCCAAGATATTTGAGCGATTTGCTTCGGAATGTTTCTGGGCAAAATACGCAACAATTCATTCATGATAAATTAATCGAAAAAGCTAAAGAATATATCACAAACGGAACTTTATCAATAGCAGAGATTGCATATAAATTAGGATTTGAACATCCGCAATCTTTCAATAAACTGTTCAAGAAAAAAACAAACGTAAGTCCCGTAACGTTCAAAGAATCATTTTATAAAAACTAATTATGGCATCAATAGATTTTGAACAATTAAAAGAGCGCTCTTTAAAAATAAGAGAACGTTATCACGAACTTGAGCGCGCACATCATGGAAGTGAATGGAGTGTAGAAGAAGATGCTTTGGCTTTCTTAACTGATGCTGGTTTAGTTGGACGTCACGTTATGTCGCAACAAGGGCGTTGGCCAAAAGGAAATACGCAGGAAGAACTGCAGCATAAACTAGGAGAATCAATTTGGTGGTTGACCGTATTAGCAGAACGTATGAACCTGAATATCGAAGAAGCTACAGAAAACTTCTTGAGCAAAACAGAAAAGCTATTAGGCGATTAATTTTCTTAATATAAATCATTAAAAACTCCAAAATCAGATGACTTTGGAGTTTTTAGTTTTTAAAATCAATTGAATCTCTGAATAGCTTCTGCACTAACAGGCGTGAAAAAGTTAATCAAATTACCATCAGGATCACGAAATAATAACGAACGATTTCCCCAAGGCATTGTGGTTGGTTTCTGAACAACATCTTTGATAAAATCCTTAATTCTTTCATATTCATCGTCAACATTGTCAACGCGAAATTCTATAATCACACTTTTATTATGGGCAGGTTGAGCGATTCCTTCTCCAAATAGGCTTAATGTTTTGGTACTTCCTATCGCCAAAGTTGATGAACTCGTTTTTATTTCTGCAAAGTCCTCTGTATACCAAGTCGCTTTCAAATTAGTTGTTTTTTCTAAAAACGGAACCAAACGTTTGATGTCGGCAGTGATAATTCTTAATGATGCTAAATTCATGTTCTTGTTTTTAATTTGTTTATTTAATACTTCAAAAGTAAAAGGGTCGTGTGACAAGAGTATGTCAGCAGGGTTTAAGTTTTTTTGCCATATGGCAAATCCTGCCACAAAAACTTTGTTTAACTTGCATGTATGAAAGAATTTATAGAATATGTATTACAATTTGGAAATTTGAACCAACAGCAAATTGAGTTAATTTCTAAGAAAACAAGCGTACTAGAACTTCCTAAAGATTCGTATTTTTCAGAAGCAGGCAAAGTTGCACAGCAAGTTGGGTTTGTTCTGGAAGGCGTTATACGTGTTTGTTACTACAATAATAAAGGCGAAGAAATCACCAAATATTTTATTGACGAAAATAATCTGGTGGTAGATTTGGAAAGTTTCGAAAATGATATTTGTTCAAATGCTTACGTGCAGGCAATTACGGATTGCAAAGTACTCGTTTTTTCTAAAAAAGACTGGAAAGAACTTTTAGATACTATTGTGGGTTGGGATGCAATTGTGCACAAAATTATTTCGAAAGCATTGCGACAAAAAGTAGAACGAAGAAGTCCTTTAGTTTCAGAAGATGCAACCACGCGCTATTTAACGTTTCTGAAAATATATCCCAATGTAATTAACCGAGTTCCGTTATCTTATGTTGCGTCTTATTTAGGAATTACACAATCTTCTTTGAGCCGAATCAGAAAAAATATCAGTTAAAATCGCTTTTTGCCAAATGGCAAATGATTTTGTTTTTAAACGAATGACCTTTGTTTTAATAATTTAAAAAGAAAAAAATGAAATCAGTATTAATTACAGGAGCAAATAGAAGCATAGGATTAGAATTGGTAAAACAACTTTCTCAAAAAGGTTTATTCGTTTATTTAGGAACGCGCGATCTTGAAAAAGGAAATGCAGTTGTAAAAGAGCTAAACGCAAACGGATTCGAAAATATCAAAGCGATTCAAATTGATGTTACAAATCCGGATACAATTT
The DNA here is from genome assembly GCF_951805225.1 of uncultured Flavobacterium sp. Classification (NCBI taxonomy): domain Bacteria; kingdom Pseudomonadati; phylum Bacteroidota; class Flavobacteriia; order Flavobacteriales; family Flavobacteriaceae; genus Flavobacterium; species uncultured Flavobacterium sp. The sequence continues at coordinate 3,966,361 of NZ_OX638201.1, read as the reverse complement.
TGGCTGCAAAAAACATTGTAGAAAGCGAAAAAGGAAAATTAGACATTCTGATTAACAATGCCGGAATAAGTGGTGAATTTCCTCAGAGCGCTTCAACAACAGCTATTAACGATATTCAACATGTATTTGACACGAACTTTTTTGGCGTTATTAGTGTTACTCAGGCATTTTTGGATTTACTTAAAAAATCAGAAAGTCCAAGAATTAGTAATATAACTTCAGGACTTGGATCGCTAACATTGCACAGTGATCCTAATTGGAAATATTATAATTTTAAAGCAACAAGTTATGTGACTTCAAAAGCGGCGCTGAATGCTTTTACAATTGGATTGGCGTATGAGTTAAAAGATTTACCATTTAAGGTAAATGCAATTGATCCGGGTTATACCTCCACAGATTTTAATCATCATTCAGGTCCGGGAACTGTAGAAAGTGCAGCAACTTTTATCATCAAACATACTGTTACGGATGATAATGCGCCAACCGGAAAATTTTTCAGTAACGATATTGATGATGAATCAGAAGTTAGTCCGTGGTAATAAATCTATGTTTTAAGGGTTTTAGAAAGTAAAATATAAAAGAGAAAATAGAATTTTAAAAACTCCATCAGCCGCGGCTGATGGAGTTTTTTTGTTTTTTTAAATAAAATCAAAAGTTTAATTAATAATTCCTATCGATTATAATAGTTCTTAAATTTGTAAATAGACAACTAAAAAACAACCTGATATGGAAGATTCAAATTTGCCAAACGATACAACACCAAAAGTTACTGGAATTGGAGGTATTTTCTTTTTTTCAGAGAATCCAAAAGAAACAAAAGAATGGTATTCTAAAAATCTTGGATTGGAAACAAATGATTGGGGTTCGACTTTTGAATCCCGAGATATTAATAATCCAGACAAAGTAAATTCACTTCAGTGGAGTCCTTTCAAAAAAGGAGACGAATATTTTTCTCCATCCAAAAAAGAATTTATGATTAATTATCAAGTTCAGAATATCGAAGGACTTGTAGCCAAACTTAAAGAAAACGGCGTAACAATACTAGATGATATTGCAACTTATGACTACGGAAAATTTGTGCATATTCTCGATGCCGATGATAATAAAATAGAACTTTGGGAACCGGCTTAATTATAATATTTGAAATTAAAACTATCAATTAACATGGAAAACAAGGATTATAATGCTTTGCTGCAACATATAGCAAACCCGTTAGATTACTCAGAAGGTTTTTATTTAGTATATGTAGAAGTGCCAAAAAGAACCAACGAAATAAGCGAAATAATCTCAGCACATGCTAAAATAGTTTCTGAACTCGATTTTGGTTATTTATGCGAAGTACATATGCAAGGTATTCCGGAAATTGCAAGATCATTGTCTCTGAAAAATCATGCTATTTATCAAATGGTCAGATTAGTGAAACTATCCAGAAAAGACTAATTGTTGAAATAATATTTTTATATTAGCTTGAAGAAAAGCCACTTATTTTACAAAACCAAAAACCAAATAATATAAATGGAAAAAAAAATACTATCAGAATTAACAGATCAGGAATTGTTGCAAGAAGCAAAAAAAAGGAAATCAACTTCTATAACTAATGCTTTTTTAATTGGATTTCTAGTAGGAATTGTAGTTTACAGCGTTGCAAAAAACACTTGGGGTTTTCTGACTTTAATACCTTTATTTCTAATTTACAAGTTAGTTAATAAACCAAAATATGATGATAAGGAATTAGAAAATATATTAAAAGAGCGAGGTTTAAAATAATCGGTAAGATTTATAAACCATGTTTCAGACATAAAAAAAACTCCTTAAGTAATTAAGGAGTTTTTTATAGTATTTATAAAGCTTTTATGTTAACTAATTTGAGGCGTAGTCAAGAAACGACTGTATTCTTTAATTTTTGTTTTTAATCTTCCGGCCAAGTATTTATTTCCATCTTTTAATTCGTCATAGATAATTTCGGCTTCTTCCATGTATAATAACTTTTTTTCATCTTTCCAGTAAAACGGAGGTTCGTATAGATTTGTAATTCTGTCCGCCATTTTAACAGCCCAAATTTCAATTGGCTGTTCTTTAATTCTTTTTAGACTATCTCGCATTTTTTCAAGCGAATCTTCAATTTGATCGTTTTTTGTTAACGCAAGAACGCCACTTGCAACTTCGTGACCAAAAAGAGCCTTTACTTTTTCGTATGTAATTGCCGTGTCTTCGATCGTATCATGAAGTATTGCACATTTAATTGCTAAATCAGAATTGATATTTTCTGTGTGTTGAATTGCATTTAAAACCTCAAAGACAACACTTCCAATATGATTTAGATACTCAACTTGTTCACCATCACTAAAACCACCATATTTTTGTCCGTTATGTAATTTTGAAGCCAATTGCCATATTTTTTGAATTTCATCGATTGACCATTGTTTTTGTTGTTCCATTTGTGATGTTTGAATTAATACAGGCTGTTATTTTATTGATGTAATTTATTACTTTTTTTTGGAATCTCTTCACTATTTGATTTAATAATCCAGACTTTCTGAATATGATTATTTATAATAATTACGGTCTGTTTTATTCAGAATTTAAAGAAACGTTCTATAAGATAATTTGATTTTATATCCATTTCAACTTGAACTAATTAATTATTTAGAATAAAGATATTTCTTATATTAGCCCAAAAGAAAGTTTAATTCGTGGTATAAAGTATTATAACTTTGAATAAATAAGTTATTCGGAATCTAAAAAAACAAACAAAAAATTGACAGATAATTATTTGAATTCAAAGAAGAAAAAAGGTTATTGGAAAAGCCATTTTCTTGGTTTATTATTTTGTTTAATAATTGCAATTTATACCTTCATAAAATATACACCGAACAATAATGCAAAAAACTTTTGCTTGATTTTCTTTATTTTATCTTTAATAGCTTCCGGGTTTATTTTGCTCAATTTATTTTCAATAAAAAATTTTACGGTTACAAAAAACAAGTTAATTCAGTGGTCTTTTTTAAGAAGTGAAAAAAAAGTCTATGAACTTGATGAACTTGAAAGTTGGACTGAAAAACAGTTAAAGGGAAAATTTGACACATGGGAAGAAATAACCTTATATTTTAAAAGTGGAGAAAGAATAAAAATATCAAGCGACTATTTTGAAAATTATTTTGAATTAAAAAATGAAGTTACAAAAGGCAAAAAACACGATACAGAATGTGAAGAATTAAAAGAAAGAAAAAAAGAGAAAGAACTAGCTATTATATTTTTAATAATTAGCACTTTACTCTTTTACGGAGCATATAATGCATTGCACGTTGAAGATATAAAATCTAAAGACATAATTGTTTTTGGCGATATAACATCAGAAAAAATTGAATATGTAAAAAGCAAACACAGCCATATAAATATCAGATTAAAAAAATATCCTGAGTTGGTTTTTCGCATAGACAATAAGGCTTTAGAAGCAACTTCGGTAAAAAAAATAATGAGTGATGTATATATAGGCGACTCTATATATCTTGGAATTGATAAAAAAGATTATCGGGAAAAATTAATAAGAGTAGATTCGTTATCTATAAGTGATAAATACTTTTTTAATGAAAATATTAGTATTCAAAGTATTAAATCGAAAACAACTAATTATTTAACATTGTCAGATAATAATTTTAATAGATTAGAAAACAAAAGTTGGAATTGTTTTGTATTTCTACTCTTAGGTTTAATTTTCTTTTCAATGTCAATGTTTGGTTTTAGTCAGACAAAGAATTCTTGATAATATAGATTTACAATTTGTTTGAGGAAAGAGAATCAGGATGGATCGTAAAGAATTAAAAAGTGAATTTTTTAAAACTATAAAGTATAAAACCTAAAAATGAAAATCATAAAACTATTTTTAATTGTATTAGTTTTTGCATCTTGTAAAAAAGAAACTGAACTTGCTCAAATTCCAGTAATCAAAACTCCTTTTGTCAAAACTCCAATTATTCAATCAGAAATAGATCGGCTAAAAACTAAATCAGAAATAGAAAACTTCATTCGACAAAGTGATACTAATTACAAGAAATATGAACTAAAAAATCTTCAGGATTTCAACAGAAGTAATAGCTATGATAGCCTAAATAAGATTTTAGCAAATAAACTCAATGTCAAAACAAATTATACAAAAGTTGATTTTGATAATGATGGTTACACTGATTTGCTTGCTATTGGAGACAATCATGATTGTATAAGTTTTAGACCAGAAATTGAAGAGGAAGAATCGTGTAGTTTTTCACCAATCGTATTAATGAATAATGGGAAAAATAAACCAAAAATTTTTCATATTGATAAAGAATTCGAAAGCCCAATTGTCCCAAAAGTTGAATATATAAATTCTCAGCCTTTCTTAGTTATTCATAAACAAAAATTAGTGGATGAAAAAAAAGAGAAATATGCAGATTCAAAAGCTATTTTGACCTTTAAATTTGGCGACTTTATCGAATATAATGAAAATCCAAAAAAGAATAAAATTTCCAAAATTGAATTTAGAACTTCCGGTTGTTTTGGTTCTTGTCCAGTTTATAAACTTACATTAAATCGGGATTCCTTATCAATTTTTAATGCTCAGTATTATAACTTCAATAAAAAAGACGGTGTTGGTTATGGTAAAGAAGAAGGTGTTTTTTCGACAAAAATCAGTAAAGTAGAATTTGATAAATTAGAAGAACTTTTAAATTATTGTGATTTTGAAAATTTAAACAAAGAATATTATGTAATGCATACTGATGACCAAACTGGATATTTGAAAATAACGTTTAATAATGGCAAAGTAAAAAAAATGAGTGACTATGGAATGATTGGAACTTATGGATTAAAAAATCTTTACCAAAAATTGGCAGAATTGAGATTTAACCAAAAATGGAATAAAACACATATTAATTCAGCTAAAAAATAATGGAATCAAACCAATTACTTTTTTTTCTTAGTGCTTTAGGCGCTTTTAATGGTTTTATACTTTCAATTTATTTTGCTATAAATGCCAAAAAGAAAATTTTTGCAAACTATTTTTTATCCTTGTTGCTGTTGGTTTTAAGTATTCGAATTATAAAATCTGTATTTTTCTACTTTAATCCTCATTTATCGAATATTTTTATTCAAATCGGACTTTCGGCTTGTATTCTTATTGGTCCTTTTCTTTATTTAAGTCTAAAGCCAAATGAAGAAGATAAAAACCAAAATTGGGCAAAACATATAATCCCTTATTTAGGCGGAATAACCATTTTGGGGATTTTATATCCTTATGTCGAACATCAGCAAATTTGGAGTTGGTGGATTGTAAAAGCAATATATTTTCAATGGTTTATTTATATTGTTTTGTCTTTTAAATACATTCAGCCCATTTTTCAAAAACTCAAAGAAAAAGAAAGTCTGAAAAAAATAGAAGTGTGGTTTCTGAGTATTTATCTTGGAGTTGCCTTTATATGGTTGGCTTATTCCAGCGCCGCTTATACTTCTTATATTGTTGGAGCCTTGTCTTTTACATTTATTTTGTACTTAATTGTTTTGCTTTTAATCTTTAGAAATAGCAGCGAAAGTGTATTTTTTCAGGAAAAAGAGAAATATAAAAACAAAGAAATAGATGCAGAAATGCTGAATCTAATTAGCCAGAAATTCTCGATAATAACGGAGAAAGAATTATATCTCAATCCTGATTTTAATCTTGAAGAAGCTTCAAAAGAGTTGAAAGTAACCAAGCATTTATTATCTCAATATGTAAATGAAATTTTAGGGAAGTCTTTTTCAAATCTTATAAAAGAATATAGAATCGAAAAAGCAAAGAAATTATTAGAAACCGAAAATAATTTTACACTCGAAAGTTTAGGTTATGATAGCGGTTTTAGTTCAAAATCTACATTTTTTACTGCTTTCAAAAAAGCAACGGGATTTACTCCTGCCGAATATCAAAAATCACATTCAAAATCAGTTTAATATTATAAATTAAGAGTTCTACTTTATAAATTAAAACCTTTTCGAAATCCATCTTCGGGATATTTGCACTCATTATTAATAACTTAAAAATTTTAAAAATGAGAAAAGTGTTTTTATTTATTCCTTTAATTCTTTTGTTTTTGAATGCAAATGCACAATCAACTGAACCTGCAAATGATTGGCTTTTGATTCAAAAAACACTTAATCTATATTTGGACGGACAAGGAACTGGTGATTCGGTTAAAGTTGCAAAGTCATTTCATAGTTCGTGGCAACTGAAATATTTGGCCGACAATAAAGTGAATATTGTGTCTAAATCAAATTATATAAAAGGCTACAAAACGGCACCATATCCTAAAGTTGCTAATTGGTCCGGACGAATTGTTTCTATTGATATTACAAATATTGTTGCTGCTGCCAAAGTCGAAATCAGCACTCCAAAACTTTTGTTTACAGATTATTTTAATCTCATGAAAATAAATGAAGATTGGTTTATAGTAGACAAAATTTCAACCAGATCTCCGCATAAAACCGTTGAGGTTCCATTAGCTAAAGCAAAAGAATAAGAACTTAAATTAATTTTTCAGCAAATGAATAAAATAATAGTTTTAATACTTGTTCGGATATTTTTATGGTCAGCAAGTGCACATTCGCAAAATAAAATCTTATTTGTGACTTCAAATCAGGATTTTTATGGAAATACTAAAATTCCTTCCGCCAATCATTTTGAAGAAATCGTCGTTCCTTATGACATATTTATAAAAGCCGGTTATGCCGTTGATTTTATAAGTCCCAAAGGCGGCGCGATTCCTATTGGATATATCAATACATCTGATAATTTGCAAAAAAAATATTTGTATGACAGTTGGTTTATGGACAAACTGGAACATACGATGAAACCAACCGAAATTATTTCAAGTGATTATGTTGCCATTTTTTATAGTGGCGGCGGCGCAGCAATGTTTGGAGTTGCCGAAGATATTGTTATTCAAAAAATAGCAAGAACGATTTATAGTAAAAACGGAGTTGTTTCGGCAATTTGTCACGGAACTGCCGGAATTGTTTACTTAAAAGATGAAAACGGAAAATCGCTTTATGCAGGAAAAAAAATTACAGGTTATCCGGATCAGTTTGAGAATAAAAATGCAGAATATTACAAGTCGTTTCCGTTTGCGATGAACGATGCAATTAATCAAAATAAGGGGAATTTTGTTTATTCTGAAAAAGGCGGAGATGCTTTTTATATCGTAGACGGAAGATTTGTAACCGGACAAGATCCGAGTTCTGGAACTAAAGTTGCCAATGAAGTAGTGTCAATTTTGAAAACCAATTCGAAAACTTCGAATACAATTTTAAAAAGCGATTCAGATCAAGTCACAGAAATTCTTTTGGATTATATTGAAGGCACTGCAAATGGACAACCCGAAAGACTAAGAAAAGCTTTTAATCCTAAATTTAATTTATATACCGTTGCAAATGATACTTTGTGGACACGTTCTGGCGAGCAATATATTTCGAATATAAAAACGGGAGAAAAAGTAAATAGAATTGGAAAGATTATTTCAATTGACATCGAAAAAGATGCCGCAATAGCCAAAGCCGAAATCGTAATACCAAACAAGCGGATTTTTACAGATTATTTTTTAATCTTGAAATATGGAGGAATCTGGAAAATAGTCCACAAAAGTTATTCTTGGAGAGAAGTGCCAAAAACAGAATAAGACACTTTAATTCAAGAAGTTTTCTTCGCCGTTAATATCGTATGAATGTCAATTTCGGTTTCTGATTTCTTATATTCCACTTTGAATGTTTGAAGTTTTTCAAATTTATTTTCAGTAAATTGTTTTTTTAATTCATCTAAATTATGATAATAAAAGAAAATCCTGTCACCGCTGCTGCCAACTTGAAAGTCTGATTTATTTGGGTCGCCTTCGACAAAACTCATATAAATAAGTCCATTTTCATTCAATAGATTGTAACAATCACCAATAAGTTTTTGACTGTCTGATTGCGATAAATACGGTAGACAAAAACCACAAACAATTCCGTCATATTTTGTTTTGATTTCGTCAATTTGTCTACTGTCCATTACAGCAAAATTTGCTGTTGGATTGCTTTTACTTGCAAGTTCAATCATATTTGGTGCAATATCAATCCCGAAAATATCAAAGTCTGGACGTTTTGATAATAGATATTTTGTAATGTTTCCGGGACCACAACCAATTTCCAGAATTTTTGGATTTGCTTTATCAATTTCGCGACATAGAAAATCGTAAGTATCATTGTATAAGTCCAAGTCCATAAACTTGTCTTGATATAATGAAGCAATTTTGTTCCAGGTTTCAAATGTTTCTTTATAGATATCCATTGTTTTATAGTATTCTAAAATGATGTATAAAGTTTTGGCAGCTCGAATATTTTCTAATTTATAAATGGAATATTTTAAGCAAAACGAAAATACGATTAAAAATTATAATACAGTAAATCTGTAAATTGCTTTGCAAATGCATTTGATTTTGTAATCATTATTCGGAAAGTATAAAGCATAAAAAAACTCCTTAATTTCTTAAGGAGTTTTTGCTTTTCTAAAAGGTTACTTTCCTTTTATTATTTTTTCCAGATACTCAACTTTATCTTTTTCTGCCTGAACTAAACGTTCGTATAGTTTTTTATTTTCTTCGTAAGATTCAACTAACTTATCAAGCGGATGAAACGTACATTGATGATTATTATTCCCGACAGTTCCTTGACTATTATCGTAGAAATTATTAAAATAACTAATTGCGGCTTCGTCAGAGAAATTTTTAAGCGCTTCCAGACTTACTCCTAAGGCTTTTGCAATTTCAACAAGTCTTTCATCATCAATAGTCTCACTGTTTTCAATAGCCGAAACAGTTTGTTGACTCATCCCTAAAGCTTGCGCCAAAGCTTCTTGTTTCATATCTCGAAGTTCACGAATACGGCTTATTTTTCGCCCTATGTGATTTGGTTTTATTAGTGTGCTCATAATTCAAAGATATTTAAAATTTCTCAGAAATTTCCCAATTGGTAAAAAACAGGTTTTAAATTGTGAGATACAATTATTTAGAAAAACATTATATTTTGAAGTGCTTATAAATAGTCTTCGTTTCTTTTTAATAATAAATTATTGTTCTGGTAGTTGTGTCGTCAGTGTTCATAAACGTTAAAGTAACCCAATTACCATATTTGTCATAAGTATAGTTGCGCTCAAATTCTTTTATTTTTTTTCCATCTGTTTCTGCAGATATAAACCGATCGTGATTGTCATAAATACAATCGTATTGAAAGTCTTCATTTTTTCCAAGTGTTTGTCTAATACTAGTAATATTGCCCTTACTATTGTATTTAAAATATCCACTTGAACCTCGAGAGCTTAGGAATTCAGTAATTTTACCAAACTCATCATAATTTATGAAAACTTCAGTGTTTAAGGAAAGATCTTGACCGAAATTAGTAATTCTGAAGATCTTGTTATTTTGGTTTAGATAATAAACTGATTTTGAGACAAAATTATTTTTGTATGTAATGGTGTCACTTGCCGATAATTTATTTTTATAGATATAATAATCTTTTTCAACTATTGAATCTTTGTAATTTTGATATACTGTTTCGCGAACTTCTTCTAACGGAATATTTATATGGTCAATTGAACTGTAATATTTTTTTTCCAGCTTATTATCTTTTGAAAATTGGTTTTCAACAACGATTCTTTTATAATTCTTGCCAAATTTTTCAGACACTTTCATTGTGAAAGAGTGCTTTATTATATTCTCGTTTTTGTCAAAAAATATCGAATCGATTTCCGCAGATTGTACTATATTTTTATAGTTTGAATTCCGGGCCTTTTTTGTAACGATTATTAAGTTTTCAAAATATTCGTAAGTCATTGTATAATTTCTGAGCAAATCTTCACAAAGTACAATTTTTCCTTTTGGATTAAAACTTAAATGATATTCATTGATTCCGTCACTATTGTTATCAATGCTAATTTTTTTAACGATTTTCTCTTTTTTTAAATCAAAATCTGTGTAATTAAAAGAGTAATTATTGTGATTAAATTCACTGTTCCTATTTGGATTAAGATAAGTATTGACTAATTCCTGATAATGATTTTTAGGATTATTTAACGGCAGTGCTAATCCGGGAGCTTCTGAAATTTGGGCTGTAATCTTAAAAGAAATTAAAATAATTATTACAAGAACATTTTTCATTTGATTATTAATTTTAGTAATTCTCGACTAAAATAGTATTTTCTGCTCACTAACATCATTTATGGGACTTAATATAGTATTGATTTTTAATATCCTTTATCTAAAATTTTAACATCCGAAAAGTATAAACATAAAAAGTCCATAATTTTTTAAGGAGTTTCCATGTAGTATTTACGAACTTGTTTACGAATCATTTTTGTAGAATTTCAAAAGAACTTTAGAGTAAGTGATCTTAGAAAAATTCTCTCTATATTAGTTTTAAAAAATAAAATTAATGAAGAATATAACCCAAGAGTTTATTGATGCTGAATCTGAGTTTTTAAAATCAAATGGTTCTGAAAAAAGCATTGAAAAGCTATATGATATCATTTATTTTCTAAAGGATTTGAAGGAGTTAACCTTTGAAGAACAATATATTCTGGCTAAGACTTATAATATAGTAGGAAGTAACATATTTGCCTCTAGAATTATCGATGAAAGTTTGAAAACAAGTAATCTGGGGCAAACGGTAAAATTAAAAGAATTACAATCAAAAATAGACAGTGAATATAGTTGGAATACTAAAATTTATAGAGATTTACGTGATTCAAAAATAAAAAAAGATGCTACAAAATTAATAATTGAAGATTTCATTATTTCTCAAACTAATGGTGGGAATTATGATATTAAAATTTCTGAAAAAATTAAAAACATAGTTCTCTTAAATAAAAATGTGCCAAATGAAGCTGTATGGGGAGATGACGCATGTTTTATTTTCTCAGAGAAAAAGCCAGACCTCTATTCTTCATTATTGTTAATTGAATATATAATATGGTTGGGAGAAATAAAAGATGAATTACTTAAATTTTACAATGATATTAATTTTATAGATAAACTTCCATATGTCACAACGGCTTGGTTTGATGGTTTGAAAATTTTTGATTTTCACATTAGCATTGATATAAATGATAATTTGAATACAGAAATTACTTTGCGAGATTATCTCCAAAATGATTATGGCTTTAGATTAAAAATACAAAACTTCATTTTTAAACAAATAGAATATGATCCAATTTTATAAAGTAGAACTGACAACAAAATTTAGAAGCATATTATCATTGATAATAATTCTTTTAATGTTCCAAAATATTGAAGCAAAAAATTTAAAACGAATAACTAAAGATCGTTGTGAAGAAAAAAATGTTACATTAAAAACAGAGATTAAGTCAAAATACAAATATTTCTTTTTTAGAAAAACCAATCAAAAAAGAATAAAGCGAATAGATAAAGTAGTTGATGAAAATGGAAAAGTAGTAATTGAAATTATCATGAAATCAATTGAAAATGGTGATCAATATATGTTTCGAGAATTTCATAGATTAGTAATTGTTGGAAAAGAAATTCATGAAGTTCGTTGTGTTACTGCCAAAGAAAATGGAAAGCTAATTATTTATAATTTCTGTGGTGAAAAAGTAGATGAGGTTACTTTGAAAGCAGAAGAATTATTAGAAAAATATAAGTTCTAATCATTGCCTAAATTTAATTTGTATCTTATCCATTGTATAGTTTCGGAGAAAAAGACATAAAAAAAACTCCTTAATTTCTTAAGGAGTTTCTTGGTGGGCGATGATAGCTTGTTCCGATTTTTCATCGGAAGGTTCGAACCCCCGACCACTTCCGATGAAAAATCGGAATGCTCTGAACTAGCTGAGCTAATCTTTAGTTTTTATTAATTCTTGAATTTTGATTCTGCTTTTCCAAGATTTAATTTTTAATTCTCTTTTATGTGCACATTCTTTGGCTTCATAGTTTTCAGTATATACTACTTTCCAGTCATTTACATTCCCTGTAAAACCTTTGCTTTTTTGATTATGGCGAATAAGCCTTTCGTCTAAATTAGAAGTAAATCCAATATAGAATTTATTCTTGCTTTCGCTAAATAAGATGTAAACAATAAAATTCATGAAATATGTATAAAGCAAAAAACTCCAAAATCAAATGACTTTGGAGTTTTTGGAATTTGGTGGGCGATGAGGGGTTCGAACCCCCGACCCCCTCGGTGTAAACGAGGTGCTCTGAACCAGCTGAGCTAATCGCCCTATTTTACTAGGTTGCTATCGTTTGTGATTGCGAGTGCAAATATAAGCCACTTTTTCAGTTCTGCAAACAAAAGATGCTAAAAATTTAAAGTTTTTTTAAAGTTTTTCCTATCTCGTTGTAATTGAATTTATTATAAAAGAAGTTTTTTTAGTCTTTTTCAGACAATTTAAAATTCCGTTAGTTTAATGGCAATTCGGCTACAACAAAAGTACTTCCGCCAACGTAGATAAAATCATTTTGAGCAGCATTTTCCTTCGCAGCAGCAAAAGCTTCGGCTACAGAATCATATTTCTCTCCCAATAAATCGTGATTTTTGGCAGCTTCCCTCAAGATTTCAACGCCTAAACCTCTCGAAGAATTTGGACTGCAGAAATAGTATTGTGCTTTTTTAGGAAAAAGAGGCAAGATAGAATCCAAGTCTTTATCGTTTACAACTCCAAGAACAATATGAAGATTCTCAAAAGTTTCATTCTTTATTTGATTCATCACAACAGCCAATCCGTGTTTATTGTGCGCGGTGTCACAAACGATTTTCGGATTTTCTCCCAATTGCTGCCATCTTCCTTGTAATCCCGTATTTTTTACAACGTTCAATAAACCAACTTTTAGACTTTCGTCAGAAACCTTAAATTCATTTTGAGAATTTAGAACAGTAATAGTTTCCTGAACCGTTTTTTTATTGTGAAATTGATAATCGCCAATTAAATCTGAAGGGAAAACTTCGGAAATCAAATCTGCAGCAAAATATATTGGTGCTTTGTTTTCTTCGGCTTTAGCCAAAAATACAGGTTGAGTTTCCGCAGTATATTCACCAATAACAACAGGAACATTCGGTTTTATAATTCCGGCTTTTTCACCTGCGATTAACGCCGGAGTATTTCCAAGAAACTGAGTATGATCTAAATCAATGTTTGTAATCACAGAAACCAATGGCGTTATAATATTGGTAGCGTCAAGTCTTCCGCCAAGGCCAACTTCAATAATCGCGATATCTGTTTTTTCCGAAGCAAAATAATCAAACGCCAAACCAACAGACATTTCGAAGAAACTCATATCATTCGCTTCAAAAAAATCTTTGTGTTTTGCGACAAATTCACAAACAAAATCTTCTGAAATTTCTTCGCCGTTGATTTTAATTCTTTCTCTAAAATCCTTTAAATGTGGCGAAGTATACAATCCAACTTTATATCCCGCTTCCTGCAAAACCGAAGCCAACATATGCGAAGTAGATCCTTTGCCATTGGTTCCTGCAACGTGAATATATTTTTGCCCATTTTGAGGATTATCAAGATGTGCTGCCAACAACTTAATATTGGTCAAATCTTCTTTGTATGCCGAAGCGCCTTGTAGTTGGTACATTGGTAGTTGATTAAACATCCAATTGGTAGTTTCCTGATAGTTCATTTATTTTGGATAAAAGTGTTGTTGATTGAAATAATTTTCGTTTTTTTTAGTTTTATATTACAGCGAAAATTATCTTTATTGCAAATTTCAAATATTTTTTAGAATTAATTATTAAAAACCAGAATTAATGTATGTTTAGTTTTATACAAGTACAAACAGATACCATTGCAAACGCCGCTTCTAACGTAGTTATTGAAAAAATTGCTCCAAATACCGAAATCTCAGTTTTAGGATTTATCTTAAAAGGAGGTTTTTTCCTGATTCCAATTGCCATCTTACTATTCTATACTTTTTATGTAATCATAGAACGTTATTTATACATCAGTAAAGCTTCAAAAATTGACAGCCGATTAATGCAGGATGTTGGCGATAAGCTAAATTCTGGTAATATCGAATTGGCAAGAACAATTGTAGAAAGAAGTAATACCGCAGCTGGAAATATATTGAAAGAAGGAGTTTTGGTTATTGGAAGACCAATTGCCGAAATTGAATCAAACATGGATCGTGCCGCAGATATCGAAATTGGAGAAATGGAACGTCGTTTAGGTCACCTTGGATTAATTGCAGGTATTGCGCCAACACTTGGTTTTATTGGAACAATTTCTGGAGTTATCAAGATTTTCTACAGTATTTCGGTTACAGAAAATATCAGTATCGGAAACATTTCCGGAGGTTTATACGAAAAAATGATTAGTTCCGGATCAGGACTTATCGTTGGTATTATTGCCTATAGCGCTTACCATTTATTAAACGGAAAAATTGATGATTTTGCTTTAAAAATTCAGAAACAAATACTAGAATTTGTAAACATAATTCAAAGATCGTAAGTTATGTCTATTAAAAGAAAAAGAAGATTTCATGCCGAAGTAGCAACTTCATCATTGAGTGATATTATGTTTTTCTTGCTGTTGTTTTTCTTAATTATTTCAACGCTTGCAAATCCTAATGTTATCAAAATGACTTTGCCAAAAGCGAAATCAAATGAAAAAACAAACAAGCAACTGATAAGTTTATCCGTTACCGAAGATAAAAAATTCTACATCGACAAACAGCCAGTTGAATTTGATGCTCTCGAAACGACTTTAATGTCAAAAATTGGAGCCGACAAACAACAAACCGTTGTCGTTCGAATTCCGTTTAACTTACAAGTTCAGGATTTAGTAGATGTACTGCAAATAGGAGTGAAGAACAACTTGAAGTTTGTAATTGCTACAAGTCCGAAGTAGGTTTGTGTTATAAAATAATTGTTTAATTTATTAAAAGCTTTAATTTTAAAAATGAAGAGATTAGTTTTTTTAATTGTCACATCCGCATTGTTAGTTAGTTGTTCAACTAGTGTTTCGACGAAAATAGTAAATAAAAATTTTCAGAAACTAGAAAATAGTAGTCCAATAATTGTTCTTGATGAAAAAGAAGAAGTACCAAATAGTTCCGATCTTATTGGAGATTTAAAAATTGGAGACTCAGGATTCACAACAGATTGTGGTTATGATAAAGTTATTGCCGATGCTACAAATGCAGCAAGAAATGCAGGAGCAAATATTATTAAAATTACAGAACTTAAAAAACCGAGTACTTTTGGAAGTACTTGTTATAGAATTAAAGCAAAATTATATCGAAATGTAGATGCCGAAGCTTTATCTGTATTGGCTCAAAAAAGAAGCTTAAAGAACAAATCAAGACTTCCTGAAAATGCAGATTATGCAATAGTTTATTTTTACAGACCAAGCAATGGAGCCGGAGGTTTATTAGGATATAAAATTAAAGATGTAAATGATTCTATCGTTGGAAGATTAAGAAACGGAGAGAAGTTTGCCTATAAAACAAAGAAATTTGGAACACAGACTTTCTATGGAGTATTAGAAACAAAAGAAGAAGTAAAAATAAACATAGAACAAGGAAAGGAATATTTTGTAAGATGTGCCGTTAATATGGGAATCGTTTTAGGTAGGCCTGAAATTAATCTTACTGAAAATTTTGTTGGTATTAAAGAATATGAATTAATGAAATAAATTATTTGTTTACATTAATTTCTAAATAAAAAAGGCTTTCTGGAATGTTTCAGAAAGCCTTTTTCTATTGGTATTAATTAGTGCAATTCGTGTTTTAACGAAAAGTAAAATTATAATCTGGGCGTGCCAGCATTTAAGAAAAGGCCTAAGTTTCATTGCGATCATTAGGCCTTTTCTTAAATGCTGTCGGGCTATCCGCGCTACTTCGGTAGCTTCCTTCTATCCCTCACGCAAAAAAAAGAGAGCGTAGAAGAAGAAAGAGGAAAGAGTAAAGAAGAAAGAGTATAGAAGAAAGAGAATAGATTAAAGAAAACGAGGAACGAAGCAATCTTAATAGAATAAGTACAGTCTTGTCATTTCGACCGAAGGGAGAAATCACACGAGTAACTCCGCATAGAAAAGTGACCACAAAGTTTGTCATTTCGACCGAAGGGAGAAATCCCTGCGAGTAGCTCGACAAAAATTGACTTTGTTTGCGGAGTTTCTCGTGTGATTTCTCCCTTCGGTCGAAATGACAAAACCAGACAAACAAAAGAAATAAACATTAAAAAAGGCTTTCTGAAATATTTCAGAAAGCCTTTTTCTATTCGTGCAAATCTGTGCAATTCGTGTTTTAATCCAAGCTAAAATTATAGACTATATTTCCAATTTGTTTTGCAGCTGCATTACTATCAGGAGACCATCTTGTATTCATAGCTGCAATTTTTGCCTGATCCAGTAAACATTTTGCTGTGTTTGTTGTTCCTTTTACTCCTGGAATTGCGCTAATAGTTTTTCCGCTTTGATCAACAGTAACTTCAACAACTACTTTTCCGGCTTCGTCACAAGTATATTTTGGTGCAGGTTTCGATAATGCTTTTCGACCGTTTAAAGAATATCCAGATCCTCCGCCAGAACCACCACCGCTTCCGGCTCCGTAACCGCTTCCGGTGCCAATACCATTTCCTGTTCCGTTTCCTCCGCCAGTTCTGCCACCGGAACCTCCAGTGCCATAATAACCGCTAGATCCTAAACTTCCGTTTGCTTTTCCTTTATTTCCTGCAACTTTATCATCGCCATCACCGCCTTTGTTTGATCCTTTTAAAATGCTCGATAAAGCATCATTTGTAGAATTCGAAACCTTTGGTTTTTCGGGTACTGGTTTTACTTCGGGTTTAACAACCGGAGTTGCTTTTTTAGGTTTTTCTTTCGTCGGAATTACGACGTCATTATCATCCGTTGTATTTTCTTGCGTAATAATAGCTTCGTCTGGAGTTGCTTTTGCCGGAGCTTGTTTAGCTTCATTTTTTACTTCCAGAACTTCACTTTTATAATTTGCTCCCGAACCTAAATCACTGTCTCCAAAATTTACAGTTACACCACCACCGCCGCCGCCTTCTGCAAGTGCAACATTGTTTTCCGGATTATAAGGAGGCCAAAAGCGAATGAAAAATAAAAGCAACAGTAATACAGCATAAATTGCCGTAGATATTAATAGAGATTTCTTTTTATCTGAAGAATCCGTAGAAGTCATTTTGATTCTGAGTTTTGTAATAGTATTAAATAAAAACGTTTAAAAGTAGTAAAAATTGTTTAGAAACTAAGAGAGAATTTAACCGCAAAGTTCGCAAGGGTTTACGCAAAGCACGCTAATTTATTTCTCGCAAAGGCGCAGAGTCGCAAAGTTTTTCTTTTTTAAGTTTTCTTTGCGCCTTCGCGCCTTTGCGAGATCAACTAAAAATAGCTTTGTGAACTTTGCGTAAAATCTTTGCGAACTTTGCGGTTAAATAAAAAAACGGACCAAATAAAAGTATTTGATCCGTTTAAAATTAAAGTATAAACTAAATTACACTAATTGTTTCAATGCAATTTCGAAAGCAGTTGCACTGATATTTGTTTTTGACGAACTTAAAGCATGAGCTTTTACAATCGCATTTTTTATAATTTCAGAAGTATCATTAAAGATCGCTTCATCAGTCATTTGAACTTTTTTCTCCATGAAATAAGCAAAAACTCTCGCCATTCCGCAGTTTGAAATAAAGTCAGGAATCAAACTTACTTTATGATCCACTTCTTCCATGATCGAACCAAAGAAAATTTCTTTGTCAGCAAAAGGAACATTTGCTCCACACGAAATAACTTCTAATCCGTTTGCGATTAAGCTATCAATTTGACTTTGTTGTACCAATCTAGAAGCAGCACAAGGCGTGAAAATTTCAGCACCAATTGTCCAGATTTTAGAATTGATTTCCTCAAACGGAATCATATTATCGGCAACTAATTTGTTTCCGTCTTTATTAAGGAATAAAGTTCTGATTTCTTCAAAAGAAAAACCTTCTTCTTTAATTAATCCGCCGTCACGATCAATAATTCCGATTACTTTTGCGCCCATTTCTGCAAGGTAAAAAGCCGCAGCAGAACCTACGTTTCCAAAACCTTGAACGATTGCTTTTTTACCTTTAATGTCTCCGCCATAAGTAGCATAAAAATGACGAACAGCTTCGGCAACACCGTAACCTGTAATCATGTCGGCAACAGTATATTTTCTGGTAACATCTGGTGAGAATTTTGGGTTTTCGATTACCTTGATAACACCTTGACGTAATTGTCCAATTCTATTAATTTTGTCAGCTTCAGTTGGTTTAAAATGTCCGTTGAAAACTCCTTCTTGCGGATGCCAAACACCACATTCTTCCGTCATAGGAATCACTTCGTGAATTTCATCTACATTTAAATCTCCACCAGTTCCGTAATAACTTTTCAATAATGGTGAAACTGCTTTGTACCAACGTTGCAAAACTCCTTTTTTGCGCGGGTCATTTGGATCAAAGTTTATTCCTGATTTAGCGCCTCCAATTGCAGGTCCCGAAACCGAAAATTTAACTTCCATTGTTTTGGCCAATGATAAAACTTCATTCATATCTAAGCCTTTTCTCATTCTTGTTCCTCCACCTGCGGCTCCTCCACGTAGTGAATTAATAACAGTCCATCCTTCGGCTTCTGTTTCAGAATCTTTCCAGTTAAAAACAATTTCAGGTGCTTTATCTTCAAATTGCTGTAATAAATCTTTCATTTTGTTGAGATATGTTTAGTTTGCGTAAAAGTATAAAATAGAATAATGCGAATAATGTATTTTATCTCAAATTTATCAAACAAAAAAAAGAAAGCCGAAAACAATATGCTTTCGGCTTAAGAATTTTATAGAAAATTGGGATAATTATTATTGTCCCAATAAGTGTTTCTTTAATGTTTCGTCAACTGGTTTGTCAGATAACCAGATTCCGAATAATGCTTTTTTGAAATCAAATCCAGGAATTTTTCCTTTTGAAACATCATTTTTAATTACGCTCACAGTTTGGTCTAAAGGATTGTACCATAAAATAAATACATCTTTTTCTTTAATAGCATCACTTAATAAAGTTTTGAAATCCTCGATTCTTGGACGTAATTCTTCAAGATTGCTTCCTGCAGATTTCTCAAAACCAGTATTCATTGCTTTTGTCAATTTGTTTGAAGAAACCATTGCTGAGGTAATTTCAATTCTAATTGCCATTTCAGTATCACTGTCAATAATGAATTTTGGATCCTGACTTAATTGCGATAAATACAAGGCTTGTACATAAACTTCCAACCACATTTTCGATCTTCCACCTGCACCATTAAGTTGCATTGTTTTATTTTGAACTTCAATTTTTCTTGGAACAGTAACGCCATTTACATCAAGTGTAGCTTGTGCAGAAACCGTCGAAAATTGGGCGCTTAAAAGTAGTGTAAGTAATAGTAAAATCTTTTTCATATTCTGTCGATAATTTTGTTTTTGGGCAAAAATAATGTTAATTTATTAATTTTAAGTTGTTATTGGACATGTTTTTTTATTTCGATTTTTAAATTTTTTCAATGTATGTAATTAATAATCAATTTAGTAAGACTTGTTTTACGTGCTTTTACCCGTTTTAAGGTTTGTTTAATCTTTTTGAGATGAAAATCGTCTTATTTTTTTGTGTTTTATAAAATTTATTAGGCAATTATATTCTTAAATTTTAGACAAAACGTTGCAAAGTTTATGTCAGTTGCGCTAAATTTCGTTATTATTACGAAAACGTTATCGTAATTGTTGCTGATCTATTAAAATTATATGCATGCATTGTTAAATTGAGTTTTAAAAATTATCTTTGGAAGCCTTTTAAAAAAACAAAAACAATAAAAACATAAAACCGAACAATTCTATAAACGAAGTTTTCTGAAGTTTGGTTTTCAAAAACAATAAAACTACAAAGACTATGGATTTCAATCTGACCGAAGAACATTTAATGATTCAACAAGCCGCTAGAGATTTTGCTCAAAACGAATTGTTGCCAGGTGTTATTGAACGTGACGAAAAACAAATTTTTCCGACGGAACAAATTAAAAAAATGGGGCAATTAGGATTCATGGGAATGATGGTTGATCCTAAATATGGCGGAAGCGGACTTGATGCAATTTCATACGTAATTGCAATGGAAGAAATTTCTAAAGTCGATGCATCTGCTTCTGTAGTAATGTCTGTAAACAACTCATTAGTTTGTTGGGGATTACAAGAATTTGGAACTGAAGAACAAAAACAAAAATATTTACCGGGTCTGGCTTCAGGTGAAATTCACGGAGCTTTTTGCTTAAGCGAGCCAGAAGCAGGAAGTGATGCAACTTCTCAAAAAACAACTGCGGTTGATATGGGAGATCACTATATTGTAAACGGAACAAAAAACTGGATTACAAACGGAAACACAGCATCAGTTTATTTAGTAATTGCTCAAACGCATCCTGAATTAAAACATAAAGGAATCAATGCTTTGATTATGACCAAAGATATGCCTGGTTTTTCTATTGGACCAAAAGAACAAAAAATGGGAATTCGTGGATCTGATACACACTCTTTAATGTTTAGTGATGTAAAAGTTCCTAAAGAAAATAGAATTGGAGAAGATGGTTTCGGATTTAAATTTGCGATGAAAACTCTTGCCGGAGGTCGTATTGGTATTGCTTCTCAAGCTTTAGGAATTGCTTCCGGAGCTTATGAATTAGCTTTAAAATATTCTAAAGAACGTAAAGCTTTCGGAACTGAAATTTGCAATCACCAAGCAATTGCTTTTAAACTTGCTGATATGGCAGTTAATATCGAAGCAGCGCGTCATTTGTGTATGAAAGCGGCTTGGGATAAAGACCAACATAAAAATTATGATGTAAGTGGAGCAATGGCAAAATTGTTTGCTTCTCAAGTGGCGATGGACACGGCGGTAGAAGCAGTGCAGATTCACGGAGGAAATGGTTATGTAAAAGAGTACCACGTAGAACGTTTTATGCGTGATGCAAAAATTACTCAAATCTATGAAGGAACATCAGAGATTCAGAAAATTGTAATTTCAAGATCAGTTATTGCAGGATAATTTTCTTATAATAATATAAAATAAAACCCTTTCAAGCATTTGAGTTTGAAAGGGTTTTTTGTTTGGATTTTAATTTGGTTATCTTTACATAAAGAAACTTTTTTATGTACGAAGATTTAAAATATTGGTATTTACGAGATCATAAATTGTTTAGAACGTTGAGTTACTCACAAATCAAGCAATTGTGTATTATTACAGGTTTTAAAAAAGCTTCAAAAGGAGAAATTATTTATTTTTCCACTTCAGATTTACCCCGAATCTTTTTACTTAAAAAAGGAAACATCAAAATTGTAGCCATTGATGACGATGGCAACGAAACCATAAAAGATATTATTCAGAAAGGAGATTTGTTTGGCGAATTGACTTTAGAAACCGATTCTAAAAACGAAGAATATGCAAAAGTCCTTTCCGACGATGTAGCAATTTGCAGTTTTCTAATGTCGGATTTTGAAGATTTATTACTTAGAAATCCAACTTTAGCACTTTCATACACCAAATTTGTTGGTCTGAAAATGAAGCGTATCAAGAATAGTTATGCCAATTTAATTTCCAAAGACGCAAAAACAAGATTGCATCAGTTTCTAAAAGATTGGGCCGAAAAAGAAGGTATTCAAACTGGAAATACTGTTGTACTTGATAATTATCTTACTCAAAGTGATATTGCTCAAATCATTTGTACATCAAGGCAAACCGCGACACAATTGTTGAATGAAATGGAAACGAATAATCTTTTAGCCTATAATAGAAAAGAAATTATCATTCCCGATATTACCAAAATATAATTAGTTCAAGTTGCTATTTAATAAAGTGTAGTCCCTACGGGACAAAAATTGGCATGAATAAACGGATTTCTACCAATATGTAATCTCTCCGAGATATTTTTTTGTTACTCCGTTGGGAGTTAAATATTGGTAGACATGAATAAATTGATTTCTACCAATATAATTTCTCAGGGATATTTTTTTTGTTACTCCGTTAGGAGTTAAATATTGGTAGTAGAATAATAAAATCTACCAGAAAAATATCCCGTAGGGATTAAACTTTTTTAGAGCAACTTATTTATTTAATTAATTAACTCATTCTGTATATTCATTAAAATCAAGATTTTATCACATAGTAAACGCGTTACTAACTATTGTGAATTAATAAAAATGAAATGCCTTTTTACGTAAACAAAATCTAAATATCGATGTGTTTAAACATAATTACATCTAGTAGTTACAATTTATTTTAGGCGAAGTGTAAATTAGCCGACATTTTCCTTTTTCATAGCAAAGTAATTTTACATCATCAAAAAGATGTAACACGAAAAACTATGAAAAAATTAATCCTTATTTTTTTAGTAACCTTCACAACGGTTGCTAACGCACAAAACGCGATTCCAAAATCGGCGACAGATATTGCTCCTTTATTAATAGGAGAGAAAATTCCCGACATTACTTTAAAAACAGCTGAAAATGCAGTTGTCAAAATTTCTGATTTACTTAAAAAGAAAAAAACAGTTTTAGTTTTTTATCGAGGCGGTTGGTGTCCATATTGCAATATGCATTTGCAAGCTTTGGCTGAAGCCGAAAAACAAATTCTCGATTCAGGATATCAAATTATTGCCGTTAGTCCAGACGCACCCGAAAATTTAAAAATTACAGAAGAAAAAGATAAAGTAAAATATACCTTACTTTCTGATTCAAAAGGAGAACTTATCAAAGCTGTAGGAATTGCTTATGAAGCTCCGGAAAACTATAAATCAGTAATTAACGTACATTCAAAAGGAGCCAATACCAATTTCTTACCAGTTCCGTCTGTTTTTGTTTTGAACCCGGAATCTGATATCTTATTCGAATATATTTCTCCTGATTTTAAGCAGCGCATTTCGACCGATTTACTTGTTTCAGTATTAACAAATATCAAATAAAATAAGATGAAAAAGCTAGTATTATTTGTGTTGATTTTGGTTTCAGGTATTTCATTTGCTCAAAACGATGCGAAACGAATTAATCAATATAACTTAGAAAATAAAGTTGCAATTCAGGGTTATGATCCGGTTGGATATTTTAATCAGGGAAAAGCAATCAAAGGAAAAAAAGAAATTTCAGCTTCTTATCAAGGTGTGATTTATAAATTTTCGTCAAGCGAAAATAAAGATGCGTTCTTAAAAAATCCGTCAAAATATGAACCTCAATACGGCGGATGGTGCGCTTATGCAATGGGAAGTGCCGGCGAAAAAGTCGAAATAAATCCTGAAACTTTCAAGATTATCGACGGTAAACTTTATCTGTTTTACAACGCTTTTTTTAATAATACTTTGAAAACCTGGAATAAAGAAGAGACGAAACTAAAGTCGCAAGCAGATACAAACTGGAAAAATATATATAAATAATAACGATCATGAAAACAGCAAAATTAGCCTGGATTTTAAGAGTCGTCGCTGCGGGAATCTTATTGCAAACCTTGTTTTTTAAGTTTAGCGGAGCAGCAGAAAGTATTTATATTTTTTCGACTTTAGGAATAGAACCTTACGGAAGAATTGGGTCTGGAATCGCCGAATTAATTTGTGCCATTTTAATTCTGATTCCAAAAGCCACTTGGATTGGAGCCTTTGGTGCGAGTGGAATAATGACCGGAGCAATTTTGTCTCATTTATTTGTCTTAGGAATTGTAGTAGAAAATGACGGAGGATTTCTGTTTTTGTTAGCCATTCTTACCTTAATGTGTTGTTTAACATTGCTTTATTTCGATAAAAATAAATTGTTTAATCTTCTAAAACTAAAATAGCCATGTTACTAAAATCAATACGCCACAGTTTAGAGGAATTAATTTCTCTATTAGATCAATTATCTGATCAGGATTATTCACAATCTTGCGAAGCTTTAAGCAACGCAACAATTGGAGAACATGTTAGGCATATTCTCGAAATGTATCAATGTCTTGAAAATGGTTACGAATCGGGAATTTTAAATTATGACAATCGCGAAAGAAATCTTCGTCTTCAAACCGAAACTGAATTTGCAAAACAGTTTATTACTGAGATAAAAATGGGCTTGAAAAGTGAAAACAAAATCATCTATCTCGAACAGGAAATTGATGGACTTGCAATCAGAATTCAGAGCAATTATTATAGAGAATTACTCTATAATCTGGAACATTGCATTCATCATCAGGCTTTGATAAAAGTAGTTGTTTTACAGCTTAATAATATTTCGGTTAACGAGAACTTTGGTGTGGCGCGTTCCACCATAGAATATAGAAAACAATGTGTACAGTAAGTTTTATAAATAATAACGAAGTTGTGATTATAACTTCCAATCGTGATGAAAAAGTGATTCGTCCCGGAGCTCTTGCGCCAAGGAATTATTGTGTAAATGGTAAAAATATCATGTATCCAAAAGATCAAAAAGCTGGCGGAACCTGGTTTGCAGTTGATGAAAACGGAACTGTTTTGGTGCTTTTGAATGGAGGAATTAAAAAACACGATTCCTTATTTCTTTATAGAAAGAGCCGAGGATTAATTGCTCTAGATATTATTTCGAATGCTTCGCCAAAGGATTTCTGGAATGAAATTAATCTCGAAGATATAGAGCCATTTACCTTGGTTCTATATCAGAAAGAAGAATTGTATGAACTGATTTGGGACGGAATTACAAAATGGAAAACATTGTTGGACGTGACCAAAAATCATATTTGGTCATCGGTAACTCTATATTCTGAAGAAATTAGAAAAAGTCGTTCTCGTTGGTTTTTTGATTTTCTGAAAGACAAGAACGAAATCTCGACTTTGGATATGTTGGACTTTCATAGAAATACCCAGAATGATGATTCTGAAAACGGTTTGATTATTAATAGAGAAAATACTCTGAAAACACTAAGCGTGACACAGGTTGTAATTAAGCAAAATAAAGGAACAATGAAGTACTTTGATTTGATCAAAACTGAAGATTTTTCGACTTCTTTTATAAGTATTTAAAAAAAATAACGATGAAACTATTTTTTCATAAAGTCAGCAATTGGGAATATTGGCCGTTTCAGGTTTTGTACGTACCTATTTATTTTCTTTGGGCGTATTATGCAATCAAAGCAAGATCAGTTTTCTTTTTTAATGCTTCAAATCCAAAGATTAAAAACGGCGGTTTTATAATGGAAAGCAAAAAGCAGATTTATGATTTGCTGCCTAAAGAACATTATCCGAAAACTATTTTGATCAGAGAAAGTACAGATTTAAAAAAGATCGTAAGTACAATTGTTGACAACAGCGTTTATTTTCCTTTTATAGCCAAACCTGATATTGGTCTGCGTGGTTCCGGAGTAAAGAAAATCAGAAATGTTTATGAATTAACCGAATATGCAAAGAAAGCAAATTTCGATTTTTTGATTCAGGATTTAATTCCGTTCAAAAATGAAGTTGGTATTTTTTATGTGCGACATCCACATCAGAAAGAAGGAAGAATCACCGGAATCGTTTCGAAAGAATTTTTAATTGTTACCGGCGACGGAATCTCGACAATTGAAGATTTAATTTGTAAAACGCCAAGATTCAAATTACAACTCGAAGCATTGCAACAAGAATACGGAAGTGAGTTACATAAAGTTTTGCAAAATGGCGAAATGATAAACTTAGTTCCATTTGGAAATCATGCGCGTGGAGCAAAATTTCTTGACGGAAGTAATTTGATTACACCAAAGTTAACTGCAATGATAAACGAAGTTGCGACTAAAATTCCGGAATTCTATTTTGGAAGATTTGATATCATGTACAATACTTTTGAAGAATTGGAACGTGGCGAAAATTTTCAAATCGTAGAACTTAACGGAGCCGCAAGCGAACCAACACATATTTATGATCCTAAACATTCCGTTTGGTTTGCCTGGAAAGAATTGGCGCGACACATTACTTATATGTATGAAATAAGTGCCGAAAATCATAAAATGGGAGTTCCATATTTAAATTATAAAGTTGGAATTCGCGAATACAGATTGCATTTGGCACAAAACAATAAGATTATAAATTTTTGAAGATGAAAAAGATAAAAAATATCTCAATAGGATTTCTGGTGAGTTTCATTGGTTCAATTCCGTTGGGATATTTGAATTTAGTGGGCTTGGAAATTTACTCAAAATCAGGACTTCATAATCTGGTTTTCTTTTTGTTTGGAGTCATTTTTGTCGAAACTTTTGTTATTTATTTCACGTTGCTTTTTGCAAGACAACTTATTAGAAATAAAAAATTAATGAAAGTGATTGACTTTTTTGCCGTTGGATTTATGTTTGTTTTGGCTTATTTGTTTTATTTCAATTTTAATTCAGGCGCAACTTTAAATAATAGCTTAAGTAAATATTTAATGTATTCGCCATTTGTAATTGGTGTGGTTTTAAATTGCTTTAATTTTTTGCAATTGCCTTTCTGGACAAGTTGGAACTTATACTTGCTTAACGGAAAGTATATTACAGTTGAAAGAAAGTTAAAATATTATTATATTGCAGGAACTTTGATTGGTATTTTTTTGGGAATGTTTAGTCTGATTGTAATTTTACAGACCATTTTTCAAAAAACAAACCAATTTTCAAAGTATATAATGCCTGTTTTTATTCCGTTGTTTTTTGTTATTTTAGGAAGTATTCAGGTATATAAAGTATATAAGAAATATTTTAAACCATCGGCTTTAGAAGTTTAAATTCTAAGCTTAAGCAGAATCTTTCCTTTATGAAAAAGCTTTATTTTTTCCTTCCATTTGTTTTTTTAGCCTGCAAATCGAATCCATCTGCAGTAACCGAAACGACTTCAAAACCTATCGAAATCAGTTATAAAGTTAGTGAAACCGAAGTTTCGGATTTTCTAAAATATCTTTCTTCAGATGAATTAGAAGGGCGCGATACCGGAACAAAAGGTATCGAAAAAGCAGCGGTGTTTTTAGAAGATTTTTTCAAAAAAAATAATGTAAAGCCTTATTTTAAAAGTTACCGAGATACACTTACCAATTTTGATAAACCGGCATTTAATATTGTTGGTGTTCTGGAAGGAACAGATCCTAAATTAAAAAAGGAATTTGTAGTTCTGAGTGCACATTATGATCATATTGGTTTAGAATTAAAAGAGCAGCCAGACGTAATTTTTAATGGTGCGAATGATGATGCATCCGGAGTTACCGCCGTTGCTGAAATGGCAAAATATTTTAGTAAAACCAAAAGTAATAAACGCAGTATTTTGTTTGTGTTTTTTGCCGGAGAAGAAAAAGGTTTACTTGGATCTAAAAGCTTAGTGGAGAAATTGAAAAAGCAAGATTTTAATTTGTACACACAATTGAATATTGAAATGATTGGCGTGCCAATGAAACGAGATTATCTGGCTTATATTACAGGTTTTGATAAATCGAATATGGCTGATAAAATAAACGAATATACCGGTAAAAAGACGATTGGTTTTCTACCAAAAGAAGCTGAATATAAATTGTTTTACCGATCAGATAATTATTCATTTTTTAAAGAATTCGGAAAACCGTGTCAATCAATAAGTACTTTTGATTTTGAGAATTTTGATTATTATCACCATGTTTCAGATGAATTTAAAGTAATGGATATTGTGCATATGACTTCTTTTATTCAGGAGTTTTTGCCGGCAGTGACTAAAATCGCTATAACGCCAACAGAAGAAATAACGATGAATAAATAACCGTTCCTTTTATTGGATTTGCTTATTTTTGCTTTATGAAAAATATTATTGTTACCGGAACCAGTCGAGGAATTGGTTACGAGCTTGCGCTAAAATTTGCTAATGATGGACATCAGGTTTTGGCAATTTCAAGAAAAATACCTCAAACACTTTTAGAACATCAAAATGTTACTTGCCTTTCTGTTGATTTAGCAGATGAAACGGCTTTAGATGAAGTCAATAACTTTCTTTCTTCAACATGGAAAAGAGTAGATGCTGTTGTTCATAATGCAGGAGCTTTGTTATTAAAGCCTTTTGCAGAAACAACTCAGGCAGATTTTGAAAATATTTATAAAGTGAATGTTTTTGCAGTGGCGAATCTTACCAGAATTTGCTTGCCATATCTTCAAAAAGGAAGTCATGTTGTAACGATTAGTTCGATTGGCGGCGTAAGAGGAAGTCTTAAATTTGCAGGATTAGCAGCTTACAGTTCTAGTAAAGGCGCCGTAATTACTTTAACAGAATTACTTGCCGAAGAATATAAAGAACAAGGAATCTCATTCAACGTTCTAGCTCTTGGATCAGTTCAGACGGAAATGCTAAACGAAGCTTTCCCAGGTTACCAAGCTCCAATTTCAGCCGAAGGAATGGCAACTTATATTTATGATTTTACTCTTAACGGAAATAAATATTTTAACGGAAAAGTTTTAGAAGTTTCTTCAACGAATCCGTAGAGAATTATAAATTATTAATTATGAGTTATGAATGAAAGTGTGGTGAAAACCAAGAGTTTTGAATTAGCAATAAGAGGTGTTAATTTTTATAAATGGTTGGTTTCTGAAAAGAAGGAATTTGTAATGAGTAAGCAATTTTTACGTTCTATTACTTCAGTTGGTGCAAATGTTCGTGAAGCAGTTAACGCGCAAAGTAAAGCTGATTTTATCCATAAATTGTCAATTTCTCAAAAAGAATGCGATGAATCGATGTATTGGTTGGAGATTTTAAATGCTACAAATTATGTTTCTGTAGTAGAGTTTGAATCCATGCACAATCAATGCGCAGAGGTATTAAAAATAATCAAAAGCATAATAATTACCTCAAAGAAAAATTTAATTAAAAATTCATAACTCATAATTCATAATTCAAAACTATTTTGAACGAAACTCTTGCAAGATATATACCGGAACATGCTGTAAAGCCTGTATTTGATTTGATTGTTGCCAATCAGGTTCATCTGAAAATTGTAAATGAACGCCAAACGCGTCATGGAGATTACAGAAGAGGACCGAGCGGTAAACATGAAATCACCGTAAATGCAAGCTTAAATAAATATCGTTTTTTGATTACGCTAATTCATGAAATTTCACATTTAGTAGCATTTGAAAGGTTTGGACGAAATATAAAACCGCATGGGAATGAGTGGAAACTTACTTTTCAAAGAATGATGGTTCCTTTTATTCGTCCGGAGATTTTCCCGGGTGGTTTATTGCCGTTATTAGCGAGGCATTTTAAGAATCCGTCTGCAAGTAGCGATACAGATACAACTTTGTCTTTAGCGTTAAAACAATACGATGCAAATAGTGATAAGAACTATGTTTTTGAAATTCCTTACGGCAGTGTGTTCAGAATTAAAAACGGAAAAATCTTCAAGAAATTAGCGGTGAGAACCAAACGTTTTGAATGCATTGAGATTAGTTCAGGAAGAACATATCTTTTTAATCCAAATGCTGAGGTTGAGTTGATCAACTCGAATTAAAATCTGGTAGAAATCTCAATATTTAAAATCCAAATTCCAATTTTGACTAAGATTGGAATTTGGATTTTTTTATTGGTATATTATTTGTGTTGTGTTTTGAAAATTATTTCCTCTTTATAACTAGATATTCAATTGATTATGATCAAAAAACTACTTAAGATTGTTTTTGTTTTAGTGCTTTCGAATTCAATTTATGCACAAGAAACCACCAAGGATGTTGTAATAATAATACAGAAAAAGAGTCCCATTATTTATGCGGAGGTTTTTGGAGGTTTTTCTGTTATGCAAAATTTTGGTTTTGCCGGTGGAGGCGAATTAAATTATCAGTATAAGAAAAATCTTTTTACTTTGCGATATTCACATGAAACAGGATATGTCAAACAAGATAGTGTTTTTGCTTTTTCGAATGTAGAAGATAATGATGAATATGCCATTTTGTATGGAAGAAGATGGTTAACCAGAAGTCATTCTTATAGTGTTTCTATTGGAGTAAATTCTAATAATTTAAAGTTCACCAATAGAGATTTTGAGCATAATCGCTATTATCAATATAAAAGATTTTATGGTGTTCCTTTCGAAGCAAACTTTAAATGGTTTAATCCTAAGAGGAGATCTAATTTAATATTCAATGCATTAACTCCTAGTATTGGTGTTAAGTTTTTTGGAAGCATTTCTAAGTATAGTTACGCGGGAGTAGGACTTGTAATAGGATTTGGGTTGCCAAAGAATTATTAAACACAATATTTAAATTCCAATAAAAGAAAAATTCCAAATTCCAACTGCATTAGTTATTGGAATTTGGAATTTTTTTATTGAGTTCTTCCAGAATTGGAATTTTGAATTAAAAAAAGGTTTTAGCCTTTCAAATAAGCTTCTCTTACTTTTTTGAATAAGTTCGAAGAGTAAACAAATTTCACGATGTCTTTATTATCAGTTCTAAAGATTTCTTCTTTAGTTCCTTGCCAAGCTTTTACTCCTTTTTTTAAGAATACGATGTTCTCACCAATTTCCATTACCGAGTTCATATCGTGAGTATTGATTACAGTTGTGATATTGTATTCTTCGGTAATTTCTTTAATCAAATTATCGATCAAAGTTGAGGTATTTGGATCTAAACCAGAGTTAGGTTCATCACAAAATAAATACTTAGGATTATTTACAATTGCGCGGGCAATCGCCACACGTTTTTGCATACCTCCGGAAATTTCAGAAGGTAATTTTTTATGTGCATCAATTAGATTAACGCGTTCTAAAACAAAATCAACACGTTCCTGAATTTTAGCTTTATTGTCGTTTGTGAACATTTTTAAAGGGAAAGCAACATTTTCTTCAACAGTCATCGAATCAAATAAAGCACTTCCTTGAAAAACCATTCCAATTTCAGTTCTTAATTCACGTTTTTCGTCTGGTTCTAATTCGGAATAAACACGTCCGTCAAACTCAATTGTTCCGGAATCCGGTGTATGAATTCCTAATAACGTTTTTAATAAAACAGTTTTTCCAGATCCACTTTGTCCAATAATCAAGTTAGTTTTTCCAGTTTCAAAAACCGTCGAAACACCTTTTAAAACTTTACTGTCGCCAAATGATTTTTCTATGTTTTTTACTTCGATCATTATCCTAATAATAATTGAGTTAATATATAATTAAAAAGAATAATACAAACAGATGTCCAAACAAATGATACTGTACTTGCTTTACCAACTTCAAGTGCTCCACCTTTCATGTAATATCCGTGAAACGATGGAATTGTAGCTAATAACATTGCGAAAATTAAAGTTTTAATGAAGGCATATGTAATATGAAACGGAATAAATTCCATTTGAGCACCTTGAATAAAATCCTGACTAGTCGAGAATCCTCCGTAAGCACAAGCAAGCCATCCACCAAATATCCCTAAAAACATACTGATTCCAATTACAAATGGGTACATTAATAAAGCTACTATTTTTGGAAAAACAAGATAGTTTAATGAATTAACTCCCATAACTTCCAGCGCATCAATTTGTTCCGTAACACGCATTGTTCCGATACTCGAAGTAATGTAAGATCCCATTTTTCCGGCCATAATTACCGAAATAAAAGTAGGCGCAAACTCTAAGATTACAGATTGACGTGTAGCAAAACCAATTAAATATTTTGGAATTAAGGGATTAGTCAAGTTTAGTGCAGTTTGAATGGCAACAACTCCTCCAATGAAAAAGGAGATAAAGCAAACGATGCCAAGAGAGTCGATTATTAGATCGTCGATTTCTTTGAAAATCAATTTTTTCATAACAGGCCATTTAGTCTGTTTATTGAAAATTTCCTTCAGCATTAAAAAATATCTTCCTATTTGAGATAAATAACGAATTAGCATCATAGTTTTACAAATATTGGCTAAGGTAAAAAGAACTTACGAGTTTTGGGTTATGAGTTCCCGTTTTTCGGTCATTTTACCAATCAAATTAACTTTTGTTTCATTTTTTGGAAACGGTAATTTCTAATAAATTTAGCCTGTTCAGGGGTAACCAACAAAGGAGTTTTTGCTTTTTTAGCTTTCCAAAATCCTTTAATATAATCAAAAAATAGAAGTGGTTTTTTCTTCATCATCGCCAACTTTGCAGAGGCAATTGATGTAATCCAGAAACCATATCCTAATGTATAAAAAGCTTCGCCTTGTTTATAACGAGCTGTTTTGTTGTAGTTTGCACCTGTTGGTTTTAGGTGTTTTACATGTAAAGATTCGTCTGTAACTATTTTCCAATCATAATATTTACAAAGTAATTCGTCTACAGTATCCCAGCCCATCGCAGGTTTTAAACCTCCAATTTGCTGATAAGTTTCTTTTCTGTAGGCTTTCAATGCACCACGAATATGATCTTTATCGGTTAGGTTTTCTAAAATCCAATCTCCATTTTTTTCGATATAACAAAATCCTCCAGCCATTCCAATTTTTGGATCAGATTGAAAATGTTTGATTATAGTTTCAAAATAATTTGCAGGAAAAATTAAATCACCATCTATTTTTACAATAATATCGTAATCTGAATCCAGTGTTTCATAACCTTTCTGAAAAGCCTGAATTACTTTACTTCCAGGCATATGAATTGCATCAGAAGTTTTGTTTACAACAGAGATAAACGGATTTTCTTTTGCAAATCCCAATACAATTTCTTCTGTTTTATCAGTTGAATTGTCATTTACAACGACAACTTTTGATGGCAAAACAGTTTGCGAAACCAAAGATTGCAATGTTAAACCAATAAGGTCTTGCTCGTTATGCGCGGGAATGACGATGTAATATTTCATAAAATAATTATGAATTGTAAATTATTAATTATGAATTTTTTCGGCTACCACGATATAATATCTTGGAGTGAAATATCTTAGTAATGGTCTGATTCCAAACTTTTTTACAGGATGTGTAAATTGTAGACGATCAGTTATTTTCCAACCTGTTTTTTCTAAAAGCCAGTCTAATTGCCAGTCTTCAAATTCATGATAATGTCTGTCCCACATATCAGTTTTAGAACGATATGCCGGAGAAAACCATAAACGTAACGGAATTGAAATTAACAATTTGTCACATTTTACGTTTTCTAGAATAGTATAAGGATTTAGCAAATGTTCGAAAATTTCAAATGCAGTAAAAACGCTATATTCTTCTGTTTGCAAAGCAGTTTGATCGTTGTCTAAATCTTCGCCTTTTGTGTTTTTTACGGTATAACCGTTTTCTTCCATTATTTTGGAGAATGGATTTGGAACGCCAAAATCAAAAATGGTTTCTGATGTTTTAACGTGTTTTTGTAAAAACTCTAAAGTAAGTTTGAATCTTTTATTCGGAAACGTTTTTTCGTACATAGTCGTTGCGAGGAACGAAACAATCTCTCGTTCTTGATTTTATTATTAGGTCGCAAATATACAAAGTTATCTGCTTTTTTTATGTTTTTTAGCCCAGATAGAAATGAAAAGCCCACGATTTAAAAATTGTAGTTTTTATAATTTTAAAAAAGCGACTAAAAGAAGCTCTTTTTAAAGTTTAATAAAAACACAATTTTTAAATCGTGGACTTGTAATGAATAGCTGGAAATAGCTACTTAATCTTAATATCGATATACAAATGCATTAACGTTCATTCCTGCTCCAACCGAAGCAAAAATTACAACATCGCCTTTGTTTATTTCGTGATTTTCCAGTTTTCCCTGAATCAATAAATCATAAAGAGTTGGTACAGTTGCCACGCTTGAGTTTCCTAAATCATGAATACTCATTGGCATAATATTTTCTGGTGCAGTTTTGTCGTAAAGTTTGTAGAAACGAGCAATAATTGCTTCATCCATTTTTTCGTTGGCTTGGTGAATCAGGATTTTCTTCACTTCGTCAATTCCAATTCCGCTTTTATCTAAACAGCTTTTCATCGCACAAGGAACTTGGCTTAAAGCAAATTCATAAATTTTGCGACCATACATTTTGATGTATTTAATGTCTGGATCTAAATCAGGATTATATGATTTTCCGAAGAATAAAAAGTTAGCTTCATCATTTGCAAAAGTGGCACTTTCATAAGATAATAAACCAGCTTCATCTTCAGAAGCTTCTAAAATTGAAGCACCCGCACCATCAGAATAAATCATAGAATCGCGATCATGATCATCAACAACTCTTGATAAAGTTTCGGCACCAATTACCAAAACACGTTTTGCCATTCCAGATTTAATGAATGCATTTGCTTGCAAAACACCTTCAATCCAGCCTGGACATCCAAAAAGAATATCGTAAGCAACACACTTAGGATTTTTAATGTCTAATTTGTTTTTAACGCGTGTTGCTAAACTTGGCAAAATATCAGACTGATTTGTTCCTGATTTTACATCACCAAAATTGTGCGCAAAAATGATATAATCTAAAGTCTCACGATCGATTTTTGCATTTTCAAGCGCTCTTTCAGCTGCAAAATAAGCTAAATCAGATGAGGTATGTTGGTCTTCGGCATAACGGCGATTTTCGATACCGGTAATACCTTTAAATTTTTTTATTACAACTTCGTTAGGGTAACCGAAGGGAGTTCCGTCTTCATTTAAAAAAACATGATCGCCAAAGTCAGTATTGCTTACTTCTTTATTAGGAATATAACTTCCTATACCTATAATTTTTATTTTCATTATTCCTCGATTATCCGGTAAATTTATTGCTAAAGTATAAATAAATTCATGATAACTGTCATAAAAAATACTATGCATGCATATAATTATGAAATAATAATTATTTCTTGAATATATTGTTAATTTTCTAACGAATTTTTAGTTTTATCGAGATTTCAAACGTTTGAGATTAATGGTGACGAAAAAAAATATTTCATCAAAATATTTCACGATGTTACAGAAAACCAGAAAATTTTTAAGAATGTTATAAAAAAAATAAAACCCGATAACGGAATCGTCATCGGGTTTGTTTTTATAAAATAATCTAAGATTAATTTTCCATGTAAGCTTCAATAGGAGCACAGCTACAAACTAAGTTTCTATCACCATAAGCATCATCTACACGACGAACAGATGGCCAGAATTTATTTTCAGCAATGTAATCTAATGGGTAAGCCGCTTTTTCTCTAGTATAAGGGAAAGTCCAATTATCAGTTGTTAACATTGCCAATGTGTGCGGTGCATTTTTCAATACATTGTTTTTATCATCGGCTGTTGCAGCTTCAATTTCTTTTCTGATTGAAATAAGAGCATCACAAAAACGATCTAATTCTGCTAAATCTTCAGATTCAGTTGGCTCGATCATTAAAGTTCCAGCTACAGGGAAAGAAACCGTAGGAGCGTGGAAACCGTAATCCATTAAACGTTTTGCGATATCACCAACTTCAATTCCGTTTTCTTTAAACGAACGACAATCTAAAATCATTTCGTGAGCAGCTCTTCCGCATTCTCCAGTATAAAGAATTGGGTAGTGTCCTTCGAAACGCGCTTTCATATAGTTAGCATTCAAAATAGCATGTTCTGTAGCACTTTTTAAACCTTCAGCACCCATCATTGTGATGTAACCGTAAGAGATTAAACATACCAAAGCTGATCCGTAAGGTGCAGATGAAATAGCTGTAATAGCTTGTTCACCACCAACTTTTAAGATTGGGTTTGTTGGCAAGAATGGAACTAATTTTTCGTTAACACAAATTGGTCCAACTCCAGGTCCTCCGCCACCGTGAGGAATAGCAAATGTTTTGTGTAAGTTTAAGTGGCAAACGTCAGCACCAATTGTAGCAGGATTTGTTAATCCAACTTGTGCGTTCATGTTTGCACCATCCATATATACTAATCCGCCATTGTCGTGGATTAATTTAGTAATTTCAATAATCGAAGATTCAAAAACTCCGTGAGTCGAAGGATAAGTTACCATTAAACAAGATAAATCATCTTTATGTTCAATCGCTTTTTCTCTTAAATCTTCTACGTCAATATTTCCTTCCGGAGTAGTTTTTGTAACGATGATTTTCATTCCGGCCATAGCTGCAGAAGCAGGATTTGTTCCGTGAGCAGATGAAGGAATCAAACATACATTACGGTGACCTTCGTTTCTTGATAAGTGGTAAGCACGAATCGCCATTAAACCAGCATATTCTCCCTGAGCTCCAGAGTTAGGCTGTAATGTTGTTCCGGCAAATCCTGTAATTACATTTAATTGCTCTTCAAGTTTTTTAAGCATTGTGATGTAACCTTCAGCTTGTTCTACTGGTGCAAATGGGTGAATGCTGTTCCAGTTTGGCATTGATAAAGGCAACATTTCTGAAGCTGCGTTTAATTTCATTGTACAAGAACCTAACGAAATCATCGAGTGATTCAATGATAAATCTTTACGCTCTAATTTTTTGATGTAGCGCATTATCTGACTTTCTGAATGATGATTATTAAATACATCATGTGTTAAGAAAGGAGATGTTCTTTCTAATGAAGAAGGTAATTGACTTGCAGTAGCTAATTCAGCAACAGTGAAAGTTTCTTTTCCTAAAGCTTCAGCAAAAATCGCAATAATTTGGTTGATGTCGTTAATTGAAGTTGTTTCGTTAAACGAAATAGAAATCGTATCGGCATCAACATAGTAGAAGTTTACTTCGTTTTTCTCAGCGATTGCTTTTACTTTTTGAGCATCTGCTTTAACCAAAATAGTATCGAAGTAAGCTGTATTTGTTTGGAAAACTCCAAGTTTATTTAAAGCTTCAGCAGTAGTAACAGCTGATGCGTGAACTTTATTTGCAATATATTGTAATCCTTTTGGTCCGTGGTAAACTGCATACATTCCAGCCATAACCGCTAGTAAAACCTGAGCAGTACAAATATTTGAAGTTGCTTTTTCACGTTTTATGTGTTGTTCACGAGTTCCTAAAGCCATACGTAAAGCGCGGTTTCCATTTACATCAATAGAAACTCCAATAATACGACCTGGCATAGATCTTTTGTATTCATCTTTAGTTGCAAAAAAAGCAGCGTGAGGACCACCATAACCCATTGGTACACCAAAACGTTGTGTAGTTCCAACAACTACTGCAGCTCCCATTTCTCCTGGAGAAGTTAAAGCAGCAAGTGATAAAATATCAGCAGCAAAGGCAACTTTGATTTCGTTTTCTTTTGCTTTAGCAACAAAAGCACTATAATCATTTACCTGACCATATTTTCCCGGATATTGTAAAATGGCTCCGAAGAACTCATTAGAAAAATCAAAGTTTTCGTGGTTACCAACAACTAATTCAATCCCAATAGGAGTTGAACGTGTTTGTAATATTGATAAAGTTTGAGGTAAAATTTCTTCAGAAACGAAGAACTTATTTGTATTGTTTTTCTTTTGGTCACGAGTACGAACGTCAAATAACAAAGCCATAGCTTCGGCAGCAGCAGTTCCTTCATCAAGTAAAGAAGCGTTTGCAATTTCCATTCCTGTTAACTCGATTACAGTAGTCTGGAAATTTAAAATTGCTTCAAGACGACCTTGAGCAATTTCTGCCTGATAAGGCGTATAAGCTGTATACCATCCTGGATTTTCGAAGATATTTCTTTGAATTGGAGCAGGAACGATAGTTGGATGATAACCCAAACCAATATAAGATTTGAATACTTTGTTTTTCTTGCCTAATTCCTGAATATGATTTGCGAATTCATATTCTGTCATTGCAGGATCTAAGTTTAACGGTGCTTTTAAGCGAATGTCGTCCGGAAGGGTTTCATAAACAAGTTGTTCGATCGATTCAACTCCAATGGTCTGTAACATGTGTTGAAGATCTGTTTCTCTTGGACCAATGTGTCTTAAAGCAAAAGCATCTGTTTTCATATAGTTGTAATAGTGTTGTTTTTTTGTCGCGCAAAATTAAGTATTATTAATAATTTAATTAGCATTTTTAACTTCATTTTTTATGAAATTTACAACTAAAGAGTTGATTTGTTAATAATTGATTAGATTTGAGGTATGATAGTATCAAAACGCATCTTAGATTTTTATCTGAATAGCAGTATTCATGTGGCTTTGTCGTGTTATGCTCTTGTGCGAATCACGTTTCATGTGTTTCATATTCAGTATGATGAGCCAATGGCACTATTTGTTTTTTTTGGAACAATTGTGGGGTATAATTTTGTTAAATATGATGCCTTAGTTCGCGTGCAGCAAAAACCAATCGGAATTCAGCTGAAAATTATTGCTGTTTTAAGTCTGATTTCATTGTTTTTGGTTGCCTATTATTTTTTCCATTTAAAGCGAATTACTCAAATTGTCTCCGTTGGAATTTTTGCTATAACGGCACTTTATACACTTCCATTTTTTCCAAATAAAAAAAATGCCCGAAATTGGGCAGGCGTAAAAATTTATATAGTAGCGCTTTGTTGGGTAGGAGCGACGTTGGTTTTACCACTTATAAATGCCGAAGTTTCATTTACGACCAATTTTTTTGTAAAGTGTATTCAGCGTTTTGTTTTGGTTTTTGTCCTGATTTTAGTTTTCGAAATTATTGATTTGGCAAACGATGATCCGCATTTGCAAACCGTTCCTCAAACTATTGGCGTAAGGCGAACAAAAATTTTAGGTTTTTCACTTATGGTTCCGTTTTGGGTTGTTGGTATATTGACATTTGATCTTCATGATTTACTTATAAATCTAATAATGGTCATCACTTTGATGCTTTTTATAGCATTTGCAAATCCAAATCGTTCTAAATATTATACTTCATTTTGGGTCGAAAGCGTTCCAATTTTTTGGTGGCTTATGATTGTGTTTTTATAAAAAGAGATAAAAGTTTTTAAATAATTTGGGCGTGTCCCTCCGGGTCGGGCTTTCGGCTATATCTTTTATTCCGCTCCGCTTCATAAAAGGATACCGCCTCAATCCCTCACGCAAACCGTAAATCAAGAAATTTTATTTTCAAAAGAAGAATTTATCGGCTATTTAATTTTTTGTGAATAGACTCCAGCTTCAGCTGGAGGTAAATGTAATAGAATATCATTGGCTTTAGCCAAACTTTGCCTTTCGGCTAAAGCCATATTGAAAACTCTTTATCACCTCCAGCTAAAGCTGGAGGCAATTGAGATTAATATTTTGAAATCTGCCGAATCTGCCGAATCTGCGAGAGAAAAAATATTATTTTGTTTTTTGTTCTGCCAAAGCTTTATTTAAATCAGCTTTAGCTTCAGCTAATTTCTTCTTTTTCTTGTTGATTTTTTCTGTGCTTTCCTGATCTTTAATTGCTTTATTTAGATCATCAGTTCTTTCCTTAACTTTTTGTTGTTTTTCTTTTACTTTTTTGTCAAGATCATTGCTTACAGTTTTTGTTGTGCAGTTCTTTTTGGTTTGAGAAATTGCATCTTCAACACCTTTAATCTGGTTTTGATTACCAGCTTTTTTGGCTGCCGTTAATTTGATATTTAATTCACATAGTTTTCTTTCGCAACCTTTTAAATCCTTGCAATTACTTTGTGCAAATCCAATAAAAGAAACGGCAAAGAATACTATCGATAATATTTTGGTCTTAATTGTCATGAGTTTAATTTTTTAAGAAGATTAATATAATGTTCTAAAAATAGGTAAATTTTCTCACTAATTCTTTCTTTTGAAACAGTTTTAAGTTCGGTTTAACTTTTCAAAAAAACTTTTATTCTGAAAATAATTAAAAGTATATTTGAAAATAAATAACCACATGGAAAAACAAATTTCTTTTTTTGGATTCAAATTCACGAACACACAGTTCATTGTATTCTTTATTTGTTGGATGATTTTTCTAGGTTTTGTCTGGCCACTAATTATAGGATCTTATCGTTTGATGTCTATTTTTGTATGTGCATTTTCCTTTATTTTCGCTGCTCTTTTCAATCGATTAGTGGCATTGGTGATACTGGCATTGGCCTTTATAAATGGATCACTTGTTCGATTCTATCAGAAATTCATGTTGGTTATTATCGCTATTTTTGCCACATTGATTTACAGTATCTGGATTCCAATGAATTTCTGGATTTATATGGCACATCTTACAATTAATATTTTTTCTATCTTTTTAATGTATAGAATGTTTTATAGAAGAAACGATCAGGATGCATTAGATGAAGTTATAATTTTTGACGATCAGGATAATGATTGAGTATTATAACTAAAGTAGATGGGGTTCTGAAACTTCTTTCAAAACCTTATTTATTTCCTCCAAAATTTTCACGACTTGTTTTCTTTGTGTTATGACATGAAACTTGCTTTTTGTGCCATTTCTTTTAAGAAACTTCCATGTTTAATCTAGTTTTGATATATAAAAATACATATATCATGAATGAAAATTTAAAATTTATTACTGAAACTATCGATGTTCTTTTTGTAATAAATGCTGAGTATATTAAGAAAAATTATCCTCGAAATACAGATCCTAATAAAGCTCAAAAAGTAGATCACAATAGCAATCATTTGATTGTTTATAATCCAAGAGAAATTGTTTCGGTGCAGGGAACAGCAGATTTAAGTCTAAAAACAAAAATAGCGGATGATTTTTGTTTTAGGGCTACCACAATTCAACAAAATTGTGAGGAATCCAAAGTGCTAATGTACAAAGTTGAGCATGGGGGTGGAGATATAATCTTTACACCATTTGGACAGTATTATTCCAAAATTAAAGCTGCACATCCTAATACAGATTCAAATAATTATCTACCTCCAGTTTTTAAAGAAGAGAATTCAGGCTACTATGGTAATAAAATAAGGTACGAAGGAACAGAAGATGTTTTTGTATATTTTGCACTTTATATTCTTAATGATAGATTCGATTCTCATGAGTTATATGGTTATTATTATTGGGATCCAAAATTCACAATTGAGTTTATTAAGTAGAGAACTCAAATCAGGAAATTGCAATAGCGACTGATACTTCTTTCAAAACTTTATTTCGTTCCAAAAGAAAATTAGTAAGATGCTTTTCTAAAAATAAAATATCAAAAAGTTCTCCAAATATTCCAAACGGAGTTTCATAATGCAATTTGTCTTTCATTATTGTAATTCCGTTTTCTTCTTCAAAAAAATGTTCATGTTTGAAAGATTTAAACTTTCCTTTTTCCATTTCATCTACAAAATAATCATAGAGATTCATTGTCGTAATTCGGCTTTTGTGAGTGAGATAAACCCCAAAATGTTTACCTCGCCAAGTTACCGTTTCGTTTAAATTTATTAATCCGGATGTAATTCCTGCAATTGCCTTTTCTTTTGAAGGACTTGCAGATTGCTGATGAATATCTATATTTCTTGATGCGTCAAAAACGATTTGTTTCGGCGCTTTTATTTTTGTTGTAAGGTGAATTGTTGTCATTGATTTTTGTTTGGTTTTAGTAAATCTTGTCATTTCGACGAAGGAGAAATCTTCGTAAGAAGCTCTACAAAGATTGGCTTATTGAAGCGGAGTTACTTGCGAAGATTTCTCCTTCGTCGAAATGACAATATCATGAGATTGTACTTTGACAAAGTTATTTGCTTAATAAATTTTGAAATGCATTATCAATATCTCCAAACTTAAATTTAAATCCATTTTCTAAAAGTCGTTTCGGAATCACGTTTCTACTTTTTAAAACTAATTCGGTTTCTGTTCGAATGAAGAAAGATCCAATTTCCAGAAGAAAAGCATTCATCGGAATTCCGAAAGGGAAACCAACCGCTTTTCGAAGTTTTTTCATAAAGTCAACATTCCGAATTGGTTCAGGAGAAACGATATTAACAACACCGATAATTTCTTTTTGAATGATTAAATCAATTGCATTGGCAAAATCTTCTTCGTGAATCCAGCTTATAAACTGATTTCCTTTTCTTTGTTTTCCTCCGAAACCAATTTTTGATAAAGTCTTTAACGGAATAAAAGCGCCGCCATTTTTACCCAAAACTATTGAAGTTCTCAAAGCAGTTTTCAAAGTATTTGGAGTTTCGGTTTTAAAGAATGCTTTTTCCCAAGACAAGGCAACATTTATAGAAAAATCATTTCCGATTTCGCCATCGATTTCATCCATTTGTTTGTCTAAAGAAAAACGATAAATAGTAGAAGTTGATGAATTCAGCCAATGTTTAGGCGGATTTGTACAGTTTAAAACAGCTTTGTTTAAAATCTTTGTGCTTTCGATTCGAGATAATAAAATTGCTTTTTTGTTTTCTTTTGTATAACGACAATCAACAGATTTTCCTGCGAGATTAATTAAAACAGTTGCGTTTTCAAGTTCATTTTCCCAACCCGAAAAAGTTTTAGCATTCCAGTTTACATATTTGATTCCGTCAATTGTTTGAGATTTTCCTCTGGTCAGAATTACAATTTCTTCAAATTTGTCTTTGAAATGATTTATTAGAACCTGTCCTAAAAAACCTGTTCCGGCTGCGATGATTAGTTTTTTCATTTTATAAATTTAAAATAAATAGTAATGCAATGATTCTATAAAGTACCCAGGTAAAACATAAATAAAAGGGAAGTTCTAGAATTTTAACTCTTCTAAAATGCTCTGCAAACATTATGAAAACGGTTATTCCGAACCAACCTAAAATAAGAATTTCGGGAACATTAATAAATTGATTAAGAATTAAGATTGGTGTCAAAATTAAAGATCCCATTAAAGAAATAGTCATTAAGTTTCCGGCATAATTGATGATTGTTTTTTTGTCCATTTTAAAAAGAAATAAACTTTGAAATACAATTTGACCAAATGCTAAAATGAATTCTCTTATAATATTTGATTTTGGCAAATTGGGAACCAAATTAGAATATCCAAATAAAGCGAAACTTGTCAGCGTTAATGCAAAACCAATAAAAATGAAACGATATTTATAATTGTAATCCGGAGTACATTGCAGTTTGTTTTCTTTGATGTTTCCTCCGGGAATAATCACTTTTCGATTGTAAGAAACAAAAGAATACAATTTTGTCAAGATGAAATGAATGGGTTTTATGGTTGCAATTTTTTCAATTAATGGAAAAGAAAACCCTATAATTTTTATTAAACTGTCAATTCCATAAATAACGGTTTTAGTTTTATTATCTACCAAAGCAATTTCGTTTGGTGCGCGTTTTAAATCTACAAAAGTTTGTTCTTCTTGAGATAATTCACAATAAGATTTTCTTCCATTTTCATCCAGCATTCCACTTTTTACAAATCCTGTTGTGTACAAACTACAAAGCGGACAATCTTCATCATAAAGTAAAGTTTGGTTTTCGAGCGTTTTCATAATTCCTTTTTTTTAGATTAATAATAACTTGGAGTTCTAATCGTAAATTTCTTCTAGAGCAAAAACAGCTTCCAGTTTTCGTTTGTTTCTCACACTAATTTTAGATCCTTTTGCCAGGAAAACAGAAATAGGATTTTTGGTTTGTAAAAATTCAAAATCTCGTCCGTAAGTTTTCCTAAAGTCGATATCAACATTATAATTCAAAACTTCAAATTGTTCCCATCTCGGATGTTGAACTTCATATTCGAAAGTGGTTTCTTCATCAATTTTAGTATATCCAAAATAATGTTCCGTTATAAATTCGGCTTCAGAACCGATTGCAATTTCTATTGGATTTTTTTGAGTTTCTAATTGAATTGTATTCCAATTTTCTTTGGTTTTCCATTGATAAATAAAAGTGTCTGTATTTTCATTTTCAATGATTTTATGAGTCATTTTTCGAGTTTCATAATGTTCCTGATATAAAGTATTTGCAATAAAAGTAATAGCGGTTTTCGGAACAATTTCTTTGATGAAAACTACACCGCGTTTCCATTCTCCGTTTTCAAAACGTTTTACATAGAATCTCAAATTGACTTCTTCAAAATCTACATGAAAAGGAACTTTCAGACCTAAAACTTTTGTGTTTTTGAACATGAAACCAACTAAACTCACATAACATTTGTTGTTCCATAAATCTATTTCGGTACCAATTGGGATGTATTTTTCTAAGATTTTAGCATCAACTTCATAATTGAAAAGTGCTAAGTTTTTCCATTCAGCTTTTAAGAAGTTCATAATCTTGCTTTTTGATTGTAAATAATATAGGTCAGGAAAA
Organism: uncultured Flavobacterium sp.; assembly: GCF_951805225.1. NCBI lineage: Bacteria > Pseudomonadati > Bacteroidota > Flavobacteriia > Flavobacteriales > Flavobacteriaceae > Flavobacterium > uncultured Flavobacterium sp. Next base: position 3,922,375 of record NZ_OX638201.1, on the reverse strand, counting down.
ATATTAAAGAGATTGGTAATAAGAACAACCAACTAAAATGCGGTCTGTCCCAAATCAAAAAGAAAGTAATTACCAACCCAAAGTAAGCGTATATCAATTTATTTTTTGGAAATAATAAAAAGAAGAATATTGCTGCTATAACTTGTAATACTCCGGTAAACGCCAAACCGTAAGGACCTGCGAGAAGGCATGTAAGCGCCATTATATTTATAATTTCTACAATTTTAAATGTTGTTTTCATAGTTATTGATTATTTTAAACTTTCAGAAAAAAATGAAAGTTTTAATTAAATTTTTTTAGTTTGATGTTTTACTTCATAATTTTCAGAACCAAACGTCCCAACCAGTTTTCATTAAATTCGGTCATTTTATCCAACATATTATCTGCTTTTAAAACAAAGTCATACAATTTAGTTGTTTGATCTACGAAGTGTTTTTCTTCAGCGGAATCTTTTGCTTCAATAGTCGAAACTTCTTTTAATATTTTAAGAGCAGGTTTAATTTCTCTTTTACTTCTTTCTCTGGCAATTTTAGAAGCTAATTCGTCTAAATCTTTTTCGGCAGTAAAAAACTCTCTTCTTTCTCCGGCTTTGTATTCTTTATAGACAATTCCCCAATCCATTAAAGCTCTTAGATTCATGCTGGCATTTCCGCGCGAAATTTGCAATTCCTCCATAATGTCTTCCATAGAAACAGCTTCGTTCGAGACCATTAATAAAGCATGGATTTGCGCCATGGTTTTATTAATTCCCCATTGAGAACCTAATGCTCCCCAAGTTTGTACGAACTTATTTTTTGCTTCTTTGAATTCCATGGATCAAATGTAAACAAAAGTTTTTAAACTTTCAAAAATAAATGAAAGTTTATTGTTGAATGCTTTATTTATTCTTTTTAGAATTTACCAAAGCAGGTGTTTTTACGTACTAGATTTTCCCATGTCATTCTTTATCGGTTTTGTACTCAATAATTTTGGTTCTGTAACATTTTGTGAAAAACGCCTGCTTGTTTGATGTAGTTTTGAAATAGAAATAGATCAAGAATGTGTGTTAAGGTGTTCTTGAACTATTTGATTACTAATTAATTATGTGGAGCAGAACCCACTAGAAAAAACGAGGCGGTACCGAAAAGCCTTATGAGTAGGAATCCTAAATCAAAGAAATTATGTCAGATTTATTATTAGGTGCTTATTTAGCACAAGGAACAATCGGAAATGTGGGAACACCAGGTGCTCCAATTGCAAAATTTAGTTTAGTAGTAGTACCATCTCAACATTCTGTGACAGGTACAGTTGTAATTACTCAGGCTATACCAGGTCCTGATAGCCATATTGTTGTTCAGGTAACAGGAAAAATATATGGAGCTGGAATTGGTAAGGTTACACAATTGGTTAGTCTTCATGGAGAATATGTTCACTCTGCTCTTCCACCGAAAATTGGTGCTTTTTTAGCAAAATTTGATGCTCATTTAGCAATCGATAATGCATGGAACGGAACAGGAGGTTTTTCATATTATGAACATAATATTGAAAACGTACCAGTTACAGCAGCGAAAAGCTTAAAAGAAGAATTAGTTTAGAAATAAAGTTTCCCCAAAAACAAATTCAACAGGATAACAAAACTTCCTGACTCGATTCGAGTTTTGATTTAAAAAGATCGCCTGTTTTAGGCGGTCTTTTTTGTTAAGGGAATCCTGATTCCTAATAATTATTAAACCTATGAAAAAATGAAAAAAAAATACGTCGTTATTAGTTTGCTGCTTGTTATTGTAATAGCAGTTGGTTTGTGGTTATTTCTTTTAAATAGAAATAATGCTGAATATAAAGATGGTGCAGCTCCTTCGTATGCAAGCACATCATCTGAACCATGTAATTGTGAAAAAAGTTGGTTTCCTCATGAACAGACTCCAGCTCCGGCAGAAGGTGACGGAAGTCCGTTTGATAGTGAAACGACTACAAACTGTGATTTTCACCAATGGTCGTGGCAAAAGTTTTTGTGGGTAACAAAACCATTGCCAAACGGAAATCCATTCTTTTTAGATTCTCTGGATTTGGTTAGCCCGCAAATGGAAAATGTTGCGCCAGAATTGGGACTTAAATTTGTTTTGAGTTCTATTAAGCAAGCTGGTTTTAGCGGTATTTTGCATTCTAATTCTAAATATAATAATGTCGCAGATACGGTTTATTATTCTATTCATATTAATAATTTGCTAAAAGACAAGGCTGTTTCAATGGCTTCTTTAATCAACAGCGGGAAATTACCGGTTTCTAATTTAGAGACATTTCCGGTTGGTGCTTTAGAATTAAAAGCTTCCTGGATTAATATTGATGCAATTGCCAAAGCGCAACAACAAGATTATTTTACAACTAAGGCAGCTGTTCAAAATAGCAAAGGGAAATATGTTCAAAAAACTGTTGCATTATTAGGTATGCATGTAGTTGGAGTTGTAAAAAATCATCCTGAATTTATCTGGGCAACTTTCGAACATAAAGATATGGCGCCTGTTTATGATAAGAAAAACAATTCGGTAACGTCTGTAAACGAAATGTTGTTTTATGAAAAAGGAACTACTTCTGGCATAAATGGAATTAGATGGGATACTATCACGAAAAAACCATTTCTTGAAAATAAAGCTTTTATTCTTTATGAATATGGTGTGCCAAAGGATTTAAACACTGGTTTATTTATGAAAACAAGCCAGAAAGAACCTGCTAATTTTAATAATATCGAGGATATTAATAAATGTGTAGCAGCTAATTTGAAAGATGTTTTTAGAAATTACTTTTATAATGGTTCTATCTGGTTAGATTTTGACGGAGTTTCTTCTGAAAATCAAAAGAAAGCAATTGTAACAAAAAAACTCTCAAGCGCGCTTCCTGATTCGTTAGCCAGAGGTTCAGTTAATTTGGCAAACATTACGATGGAAACTTATACGCAGACCTTTCAGAAAGATATAGATAGTATTGCTAATAAGAATTTGGCAAATTGTTTTTCTTGTCATAAAGCTGAAAACTTTGATAAAAAGAGACCAGGAAAATCTCCTTTGTTTTTAAGTCATTTATTTGGAGATTATTTACTATTTACCAAACCACAAGTAGTTTCTACAGGTAAGAAAGCCAATAATTTAGATAACTCACGTGCGAAACGTATTAAGGAAATAGAGAGATTAAAAACACAACAACTTTTAGATTTTATCAATGCTGAAAAGCAAAAAAAATAAACTCTAAGTATTTCGTAAATAATGCAAAGCGGAATCCGAAAAGCTTATGAGTAGGGATAAATAACCAAATTTATAAATCATGTCAAATTCAGGAACTAATTATACTATTTATTTAAAAAATGAAAGTAGTAACAATCAAAATTTCTGGGCTTTTTTACAGAAACCAGAAGGACTTCCTAATAGCGGCGTTTATGCACATTCATCTGCTTATCTAAATGTGTCTCCAGATTATGGAGCAATAAATAAGTTCGATATTCCTCTTCAATACTCTTTGGGAGCTGGTGCATCAAATCAAGAAGTAGGTTTAGGAGCTCAAATTGATTCTAGTATTATTTTACATGCTAATGTAAAAGAAACTTGGGAAACTCAATATGCTACTATACCTCCTTATCGAGGACCATCTTTGAATAGTGAACAAGGTCATCAAGCTTCTGATAATAGTATAACTTTAATGACTAATTCTTTTGATCAGGAGAAGAATGAAGGTGGAAAGTGGTACAGTAATGCAAGCTTTGGTATTCAGACTCAAGTTGGATTTTTGGGAGTTACCTGGTCTCCATATCCAAATGAGCAACATGTAATTACTCCAAAATTTTCATTCTATATTTCTACTGGTTCTTTTCAAAGTGATAAATTGGCTGATCTTACAAAGATTTCCAAAAAAGCAGCAAAAATTGAATTAAGTGATTTTAGAAATCAGGAAGTAACAGTCACATTAACAAGTAGCGGAGACTGGATCGTGCAACCAGGAAGAGTATTGGAACGTATATAAGAACTATAACGTAGTCTTTTATAAATAAAGTCTAAATACAACCATGCATTGATTATTGTAATAAGTAAATTCATAAAAAAGTCCGAAGTATTAATTTACTTCGGATTTTTATTTTATCGGTTTCCTTTTTTTATTGCTTTTAAAGATATTGTAAGAATTGTAAAGTTATGTTAATTAAGGAAATGAAATTTTGTATTAGATAATGGAAATTTATTTTTGTAAAAATCACTTTTATGGAATTATACTACACCTTTTCAATACTAATTGTATTGGCCTCTTTCTTCGCCTATTTAAATTTAAGATTTTTAAAGCTTCCCGGAACTATCGGAATAATGATTATTGCAATGTTAGTTTCAGTAGGAATTCGTCTTTTAGGAGATTCATATTTTCCGGCAACTACAAAGCATTTTTTTGAATTGATAAAAGAATTTGACTTCAACGAAATCTTAATGGGAGCAATGTTGAATTTTCTTTTGTTTGCAGGCGCACTGCACGTAAATATGTCTGATCTTAAAGAACAAAAAGTTCCTATTATGATTTATTCTACAGTTAGTGTAGTATTGTCAGCCTTAATTATTTCAGTATTGCTTTATTATATTTCACCTTTTTTAGGAATAAAAATCCCGTATATATTTTGTTTAGTTTTCGGAACATTAATTTCTCCAACAGATCCAATCGTGGTTTTGGGAGTTCTAAAACAAGCAAAAGTTCCTAAAAGAATCGAAACCAAAATTGTTGGTGAATCTTTGTTTAATGATGGAGTAGCAGTAGTAATGTTTGCTGTTGTTTTAAAAATGGCAACCGATCCTACATTTGATATGAGTTTTGGTTCTATCGCCTGGTTGTTTGCAAAAGAAGGAATCGGCGGGCTTTTATTGGGAGCTGTTTTAGGTTATACGGCATCGAGAGTTATGAAGAAAATCGACGACTATAAAGTTTCTGTTCTAATAACGCTTTCTATCGTAATGGGAGGATTTCTGATTGCTCAAAGTTTGCATGTTTCAAGTCCGTTGGCAATGGTAGTCGCAGGATTAATTATTGGTAATTACGGAAAAAAAGTAGCAATGAGCGAAGTAACAAAAGATTATTTAGAAAAATTTTGGGAACTTATAGATGAAATACTAAATGCTATTTTATTCTTATTTATAGGTTTTGAGTTGCTATTATTACCAGATTTAAACAAACAATTACTAACTGGTTTTGTGGCTATTTTTATCGTGCTATTTTCCAGAATTGCTTCTATTGTTTTACCTTGGAAGTTCTTCGATATATTTAAGATTTTCGGTATAAAATCTGCTTATAACAAAGGTTCTTTAATGGTATTGGTTTGGGGCGGAATTCGCGGAGGAGTTTCAATTGCACTTGTACTTTCTATGCCTGAAGGAGAATATAAAAACCTCTTGCTGGAAGTTACTTATATTGTCGTATTATTTTCAATTGTAGTTCAAGGATTGACGGTTGGAAAATTAGCAAAAAGAGTTTTAGAGAAAGAGTAAATAAATAGAATAAAGAGAATAGAATAAAGAGAATAGAATAAAGATTTTTGCCTTTAGAATTATTTGAAAAGAAAAAAAAGCCTGCAAAAATATTTTTGCAGGTTTTTTTTATCGTTTATCTTCTTTAGAATAATTGGAAACACCATTAATATCAATAGGATTTCCTAAAAAGCGAGGTTCTCGATTTCTCAAAACATCAAAAAAGGATTTAAAAATAGAACCATATTCTCTAAAAGTAACATATTTATAGCCATGATATTCTCCCGAATTAGCAGAATATCCAACTGATTTTATACCCAATTTCCGTCCAATATAAATTGCTCGGTTTAAATGATATTCCTGAGAAATTAAAGTTGCTTTTTTTATTTTGAAAATATGTTTGGCACGATACATTGTTGAATAAGTATCAAAACCGGCATAATCAATAAATATCTTAGTTGTATCAACTCCATGATTGAAACAGTAATTTTTCATTACCGTTAATTCATCATATTCATCACGACCATTATCTCCAGAAAGAAGAATTTTATTGATTCGGTTTGCTTTGTATAATAGAATTCCGGCGTCCAATCGGTCCTTTAAATATTTACTTGGTTGATCACCATTAATTCCTGCGCCAAAAATAATTCCTACATCATTTTTTGGAAATTTCTTAAGCGAATAATAAATGTGTTTTTTGGTTGAAGATTTCACGTAATAATTCACAGAAATGACGGAAACTAATCCAAGAATTGCAAGGCAAAGGAAGATTTTAAAATATTTTTTCACGGCTTGTATTTGTAAGATTAAGATTTAAAAATGCGAAGATAGCTAAAATTATTTCGAAGTAAAATCAATAAAAAACCGAAGCATTTCTACTTCGGTTCTAATTATCTAATATTCTAAGAAATCTAAAATTCTAAGAAGTCTAAAGAAGCCCCGCTCTTTTTAATAAAGCTTCAGGTTTTGGTTCCTGACCTCTAAAACGTTTGTATAAAATCATCGGATGTTCTGTTCCTCCTTTAGAAAGTACATTGTCTTTGAATTTTGTTGCTACTTCATGATTGAAAATTCCTTTTTCCTGGAAATATTCAAAAGCATCAGCGTCTAATACTTCAGCCCATTTATAGCTGTAATATCCGGAAGAATATCCACCTTGAAAAATGTGTGAAAAAGCAGTACTCATCGCATTTTCTTTTACATCAGGATATAATTGTGTATTAGCAAATTGTTCTGTTTCGAAAGTTTTTAAATCTGTAATATTGGTTGGATCTTGTCCGTGCCAAGCCATGTCTAATAATCCAAAACTCAACTGACGTAAAGTCGCCAAACCTTCTTGAAAACTTGCACTTTCTTTGATTTTTTGTACATATTCAATCGGAATAATTTCTCCGGTTTCATAGTGATTTGCAAACAAAGCCAAAGCTTCCGGTTCGTAACACCAGTTTTCCATAATCTGACTTGGTAATTCTACAAAATCCCAGAAAACAGAAGTTCCTGATAAACTTGGATAAGTTGTGTTGGCTAACATTCCATGTAAACCGTGACCAAATTCGTGGAATAAAGTTGTCACTTCATTAAAAGTCAATAATGAAGGTTTTGTTTCAGTTGGTTTTGTAAAATTACAAACGTTCGAAATATGTGGTCTTTCATTTACGCCATCTTTTATAGATTGATGTTTGAAAGAAGTCATCCAAGCGCCGTTTCTTTTTCCTTTTCTTGGGAAGAAATCCGCATAGAAAATCGAAACTAAATTACCATCAGCATCGGTTACTTCATAAGTTGTAACTTCTTCATGGTATTTATCGATGTCAAAAACTTCAGTAAACGTTAATCCGTATAATTTTTTGGCAACTGTAAAAGCACCATTTAATACTTTTTCTAACTGAAAATAAGGTTTTAGTTTTTCATCGTCTAAATTAAAAAGCTGTTGTTTTAATTTTTCAGAATAATAAGAACCATCCCATTTTTCTAATTGTTCGATTCCGTCCAGTTCTTTGGCGAAAGCCGTCAATTCAGCAAATTCTTTTTGAGCTGCAGGTTTTGCTTTAGCCAATAAATCATTCAGGAAAGAGAAAACTTTCTCTGGACTTTCGGCCATTCTTTCTTCCAAAACAAAATTCGCATGAGTTTTATAACCTAATAAATTCGCTCTATCGAAACGTAATTTGGCAATTTTTAAAACATTTTCCTGATTGTCGAATTCGTTATTCTGAAACGATCTTGCTCCAAAAGCAACTGCCATTTTTTTACGCAATTCACGATTATCTGCATAAGTCAAAAACGGAATATAACTTGGATGGTCTAAAGTAAATATCCAACCTTCTTTATCCTGATTTTTAGCTAATAATCTTGCTGCTTCAATAGTTCCTTCCGGTAATCCGGCTAAATCTTTGTCATCAGTTAAATGCAATTCGAATGCATTGGTTTCAGCCAAAATATTCTCTTCAAATTGTAATTTTAATTTAGATAATTCTTTGTCGATTTCTCGTAGTTTTTCCTTTTTGTCTTCCGGTAAATTAGCTCCGTTTCTGGAAAAGCTTTTGTATTTTTTATCTAAAAGTGTAGTTTGTTCCGGATTTAGATTTAATGTTTCTTTTTGATCGTAAACCGTTTTTATTTTAGCAAATAAAGCAGCGTTTAAAGTAATGTCATTTCCGAATTCAGACAATAAAGGCGAAACTTCCTGAGCGATTTTTTGCATTTCGTCACTTGTTTCAGCTGAATTCAAATTGAAGAAAACACTTGAAAGACGATCTAAAATATCACCTGAAAAATCCATTGCAACAACGGTATTTTCAAAAGTTGGCGCTTCTGGATTGTTTACAATAGCATCAATTTCGGCTTTAGCCAAAGTAATTCCTTCTTGAAAAGCCGGAAAATAATCTTCGATTTTAATTTGCGAAAAAGGCGCGGTATTATGTTTATTTATAAATTTTGAAAGTAAAACGTTCATTATGATATAATATTTTTTATTAATTGAAGTCAAATTTTTGAATTCCAAAGATAGCAATTTATAAAAATGTAATCGTCTAAACCAAATCGATTCTCGGCATAAAATCCTCTTAAATTGTGTTATAGATATGTTATTTATTTCTGTAGGCATTTTTAAAAACGTAAATTGAAAAAAATAGGATTAGAGTTATAAAATACTAATCAGAAATTGTAAAACAGAAAAACGATGAATTATCAAATTGCAATAAAGAGAATAGATACGGTTAACGAAGTAGAAGGATATTGGTCTGATGAAGATTTTGTTCAGTTATTAGAAAAATTCAATTATCCTGATGGAGCAACAGCAGACAAAGCGAGTTTGCCGGAATTATTAGAAATGGCGATTTCGGATTACGAACCAAACGAAGCTGCGGAAATAGTATTGAAATATAAGTTCCCAGATAGATTAACCGACGGACAAATCGAGCAAATTTCACACAACATGTTAATTGATAAAGTTTGTGAAGAATATCCAGAAATAGATATGCAAGGAACTTTGTTTCATATTAATCAATTGCTTTTTAAAGCTTATAATGGGAAATTCCCAAATGCAAAAGCTTCTATTGTTCATTTTTCAATGACTCCAAATGATAATGAACCACAAAAATTGACGGCTGAAAATGTACTGAAATTATTGAATAACGGTTTATCTGATAGAAATCTAATTAAGAGATTGTTCGAAAATCAAATCTCACAAAATATTCCGTTTCCTGAAGCTGAAGATATAGTTTGGGAATTAACAACAACAGACGATATAAATTATAGTTTAGTTACGTCAGAGAACTGGATAAATAAGGAAGATATAACAGAATACGAGTTTGAATCTGTCTTGGAAGAAATTGAAGACGAAGCGTAATTCAAAGAAATAAAAAGGATAAAAAAAGGCTTCCATAATTAGGAAGCCTTTTTTATATAAGGATTTATTTTTTCAAACCTTCAGATGCTTTATTAACCGCAGCTTTCAATTCTTCTTTGTATGAAATAATGGTGTCAAGTACTTTTTTATCGTGACTTCCGATGATTTGTGCAGCTAAAATTCCGGCATTTTTTGCTCCGTTTAAGGCAACAGTTGCAACAGGAACTCCACCTGGCATTTGAAGAATCGATAAAACCGAATCCCAACCATCAATAGAATTGCTTGATTTTACAGGAACTCCAATTACAGGAAGTGGCGACATCGAAGCAACCATTCCAGGTAAATGTGCAGCTCCTCCAGCTCCGGCAATAATTACCGAAATTCCGCGAGTATGTGCATTTTTACTGAAATCGAATAATTTTTCCGGTGTTCTGTGTGCCGAAACAATGTCTACTTCAGTTTCAATATTGAATTGTTTTAATATGTCGATGGCATCTTGCATGACTGGCATGTCAGAGATACTTCCCATTATAATGGCTACTTTGCTCATGTGTTTTTTTGTTTGTTTAAAACTGTTTGTTTTGTTTCAGGTTTCAAGTTTTACCGGGACTGAAAATTGTAATTGATTTTAATACATTACGCTTTCCTGTCTACGGGATATTTTTTTAATCTGTTTTTGACTAATTTACTTATGAAATAAATAAGAAGTACAACAATTGTAATTATTATAAAATTTACAATTAAAAATTCTGGATGAGAATATGTCTCAACGTAACATTGTGCATCAACTTTTCCATATACACGAAATGGAAATCCTAAGGCTAAATTAATACCATGTTTAGATATAGTTATTAATTGTACGACGAGATAAATTATGATTGTTAATCCAAAGTTTTTTAATAGTTTTTTCATTTAAATTATTACTGACCACTAATTACTCTAATAGTATTCTTAACTTCTTCTGCAATTTTTCTGGCTTCTGCCATATCTTCATTTACGATTGTAACGTGACCCATTTTTCTGAAAGGTCTTGTTTGTTTTTTACCGTAAATATGTGGTGTAACGCCATTCCAACCTAAAATGGTTTCGATGTTTTCGTAAACTACATCTCCGGAAAAACCTTCGGCGCCAACTAAATTTACCATAATTCCGGCAACTTTACTATCTGTATTTCCTAACGGAAGATCTAGAATCGCACGCAAATGATTTTCGAATTGCGAAGTATAACTTGCTTCGATAGAATAATGTCCTGAATTGTGTGGGCGAGGAGCAACTTCATTTACCAGAATATCATCATCATTGGTTTGGAACATTTCAACTGCCAAAAGACCAACGTGATTAAATTTTTCCGAAACATTCAAAGCAATTGCTCTGGCTTTTTCGGCAACTTTCGAATCGATTCTGGCAGGACAAATTACATATTCTACCTGATTTGCTTCTGGGTGAAACTCCATTTCTACTACCGGATATGTTTTAATTTCGCCTGACGGATTTCTTACCACAATAACAGCCAATTCGTTTTTGAACGGAATCATTGTTTCTGCAATACATTCAACATTTGGTAAAGTATCCAAATCAGAAACCTGACGAATTACTTTTACACCGTTTCCATCGTAACCAAATTCGGTACATTTCCAAACGAAAGGCATCTCGACTCCGCTCGATATGACAGTAGATTTTAGATTGTCTAAATTCTCAAATCTTTCAAATGGTGCGGTCGGGATATTATTATTTGCGTAAAATTGTTTTTGGATTCCTTTATTCTGAATTCCTTTTAAGGTTTTAGGAGAAGGATATATTTTCAAACCTTCGTTTTCTAATTGTGTCAAAGCTTCAAGATTAACCAATTCGATTTCGAAAGTCAAAACATCGACTTGTTTTCCAAAATTGTAAACGGTTTCATAATCCATCAAATCGCCTTGAAAGAATTTATTGCAGGCAATTTTACTCGGAGCTTCGTCGCTTGGATCTAAAACATAAGTTTGTATATCAAATTTTCGAGTGTCAAACAAAAGCATTTTTCCTAATTGTCCGCCACCTAATATTCCTAATTTAAAATCAGAAGAAAAATAATTCATTGTAGTTGTGTTTTTGCAAAGATACTTTTTAATCTTTTTTTTGCCATAAATTTGATGAATTTCATGAATTTTTTCCAATTTCAATTTTGACTACAATATAATTAGTGGAATTTTGGGGTAATTTTTTTAAAATCTGTGGCTAAAAATTTAACCGCAAAGGCGCAAAGATTTTCGCAAAGTTCGCAAAGGTTTTTAGCTGAGGTTATAAATAACAGTAAAGATCACAAAGCGAGATGTTGAAAATTTGCAGATAAAAATTCGAGCTAATTTGTGTAATTCGTGGCAAACTTTAAAAATCATTTTTCGATTTTCTTCAAAACTTCTTTGGCGACAGCTTTATAAGCGGCGGAATGATCTGCATAATCTTTATTTAAAATAATTTGCAATTCTGGATGAATCCAATCGTAGTGATTTCCTAAAACATATAAAGTTCTTATAGAATAAGCTTTTGTTGCAACTTTGACATCATTTATAAGCCAGTCAAAAGAAGCTTCTATACAATCTTGAAGATTAGTTTCGGAAAGTTGAATGCTATTTTCGTCTTTCTTATAATGTGATTTTACGAGAAGCTGAACAACTTTTGCAATTGGTCGAATGGAACTTTCATCTTTTAAAATCTTCAAATTCGAACAAAAAAAATCAAGATGAGGTTGTAGCCAAATCAATTCTTCGTAAGATACAAATTCTAAAATCCAACACGCTTTATGATTGTTTTTGTTTAATGGAGAAAAACAAATCGAAACCAGTTCTTTAAATAAAGAAGGATTTTCTAAAACATCTTGCGCAACCATAAGACGGTTTTCTCGATAAGCTTTTAGATAATTGAGTTTTGTTTGTAATTCAGAAGACATTTTATCAGGTTTTGTAGACATCTAAAATAAGTAATTTAGCGAAATAGTTCCGTAATAATTTACAGGAAGTCCCGGATAATAATATCTTGGACTTGAATTTCCGACTGCAACAGCATTGGGTAAAATCATCGAAGCATATTTTTCATCGAAAAGATTATTAATGCCAAAAGCTAAATTGGTATTTAAATTAGGAAGGATTTCAAAACGATAACCTGTTTTTAAATTGATGATATTATAAGAATCTGAATAAGCAGAATTGGCATCGTTCATTGGAATTTTATCTACAAACTGAAAATCAGCAGAAAAATAAATGCCTAAATTGGTATTTAAAGTTATTCCGGCGTTTATTTTATTCGCAGCAACTCCGGTTAGTTTATTTCCGGAATAATCATTTCCGTTATCGACAAAATCCTTAAATTCATATTTGCCTAAAGAAGCTCCGATAAAAGAATTCAAAGTAAAAAAACGATTAATGAACCAATTGTGTTTTGCCGAAACTTCAATTCCTTCGTGAAAAGTTTTTCCGGCATTTATACCTTCATATTGATCATCGCCAATTCTTTTTGCCACCAATAAATCTTTAATTTCCATTCGATAAACGGCAAATTCGGTATAAAGATTTTTATTGAAGAAATAGAATTTTCCACCAACTTCAAAATTATAACCACTTTCAGGTTTTATATTCGGATTTATATTGCCTGTACTTGTGAGAGTTTCTTCAGTGGCGGGCAATGAAAATCCTCGGCTTGCGGAGAAATATAATGTTTGTTGCTGATTTGGTTTATAAAGAAAAGACAATTGTGGTGAAAGGATTCCGTTATAACTATATTTTTCTGTTGCCGTTTTTTGAGGAAGAAAGTTTGTGAGTTCAAAATGAGTTTCGTTGTAATTTAATCCCGCTTGAAACTCAAATTTCTCAGAAAGTAAAGTTCTTATTTGAGAAAAGATATTATAAAAATGTCTCTTCTGATCTGTTTCTGTCAATTGATTTCCTTGTAAACTTCCTTGACCATTATTGGTTTTGTATAGATTCTCAAAAGTATTTCCGCTATAATTATCTGTAAAATATTCGATTCCGGCAATAAACTGATTTTCGATTTTATTGATTCTAAAGTTTCCCGAAAATTGCGTTCTGGCACCAGTTCCAAAAGTATATTGACGTAAAATATCAAAAGGGCGAGGCTCATTACTGTCTTTATAATTCACAAAAATTGAAGTTGAGTTATTCAGATTATCATTGATTTTAAAATCATAAGCCAATCCTGCCAAAGTCGATTTATATTCTTTAAATCCTTTTGAAGCAACCCAAGTTGGAGCGCCCAATTCTGGATTAGAATCAAAAACTTGTTTACTAATAGAACTCGGAATATAAGCTTTCAAATAAGTATAATTCGAAAAATAAGTAAGCTTGCTATTTTGCTTCTTAAATAATTCTCCTGCAATTGTTATTCCTTCGCGATCATAGGCGCTATTTTCTCGCCAACCATCGGTTTTTAGTTTATGATAACTTAAATTTAAACTTGATTTTTTTTCAGTCAGACTGTAATTTAAAGTATTTTTCAGTAATCCAAACGAACCAAAAACGGTACTTATTCCAGCAGTTTGTCCGTTGTTTTTTGAAAGTTGAGGCGAAATCAAAATCGCACCGCCCAAACCTGCGCCATAAATACTCGAAAGAGGACCTTTTATAACTTCGATTTGACCAATGTTTTCTAAGTCAATATCATCGATAACAGTTTCGCTATTTCCAGAAGTCAGCGGAATACTTCCATAAAAAGCTCTGATTTTATTGGTTCCATATGGAGTTCTTGCGCCAATACCACGAATCGAAATTCGCGTTGTCGTGATATTCGAAGATTGCATAAATACTCCGGGAATCGTATTAATGACTGTGCTAATATCTGTGGCATTATTTTGCGTCAGCTCTTTTTTAGATAAAATTCCTATCGAAGCGGGCGCATTCTGTAAGCTATCATTAATATGAAGGGAACTGATAACAACTTCTTCTAGTTTTTCTGTTTGAAGAGAATCTATAGGTTTGCTTTTCTGTTCTTGTGCATAAGTGTTTTGAAAAACAATTACGACAAGAATAAGAAAGCAATGTTTTTTTAGAATCATAAAAGGGTTTTGATCGATTTTTGTGCTTAATTATTTAAGGAATATAGAAGGCGAAAAAATTTACCGCAAAGGACGCTAAGATTTATCTCTTATGTTAGCTTTAGCAAACACAAAGTTCGCAAAGCTGGTTCGATACAAAGCTTTGCGAACTTTGCTTTTTTATAAAAATAACAGAAATAAATCTTAGCGAACTTTGCGGTAAAAAAAGATTACGTTTTTAAATTTCTCCTATAAACTGGAATTTACTTATTCGCCGTAACCTTCCAAATTGTGTTTCCGCTATCATCGTTTACAAGAAGCGATCCGTCTTTCATAACGGTTACTGCAACCGGACGTCCATAAACTTCGGCCGTATCAGCGTTGGCTACAAAACCAGTTAAAAAATCTTCAGGTTTTCCAGAAGGTTTTCCATTTGCAAACGGAACAAAAAGAACTTTATAACCTGATATTATAGAACGATTCCAAGAACCATGTTGTCCTACGAAAGCGCCATTTTTGTACTTTGCCGGAAAAGCATCTTTAGTATAAAAAGCCAATCCTAAAGAAGCAGTGTGAGAACCAACGGGAACATCCGGAACAATAGCTTTGGCCACTAAATCTTTGCGTTCGCCTTTTAATCTAGGATCTGGATTGCTTCCATAATATGAATATGGCCATCCATAAAAACCATTCAATTTTACACTCGTAATATAATCCGGAACTAAATCGTCGCCCAATTCATCACGCTCATTAACGGCTGTCCATAATTCTTTGTTAACAGGATTCCAGTCCATTCCCATTGGATTTCTAAGTCCGTCAGCATAAATTTTTTCGCCCGTTCCATCAGGATTAATTTCTAAAATTGCTGCACGGCGTACTTCTTTATCCATTCCGTTTTCTCCAACATTACTTCCGGAACCAACAGCTACATAAATCTTTGTTTCTTCAGGATTTGAAATTATGTTTCTCGTCCAGTGATTGTTATATCCTCCGGCAGGAAGTTCAACAATTTTGACTCCTTGGGTTTCTAACTTTAGCGGAGCATTTTTATAAGGATAACGGTATAAACCATCGGTATTGGCAACATAAAAAAAGTCTTTTAGAATTAGCATTCCAAAAGGTCTGTTTAATCCTTTTAAGAAAACTTCACGAGTTTCAAATTTTCCGTCTTTATCTGTATCTCGAAGCACTATAATTTGATTTTTACTTGTTCTTGTTCCGCTTTCCACAACAAAAATATCATTATTAGGTCCAATATAACTCCAACGCGGATTATCAAAACCATCGGCAAATTTTGTCACTGTAAATCCTTCCGGCGCTTTTGGTGTTTTGCCTTCCGGCCAGCCAAGTACTTTACTGTTTTTTGTTTTTGATTCCGTCGCGTATGGCGCAGGCAAAGTAAGATCGCCAATTGCAGTTTTTACAACTACCGAAGGCTGTTTTGAGATCGTTTCTTTCTCTTCTTTTGATTGTCCATTGCAAGCTGTTAATACAGCTAAAAAGGATATAGATAATATATTTGAAACGGTTTTCATAATGGTTTGGGGTTAAAAGTTTAAAGGAGAACAATTTAGTGAAATATTGAATATTTCAAGGAAAAAAAATGTAAATATTTAATGATATTTAACAATCTCAAAAAAATATGTGCGCACGATATTTTGATACTTACAGTTTGGTTGTAATTCTGTATCTTTGCGCATTATTTTAAACATAAAAATAATGATACAACTTCACGATAAACAATTTGTTCCATTTATTTCGGCTAAAGAAATTGATTTTGCTTTGACCAAATTAGTTGCACAAGTAGAAGATGATTTTGGAGATGATACCCCAATTTTTATTGGAGTTTTGAACGGCGCATTTATGGTTGTTGCCGATTTTTTAAAGAAATATAAAAGTCCTTGCGAGGTTTCATTTATCAAAATGTCATCTTACGAAGGAACTGAAACTACCAATTCTGTAAAGGAATTAATTGGTATCAATCAGGATTTATCCGGAAGAAGTGTTGTTCTTATCGAAGACATTATCGATACCGGAAATACGATCGAAGAATTAAAGCACCTTTTTAAACAACAAAACGTAAAGCATTTTAAAATTGCGACTTTGTTCTTTAAACCGGATGCTTACAAAAAAGACATTAAAATAGATTATATCGGAATCAGAATTCCAAATAAATTCATTGTGGGCTATGGATTAGACTACGATGGTTTAGGAAGAAATCTTGCTGAGGTCTATAAATTGGCCGAATAATTAAAAACACACACAACTATATATTCATTTAAAACTTCTTATAAACAACAGAAGTAACAACACTCACTCATATTATGATTAACATTGTTTTATTTGGAAAACCAGGAGCAGGAAAAGGAACTCAGGCTGAATTTTTGAAAGAAAAATACAAATTAACACACCTTTCAACAGGAGATATTTTTCGTTTTAATTTAAAAAATGACACAGATTTAGGTAAAAAAGCAAGAGTTTTTATGGACAATGGAGAATTGGTTCCTTGCGAAGTTACAACTGCAATGTTAATTGACGAAGTAAACAAACATCCTGATACCAACGGTTTTTTATTTGACGGTTATCCAAGAACATTAGATCAGGCAGAAGCTCTGGATAAGTTTTTACCAACAATTGGATCAAGCGTTACAGCAACAATTGCATTAGAAGCAGACGATGAAATTCTGGTAGCACGTTTATTAGAAAGAGGAAAAACAAGTGGAAGAGTTGATGATCAGGACGAAGAAAAAATTCGTGTGAGATATCAGGAATACAATGAAAAAACAGCTCCATTAATCGGATATTATAAAGAACAAAATAAGTTTCACGCCGTAAACGGTATCGGAACTATCGAAGAAATTACACAACGCTTAACGTCAGTTATAGATAATTTGTAGAAGCTAATCCAGCTGTACGTTACTAGTCCTCGCTAAAAAAACTATTTTTCTAACCTTAAAACGAGCTTCCTCCGGTCGCTGTTTTCTGGCAAGAAAAATTAGTTTTTTTAGCTCCGGGCTTTTCACTTCCATCTGGGCTATGAAATACTAGAACTGTAAATTACATTAACGAACCATTAAATAACGAATAAACCTCAAATTGGAAATACTAATAATATTTTTTCTAATACTATTAAACGGCGTTTTCTCTATGTCCGAAATTGCACTTATTTCGGCAAGAAAAAACAGATTGGAAACCGCCGCAAAAAAGGGAAATAAAAGTGCGAAGATTGCGCTCGATTTAGCCAATTCACCAAACAAGTTTTTATCTACCGTACAAATCGGAATTACCTTAATCGGAATTTTAACCGGTATTTATAGTGGTGATAAAATCACAATAGACGTAGAAACATTTGTAAGCGGATTTGCCGTTTTAAAACCATATGCACATTCAGTTGCAGTGGGAATTGTTGTAGTAGTTTTGACATTTTTCTCTTTAGTTTTAGGTGAATTATTACCAAAACGTATTGGTTTAAATTATCCGGAATCGATTGCAAAAATGGTAGCATTACCAATGAAAATCGTTTCGATTATTACCGCGCCGTTTATTTGGTTGCTAACTTCTTCAACAGATTTTTTGTTGAATGTTTTGCAGATAAAACCAACAGCAGACGGTAAAGTAACCGAAGAAGAAATTAAAGCCATCATTAAAGAAGGAACCGAAGGCGGAGAAGTTCAGGAAATAGAACAAGACATCGTGGAACGTGTTTTTCATATTGGTGACAGAAAAGTAAATTCATTAATGACGCACCGTAAATCAGTAGACATGTTACCGTTTACTGCTGACAAAGCCAAAATTAAGGAATTAGTGTTGCAGGATTTACACACCGTTTATCCGGTTTACAGAGATAATTACGATGACATTGTTGGAATCGTAACCCTGAAAAATATATTCGCAAATATCGAAAGTGATAATTTCGATTTGAATGCAATAATGATAGATGCTCCTTATTTAATGGAGCAAACAACGGCTTATAAAGCGTTGGAAAATTTCAAAAAAACAGGCGTACATTATGCTTTAGTTTCAGATGAATATGGTGTTTTTCAAGGTATAATTACTTTGAATGATATCCTTGAAGCTTTAGTTGGAGATGCATCTGATTTTTATAAAGACGAATTCCAATTGATTGAACGTGAAGATGGTTCATGGTTGGTTGACGGACATTATTCCTTGCATGATTTTCTAACTTATTTTGAGTTAGACGAATTGACAAATGATTACGAAGTAAACACCGTAAGCGGAATGATTATGACAGAGCTTTCGCATATTCCAAAAGAAGGCGAAAAGTTAATCTGGCAAAAATTTGTGCTTGAAGTATTAGATATGGATGGCGTAAAGATTGACAAAGTGTTAGTAAAAGCACTAAAAGAGTAGAGAGAATTTGTTTCAAGTTTTATTTTGTTTCAGGTTTCAAGTTAAGTGTGTTACGCCAATTTGAAACCTGAAACGTTAAACCTGAAACTATACATAAACAAAAAGAAAATGACAGAAGGAAATTTTGTAGATTATGTTAAGATATATGTTTCTTCCGGAAAGGGAGGAAAAGGATCTACACATTTACATAGAGAGAAATTTATTGAAAAAGGAGGCCCTGACGGAGGTGATGGTGGTCGAGGAGGACACGTGTATTTAGTTGGAAATAAAGGACTTTGGACACTGTTTCATTTGAAATTTGCCCGTCACATTAAAGCTGGTCACGGTGGAGATGGAGGAGGAGACCGTAGTACTGGTGCTGACGGAGAAGATAAATTTATCGAAGTGCCTTTAGGAACTGTTGTAAAAGACAAAGAAACCGGAGAGACTTTATTCGAAATTACCGAAGATGGTGAAAAAAGAATCCTTTCTAAAGGAGGAAAAGGCGGATTAGGAAACTGGCACTTTAGAAGTTCTACAAATCAAACGCCACGTTACGCACAACCAGGTTTACCGGGAGTTGAGATGGACGTAATTTTGGAATTAAAAGTTCTTGCTGATGTTGGATTAGTAGGTTTTCCTAATGCTGGAAAATCAACATTGCTATCTGTATTAACTTCTGCAAAACCAAAAATTGCTGATTACCCTTTTACTACCTTAAAACCAAACTTAGGAATTGTTGCTTACAGAGATTATCAATCTTTTGTAATTGCAGATATTCCGGGAATTATTGAAGGTGCTGCCGAAGGTAAAGGTTTAGGTCATTATTTCTTACGTCATATCGAGCGTAACTCAACTTTACTATTTTTAGTTCCGGTTGATACGCCAGACATTAAAGGTGAATATGATATTTTGGTTAATGAGTTAACTAAATACAATCCTGAAATGTTAGATAAAGAACGTCTTTTGGTAATCTCAAAATGTGATATGCTGGATGACGAGCTTAAAGCTGAATTGAAAACAGAACTTGATGTTGCTTTCAAAGATGTTCCTTATATGTTTATTTCTTCTGTTGCTCAACAAGGTTTGACAGACTTAAAAGATAAGCTTTGGAAAATGCTAAACGACTAAAACGATATGTTTTAAATATCAAAACCCGACAACTTAAATTGTCGGGTTTTCTGCTTTTAAACGAAAAAAACAAATTATTTCAGATGATTAGTCAAACAGCTAAAGTCCGAAATTTTTAGAGATTCCAACATTGAAATTTTTTCCAAAATTGAAACCAATACGTTCTTCTCTTGGAGTTCCTTTTCCTGAAAGATTATCGTAGCTTACTCCTCCAATAGAGAAATTTAAACCAAAACCTTTTTTCATGTTGATGAACAATGCTGGTGTTAAGGTTGCGTACATTCCTTTAGCATTATTTAATGTTCTATCTTGATAACCAACTCCTAAATCTGTATAGAAAGAGAACAAGTCAGAAAGAGGTGTTGAATAACGTGCAAAAGCTCCAATTGCGTATGCTTCTTGTCTTGCTGAACCTGTTTCTTTGTAGTTAGCGATTAAACCTTCAACTCCGGCAGTCCAATGGTCAGTAAACTGATATCCTACTTTTGGAGAAAATTCAAATCCTTCGTGTTTCTCGTCTCCGATTTTTTCTGATGCAAATCCAACATTTCCGCCTAATAAAATTGAGCCTTTTTGGGCATTTGCAATTGTTGCAACTAATAGTACAACAGCTAATAGTAATTTTTTCATTTTATTTTGATTAAATAATTAAGACAAACTTATATAATTAAATTTGTAAGAAATAATTTATTTTAAAATTTAATTAATGAAAGTAAATTTTTACAATTTAAATAAGAAAATATTAAACTTTAACTGTTTTTGTTTTGAATTTTAGGAGTTTTCTAAAGGAAGAATCTAAGGGAAGGAAGATATTCTTGTCTTTGTGAAATTATGAATTTCGTAAAATTGTCTTAAAAAGCATGTCGCATCTTTTGGTTTTGGCGATATGTGTTATTTTTTGTTGCGAAAATGAGTTATATTCGCAGGACTTAAACAAAATAACATGAAAAAAATAGTTTTATTCTTGACCATGTGCCTAATGGCTTTTCCTGTAAAAGCAGACGAAGGAATGTGGTTCTTGATGTTTATCGAGAGATTGAACCATAGAGATATGGAAAAAATGGGTTTGCAATTAACAGCCGAAGAAATTTACAGTATTAATCATCATAGTTTGAAAGATGCTGTTGTACAATTTAATGGAGGATGTACTGCTGAAATCGTTTCTAAAAACGGATTGGTTTTGACAAATCACCACTGCGGATATAATGCAATTGCTGAACTTTCGACTGCTGAACAAAATTATTTAAAAGATGGTTTTTGGGCAAAAGAAAGAAGTGCCGAAATGAAACCAAAATCTTTATATGTACGTTTCTTTGTTCGTATGGACGATGTTTCTAAAAGAATTTTATCAAAAGTAAATGATCAAATGACAGAAACAGAAAGAAACAAAGTTATTCAGCAAGAAATTGCTTTGATCGAAAAAGAGAATAATGAAGGTGGAAAATACACAGTTTCTGTTCGCCCTTTCTTTCAAGGAAATGAATATTATTATTTCGTTTACCAAGATTACACAGACGTTCGTTTAGTAGGAACGCCACCGGAAAGTGTTGGTAAATTTGGTGGAGACACTGATAACTGGGAGTGGCCTCGTCAAACTGGAGATTTCTCTATGTTTAGAGTTTATGCAGATAAAGACGGAAATCCGGCAGCTTATTCTAAAGACAACGTGCCTTTGCAACCTAAACACTATTTACCAATAAGTATTAAAGGTGTAAAAGAGAATGATTTTGCAATGATCTTAGGATATCCTGGAAGAACAAATCGTTGGATGCCAGCTGGTGGAATCGAGCAAAACGTTAAGTTTGCTTATCCTGCTTGGGTTGAAGGTGCTAAAACCGGAATGGATGTAATGAAAAAGTATATGGACAAAGATGCAACAGTTCGTTTGCAATATGCGTCTAAATATGCTTCGACAGCAAATTACTGGAAAAACCGTCAGGGAATGATCGATGCTTTAACAAAAGCTGGAACTGCGGAGACTAAAAGTCAGCAAGAAGATAAGTTCTATGAATGGGCAACTAAACCGGCTAACAAAGACAAATACGAAAATGTAATTCCTACGATTAATGATTATTACAGAGAAACGAATGTAAAAGCGACTCATGATAATTATTTATCTCAACTTTTACGTACTTCAAGCTATGGAGCGGGACCTGCAAATTTAGGAAACGCATTGATTGCTTATTATAATGAGAATGATGCTAAAAAAGCAGAAATGTTGCCTAAGATTAATGCAATGATCGAAAGCATTTACGGTGAATTTTATGCGCCTCTTGAAAAAGATGTTTTAACGGCCCAGTTGAATTTATATGCTTCTAAAGCTGCTGAATATGGTTTAGCTCCACAAGTTGCTAAAATGAAAGCAGAAAATAAAGGAGACTTTACTGCTGACGTTGCAAAAGCTACAGAAATAAGTTATTTTACTTCTAAAGATAAAGTATTGGCATTTATGGCTGATCCAAAACCATTGGCAATTGTACACGATCCTTTGTATATTATTTCTAATGATTTATTGACAAAATTCCGTGCAAAAACTGACGATCAGGCAAAAGCTGATGATGGTTTTGCAATCGCTTACCGCAAACTGGTTGAAGGTTTAAGAGAATCAAAATTGAATGCAATTCAATATCCTGATGCAAACTCAACATTGAGATTGACTTACGGAAAAGTTCGCGCTTTGCCTGCAGATCCACGTAATGATGCTAAAATTAATAACTATACTACTATGGAAAGTATGGTTAAAAAATACAAAGCAGGAGATCAGGAATTTGATTTGCCAAAACGTTTGTTGGAATTAAACAAAGCAAAAGATTTTGGACAATATGCTGATAAAGCAGGATATATGCCAGTAAATTTCTTGACAGATAATGATATTACTGGAGGAAATTCAGGTTCACCGGTTCTTAACGGAAAAGGAGAATTAATTGGAATTGCTTTTGACGGAAACATCGAAGCTATGGCTGGAGATGTTATTTTTGATCCAAAATTGCAAAGAACAATTAACGTAGATATTCGTTACGTACTTTGGATTATTGACAAATACGCTGGAGCTAAAAATATTGTTGACGAAATGACGATTATAAAATAATCTGATTTTTTTCTAAAAAGTAAACCCGACAGATTTTTAATCTGTCGGGTTTTTTGTTTTTTCCGCCACGAATTCACGAATTATTTTTTGACAATCTTTGAAAATAAAATTCGTGAATTCGTGGCGGAAATTTTTAATTAACTTTCACTCGAATTCCCTTTGTATGACTGGAGAATTCCGGAGCATACATACTTTCAATAGTTGTAATTCCGTTTGAGAATTCACCGTTGTTATTTACTCGAATATCATATTCGATAACATAAGTTCCTTTATCGATGCGATCAAAAAAGAAATGTGTTGCGGCATCTTTTGTGCTCATATAATATCCTAAACGATCTTTGTATTTATATTCTGAAAGTACATTTACAGGTTCAAAACAAGAAGCTCTCATGTCTTTTAGATGAACAAATTCCATGTCTTCTTTCGATTTTATGACTAATCTTACGGTAACTAAATCGCCAGTTTTCAATGGATTTTTGGTTGTAATTTTTTCTAATTGATCTCCTTTAAGCGAGTTTTTCTTTAAATATAATTCTTTCGAAACAGATAAAATAGCACCAGAATTGTTTTTGATTTTATCCAAATCTTCAAAGTATTGCCAATAAACACCTCCAAATCCTGGAACCTTCGATTTGTTCTGAATGCTTATTGAAGCCATTTCTTTTTTAACTTCATCCGTTTTCCAGTTCAGTTTGATGTAACCTGTTTCAGCTTCTTTTTCGTTTTCGGCTAATTTTTTGGTTAAGATCTTTTCGCCGCCAATTTTAATAACCGTATTATCTTTTACGCTTAGCCAATCATTGCCTTGTATCAATAAAGCATAGACAGCTTCTGTGGTAGATTTTGTTGTTGGCCAGTTTTTGGTTTGTTTGTTTTTTAATAACCAGACTTTCATCGCATCAACAGATTTGGTGTCGTTATTTACTTCGGCGAAAGCCTCAATCAATAAAGCCTGAGTTTCAATAGGCGCCTGATACCAATACCAACCCGCTTTGTTGGCAATCCAATACATTCCCCAATCTTCATTATTCGAAGCCGTTTCTTTTAGACTTTCTATGATTTTTTTGGCTATATCTTTTTCTCCAAAACGATTTAAAGTCAAAGCAGCTAATCCTTTTTCGTAAAGCGAATAATTTAGCCAATCTTTTTTAGCAGTTTCCAGATATAATTTTGTCGCTTTTTTTAAAGTATCTGAAAGTGGATATTTGTCTAAATAAAAACTTCTGGTGTATAAATAATGCAAATCTGAATACGGATTAATCCAAATTAGTTTTTCTGATTTTTTTAAGTTTTTAGACTGATTTTTATAATATTCCAGAAATTTGTTGTCTAAAAAAGGAACTCCTTTTTCGGCAATTTGATTTATTTTAGTAGCGTTATTTTCAGATTTATCCAATTTTGATAAATGACCTAAACCTGCCAAAATATGTCTCGTAATATATTCGCTTTCGTCACTTCCGTCAAACCATGAAAACCCTCCCGATGGTTTTTGTTTCTGTTTTAATTTATCGAAAGTAGTTTCCTGAGAAGTTTTCATTTTTTCTAAATCGAATAAAAGTGCGAGATTCTTTTTCTTCTCATCTTCGCTTTGAGCGTCATTTAACCAAGGTGTTTCGGCAAGAATGATTGATTTTAGTTCTTCATTTTCTTCTAATTTTGAATTTAGTTTTCCGTTTTTTCTCCAATTTTCGAAAACCGTTGCAATCTTCGGATTACTTGAAATGATTTCTGAAGCCAAAGCATTGGCATAAAAACGAGCAAAAGTCTGTTCGGCACATTCGTGTTCATATTCCATTAAATAAGGTAAAGACTGAATCGCAATCCAAGCCGGATTTGAGGTGTATTCTAAAGTAAGCTGATGATTTTTTAAAGTTGTAGAAGTATTGTTTTTTAAATTCTCAAACGTATATTCTTTAGTCGAATTCTCGCGAACCCAAATCGGAATACTTTCAGTAATCAACATATTGTTTGTTAGAACAGGAAGTATGTTTTCTTCTCCATCTGAGAAATCACCAGATTTTGCCAAAATTTTATATTGAACACCTTGCAAACCTTCCGGAATCGAAATAGTCCAAGTTGCCACAGTATTTCCGAATGCGCCAACAGTAAAGTTTCTGACGTTTTTTGCGTTTAGCATTTTTGCGTCAATAGGCTGCATTGTTGTAGCATCAAAAAACTGTAAAATGGCGATTCCGGTTTTTGCTTTATCCGTAATATTCGAAATTTTAGCAGAGATTACAATCGTATCTTTCTCTCTAAAGAAACGTGGGAAATTCGGTAAAACCATCAATTCTTTTTGAGTTACCACACTTTTCTCTAAATATCCCGAAACAGCATCTTTATTATGTGCCAATAAACGAAGTTTCCAAGTAGTTAAAGCTTCGGGAGAAGTAAAATTGAAGCTTACTTTTCCTGTAGAATCAGTTTTTAAATTCGGTAAGAAGAAAGCGGTTTCAGAAAGATTTTTTCTTGCTTTTACTTTTGTTAGTTCTTCTAAAGATTTTTTGGTTGTGATGATAATTACGCCATTTGCGCCTTTGCTTCCGTAAAGTACTTTTGCTTTTTCAGCCGTTAAAAATTCGATATCAAGAAGATCATCAGGATTTATTTTTTTGAAATTATCTTCAGATGATATTTCTCCATCAATTACATATAAAGTAGATTTATCTACAACCATCGAAGTTAGACCGCTAATGATTTTTTTTCCAGGAATAAATTTTACTTTGTTAGTTTGAAAATAATATTCCGGGTCGTTTAAAGAATCTGCAGCCGTCATATGTGCAGGTTTTACAAATCTTACCTGATCTACTTTAGGAGCAGGAAGAGTAATAGCAGCAACTCCATAAGCAACAGATTCGTCATCTGCTAAAACTGCATCCGGATCTCCTTTTATTGTTTCACTACCTACTTTTTTGTCTTTTATTTCAGCTATAGAGTAGAGAAGAGAATCACCATATCGACTATTGTTTATGTCAAATCCAAACCAGTTTAATTGTGTTTCTTCTTTGTAGAATTTGTGGGTAAATTCTAATGTATTCAGGTTTTCTAAAATAGAATGCGCTTGTTCAAAACCAATACCAGATTTGAAATTTGGACTGTTGTATCCATAATTATTTATATTTAAAAGATTCCAATCTCTTTTTGTAAATTGATCTAAAGAGCTGTCATACATAGAAGCTAATACTTCGGCTTCATTCTTGGCATTTAGTGATTTTAGTTTAAATGACCATTTTTCAGTGCTTCCTGGTTCGATTTTGTTTCTAAAACTTTCGACGATTAATTCTAGTTTAGCTTCTTCTGTTTTTAATTTTACGTCGATTTCACTCTCAAAAATTTCGTTATCAAAAACGCTTTGAAAGCCTAAACGTACTGATTTTTCGAATCCCGTTTTTAACGGAATTTTGATTGTTACCTCATTATTTTGTAAATGCGAAATACTTTCAAAATAAGTTTGAGTGTTATAATTTCCGCTTGTAGTGATGTAAAGCTCTGGAATTACTGAGGAAAGTTTGACTTCGATAAAGCCATCTTTTTTAGGATCACTATTAATTTGTTCTGCAGTAAATAATTTACTTGGATTGAATTTGTCTTTGCTTTGTTTGATTTCAAATTCCGAAATAGATTCTATTGGATTGTTAAAAGTGTCTTTTGCAGAAAACACAATTTTATAGTTCCCGGATTTGTAATTTGAAATAAAATCAAGAGCTATTTTTTTGTCTTTTTGAGTGTCTATTTTTTTAGAGAACAACAAAGTTTCAGGTTTTTTTTCTGTTTTGCTTTCGCGTATTTCATAAGGAAATAATCTTTCAAAATCAGCTGTAGAAATGGTTTCGTAGTCTGGTTTTGACCAAATTTGCTCTTTGAATTTATTTGCAAAAGGGCTTACGAAATACAATTTAATTTCGCCTTTTGCTGCAAGAAATTCTCCATTTAAATTAGTGCTCGAAAGTGTAATTTCATTTTTGTCTTTGGTTTCGATATGATTTGGAATGCTCGCGTTGATAATCAAATCATGAAAACCTACTTTTACAATAGTTTCTGATGTATGAGTTTCACCATTGATATCAGTAACATCTGCAGTTATTCTATAATTAAAAACCGGTAATTTTTCTTTTACGGCATTTTTAGCAGGTTGCGCAACAAACTCTATTACAAATTTTCCAGATGCATCGGTTTTCGTTTCGCCTGTTGCTATAGTTTCATTCTGTTCCTGTCCGTAATAATTTCTAAAATAACTTACAAATCTATCTACTTTATAAGTCACTTTTGCATCAGAAATATTGCTTCCGGCAAATGCCTTTGCAATTCCATTTGCTTTAATAGATTGATTAACCTGATAACTTTCTTTTTTAGGATCAAAATCTACCTTGAATTTTGGACGTTTGTATTCTTCAACTTTAAAATTAATGGAATAACCTTCAAATTTTACGTTTTTCCAAAAGGCTTCATTTGGTTTATTGCTTAAAGTAATGTCTTTTTTTGCATAATCTTCGGGCATTAATACAAACATGTTGTAGTTACCCGTTAAGCTATTTTTGGGTAAAACAAATTCGCCAAAAAACGAACCAAATTCATTTGTAGTAACTTCAAATTCTTTAATGTTTTGATAATTGGCATCTTTTACAATGATTTTAAAAGAAGTGTTGGCAACAATGCTCGTTTTGTTTTTTTGTTTTTGAATTGCGATTCCTTTATAATAAACAGTTTGTCCAGGACGATAAATAGCGCGATCTAAATAAAACTCGGCTTTACCGTTTAAAGTTTGATCTTCCTTTTCGGTGTATTTCTGAGTGAATCGAATGTAACTTTTGCTCGCTAAAATAGTATCATTTCCTAATGAAAATTCAATTTGTTCATTATAACTGTAGTTACTGGCTCCTGTATAAGAAGCTAATCCGTTTGCATCTGTTTTAAGCGTATAATTAGATGATTTTATAGTTACGTTTTCTAGTGGTTTTCCTGTTTTTCGATCCAGAACCTGAAAGTTTTCTTCGTCGTTTTCCTGAGATGCCAGAGCACTCAAATTCGAAACTGTAATAGTTTCATAAGTAGTGCCATTTTTACCTTTTTCATCAGATTCACCTTCAAAATAAACCAAATAATTTCCGGTTTCTAACTGTGGTAAAAGAACTTCTGTAGAGTATCTAAAATAATCATTTTTGTTTTGTAGAAGATAATCTTTAGATACGATTTTAATTTGGTGTTTTGTAATTATCTCAGCTAAGCTATCTCTTTTGCCTTTTGCGACTGTATCCAGAAGACCTTTGAATATTTTTTGATCTATTTTGTAGAAAGATATTTTTAAATCATTTATATTATTATAACTAATAAATGCTCTGGTGTTTTCATTGTTATAAATATGTTTTTGAAGTTCAACTTCTACGTATTTTGAGGTAACATATTGCTTTTGTTGTAAAGCAAATTGAGCAGAATTACTTTGACTATTAATTTTTATTACTTCGTCATATAGTTTTACTGCTTCGATATTATAATCGGGATGTAATTCTCTTGAAGCTTGATCTTTTAGAATTTCAGCTTTTTTTAGTAGAATTTTTTGAGTAAGAATTGGATCGTTAGAATGTTGCTGAAATTCGTTTAGATACTTTGTTAAATCATTATCAGGTTCGGGCAAAAATTCGCTGCAGAATATAATACGGTTAAATTGATTTTCTAAAGAGGGATTACTTATTTCCAGCTTTTGATATAAAGAGAGTACTTTTCTAAAACTTTCGTCTTTTATTGAACTCAAATTTAGTTTTATAAAAAGGTCTGAATTGCCTAAAAATTCATTTTTATATGGAGTAATTTCACTATTTTCAATTTCCCATCGTTCGATTTTTTGACTAAAAAACTGAATATTTTCTTTAAGAAGATAATCATATAGATTTTCTGTTTTTAGTTTTTCGATGGTTAAAAACTCAAAAATAGCTTTGTAATTTGTTAAAGCCGTTGCTTTTAGAATTGCTTCGTTTTCTAATGTTTTTTCAAAAAGAGCTATGACTTCCTTTTCAGATGAAAAATCAATGTTTGTATTATTCGATTTCGGGGTTGCTATACCGTCAATTCTGGAAGTATCTATTGTTGCGGCAGTTGTATCTATTATTGCAGAAGCTTCATCTACAAAAGCAACGGCACTATCAACGGCCTCGACTGCATAGTCGTAACTAGAATAATTATCCAGACATTTTGCATACACCAAATTCAAAATCGCTTTCGATGGAATCGAAACTCTATTAATATCTTTTTTAAGATTATTTAAAATTTTAGTTTTCGCATTTTCGTCAACTACCTGAAGATATTTAGATTGATAAAAGAAACATTTTATCATTTGAATTTCATCTTTTTTGGATACAGCTTTTTTGTAAATCTGATTCACAATTTTGCTGGCTGATTTTATTTTGCCATCATTTTCGTAAGTGGTAACTTTTGTCCATTTTTTATCTGTTTGTTGTGCAAATAAGGCTGTTGTGAATAAT
Source organism: uncultured Flavobacterium sp. (assembly GCF_951805225.1). Taxonomy (NCBI): domain Bacteria; kingdom Pseudomonadati; phylum Bacteroidota; class Flavobacteriia; order Flavobacteriales; family Flavobacteriaceae; genus Flavobacterium; species uncultured Flavobacterium sp. The sequence continues at coordinate 3,892,992 of NZ_OX638201.1, read as the reverse complement.
AAGAAAACAAATAAGATATTTTTCATAAGTCAGTTTTGGTATATAGAGTGCAATTTTGGAATAAAGGTTGGTAACGTGATAAAATAAATTTCGTACAAATTACTAATTTATCTCTAAAAGCAAATGATACATTTTATATTTCCTTATTTTTGAAACATGAAAAAACTACTATTTCTTTTTTTATTAATGCCCATTTTAGGATGGTCACAATCGAATTTTGAAAAAGGCGAAAAGTTGTTTCAGGCTAAAAAATATGACGAAGCGCAAGTTATTTTTGAAGGAATTTTAAAAACAAAACCTTTGGATATAAAGACACTTGATTATTTGGGCGAAATTGAAGCGCATCAAAAATCTTGGGTAAAAGGAGCTGAATATTTCAAAAAGCTCAAGGAATTGAAACCTACTGAAGCTGATTATTTCTTTAAATATGGCGGTTGTTTGGCGATGAGAGCGATGGAAGTGAATAAACTAAAAGCTTTTACGATGGTTGATGGCATGAAACAGGCGTTTGAAAAAGCAATTGTTTTAAATCCAAAACACGTTCAGGCGAGATGGGCTTTGATCGAAATATACTTGCAATTGCCTGGAATTTTGGGAGGAAGCGAATCAAAAGCAATTGGATATTCGAATGAATTGGCGCAATTTTCGCCTGTTGATGGTTACTTGTCCAGAGGAAGAATTGACGAATATTTTAAGAGATATACATCGGCAGAAAAAAATTATATAAAAGCAAATGAAATTGGTAAATCAAAAGTCACATTTCAAAAATTATATAATTTATATTTGAATAAATTAAAAGACCCTAAAAAGGCACAGGAATTAAAAAGAAAAGTTGAAGCATAGAGATCAAATCTCAAGGTTGAATTCCATGAAATAATTGGAATTTGGTCCGGATGCTTCGGGATAAAAAATTGGAATTTAAATGAGAACACATTTCATCGCAATAGGCGGGAGCGCAATGCACAACTTGGCATTGGCATTGCATAACAAAGGATATCAGGTTACAGGAAGCGATGATGCTATTTTTGAACCATCAAAATCAAGATTAGAGAAAAAAGGAATTTTGCCTGCAGAATTAGGTTGGTTTCCTGAAAAAATCACTGCTGATATTGATGCAATAATTCTTGGAATGCACGCTAAAGCGGATAATCCGGAATTGCTTAAAGCGCAGGAATTAGGTTTGAAAATTTATTCGTATCCAGAATTTTTATACGAACAATCTAAGAATAAAACGCGTGTAGTAATTGGTGGTTCTCACGGAAAAACTACAATTACTTCGATGATTTTGCACGTAATGCATTATCATAATATCGAGGTTGATTATATGGTTGGAGCACAATTAGAAGGTTTTGATACTATGGTGCATCTTACTGAGGAAAATGATTTTATGGTTTTGGAAGGTGACGAATACTTATCTTCTCCAATTGACAGACGTCCAAAGTTTCATTTGTATCAACCAAATATTGCTTTAATTTCTGGAATTGCGTGGGATCATATTAATGTTTTTCCAACGTATGAAAATTATGTAGAGCAATTCGAGATTTTTATTGCTAAAATTACAAATGGAGGAATCTTAGTTTATAACGAAGACGATTCTGAGGTAAAACGTGTTGCAGAAGCGGCTACAAATCCAATTCGTAAATTAGCATATTCGACTCCAAAATATACAGTTAGCGATGGCGTAACTTTATTGGAAACTCCGGAGGGCGATATGCCAATCGAAGTTTTTGGTGCGCATAATTTAAATAATCTTGCCGGAGCAAAATGGATTTGCCAAAACATGGGCGTTGACGAAGCTGATTTTTACGAAGCAATTGCAAGTTTTAAAGGTGCATCGAAACGTTTAGAAAAAATTGCTGAAGGAAAAGGAAAAGTTGCTTATAAAGATTTTGCACATTCGCCAAGTAAAGTTGCTGCAACGACAAAAGCGGTGAAAGAGCAATATCCAAACAGAACTTTGGTTGCGTGTTTAGAATTGCATACTTACAGTAGTTTGAATGCTGAATTTCTTAAAGAATATGAAGGTGCTTTGGAATATGCAGATGTTGCGGTTGTTTTTTATTCGCCTGACGCTGTAAAAATTAAGCAATTAGAAGAAGTGACTTACGAACAAATTGCAAGTTCTTTTAATCGTGAAGATTTAATTATTTATACCAATCCAGCAGAATTTAAAGAATATTTATTCAATTTAAATCTTGAAAATTCAGCTTTATTATTGATGAGTTCAGGAAATTACGGAGGTTTAAATTTTGATGAAGTAAAAGGGTTGATTAATTAGATAATTAGTCAATTTGATAATGAGATAATGTGCCAATTGTAGTTTTGTAATTGGCATTTTTTTTGGAATTTGTTTTTTAAAAGATATTGTTCAAGCTGGAATTTGGTCCCGAAACTCAATGTCATTAAGTTAAGAAGAAATCTATAAAATTACTTAATCGTTTAATTAAGAAAGTAATTAGAAAAATCAGTTTTTATCAGCGTTTTCGCTTTAGCGAATCTGTAAAATCAGCATCTAATTTTGACACGGATAAAACAGATTTACTTCGTAAAAACGCGGATAAAAACGAATTTGATTTGCAATATTTTTATTTCCAATATCTGTAGTGCCCAACTATTTTATAGTCAAATAAACAATCTTGCAGAACTTGTCCGTTGCCAACATTATGTACGATTAGATTTCGTTTTCCGTCTTTTGACTTTTTATTCGTCACAATTCCAATATGAGGTAATTTATTATTAATTAGCCACGTTACAATTTCTCCGGTTTTATAATCTTTTGGATCTTCTGTTATAACAAGTTTTTCTCCGTTTCTTTCAAAAAAGATTTCTAAGTTTGGTACTCTTCTGTGGTCGATATTTGTATCGGTTTTAGTCATTCCCCATTTTTCTAAATTGGGATATTCTGCAAAATGTGCGATCATGTCTTCGTGAACTTCTTTTTGCAAATCAATGCCTAACTTTCGGTAAGACCGAATTACAACATCGGTACAAACCCCTTTGTTTGCAGGAACATCTCCGTTTGGATATTCGATCGAGAAATAAGCAGGATCATAATCCACAGAAGGATCAATTATTGAGAGTGCCGCATTCGATAATTTGTCGGCAAAAGTATTAGTTTGTTGTACTTCATTTTTAGCGTAAGCATTACTTTTTTCTTTCTGATTACAAGAAAAGAGTAAAAATAGGATTATCAAAGTTGATACAGATTTCATTCTTTTTGTGATTAAGTTGATTGGATTGATGATTTGATTCTAAAATTAGTTAATTTGAAAATAGGAATTACTTTTATGAGTGATTTTTCTTATTTTTTAGATATATTCGCCTTTTAAGATTATAGTAAAATGAATTCAAGAATAGAGGTTGTAAAGACAACAAGTGAGAATCCGGATTTTGTAACGCTGATCAAAATATTTGATACTTTTTTATGGGAACGTTATCCGGAATTAAAGAAGGATTATTGGGGCAATAATTTGATTGAATTTAATGATAATGTTGTTCTTATTTATTTAGAAGGAAAACTCGTTGCGAGTGGTTGCTTCAAAAAGTATAATGAGAATACAGTTGAGCTAAAACGAATGTTTGTTTTGCCTGAAGCAAGAGGTTTGGGATTGGCTCAGAAAGTTATTAAAGAATTAGAAATAGAGGCGAAGAAGCAGGGTTTTAAAACTATGATTTTAGAAACGCTTTATAAACAAATTGAAGCTATTGGTTTATATCAAAAATTGGGATTTGAAATTGTAGAGAATTACGAACCTTATATAGGTTTAAAAAATAGTGTTTGTATGCGTAAATCTATATAATTACTGACTACTATGAAAGAAGGTTATTTTCCAATTTCAGATTGGTCAGAAGACGATCGCCCGCGAGAAAAACTAATGCTAAAAGGGATTGATGCTTTAAGCGATGCTGAATTAATTGCTATTTTAATTGGATCAGGAAGTCGTAACGAATCTGCAGTTGATTTAAGTAAAAGAATTTTAGCCAGCGTAGATAGTTTAAATTCTTTAGGAAAATTATCTCTATCTCAATTGATGAATTTTAAAGGAATAGGAGAGGCAAAGGCTATTACTATTATTGCTGCTTTAGAATTAGGCCGCCGCCGAAGATCTGAAGATGCAGCTGAATTTATAAAGAAAATTACATCAAGCAAATCAGTTTTCGAAATTATGCAACCCATTATTGGCGAATTACCACACGAAGAATTTTGGGTGCTTTTTCTGAATAATTCTAATAAAGTAATTTCTAAAGTACAATTAAGTAAAGGAGGGATTACGGGAACTATTGTTGATACACGTTTGGTTTTTCATTATGCGCTTGAAACAAAAGCTACAGGCTTGATTTTGTGTCATAATCATCCATCAGGCAATCTGCAACCGAGTAATGCTGATATAGAAATTACAAAGAAAATAAAGATTGCAGGAGAGAGTTTAGATGTTAAAGTTTTAGATCATTTGATTATTACTGAAACAAATTATTATAGTTTTGTAGATGAAGGAATTTTATAAGTTATGAATACCACTATTACCGACATTTTTTTCGATTTAGATCACACACTTTGGGATTTTGATAAAAACTCAGAAATGGCTTTTGATCGTATTTTTAAGAACAGATTTCCCGATATTAAAATCGAGGATTTTATTGCCAAATATGCTCCTATAAACCAAGCTTGCTGGAAATTATATCAAAACGATGAAATTACGCACGTCGAGTTGCGTTACAATAGATTAAAGCTTTCGTTTGATGCTTTGAATTATGAAATTTCAGATGAAGATATTAATCAGATTGCAAATGATTATATCGAATTTTTAACTGATAATAATTATCTTTTTGACGGAGCAATCGAAGTTTTGGATTACCTAAAACCAAAATACAAACTACATATTATCACTAATGGTTTTGCTGCCGTTCAGGATAAAAAGATAAATAATGCTGCACTTGGAGGTTATTTTAATACAATAACAAATTCTGAATTAGCAGGTGTTAAAAAACCAAATAGTATTATCTTTGATTATGCTGTCAATTTGGCTCAAGCCTCAAAAGAAAGTAGTATTATGATTGGAGATTGTCTCGATGCAGATGTTAATGGTGCATTGAATGCCGGTCTGGATGCGATCTTCTTTAATGAAAAAAATATTGAAGCTCCTGAAAATATCAAACAAATTAACCATTTATTAGAACTTAAAAAATATTTATAATTATGAAAATAAAATTTTTGTTAATTGCACTTCTAGCCTCGTTTATTGGATTTTCGCAATCTGTTAATGATTATAAAGCGGTTATTGTACCGTTAAAATATGAGTTTCTTAAAACTGAAAATCAATATAGAATGTCTACAATGACAAAATCAAATTTAAGTAAAGCTGGTTTTCAGGCTTTTTATGTTAATGAAGAACTTCCGGCTGGATATGGAGATCGTTGTGATCTTTTGTATGTTGATGTAAAAAGAGATAATGGATTTTTAATAACAAAGCTTTATGTTGAATTTAAAGATTGTTATGGAAAAGTGATTTACACTTCAGAAGTTGGTAAAAGTAAAGAGAAAGATTATGAAGTTGCTTATAGAGAATGTTTAGATTTAGCATTTGTATCTATAAACGGTTTACACTATAAATATAGTGGTAAATCAGTTGCTCCAACGACAAAAGCTGTGCCTGTAAGTCCTGCTGCTGCGTCTGTGGTTACTGCAACAGCAGTAGTTGCTGCTACTCCTGCGCCAGATCTTAAAGATCCTAATTTATTGTATGCACAACCAACTGAATCAGGTTATCAGTTGATTGACAAAACGCCAAAAGTAGTTATGAAGTTGCTTAAAACTTCACAATCGAATGTGTTTATTGCAATAAAAGATAATGTACAAGGTTCATTAATTTTGAAAGAAGACGGACAATGGTATTTTGAATCTTATCAAAATGATAAATTAGTTTCAGAAAAAATTGTCGTTAAATTCTAAATATAAAATACGGTTTTAATAACCATATTTATCTTTCCAACGGTTCTTTAAAAATTCGCGGTTGCTATTCTCTCTAGAATTGTTTCCCGGATTGTAAAGAACCGTTTTTTTTATGGCGTCAGGCAAAAATTCTTGTTCGGCAAAATTATTGGCATAATCGTGCGAATATTTATAATCATCACCATAACCTAATTCTTTCATAAGTTTGGTTGGGGCATTTCTTAAATGAATTGGTACGGGTAAATCACCAGTTTGTTTAACGAGTTGTTGCGCATTTCCAATCGCCATATAAGACGCATTACTTTTTGGCGAAGTAGCTAAATAAATAGCACATTGACTTAATATAATTCGGCTTTCAGGATATCCAATAGTTGTCACAGCTTGAAATGTATTGTTTGCCATAATAAAAGCGGTAGGATTTGCATTTCCAATATCCTCGCTTGAGAGAATTAGCATTCTTCGGGCAATAAATTTCACATCTTCTCCGCCTTCAATCATTCTGGCAAGCCAATATACTGCTCCGTTAGGATCGCTTCCGCGAATTGATTTAATAAATGCCGAAACGATATCATAATGTTGTTCGCCACTTTTGTCATACAAAACAGTATTTTGCTGTACTAATTCAAAAACACGATCATTGGTAATGATAATTTCATCACCAGCGGAAGCATTTATAACAAGTTCAAAAATGTTCAGCAATTTTCGGCCATCTCCGCCAGAAAGTCGGAGTAATGCTTCAGTTTCTTTTAGCGTAATATTTTTAGAAGCGAGATAAGTGTCCGTTTTCATTGCGCGATGCAATAGAGATTCTAAATCGGCTTTTGTAAAGGCATTTAGTATGTAGACTTGACAACGTGACAATAATGCAGGAATGACTTCAAAACTTGGGTTTTCGGTCGTTGCGCCAATAAGTGTTATCCAGCCTTTTTCTACAGCTGCCAAAAGTGAATCTTGCTGTGATTTGCTAAAACGATGAATCTCATCAATAAATAAAATAGGATTTTTGGCTGTAAATAATCCGCCGCTTTGTTTCGCTTTTTCAATTACATCACGTATATCTTTAACTCCTGAATTAATTGCACTCAATATATAAAAAGGACGTTTGGATTCCTGCGCAATAATTTGAGCCAAAGTTGTTTTTCCAGTTCCCGGAGGTCCCCAAAAGATCAATGACGGAATAATTCCTTTTGAAATCTGTTGTGTTAACGAACCATTTGGACCAACCAAATGACTTTGACTGATGTAATCTTCTAATTGCTGTGGGCGAATACGCTCGGCTAAAGGTGCTTCCATTTTGTAAAATTACTATTTTCAATTTTAATTTTATAGTATAAAAGGGTTACAAATCATAACAAAGGATGAGGAGGCTGTAGCTGACAAATTATCAGTATATTGTATTTGGATAGTTTTTTGATATTGGCAATACTATATATTTAATAATCATGAACGACAACCACTTTAAGTTTACGACTGCTGTTATAGGTCTTCCTGTTTTTTTTGTCCTTTTTTTGTGGATTGTTTATTGGGTTCAAATTCGGTTTGATTTTGATTTTTATCAAAACGGAATTTACCCTCGTGATTTTGCAGGTTTACAGGGTGTTTTGTTTAGTCCTTTTATTCACGAAAACTTAAGTCATTTATATAATAATTCAATTCCACTTTTGGTTTTGTTGGCAGCACTTCAGTTTTTTTATCCCAAACAATCTTTTAGTGTTATCGTTTATGGCATTTTGTTTTCCGGATTAATAACCTGGATTATCGGACGTGAAAATTTCCATATCGGCGCAAGCGGATTAATTTATGTTTTGGTAAGTTTTATATTTTTCAAAGGAATTCAAACTCGATATTATCGTTTAGTTGCACTTTCGTTTGCAGTAACTTTACTTTATGGGGGAATGATTTGGTACGTTTTTCCAGACGTAGATAAAACGATTTCTTGGGAAGGACATTTGGCAGGTTTTATTACTGGATTTGCAATGTCTTTATTTTATAAAACGCCTGAATATGCAAAACCTATTGTTTATGATTGGCAAAAGCCTGATTTTAATCCAGAAGATGATGCTTTTATGAAACACTTTGACGAGAATGGGAATTTTGTTAATACCGAAATTCCAGAAGAGGAGGAGTACTTGTCTACTTATTTTAATTCAGATGTTTCGATTAATTATATTGTAACCAAAACAGAATCAGGTGATAAAATCTAGTGAAGACATTTGGTTTGATTTATATTGATTATTTTTGTTATAAATATTCTCATTTATCTGACCTGTTATGAAAAAAATAAGCTTCACAGTTTTGGTTTTCTTAGTATTAATCAGTTCAAAAATAATTGCGCAATGCGATGTAAAGAATAGAGTGCAGGCGGATGGTACAATGGTTTATTATTTTGATCCCGCTGTTTTCTATACCACAAAATCAAAATCTTTAAAAATTAATATCGTTACTGATAAGGAACACTATTTTGTTTCTTTACAGCCAACACCATTTCCACCGAAAAAGGTCGGGAAAAAAATCAAAGATGATTTAGTGATACATCTTGCAGATAATAAGGTTTATAAACTTGCACATTATGATACGCAATACAGACATAATGATTCCATTATGCAGGTTTTGTATTTAATAGATGATAAAGATATTGAGTCGTTTTCTAAATTTGAAGCAACTGTAGCGGAGATTAGAATGGAAGGAACAGAGTTTGTTCGCGATTATACTTTTAAACTGCATAAAGATGCAATCATGAAACAGTTGGGTTGTTTTTTAAAGAAAGAAGAATAGTAATATTAGTCTTCATTTACTTCTTCATGTTTGTGTGATAACTTTTTCTTTAGATTTTCAAAAAAATTATTGAAACTAATCGTTAATGATGCCGCATTAACGATTTGATTCCCCTCGTCTCTGGGAAGATATTCGTTAGCATATGTTAGTTCTACTTGTATATCATCTGTGAATAAATAGCCCGCTCCAATATTAAGTCTGTTTCGGTCAAAGAAGCTGAGGCCTGTTACTTTTGTTCCCGATTTAAAGAATAGTTCATCTGATGCTATTGCATAAACTACACCTTCACGAAGAATTTTACTATTGATTGGTTTTAGATATTTTACTTGTTGACGATATCTCAGAACATTGTCATAAGTACCTTCTTCGTTTCGCATATGTCTAAGTTCCATTCTCATTCTGGTACTTAATGTATAGCCGGTTTTGTGAAAATAATAAATCCCCTGAAGAGCGAATCTAACTTCGGGAGATTTAAATTGTCCTATTTCCGGAACGTCTTTGTTAAAATTATATGCTATAAAAGAAGAGAGTTTCCAGCGTGGAGAAAGATAATAATGTCCCCAAATTCTGGCTGATCTCTGAATGTTTTGTTGAAAAATATTAGAAGAAGATTCGGTGCTGCTATAAGCGGCTCCAAGGTTTAATTCAGTTGACCATTTTTCATTTATGGTGTGGTTGAATTGAAATTCATTCCAAAACTGATTGTAGGTAGTTGTTTGAGCATAGCTTATACTTGTAATTAGAGAAATTACAAGTATAAGAGTATTTTTTTTAAGTGATATGTTATGAGTAAATTTTGAAGACATTCATTGTTTGTTTATGTGACGTCTTAATTCTCAATACTTTTAACTTCTTTGACGAACGGCTTCGTATAGAAATGCTCCACAAGCTACCGAAACGTTTAGAGATCCTATTGTTCCAAACATTGGTAATTTTGCTTTTTCATCAACAATTTTAAGTACAGATGGGTTTATTCCTCTGTCCTCAGATCCCATGATAATTGCTACGGGCTCGTTTAAAGCTATATCGTAAATGTTTTGATCTGTTTTTTCGGTTGCAGCAACGGTTTTTATTCCTGAACCCTGAAGATAAAATATAGCATCTTTAATATGTTCAACTTTACAAATAGGTACATTAAAAACTGCTCCGGCTGATGTTTTTACAGTATCACCATTTACAGGTGCTGAGCCGGCTTTTTGAACAATGATTCCGTTTACTCCGGTACATTCAGCTGTTCTGATTATGGCTCCAAAATTTCTGGCATCAGAGATTTGGTCTAATATTAAAAATAATGGTTTTGAGCCTGATTCAATAGTTGATTCAACTAAATGTTCTAATTCTATAAAACCAATAGGGGAGATTGTCGCAACGGCTCCCTGGTGATTGTTTGGAGTTAGTCTATTTAGTTTTTCTACAGGTACGTAAGAGAAATTAATGTTAGCGCGTTTCATCACTTTCATTAAGTCTTTCATTAATTCTCCAGAAATTTCTTTTTGTATAAATACTTTATCAACTTCTTTTCCTGCTTGAATTGCTTCTATAATGGCTCTAATTCCAAATATTTGATGTTCTTTTTCCATGGGACAAATATAGGTATAATGTTTATATAAAAAAAAACCACTCTGAATGAACAGAGTGGTTTAATATGTAATTTAAGCGCTATTTAATTATAGTGGGCTTTGTACAATTAGTGGATTTGCATCAACTTCCGCTTGAGGAACCTGGAAGATAAATCTATTATCTGTTGCAGGGATGTTTAATTTTCCGAAAGCAGGGTGATTTGTTCCAGGATAATCTCTGGTAAGACCAACATGTAAACGTTTCATGTCAAACCAAGCATAACCTTCTCCCCATAATTCAATTCTTTTTTGAAGAATGATTTCATTGATTAAAGCAGCTCCTGTTTTTGTAGATAAAACATATGCAGGATCTCTTGTAACTGTTATGTCATATAAAACTTGTTTTGCAGATCCTTCATTTCCTGATCTTGCTAAAGCTTCAGCTTCAATATAATATAAAGCGGCAGATCTCATATAGATATAATCTCCTGCAGTAGTAGTTTTATCTCTGAATTTTGTATTAGCATATGCTGGTAACGAAGGATAAGTTGCATTTCCAGTAGTAGGTGATACAAATGCAGCTTTTCTATAATCAGTATCCGAAATACTTTCGTAAAGATTTTTATCTATGTTTTTGTATACCTGTAGACCTCCAGCGTATCCTTGACCATTTGTATTGTCGAAATGACCGAAGAAACTTGCTACGAAACTACTCTGTGCCTCAGTGATTGTTGCTCCCCACATTGTTTCATTACCAGTAGTCATATCGTAGAATCCATTGTTCCAATCATCTTTACTAAGTAAAGTGTAGTTTTGTCTCGCTTTATGAGCTAAATCAGCAGCTTGTGGATATTTCCCCATTTCTAGGTAAACATCAGCTAAAAATGCTTGTGCTATAGATTGGTCTAATCCATCTTTGTTTTTACGCTGAAAACCTTCAAGTAATTCAACAGATTCTTCCAAATCAGCTTGAATTTGAGTATAAACTTGAGCAACAGTAGATCTTGCTTTACCAACATAAACTACTTCAGTGTAAAGAGGAACAGATAGTTTGGCTTCATTACCAACATAAGTAGGGCCATACATACGTGCTAACATAAAGTAAAAATAGCCTCTTAAAGCTAAAGCTTGTCCTCGTTGTGCATTTAGTTTTGCATTGTCAGTCTTAGCTGGGATAATATTAATTACTGTGTTTACAGTTTTAATTTGTGGGTAATAAATACTCCAGGCTAATTTTGCTCTTGAGTTGGTTTGTACTCTTCCTAAGTAATTATAGAAAGATGCGTACCAACTTGACTTAGTCATCAACATATCGTTAGACATCATGTCTGTCGCAACAAGAATAGATTTATGACCGTAATCTTCGTGACTAGCTGAGTTAGATAGACCGAAAGATCTTAAGGCTGAATATACTCCAGCGATAATTGCTTGATTTGCATCGGCAGATGTTGCAAGTTGTTCGTCAGTTATTGTTGATTCTGGTTTGGTGTCAAGAAAATCTTTTGAGCAACCAGTGAGTACCAACAGAGACATTGATAATATTAATAATTTTTTCATGTTCTTAAAAATTTACTGTTAAACCAAATGAGATAGTTTTCATTACTCCATATACATTCAAAGACTGACCATTATTTGATCTAGAACCTAAATTGTTTAATCTTGGATCCATACCTTTTCTTTCTGACCATAATGCTAAGTTTGTCCCCATTAGGCTAAATTTAGTAGATGTAATTCCAAGATCTGTAAGTTTACTGTTTTTGAAATCGTAAGATAAAGAAACATCTTGTAAGCTTAAATAATCTGATTTTATTAAGAAATAATCAGAAGCAGCAGTTTGATAAATTGAAATGTGGTCAATTCTTGGGATATTAGAATTTGGATTGTCTACACTCCATGCTTTTTCTGAGTCTTTATGGTAGTTCTGTCCAATATTGTCACCTCCAGAATACATTGCTCCTTGGTAAACTCCATCATACATATATCCTCCAAATTGATAAGCGAAACTTCCTTGTAATGTGAAATTTTTGTAACGTACTACTGTTCCAAATCCTCCATATACAGTTGGATTCGCATCTTTATCGCTTAAGTATTGTGTTGCATTTCCATAAACATTGGTTGTTGTTTTAGTAACTTGTCCAGAAGCATCTTTTTGATCCATATACCATAATGCATCTCCATTAGTTTTGTCAACACCAGCAAATTCTCTTAAGTAGTATGCATATGCAGGAGCTCCAACTTGAAAGCGGAAATTTCCAGATGTAAAAGGACTTGGTAATGACGTTACTTCATTTTTGTAATGAGTTCCGTTCGCCCAGATATTAAAATCAACATCTTCAGTTTTAATGATGTCCACACCAAGGTTGATCTCAACCCCTCTGTTAACCATGTCTCCAATATTTTCACTAACAAAGTTTGTTCCTGTTGAAGGAGCAAGTGGTTTGTTATAAATTAAATCACTTACTTTTCTTTCGAAATATTCTGCTTCAAGATTTACTCTATTGAATAATTCGATTTCGAATCCAACGTTCAGGTTTTTAGAAACTTCCCATTTGATATCTCTGTTTCCAGTGAATACCTGAAGAACTGTTGCGTTCCCTTCAGCATCTGGTACAATATCGTATTGATTTTCGTATGCATAATAGTTTCTTGAAGAACCAAAGTAGCTACGGTGCTGAATTTGTGCACTTGATGGGTAGAAAATGTTATCATTCCCTTGTTCTCCATAGCTTCCTTTAATTCTAAGATCTGTAATCACTTTAGATTTAGGGAAGAAAGATTCTTTCATTACAGACCATGCTGCTCCAAAACCGTAGAAATTACCCCATCTGTTTTCAGGTGCAAATACTGATGATCCATCTCTTCTGAAACTACCATTTACAAAGTATTTATCTTTGTAGTTATAATTTATTCTTGAGAAATATCCTTCAACTTTGTATAAGTCGTTATAACCATCAACATAGGCATATTTAGCTGCATTACTTAATACTGGTAAACCCGGTATCATAACTTTACTTTTTTGTCCTGCTAACATTTTTGATGTAAAATCAGATGATTCATGACCAACAAGGATATCCAAAGTGTGGTTTCCGAATGATTTTTTCCAAGATAATAATTGTTGGTTGGTGATCGTGTAGTCATCTTCTGAAGCAGTACCAATTCTACCACCTATTTCTCCACCGTCATCACCACCTTCTCCAGTTGTAGCGTTTAGATAATATCCAGACATTAAGTCATATCCAAGGTTGTATCTGAAATTGAAGTTTTTTAAGAAATCAATAGATATATATCCTCTAGCTCCAAATTTATTTTCTTGATTTAAATTTGTGTTCAATAAAGTGGTCGCATATGGATTTAAAGTAGATCCATAAGGGCGATTTCCAGATTGATTAAAGTCGTAAGATTTGCTTCCATCTTTATTAAGTATGTAATTACCAGCTGCATCTCGTTGGTAGATAGTGTAGATAGGAGCTATGTTTCTAGCCCAGCTAAATAAGTTACTGTAAGTTCCAGATCCAACTTGAGAGATTGGAGCATTTTGATCTGAATTCGCATAGTTTAAGTTGGCTCCAACTTTTATTTTGCTGTTTACATTGTAATCAACATTTGCTCTAACTGTAGCACGTTTAAAGTCTGAATTAACTGTATAGCCATTATCTTTTAGGTACCCAACAGATAAATAAGAGCTAAGGTTGTCAGTGCTACTTGATAAGCTTAAGAAATGTTCTGTTCTTGTAGCATCTCTAAATAATGCTTTAGACCAATCATCATGGTATAATAATTTTGCATTTGGATTTAATTGTCCTGTTGCTGGATTTATTACTTGATTGTCAGCAACATTATAGTTGTTATATCCTAAAGAGTATTCTGCTCCGCTAATCAAAGTTTGAGATGCTACAGTACCTGCAGCCGCGGGAGTTTCACCATCATATATTAAACCATTTCTGATTCTATTGTAAACAGTTTTGTAGTATTCTCCTGGATCTGTAATCATATCATATTCAGGAACCGCTCTTGAGTTAACCCCGATTTTTGTTTCGTAAGTTACTTTTAGTTGTCCTTTTTTACCTTTTTTAGTAGTAACGATTATTACACCGTTTGCTCCTCTACTACCGTATAGTGCATTTGAAGATGCATCTTTCAAAAATGAAATAGACTCAATATCTTGTGTTGCAATAGCATTGATGTCACCATTGTAAGGTATACCATCAACAACGTATAAAGGTGCATTAGAAGATGATAATGATCCAATACCTCTAAAACGTACTTGAGGTGCATCACCTGGTTGTCCTGAGTTTGCTTGAATTTGTACACCGGCAACTTTACCAGTTAAAGATTGAATTGCATTTGAAGCCTGAGTGTTTTCTAATGCTTTTGCATCAATTTTTGTAACTGCTCCAGTAATCTCAGATTTTTTCTGAGTACCAAAGGCAACTACAACAACTCCTTCAAGTTCTAGTGCGTCTCCTGATAGTTTAGGGTTAATAGTTGTAGACGTTGCTGGCTCTTCTTTTGCTTTCATTCCAATGTAAGTAAAGACCAAAATTTGGCTTGGAGAAGCTTTAATAGAGTATTTTCCATCAAAATCTGTTTGTGTTCCTGTCTTTGTTCCCTTAATTAATACACTAACACCTGGTATAGGCATTCCCGTATTATCAGAAACAATTCCTGAAACAACTCTTTCTTGCGCAAAAGTTAATTGCGCCACTAGTACCAAAAGAAGTACTAAGAATCCATTGAACTTTAGTTTCATTTTTAATTATTTTGAATTAGTTTGACAAAAATCTTAATAATTTGTTAATCTACCTAATATAAAAAGCTTTTTTTTTAGTTAAATTATGATTTTACTATAAGATATTGTTTTTTTATAGTTAAAAAAGATGTATAAATTGTAAATTCGTAATTTTTAACTTTAAATATGATAATAATGAAAAACATTGCTATTCGACGGAATGTTAAATTTTGGAAAATTAGTGTTGTTTTTCTTTTTTTTATAACTTTTGCAAAAAAAAACCACCCTTATTAAGGATGGTTTTATGTTAAATTATGTTAGGACTATAGTGGTGGTTGTTTTGTGTCCCAGAAAATTTTTGTCGTTAATTTATCTCCTCCAATTGCAGCAGAAGCAGCTGTCCAGTTTGTGCCGTTTACAGTTTGTTCAGCAGTAGGATATGTCCATCTTACCGGTACTTGTTTGTTTGCAGCCGAAATAGAACTTGGGTGAGAGATTAATACAGGGAAATCTAATCTTCTGAAAGCTGTCCATGATTGGAAACTTCTGTTGTATAAAGCGATCCATTCTTGGTATCCAATTTTTTCTTGCCATGTTCCAGTTCCAGTTCCAGGTACACCAGTGATTGGAGTTGTAGCAGCAGTTGCATAAGCAACTTCTGGATTAGCTAAATAAGTAGCAATGTCAGTTGAAGATACTCCCCAATATTCACAAGATAATGTAATTGCTTCTTTGTAGTAGCTTTCTGGAGTACCACCTACAGAATATCCTCTTGCAGCAGCCTCAGCTAAATAAAAGTTAACTTCAAATGCTTCTAATAAAACTCCAGGAGCATCTGGTTTTTTGATAACATCACCAACATGAGAATATGTTGTTTCGTATGGAAGTGAATTACGTCCACCAGGAACTCCTCCTTTGTATGTTCCGTCTGCCATTGGCGTAAAGAAAATAGCTCTTCTTGGATCTGATGTTGCGTTCATTTTGTTTACTAAAGGACTAGCAGGAACGTTGTCATTTCTTTGGCTAGCTACAAGGTTGTCAAAAACCGGATTGTAGTTTGGTGCAAAAGAAGCATATTTTAACAATGCATTGTTGATGTTTTTTACTAATAAACCAGCAGTATATGCTGACTCAACTGTAGTTTTAGCTAATGTTGGGTTAATATCAGAAAGGTTAGTTCCTAATTTAAGTTTAACAGAGTTTGCAAATAATTTCCAGTTTGCAACATCACCTTTATAAATTAAATCACCTGTGTCAAAGCTTTTTGCTGATGTATCTAATTTAGCAATGGCAGCATCAAGACGAGCGATTAATAGTGGGTAAATTTCACTATCGTTATCGTATTTAGGTAAAATGATTTTTGGATTTTGTAATGATTCTGAATAAGGAACATCTCCAAAAGTATCAACTAAAATTTGGTAAGTGTAAACTCTTAAGATTTCAAGAATCGCAACTTTATTTTGCTGTTGTTTTTGCCAATCAGCTTCTGCTACAGCACCAGGTTTAGTTTGCTTTAATAAAACCTGTTCAGATGTTTGTAAGTTGCCTAAAACATTTTGATACAAGTTTGTCCAGTGCGTATCAGGAATTGTTCTTGTTGTTAAATTATATCTTGACTCAGCAGTATATAATGTAGCGGCCCAATATTGTACATAATAACGTAACGGATTGTTGTTAACACTTGGAGTTGTTAATTGATCTGTTAGTTCTTTTTGTGCATCTGATAATAATGACTCTGCAGATACATCGTATGATTTTTTGATGTCATCGTTAAAGTTCTCGTTGTCACTAACACAACTCGTCAGAGTTAAAAATGTTAGTGTTACTATTGATAAAAATATCTTTTTCATTTTGTTTAGAAGTTAAGTTTTACATTAAATGAGTATACTTTAGTAGCTGGCATAACTCCTGATTGGAACCCTTGAATATTTCCTGCTGATGATCCTGCTTCAGGGTCAGCGTATGGAAGGTTTTTGTCAATGATCCAAAGATTGTTTCCGATTACACTAAATGACATACCTTTAATGTTCATTTTGTCTAAAATTTTTGATGGTAAGCTGTAAGTTAATCCAACTTCTCTTAGTTTAACAAATGAACCATCGTATACGTAAGCTTTTGTTGGGTTTGTGTCAGAACTGAAAGCAGTTCCTCCAGATGTTGAAGCGTCAATTCTTGTAGTATTTGCTGTTCCGTCCGCGTGAACTCCAGGCAAGATTACTCCTCCGCTATCATTACCACTTGTTAATGGGTTTCTAACTGAGTTTCCAAGATCATTTACTCCTAAATCATAGATACCAGTTTCTCTTCCGTAAGCTTGATCTAAAGAGAAGATATCTCCTCCTTTTTTCATGTCAATTAAGAAGTTGAAAGAAAGGTTTTTGTAAGTTACTCTGTTTGAGATACCGCCAATCCATTTTGCTTGAGTGTTACCAACAACTTGGTTTTTATTAAGTACATAGAAACCATTAGCGTCAATTACTCTGTTTCCATTTGCGTCATAAGTGTAATCTGTACCTCTTAATGTTCCGTATGATTCACCAACTGTTGCGTTTAATGAAGCTCCACCTTGGAAAGTAGCAAGTAATAAATTATCTCTTCCTTGGTTTAATGAAACTACAGTGTTTTTGTTAGTTGACCAGTTTACTCCAATGTCCCATGTGAAGTTTTGAGTTTTAACTGGTTTTCCAGATAATGCAACCTCAATACCTTTGTTTTCAATTTCTCCCGCATTTACAGTAGCATAATTTACACCTGTTGATGTAGATTGTGGTACATTGAAAATTTGATTTTCAGTGTTGGTTTTGTATAAAGACAAATCAAAATTTAATCTATTTTTAAACATTCCCATCTCTAGACCTGCTTCCCAAGCTTTTTGGATTTCTGGTTTTAGGTTAGCAAAATCTAAGTATGTGTTACTGTTTCCAAATAATGGATTTCCTTCTAATCCGTAGTTGTTAGTTTTAGCACCTAATCTTCCAGCAGCAGGGTCGTTACCTACTTGAGCGTAGTTGATTCTAACTTTTCCTAAAGATAACCAATCAGCTTGAACTAATTCAGAGAAGATTAAACTTGATCCAATTGAGTAATAGCTATAGTTGTTGTTTTCTTGCGGTAATGCTGTACTCTTATCTAATCTGTATGATCCCTCTACGAAAAGGAATTTTTTATAATCTAAAGATAATTGTCCGTATAAACCTGATTTCTCATATGTAATTTGAGATTCTTTTGCAGGTAAAAATACGTTAGAGTTGTCTAAGCTGTATAAGCCTTCTTTAGCTAATCCTCCAGTTGTAGAAGCTTGGATTGAGTAAGCATCAGATCTTAGGAAAGTGTATCCTGCTAAAGCTTTTGCTCCAATGTCTTCTGTGATGTGGAAATTGTAAGTCGCTATGAAGTCATAAGTTTGTTGCATGAAGTCTCTTTTGTAAAGAGAAT
This sequence comes from uncultured Flavobacterium sp., assembly GCF_951805225.1. Taxonomy (NCBI): domain Bacteria; kingdom Pseudomonadati; phylum Bacteroidota; class Flavobacteriia; order Flavobacteriales; family Flavobacteriaceae; genus Flavobacterium; species uncultured Flavobacterium sp. The sequence continues at coordinate 3,874,544 of NZ_OX638201.1, read as the reverse complement.
AACCTGATCCATCATTTGCACCACTGATTCCAAAAGTTTCAGCGTGGCTTCCTACTGCTTTTCTAAGTTCTTGTTGGTCGTTAGAGTAATCAATAGTTGCACGTCCTAAAACTGTAAAGTCTTTGTTGATGTCGTATGATAAACTTGTTCCAGCTAAGAATCTTGTTCTTGAATCTTGCTCATAGTTTTGATATCTGTCAAAGTATGGGTTGTTCCAGAAAGCAGGAGCTAAGTTACCATTTGTTGGATCAGTCATGTTCCAAGTAACGTTTTGGTGTGTTCTGTTGTATTCTTGTTCTAATTCTTTGATGTCGTTGTTAACTGCCCACCATTGTCTGAAACCACCAATAAAGTTGTCTCCATATCCTGTATTATTTCTACCTGTAGTATTTTGATTAGTAAAAGTAAAAAATGCAGTCGAAGTTAATTTGTCTGATAAATCTCTTGAGAAGTTACCATTTAAACTGTTTTTGTTTAGTAAACTGTTTGGTAATACACCAGTGTTGTTACTGTTGGTAAAACCTAAATTGTAAGCTCCTTTTTCATCACCACCACTTAAATTTACGTTGTTTGTGTAAGTAGTTGATTTTTGGAAAAATGAAGTAGGATTGTTTTTAGCTGCTACCCAAGGAGTGGCTTTTCCGTAGTTAGGATTTCCTAATACGAATGCATTCCATTGGTATACCATGATACTTGGGTCAAATTTATTTCCGTAAGAAGCATCATCTCCAGTAGAAGCTACAAGTCCGTTTGGATTACCAAAAACGTCAGCAGGATAGCTACTGTCTTCTCCTCCATATCCTTCACCATATTTAGTTTGGTAAGTTGGCATAGTAGTTTTGTCAATTGAACCAACAGATACAGTTGAGCTAACAGAAACTCCTAGAGCAGAATTCTTTTTCCCTTTTTTAGTAGTAATCATAATCGCTCCGTTTGAAGCCTGGCTACCATAAAGTGCTGTCGCAGCTGCACCTTTCAATACGTTGATAGATTCAATGTTGTTAGGATCGATATCAGATGCGGCGTTACCAAAGTCAAATCCTTGTCTTCCGTTTTGTGAATCTTGGTCATTTAAGTTAGCATTACTTACTGCAACCCCATCAATTACAATTAATGCTTGGTTGTTACCAGTGATACTTTTAACACCTCTCAGTACAATGTTTGTAGATCCTCCAAAGTTAGAGTTTGCTTTAATTTCTAAACCAGCAACTTTTCCAGATAAATTGTTAAGGAAGTTGTTTGTTGGTGAGCTGTTAACCTGCTCAGCAGTTACTAATTGAGAAGAATAACCTAAAGATTTTTTCTCTCTTTTTACACCCAAGGCAGTTGTTACAACTACGCCTTCAAGTTCTTGTGCTGCATCACCTAGTTTTACATTCACTACTGATGAGCTTGCGGCTATTTCTTGGGTTTTCATCCCAATGTAGCTAAATACCAGTACCTGGCTTGTTGATGCTTTGATAGAGAACTTTCCGTCAAAATCAGTTTGTGTCCCAGACTTAGTTCCTTTTACTAATACGCTCACGCCTGGCAAAGGCATTCCTGCATTATCGGAAACTGTACCTGAAACGGTTCTTTCTTGCGCAAAACTTAACTGCGCCATTAGCACTAATAGTAGTACTAAGAATCCATTGAACTTTAGTTTCATTTTTAAATATTTTGAATTAGTGATGCAAAACTCTTAATAATTTGTTAACTTTCCTAATGATAGTTTAAAGTTTTTTTGAGTTGGGTCAAAATTTAACATTATAACATATACTTACCATAGTGTTAAATAATTGTATTTCCTTAATGTTTTCCCTTCCGTTTGTGAGATTTATTCGCAATAAACCGCTTGATGTTTGTATTGTTGCTCCAATTCCAATTCCTGTTAAATTGTTAATTTTTTTAGGATTTAAAGTTCTTGTTAAGTCTTGATATATCGCATAGTCGATAATTGAATTTATGTATAAATTATCTGAAACAACATATCTGTATTCTGTAAGAAGCATCGATGTGAAATTTGCCTGAAGACTATTTTCTGAAAAACCCCTTATTGAGTTTATTCCGCCAAATCTAAATAATTCGTTTGTGATGTAATTTTTACTGTTTAAATAAAAAATTTGCGGATTTATGAAGAGATAGTTCCTTTTATTTATTTTGAAATTGTAAGAAAGATTTGAATTTATATAAAGCTGAGGGCTTGAAGCTACTGTTTCCGGATCGCCATTTGTATTTCGTTTTCCATATCCCACTATGAAATTTATAAAAGCTTTCCTTGGGAAAAGATTGTTTTCGATGTCTCCTTTTTTGTATTCAAAAGTTGAAGTGAAATAGGAGTTTTTATAGTCACTAATGGTAGAATTGTTTGTGTTTTGAATGTCGCTTGATTCTGTTGATTGATGGCCAAGGTATATTTTTGTATTGTAATTTATAAAATAGCCTAGATCTATAGAGGTTTTAGTATTTTGAAAAGTGCTATCTTGTTTGAAGATGTTTAATTGTGCTTTTAATCCCAATGAAGATTGAAAAATATAAGGGATTTCTATTTTTGTGTTGAAGGTTTTTTGTTGGTTTCCGTCGCTTTTCCAGTACAGTGAAAATTGTTCTCCGGCATGAAGAGTGTTTAATAGTGCTATATCAAGGTATCCATTTAGAGTTAATTTTTTGTTTTCATCGTTCGAAAATCCAATGTATCCGTCAAAAGTGTTTGCTTTTCTTTTTTCGATATAAGTATAAATTTTGGTGGAATCGCTAGTGAATAATATTTGGGGATATTTGGTCTGAGTGACGAATTCGTAGCTGTTAATATCGTTGTAAAGTTCTTTTACTGTTTCTTGGTTAAAAGTTTTATTAAGGTATTTTTTATTGAGCTGTTTTAAGTGACCTTTTGGGAAATAGCTTTTTTTATTACCGTTTTCTCGGTTAAGAATAATTGAATTTACGGTGCGTTTTTTTTCGGATTTAAAAGTTAAATCGGCATAAATTGTTGAATTCTTTGTTTGAATATTTTCAAGTTTTGCTTTACTTAATGCGAAACCTCTTTTTTCTGCATCAATTATTTTTTGATTTAGAAAGTTTTCTAACTCTTCATATGGAATAATTAAAGTGTCTTTGTTTGTTTCTGAAGTGTCAAAAAGAGGTTTATTTCTACCTATATATATATGAATGTTTTTTGTTTTCTTATTTAGGTTGATTATTGTTGTATAAGTGCTGTCGTTTGTCTTGTTGGTTTCTAGTATTTGATTGTTAATGTATCCTTTTTTTGATAATTTTTCAGAAGTGTTTTTTATTTCGTTAAATAACGATTTTATATTTGTGTGATTTGTTGTATAGTCTAGAGAATCAATTGTTTGAGTTTGAGTTTGGTTTGATCCGTTTATTATTAAACGGAAGTTTTGTGCATAGCAGGAAATGCTTGCGCAAAAAAAGAGTAGTTGTAAAAAGGGTTTTGAAAGCAATTTTTTCATTTATTAAAAGTATTGCAAATATCTATTGTTTGTTTCTAAATTCATAAGCTTAAATAATGTTATTGAAAATTAATGAATTAACGTTTGTATAGTGAAAAATATTTTATACATTTGCAACCCCGTAAAAAGCGGGAATTTAATATACATAATAAATTTTTAGTATTAATTATGCCAACAATTCAACAATTAGTAAGAACAGGAAGAACTCAGATCACTAAGAAGAGTAAATCGGTTGCTTTAGATTCTTGTCCTCAAAGAAGAGGGGTTTGTACGCGTGTTTACACTACTACACCAAAAAAACCAAACTCTGCAATGCGTAAAGTTGCGCGTGTACGTTTGACAAATGGTAATGAAGTGAATGCTTACATCCCTGGAGAAGGACACAATCTACAAGAGCACTCGATAGTATTAGTGCGAGGTGGAAGGGTAAAAGATTTACCAGGTGTTAGATATCATATCGTTCGTGGAGCGCTTGACACGTCAGGAGTTGCAGGAAGAACGCAAAGAAGATCTAAGTACGGTGCTAAACGCCCAAAAGAAGCAAAAAAGTAATTTAAAACGTTAAAGTTGGAGGTTAGGAGTTAAGGGTTTGAAATTAGGCGTAAGCTAAAGTGGATGACACATAACATTTAACGGATGACCTATAACTTTTTATTAAAAAAAAGACATGAGAAAAAGAGCGGCAAAGAAAAGACCACTTTTACCAGATCCAAGGTTTAACGACCAATTGGTAACACGTTTTGTAAACAACTTAATGTGGGATGGTAAGAAATCTACAGCTTTCAAAGTATTTTATGATGCTATTGACATCATTGAGTCTAAAAAGCAAGATTCAGAAAAATCTTCATTAGAAATTTGGAAAGATGCTTTAACAAACGTTATGCCTCACGTAGAAGTACGTAGCCGTAGAGTTGGTGGAGCTACATTTCAAATCCCAATGCAAATTAGACCAGACAGAAAAATTTCTATGGCAATGAAGTGGTTAATACTTTATTCTAGAAGAAGAAATGAAAAATCTATGGCACAACGTTTAGCATCAGAATGTTTAGCTGCTGCTAAAGAAGAAGGTGCTGCGGTTAAGAAAAGAATGGATACTCACAAGATGGCAGAAGCTAATAAAGCTTTCTCTCACTTTAGATTTTAATTCGTAAGAAATGGCTAGAGATTTAAAATATACAAGAAATATCGGAATTGCTGCTCACATTGATGCTGGTAAAACAACAACAACTGAGCGTATCCTTTTTTATACTGGAAAGTCACACAAAATTGGTGAAGTACACGATGGTGCTGCAACAATGGACTGGATGGCTCAAGAGCAAGAAAGAGGTATTACAATTACTTCAGCTGCAACAACTTGTGAGTGGAATTTTCCAACTGAGCAAGGTAAGCTTTTGCCTGAATCATTGCCATACCACTTTAATATCATTGATACTCCTGGACACGTTGACTTTACTGTAGAGGTAAACCGTTCTTTACGTGTACTTGATGGTTTAGTTTTCTTGTTTAGTGCTGTTGATGGTGTTGAGCCTCAATCAGAAACTAACTGGAGACTTGCAGATCAGTACAGAGTTCCACGTATGGGATTCGTAAACAAAATGGACCGTCAAGGATCTAACTTTTTGGCAGTTTGTCAACAAGTTCGTGATATGTTAAAATCAAATGCTGTTGCGATCACTTTGCCAATTGGTGAAGAAAATGATTTCAAAGGTGTTGTAGATTTAGTAAAAAACCAGGCTATCATTTGGCATGATGCAACTCAAGGGGCAACTTTTGATATTGTTGAAATTCCTGCTGATATGGTTGCAGAGGTTAAAGAATACAGATCTATTCTTATTGAAGCAGTTGCTGATTACGATGAAAACTTATTAGAGAAATTCATGGAAGATGAAAACTCTATTACAGAAGAAGAAATCAACAATGCTTTAAGAGCTGCTACTATGGATATGGCTATCATTCCAATGATTGCTGGTTCTTCTTTCAAAAACAAAGGAGTTCAATTCATGTTAGATGCGGTTTGTAAATATTTACCTTCTCCAATGGATAAGGAAGGTATCGAAGGAATTCATCCTGATGATGCTGAATTGTTAGAAGAAGATCAAACTAAAATCTTACGTAAGCCAGATGTAAAAGAGCCGTTCGCTGCTTTAGCATTTAAAATTGCTACTGACCCATTCGTAGGTCGTTTAGCTTTCTTCCGTGCTTACTCTGGTCGTTTAGATGCAGGTTCTTATGTTTTGAACACACGTTCAGGAAATAAAGAAAGAATTTCTCGTATCTACCAAATGCATGCTAACAAGCAAAATCCAATCGAATTTATTGAGGCTGGAGATATTGGGGCTGCTGTTGGATTTAAAGATATCAAAACTGGAGATACATTGTGTGATGAAAAACACCCAATTATTCTTGAGTCTATGAAATTCCCTGCACCGGTAATTGGTATTGCAATTGAACCTAAAACTAAAGCTGACGTTGATAAAATGGGTATGGCTCTAGCTAAATTAGCTGAGGAAGATCCAACATTTACTGTTAGAACAGATGAGGCTTCAGGGCAAACGATTATCTCAGGTATGGGTGAGCTTCACTTAGATATCTTAGTAGATCGTATGAAACGTGAATTTAAAGTTGAAGTGAACCAAGGTGAGCCTCAAGTTGAATATAAAGAAGCGTTTACAAGAACTGCTACGCACAGAGAGACTTATAAGAAACAATCAGGAGGTCGTGGTAAATTCGGTGATATCGTATTTACACTTGAGCCAGCTGACGAAGTTGATGGTAAAGTTCCTGTAGGATTACAGTTTATTAATGCAGTAAAAGGTGGTAACGTTCCTAAAGAATATATTCCATCTGTAGAAAAAGGTTTCCGTGAAGCTATGAAAACTGGTCCTTTGGCTGGTTATCAAGTGGATAGTTTGAAAGTAACTTTGACAGACGGATCTTTCCACCCTGTCGATTCTGATGCTCTTTCTTTTGAATTAGCTGCAAGAATGGGTTATAGAGAAGTAGCAAAAGCTGCTGGAGCAATTATTCTTGAGCCTATCATGAAAATGGAAGTTATTACTCCTGAAGAAAACATGGGGGATATCGTAGGTGATATCAACCGTCGTAGAGGTCAGGTTAATGATATGGGTGACAGAAACGGTGCTAAAACTATTAAAGCTGATGTGCCTTTATCAGAAATGTTTGGATATGTAACAACATTAAGAACATTATCTTCAGGTAGAGCTACTTCAACAATGGAGTTTTCTCACTATGCAGAAACACCTTCTAATATTTCAGAAGCTGTAATTAAAAAAGCAAAAGGTAACGCTTAATTCTTAAGAAAATGAGTCAAAAAATCAGAATAAAACTAAAATCTTACGATCACATGTTGGTAGATAAGTCTGCTGAAAAGATTGTAAAAACAGTAAAAACTACTGGAGCAGTTGTAACAGGTCCAATTCCGTTACCAACTCACAAAAAACTTTTCACTGTATTGCGTTCTCCGCACGTTAACAAAAAAGCGAGAGAACAATTTGAAGTAATGTCATACAAGAGATTGATTGATATTTATTCATCTTCATCTAAAACTATTGATGCTTTAATGAAACTTGAATTGCCAAGTGGGGTTGAAGTAGAGATTAAAGTATAATTTTATTATATTTTTATAAAAAAAAAGCGAGACAGAAATGTTTCGCTTTTTTTGTTGTTTTAAATTTTGTTGTGTTTAGTTTTTTAATTAAATGAAAACAATAATTTAATGTTGTTTTGTTAGAAAAGCCTTATTTAGAGCTGTGTGGCGCTGATTTTGGGTTTTATTGAGAAGATTTTTTTGTAATACAAATCTGTAGTTAATTTTGATTCCAATTATTTTTATCGAAATATAAAAGAGCTCGAGGTGGTTTCTTTTGAGCTTGGATTTTGATAATGAGCGATTTAATTTTTGTAACTGTTTGGTATATTCAATTTTAATATCTACTTTTGCACTCCCTGTTTGGAAATTTCTGTTATTTTCAAATTGAAGGGAATTTTAGTAATTAATAATTAATATTTATGTCTGGGTTAATTGGTAAAAAAATCGGCATGACTAGTATTTTCGACGAAAATGGGAAAAACATTCCTTGTACAGTAATCGAAGCTGGGCCGTGTGTTGTTACCCAAGTCAGAACCAAAGGTGTTGACGGGTACGAAGCGTTGCAACTTGGTTTCGATGACAAAAACGAGAAACATTCCACTAAAGCGGCTTTAGGTCACTTTAAAAAAGCTGGAACTGTTGCTAAGAAAAAAGTCGTTGAATTTCAAGATTTTGCAACTGAACAAAAATTAGGAGATCTTATTGATGTTTCTATTTTTGCTGAAGGAGAATTTGTAGATGTACAAGGTGTGTCTAAAGGTAAAGGTTTTCAAGGGGTTGTTAAACGTCACGGATTTGGTGGTGTTGGACAAGCAACTCACGGTCAACACAACCGTTTAAGAGCGCCAGGTTCTGTGGGAGCTTCTTCATATCCATCTAGAGTATTCAAAGGAATGCGTATGGCTGGAAGAATGGGAGGAGACAATGTAAAAGTTCAAAACCTTAGAGTTTTAAAAGTAGTTGCTGAAAAGAACCTACTTGTTATTAAAGGATGTGTTCCTGGACATAAAAACTCTTATGTAATCATTCAGAAGTAATGGAAGTAAAAGTATTAGATTTCAACGGAAAAGATACTGGAAGAAAAGTTCAACTTTCTGATTCAGTATTCGCAATTGAACCAAACAATCACGCTGTATACCTTGATGTAAAGCAATATCTTGCTAATCAAAGACAAGGGACTCATAAGGCTAAAGAAAGAGCTGAGGTGACAGGAAGTACACGTAAGATTAAAAAACAAAAAGGAACAGGTACTGCTCGTGCGGGAAGTATCAAAAATCCATTGTTTAAGGGTGGTGGAACAATTTTTGGACCAAGACCAAGAAGTTATTCATTTAAATTGAATAAAAGCTTGAAAAGATTGGCGAGAAAATCAGCTTTCTCAATCAAAGCAAAAGAGTCAAATATTATCGTTCTTGAGGACTTTAATTTTGAAACTCCAAACACTAAAAATTTCATTAACGTTTTGAAAGCTTTAGGGTTAGATAATAAAAAATCTCTATTTGTGTTGGGTGAGTCAAATAAAAATGTATATTTGTCGTCACGCAATTTAAAGGCTTCAAATGTCGTAACTAGCTCAGAATTAAGCACTTACGCTATTTTAAACACTAATAATTTAGTGCTTTTAGAAGGTTCTTTGGAGTTAATTGAAGAAAATTTAAGTAAATAATAGGAATATGAGCATCATAATTAGACCTATAGTAACAGAAAAAGTAACCAAAGAAAGTGAAGTTTTAAACCGCTTCGGATTCGTTGTTGACAAAAAAGCAAACAAAGTTCAAATTAAGAAAGCTATTGAAGCTGCTTATGGAGTAACTATCGTTTCAGTTAACACGATGAACGTAAGGCCGGATAGAACTACAAAATACACTAAAAGTGGTTTGATCAGTGGAAAGACAAATGCAATTAAGAAAGCGATTGTTCAAGTACAAGAAGGAGAAACAATTGATTTTTACAACAATATCTAAGATAGAAAAATGTCAGTAAGAAAATTAAAACCTATTACCCCAGGTCAGCGATTTAGAGTTGTGAATGGTTATGACGCCATTACAACTGATAAGCCGGAACGCTCTTTGATAGCGCCGATAAAAAACTCTGGAGGTAGAAATAGTCAAGGAAAGATGACCATGCGTTATACGGGTGGTGGTCACAAGCAGAGATATCGTATTATTGATTTCAAAAGAACTAAAGACGGAATTCCGGCTACTGTGAAATCAATCGAATACGATCCAAATCGTACTGCATTTATCGCTTTATTAGCTTATGCTGATGGAGAGAAAACTTATGTAATTGCTCAAAATGGATTGAAAGTTGGTCAGAAATTAGTTTCTGGTCCAGAATCTCAACCTGAAATTGGTAATACATTGCCTTTAAGCAGAATTCCTTTAGGAACTGTAATCTCTTGTATTGAGTTACGTCCAGGTCAAGGAGCGGTAATTGCTCGTTCAGCTGGTACATTTGCTCAATTAATGGCAAGAGATGGAAAATATGCTACAATTAAAATGCCATCTGGTGAAACAAGATTGATCTTGTTAACTTGTTCGGCTACAATTGGAGCTGTTTCTAATTCAGACCACCAATTAGTTGTATCAGGAAAAGCTGGTAGAACAAGATGGTTAGGAAGAAGACCTAGAACAAGACCTGTTGCAATGAACCCTGTTGATCACCCAATGGGTGGTGGAGAAGGACGTTCTTCTGGTGGACATCCACGTTCAAGAAATGGAATACCAGCAAAAGGTTATAGAACTCGTTCTAAGAAAAACCCGAGTAACAAGTATATCGTAGAACGTAGAAAGAAATAATAAGATATGGCACGTTCATTAAAAAAAGGACCTTTCGTTCATTATAAGTTAGACAAGAAAGTTCAGGAAAACGTAGAAAGTGGTAAAAATAGTGTAGTAAAGACTTGGTCTAGAGCTTCTATGATTACTCCAGATTTCGTTGGACAAACTATCGCAGTTCATAACGGTCGTCAATTTGTACCAGTTTACGTAACAGAAAACATGGTAGGTCACAAATTAGGAGAATTTTCACCAACTAGATCTTTTAGAGGTCATGCTGGAGCAAAAAATAAAGGTAAAAAATAAGAAGCAATGGGAGTTCGTAAAAGAGAAACAGCAGATGCGAGAAAAGAGGCTAATAAGTCTATTGCTTTCGCAAAATTGAATAACTGCCCTACTTCACCTAGAAAAATGCGCTTAGTAGCGGACTTGGTAAGAGGTCAGAAGGTAGAAAGAGCACTTAACATCTTAAGATTTAGTTCTAAAGAGGCTTCAAGAAAATTAGAAAAACTATTATTATCTGCAATCAATAACTGGGAGCAAAAAAATAGTGAAGGTAATTTAGAAGAAGCTGGATTATTTGTTAAGGAGATCAGAGTAGATGGTGGAATGATGTTGAAAAGACTTCGTCCAGCTCCACAAGGTCGTGCACACAGAATAAGAAAACGTTCTAACCACGTAACAATCGTGCTTGGAGCTATCAATAACACACAAAGCAATTCTTAAGCAGCATGGGACAAAAGACAAATCCAATTGGAAATAGACTTGGTATCATCAGAGGGTGGGACTCAAACTGGTATGGTGGAAATGATTACGGTGACAAACTTGCCGAAGATCACAAAATCAGAAAGTATATCCACGCTCGTTTATCAAAAGCTAGTGTATCTAAAGTAATCATCGAGAGAACTTTGAAACTTGTAACCGTTACTATCACTACTGCTAGACCTGGTATCATTATCGGAAAAGGTGGGCAAGAGGTAGACAAGTTGAAAGAGGAACTTAAGAAAGTTACTGACAAAGAGGTTCAAATCAACATCTTTGAAATCAAAAGACCTGAATTAGATGCTTATCTTGTGGCGACAAGCATCGCTCGTCAAATCGAAAGCCGTATTTCTTACAGACGTGCAATCAAAATGGCTATTGCTGCTTCTATGCGTATGAACGCTGAAGGTATCAAAGTTTTGATTTCTGGTCGTTTGAATGGTGCTGAGATGGCACGTTCAGAAGGTTTCAAAGAAGGTAGAATTCCTCTATCAACTTTCAGAGCTGACATTGATTATGCTTTGGCTGAAGCTCATACTACTTATGGTAGAATGGGTATCAAAGTATGGATCATGAAAGGTGAAGTTTATGGAAAGAGAGATCTTTCTCCACTTGCAGGAATGGATAAAAAACAATCTGGAACTGGTGGTGGTAAAGGTGGCGATTCTCCAAGAGGAGATAGAAAGCCTTTTAATAAAGGTGGAAAACCAGACGCTCGTAAAAGAAAGTAAATTTTTAAACTAAAGAAAAATGTTACAGCCTAAAAGAACAAAATACCGTAAGGTACAAAAAGGTAAAATGAAAGGTAACTCTCAAAGAGGGCATGAGCTTTCTAATGGAATGTTTGGTATTAAATCTGTACATGAAGATGGAATGTTCTTAACGTCTCGTCAAATCGAAGCTGCGCGTATCGCTGCAACTCGTTTTATGAAGAGAGAAGGACAATTATGGATCAAAATATTTCCAGACAAACCAATTACTAAGAAGCCTCTTGAGGTACGTATGGGTAAAGGTAAAGGTGCCGTTGAATATTGGGCTGCCGTTGTTAAACCCGGAAGAATTATGTTTGAAGTTGGAGGAGTTCCTTTATCAGTTGCAAAAGAGGCGTTACGTCTTGCAGCTCAAAAGCTTCCAGTAAAAACTAAATTCGTCGTTGCTAGAGATTTCGAAGCATAATTAAATTTATATTATGAAACAATCAGAAATAAAAGATCTTTCTGCAGCGGAGTTGCAAGAAAAACTTAGTCAAACTAAGAAAATATATGCTGACCTAAAAATGGCTCACGCTATTTCTCCAATTGAGAACCCACTTCAAATTAGAAGTGTAAGAAGAACAGTTGCAAGATTGGCTACAGAGTTAACTAAAAGAGAGTTACAATAATTGTATTCTGCTGAAAGATGGAAGAAAAAAGAAATTTAAGAAAAGAAAGAATAGGTGTTGTTACTTCAAATAAAATGGATAAGTCTATTGTTATTGCTGAAGTAAGAAAAGTAAAGCACCCATTATACGGTAAGTTCGTGTTGAAAACAAAGAAATACGTTGCACACGACGAAACAAACGACTGTAACATTGGAGATACTGTAAGAATTAGCGAAACGCGTCCTTTAAGTAAAACAAAATGTTGGAGATTAGTTGAAATCTTAGAAAGAGCTAAATAATTATGGTACAACAGGAATCAAGACTAAAAGTAGCAGATAACACGGGAGCAAAAGAAGTTTTAACTATCCGTGTTTTAGGAGGTACCAAAAGAAGGTATGCCTCTGTTGGTGACAAGATTGTAGTATCTATTAAAGATGCAACTCCTAACGGTAACGTTAAAAAAGGAGCTGTTTCAACTGCAGTTGTTGTACGTACCAAAAAAGAAGTGAGAAGAGCTGATGGTTCTTATATCCGTTTCGATGATAATGCATGTGTTCTTTTGAATGCTGCAGGGGAAATGAGAGGGACACGTGTTTTTGGTCCGGTAGCAAGAGAACTTCGTGAAAAACAATTCATGAAAATTGTATCATTAGCACCAGAAGTGCTTTAATTCGTTTTAAGATGATAAAGCTAAAAATAAAATCAGGAGATATCGTAAGAGTTATTGCTGGAGACCATAAAGGTGCTGAAGGTAAAGTTTTACGTGTTTACCGTGAGAAAAATAAAGCGATAGTTGAAGGTGTAAACATGGTTTCGAAACATACAAAACCAAGTGCTAAAAACCCTCAAGGTGGTATCGTTAAGAAAGAAGCTTCTATACAAATATCTAACATTTCACTAATTGATCCTAAAACTAAGGAAACAACTAGAGTTGGTATTAGAGTAGAAGGAGATAAGAAAGTAAGATTTTCAAAAAAATCTAATCAAGTACTATAGTAATGGCATATACACCTAGACTAAAAGAAGAATATAAGAGTAGAGTAATCTCTGCTCTTAAAGAGGAATTCGGATATACAAACGTAATGCAAGTTCCAAAACTTGAAAAAATCGTTTTGAGCCGTGGAGTTGGTGCAGCTGTATCTGATAAAAAACTTATTGACTATGCAGTTGATGAGTTAACAAAGATCACTGGACAAAAAGCAGTATCTACAATTTCAAAGAAAGACGTTGCGTCTTTCAAATTGAGAAAAGGGATGCCTATTGGAGCAAAAGTTACTTTACGTGGTGAAAGAATGTATGAGTTTTTAGATAGACTTGTTACTTCTGCTTTGCCACGCGTTAGAGATTTTAGTGGTATTAAAGCTACTGGTTTTGACGGAAGAGGTAATTACAACCTTGGAGTTTTAGAGCAAATCATTTTCCCAGAAATTGATATTGACAAAGTAAACAAAATTTCAGGGATGGATATTACATTTGTTACTACTGCAAAAACAGACAAGGAAGCAAAGTCATTATTGGCTGAATTAGGATTACCTTTTAAAAAGAATTAAGACATGGCTAAAGAATCAATGAAAGCCCGCGAGGTTAAGAGAGAAAAAACGGTAGCAAAGTATGCTGAGAAAAGAAAAGCTTTGAAAGAAGCTGGAGATTTTGAAGGTTTACAAAAATTACCTAAAAATGCTTCACCAGTTCGTTTACACAATCGTTGTAAATTAACAGGTAGACCAAGAGGGTATATCCGTCAGTTCGGTATTTCACGTGTAACTTTCCGTGAGATGGCTAATAATGGATTAATTCCTGGAGTTAAAAAGGCATCTTGGTAATCTCGTAATAAGTTATTACTTTTGCAAACCAAAAAAATAATTTTAATTGATTAAAGGTTCGGGAGGCGAGTGCCTCCCGAAAACCATAATCGCAATCAAATACATATGTATACAGATCCTATTGCAGATTATTTGACTAGAGTTCGTAACGCTGTGGCTGCAAACCACAAAGTTGTTGAAATTCCAGCTTCTAATCTAAAAAAAGAAATAACTAAGATCTTATTTGATCAAGGTTATATCTTGAGTTACAAATTTGAGGACAACTCTGTTCAGGGTTCAATCAAAATTGCTTTGAAGTACGATAAAGATACTAAAGAGCCTGTAATTAAAGATATCCAAAGAATTAGTAAACCTGGTTTACGTAAATACGCAGGTGCTGCCAAATTACCAAGAATCCTTAACGGATTAGGAATTGCAATTGTTTCAACTTCAAAAGGTCTTATGACTGGAAAACAAGCGAAACAATTAAATGTAGGTGGTGAAGTAATTTGTTACGTATACTAATTTTAAAGACTAAATAAGATGTCAAGAATAGGTAAAAGCCCAATTGTAATCGCTGCTGGAGTAACTGTTGAAGTTAAAGATGGTATCGTTACGGTAAAAGGAAAAAAAGGTCAACTAACTCAGGAGTTTTCGGACATTACTGTAAAAGTTGAAGGCGATCAAATTTTATTAGAGAGATCGTCTGATCATAAAGACCAAAGAGCAAAACACGGATTATACAGATCATTAATCAATAACATGATAATTGGTGTATCTGAAGGTTTTACAAAAGAACTTGAATTAGTTGGAGTTGGTTATAGAGCTTCAAACCAAGGTCAAAAGTTAGATTTAGCTCTTGGATATTCTCACAATATTGTTTTAGAAATTGCTCCAGAAGTAGCTTTAGAAACAATATCTGAAAAAGGTAAAAACCCTATTGTAAAATTAACATCATTTGATAAACAACTTTTAGGTCAAGTTGCTGCGAAAATCAGAGGTTTCCGTAAGCCAGAGCCGTACAAAGGAAAAGGTGTTAAATTTGTGGGTGAAGTATTAAGAAGAAAAGCAGGTAAATCAGCTTAAAAAATAAGATTATGTCATTAACAAAATCTGATAGAAGACAGAGAATTAGATTCAGAATTAGAAAATCGATTAGTGGTACTGCTACTAACCCAAGACTATCTGTATTTAGAAGTAACAAAGAAATTTACGCTCAACTTATTGATGATGTAAATGGAGTTACTTTATTAGCTGCATCTTCAAGAGAAAAAGAAATAGGAAAAGGTACTAACGTTGAAATCGCTGCTGCTGTTGGAAAACTTGTTGCAGAGAAAGCGTTAAAAGCTGGGATTGATACCATCACTTTTGATAGAGGTGGATATTTGTATCACGGTCGTATTAAATCATTAGCAGAAGGCGCAAGAGCGGCTGGACTTAAATTCTAATATATTATGTCTAAATACAAAAATGTAGAATTGGTAAAACCAAGTGGTCTTGAACTTAAAGATCGTCTGGTAAGTGTTAATCGTGTTACTAAGGTTACAAAGGGAGGTAGAGCTTTTGGTTTTTCTGCTATTGTAGTTGTAGGTGATGAAAATGGAGTAGTTGGTCACGGATTAGGAAAATCTAAAGACGTTTCTGAAGCAATTGCGAAAGCAGTAGAAGATGCTAAGAAAAATTTAGTAAAAATTCCTTTGAATGGACAATCTGTTCCTCACGAACAAAAAGGTAAATTTGGTGGTGCGCGTGTATTCTTAATTCCTGCTTCTCATGGTACAGGAGTTATTGCTGGTGGAGCTGTTCGTTCAGTTCTTGAATCAGTAGGTATTCACGATGTATTATCTAAATCTCAAGGATCATCAAATCCTCATAACGTAGTGAAAGCAACTTTTGATGCTTTATTACAAATGAGAAGCGCTCACACTGTTGCAAAACAAAGAGGTGTTTCTTTAGAAAAAGTTTTTAAAGGTTAATTCAAGGAAATTATGGCTAAATTATTAGTAAAACAAGTAAGAAGCAAAATCAACTGCCCTCTTTCTCAAAAAAGAGGTTTGGAAGCTTTAGGTCTACGTAAAATGGGACAAGTTGTAGAGCATGATTCAAATCCTGCAATCCTTGGGATGATAAACAAAGTTAAACACTTAGTTTCTGTCGAAGAAGCTAAATAACAAATACTGTTATGAATTTAAGTAACTTACAACCAGCTGAAGGGTCAACACACAATCAAAATAAAAGATTAGGTAGAGGAGAAGGTTCTGGAAAAGGTGGTACTTCTGCAAGAGGTCACAAAGGAGCAAAATCTCGTTCTGGTTATTCTAAAAAGATTGGTTTTGAAGGAGGGCAAATGCCACTTCAAAGACGTGTGCCTAAGTTTGGTTTCACAAACATCAATCGTAAAGAATACGAAGGTGTTAATTTAGATACGCTTCAATTATTAGTAGACAATGGTGTGATTACTGATTCTGTTTCTATGACAGATTTCGTAGCAAATCGTCTAGCTACCAAAAATGAAATCGTTAAGATTTTAGGTAGAGGAGAGTTGAAAGCAAAATTAAAAGTAACTGCCCACAAATTTACTGCTACTGCAAAAGCTGCTATCGAAGCTGCTGGAGGAGAAGCTGTAACTATATAACTTATCTACTAAGATGAAGAAATTTATTGAATCAATAAGTAATGTTTGGAAAATCGAAGAACTGAAAAACAGAATCTTAATTACATTAGGATTGCTTTTAGTATATCGTTTTGGTGCACACGTAACGCTGCCTGGAATTGACGCAACTCAATTAACAGGTTTAGCGGGACAAACTAAAAATGGTTTAGGATCTATCCTAGACATGTTTACAGGAGGTGCTTTCTCTAAAGCTTCAGTTTTTGCTTTAGGTATTATGCCTTATATTTCTGCATCTATTGTTGTTCAGTTAATGGGAATTGCGATTCCTTATTTGCAAAAACTTCAAAACGATGGAGAGAGTGGTAGAAAAAAGATTAATCAAATCACTCGTTGGTTGACTATAGCTATTACACTGGTTCAAGGTCCAACTTATATCTATAATTTGTATAGAACATTGCCTGGAAGTGCATTCTTGTTAGGTTTTAATTCTCCTGAATTTTTGTTCTCTTCAGTTATTATCTTAGTTACAGGTACAATTTTTGCTATGTGGCTTGGAGAAAAAATTACAGATAAAGGTATTGGAAATGGAATTTCATTATTGATTATGGTTGGTATTTTGGCAAGATTACCTCAAGCATTCATGCAAGAGTTCTCTTCTAGAGTTACCAATAACAATGGTGGTCCAATGTTATTAGTTATTGAAATTATTGTGTGGTTATTGGTAATCATTTCTTGTGTATTGCTTACAATGGCAGTACGTAAAATTCCTGTTCAATACGCTCGTCGTACAACAACTGGAGATTACGAGCAAGATTTAGCTGGCGGTAACAGACAATGGATTCCTCTAAAGCTTAATGCTTCTGGAGTTATGCCAATCATTTTTGCTCAGGCAATTATGTTTATACCTGCAGCTGTAGCTGGATTGTCTAAATCAGATACATCACAATCTATCGTTGGTGCATTTAGTAATATGTTTGGTTTCTGGTATAATTTTGTATTTGCAACATTAATTATTGTATTTACATTTTTCTATACTGCAATCACTGTACCTACTAACAAAATGGCTGATGATTTAAAAAGAAGCGGTGGTTTTATTCCTGGAGTTCGTCCAGGTGCTGAAACTTCAGACTTCTTGGATAAAGTGATGTCTTTAATAACTTTCCCAGGATCTTTATTCCTTGCTTTGATTGCTGTGTTCCCAGCTATTGTTGTAAGTATTATGGATGTACAACAATCTTGGGCAATGTTTTTTGGAGGTACCTCATTAATAATTATGGTTGGAGTTGCAATAGATACTATTCAACAAATCAATTCATACTTGTTAAACAAACATTATGATGGTTTAATGAAGACTGGTAAAAATAGAAAAGCGGTAGCTTAATATATTTATGGCAAAACAATCAGCAATAGAACAAGACGGATCAATCATTGAAGCATTATCAAATGCGATGTTCCGTGTAGAGTTAGAAAATGGACATATCGTAATTGCTCATATTTCTGGTAAAATGCGTATGCATTACATCAAGTTATTACCTGGTGATAAAGTGAAACTAGAAATGAGTCCTTATGATTTGTCAAAAGCAAGAATTACTTATCGATATTAAAGGATATTCACTATGAAAGTTAGAGCATCAGTAAAAAAGAGAAGTCCCGAGTGCATCATTGTGCGTAGAAAAGGGAGATTGTACGTAATAAACAAAAAGAATCCTAGATTTAAACAAAGACAAGGATAATTATGGCAAGAATAGCAGGGGTAGATATCCCAAAAAATAAAAGAGGTGTTATAGCACTTACCTATATCTTTGGATTAGGAAGAAGTAGAGCTATTGAGATTTTAGAAAAAGCTCAAGTTAGCCAAGATAAAAAAGTTCAAGATTGGAATGATGACGAGATCGGAGCAATTCGTGATGCTGTGTCATTTTACAAAATTGAAGGAGAATTACGTTCTGAAGTTTCTTTGAACATCAAACGTTTGATGGATATTGGTTGTTACAGAGGTATTCGTCATAGATCTGGTCTTCCATTAAGAGGACAAAGAACTAAAAACAACTCTAGAACAAGAAAAGGTAAAAGAAAAACTGTTGCTAACAAGAAAAAAGCAACTAAATAATAAGTAATATGGCTAAAGCAACTGCAAAAAAACGTAAAGTTATCGTTGAATCAACGGGAGAAGCTCATATTTCTGCTACCTTCAATAACATCATCATTTCTTTGACAAACAAAAAAGGTGAAGTTATTTCTTGGTCTTCAGCTGGTAAAATGGGTTTTAGAGGTTCTAAAAAGAATACTCCATACGCAGCCCAAATGGCAGCAGAAGATTGTAGTAAAGTAGCTCTTGAGGCTGGACTTAAAAAAGTGAAAGTTTATGTAAAAGGACCAGGAAACGGACGTGAGTCTGCTATCCGTTCTATTCATAACGGTGGAATTGAAGTTACTGAGATTATCGACGTTACTCCAATGCCTCACAACGGATGTCGTCCTCCAAAAAGACGTAGAGTTTAATTTTATTTATTCATAGTATAAACAAGGTAGAATATAGATTATCGAAGGATTTGACCTGAATTCATAATCTCTACCTTAAATTTAATTTTTTAGAAATGGCAAGATATACTGGTCCAAAAACTAGAATTGCTCGTAAATTTGGCGAAGCAATCTTCGGAGATGATAAATCTTTCGAAAAAAGAAATTACCCACCTGGACAACACGGGATGGCTAAAAAAAGAGGTAAAAAATCTGAGTATGCTGTTCAGTTAATGGAAAAGCAAAAAGCTAAATATTCTTACGGAATTTTAGAAAAACAATTCAGAAATTTATTCAAAAAAGCATCAGCTACTAAAGGTGTTACTGGTGAAGTTCTTTTACAATTATGCGAAGCAAGATTAGATAACGTTGTTTTTAGAATGGGAATTGCTCCTTCTAGAAGAGGTGCTAGACAATTAGTTTCTCACAGACACGTTACTGTAAATGGTGAAGTTGTAAATATCGCTTCTTACCACCTTAAACCTGGTGATAAAGTTGCAGTTCGTGAAAAATCTAAATCTTTAGAAGCTATCGAACGTTCTTTATCAAATTCAAGTCATGTTTATGAATGGATTACTTGGAATAATGATCTTAAAGAAGGAACTTTTGTTTCTGTACCTGCAAGACTTCAGATTCCAGAAAACATTAAAGAACAATTAATCGTAGAGTTGTACAACAAATAATAATTGACTTAGTCGAAATTTATGGCAATATTTAATTTTCAAAAGCCCGATAAAGTTATCATGATCGATTCAACCGATTTTGAAGGTAAATTCGAATTTAGACCTTTAGAACCTGGTTATGGATTGACAGTTGGTAATGCACTTAGAAGAGTTTTGCTTTCAGCATTAGAAGGTTATGCAATTACATCTGTTCGTATCGAAGGTGTAGATCATGAGTTTTCTACTATTTCAGGTGTTGTTGAAGATGTTACCGAAATTATCCTTAATCTAAAACAAGTTCGTTTCAAACGTCAAATTGAAGATATCGATAATGAAGCAGTTACAATTTCTGTTTCTGGTAAAGATCAACTAACAGCAGGTGATTTTCAAAAATTTATTTCAGGTTTCCAAGTTTTGAATCCAGACCTTGTTATCTGTAATTTAGATTCTAAAATCAAATTGAACTTCGATTTAACAATCGAAAAAGGTAGAGGATATGTTCCTGCTGAGGAGAACAAAAAACAGAACGCTGCAATTGGTACTATTTTTACAGATTCAATTTTTACTCCGGTAAAAAATGTAAAATATGCGATTGAAAACTTCCGTGTTGAGCAAAAAACAGATTACGAAAAATTAGTTTTTGAAATTAAAACTGATGGTTCTATTAATCCAAAAGATGCTCTTACTGAAGCTGCTAAAGTTTTAATTCACCACTTCATGTTATTTTCTGACGAAAGAATTACACTCGAGGCTGACGAAATTGCACAAACAGAATCGTATGATGAAGAGTCATTGCATATGAGACAATTGCTTAAAACTAAGCTTGTTGATATGGATTTATCTGTGAGAGCATTAAATTGCTTGAAAGCGGCTGAAGTTGATACACTTGGTGATTTAGTATCGTTCAATAAAAATGACCTAATGAAATTCCGTAATTTTGGTAAAAAGTCTTTAACTGAGCTAGATGAACTTGTAGCTGTTAAAAATTTAACTTTCGGAATGGACTTAGCTAAATACAAATTAGATAAAGAATAATTCAATCCCGCTTGCGGGATTAAATTTAAAATAGCAATGAGACACGGAAAAAAATTCAATCACTTAAGCAGACAGACTGGACATAGAAAAGCTATGTTGGCTAATATGGCTTGTTCTCTTATTGAGCACAAACGTATTAACACTACTGTTGCTAAGGCTAAAGCGCTTAAACAATTCGTTGAGCCTTTAATCACAAAATCAAAAGAAGATACTACTCACAATCGTCGTATCGTTTTTGCTTACTTACGTAGTAAATATGCGGTAACTGATTTATTCAGAGACGTAGCTGCTAAAGTTGGAGACCGTCCAGGTGGATACACTCGTATCATTAAAGTTGGAAATCGTTTGGGAGATAATGCTGATATGGCAATGATCGAACTTGTAGATTTCAATGAACTTTACAATGGTGGTAAAAAAGAAGTTAAAAAAGCAAAAAGCCGTCGTGGTGGTAAAGCAAAAAAAGCTGAGGAAACTACTGAAGCTCCAGCTGCTGAGTCAGAAACGACTACTGAAGCTTCTGAATAATTATGAAAGTAATGATTCTATAAAAATCAAGGATAAACTAATTTTTAGTTTATCCTTTTTTTTTGAAATTTTTTAAAAGTGTGTAGATTTTAACTTATTTCATTCGCTTGGTTTTATTTTTAAGAATGAAATTTTTAAAAAAATCTTGGAAGCACTCTTTTAAAAAAGTAAATTTGCAAAATATCTAATTACAAGTAAAATACTCCTTAGTGAATATTTTAGTAGACAATTCAAAAAAAAACAATACAATTAAAGAATGAAATACACTACACGACAAAGCGCCATTTTACTATTAAGC
Organism: uncultured Flavobacterium sp.; assembly: GCF_951805225.1. Taxonomy (NCBI): domain Bacteria; kingdom Pseudomonadati; phylum Bacteroidota; class Flavobacteriia; order Flavobacteriales; family Flavobacteriaceae; genus Flavobacterium; species uncultured Flavobacterium sp. The sequence continues at coordinate 3,853,130 of NZ_OX638201.1, read as the reverse complement.
GACGGAACCATTTTTCATGGAAAATCTATCGGTATAAGTGGTAAAACATTTGGAGAGGTTTGTTTTAACACTGGAATGACTGGATACCAAGAGATTTTTACAGATCCATCTTACTTTGGGCAAATAATGGTAGCTACTAATGCTCACATTGGAAACTATGGTGTTAATGATTTGGAGATAGAATCTGATAGCATTAAAATTGCTGGTTTAGTTTGTAAAAACTTTAGTTTTAATTATTCAAGAGAAGATGCTTCCGGAAGTTTAGAAGATTATTTTACAAAGCAAAACTTAATTTGTATTTCAGATGTTGATACAAGAGCTTTGGTAAGTTACATTCGTGACAATGGAGCTATGAATGCTGTTATTTGTACAGACGGAACTTCGATTGAAGATTTAAAAAAGGAATTGGCTAATGTGCCAAATATGGAAGGTTTGGAGTTGGCGTCGAAAGTATCAACTACTGAGCCTTATTTTTTTGGTGATGAAAACGCTACATATAAAGTATCTGCTTTAGATCTTGGAATCAAAAAGAATATCCTAAGAAATCTAGCGAAAAGAGATTGTTATATCAAAGTGTTTCCTTATAACTCAACTTATAAAGATTTAGCAGAGTTCAATCCTGATGGATATTTCTTGTCTAATGGACCTGGTGATCCCGACCCTCTTTTTGGAGCTATTGAAGTTGCAAAAGAAATTTTAGCAAATGATAAGCCACTATTTGGAATTTGTTTGGGACACCAAGTAATTGCTCTTGCAAATGGAGTTCAAACTTATAAAATGTTCAATGGACACAGAGGGATAAATCATCCGGTTAAAAATATATTAACTGGTATAGGTGAAATTACTTCTCAAAATCATGGATTTGCTGTTAATAAAGAACAACTGGATAATCATCCGGAATTGGAAATAACACATTTACATTTAAATGACGGTACTGTTGCGGGAATGCGTATGAAAAATAAGAATTGTTTTTCAGTGCAATATCATCCAGAAGCTAGTCCGGGGCCACATGATTCTTCTTATTTGTTTGATCAGTTTGTAGAGAACATAAAACTTGCTACTGCTAAAACGATGTAGTTAATAAATAAAGGTGTTTAATAGTGATAATACGTTTTTACTATTAAATAATTTTATAATTTCGAAAAAAAAATATAATTTATTAATAAAAAACAAAAATAATGAGTATTATAATTAAAGTTCACGCAAGACAAATTTTTGATTCTAGAGGTAATCCTACTATTGAGGTTGATGTAGTAACTGAAAATGGAGTTTTAGGAAGAGCTGCAGTTCCATCTGGAGCTTCAACTGGAGAACATGAGGCTGTTGAATTACGTGACGGAGGAAAAGCTTTCTTAGGAAAAGGAGTTTTGAATGCAGTGAATAATGTAAATACTGTTATTGCTGAAGAATTAGTTGGAACTTCTGTTTTCGAACAAAACACAATTGATCAATTAATGATTGATTTAGACGGAACACCAAATAAATCTAAATTAGGAGCTAATGCTATTTTAGGAGTTTCTTTGGCTGCTGCAAAAGCTGCTGCAAACGAACTTGGATTACCATTATACAGATATGTTGGTGGAGTTTCTGCAAACACATTGCCTGTTCCAATGATGAATATCATCAATGGTGGTTCTCACTCTGATGCACCGATTGCTTTTCAAGAGTTTATGATTTTCCCTGTAAAGGCAACTTCATTTACACATGCTATGCAAATGGGAACTGAGATTTTTCACAGTTTGAAAAAAGTATTACATGACAGAGGTTTAAGTACTGCTGTTGGTGACGAAGGTGGATTTGCTCCAAACTTAGCAGGTGGTACTGAAGATGCTTTAGATACTATTAAACTTGCAGTTGAAAAAGCTGGATATACTTTCGGTGATGAAATCATGATTGCTCTAGACTGTGCTGCTTCTGAATTTTATGTAAACGGTAAATACGATTATACTAAATTTGAAGGAGAAACTGGAAAAATCAGAACTTCTGAAGAACAAGCAGATTATTTAGCTGAACTTGCTGCTAAATATCCAATTATTTCTATCGAAGATGGTATGTACGAAGATGACTGGAATGGATGGAAATATTTGACTGAAAAAATTGGACATAAAGTTCAATTAGTAGGTGATGATTTATTTGTTACTAATGTTGAGCGTCTATCAACTGGAATTGAGAAAGGAATTGCAAATTCAATTTTAGTAAAAGTAAACCAAATCGGTACTTTAACTGAGACTATTGCAGCTGTAAACATGGCTAAAAATGCAGGATATACTTCAGTTATGTCTCACCGTTCTGGAGAAACAGAAGATAATACTATTGCTGATTTAGCTGTAGCTTTAAACTGTGGTCAAATTAAGACAGGTTCTGCTTCTCGTTCAGATCGTATGGCAAAATACAATCAATTATTAAGAATTGAAGAAGAATTAGGAAGTACTGCTTATTTCCCTGGATTAAACGCTTTCAAGATTAAATAATTGTAAGGTTATATATAGATTTAAACCATCCATTTCTTAATGGGTGGTTTTTTTTTGGAGTTTTAACAAATTCATAGCAGTATTCTTTTTTTAATTAGTCTTAAATTCCTTAGATTTGATAAATTATTATTTTAAAGAATTATTTCCGATATATTATGTCAAAAATAGCTACATTAGAAGTAGATGGTCAAAAAATTGAACTTCCGGTAATCACAGGAAGCGAAAATGAATCAGCTATCGATATTAACAAATTACGTGATTTAACTGGTTTTATTACAATTGACCCGGGATATAAGAATTCTGGATCTTGTAAAAGTGAAATCACCTTCTTAGACGGAGAATTAGGAATTTTACGTTACAGAGGATATTCAATTGAAGATTTAGCTGAAAAAGCAAACTTCTTAGAAGTGTCTTATCTTTTGATTTTTGGTGAATTGCCAACAGCTCAGGAATTAGAGCAGTTTGAGAATGGTATTAAAAAACATACTTTGGTAAACGAAGAAATGAAAAATATCATTGACGGTTTTCCAAAGACAGCACATCCAATGGGTGTTTTATCTGCTTTAACAAGTGCTTTGACTGCATTTAATCCAAAAGCAGTTAATGTTGAAAATGAAAAAGAAATGTATGAAGCCATTTGTAAAACAATGGGTAAATTTCTTGTAATTGCAACTTGGACTTATAGAAAATCTATGGGTTATCCATTGAACTATTATGACAATACACAAGGGTATGTAGAGAACTTTATGCAATTAATGTTTAAATTGCCTACAGGACCTTATTCAGCAAATCCAATTATTGTTGATGCATTAGATAAATTGTTTATTCTTCACGCAGATCACGAGCAAAACTGTTCTACATCTACTGTAAGAATGGTTGGTTCATCTCATGCTGGTTTATTTGCTTCAATTTCTGCAGGAGTTTCTGCTCTTTGGGGACCACTTCACGGAGGTGCAAATCAAGCAGTACTTGAAATGCTTGAAGAAATAAATAAAGATGGTGGAGATACTGATAAATTTTTAGCGAAAGCAAAAGATAAAAATGATCCTTTCCGTTTAATGGGATTCGGTCACAGAGTATATAAAAACTTTGATCCAAGAGCAAGAATCATCAAAAAAGCGGCTAAAGAAGTATTAGAAACTTTAGGTGTTGATGATCCTATTTTGGAAATTGCTAAAAAATTAGAATCAGCTGCATTAGAAGACGAGTACTTCAAATCAAGAAACTTATATCCAAATGTTGATTTTTACTCTGGTATTATCTACAGAGCACTTGGAATTCCAACAGATATGTTTACTGTAATGTTTGCTATTGGAAGATTACCAGGTTGGATCGCGCAATGGAAAGAAATGCGTGAAAACAAAGAGCCAATTGGTAGACCAAGACAAATCTATACAGGACATCCCTTGAGAGACTTTAAGTCGAACAAATAAAATCATTTTAAAGCTTCACTTAACTGTGAAGCTTTTTTTTATCTTTGCCCAAAATATAATAAAGTTATGTTGCAATTAAATATAAAGAACGAAACGTCAAGATTACGGGCTGTAGTTTTGGGTTCAGCTGTTCATAATGGGCCAACTCCATCTGTAGATGAGGCTTATGATCCTAAATCATTGGAACATATTAAAGCAGGAACCTATCCAATCGAAGAAGATATGGTTGTTGAAATGGAAGCTTTTAATACTGTTTTTAAAAAATATGATGTAACTGTTTATCGTCCGGAAATGATTGAAAATTACAATCAGATTTTTGCAAGAGATATTGGTTTTGTAATTGATGATACTTTTGTAAAATCTAATATTTTACCTGACAGAGAGCGTGAGTTAGATGCAATTCAATATGTAATTGATCAAATGGATCCTCTAAAAGTGGTTCGTCCACCAGAAGAAGTTCATATTGAAGGCGGAGATGTTATGCTTTGGAATGATCATATCTTTATTGGAACTTATAAAGGAAGTGATTATAAAGATTATATCACGGCACGAACAAACATGCACGGTGTAAATTATATTAAAGAATTGTTTCCCAATAAAATTGTCAAAGAATTTGATTTAGTAAAATCTAAACTAGAAGCTCGTGACAATGCATTGCACTTAGATTGTTGTTTTCAGCCTGTTGGAAAAGATAAAGGAATTATTTATAAAAGAGGTTTCCGTGAAGAAGCTGATTATTTGTATTTAGTTAATCTTTTTGGAATAGAGAATTTATTTCACATTGAGAGAAATGAAATGTATAATATGTTTTCAAACGTATTTTCGATTGATGAAAATGTAGTCGTTTCAGAAAAAAACTTTACTCGACTAAACAATTGGCTTCGTGCAAACGGATTTACAGTTGAAGAAATTCCTTATGCGGAAATTGCAAAACAAGAAGGATTGTTGAGATGTTCAACTTTACCATTAATTAGAGACTAAATACTTTGTTTCAGGTTTTAAGTTTCAGGTTACAGCAACGTGGAACTTGAAACTTAAAACCTGAAACAAAATAATAAATATAAGACATGAAACAAACAACCAATGCAATCGTAATGATTCGGCCAGTTGCTTTCAGAATGAATGAACAAACTGCTGTAAATAATTATTACCAAAAAGTATTAGACGGACTTTTGCCAAGTACAGTAAATGCTAAAGCACAACAAGAATTCGATACCTTTGTTGAGAAACTTAGAGCCGTAGGAGTTGATGTTACGGTAATTGAAGATAATTTGGAGACGGATACTCCTGATAGTATTTTTCCAAATAACTGGGTTTCTTTCCATGAAAATGGTGATGTGGCATTATATCCAATGTTTGCTGAGAATCGTCGTCAGGAACGTCGTGAAGATATTTTAGACACTCTTGAAGATAAAGGTTTTGTGATTAATAACATAATGGATTATACATCTGCAGAAGAAGATGGTTTTTTTCTGGAAGGAACCGGAAGTTTACTTTTAGATCGTGCGAATGCAAAAGCTTATTGCGCATTGTCGCCTCGTGCCGATGAAGAATTGTTTATTGAATTCTGCGAAGATTTTGATTATGCTCCAGTAATCTTCGAAGCTTTTCAAACTGTTGATGGCGAACGTAAACTAATTTATCATACAAATGTTATGATGTGTTTAGGTGAAACTTTTGCTGTTATCTGTGCTGATTGTATTGATGATAAAAAAGAACGTAAAATGGTTCTTGAAAACCTAAAAGCTGATAAGAAAGAAGTTATTTTAATTACAGAAGCTCAGGTGAATAATTTTGCCGGTAATATGTTAGAAGTTCGAGGAACTAATGATAAAAAATATATTGTGATGAGTGCATCAGCGCATCAGAGTTTAACTCCGAAACAAATTTCACAATTAGAAAATCATGCTGAAATTTTAAGTTCAAGCTTAGATACCATAGAAGCTTGTGGTGGAGGAAGTGCAAGATGTATGATGGCTGAAGTGTTTTTGCCAAAAAACTAGATTATTTTAAATATATAAAAAAGGGATAGAACGCTAAGTTTTATCCCTTTTTGTTTTTATATAAGTTGAAAGATAATTTACATCAAATTCCCTTTAACGATGTTAATGATAGAACTTACGATATATTGAATTCCGATAGAGATTACAATAAAGCCAACAATTCTCGATATTGCTACAATTCCAGAAGCACCAAGTATTCTTGCTAAATAGTGAGCGCTTTTTAGTATTGCAAAAATAGCAAGAGCAATTGCCAGAATTGCTAAACATGAAATAATGATTTCTTCCATCCCATGATGTTCCTGATAAAAAGCAATCAATAAAGAAATTGATCCAGGTCCGGCTAACATTGGTATTGCTAGCGGTGTTAATGCAATGTCATTTCGTTGTTGCGCGTCAGTTTCAACTTTTTTATTGATTCCTCGTTTTTTATTGATTTTTCCGGAAAGAAGTGAAAATCCCGAATTTACAATCACAATTCCACCCGCAATTCTAAGTGCGTCAATACTTATTCCAAAAAAAGTTAAAACATATTGGCCAATAAAAAACGAAACTATCAAGATTATAAAAACGTTTATAGCAGTCCAAAGCGAAATGCGAGAACGTTCGGCTTGAGAATCGTGTTGGGTTAGTCCAACGAAAATAGGAACCGTTCCGATTGGGTTTAAAACTGAAAAAAGAGCGGCAAATAAATAAATGAATAAATCCATATTGTTTTGGTTAGTGAAGTAAAAATAGTCATTTTTTGATATCTGAAGGCAAATACTTGTTAGGATATTGTCTTTATTGTTGTTATTTCTAAATCAATAACATAAACTAAGCTCGTTCTTTTTGATTACTTTTGTAGAATATTTAAAAATGATGAAAAATAAAAAAACTTTAGTTCTGGGAGCTACCACAAAACCAGATCGTTATGCTTTTAGAGCTGTAAATATGTTAGTTGAAAAAGGACATACTGTTTTAGCAATTGGTCAAAACACAGGTGAAGTTGCCGGTGTTAAAATTCATACTAAAGCGATTCCTGTAAAAAATATAGACACTGTTACCTTGTATTTGAATCCTGCACGCCAACGTGATTATTATAATTACATTATCGAAGCTCAGCCAAAAAGGGTTGTCTTTAATCCTGGAACAGAAAATCCGGAATTTTATCAATTATTAGAACTTAATAATATTAAAGCCGAAGTTGCATGTACATTGGTTTTATTGGCAACAAATCAATATTAATTTTTTTAGGAGCTAATCCCGCTATTCGTTCCAATCTTTTTGTTTTTAAAGAAAAAATAAAAAGGATTTCCACTTCTATCGGGGCTAAAAAAGAACCATTAAAAATATTACTTTTGTCGTCATGGAATTTTCATCAAAATTAATAGAAAAAGCAGTCAACGAAATGTCGCAATTACCTGGTATTGGTAAGAGAACGGCATTGCGATTGGTTCTTCATTTATTAAAACAACCAAAAGAACAAACAAGTTTTTTGTCGCAAGCACTATTAAATATGCGTGCCGATATTAAGTTTTGCGAAAGCTGTCATAATATTTCAGACACAAAAGTTTGTGAAATTTGCGCTAACATTTCAAGAAATCATCAAACGATTTGTGTAGTCGAAGATATTCGAGATGTTATGGCTATTGAAAATACCGGACAATATAAAGGGATCTATCATGTTCTTGGCGGCAAAATTTCTCCAATTGAAGGAGTTGGTCCTAGTCAATTGAATATTTCAAGTTTAGTTGAAAAGGTAAAAGCAGGAAAAGTAGTTGAGATTATTTTCGCATTAAGTTCAACTATGGAAGGAGATACCACTAATTTTTACATTTATAAACAAATTGCCGAATCGGAAATTATAATTTCTACAATTGCAAGAGGTATTTCTGTAGGTGATGAATTAGAATATGCAGACGAAATTACACTCGGACGAAGCATTTTGCATAGAGTTCCGTTTGAAAAAACTTTCAAAAACAACTAAATATACCCCAAATAAAATATAGATTTCCTGAAGATTAAAGTAAAAGCTATATTTGCGATAAAATCCCAATAATGAGTAAAAATACCATTTTTATATTACTACTAATCAGTACGCTATTTACATCTTGTATTCCAATAAAAGATTTGGTGTATCTGCAAGATAAAAACAATTCTGAAGAACAAAACACTGTTTCTGCAGTGCAAGTAAAACCATACAGATTACAAGTAAATGATGTTTTAAGTATTACTATAAAAGCAATTGATCCTAAATTAGTTTCAATTTTTAGTACAACAGGGTCTGCTACTTCAGCAACAAGTAAATCAGAATCAGGTTTGTATTTTGATGGATTTACCGTAGATGATCATGGTAATATCAGGATGCCAATTTTAGGAGAAATCAATGTAATTGGATATACTCTGGAAGAAGTTAGGACTAAAGTTGAAAAAAAGCTACTAGAAGACTATTTTAAAAATGAAGCAGATATTTTTGTTACGGTAAAATTAGCAGGTTTTAGATATACTATTAATGGAGAAGTAGGAAGTACTGGAACAAAGACATTATATCAGGAACATGTAAATATTATGGAAGCAATAGCAAATGCTGGTGATATCAATACTGTAGGGGATAGAAAAACGGTAACTGTAATTCGTCAAACACCAACGGGAGTACAAATGAATAATTTAGATCTTACGGATGTAAATGTCATGAAATCACCTTATTATTACCTGCAGCCAAACGACTATATTTATGTAAAACCATTGAGACAAAAAACTTGGGGAACAGGTCAGACAGGTATACAATCTATAGGTACTATTATTACTCTGTTATCATTGGCGACAACTGTTTATTTGATTATCAAAAATTAAAACTAAATTCAAAAGATGTTAGATATAAAAGATTTTTCCATTTTTGAGAATCATTCGAGTTTTGATTTTAAAGGATTTTTGTTGAAAATCGCCAGTTATTGGAAATGGTTTTTGGTTAGTTTAGTAATTGCTTTTACTATAGCATACCAAGTAAATATTCGCAAAGAGAAAATTTACTCCATGCAGACAATGATTTCTATTAAAGAAGAAAGTAATCCGTTTTTTACCTCAAATACAAGTTTGGTGTTTAATTGGGGAGGTATTTCAGATCAGGTAAATGGAATTTCAACTATTTTGCAATCACGTTCGCATAACGAATTAGTTGTAGATAAACTGCAATATTATATAGATTATCTCGAGCAGGGAAAATATAATTTAGTCGATTCTTATGGTGCAGTTCCTTTTTATTTAGCTATAGATAAGACAAAACCGCAGATAGCTAATACTTTAGTTGGAATTAAATTTGTGAGCGAAAATGAATATCAAATTCGAATTCCTTTTGAAGCTAATTCAGTTTCATTAATTACTTATTCCGTTAATACATATGGTAATACTTCTGTTCAACCGGGAATTTTTGCAAAAAAATATAAAGTTGGAGAACAAGTTTCATTGCCTTTTTTAAATTGGAAATTGCAAATAAATGATAATCCGGGTTTTTATAAAGGAAAAGAATACTTTGTAAGATTTAATGATTTTGATGGAACAGTATCTAGATACAGAGGCATAAATGTTGATAGTGAAAAAGGTGGAGGGTCATTGTTGACACTTAGTATGCAAGGTACTAACAAAGCCAGAATGGTCGAATATTTGAATGCTACCGTAAGAATGCTGATTAAAATACAGCTAGACGGAAAGAATCAGTTTGCTACAAATACAATTAGATTTATCGATAGTACTCTAGTTGCAATGGAATCGCAATTGAAACAAACTGGTAATGAATTGAAAAGCTTTAGAAAAGATAAAAATATTTATGAAATTCAAGCAGGCGGAGAAAAAGTTTCTAATAAAATCTTGGATTTTGATGTTGAGCGAGATCAGGTTGCCAGGAAAATTGCTTATTACAATTCATTAAAAGCATATTTAAATAATAGTGTTGATTATTCAAGATTACCTGCACCTTCCGTTGCAGGAATTGAAGATCCAAATATTGTAGCAAATGTTTCGAGACTTATAGCGCTTTCTACACAAAGATCAGAATTGGCTTATGCAGTAAAAAGCGATAAGATTTTTAAAGATTTCGATAATCAAATGCGTGCAGTTAAAGATGTTTTGTTAGAAAATATTGCAACTGCAAAGGCTTCATTATTGTATGATATGTCATTGGTCAATGCTAAAATTGGCGAAGCAGAAAGTACAGTAAAAAGACTTCCGGAAGAGCAACAGGAATTGTTGAAAATACAAAGGAAGTATGATTTGAACGACAATATCTATACTGAATTTCTTAAGAAGCGAAATGAGGCAGAAATTGTAAAGGCATCTAATTTATCAGATATACACTTTATTGATTCGGCAAAAGATATTGGAGGAGGATTGATTGGTCCAAAAACTTCGGCGAATTATGTATTGGCATTGTTTCTTGGAATATTACTGCCCTTGTCGGTTATTTTTCTATTGTTTTTTATTAATAATTCGATTCAAAATACGGATGAAATTAGCAAATTGACAAGTATACCAATAATTGGAGTTATTGGAATGAATAAAGATTTTATAAATTTAGCAGTATTTGATAAACCTAAATCGGCTCTTTCAGAAGCCTTTAGAGGAATTCGTTCTTCACTTCAGTTTTTGTATAAAAAGCAACAAGTAAGCGGCTCAAAAACACTTATGATTACCTCTACTATTAGTGGAGAAGGAAAAACATTTTGTTCCATAAATATAGCTACTGTTTTTGCTTTAAGTGAGAAGAAAACAGTTGTAGTTGGATTGGATTTAAGAAAACCAAGATTGGCTGCTGAGTTTAGTTTAACAAATCCATTGGGTGTAGTAAACTATCTGATTAAACAAAATAATCTGGATGAAATTGTCAATAAGACACAAATTCCAAATCTTGATGTTATACTTTCAGGTCCGATTCCTCCAAATCCATCTGAATTAATTTTGAGCGAGGCGATGAAGGAATTGATAGATGAACTAAAGCAAAAATATGATTATGTTATTTTAGATACACCTCCTGTTGGTCTTGTGTCAGATGCATTAGAATTAGTTCAGTATGCTGATGTTTCGCTCTATATCGTTAGACAAAACTATACTAAAAAAGACATGATAACGTTGTTAAATACAAGAGTTAAGCGTGGTGAATTAAATAATGCAAGTATAGTTTTGAATGGCTATGAGAATAAAGCAAAATATGGTTCAACATACGGTTACGGATATGGTTATGGTGCTTATTCAAACGGATACCATGATGATGAAGTAAAATCAGGATTTTGGAAATCTATTTTGCAAAAAATAAAAAAATAATAATTTGAAGTAAATGAAAACGTCAAACCAGAATACTATTCTAATTACCGGAGGAGCTGGTTTTATTGGTTCAAATTTGTGTGAGTATTTTTTAGGCTTAGGTCACAAAGTAATCTGTTTAGATAACTTTTCGACTGGTCATCATTATAATTTGAAAGATTTTATCAATAATCAGGACTTTAGATTAATTGAGGGAGATATTCGAAATATTGACGACTGTAATTTAGCCGTTCAAAACGTAGATTACGTTTTACATCAAGCCGCTTTAGGTTCAGTTCCAAGGTCTATAAACGACCCAATTACTACAAATGATGTAAATGTTTCGGGTTTTTTGAATATGTTAGTAGCTTCAAGAGATGCGAAAGTAAAACGTTTTGTATATGCAGCTAGTTCATCTACTTATGGAGATTCTGTGGGATTGCCAAAAGTTGAAGATGTAATTGGAAAGCCTTTGTCTCCATATGCAATTACGAAATACGTAAATGAATTGTACGCTGAAATTTTTAGTAGAACTTATGGATTAGAAACCATCGGTTTGAGATATTTCAATGTATTTGGAAGAAAACAAGATCCTAATGGAGCTTATGCTGCGGTGATTCCTAAATTTGTTACTCAATTGATGAAGTATGAAAGTCCTGTGATTAATGGTGATGGAAATTATTCTCGTGATTTTACATATATAGATAATGTAATTCAGATGAATATGTTGGCAATAACAACTCAAAATCCGGATGCAATTAATACAGTTTATAATACAGCTTTTGGAGATCGAAATACGTTGAATGATTTGGTTGGATATTTAAAAAAGTATTTAGCTGAGTTTGATTCAAAAATTGCAGATGTAGAAATTGTTTATGGATCAAATAGAGCAGGAGACATTCCGCATTCATTAGCAAGTATTGATAAAGCAAAAAAAATGTTGGGGTATAATCCTGAATATTCTTTACAAGAAGGATTGAAAGAAGCAGTGAGTTGGTATTGGAATAATTTGAAATAAAAAGGATCAAGATAATAGTAAATTAAATGAAAATTACAAAAATTTGTTGCATTGGTGCAGGTTATGTTGGAGGTCCAACAATGGCAGTGATTGCTCAAAAATGTCCAAATATTCAAGTGACTGTTGTTGACTTGAATGAACAAAGAATTAAAGACTGGAATGATCCAAATACAGATAATATTCCAATTTATGAACCTGGACTTTCAGAAATAGTAGCTGAAGCAAGAGGAAGAAATCTTTTCTTTTCGACAGAAGTTGAAAAAGCAATCGATGAAGCTCAGGTTATTTTTATTTCAGTTAATACGCCAACCAAAACTTATGGTAAAGGAAAAGGTATGGCTGCAGATTTGAAATATATAGAGCTTTGTGCAAGGCAAATTGCCAAAGTAGCTAAGCAGAATAAAATTGTTGTTGAGAAATCAACCCTTCCAGTTAGAACTGCTGAAGCGATAAAAAGTATTTTAGATAATACAGGAAACGGAGTTCAGTTTCAGATTTTATCAAATCCTGAATTTTTGGCTGAAGGAACTGCAGTTACAGATTTATTAAATCCAGATAGAATCTTAATTGGAGGAGATTCAACACCAGAAGGAGAAGAGGCAATTAATGCACTGGTTGATGTATATGCTAATTGGGTTAGCAAAGATAAAATCCTTACTACAAATGTTTGGTCTTCGGAATTGTCTAAGCTTACCGCAAATGCATTTTTGGCACAACGTATTTCGTCTATAAATGCGATGTCTGAATTGTGTGAACAAACAGGAGCAGATATAAATGAAGTTGCTAAGGCGATAGGAATGGATAGTCGTATTGGATCAAAATTTTTAAAAGCTTCGGTTGGATTTGGAGGTTCTTGTTTTCAGAAAGACATTTTGAACTTAGTTTATATTGCAAAATCATATGGATTAACAGAAGTTGCTGATTATTGGGAACAGGTTATTATTATGAACGATCATCAAAAAAGAAGATTTTCAAATAAGATTGTTCAAACCTTATATAATACAGTTGCAGATAAAAAGATCACATTTTTAGGTTGGGCTTTTAAAAAGGATACGAATGATACAAGAGAATCTGCTGCAATTTATGTGGCCGATGATTTAATTAATGAACAGGCAAAAATTGCTGTTTATGATCCGAAAGTTTCGAGAAATAAAATGTTAAACGATTTGGATTATTTAGCAACAAGGTCTGCTGAGGAAAATAATTCTAAAGTTGTAACTTTTGATAACGCATATGATGCATGTAAAGGTGCTCATGCAGTGGCGATTCTAACAGAATGGGATGAGTTTGCAACGTATGATTGGCAAAAAATTTATGATTCAATGCATAAGCCGGCATTTCTTTTTGATGGTAGAAACATATTGAATTCAAAAGAAATGGAATCAATTGGATTTATCTACAAAGGAATAGGTTCTTAATAGAGGATTTATTGAAATGAAATTTGATACAAAATAAGAAAAGAACAAATGGTGTTAAAAGTTTTATTTCAATATAAAGAAAAAAGATGAATTGGTATGTAGTATATACAAAGCCTAAATGGGAGAAAAAAGTTGCAGACAAACTGAATCAAATAGGTATTGAATGTTATTGTCCATTAATTATTCAGATGAAACAATGGTCAGATCGCAAGAAAAAGGTTGAAGTTCCTCTTTTTAATTCCTATGTATTTGTTCAGTTGACAGATATTGATCGTAATTCTGTTTTTCAAGTAGCTGGAGTAGTTCGCTATTTATTTTGGCTAGGAAAACCTGCAATTGTTCGTGATGAAGAAATTAATAGCATTAAAACAAGTCTTAAAGCACCAAATATAAGCGATGTATCAGTTACTTCTATTCGAGTTGGGGATCATATAAAAATAGAAACCGGCGCTTTTACTAATCAGGACGCGATAGTTCAGGAAGTTTCAAATACACATTATATATTGGTTTTGGAATCTTTAGGTTGTGTGCTTAAAATAAAATATAAATAAAGTAGTTATAGTTTAACTATTTTCAATTAAAAAGCAGAAGATGAAATTCTTTAATTTGAGAATTTATTTTCTGTTTTTTTTATAATGTAATTTTTTACAGACTGATTGATAGAAGGTTGGTAAAGTTAGTTTTATTTAATTAGTCCGTTTTTATAGTATTACGAGAAACCGTATTGAATAAATTGACTTAATATGTTATATTTGCCGAAATTGGTTTTTAAGTATCTGTGTCAAATTTTGTGATTCAGAAGGGCGAAGCCGTGAGTTTTAATGACTGAATTGAATAAAAAAGAATGAAAGATGGACAAAAATATTAAAATAGCAGTTATAGGTTTAGGTTACGTTGGTTTGCCTTTAGCCAGATTGTTTGCTACGAAATATTCCGTTATTGGATTTGATATAAATCAGTCACGAGTAGCATCTTTAAAATCAGGTACGGATACTACATTAGAAGTTGATGATGAAACTTTACAAAAAGTTTTGGTTGATGATCCTAATGCAGAAACTGGATTATATTGCACAACGTCATTAAATGATATTGCAAATTGTAATTATTTTGTGGTTACAGTGCCGACTCCCGTAGATAAAAATAATCGACCTGATTTGACACCTTTATATAAGTCGAGTGAGACGGTTGGTAAAATTTTAAAAAAAGGAGATATTGTAATCTACGAATCAACAGTTTATCCAGGAGTAACAGAAGAACAATGTGTTCCGGTTCTGGAAAAAATTTCGGGATTAAAATTTAACGAAGACTTTTTTGCTGGATACTCTCCTGAGAGAATAAATCCGGGAGATAAAGAACATACCGTTGAAAAAATTCTGAAAGTAACTTCAGGATCAACACCTGAAATAGGATTAAAAGTAGATGCTCTGTATAAATCTGTAATAACTGCGGGAACCCATTTGGCGCCGTCAATAAAAGTTGCCGAAGCGGCTAAAGTTATCGAAAATTCACAACGTGATATTAATATAGCATTTGTTAATGAACTGGCTAAAATATTCAATTTAATGAATATTGATACTCAGGAAGTATTAACAGCTGCAGCTACAAAATGGAATTTTTTACCCTTCAAGCCTGGTTTGGTTGGTGGACATTGTATTGGTGTAGATCCTTATTATTTAGCACAACGCGCACAAGAATTTGGATATCATCCTGAAATAATTTTGGCAGGGCGACGTTTAAATGACAGTATGGGAGAATATGTGGCTTCTCAAGTAGTTAAATTGATGATTAAAAAAGGAATTTCAGTTAATGGAGCAAATCTTTTAATGCTCGGAATTACTTTCAAAGAGAACTGTCCTGATGTAAGAAATACAAAAATTGTCGATGTTATAAGGTCATTAAAAGAATACGGAATAACTGTTACTTTATATGATCCTCTTGCTAATATTGATGAAGTCAAAAAAGAATATAAATTAGAGACTATAAATTCTGTTCCAAAAGAAAAGTTTGATGCGATTGTACTTGGAGTTGCTCACAGTGAATTTTTAAACTTAGATTTTTCAGAATTACAAAAAGAAAACAGTTTATTATATGATGTAAAAGGAGTTTTAGGTACTGTAGCTGATAATAGATTATAGTAAATAAAGGTTCTTTTTTTATTTAAAAAAAAATGGAAACAAGTAATTCAATCATACATGTTATTTTGACTGGCGGAGTTGGTAGCAGATTATGGCCACTTTCGCGTAAAAGTCAACCTAAACAGTACCTAGAGATATTTGAAGGGAAATCTTTGTTTGAAATGACGGTTGATCGTAATAGTCATTTAGCAAATAAAGTTATGGTAGTTGGTAATGTAGATAATCATCATCTAAGTGGTAAAGTGATGAATAAGACCAAAACGTCTTACACGAATATTGTTGAGGCGACACCAAGAAATACTGCCGCTGCAATTGCTTTCGCTGCATTTGCCTCTGATCCGGAAGATATTTTAATTGTAACTCCATCGGATCATATTATTGGGAAAATGGAAGATTATGATAAAGCTATAAATGAAGCTATTTTAAAAGCAAAAGAAGGATTTATTGTAACTTTTGGGATTATTCCAACCAAGCCCGAAACTGGATATGGTTATATTGAATCGAAAGGAGACAAGGTTGTTTCATTTCGTGAAAAGCCAAATAAAACTACGGCTAAAGAGTTTATTTCAAGAGGTAATTTTTTATGGAATAGCGGAATGTTTTGTTTTAAAGCAGGAGTTTTACTTGATGAATTAAAACAATTTCAACCTGATGTATATGAAAAATCTAAAACAGTTTGGGAGTCAAGTAAAGAAGGTTTTCTGGATTTAGATTTGTCTTTTGAGATTCCATCAATTAGTATTGATTATGCTGTTATGGAGCGAAGTAAAAAAATCAAGGTAGTTCCTGCTTCATTTTCTTGGTCAGATCTGGGTTCGTTTGAGTCAGTTTATGATTATTTAGTCTTAAAAGGACATCCTATTGATAACAATGGAAATATGGTTATTGGTACGGAAAAACATACGACATTTTTAGGATTAAAAAATACTATTTTTGTCTACACAGATAGTGCAAATTTAATATTGCAGAAAGAAAACTCGCAGGACGTAAAAGATTTATATGGCGAACTGGAAAGACAAAATTCAGAATTATTAAATTAATGAAGATGAAAAAGATTCTTATTACTGGAGGTGCAGGTTTTATTGGATCACATGTAGTTAGACGGTTTGTAACTAAATATCCTCAATATCAAATTTATAATTTAGATGCCTTAACATATGCAGGGAATCTTGAAAATATTAAAGATATTAAAGATTATCCTAATTATACATTTATAAAAGGAGATATCACAGATGAAGCTTTTATAAATAATCTTTTTTCAATTCACCAATTTGAAGGTGTTCTACATTTAGCAGCTGAATCACATGTTGATCGTTCTATTGAAGATCCTTTAATATTTGTTAAGACAAATGTTATAGGAACAATGAATTTATTAAATGCAGCTAAAAATCAATGGAAAAGCAATTTTGAAGGTAGACGTTTTTATCATATAAGTACTGATGAAGTATATGGTTCATTAGGCACTGAAGGACTTTTTACTGAAACGACACCTTATGACCCAAATTCACCTTACTCTGCTTCAAAAGCAAGTTCTGATCATTTTGTAAGAGCTTATGGAGAAACTTACGGGTTGCCATATGTTTTGACTAATTGCTCGAATAATTATGGACCTTATCATTTTCCTGAAAAACTAATTCCACTTTTTATAAATAATATTATAAATAATAAGTCATTGCCAGTTTATGGAGATGGTAATTATACACGGGATTGGTTATTTGTAGAAGATCACGCTATTGCAATAGATTTAGTTTTTCACGAAGGAAAAAATCACGAAACTTATAATATTGGTGGTTTTAACGAATGGAAAAATATAGATCTTGTCAAACTACTCTGCGAAATCATGGATCAAAAACTAGGAAGAGACATTGGAACTTCTAAAAAACTAATAAGTTTTGTAAAAGATAGACCAGGACATGATTTGCGTTATGCCATTGATGCTTCAAAAATTAGCAAAGAATTAGGTTGGAAACCCTCTGTGACTTTTGAAGAAGGTTTAGAAAAAACGGTCAATTGGTATCTTAATAATAATAAGTGGCTCCAAAATATTACTTCAGGGGCTTACAAAGATTATTACCAAAAACAATACTCATAAATAAGTAAATTTCTATTTAAACCAAACTAAGGTTAAAATTATAAATCAATATGAAAAAAACAACTTACGTTTTTACTCTGTTTTTTATTTTATTACTCTCTTTAAATGTACATGCACAAGACATGTTTAAATCTAAAGATTTAAGTAGTATTAAAGTTGATTATTTATCTCAAGAAGATCTTGTTAAAATTGCTTCTCAATTAAAAAGCAATAATATGACTATAGATGACGCAGAACCTATAGCGCTTTCAAAAGGCATGAGTCAGGATGAGTTTGACAAGTTACGAGCTAAGTTGAAAGATATATCAAGTACATCCGGAAATGATAGTAAAGTTAATTCTTTAAAAAACAATAAATCTGAATTTGGAAGAAATCAGGAAAAAATTGTCAATGTTAAAGTAAAAGACTCAGCTAATGCCTTAATTTTTGGTTCTGAACTTTTTGATAATCCGAGTTTGAATTTTGAACCTGATTTGAAATTGGCAACACCAATGAATTATACTTTAGGACCTGGAGATGAATTGCAAGTTAGTGTATATGGAGTTCAAGAGTATAGCGCAAGTATACCAGTTAGTGTAGAAGGAAAGATTGTTATTGAAAATGTTGGGCAAATTTCAGTTTCAGGAATGTCGATCGAAGCTGCAACTCAAAAAATTAAAGCTGCAATTGCCAAAGTTTATAGTACAGTGAGATCTGGACAATCACAGGTTAGTATCAGTCTGACTCAAATAAGAACTATAAAAGTTACCATTGTTGGAGGAAAACAACCGGGGAATTATTCGATTTCTTCATTGGCGACAGTTTATAATGCTTTGCATTTGGCTGGAGGACCGGGGAAGAATGGAAGCTACCGAAATATAGAGTTAATTCGTAATAATAAAGTTTATAAAAAAATTGATATTTATAAATTTATAGTAAAAGGAGATCAATCTGATAATGTTAGTTTAAAAGATAACGACGTTGTTAGGATTCCTGCTTACAATGATAGGGTAACTGTTGAAGGAGAAGTTAAACGTCCTGGGATTTTTGAAATGAAACAAGGCGAGACGTTTACTGATTTATTAGGCTTTGCTTCAGGATTTAATGAATTTGCATATACAGCCTCAGTAAATGTCGTACAAAAGACAGGAAAAGAATTCAAAGTTCACGATATTAATGAAAGTGATTTTAATAATTACAATCCAAAATCAGGGGATGTTTTTAAGATTACCAAAATCTTAAACCGATTTGAAAATCGTATTAAAATTGAAGGTGCCGTTTTTAGACCAGATTACTATTCTTATAGTAATGAAATGAGAGTTTCAGATCTTATTACCAGAGCAGAAGGGCTTAAAGAGGACGCCTATACAAAAAGAGCAAGAATCATTCGTCTAAAATCTGATTTGACAACAGAAATTGTAAATGTAGATTTAAATGCTGCTATGTCAGGAGATTTAAACGCAGATGTAAAGTTAAAAAGAGAAGATATTGTAACTGTTTATTCTATTTTAGATTTTAGAGAAGAATATAAGGTAACGATTGACGGTGAGGTAAAAAAACCAGGAGTGTATGATTATTATGAAAATCTTACATTGAATGATTTAATTGTTGAAGTGGGTGGATTAACCGGTTCAGCATCTAAAAGGGTAGAAATCGCCAGAATGATAAAATCTGATGTAATAGTTGAGAATGATCCCAAACGTATTGAACTGGTAGAGCTTGAGATTACTGCAGAAAATAATGAGCAAATCAAAAATTTTATTTTAAAGCCTTTTGATGTGATTAACATTCGCAGAATAGCTGTTTATGAAAAACCAGAGATGGTAACAGTTAGTGGAGCTGTTGCATATCCGGGAAAATATGTTTTGGCAAATAAAAAAGAAAGCGTTTATAATATTGTAATGCGTGCAGGTGGTGTAACATCAATTGCTAATGTTGATGGTGTCAAAATTAAAAGGCCAATTAATCAAGATCAGATTGAAGAAATTGAAAGCGTAGATTTAAATTTGGCTAAAACTAAAACCGATACTGTAGGTTCAAACGATAAACTAGCAAAAAAATTAAAGGATGATTTAAAATTTGCAACGATTCCGGTTAATTGGGAAAAAATTGTAAAAGATAAAAATCACTATTCGAATGTTACTTTGTTTCCAGGTGATGAAATTACAGTAGCAACTTTTAATGAAGGTGTTAAAGTAACTGGAAATGTTTTGCTTACTTCGGAAATCCCTTACAGAAGCGGAAAAGGATTTAAATACTATATAAATTCTGTTGGTGGTGTCGATAATAAAGGATGGAAGAAAAAAGCTTATATTATATATCCAAATGGAAAAGCTTCTGTTACAGAGTCATTTCTGTTTTTTAGAGCCTATCCTAAAGTAACTCCAGGTTCTCAGATTGTGGTACCGGAAAAACCGGAAACCAAGAGAATGAGCACAGGAGAATGGGTTAGCATCGGCAGTGTTCTAACTAGTTTAGCATTATTAATTGTAACAGCTTTCAAATAGATCGTTTAATGGAGAATAAAACTATTGAAAATGACGAAATTTCGTTAAAAGAATTCCTTGAAACAATAAGAGAATGGTTTACTTATTTGCTTTCAAACTGGAAAATTATTTTAATAGCAGGGTTCGCTGGAGCTTTATTGGGCTTCATATATTCTGCTGTTAAAAAGCCAACATATATAGCAACATTGTCCTTTGCAATGGAAGATGAAAAATCTGGAGGAGGAGGATTAGGTGGTGCATTAGGTTTAGCAAGTACCCTTGGTTTGGACATTGGGGGTAGTGGAGGCAGTATTTTTACAGGAGCTAATTTGACAGAATTATTTAAATCTCGGACAATGGTTGAACAAACACTAATGAGTCCGGTTGAAGTAAGTGGGAAATCAATTTCATTAGCCGAAATGTATATACAAAATAATGAATGGAGAAAAAGTTGGGAGAATAATCCAAGATTTAAAAGTATACAATTCCTGCCAAATATGAAACGTCAGGATTTTACAAGAGTTCATGATAGTATTTTAGGTAAAATTTATGAAAATTTGTCCAAAGGAGATTTAAATGTTGATCAAAAAGACAAGAAAATCTCTATAATCAATATGCAGGTTTCATCAAAGAATGAATTGTTTGCCAAATATTTTTGCGAAGCTTTAGTAAGACAAGTGGGTAAATTTTACATCGATACTAAAAGTAAAAAGGCTCGTATTAATATGGATATTTTAGAGAGGCAAACCGACTCTATTCGTGGGGAACTTAATGGAGCTATTACTGGTGTTGCAGTTGCAAATGATAATACTTTTAATCTTAATCCCGCTTTAAATGTTAGAAGAACGCCATCAGCAAAAAGACAAGTAGATGTGCAGGCAAATATTGCAATTTTGACCGAATTAGTAAAACAGGCAGAACTGGCAAAAGTTACTTTGCGTAGAGAAACTCCATTAATTCAAGTAATTGACAGACCCATTTTACCGCTAAAGAAAGATCAATTAGGTAAGATGAAAGGGATGGTAATCGGCTCTTTTCTTTTCGTATTTATTTGTGCTATATTTTTTATCGTGAAAAAATATATTAAAGAAGCATTGAATAGTTAATTGATTTTCCTTGCCTTTTTATTTTAATTTAATGTTTGATAACTATTAATATGAAAATTAAGAATTTAATCATATTTGGAACTAGACCGGAAGCCATTAAAATGGCTCCTTTAGTAAAAGAATTTGAAAAAAATAAAAATGATTTTGAATCAAAAGTTTGTGTAACAGCACAACATCGTGAAATGTTAGATCAGGTGTTGGATTTTTTTGAAATTGTTCCTGATTATGACTTAAATTTAATGAAAGCTAATCAGGATTTGTTTTCTTTAACAGCAGATATTATTACTGAATTAAAAGCTGTTTTAGAAGATTTTAAGCCAGATTACGTTTATGTTCATGGAGATACAACCACAACTATGGCCGCAAGTATTGCGGCTTTTTATTCAGGAGCAAAAGTTTGCCATGTAGAAGCTGGATTACGTACATATGATAAGCGTTCACCGTTTCCTGAAGAAATTAATCGACAAGTTACTGGACGAATTGCTGATTTTCATTTTGCGCCTACAAATGCTTCAAAAGAAAACTTATTGGCCGAGAATGTTAGTCCGGATAGTATATTAGTTACAGGAAATACTGTAATTGATGCATTATTAGAAAGTGTAGTAATTGTTGACTCAATAGATAATCAGGAAATTGATTTTCTAAAGACAATCGTCGATTCATCTAAAAAACTAATCTTGGTAACCGGTCACCGACGTGAAAATCATGGAAAGGGATTTATAGATATTTGTGAAGCTTTAAGAGAAATTGCAATGCAGCATCCGGATGTTCAAATTGTCTATCCAGTACATTTAAATCCAAATGTAAAAAAACCTGTATACGAGATTTTATCAAATATTTCTAATATAAAATTAATTAGTCCTCTAGCTTATCCTGCGTTTGTTTGGTTAATGAAACAATCATATTTGATTATTACTGATTCTGGCGGAGTACAA
Source organism: uncultured Flavobacterium sp. (assembly GCF_951805225.1). Taxonomy (NCBI): domain Bacteria; kingdom Pseudomonadati; phylum Bacteroidota; class Flavobacteriia; order Flavobacteriales; family Flavobacteriaceae; genus Flavobacterium; species uncultured Flavobacterium sp. The sequence goes on along the minus strand of NZ_OX638201.1, from coordinate 3,830,783 downwards.
GAAGAGGCACCTAGTTTAGGGAAACCTGTTTTAGTAATGAGAAATACCACAGAAAGACCAGAAGCTGTTGATGCAGGTACTGTAATTTTAGTTGGTACTGATAAAGAAAGAATAATTTCTGAAGCAAATGATTTATTACTAAATCTCGATCGCTATCAGCAAATGAGTGCTTTGCATAATCCATATGGAGATGGTAATGCATGCAAAAGAATAGTTGAATTCATACGCACAAATTAAAATGAGCGTAACCCCTTCTAATCGTCTTGGAAATAAACTTTTTCAAGAAACCTTAATTTACTCTGTAGGAAGTTTTGGATCGAAAGTCCTTTCTTTTTTACTTCTTCCTCTTTATACATTTTTTTTGACAAAAAAAGATTTAGGTGAGTACGATATATTTATAACAACAATCACATTATTTGTTCCTCTGGTTTCTTTACAGATATCTGACGCTGCTTATCGTTGGTTGATTGATAAAGATAAAGAAAACGAGTATCTAAAAAAACAAATAATCACTAATACGATGCTTGCATTTGGAGCAGGCTTTTTTTTGTTTTCGGTATTTCTGTTAATTTACTCTGAATTGGAAACGTTTAGATACAAAGGTTATTTTTTTTCTCTAATGTTTCTGAATTGCTTGTTACCAATATTACAAAGTATTTTAAGAGGAGAAGGACATACTAAAAAGTTTGCGGTTAATGGACTTTTAACTACATTTTTAGTAATTGTTTTTAATGTATTGTTTATATATGTATTGCACTTAAAAGTAGAAGGTATTTTGCTTGCAAATGTAATAGCATACACAGTCGCATGCTTGTTGATTTTATTTCAAATTAATATATTGAAGTATTTTTCTTTTCAAGCTTTAAATAAAGAATTATTGAAAGAAATGTGCCGTTATTCACTACCGCTTATTCCTAATTTGATGAGTTGGTGGGTAATAGGTTCCGCAAGTAAATTTATTATATTGCATTACTTAGGAGCAGAAGCAAACGGTGTCTATGCAATTTCTTCAAGATTTCCGTCCATTATTGTAATAGTAAATTCAATATTTGTTTTGCCTATTCAAGATGGGTTTCTTAAAAAGGATATCAAACTTGAAGATTTTAGTAAACTATTGGTTTATTTTTTCAAAATAGAATTTAGTATTATTGTGATCCTTATTGTCGGGGCACCTATTTACACAAAGTATATTGTTAATTCTGAATTTTATGAGTCTTGGAGATTTATGCCTTTTTTATATTTAGGAGTTGGGTTTAATACTTTGGCTGCATTAATAAGTCTTATTTATCAGAAAAGTAGAGCAACTGCAAAAATAACTTTAACAACAATACTTGGAGGTGCCATATCTATCGGTCTGTGTTTTTTATTAGTTCATAGATGGGGTTTATATGGGATATCAATTTCTTATTTTCTTGGCTTTTTTATAATATACTTGTTAAGATATTTTGATTTGAAAAAAGAGCTGAATCTTAAGATAAATATATTTTATTGTATAATTGCTTTAATTGCTATAATTGCATTGATTTTTTTAATGAATATTTTAAAATTTCAATACCAATTAATTTTATTTTTTATAGTGTCAGGTTTAATTGTATACCTCAATAAAAATTTAATGTTAAGATATTTAAAGAAATGATTATAGGGAAAGTTGTGATGTTTTTTAAATCCATCAAATTGAAACGATTATTAAAGAAGCTAAACAAAAGTGGTAGTAATAATAGTATCAGCTCTTCTATCGTAATTTATTATCCAGAGCGTGTGTCTTTAGGTAATTTTATTTATATCGGTCCCAATGCCGAAATTAATGGATTGGGAGGAGTTGAAATAATGAATGGTGTAATCATTGGACCAAATTTGGTTTTACACTCGGCAAATCATTCGTTTAAGGATTCTAAGTATATTCCATATGATGAAACTTTTGACTTTAGAAAAGTAACAATTGGAGAAAATGTTTGGATAGGCGGAAATGTAATAATAACTCCAGGCAGTAATATTGGTGAGGGTTGTATTGTGGGTGCCGGATGTGTAGTTTCAGGAACAATTCCTCCGCTTTCAATAGTTGTTGGTAATCCATGTAGAGTTATAAAAAGCAGAGATTCTGAGCATTATTATAGACTTAAAAAAGAAAATAAAATTTATCTGAAAGAAAAGTTGGAAAGAAAACTTCAACCCCAGATAAATCTTAATTATAATGAATGATCAGATCATTTTAATTTAGTTCTTTAGAAAAAGTACTAAATATAATGAATCTGATATAGACTAATTTTCTTAGAGAAAGAATTAAATAAATTTAACCGTTTTATTATTTTGAAATGTATTGTATAAAATTACGTTTGATTGCAGTTTTATTATTTTGTTCTTTTTTTCACTCGTCTTGCTCAAAAGATAATGACGATTTGGTGAATATAAAACCCATTTTACATTTTGATACTACTACGGGAGTAAAGGATATAGATGTAACTAAAGAATATGATGTGGTAGTGTATGGCGGAACAGTTTCCGGTATAATGGCTGCTGCCGAGGTTATAAAATCCGGAAAAAATGTTTTGCTTATTAAACCTTTAAATACTGCATTAGGTGGAATGACTGCGAATGGTCTTGGTGCCACAGATGTATTAAATAACAGTATATTAGGAGGGGCAACAAGAGATTTTTATAAATCCATAAAAGAGTATTACGGTAACTCTAATAGTTGGTTTGGTGGTAATCCAGGAGGATATGCAAGATATACGTATGATGGAGATATCATGATTTGGTTTGAACCCAAAGCAGCTCAGTATGTTTTGCGAGACTTCATTGTTAATAATGCTATTCCAATTTTACATAATCAAAGACTTGATTTAGATAAAGGAGTTACTAAAAATGACTTGAATGCTATTACTTCCATAACAATGGAATCGGGTCTGAAAATAAAAGGAAAAATGTTTATTGATGCTACCTATGAAGGAGATCTTATGGCAAAAGCAGGTGTTTCATATACTATTGGCAGAGAAAGTAATAGTCAATACAATGAACGAACCAGTGGTGTTCAAAGGATTGCAAATAGCAATAGAAATCAATTGCCGGACGGAATAAAACATTTTGGTACAGATTTTCCGTTAAACTTGCCTGGAAACGGAACAGGAGATAAAAAGATACAAGCATATTGTTATAGAATGTGTCTAACCAACGAAAGTCGAAATAGGATACAAATAGAAAAACCTGCTGATTATAATGAAGATGATTATAATATACTTTTCGAATATCTTAAAACCTATCAGGGAAATACTTTTTTTGATTTAGTACCAATGCCAAATTATAAAACGGATTCAAATAATTTTGGACCAGTTTCGACTGATTACGTGGGTAAAAATTACAAATATCCAGATGCAAATTATGCAGAAAGAGAAATGATAATTGCTGATCATAAACGCTATCAGATAGGACTTTTGTGGACTTTAGCAAATCACCCGAATGTTCCCGCCAGAATTCGTGATTTTTATAAAGAATGGGGATTACCAAAAGATGAATTTGTGGATAATGGTAATTGGCCAAATCAATTGTATATTAGAGAAGGACGTAGAATGATCAGTGAATACATTATGACAGAGAGAAATTGTACAGGTCAAATTGTTGCGGACCGACCAGTAGCATTGGGAGATTATGCAATGGATTCACATATAGTTCAACGTTACATAGATAATAACGGAAATATTAAGAATGAAGGTCAATTTATGGCCGGAACTCCTAAACCTTATCCAATTGATTATCGATCAATTGTACCCAAAAAAGCACAATGCACAAATCTATTTGTTCCTGTTTGTTTATCTGCATCACGAACTGCATATAGTTCCATTAGAATGGAACCTGTGTATATGTCTTTGGGACAAGCTGCCGGTGCAGCAGCAGTATTGGCTATAAATAACGGAACAACTGTGCAGGATTTGCCTTATGATGTTTTAAGAAGTGCATTGTTGGAGAAGAAGATGGTATTATAATAAAAAAGATGACAAGACTTACTATAAAAGGAGCTTACGGAGAAACTAATTTTGGAGATGATTTGTTAATGTGTGTGTTTGAAAACTACTTTTTAAAAGAGTTTGAGAATTTACAGTTAAATTTTGTAGGAGAAGAAAATAATTATGCCAATAAGCTTTTAATAAACAGTACCTATTTAAAACCTAATTTTCTACCCGATTGGGAAGTCTATGGAGGAGGAACTCAGTTTTTTGCTTTTCAAAGTAGTTACAATACAACTTTACTTCAAAAGATTGGTATAGCTGTTAGAAATCCCAAACTTGTTAAAAAAAAGCTAAGCAATATTTTTTCTAAAAACAATATAAATTCTAGTAAGATTGCATTTATAGGTTTTGGAATTGGTCCATTTTATGAAAATCAGGAAGCAATAGCTAATGCAAAAGAAAAAATTGCTAAGTCTGATTTTGTTGGAGTGAGAGATGAGATTTCATACCAATATTGCTCAGATTGGAATATTCCTGCAACCTTGGGAGCAGATGTTGTTTTTTCGTCTTATTTTGAAAAACCTAATTGTACTAAATCTGAAGGCTTTAACGGAAAAAAGAAAATTGGAATTATTGTTAGAGATTGGGACTGGGAAAAATCAGGAAATAATTATATCAACATTTTAATTGAATTTTATAAAACATATTCAGATGCAGAATTGCAATTCATTGTTTTTGCACCATCTAAAGACAAAGAATGGATTGGAAAACTAAAGAATGAGAACTTTTTAGTTTGGGATCCGGAAAAATATTCAATTGAATCATTTTTGGAAGAATTAAATGTATTTGACGGATTCATAACAGCCCGTTATCACGGAGCAATTATAGCTAGCTTATTAAACAAACCAGTTATTTGTGTTGAGATAGAACCAAAATTAAGAATCTTAACAGAGCAAGTCAAAGAAATCAAACTTTGGGAGAAACCCTTTGATATGCAGCATTTAGTTAAATTGGTTAATGAATTGAACTATGAAGTTGATTACGAAGCTTCTTTAAAAGAAAGAAGAACAAATGCTGATAATATGTTGTTAGAATTTAAAAAAATATTCGCCAAAAATTAATTATAAAATGAAAGCTTTTTTTTATCTGCCTAAAAGTGCCATGAATGAGGCAACAGAATACTATACGAGTTTAATCATAAATGCATTTCATGATTATGAAGTAGTTGTTTCTCAAGATCCATTTGTAGATGCAGATATTGATATTATTGTAACTATTCGTGGAGGAGATCAAAAAGCATTAAAATATAAAGAAAAAAAGAAAAAATATTTTTATATCAATTGGTTTCAAGGCATTGGACCTGAAGAGTATGAATTGTTACATAATTATACTTTAAAGTCTAAGATTGGAAAAATTTATCTAAGTTATTTGGAAAAAAAATGTTTAGAAAAAACAGATTTATGTCTGTTTGTTTCCAATGAAATGAAACGCTTTTATGAAAAGAAATATGCTTTAAATTTCAATGAAAAATCAATTATTATACCATGTTATAATAAGAAATTAGATGAAACTTCTTTTCTCTCCCCAAAAAAATATGAAAAACTCAGTTTCGTATATGCTGGAGCTTTATATGGCTGGCAATGTATTGAAGAAAGTCTCATAGTTTTTAAAAAAATCTACGAAAACAATCAATTAGCAACATTAACCTTGCTTACTGGACAAAAAAATGAAGCCGATGCGTTAATAAAGAAACATGATTTAAAAAATGTATCCGTTGGTTTTGTTAAACTAGAAGAGTTACAAGACGAATTAGTGAAATATAAATACGGGTTTTTATTAAGAAAAGACGATCCTATTAATAATGTTGCAACGCCAACAAAAATGAACTCTTATCTAGCGGCCGGTATTATTCCTGTATATACTGATGTTGTGAAGGATTTTGAAGAAAATATTGATTTAAAAGATTACTCAATTAAATGCAGATTAGAGGAGGAAGATTTACAAGAAATTGCTAATAAAATTATCGTTTTTGATAAAAAGAACATTTTTGTAGATGAAGTAAAAAATGTTTATAAACAGATTTTTGAAAAATATTACTCAGATGATAAATATATCACTTTGATTAGCGAAAAATTAAAAGATCTAAAGAAAAATTAAGGCTAAAACTCATTTTGAGCCCATTTACTATAAATAAAAAATGCTAGTTTCAATCGGAATTCCAATATATAATGCAGGTCAATATCTTAAACAAGCTATTGATTCTGTATTGCAACAATCCTTTAAAGATTTTGAGTTACTTTTAGTAAATGATGGCTCTATAGATGATTCTTTAGAAATTATGAAATCTTATAATGATCCCAGAATTAAAATTATTAATGATGGTGTCAATAAAGGGTTAATTTTTAGACTAAATGAGATGATTCATCTTTCTGAGGGTATTTATTTTGCCAGAATGGATGCTGATGATATAATGTTCCCGGATAGAATAGAAAGACAACTGAACGTATTAAAAAAGAATTCTGAAATTGATATTGTTTTTGGTGATGCTGTAAGTATTGATAAGGACAACCAAATTTTAGGATTTAAAAAATCAGTAGAAATAAAAAGTCAGGATGATATTCTCAAAGGAATTTGTCCTATACATCCAACAGTGATGGCAAAAAGAGAAGTGTTGTTAAAAAATCCATATAAAGAAGGCTTCATACAAATGGAAGATATGGAATTATGGTATCGCTTAATAACACAATATCGCTTTCAAAATTTGAATCAACCTTTGTTGTTTTATAGAGAAGACAGTAATAATAATTCTCAAAAACATTTAAAAATGATTAAAGGAAAAATCAAATTTGCTGATACATATCGCGCAACAAAAACACAAAAAGCAAAATTGATATTGGAATCTTATTTAAAATACCTTGTTTATGTTGCTTTAGAAAAAATTAAAAAGGAGCATGTTTTATTGAATAAGCGATTTCAGTATTTAACGTTATCTGAAAAAGTAAGTTTTGAAAAACAGCTAGATTCAATTATAGGTGCCAGAGTTTAATTTATTATATTGGGTCATATATGTAGCAGCATCGTTGCTTGCAATTTGGATGGCAATTACTATAGACTTGAAGAAAAAAAATTATCAAGGCGTATCTAATTGTATCGTATTTGTCCTATTGTTAGGTTATGTCTTTTTGTTTGGTATGCGCTCTGTAGATATTGGTACTGATACTGAAATGTATCATTGGCAGTATACCCATTATAAAGAGATAACTTACGGTACAGATGCTCCCATTGGATTAGTATTTAGAGTTTTGAATGTTTTTAGCGAAGACCCGCAAATTTTTTTATTTGTAATGAGTTTTTTATTTGTAACATTAAATTTTTACACTTTAAAGAAATATTCAAATTTTTACAGATCAAACTTTTTTCTTTCTGTTTTTTCCTTAATTAGTCTGTTTTTCTTTGAATCATTAGGGATAAATATTATAAGACAAGGTTTGTCGCTTGCTTTTTTTGTATTAGCGATTATTTCTCGTAATGTTTCGCCAAAAAAGAAATTTCGATGGATTTCATTTTTTATACTAGCGATATGTTTTCATTTTACAAGTCTTATACCGGTTTTCTTATACTTATTGGTTACTTACTTTAAGAAAATTCGATTGTTTTATTATTATTGTTTATATTTAATTTCGGTTGTTTTAGCGGCAGGAAGTATCAGCGTTTTATCGTTTAAAGATTATTTTATTGGATTTTTGTTGCTTGACGAAAGAAGAGGAGGATATTTAGAAGGAAATGATTCTGCATATTCTGTTGGATTCAAACCACAATTTGTTGCATTTAACACGATATTTTTAATTATATTTATATACTTGAATAAGCTTGAAAAGAATGATTTTTATGAAAATTTATTGAAGTATTACATTCTTATCAGTGCAGTGTTTTATATGATGTTCCAAATTCCTTATTCTGATCGCTGGGGCGTAATGTCTTGGTGTGTTATACCGTTCTTGCTTGCACCGATGTTTAAAGTTTATCAAAATAGAAAAAGTTTTAAAGCCACTTTTTCTGTACTGTTTTTAGTGTTTATTTTTATTTTTTTCCAAACTAGATAATTCCAAACTTATGAAAACTACTGCTTTTTTTAAAACATTATTTCTATGTTTAGTTGTGTCTCAGTTGTCGAATGCTCAGAGCTACGATTATATATCTGCACCAAAACAACTTGTAAGTATGTATTACAAAGGTTATTCTAATTATACTTTCCCAAAAGATAGTTATAACCTTGAGAAAAGTCTGCCAGGGAGTCCTAATAAGAACGCAACGGTAGATTATACACAAAAACTTCAAGATGCTATTAATAAATATCCTGTAGTTATAATGCCTAATTTTCCTGTTTTAATAAATAGTAGTGGGCTTATGATTCCTTCAAATAGAATAATCTATTTTAATAAGTATTCAAAGGTTATGTTCAAAGGTCCGGCAAAAGGTAGGTTGAATGATATCATAAAAGTTTATAATGCTTCCAATGTTAAAATTTACAATGCAAATATTGTTGGTAGCAGAAAAGAAAAAAGTGACCAAGCTGGAGAATGGAGTGCCGGTATTTGCATTCTTAATAGTGCAAATGTTGAAGTTTATAATTTTCAAATAAAAGATACTTGGGGAGATGGCGTTTTTGTAGGTTCAGAAGATGGAAAAGTAAGCTCGAATATTGTTGTTAAAAATGGATGGATAGATTATGCGCGAAGAGATGGTATATCAATTACTTCGGCAAATAATTTACATATAGATTCTGTTTTTATTTCCAATACTTACGGAACACTTCCTATGAACGGTATTCAAATTGAGCCTAGTTTGTATAACGAAACTCTTAAAGATGTTAATTTAAGTAATATTTATACTTTTAATAATCCAGGTGGATTAGGCATTAATTTACAAGCTTTTTCGATTAAAAATAATCCACAAAAACAAGTAAGTATTACGATGCAAAATTATACAGATGATGGATCTAATTATTCTTTTGGTACATCCATTAATGATGATAATTCAATTCAAAATCCAGCAGGAACAATTACGATCACTAATGCAGTATGGAAAAATCCTAAAAAAGATTTTTATTGGAGAAATTCAAGTAAATATAATGTGAATATTGTTTTCGATAAAATAAAGAAATATAAAAATAACAAGTTAATCAATACAGAAAATTAGGTTTTCCGTTAAGGCTATTCATAATTTAATAGTTATAGATACAAAGTAATGAAGAAATGAAGTTGTTTAGTTATTAAACAATATAGTTAAAATGATTAATGAAGGTTGAATTACAAAATGAATAAAATTATCCGGTTGTCAACCGTTCCAATATCACTGAATGTTTTATTAAAAGGACAGTTGAAATTTTTAAATGAGCATTATAATATTATAGCTGTTTCAGGAAAAGATGTTAGTTTAGATGAAGTTGCCAGTAGAGAAGGTGTTGAAATTTTTCCTATCGAAATGGAGAGAAAAATTTCACCAATAAAAGATTTCGTTTCTTTAGTTAAATTATATTTTTATTTTAAAAAAGAACGTCCGCTCATAGTACATTCAATTACCCCAAAAGCTGGATTATTAAGTATGACAGCAGCAAAATTTGCGGGTGTTCCAATTCGTATCCATACTTTTACCGGATTGATATTTCCCTCAAAGCAGGGATTATTTCAAAAAATACTTATTTTGATGGATAAACTATTATGCCTCTGCGCAACTAATATTTATCCAGAGGGACAAGGAGTTAAAGATGATTTAATAAGTTATAAAATTACGCAAAAGCCTCTGAAGGTTATTGGTAATGGAAACGTTAATGGAATAGATAAAAATTATTTTAATCCTGAATTGTATAACTTAGAAGATATAACCCAGGAAAGAAAAAAGTTAGGTATCGCAGAAAATGACTTTGTTTTTGTTTTTGTAGGGCGTTTAGTTAAAGACAAAGGAATTAATGAACTAATAAATGCATTTTCTAAATTTCAATATAATTACAAGAATGCAAAACTATTATTAGTTGGTCCATTCGAGGACGATTTAGATCCTCTGGATGTCGAAACTGTAAAAACAATAAAAGAATCTGAAAATATTATTAGCGTTGGTTTTCAAATTGATGTTAGGCCTTACTATGCAATGGCCGATGCATTGATTTTTCCTAGTTATAGAGAAGGATTTCCTAATGTTGTTATGCAGGCGGGAGCTATGGGATTACCAAGTATTGTTACAGATATTAATGGTTGTAACGAAATTATCATAGAAAACGAAAACGGAATGATTATTCCTGTGAAAGATTCAGTCGCTATTTATGATGCGATGGAAAAAATGTTAACCGATAAAGAATTTAGTAATAGTCTCAGAATTAATGCACGATTAAGTATTATTTCTCGTTATGAACAACAGTTAGTTTGGGACGCTATTTTATCAGAATATAAAAGTTTAGAAAAAAATGTATAGTATTTATTTGAAAAGAGTAATTGATTTTATTTGCGCTCTATTGGGATTGTTATTCTTGAGTCCGCTTTTTATATTTGTTACTATTTGTTTATTTATTGCTAATCAAGGAAAACCTTTTTTTATTCAAAGGCGTCCAGGGAAAAATGGAAAAATATTCAAAATCGTAAAATTTAAAACGATGACGGATAAGAAGGATGCAAATGGAAACCTTCTATCTGATGCCGAAAGGTTGACAAAAGTTGGTTCATTTGTTAGAAAAACTTCTTTGGATGAAATTCCACAATTAATGAATGTATTAATTGGAGATATGAGCTTGATAGGTCCAAGACCACTTTTACCGGAATATTTACCTTTGTATAGTGATTTTCAGAAAACAAGACATGATGTCAAGCCGGGAATTACCGGATGGGCTCAAGTAAATGGGAGGAATGCTATTAGTTGGGAAGATAAATTCATTTTTGATGTTTATTATGTGAAGAATATTACATTTATATTGGATTTAAAAATTGTATTTTTGACTATTATCAAGGTTTTTAAGTCAGAAGGAATAAGTGCAGATAATACAGCAACAACAGAATCATTTAAAGGGAGTTAATTATGGGTATGATTATTAAGGCAATCGAATATGTATATGCTGAAAATAAAATCACTAATAAAGATTTAGAAGAAACATTTCCAGATTATGATTTTTCAAAATTTGAAGAAAAAGTCGGGATAAAAAATAGATATTGGGTTAGTGAAAATGAGACAGCTTTTGATCTGGCATTAAAAGCATGTGAGAAACTTTTCCAGAACTACGACAGACAAGAAATAGATTATATTTTGTATTGTACACAAAGTCCAGAATATTTTTTACCTACTACAGCTTGTATTCTACAAGATAAATTAGGAATGAAAAAAAATATAGGAGCATTAGACTTTAATCTTGGTTGTTCAGGATATACTTATGGAGTTAGTCTGGCCAAAGGATTAATTAGTTCCGGGCAAGTAAAAAATGTATTATTGGTAACTGCGGAGACTTACTCTAAATATCTTCATCCACAAGATAGATCAAATAGATCAATTTTTGGAGATGCCGCAACCGCAACTTTAATTTCGTATTCTGAAGAAGAGGATGGAATTGGAGATTTTTTATTTGGTACAGACGGTTCAGGTTTTGACAAGTTAATTGTTAAAAACGGATGTAGTAGGTTTCCATATGATTCAAATGCTCCGGAAATTATTTACGGAACAGATAATACATATTCGGATAATCATCTATATATGAATGGTCCCGATGTATTTAATTTCACAAATGAGGTTATACCTAATTTCACAAAAGAAATTCTTGAATTGAATAATCTTGATATTGACAAAATTGATCAGTTTGTTTTTCATCAGGCAAATGCATATATGCTAAATTTTATGCGTAAAAGATTGAAGATTTCAAGCGATAATTTTTTTATTGATTTGGAAGATGGAGGAAATACAGTTTCTTGTACGATACCAATTGCATTAAAAAAGTATAGCGAACAAATCAGTAAAGAATCTACAATAATTATTGTTGGATTTGGAGTTGGTCTTTCTTGGTCAGGAGGACTTATTAAAATAAAAAATAAATTGTAATATTATGAAAAAGAATGATTTTATTTCAGGTTTAGCTGAAGAATTAGAAATCGAAACTACTCTGGAAACTACTACAAATCTTAAAGATTTAGACGAATGGGATTCGATGGCAGCAATGGTTTTAATTGGATATGTATCTAACGAATTTGGAGTTACTTTGAATGCTGATGATTTGAAAGATATTACTACAATTGAATCATTGATTGAGAGAATAGGATCAGATAAATTTAATTAATTATGTTTCAGGAATTTCAAGGTGTAGAAATTGAAGCAATTAGTGCTTGTGTTCCTAAAAGAAAAATTCTAAATGATTCTTTTGGAGAACTATTTTCTCCAAAAGAATTTAGAGTTTTTGAAAAAACTGTAGGTATCTTAGAGAGACGTTGGGCAGAAGAAGATGTTACAGCATCAGATTTAGGTCTTTCTGCTGCGTTAGATCTAATAGACAAATACAACGTTAATAAAGATGATATTGAATGTTTGATTTTTTTAAGTCAAACGCCAGACTATAAAATTCCATTTACATCTAATATTCTACAGCATAAACTTAATTTAAAAAGAGAAATTTTATGTTTAGATATTAATGCAGGTTGCGCAGGATTTATTCAAGGATTGAGTACTGCATTTTCTATAGCAAAGTCATTACAAAAAGGGAAAGTGCTTTTTATAGTAGCAGAAACTCTTTCAAAAATACTTTCAATCGAAGATAGAAGTACTGCGATGTTATTTGGAGATGGAGCAGCAGCTGTTTTAATCAATTCAGAACAATCGAAAGAAGATAAGACATATTTTAATTTCTTTTCTGATGGTCAAAATGCTAGTGCAATTCAAATTCCAGATGGAGGATATCGAAATGGTATTACAGCTAAAAGTCTCGAAATTGAAAGTGATGAGTCAGGAAATAGAAAAAATAGTCTTCATCTTTCTATGGATGGTCCTAAAGTTTTTGATTTTACACTTAGAGAAATTTCCAATAGCATTATTGATTTACTGGAAAAAATTGATGTCAAAAAAGAAGACATTGATTATTATCTTTTGCACCAATCAAATCAATTTATTATAAAACAAATAGCTTCACAATTAAAAGTGGACCAGGAAAAAATGCTTTTGAATATTAGTAAATTTGGGAATACTAGCGGTGTTTCAATTCCACTTTTGATATGTTCTAATAAACAGTTATTAAATAATTCGCAAAATGTATTATTGAGCGGATATGGTTCCGGATTAAATTGGGGGAACTTATTTATCAACTTGTCTAAAACGAAAATTTTCGATATAATAGAAATATAATTGCCCATGAAAGCTTTAATAAAGCCAAAAGAATATTTTAAAAAAGAAATTTTTGAACAAGAAAAAAAAGAGCTGTTTTCTGAAATCTGGAATTTTATAGGTTTTACCTCGGATTTTGCAGAAGTAAATGATTTTGTGGTGTCTGATATTTCTGGAATATCTGTTGTTGTACAAAATTTGAAAGGTAAGATTAGAGCGTTTAAAAATGTTTGTTCACATAGACATTCAATTATTCAAACTTCTGCGAAAGGAAACAGACCTTTAATGTGTCCTTATCATGGATGGGCTTACAATGATAAAGGAATTCCATTTGGAATACCAAAAAAACCTTTGTTCAGTTTTACAAAAGAAGAATTAGAATGCCTTAAACTAGAAGAGTATTCTGTAGATATTTGTGGAACTTTAGTGTTTTTAAAAGTAAAAAACGATGAAATTACACTTCAGGATTATTTAGGTGATTTTTATAGTGAAGTGGAAAATATGTCCAATAATTTTGGAAAACTGATTGATGTAAATGAGATTGAAATTGCTTGCAATTGGAAAATTGTTGTCGAAAATACATTAGAAAGTTACCATGTTGCTTTAATACATTCAGAAACATTTCAAAAACTAGGAGCTGATGGATTGGATTTTTCTTTTTCAAAAAATCATTCAATGTGGGATGCTGAGGTTTTAATGAAAGAAAATGAAGGTAAACAAGCAAAAGTGCATAAACCATTTCAAGAAAGAAATTATGTAATTGACGGATACAGACATTTAATTGTTTTTCCAAATATTTTAATTTCTTCTACTTATGGAATTTCGTTTAATCTATCGCAAATTATTCCAATATCAGAAGATAAGACATTATTTAAAAGTTTTGTTTTTATTACAAAAAAGGAAAACAATAATAATGGTGTTTTAGAAAAAATTTATGAAGATAGTTTGGTAGACTTTAATCGTAAAGTATTTGATGAAGACAAAGCTATTTGTCAAGAAGTGCAAAAAGGTGTGAAATTTTCTTCTTATGATGGGGAATTAAGCCAAGAAGAAGAGAGAGTTCTTTCTTTTCAACAAGAATACAAAAAATACGTAAAATGATACAAGATAAAAAAATATTAGTTACTGGAGCTACTTCTGGTATAGGTTTGGCGCTATGTAATTTTTTATTAAATAATAAATGTACTGTACTTGCTGTTGGTAGAGACAAAAGTAAAATTGAAAATCTTATTGCAAGTTCAAATGATGCACTAAAATTTTTATCTCTGGATTTAACAGATTATCAAAGTTATCCTAAAATATTTGATGAAACATTAGCAGGAGAAAAATTTGATGGTTTTGTTCATTGCGCTGGTATTGAAGAAACTTTGCCATTGACAATGTATAATCCTGAAAACGTAAAAAAGATATTTGAAATAAATGTTTTTAGTGGAATTGAATTACTGAGACATTTTTCAAAGAAAAAATATTCAAATGACGGATCAAGTGTTGTTTTTTTATCTTCTGTAATGGGAGATTTGGGACAGCCGGGAAAAATAGGATATTGTGCTACTAAATCAGCTGTTTTAGGAGTTGTAAAGTCATCGGCTTTAGAACTTGCTAAAAGAAAATTTAGAGTAAATGCAATATCTCCGGGAGTTGTAAACACTCCAATGACTCAAAAATTATTTTCGCAAATTGAAGACGAGAATATTGAAAGAATTAAAGAAATGCATCCGTTGGGTATTGGTGAAGTAGAAGATGTTGTGCCAATGATAACATTTTTATTATCAGATTTTAGTAAATGGATAACAGGACAAAATATAAAAATTGATGGTGGGTACTCAGTACAATAATTTAGAAGTCATAGTTTTAGGTGCAGGAGGTTTAGCGAGGGAAATTGTAAGCTGGATTAATACATCTGATGAAAATAAAATAACGATTGTAGGTTTTATGGATGAAAATCCAGAAGCCTTAAATGGTTATGAGATAAATGAAAAACTTCTTGGGAAAATTGACTTAAATAATATAGAGAAGAATCAATCTGTTATTTGTGCAATTGCAGATGTAAATGTTAAAGAACAATTATATAGTGAATTAGTTCAAAATAATATTTCAATCTTTTCTTATGTTCATCAATCTTGTTTTATTGGTGAACGAACAAACTATGGTAAAGGGTTAGTTTTGCTTCCTTATGCAATTATATCTTGTGATTCAAAAATTGGAAATTTTGTTTTCATAAATAACGGTTCTCAAATTGGTCACGATGTTACTATTGGTGATTTTACAAGTATAATGGCAAATGTAGATATAGGCGGTGGTGCTGTTATAGGAAATAATGTTTTTATTGGATCAAACGCTGTAATTCTTCCAGGTGTTAAAATTCCTGATAATACAAGAATTGGTGCGGGATCAGTAGTTTTAAAATCAATAAAAAAAGAAGGAACCTATTTTGGAAATCCTGCAAAAAAAATATTTTAAATAATGAACAATTCAAAAATATGGCTTTCTTCTCCACATATGGGAGGAAACGAACAAAAATATGTACAAGAAGCTTTTGATACAAATTGGGTAGCGCCATTAGGCCCAAATGTTAATGGTTTTGAAGATGATTTAGAAAAATACTTAAATGAAGGCGTTCAAATAGGAGCTTTAAGTTCTGGGACAGCAGCTATTCATTTAGGATTAATTTTATTAGGAGTTGAAGCTGGTGACGAAGTAATTTGTCAGAGTATGACATTCTCGGCTTCAGCAAATCCTATTATGTACCAAGGCGCAACGCCTGTTTTTATTGATAGTGAATCAGAAACATGGAATATGTGTCCAGTTTCTTTAGAAAAAGCAATTGTAGATAGAATTTCAAATGGAAGAAAGCCAAAAGCGATAATTGCTGTTCATCTTTATGGTATGCCTTATAAAGTTGAAGAAATACATGCAGTTGCGGCTAAGTATGATATTCCTGTTTTAGAAGATAGTGCGGAAGCTTTAGGAAGTCATTATAAAAATAAAAAATGTGGAACATTTGGAGAAATTGCAGCACTTTCTTTTAATGGAAATAAAATTATTACCACATCTGGAGGAGGAGCAATTGTAACACAAAATAAAGAAACAAAAGATAAAGCTGTTTTTCTTTCAACTCAAGCAAGAGATAATGCGCCACATTATCAACATAGTGAAGTTGGTTTTAATTACAGAATGAGTAATATTTGTGCTGGTATTGGAAGAGGACAAATGGAAGTTTTAGATACACATATTCAGTTAAGAAGAAAAATGCATCAGTTTTATGCAGATTATTTCGCAAATATTGATGGTGTAACTATTTTGAAAGAAATTGATAACAATTATTATTCTAATCATTGGCTATCAGCGATAACTATCGATCCTGAAAAAACGGGAGGAAAAACTCGTGAAGATTTAAGAAAGGCTCTTGAAATTGATAATATTGAAAGCCGTCCATTATGGAAACCAATGCATTTACAGCCAATTTTTGAAAAATACCCTTACTATGGTGAAAAAATCTCAGAGACTTTATTTCAAGATGGACTGTGTCTGCCTTCAGGTTCAAATTTGACAGATGAAGACAGGTCAAGAATAAAAGAAGCTTTGGATGTTTTTTTTAATAAAAAACAATCAAAAAACTAACAGAGAATTATATAACGTGAAAATAGAAAAAACATTCATAAATGATTTGATTGTCTTAGAACCGATTGTTTATGAAGATGAAAGAGGCTTTTTTTTCGAGTCATATAATAAAGTGAAATTAGATGATTTAGGTGTCATTTTTAATTTTATTCAAGATAATCAATCTTTTTCAAAAAAGGGAGTAATACGTGGTTTGCATTACCAAAACCCACCTTATGCACAAACAAAATTGGTGCGTGTTCTGGAAGGCGAAATTATTGATGTTGCAGTAGATTTGAGAAAAGATTCTCCTACCTATGGAAAATCGTTCAGTATTTTATTATCAGCCGAAAACAAGAAGCAGTTATTAGTCCCACAAGGTTTTGCTCATGGATTTTCTGTGATAAGTGAAACGGCATCTGTAATGTATAAATGTGATCAGGTTTATGATAAAACTTCTGAAGGTGGAATTAAGTTTGATGATCCATCTTTAAACATAGATTGGGGAATGAATTTAGACGAAGCAATTGTTTCTGAAAAAGATCAAGTTCTTCCGTATATTGATAATTGTAATAGTTTGTTTTAATGAAAAGAATTCTTGTTACAGGTTCAAACGGGCAACTTGGTTCTGAATTGGCAGTTTTAGCAAAAAAACATCAAAAATACGAATGGGTTTTTGCAGATCGAAACGAGATTAGTTTAGATAAATTAGAATTACTTGAAATTCAGTTAAACAAAATTCAACCCGATATAATCTTAAATTGCGCAGCTTTTACCGCAGTTGATAAAGCAGAAACAGAAAAACAAGCAGCATTTACAATCAATAATTTAGCAGTAGAAGTAATTGCAAAATATAGTGCAAAGAATAATGTAAAATTAATTCACGTTTCTACTGATTATGTGTTTGATGGATCTTCTTCTGTTGCTTTAAATGAAGAAGCAAATACAAATCCTGTAAATGTATATGGTGAAAGCAAGTTAGCAGGAGAAATTGCTTGTTTGAAGGAAAATCCGAATTCTGTGATTTTAAGAACTTCGTGGGTGTACAGCAAGTTTGGTAATAATTTCGTTAAAACAATGCAGCGATTGATGCAGGAAAGAGATGCAATTAGCGTTGTTAATGATCAAATTGGTTCACCTACATATGCAGCAGATTTAGCTCAGGTAATGATTATAATCTTAGAATCTGAAAAATGGATTCCGGGAATTTATAATTATTCAAATGAAGGTGAAATAAGTTGGTTTGATTTTGCGTTGGATATTAAAGAACTTGGAGGGTATAATTGCACTGTAACGGGTATTCCGTCAGCAGCTTATCCAACTCCTGCAAAAAGGCCTGAATTTTCGTTATTAGATAAAACAAAAATTAAGAATACTTACGCTGTGGAAGTTCCTGATTATAAAGAAAGCTTAAAAAAAGTATTTATATAATAAAATATAAAATCTTAGGTTAATGAAAGGAATTATTTTAGCTGGAGGTTCTGGTACACGTTTGCACCCTTTGACGCTTGCGATGAGTAAGCAAATGATGCCAGTGTATGACAAACCAATGATTTATTATCCATTATCTACTTTGATGATGGCTGGGATCAATGAAATACTGATTATTTCAACTCCTCATGATTTGCCAAACTTTAAGAAGTTATTAGGTGATGGTTCTGTTTTGGGATGTAAATTCAGTTATGCCGAACAAGAAATACCAAATGGTTTGGCTCAGGCTTTTGTAATTGGAGAAGAGTTTATAGGAAATGATGATGTTGCTTTAATTCTGGGTGACAACATATTTTTTGGATCGAATATGCAAGAATTGTTAAAATCAAATACAAAACCTAAAGGCGGTGTTGTATTTGCTTATCATGTTTCAGATCCTGAAAGATATGGTGTTGTAGAATTTGATGAAAACTTCAAAGCAATTTCTATAGAAGAGAAGCCATTAGAACCAAAATCAAATTACGCAGTTCCGGGATTGTATTTTTATGATAATTCAGTAGTAGAAATAGCTAAGAATATTAAGCCAAGTGCCAGAGGAGAATATGAAATTACCGATGTAAATAAAGTATATTTAGAAAAAGAAGCTTTAAAAGTTGGAATTTTAAGCAGAGGTACAGCATGGCTCGATACAGGAACTTTTAATAGTCTAATGCAAGCAGGTCAATTTGTTCAGGTACTTGAAGAAAGACAAGGTCTGAAAGTAGGCTGTATTGAAGAAATTGCCTGGAGACAAGGATTTATTAGTGATGCTCAATTAGAAGAATTAGCATTGCCTTTGGTTAAATCTGGATACGGAGCATATTTAATAGAATTCCTGAAACAAAAGAAAAAAGGCGTTAAATTATAATTTACGCTTCATAAATAATTTTTTAAAACCTTTAATTCGTATTTTTGTAAGCCATACAAAGTTTATATAATTAAACTGAACCAAATTGAATACAGATAAGACAAACCAAATAGCCTCTTTATTGCTTAATTCTTTCTCACCAAGAAATTTGAGAGCAAGTATAAATAACCTAAGTTATTTGCCAAGATGGATCATTATCGCAATAGATATAATGGTTCTAATTTTTGCATTTACATTTACTTACATGTTGTTTGAAGGTACAGCATTAGGTTATATTATTACATCTCATCACTTTTACTTTGTATCGAGTCTAATTGTCGTAAATGTTTTTTTCTTTTGGCTATTTAGAACTTATTCGGGGATTATCCGACACTCTTCTTATATCGACGCGATAAAATTGCTGTTTTCTCAAATGTCAGTTTTAGTGTTCTTTTTATTTTTCAATTTAGTTTTTGAATTATATACCGGGCATAAAGCATTTTTAAATACAGCGCTCTTCATTAACTTAGTACTTTCATTTTGCGGTTTGTTTTTATATCGTGTTGTTGTAAAACAAACTTTCGAATTATATTTTTCAGAGAAAACGAATTCTAAGTTAATTAGGACTGTTATTTATGGAACAGATGCAAACGCAATTTCTGTAGCTAATGCATTAAAATTTGAAACTCCTTCAAGATTTAAAATTGTTGGTTTTGTAGATAAGAATAATCAAAATGCATCTAAGCGAATGCTGGATTTGCCAATTTTGATTTTAAGAAAAAAATTACCCGCTTTGATGCGATCTGTAGCTGCAGAAGGTGTTATTATTGCAGACAAAAGTTTATCTAAAGAAGAACAATTAATTATTGTTGATCAATGCTTAGAATTTAACTATAGAGTTTATACCGTTCCGCTTATTTCGGATTGGGAAAATCAAAAAGAGATTTCTCAAAAAGTAAAAAATATCCAAATTGAAGATTTATTAGAAAGAAAACCTATTGTTTTAGATAGTAAATCAATTTCAAAACAATTAAAAGATAAAACTGTTCTTATCACTGGAGCTGCGGGATCAATTGGTAGTGAAATCGTAAGACAGGTATTAGGTTTTAATCCAAAAATGGTTATTATTCTGGATCATGCCGAAACACCATTACATAATTTATGTTTAGAAACCTTGGCAATAGGTTCTGCATCAAAAATTGTTGCGGTAATTGCTGATGTAAAAAGTAAAAAGGCAATCGAGAAAGTTTTTAAAAATTACAATCCACATGTTGTTTTTCATGCAGCCGCATATAAACATGTTCCTTTGATGGAAGAAAACCCTTCACAGGCGATCTTGACAAATATTAAAGGAACCAAAAATCTGGCTGATTTATCTTGTAAATATCATGTCAAAAAATTTGTTATGGTTTCAACAGATAAAGCTGTTAATCCTAGCAATGTTATGGGGGCGAGTAAGCGCATAGCCGAAAAATATGTGCAGTCTTTATATTTAAAAAATCAAAAAGAAAATACCGAAGTAGTAACAAAGTTTATTACTACACGTTTTGGGAATGTTTTGGGGTCAAATGGATCAGTTGTTCCATTGTTTACGAAACAAATTGCCGAAGGCGGACCAGTTACTATAACACATCAGGATATTATTCGCTACTTTATGACTATTCCGGAAGCTTGCCAATTGGTATTGGAAGCGGGAGCAATGGGTAATGGAGGAGAAATTTATATTTTCGATATGGGGAAACCCGTTCGTATTATTGATTTGGCCAAGAAGATGATCAAATTGGCAGGATTTATTCCAGACAAAGAAATCAAGATAAAAATTGTTGGTTTAAGACCAGGGGAAAAACTTTATGAAGAATTATTAAATGATACTTCTAAGACATTGCCAACTTATCATAATAAAATTATGATTGCACAGGAAATTCAGGATGAATATGAAAATCTTCATACAGAGATTGGTGAATTAATAGGTATTGCAGATTTTTATGACAATGATGACATTGTTGCTAAAATGAAAAAAATTGTTCCCGAATTTAAAAGTATGAATTCAACTTTTGAAGTTCTAGACAAATAAAAATTATAAGATAAAGTTTATATGTAATTCAAATATAAAAAAGTAAAAGGTGTTTTTTTTAAAACGCCTTTTTGCTTTTTTAGTGATTTTTAAGCGAATAAAAATCTTGTTAATTTGAAGAGAAAGATTGATTTTGTTATTTATACAATAGATTTAAAAATATATTTTATTAAATAAAAAAACTCTTGTAGCAATAATAGCGAAGAGACATAAAAAATGAACACAACAAATAATACCAATCAATGGCTGTTTGAAATAACGCCAAAAAACAAGTTCTTCTCATTAAATCTTAAAGAAGTTTGGCAATACAGAGACTTGTTGTTTCTTTTTGTGAAGCGAGATGTAATAACAGTATATAAACAAACTGTTTTGGGACCGCTGTGGTACTTGATTCAGCCTTTATTTACTTCAGTAACATTTACTATAATATTTAATAATGTTGCAGGAATTGATACAGGATCTATACCTCCATTTTTATTTAATTTGGCCGGGATTACGGTTTGGAATTATTTTACAGCTTGTCTTAATGGTACTTCAGATACATTTAAATCTAATGCCGGAATATTTGGTAAAGTTTATTTCCCCAGAATTATAACTCCACTATCAGTAGTAATTTCTACTTTGATCAAATTTGGAATCCAATTTCTAATTTTTATAGTCTTTTATATCTACTATTATTTTAATGGAGCAAATTTGTCTATAAATAGTTCCATTATATTTTTCCCTATTTTGATTATAATTATGGGAGTTTTAGGTTTAGGGCTTGGAATGTTGATTTCTTCTATGGTAACAAAATATAGAGATTTTAGTAATTTAATAAGTTTTGGTATACAACTACTGATGTATTTATCGGCAGTTATGTATCCTATGGAATTAATCAAAGAAAAGATGCCAAAGTACGGTTGGATTGTTGATTATAACCCTTTGGCTTATATAATTGAAACTAGCAGATATATGCTTTTGAATGTTGGGCAAATTTCAATTTTGGGATTAGTTTATACTCTGGGATTAACAATTGCAATACTCTTTATTGGCCTTTTAGTTTTTAATAAAACAGAAAAAAGTTTTATAGACACTGTTTAGTTAGCAAGCAAAATTTATAATTTACACTATAGTAATTGGAAAAAGATATTATTTTAAAAGGCGAAAACATTTCTAAACAATATCGTTTAGGACAAGTAGGAACAGGAACTTTGAGTCATGATTTGAATCGATGGTGGTATCAAATACGTGGAAAGGAAAATCCATACTTAAAAATTGGAGATGTAAATGATCGTTCTACAAAAGGAAGTTCTGATTATGTTTGGGCTCTGCAGGATATTAATTTTGAAGTTCAACGTGGAGAAGTTCTAGGGATAATTGGTAAAAATGGTGCAGGAAAATCGACACTTTTAAAAATATTATCAAAAGTAACAGCTCCAACTACAGGAAGTATAAAATCACGTGGAAGAATTGCATCTCTATTAGAAGTTGGTACTGGATTTCATGGAGAAATGACAGGAAGAGAAAACATTTTTTTAAATGGTGCTATTCTCGGAATGACAAAAAAAGAAATTACTTCAAAACTTGATGAAATTATTGATTTCTCTGGTTGCGAACGATATATAGATACTCCGGTAAAAAGATACAGTAGCGGTATGACAGTCCGTTTGGCTTTTGCCGTTGCCGCTTTCTTGGAACCTGAAATTTTAGTTATTGATGAGGTTTTGGCTGTAGGAGATGCTGAATTTCAGAAAAAAGCTATTGGTAAAATGCAGGATATCTCTAAAGGACAAGGAAGAACAGTCTTATTTGTGAGCCATAATATGGCAGCAGTAAAAAGTTTGTGTACAAGAGGAATTGTTTTAGAACATGGTAAAGTCGTTTTAGATGAAGAGATTGATAAAGCTGTCTCTTACTATTTAGGCGGTTCGGATTTTGAAAGATCAAACAGTAAAAAATTTGATGATATTGATACTGATGTATTTACTTTAAACGAAATCGGACTTCAAAATGTTGGAGAAAGCTTCGATGAACCATTAGTAGAAAATAAAGAAATTGAGTTAATAACTAACATATTCTTAAAAGGTGATGATTGTGAAAGATATCACATAACATATCATCTTTATAATGATATGGGAGAATCTTTGTTCTCTTTTTCAAATAATAATACTAAAGAAGTATTAAGAAAAGGGCAAAATATTTTGACGTGTACTTTTCCAGCAAATTTCTTTCAGTCAGGTACTTTTAGCTTAGCATTTTTTATTGTTGAAGATAAAAAGAAATCAATATTTAAAGAGAGTGATATTATACATTTTACAGTAATTGATGGCGGTAGAGAGTTAGGAGTTTATATGGGTAGAGAACCGGGTTATATTAAACCCACTTTTAATTGGGGGAATAAAAATTAGAAATAATGATCAATGTAACAAAAACTTTTCTGCCTCCTATTGAGGAGTATAATAAATATCTTGAAAAAGCCTGGAATAAGCAGTGGATTACAAATCGAGGAGAATTAGTTCTGGAACTAGAGGAAAAGTTAAAAAAAAGTCTTAGCGTTACTAATATTATTATAACTAATAATGGAACCATACCATTACAAATTGCTTTAAAATTATTTGGAAATGGTGGAGAAATAATAACAACACCTTTTAGTTATGTCGCTACCACAGCAGCTATAGTTTGGGAAAATTGTAAACCGGTATTTGTGGATATTCATCCGGATTATTTAACAATCGATGAAACTAAGATTGAAGCTGCAATTACAAGTAAAACAACAGCAATTTTAGCAACTCATGTTTTTGGAAACCCTTGTAATGTCGAAGCAATTGAGGCAATTGCGAGTAAGCATAACTTAAAAGTAATTTATGATGCAGCACATGGTTTTGGTGTAAAATATAAAAATAAATCGATATTTAGTTATGGCGATGTAAGTACTTGTAGTTTTCATGCAACAAAATTATTTCACACCGGAGAAGGAGGCGCTATTTTTACAGAACAGAAAGACTTACACCATAAATTATTTTATTCACATAATTTTGGACATAATGGACCATTAGAATTTTATGGACTTGGTATTAACGGAAAAATTTCTGAGCTTCAAGCAGCGATGGGCTTAGCGGTTTTACCTTACATGGAAGAAATCTTCAGTAAAAGAAAAGAAGTAGTTAACTTTTATAATGATAATTTGGATGCTAGTCAGCTTCAAACATTAAAAATTAGAAAAGATACAGATTGGAACTATAGTTATTATCCGGTAATATTTGAAAATGAAGAAATATTATTAAAGATTCAGAAAGAATTGAATCAAAATAACATCTATCCTAGAAGATACTTTTATCCGTCTTTAAATACGATTGAATATACAAAAGGTGATAAAATGCCAATTTCAGAGAGTATTGTATCCAGAATATTATGTCTTCCTTTATATGTTGGGCTATCTCAGACAGATTTAATTACCATAACCAATTTAATAAATAAAGCATTATGTTAATAGTTGGAGCCAAAGGGTTTGCAAAAGAAGTATTAGAAATTCTTAATCAATTAAATCAAATTGAGAACTTAGTTTTTTATGATGATGTAAGTGAGGATTTACCAGAAATGTTATATGGTAAATTTAGAATTCTAAGAACAATTGATGAAGCTTCTGATTTTTTCAAAAATGTAGATAATAGATTTACAATTGGTATCGGAAATCCAATACTTAGAAAAAAGCTAGCAGATAAATTTATAGAACTTGGCGGAGTTTTTACTTCAACAATAAGTCCGGAGGCAAATATTGGTAGTTTTGGAAACCAATTGAACGAGGGAATTAATATAATGACAGGCAGCGTAATTACAAACGATGTATTTATCGGTAAAGGTGTTATCGTTAATCTAAATAGTACAATTGGTCACGATTGTCACATAGGAAATTTTGTAGAAATATCCCCAGGAGTAAGTATTTCAGGAAATTGTAAAATAGGTGACTATGCAGTTCTTGGCACAAATGCTACAGTTTTACCTAAAATAACTATTGGAAAAAATGTGATAGTTGGTGCAGGAGCCGTAATTACCAAAGATGTTCCTGATAACTGTTTAGTAGTTGGAATGCCAGCAAAGGTGATAAAAGAATTAAGTCCATTAAATTTCTAAATAAACTTGGATAATAACAGTAAAATAATCCATGTTTTTAATGATGATAAATTTATTGATCCTGCAATAAAATTATTTGAATCAGTCTATCCTGGAATTTCAGAATATTGGATAATTAAGAAACAAGGAGAAACATTTCAATATGTAACTTCTAAAATAGTTAAGACTTTTGATGCTTATGATAAAGAGAGTTTTAAAAGTTTTATCGAAAAAATAAATAATATTGAAGATTCTTATCCGATCGTTTTTTTTCACGCTTTAGAGCATACAAAACAAAGAATAGCACTAGATATTTCTCCTAAAGTAACTAAAGTATGGTTTATTTGGGGACATGATTTATATGGAAATTGGCCTTTATTGCACAAGGATATATTTGAAAAAAACACGAAATCATACATAAATAAAGCACAAACAAAAAAAGTCAAAGAAAAAGTCAAGGATAAATTACTTCTTAACAATTTTGCGTTTTGGATTTTTAAAAAGGATATTTTTTTTAAGCATATACTTCCTCTTAGATTAAGAAACGTTTTAGAACAAAAATATAATACCATTTTTTATCGAGCCGCCAAAATAATGGATATTGTTGTTCCTGTTATTTACAGCGAACTAAAGATTTTAAAAAAAATGGACATAAAAGCTGTTTATGCACCATTTACTTATGGAAGTATAGAAGGCATATTAGGAGATAAAATTAATGAGAATGTTTTAGGGAAAAATAACATTTTGGTAGGTAATTCTGCAGATCCGTCTAATAATCATTTAGAGATTTTACAGAAGTTATCAAAGATAGATTTAAATAATAGAAAAATTTATGTACCTCTAAGTTATGGTGGAAATGAAGTTTATAAAGAACATGTAATTCTAAAAGGAAAAGAATTGTTTGGTGAAAATTTTATTCCATTAACTGATTTTATGAGCTTAAAAGAATATAACGAAATTTTATTAAGCTGTGGTATTGTTGTTTTTAATCATGTTCGTCAACAAGGAGTTGGTAACATTATTACAATGGGATATTTTGGAGCCAAAATTTTTATTAATTCAAAAAGTCCGGTGTACGAAACGTATAAAACTTATGGAATTAAAATATTTAATTTGGATGAATTAGATAAAAATATTTTGATTTCTTTGAATAACGAAGAGCATGAATTAAATAAAAGACTTCTATTTAATTTGTATTCAGAAAAAGCAGTTAAGAATAAAATAATAGAATTATTTAAAATTGTTAATAAAGTGAAAAATGAAAAACGTAATTATTAGCCAAATGAAGACAATTTACATTTTAGCAGTTATTACCGACCAGTTAATTCTTGAAGTAAACAAAAATTAGAAGTCAAATTACAAGAATAAATTTTGAAAAGTAAATATGTAATAGTCTATTATTTATTGCTTTAAGAAATAGTATTCATAGTAAAATAATGAAGAAAAAAAATAACAAAATACTAATTAACATACTCACGCGTACGTCAAATCGACCAATAGGATTTGATAATTTGAGATATTCTATAACCAATCAGACATTTAAAAATGTTAATCATATTGTCTCTTACGATAATGATAATGATTTAAGTTATATCAATAAACATGATCTTAAAAAAGTAAAGGTTGATAGGATTAATGAAGAAAAATTAAATCATCCTGATGGATTTACGCCTGCATTTTATAATTTGTATTGTAATGAATTACTCGATCAAGTTGAAGAAGGATGGATTATGTTTATTGATGATGATGTAAATATTTTTCATAATAAAGTTTTACAAGAAATTGTAGGTCAAATAAAAAAGAATGATGATGACACAATCTTTTTTTGGCAATCAAGATATCCAAATAGAGTAGTTATTCCTAGTAATGAAAAAATTAGAAATGAAAAATTGGAGATTTATGATATTGACAGCTCCTGCTTTTTATTTCATTCAAAATATAAAAATAAAGCAAGGTGGGACGGCTGGAAAGTTTCGGATTATAGATTTATAAAAGCATTATCTGAAATTATCCCAAATAAAAAATGGATAAATCAAGTTTACATACAAATAAATAATCAAGGAGATCTGGGCGGTAGAAATGATATAGGTAATTTAAGTATTAATAGATTTATTTTTCATAAAACTTTTTTCTGGAATCTTATTCCCAAATATCATTATCAAATTTTTGATTTGTATTTATTTAAATCAGACTTTTTTGAACTGCTTTACATTAAGGTTACAACCAGTCTGAGATATAAAAAGAGAATAATAATAAGATATTTTAAACCTAATAAATAATGTCTACAGTAATTCCGTTAGTTTCTGTATTAGTCCCAAATTACAATCATGAAAAATATCTTAAAGAACGATTAGATAGTGTTTTTAATCAAACATACTCTAATTTTGAAGTTATTTTATTAGATGATTGTAGTACAGATAATAGCAGGGAAATACTATCAAAATATGCTTTAAATGATAAAGTAAGTCACTGTGTTTTTAATGAAAAAAACTCAGGAAATACTTTTAAACAATGGCAAAAAGGGATTGATCTGGCCAAAGGAGATTTTATCTGGATTGCAGAGTCAGACGATTTTTGTTCCAACAATTTTATCGAAAGCGTCATTAAGCCATTAATAGAAGATGAAAATGTTGCTTTATCCTATTGTCAATCTAATCGCGTTAATCAAAAAAGTGAAATTACCGGAACTTGGAAAAATCATACTGATGATCTGGATGTAAATCAGTTTGAGAATGATTTTGTATTAAATGGAAATCTTTTTATCGAAAAGTATTTGATCTATAAGAATGTGATTCCAAATGCCAGCGGTGTTCTAATGCGAAAAAATGCAATAACTAAAACTGGTTTTTTTGGTAATGATAATATTCTAAAATATTGTGGAGATTGGCAATTATACTTCCAGGTATTAGTGAATAATAAAGTTGGATTTGTAGCACAATGCTTTAATAATTTTAGATATCACTCCGAAAGTGTAATTGCAAATGCAGTTAAATTAGAAAATAGAATTTCAATTATTGCTATAGATTTTCAAATGCGAGACGGAATGATTGAATTTCTAAAAACAAAGAAACCATCTAATCTTGAAACTATTTGTGTTAATAATCAAAATGCTATTAAAGTTTTAAAATATGAGAAAGTTTTTATTTTACTTAAAAACAAGCAGTACGGAAAAGCTTTTTTTGTTTTCTTAACAATTTTTAGCTTTTTCATCCAGAAGTACAATTTGAAAAAAAGAATATTGTTAAAGCTTAAAAATTAATTAGATGATTTCAGTTATAATATGCTCAAGATATGAATTGATTGATTCTGATTTAAAAGAAAATATTGAAAAGACAATAGGCGTCAAATTTGAATTAATTATCATTAATAATTCGCAAAATAAATATTCTATTTTCGAAGCCTATAACCTGGGAATAAAACAAAGCAAAGGAGAATATTTATGTTTCATTCATGACGATATTTTCATCCACACCAATGATTGGGGAAAAATAATTAGTGATACTTTTGAAGAAAATAATACAGTTGGATTAATTGGCGTTGCCGGATCTAAGGTGAAAACCAAAATGCCTTCAGGTTGGTGGAATTGCCCGGATGATCAGAAAGTAATTAATATTATTCAGCATGTTAAAAACGATCCCGAAAAATGGGAATATGGATTTAAAACCAATGATGAAAAAGTAGAGGTTATAGCTGTTGATGGTGTTTTTATGGCAGCAAGAAAAGACGAAAGAATATTTTTCAATACTAAACTAAAAGGTTTTCACAATTACGATTTGAATTTTTCTTTTGAGTATAAAAAGTATGATTATAAAGTTTTAGTAACGAATCAAATTTTGATTGAACATTTTTCAATAGGAAATCTAGATGAAAAGTGGATAGATTCGACTTTTAAAATTCATTCGATTTATAGAAAATATTTACCGTTGAAAATAGATAATCAATTTACAAATAAGGATTTGCAAATTTTAGAATTTGATAACGGATCTAATTTTATAAATAGATCTTTAAATTTAGGTATAAAGAAAAATGTTATTAGTATTTGGTTTAACTTATTCTGTATGAAACCGTACTCGCCATTATATTCTAAATTTTTTAAAAAATGGATTAAGTTAATTATTCGTAAAAAATCAACATTATAGCGTACTAAAAGTATATTTTATGAATAAGGGATTTGTTATTATTGTTACCTACAATGGTATGAAATGGATAGAAGAATGTTTAAAAAGTGTTTTAAACAGTTCTGTTTCAACCTCAATAATTGTTATAGACAACAACAGTTCAGATGATACGGTTTTGTTTATAAAAGAAAAATTTTCGGATGTAATCTTATTAGAACAAAAGCATAATTTAGGTTTTGGTAAAGCAAATAATTTAGGAATGAATTATGCTCTCAAACAAAATGCTGATTTTGTTTTCTTATTAAATCAGGATGCTTTTTTAGAGCAAAATACAATTGAAAATTTAATAAACAGCGCACAAATAAATCCAGACTTTGGAATTTTAAGCCCAATTCAATTAGAGTATTCAGGGAAGTTTTTAGAATATTATTTTTATAAGTTCATGACCGAAGATAACAGCAGAGCTTTTTTTTCTGATTTTGTTTTAAAACAAGATATGAAGTCCATTTACGATATTGACTTTATTCAGGCAGCTGCATGGTTTTTACCTATCGATACAGTAAAAAAAATTGGAGGATTTGATCCCATTTTTTACCATTACGGAGAAGATAATAATTATTGCCAAAGGGTTAAATTTCATCAACTGAATATTGGAGTTGTTCCAAATTCATTTATAAGACATGATAGCCATAAACCTAAAAAAGCGGATCACAAATTGTTTTCAGAAAAGTATTTTGATAACTATTTAAGAGGAGTTTATTTTACTTACGCCAATATCAACAATGCTTTTGGTCAAAAGGAAATTAATAAAGAATTGAAAAAGAGCAAGAAACTCTTAGTCAGAAGTTTTGTTAGATTGAATTTCACAAAAGTCTTTGGATACGTAAAGCAAATTCGCTTATTCAAAAATAAAATTGAATGCATAAATAATAGTAGAGCAACGAATAAAAAGATTCATATAAATCATTTATAAATTGAACAATTTGATCTCCATTATTATTCCAACGTACAATCGTGAGCACTTAATTAGTGAAACACTTGATAGTATTATCAAGCAAAATTATACGAATTGGGAATGTATTGTAGTAGATGATGGATCTACAGATAATACCGATGAAGTTTTAAAAAAGTATTGTGAAAATGATACCAGATTTCAATATCATCAAAGACCAGCTGACAGATTAAAAGGCGCAAACGCATGTAGAAACTACGGTTTCGAATTATCAAAAGGGAAGTATGTAAAGTGGTTTGATAGCGACGATATTATGCATCCTGATTTTCTCGAAAAACAAGTTACTACTTTAGAACAAGATAAGGATTTAGATTTTTGTGTTTGTCTCTCGTTGACTTTTTATGAAAATTCTGAGATTGTTACAGAAAACAAAGCAAACAGAAATCTGGAGCATAGCTTAATATTGGGTTATTTGGTTAAAAATCATTATTTTCTAACAGCTGCTCCATTATGGAAAAGAGAATATCTGGAAGGAAAAGAGCTATTTGATGAAACCTTATTTGACTCTCATGAATCAGATTTTCATTTAAGAATGTTACTTTATTATCCTAAGTATATTTATACAAATGATTTTCTTTTTTCGGTAAGAAGAGGCAATACAAGTATTACTCAAAACGCACAAAATAAAAGATTAAGCCTGGAATCTAAAATTGTATTTTTCTTAAAAGTAAAAAAACTAATTAGGAAACAAAAAGTCGAAGATTATCTTTTAATAAATGAGTATTTGACTTTTAGAATTTCCAGCATTATATATGAGTTGTGTTTGTTGACTTCCAGATTTGAAATTATTAAAAAGTACAAGCAAAATATATTTAATTTGATTTTTAGAAATAACATTGCTTTAGATAAAAAATGTAAACTTGCCACAGGATTCATGTTACTTCTTTTTCTGGGTAAAGGTTATGGGTTTTTAAGAGGAAATTTGAATATTAGAGAAGCAATCACAAATTAGTATGCGAGTAGGTTTTAATCCACATAAAGACAAAGTTCATACTTCATCTGATTATTTTCATCAGATTATTGTTCCTGTTTATATACCCAATCAAGAAGGTTATTTTAAAGATAGTTTTGAGATTTTGAAACTCTGTTTAGAGTCACTTTTTGCTACAATTAATGATAAAACATTCATTACAATTGTAAATAATGGCAGTTGTCAATTAATAGTCAATTACCTGAACAATTTATTTGAACAGAATAAAATTCACGAAGTAATTCATACTGCCAATATCGGAAAACTTAATGCAGTTTTAAAAGGTATTTCAGGTAATAATTTTTCTCTAATAACGATTTCAGATGCAGATGTTTTGTTTTTAACAGATTGGCAAAAAGCTACATATGATGTTTTTGAGAATTTTTCAAAAGCAGGCGCGGTTTGTCCAACGCCTTCTTCAAAATCACTGCGAACTCATACAGCAAATGTGTATTGGGATTTGTTTTTTTCTAAAAAAATAAAATTCACAAATGTTGAGAATCCAGAAGCATTAAAGAAATTTGCACACAGTATAGGAAATACTGATTTCTATAATTCGATACAATTAAAAAAATATCTGACAATAACCAATAAAGATAAAAAGGCAGTTGTTGGAGCAGGACACTTTGTAACAACTTATAGAGCTTCTATTTTTGATGATTTTCAAAGTCGATACACAAATTATAAACTTGGAGGCGATAGCGAATCGCAATTTTTAGATATACCGGTTGTTAAAAAAGGTTTTTGGAGATTATCTACTTCAAATAATTACAGCTATCATATGGGAAATGTGACAGAAGAGTGGATGTCTACAGAAGTAAATCAATTACAAAAAAATAATAACGAAAGTATTTGTCCAATCTCAAAAACAAAATCAAGTTCATATTTCTCTTATTTTATTAAAAACAGATTGTTTGCCAAGTTTATAATGAATAAAAAAATTATGAAACATTTTCTAATCTGGAAAGGGCTTTCAAAAGAAGAATCTAATAATTACATGTGAAGATAGAAGATGCAAAATAAAATAAAAATAGCTTATCTAATAACCGCATATCACGAATATGATCACCTTAAAAGATTAATTTCTGCACTTCAGGATAATAATGTTTCTTTTTATATTCATATAGATAAAAACTCTTCAATGCCAACTAATTTGAATGAATTTGAAAACGTTCATTTCATTAAAAGACAAATAGTATGGTGGGGAGGATGGTCACATCAAGAAGCTATTCTCAATTTAATGTCTCAAGCCATAAAACAAAATTATGACTATTATTCATTAATAAGCGGGAGCGATTATCCTATAAAAAGCAATCAATATCTATATGACATCTTAGAAAAAGGTGGCGAATTTATAAGCATAAAAGAAGGTTTTCCTTCTGAAATGAAGAGAGGTTGGGTAAAGAATTTTTATTTTGATTTGTTTTACAGAAGAAAACCAAACAAACCGCTTTGGAAAAGAGCAATATTAAAATTGGAAAAAAAAATCAGTTTGTATTTTCCAAGAGAAAACTATCCTTTCGAAAAAGTGTTTTTTGGACCAACTTGGTGGATTTTGAGTCATAATACTATAGTTTATATTTTAGATTTTCTAAAATCGAATCCGCAGTATGAGAAATTTTTTAAACATTCATTTTGTTCAGAAGAGATATTAATACCAACTATTATAGGAAACTCTGATATTAAAAATTTAAAAGGAAATTTGACTTATGTAGATTGGTCAGTTCATCCCGGTCCGGCATTTATTTCAGACAGACATATTGGAGTTTTTGAAAGTGAATTTGTAAAAAATGAGATAGGAGATAATGTTGCTTTTTTTGCCCGAAAATTCAAAAACAGCGATCAGGATTTATTGCAAATTATCGATAATCAATTAAGATCAGAATCATGATAACCATCTTGTATATTTATAGAAATCGCGAATTAGAAAGAGTTAAGCGCTCTTTAGATTCATTGATTGCACAAAATAATCAAGAGTTCAAAGTTGTTTTTATTGATTATGGTTCTTCTGCTTCAGTGGCTTCTGAAATAACAAAATTAATTTCTAATTATTCTTTTGTAACGTATCATTATACTTATTGTAGTTCGCAACTCTGGTCGCGTGCAAAAGCAATCAATATAGGATTACATTTGGTAGAAACTGATTTTGTTTTTATTGCCGATATTGACATGATTTTTTCACCTGATTTTGTTCAGACCATGGAAAATATCAAAAGTCCTAAACAATCTGTTTTTTTTAAAGTTGGATTTTTAAGCGAAAAAGGAACTCAAATCCATAAACAATTTCAAGATTACGAAATTGTACATGAAAGTTCTCCCGGAGCACAAGGATTATCTTTGTTCCCAACAGAAGCATTACTTAAAATAAGAGGTTTTGACGAGTTTTTTCATTTGTGGGGAAGTGAAGATGAAGATGTTCATGCCCGACTAAAAATGATTGATTTGGATGTTCGTTTTTTTGACGAAAAGATTTTAATGCTCCATCAATGGCATGTTACCTACAGAAATTCTTTGAATAAAAAACTAACAACCATTTTACAACATGATACAATTGCAAGAATAAATCAGGAACATTGTCGAATGAATTTGGTATTTAAAAATTGTATTGTAAATAATGAAAACTGGGGAAATAGTATAAATAAAGATCAGTTTGAAGCCTTGGCGAAACCAGATGTTTGCTTACAGTTGTCGAATAAAAAAGAGGAAATAAATAATTTTTTATTTTCTGTATTACATAAATTTGATGTAAAAGTTTTAGAAGTTCTAATATTGGAAGATTCTTATACTAAAACTTTAAAATATCACGCTAAGAAAATGCTTGGAAAGACCGTTCCTGAATATTATACGTTAAAAGAGATAAATGATACAATTATATTGCATATAATATCTTTTTATTCAGATGCAGCGTACAAGTATGTTGTTGCAGAAGATTTAAAAAGTATTAAGCTAACAATACAATTATAAAACAGATTTTTATGTCCAAAGTAATTTTAATTTCTCAGCTGCCACTTCCTTTTTCTAAAATTGGGAGCTGGACTACTTTGTATAAAAATTATCTGGAGAAGGAACATTCAATTGATTATATTGTTTGCCCGGAACCAGAAGAAAAATGGAATTCT
The DNA here is from genome assembly GCF_951805225.1 of uncultured Flavobacterium sp. Lineage (NCBI taxonomy): Bacteria > Pseudomonadati > Bacteroidota > Flavobacteriia > Flavobacteriales > Flavobacteriaceae > Flavobacterium > uncultured Flavobacterium sp. The sequence continues at coordinate 3,796,198 of NZ_OX638201.1, read as the reverse complement.
GTAAAGTATAGTTTTGTCTTAAATGATAAACTGAATAAGTTACAAAAGAGATGGAATAAAAATTCATATTTAGAATATTTTAAAGCTTTAACAAAGATTATAGCTCCCGACGAGAAATATATTATTCAGATAATAGACAACTTTGGAATCGTAAAACCATTATTGAAATTTTTAGAAGAAAAAGGTTTACGCAAGAACTGTTATATTCAGTTTTTCTATCATGGTTTTGCACCTTATTTTGAAAATTTTCAAGGACGTAACTTTTTCGAATCTATTGACGAAATGGTTGTCTTAACAAATGATTCCTATTTAGCACATAAAAATTATTATACAGTTTTGCCTACGCGATTTTCGGTTTTACATAACGGAATCGATACCGCAAAATTTTCCCCTCTTTTGCCACAAGAAAAACAACTTTTAAAACAAAATAAAGGAGTTGGTGACAAAAAAGTATTTGTTTGGTGTTCACAAGATCGTCCTAAAAAAGGATTACATATAATATTAGACGCATGGAAACGAGTTTTTTCTACCAGACAAGATATCGTTTTATGGGTAATTGGAACAGAAGCCAAAAATCCTCAGGCTGGAGTTGAATATCTGGGAAAAGTACCAAATAATGAAATTGCGACTTATCTTCAAATGGCAGATTGTTATCTGTTTCCAACCCTTTGGCATGAAGGATTTGGTCTAAGTTTAATCGAAGCATTGCATTCCGGAAATTATTGTATTGCTTCTGCAATAGGCGGAGTTTCTGAAGTTTTGCAATACGGAAAATTAGGTAAACTGATAGAAAAACCACATTTTGTTTCAGAATGGGAAAATGCGATGATTGAATTCATAGAGAATCCTATAGAATTTGAAACTATTCCAAAGAATTTATATTCTACCAATAATTGGAATTTAGAGATGAACGAGATTATTTCAAACGCGAAGAAAAGTTTGGAATAATAAACGACTCTAAAACTAAAATATATCCAAAATCAATTAATTTTTTTAAAAGGTCAATTTTATGCATAAACCTTATCTTATCGCCGAAATAGGTCAGGCACATGAAGGAAGTTTAGGGATTTTACATTCCTATATAGATGCATTGGCAGATACTGGTATTCATGCAGTTAAATTTCAGATGCATATTGCAGAAGCTGAAAGTAGTGCTTTTGAACCATTCAGAATAAAATTTTCTTACGAAGATGAAACCCGATACGATTATTGGAAGAGAATGCAATTTACATTAGAGCAATGGAAAGAAATTAAAAGTCATTGCGATGAAGTAGGATTAGATTTCATTTGTTCTCCATTTAGCAATATGGCGGTAGATTGGCTTGAAGAAATTGGAGTTGCATCTTATAAAATAGGATCAGGAGAAGTTAATAACTTTCTTTTATTAAAAAAGATTGCTCAAACCAAGAAAACCGTAATAATTTCTTCAGGAATGAGCAGCTTGAAAGAATTAGATCTTACCGTAGAATTTCTGAAAAAAAATGAAGTTGATTTTTCAATACTTCAATGTACAACTTCTTATCCAACTCAACCGGAACAATTTGGGTTGAATATTATTCAGGAGATGAAAGAAAGATATGGAGCAAGAGTTGGTTTTTCAGATCATTCGGCTAAAATTGCTACGAATATTGCTGCAGTAGCGTTAGGCGCAGAAATTTTAGAATTTCATGTGATTTTTGATCGTAGAATGTTTGGTCCGGATTCAAAATCTTCGTTGACTATTGATGAGGTAAAACAATTGGTTTCGGATGTTAATATGATACAAATTGCGATTCAGAATCCAGTTAATAAAAATGATAATCTTGAATTCTCAACCATAAAAAGTATATTTGAAAAATCTTTGGCGGTCAATAAATCTTTGCTGTCTGGCCATATTCTTACGTTTGAAGATTTAGAAGCCAAAAAACCAAAAGGTTACGGAATAGAGGCTTCACAATTTGAAAATGTAATTGGCAAAAAACTGACACGAAGTATGTCGAAATGGGATTTTTTAAACGAAAGTGATTTAGAATGAGCGATAAAAGAAAAATAGCAGTTGTAATTACTGCAAGACCATCCTATAGTAGAGTAAAAACAGTTTTAAAAGCGATTCAAACTCATCCTGATCTTCAATTGCAATTAGTAGTTGCTGCTTCTGCTTTGTTAGATCGATATGGTTCTGCGGTTAATTATATTGAAAAAGACGGTTTTGTTATTGATGCAAAAGTGTTTAATGTATTAGAAGGTGAAAATTTAACTGCTGCTGCTAAAACTACCGGAATTGGTATTTTAGAATTATCAACCGTTTTCGATAATTTAAAACCAGATATCGTTGTGACCGTTGCTGACAGGTTTGAAACAATGGCAACAGCAATCGCAGCTTCATATATGAATATTCCTTTGGCACATATTCAAGGCGGAGAAGTTACCGGAAATATTGATGAAAAAGTACGTCACGCAATTACAAAATTATCAGATTATCATTTTGTGGCATCTGATAGTGCAAAAGAGAGAGTGATTAAATTAGGAGAAAATCCTGAATTTGTTTTCAATACAGGTTGCCCTTCGATTGATATTGCACAAAAAGTGGCTAATAATGATAGCTTGACTTTTAATCCATATGAAAAGTATGGCGGAGTTGGTTCAGAACCAGATTTAAAAAATGGTTATATCGTAGTTATGCAACATCCTGTAACCAATGAATATCAGGATTCCAGAAAACATATCGAAGCGACATTAAGAGCAATTCAAAAAATAGACAAACCAACACTTTGGTTTTGGCCAAACGTTGATGCCGGCGCAGATGGAACTTCTACCGGAATCCGTTCTTTTCGTGAGAAATATAAAATGGAAAATGTTCATTTCTTCAAAAACATGGAAGGTGATGATTTCCTGAATTTATTACATAGTTCACTTTGTTTAATTGGAAATTCAAGCGTTGGAATCAGAGAATGCGCTTATCTTGGAGTTCCTGCAATTAACATTGGTTCGCGTCAAAACCGACGTGATCGAGGCGAAAATGTAGTCGATGTAACATATGACGAGAATGAAATTATTGATGCAATTACTGGTGTTTTAGCCAAAAATAACAGAACCAGATCAAATGTTTATGGAGATGGCGGCGCAGGAAATAAAATTGCTCAATTGCTGCAAGACTTACCTTTATTGTTTCATAAAACAATTACTTATTAATGAAAGTTTTGGTTGTCATTCCGGCGCGAGGAGGTTCAAAAGGAGTTCCTAAAAAGAACATCAAAATACTTGGTGATAAACCATTATTGGCGCATGCAATTGATTGCGCCAAAGCTTCAAAAAAAGCAACCCGAATAATTGTTTCAACAGATTGTGAAGAAATTGCTGCAGTATCAAAAGAATATGGAAGTGAAGTTATCTTGAGACCAACAGATTTGGCAACGGATACCAGTAATGTTGTGACCGCTGTAGAACATGTATATCAAGAACTGAAAGACGAGTTTGATATTATCGTGTTATTGCAGCCAACTTCGCCATTAAGAACTGGTCTGGATTTGGATAATGTAATCTCTTTTTTTGAAAACGATGCAAATATTCAAGGTGTAATCAGTGTCATTCCTATGGATGATACACATCCGGCGAGAATGTATAATTTAGGAATTAATAATGAAATGATCCCTTTTCTGGAATATGGAGAAACCGCCAGACGTCAGGATTTAGATCCGGTTTATTATCGAAATGGTTGCTTTTATGCCGTTAGAACAACAACTTTTTTTAATGAAAAATCATTTATGGTAGCCAATAAAACAGCTTATGTTATGGATGCCGATTGGTTAGCAAATATTGACACACCAAGAGATTTTAAAATAGCCGAAATACTTTATAAAGACTGGAAAAATGAAAATTCTAATTACTGAATCTGAAAATTTTAGTCCAAAAGCTATTGCAGAACTTCAAAAACATTTTGAAGTCATTCAGCATGATTTTAAATCAATTGAAAAATTAATAGAGAATATTGCAGAAGTTGAGGTTTTGTTTGTTCGTCTTCGTTTCAAACTTACCAAAGAAATTCTTCAAAAAGCTACCAAACTTAAATATATTTTAACCGCAACAACTGGTTTAGATCATATTGATGTACCCTATTTTGAAAGTTGTGGCGGACAAGTAATTTCATTAAAAGGCGAAACAGATTTCTTAAACTCAATTCCTTCTACGGCAGAACACACTTGGGCTTTACTATTAGCTTTGCTAAAAAGAATTCCTTCTTCATTTAATGATGTGAAACTTGGAAATTGGAATCGCGATAACTTTAAAGGAAATAATCTTTCCGGAAAAAAGATAGGAATCTTAGGTTTAGGAAGAGTAGGAAAGCAAGTAGCTAATTTTGCTCAGGCTTTTGGAATGAAAGTCGGATATTTTGATACAACATCTCAAATTAATGACCATAAGAAATTTTCAAATCCAGAAGAAATGTTCGCTTGGGCTGATGTTATTTCAATTCATATTCCTTATGATGAACAGAACAAATATTTTGTAAATCAAGAACTTTTGCAAAACTGCAAAGAAAACGCAGTGTTAATTAATACTTCGCGCGGGAATATCTGGGACGAAAAATTTGTTGGCCAATTACTTCAGCAAAATAAAATATCAGGTATTGCAACAGATGTTCTTCAAGATGAATTTAATGCCGAAAGTTTAAAAACCAATCCGTTGATACAATTAGCAAATAAAGGATATAATAGTATCATTACGCCTCATATTGCGGGTGCGACTTATGAATCAATGGCAATGACCGAAGAGTTTGTGACGGCCAAATTTTTAAGCATAATAACTTTTTAATATGTGTGGAATTGCCGGAATAATTGGTGATTATAAAGAATCTCAATTAGATGTAATGCTTACCAGTCAACATCATCGTGGACCGGATGCTACAGGAAAATATTTTGATCCAGAATTTGCTGCTTTAGGTCATAATCGTTTGGGTATAATTGATTTATCGCCACAATCGAATCAACCTTTTATAGATGATTCAGGACGTTATGTTTTGGTTTTTAATGGAGAAATTTACAATTATATTGAAATCAAAGCAACTTTAGAAAATCAATATAATTTTAAAACAGAATCAGATACTGAGGTTTTATTGGCAGCATTTATAGCCTATGGAAAATCTTGTTTGGAAAAATTAAACGGAATGTTTGCTTTTGCCATTTGGGATAATCAGGAGAAAAAACTATTTGCAGCCCGAGATCGATTTGGAGTAAAACCCTTTTATTATAGTCTCTTCAATAATAGTTTTTATTTTTCATCAGAAATAAAAGCTTTGCATGCAGCCGGAATCAAGAAAGAACCAAACGAAACAGTTTGGGCTTCTTATTTTGTTTACGGTTCCTATGGAAAACCAGATGAAACTTTTTGGAATTCAATCGCTCAATTACCTGGAGGACATTTTTTAGAATATGAAAACAAAAAACTGAGCCTAAAAAAATGGTATAATTTTGAAGACGAAATCGCTAAACAACCAAAAAACTTAACTTTTGAACAAGCAAAAGAAAAATATACTGAACTTTTAAAAGATAGTATAAACTTACGCTTTAGAGCAGATGTTCCCGTTGGTTTCAATGTTAGCGGAGGATTGGATAGTTCAGTACTTCTCGCTTTGGTTAATCTTCAGGAAAATAATTCAAGAATCAATGCTTATACTTTTTACACCAATAATTCGGATTATGACGAGTTGCCTTGGGTAGAAAAAATGATTGCCAAAACTAATAATCCTTTGACAGAAGTACTTCTTCAAGCCGAAGAGATTCCAAGTTTGACAGAAAAGATATCTTGGCAGGAAGATGAACCTTTTGGTGGAATTCCTACTTTGGCGTATGCCAAAATTTTTGAACAAGCCCGAAAAGATAAAGTCTTAGTACTTTTAGATGGTCAGGGAATGGACGAGCAATGGGCAGGATATGATTATTATACACAGAATAACGAAGCCACAATTCAAGGCGTTCACGATTCTCCGTATAAAGAAAATATGCTTTCGGATTCTTTTTTGGCTAAAGCCGAAAAACCTAATTATCCCAAACCTTTTGAGGATGAATTGCTAAACAAACAATATCGCGATTTATTTTATACTAAGATCCCAAGAGCATTACGATTTAATGATCGAATTTCGATGACGTATTCCACAGAATTGAGAGAACCTTTCTTAGATTACCGATTGGTAGAATTTGCCTTTTCATTGCCTTTGGATTTTAAAATCAAAAATGGTCAGACAAAATTTATGTTGCGTAAAATTGCTTCAGAATATCTGGCAGATGATTTGGTTTTTGCACCCAAAAGACCCTTACAAACGCCACAAAGAGAATGGCTGGCAACAGATTTGAAAGAATGGGTAAGAGAATGTTTTCTGGAATTATCAAGTTCAGAATATTCTAATTTATTTGATAAAGAATCTTTAGAAAATGAATTAAAAAGCTATTTTGACGGAAACATTCAATCGAGTTTTCATATTTGGCAATGCATTAGTTTTAGTCAAATGATAAAAGAATTGTCAATTAATAATTCCTCTTTTAAATTATGATTTCGATAGTAATAAGAAATAAAAATGAAGGGAAAGCGCTGGAAAGCACGTTGTCAATCTTAACAAAATTATACTCTGAGGATTTTGAAGAAATAATTCTTGTTGACAATAATTCGACTGATAATAGCCTCGAAATTGCGAAAAAGTATAATTGCAAAATTATAAATATTGATAATTTCAGCTATGGGCGAGCAATAAATTTAGGTATTGAAGCATCAGTTTCTAAATATGTTTTATTGTTAAGTTCGCATTCGATTCCAATTGGGAAAAGTTTTTTCAAAAACACATTAGAAGAATTACATAAAAATGATAATATTGCCGGCGTGAGATATATTAATAGTATCGAAAATTACAATCGTGCTATTGAAAATAATTTTAAAATCAAAAATCCATTAAAAGAAGGATTACTGGCAGCGTGTTGTATTATCAATAAAGAGGTTTGGAAAGACAATAAGTTTGATGAAGATTTAATTGCTATTGAAGATAAAGAATGGAATGATAGAGTAATGAAAAAGGGTTTTGAAGTTTTAGACCTGAATGAAACGTTTATTTATTTCATAAGCCGAGATCAAAAAGCAAGTTTGAAAAAATACAAAATAGAAACTATTGCTTCTCAAAAAATGGCGAATCAAAAGCCTTTGAAATTAACTAGAATAATTGGCTCTTTTTTTTATCGAATTATGGTGAGAAACACACAGAAATATTTTAAATCTGTGAGATATGAGTTTGAAGTTTTAAAAACTAATCTGGAAATAAGAGAAAAATTAAAAAAATAAATAGTGGCAAAGACAAATAAAATATCAAATCTAAAAAGGTTAAACCTAAGAAATAAATGTATCGTTATACAATATTTATTAAAGACCATTTTGGGAATTAAACCCAGCGAAAATGAGAAAAATGTTTATATATACTATAACATATTACTAAATTCTGATGGATATTTTGTTGAAGAAACTAAGGATGAGTTTATATCAGAAATCAGATCAAATTTTTACAAACGTATAAAAACCAGAAAAAAGCCAAAATCAAGCGATTTAGATGTTTTTAAAATGATATACAATGCAAAAGAATATCTTCCTGCAATCAATGCTTACAAAGAAAATTTTGCAATTAAAGACGATTATACTTTAAATATAATTGATGCTGGAAGTAATATTGGATTGACTAGTTTATATTTTTTAGATCATTTTAAAAAAGCCAATATTGTTTGTATTGAACCTGAAGAAGAGAATTTTAAGATATTAGAATATAATTTAAGTAATACCAATAATAACACGCTTTATAAAATCAATGGAGCTATATGGAATTCTAATACGAATATAAAAATTGTTAATGATTTTAAAGATCAATTAGATTGGGCTTTTAGAGTAGAAGAAACAGAAGATTTAGACGGAATTAAAGCATTTTCGATTAATAGTTTGATCAAAGATTACAATTTTGAGTTTATAGATATTTTAAAAATTGATATCGAAGGATCAGAAAAAGTAATTTTTGATCCAAAGGTTTCTGATTTAAGCTTTCTAAAAATAACAAGATGTATCGTGATGGAAATTCATGATTTCTTTGATTGCAGAACTGATATTTATAAAATTCTCGACGAATATGGATTTTCATATTTTAACCAAGGAGAGTTAACGATAGGTGTGAACAAAAATTTAAAATAACAATTAGTACATAATTATTTGAACGTAAGATAAGGTTAAAAAGTCTTAGAAATAATTATAAAAATATAGTTTAGAAAGAGTTAAATGGACAAGAAAAAAATATTTGTTTTATTACCTGATGGTGTTGGATTGAGGAATTTTGCTTACTCAGATTTTTATGAGTTAGGTTTAGAAAATGATTTTGATGTGGTTTTTTGGAACAATACACTATTTGATTTGTCAAGTTTAGAGTTCAAAGAAATTAAAATAAACAATTCAAAATCGCATCCATTAACGAGCATTTATAAAAATGCCAGAGCACAAATTGAATTAACTCTTTTTAATAAGAGAATGAAGGATAACGTTTTTAACTATTATCGTTTCCCTAATTCTTATACTACGATTCGCAGTTCGGTAAAAAATATTTTGATGCATACTTTAATTTTTACGCATACATCAACATACGGTTTGTCGCGAATTCGTAAAAAAGTTCAGCAAAAGGAACGAAAAACATTATACTATCAGCAAAGTTTAGAAACGCTGCAAAAAGAAAAACCAGCTATTGTTTTCTGTACCAATCAGCGACCAATGACGGCAATTGCTCCCGTTTTAGCTGCGCAGGATTTAGGGATTCCTACTGCAACGCTTATTTTTTCCTGGGATAATTTGCCAAAAGCTACAATGGTAATCGAAACAGATTATTATTTTGTATGGAGTGATTTAATGAAAAAAGAGTTACTCTTATATTATCCTTATATCCAGGAATCACAGATTTTTGTGACCGGAACTCCACAATTTGAGGCCCATTTTGATAAAAGAAAACTCATTTCAAGAGAAGATTTTTTTGAACAGCATAATCTGGATCTAAACAAAAAATACATTTGTTATTCAGGAGACGATATTACAACTTGTCCTGACGATCAAAAATATCTGGAAGATACTGCAATTGCGGTTAGAGAACTTAATAAAAAAGGAAACTCACTTGGAATCATCTTCAGACGATGTCCTGTTGATTTTTCAGGACGATATGATAAAGTATTGGAGGATTATAAAGATATAATTACTTCAATCGATCCGCTTTGGAAAAAAATAGGCGAAGGTTGGAATACCGTTTTACCAACTAAAGCTGATATTGATTTGCAAATGAATACCATTGCAAATACGGAAATGGTTGTCAATCTGGGATCTTCAATGGTTTTTGATTATGTGGCTCATTACAAAGCCTGTGCTTATGTTAATTATGATGTTGCAAATAAAAAAATTGCAGATTGGTCAGTGAAGAAAATCTACAAATTTGTTCATTTCCGTTCAATGCCAACTTCTAATGCCGTTTTATGGATAAATAGTCCGGAAAGTATTGCCGAAATTATAGAAAAAGGTCTCGTAAAAAATTCAGATGTAATTGAAAGTGCAAAGAAATGGTTCGAGATTATAACTCAAAAACCTCCACAAGAAGCATCCAAACGCATTTGGGAAGCAATTAAAATCATTATTTCTAAAGAATAATCTCTTTATTTGCATTTTTATAGCACTCCAAATTTTTTAATAAATTATGTTTTTTAACTCACTGGCTTTTGCCATTTTTTTGCCAATCGTTTTTTTATTGTATTGGTTTGTTTTTAATAAAACAAAAAGCACTCAAAATGCGCTGTTAATTGTTGCCAGTTATTATTTCTATTCTTGTTGGGATTGGAGATTTTTATTCCTCTTGGTTTTCTCTACTTTCTTGGATTACTATACCGGAATTCAAATTGAAAAAGGAAAAACAGAACGAAATAGAAAATTTTGGTTTTGGCTTAGCGTTTTGACCAACTTAGGATTTCTTGGAGTTTTCAAATACTATAATTTTTTCGCTTCATCATTCGCTGAACTATTAAATAATTTTGGCTTTAAAGCAAGTCCAATTTTACTGAACGTAATTCTTCCGGTTGGAATTTCATTTTATACCTTTCATGGATTATCTTATGTTATCGACATTTATTATAAACGAATAAAAGCCGAATACAATTTTGTAGATTATTCATTGTTCGTAAGTTACTTTCCGTTATTGGTTGCCGGTCCAATCGAGAGAGCGACACATTTATTGCCTCAGGTAAAAGTAAAAAGAGAATTTGACCTACAAATGGCTAAAGATGGCGTATGTCAAATCATTTGGGGATTAGTCAAAAAAGTCGTTATTGCAGATACTTGCGCCACTTATGCAAATGCAATTTTTGACCATTATACAGGTATGAATTCATTCTCTTTAATTTTGGGCGCAATTTATTTTGCCTTTCAGATTTATGGAGACTTTTCAGGATATTCAGATATCGCGCTTGGAGTTTCGAAACTATTTGGTTTAGATTTATTGAGAAACTTCAATTATCCATATTTTTCAAGAGACATTGCCGAGTTCTGGCGTCGTTGGCATATTTCGCTTTCTTCCTGGTTTAGAGATTATCTATATATTCCGCTTGGCGGAAGCAAAGGCGGACTTTGGATGAAAATCAGAAATACATTTATCATTTTTGTAGTAAGCGGTTTTTGGCACGGAGCAAACTGGACTTATCTCGCTTGGGGTTTCATAAATGCACTGTATTTTTTACCATTATTGTTGTCTAATAGTAATCGAAACAATATTGATTCAGTAAAAGTTTCCTGGAATTTCGATTCAGTAAAAGTGATATTAAGCATTCTTTCAACCTTTTTAATTACTTGTATTGGCTGGGTATTTTTTAGAGCAAAAACAATTACAGATGCAATTCTCTATCTAAAGCGAATTGTTACCAACCATGATTTTGGTTCTCAATACTTAGATAATGAACGTTACAATTATGAACTTTTGGCAATGATAGGTTTATTTGTTTTGGTTGAATGGAATAGCCGCACAAAAACAGAACCACTTTCAGGGAATAAGAGTACATTAAAAATAGCTTTGGCGATCATTGCAATCATGGCTTTTGGTACATTTTCGGATTATAAGGAATTTATATATTTTCAATTTTAATGAAGCGTTTTTTAATTTATATAGCTAAAATTTTTATAGTAACAATTTTAGTTGCAGTTGTTTTAGACGGAATTTATACCGCTATTTTTTTGCAGACAAAAAATAGAGGAAAAATCGAAGATGTTATTAATTCTAAACCTAAAAAGTATGATGTTATATTTTTAGGATCTTCTCGAGCTAATAATCATTTTGTTGCAAAAATGTTTGAAGATAAAGGATTAAAGTCCTTCAATTACGGAATGAGTGGCGGACATCTTTTTGAAGCTTCATTGCTTTTAAAACTTATGATCGAAAGAAAGTATGAAATAAAAAATGTCATTCTCGAGGCCGATTTAAATTTGTCCAGTCAACATGAAGCTGAAGGTATTTCAGCTTTGTATTTACCTTATATTCATAATTCTGAAACCATAAAAAGACATTTTTCCGACGAGGAAAATTTTAATGAATTGTATTATATTCCGTTTTACAGATATATTAAATACGATACTAAAATTGGATTTAGAGAAGCATTTTTTGCAGCGATTCACAAAAAGACCAATCAGTTGGATAATTTGGGATATCATCCATTAGAAAAGCACAAAAATGGCAACATGAAAAATAACATTGCAAATTTAAAACCTCTTCCTCATAATAAATACTATGAAGAGATTAAGAACATTTGCAAAGCCAATAATATTAATTTTATTCCGGTAATGACGCCAATGTGCGAAAATGTTGTTGGAATGAATTATTTTGATAAAGTGAAAAAAGCATATCCGGAAATTCATAATTACGAGAATGTAGTAGTCGAAAATAAATATTTCTCTTCTTGTGGACATATGACTGACGAAGGCGCAAAAATATTTACAGCGAGAATTCTAAAAGATTTTTTTAATAAATAAATGCATATATCATTTCTAACACCGGAGTATCCTCATGAAAAAGTTTTTCATGCGGCAGGTATTGGTACAAGCATTAAAAATCTTGCAGAAGCTTTAGCCAAAGAAGGAATAAAGGTTACGGTATTTGTTTATGGACAAAAAACGCAGGAAATTTTGATCGAAAATGAAATTGAAATTCACCTGATTAAAAATAAAAAGTTCCGTTTTTGTGGTTGGTTTTTTTATCGAAAATACATTGAGGAATATTGTAGTGCTATAATTAAGAAAGAAAAGATTGATCTTTTAGAAGTTATAGACTGGACAGGAATTTCGGCTTTCATGAATTTTAAAGTTCCAACTGTAATTCGTTTTCACGGAAGTGACGCTTATTTTTGCCATTTAGAAAATAGAAAGCAAAAAGCCAAAAATTTTTGGTTTGAGAAATTGGCAATAAAAGGAGCAAAAGTATTTATTGCCCCAACAGAATATGCGGGTAAAATCTCAAAGCAGCTTTTTGAAATAAGAAACAAGGAGATCACAACGATTTATAACGGCATAGAATTAGAAAATTTTCAGAATAATACTCCTGAAATATTCGAAAAAGAAACAATTTTATACATAGGAACTTTAATTAGAAAAAAAGGAGTTCTGGAATTACCAGAAATATTCCATAAAGTCCGAAATGTTTTGCCACAAGCAAAATTGATTTTAATTGGTGGCGATTCTTATGATATAAAAACAAACTCAAATTCGACTTGGGAATTAATGCAGAATCAATTCACGACCGATGATTTGAAAAATGTCAGTTATTTGGGTAAAATTCCTTATCACGAAATACAAAACCATATTAGAAACGCAAATGTTTGTGTTTTTCCAAGTTTTGCAGAAACCTTTGGAATGGTAACAATTGAAGCGATGGCATTGCAAAAAGCAGTTGTAAATAGCGATATTGGCTGGTCAAAAGAATTGATTATTGATCAGGAAAGTGGTTTTTTGGTACATCCTGAAAATCATGATTTGTATGCGGAGAGAATCATTGAATTATTGCAAAATGATTCGCTTTGTCTACAAATTGGAAAACATGCCAGAACCACAGTAGAAGAGAATTTTGACATCAATAAAATTGTCAAAAGAAATATAGAATTTTATCAGAAAACAATTAATCAAAATAAATAAAAAATGGTAATTGTTTATCATCAAAATAATAAAGTTGTTCAAGTTCAATATGACGGAAAGCATATTGATTTTGAAGAACTAAATATAATTCAAGCGTTATTTAAAATTGCAGATTCCTATTCTGATCAATTAATTATTTGGTGTCATATTGATTTGAAGGCAAATTTAAATCTTTCAAAACTTCAGGAAATTTTTCATCATAATAAAATAATGGCATCTTATAATGTTTCTGAGAGTAGCTTTCTATCTGAAGCAATTGGTTATGTTGATGGAGCGCCTTTTGTAAAAATTAATAAAGAAGTATGTTATCCAGCCTGGCAAATGAGCAATTCTGTAGGAGGTATTCATGCGTCGGTTTTATTGTCTTTCAAAAATAAAATTAAAGAGTCAGATGACTTTGACTATTTTTTGAATTCATTAGCAAAGTTAGCAATGCCGGCAGGTCTTTTGTGTTATTCTGAATCAGCATTTTTAAATGATTTTTCAGATAAAAAAGAGAATAACAAACAAAGCTTATTTGTCTTATTTAGATTTGTAAAACAACATTATAAAGTAAGCTGGATTTTTTTATTACTGCTCAATTTGTTTTTATATCAGAAAAAAATCGCCTTTTTGCCATTTATTACTAGTTTGTTTTATCGCAGAAGAGCAATTAATATTGACTTTCTAAATAATATTGAAGTTCAATCCTCAAAAAAAGTTTTAGAAAAAGGTACTGTAGATGTAATAATTCCAACAATTGGAAGAAAAAAGTACTTATATGATGTATTAAAAGATTTGGCAAAACAGACTCATTTACCCAAAAAAGTAATTGTAGTGGAACAAAATCCAAATCACGAAAGCACATCAGAACTTGATTATATTTCAGATGAAACTTGGCCATTTACAATTAAACATATTTTTACACATCAGGCTGGAGCTTGTAATGCAAGAAATTTAGCTTTGGCTGAAGTTGATAGCGAATGGGTTTTTCTTAATGATGATGACAATCGATTTGGAATCGACTTAATAGAAAAAACGCTTGAAAATTGTGTGAAATATGGTTCAGCGGTTTCAAGTAATTTTTATCCTCGGATTGATGAAAAAAGAAAAGTTGATCATGTAAATCAAGTGGATTTTTTTGGTTCTGGAAATAGTTTTATTACTAGTAATTTGCTTGATAAAGTCTCCTTTAGAATGGGTTTTGAATTTGGTTATGGAGAAGACAGTGATTTTGGAATGCAAATAAGAAATTCCGGAGTTGATGTTTTGTATTTCCCTAGTCCTGAAATTACGCATTTAAGTGCGCCAACAGGAGGATTTAGAACTAAACCGGTTTTAGCCTGGCAAAATGATGTTGTTCAGCCAAAACCATCACCTACAATAATGTTGTTCAATTTGTTGCATAAAACGCCAGAGCAAATTAATGGATATAAAACGACTTTGTTTTTTAAATTCTATAAAGTTCAAACGATTAAAAATCCAATTAGATATTATAGTAATTTTCAAAAACAATGGGTTCAGAGTTTATATTGGGCAAACGAATTAAAAAATAAGAAATGAAATTTTCCTTAATAGTTTGTACTTATTTAAGACCGAATCCATTAGTCGCATTATTGGAATCTGTTAATAATCAAGGCCTTTATCCTGACGAAATTTTGATTATTGATGGTTCCACAAATACCGAAACACAAGAGATTCTGCAGAATAATTCTTTTCAAAATTTAAAATATTTCCTGGTTCCAAAAGAGCATCGTGGTTTGACAAAACAACGTAATTTTGGAATTTCCAAGGTGTCTCAAAATACTGAAATAGTTTGCTTTTTGGATGATGATACAGTTTTAGAAAAAGATTATTTTGAGCAATTACTAAATACTTATAAAGTTTATCCAGAAGCATTAGGAGTTGGAGGATACATTTGTAACGAAACAAAATGGGATTATGTAGGAGATAATTATCAGCCTGCAAAAAATGAATTTTATTTTGACGGTTGGAAAAGAAAAGAAGGAACCCGATTTGTTTTAAGAAAAAAAATAGGATTAGATAGTGATTGCTTACCAGGATTTTCGCCTTCATTTTCTCATGCAAGAAGTGTTGCGTTTTTACCGCCAAGTGATAAAATATATGAAGCGGAGCTATTGATGGGTGGCGTGTCTTCGTTTAAAAAAGAGATATTAGATAAGTTTCAATTTTCTACTTATTTTGAAGGATATGGTTTGTACGAAGATGCCGATTTTTGTTTAAGAGTTGCAAAAACAGGAAAGTTGTTCCTCAACACCAAAGCAAAATTAAATCATTATCATGAAGCTTCGGGACGACCAAATCAGTATTTATATGGTAAGATGATAGTTAAAAATGGTTGGTATGTTTGGCGCGTTAAAAATCCAAATCCAGTCTTAAAAGACCGATTTAAATGGCATTCAATTACGGCACTTTTAACAATTCTTAGATTTAGCAATATATTTACGACTTCAAAACGAAAACAAGCTTTTACAGAAACAGCAGGAAGAGTTGTAGGTTGGTTTCAGATTTTAATAAAATAATAATGATAGAAAATATAATACATCCCGATTCTCATTCTAAATTAAAAGAGATAACTAATGATTTTTTTATTTTTGAAGATGAATCAAAACTAATTGTTCACGACGGTACTCCAATTTTATTTAGTGCCGAGTCTATTTTTAGCCAAGACGATATTATCAATTCAAAGAAAACAACACAAGATAGTTCACATCTGGACACTTCTAATTTTAAAAATTACATTAGAAGAAAACTGCTTCCGGCAATTTGTACTGATTTTGATATAGAAAAAAGATACGATGAACTTTATAAATTAGTTCCGGCTAATAGTAAAATGTTAATCGTTGGAGCTGGTGAGAAAATTGATTATTATAAAAATAAATTCCCTAACTGCGAGGTAATTACTTCTGATGTTCATAATCAATTTAAACCTGATTATGTTTTCGACGGTCATTTTATCCCGTTTAGTGACAATTCTTTTGATGTAGTTTTGGCGGCTCAGGTTATCGAGCATACAATGAATCCATGGAAATTTTGTTTAGAATTGCAAAGAGTTACAAAAGTTGGAGGCTTACTTCAAATAGAGGCGCCTCAGAGTTTTCCATATCATGCTCAACCTTACGATTTTTTTAGATTTACTTATACCGGATTTAGAAGTTTATTTGCTCAATGCGAAGTATTAAAAGTTGATATAACCGAAGGAAATGCTGCGAACATGGCAGTTACAATATCAAATTATTTTGTAAATCTAAGTTCAAAAAAAATAATTAGAAGCGGTTGGTTGTTTGTAACCAGAATATTATTTGGTTGGATGAAGTATTTGGACAAATTTCAAAAAACTCCAAATAGAAGGAATGTTTCTATGCCAAAAGGTTATGCTTTTAGATTTAAAAAAGATACGATTAAAAGAAGTTCAAAAGATTTACTAAAAGAGTTTTACAGTTTAGAGAAGTAAAACCTGTTATCAAATTAAATTTCAGTAATAAGAAAGCTTGTTTAATCAGCCAAAACACAATGATGTTTGTAATAAAAAAGAAGATTCAAAAAAAGCTTAAAGAATTTAAGCTGAACTATTCCTATGTTCGGTTTTATAATGATCAAAAACCAGTTATTTATCTGGATTTAAAGCATCGCACAAAAGTAAGAACATATCTAAATCTTTTTTTTAGAATTAGAGAGGTTTATGATCAGCCTATTGTTTTAAAATTTTCGGTTTTGCGAATGTTATTTCTGGCAAAGTGGTTTAATGAACTTGATTATATTTATTTTGAAAAGCCTTTTTCAAAGCTAAATAAATTGAAAACCTTCAGTCATTCAAAAAAAGCTGATTTTGCGGTCAATTTTAAGTATAAAAAAGTATATTCTTCAGATGATTATGTAGAAAATGTTTTGCCTTATATAATGCATCCAATTAATTATCTACAACCTGAAACTCAAATTTTGCCAAAAAATATTGGTATTTTGATGAGCGGAAATTTTGATGAAAAAATTTACAATACAAAAACCATCGAAGATAATTTTGGATTATTGAACAGATGGAAAATTTATCAGGAAGTTTTAAAACACGATAAGCTACTTTTAGTTACCGGAGATGAACTCGTAACAAAATTAAATTCGGGAATTTTTAATGAGAATCTGATTTTAATGAAATGGCAATCCGGAGCTATTCCGGCAGATAAATGGAGAACTTATTTATCATCTGCTCATTTTGTTTTTTGCGCGCCCGGAATGACGATGCCTATGTGTCATAATGTTTTAGAAGCCATGTCTGTAGGCGTAATTCCTATTTTGAATTATTCAAATTGGCTTAATCCTTCACTAGAAAACGGCGTCAATTGTTTAGTATATCAAGAAATATCAGATATTTTGCCGATTATAGACAAAGCACTTTCATTATCTCTTGAAGTAAAGAATGAGATGGCAAATAATGCTCTTAAATACTATCAGGAGTATTATGAGAATTATTCGTTTAATGAAAATACTGAATTAATAATTTTGAACGAAAATATAAATGACATTAAGTAAAACGGTTAATTATTTAAAAAATACATTAACCAAGAGTTATGCCGATTTATATTTTGTAAAAGTGTCTCAAAATAATATCTACTAAATCAATGAAGTTTGCAATAATCACACATGTAAATCATATTCAAAATGAAAATGAATATTTTGGTTATGCTCCTTATGTTCGTGAGATGAATATTTGGTTAAAATATGTTGATGAAGTAATTGTTGTAGGACCTTTGTCAAAAGGAAATCCAACGGCGATTGATTTAGCTTACAAACATCCTAAAATAGATTTCAGGCATGTATCTGAGTTTAGTTTTACAAGTTTAAAAAATAATCTGAAATCACTTTATAAATTACCAAGAATTTTTTGGACAGTTTTTGGAGCAATGAAAAAAGCAGATCACATTCATTTGCGCTGTCCCGGTAATGTAGGATTGGTTGGATGCTTTGTTCAGATTTTATTTCCAGGAAAAACAAAAACTGCTAAATATGCCGGTAATTGGGATCCTAAAAGTAAACAACCTTGGACTTATAAATTGCAAAAATATATTTTGAGTAATACCTTTTTGACTCAAAATATGCAGGTTTTGGTTTATGGAAATTGGGAAAATCAATCAAAAAATATAAAACCTTTTTTTACCGCAACTTACTCAGATATTGAGAAAACAAGTATTCAGAAATTGAATTTTGATTCAACGATAGAATTTATTTTTGTAGGTAGTTTGGTTGAAGGTAAAAATCCAATGTATGCTTTAAAATTAGTAGAACAACTGGTTAAAAAAGGAAATAAAGCTATTTTGAATTTTTATGGAGAAGGGATTCAAAGAGCTTCTTTAGAAAAATATACTATAGAAAATGATTTGCAGAACAATGTTTTTTTTAATGGAAATCAGAATAAAGAAACAGTAAAAATTGCTTATCAAAAAAGTCATTTTGTTATTTTGCCATCAAAAAGCGAAGGTTGGCCAAAAGCGATTGCCGAAGGAATGTTTTATGGATGTGTTCCAATTGCGACTTCGGTTTCATGCGTTCCTTTTATGTTAGAAAATGGAAATAGAGGAATTTTGCTCGAGATGAATTTAGAAAATGATTTGGCACAAATAGAAAATGTTATTAGAAATGAAGATAATTTCTTTTCTAAAAGTAAATTGTCTGCAGAATGGTCGCAAAATTATACAACCAACCTTTTTGAAACCGAAATTAAAAATATACTGAACAAATGAGAATTGTACAAATAATTGATTCTCTGGAATCTGGTGGAGCAGAGCGAATGGCCGTTAATTATGCGAATGCTTTGTCTAAAAAGATTTCGTTCTCCGGATTAGTTGCAACAAGAAAGGAAGGTTTACTCTTAGATCAGATTAATGAAGGAGTTTCTTATTTGTTTTTGAATAAAAAGAAAAAAGTAGATTTTCAGGCTATATTTCGATTAAGAAAATACCTTAAAGAAAATAAGATTGATGTTATACATGCTCATAGTTCTTCTTTTTTTATTACTGTTTTAGTGAAATTTACTTTTCCGAAAATAAAAATTATCTGGCATGATCATTATGGTATTTCACAAGATCTGAATGCCAGAAAAAGTTTAGGGTTAAAATTTGGATCTTTTCTTTTTAGCGGAATTATTTCAGTTAATATAGCATTGAAGAAATGGGCAGAGAATTATTTAAACTGCTCGAATATAATTTATCTTTCTAATTTTATTGAAGAGAAATCTCCTTCTGGCGATAAAATTCTCTTAAAAGGAATTGAAGGTAAAAGGATTATTTGCGTAGCTAATTTACGTCCTCAAAAAAATCATGAATTGCTCATAAACGCAGCACTTTCAATAAAAGAGAAATTTCAGGATTGGAGTTTTCATTTATTTGGTCACGATTTTCATGATTCATA
Source organism: uncultured Flavobacterium sp. (assembly GCF_951805225.1). NCBI lineage: Bacteria > Pseudomonadati > Bacteroidota > Flavobacteriia > Flavobacteriales > Flavobacteriaceae > Flavobacterium > uncultured Flavobacterium sp. Next base: position 3,776,608 of record NZ_OX638201.1, on the reverse strand, counting down.
TTCAGAAATGTTGAATAAAAAAGTCAAGTATTTAAACCTTCAGGAAACGGTTTTCTTTTATGGAGCAGTAAATAATGTTGCTTCTGCTTTAGAGCAATGTGATATTGCCGTTTTGTCTTCGACTTCAGAAGGACTTCCATTATCCGTTTTAGAATACGGATTTCACAAATTGCCCGTTGTAGCAACAAACGTTGGAGATATTTCTAAGATTATTACTTCTCAAAAAGAAGGATTGCTTGTAGAATCTAACGATTTGACGCAATTTACTCAATCGATTCAAAAACTAATTGAGAATGAAAATTATAGAATTGAAATGGGATTAGAATTAAATAAAGCGGTAAAACTAAATTTTAGCGAAGAGTCTATTATGAAAAACTATGCTTCATGGTTGAATTCTTTGATTACTTTTGTCGCTTAAATATTTCCCATAATCAATGAAAGACTCTAAAGTATCATATAATCTTCTTCTTTTAATTCATGCAGCAATTGCTTTAGCAGTTTTTGTGGTACCATTTTTCTCAAAATTATATGCACTTCTGATTCCTGTTGTAGGTTTTTTTATTGTTATAAGAAGTAAGAATAAAAACCATGAAGTTTTGTTGGTAGCGGCTTATATGGTTGGTGTCGAGGTTTTTTTGCGTATGACAGAAGGTAATTTTAATAATGAGTTCGTAAAAATTTCTGTTATATTTTTCATGTTTTTGGGTATGTTGTATAGTAATTTTTCAACAAACGCGATTATTTATTTATTTTTTCTGCTTTTATTACTTCCCGCCATTTTGGTTACAACCAATAACTTAGAATTTGATTTTGATGTTAGAAAGGTTTTAATTTTTAATTTATCGGGACCGGTCTGTTTAGTCTTTAGTGCTTTGTATATGTTCAAGCGACGGATTTTATTCTCGGACTTGCAGCGTATTTTGGTCGTAATGGGATTACCAATTGTTACTACTACAATTTATTTATTTATATATAATCCCAGTGTTAAAGAGGTGGTGACAGGAACACAATCTAATTTTGAAACCTCAGGCGGATTTGGACCAAATCAAGTTTCTACAATTTTAGGATTAGGGATTTTTATTTTTTTTACACAGTTAGTTTTGTTTTCAAAGACAAAATTCGAGATGCTTTTAAACGGTGGTCTGCTTGTGTTCATAAGCTATAGAGGTATTGTGACTTTTTCCCGTGGTGGTGTTATTACTGCTGTTTTTATGGTTGTAAGTCTTTTGTTTCTATTATATTATTTCTCAAATGAAAAAGGGAAAAGTAAGTTTACCTGGGTTTTTATTATGACTGGTTTAATGGCAGTTGGTATTTGGACCTATAGTTCACTCCAGACAAGTGGTTTAATTAATAAACGATATGCTAATGAAGATCGTTTAGGAAGAGTAAAAAAGGATCGTTTGGGAGGAAGAGAAGAAATTATGGATGCTGAGATCAAGCTTTTTATAGATAACCCTATTTTAGGAGTTGGTGCGGGATTGAGTAAATACAAAAGGGTTGAAATCTTAGGAGGAGAGGTCGCATCACATAATGAAATAACGAGAATGTTAAGTGAACATGGTTTGTTTGGTATTTTTGGACTTTTAATACTTTTTGTAACGCCATTTGTGCTATATCTTAATAATAAACAACATCTGTACTTTTTATCATTCTATATTTTTTGGCTATTAACTATAAATCATGCTGCAATGCGTATTGCGGCGCCTGCTTTTTTATATGGTATGACACTTCTTTTTGTTCAGGTAAAAATTCCTGAAAAAGCAGAAAATTCGGTCGAGTAAGTTTTCTTTTTTATAATATATTTGCCTCAGTTTAATGCCCCTAAACAAATAAAATATATGCGTTCAAATAAAAAAATGCACTTCGAAATTTCAGAAAGAAAAGTTTTGCTTCGTGTCTGTGATGGCTTTTTTGTTTTGTCAGTTTTGTACTTGTTAAGTTTGATATTTGATTATCATTATTTTGTTTTAGATAGTGATAACTTCTTTAGACCGGTTTTGCTTATTTGCTATATCAATTTTTTTGGAACTATCTTCGAAATGTATAATTTGCAAGTTGCGAGCAATCAATTTCAAATTCTGCGAAGTGTTGTTCTTGCCACTACAACAGCAGCTTTAGTTTATTTATTTACACCTATTTTATCTCCTGAACTTCCTAAGCAGCGATTGATCGTATTGATTTTTTATTTTTCGATACTGACAGTCTTATTATTATGGCGTTTCTTTTATGCCATTTTTTTAGCATCACAACGTTTTTCTCAAAACGTAGTTTTAATTTGTGATCAGGATCAGGTAGAAGGATTAGTTTCAGGACTCGAAAACGTAGATCCCCATTATAAGATTATTGGGTTTGTAAATTCAGATTCAATTTCCGAAGAAAATCTAAACTTTCATTATGTAAAAGAAGTTAAAAAGAGCGATCTAGAATCTTTTGTAAGCAAAAATAATGTTTCAGAGATTGTTATTGCTTCCCAAAAAACAGATGGAATTACTGCTGATTTATACCAACAATTACTTCATTTATTAGAATCAGGAAATATAATTAGAGAATACACACAAGTTTATGAAAGTAAAACACAGCGTATTCCGGTTCATTATATCTCTCGGGATTTCTATCGCTTTTTCCCTTTTAGCAGAAGCAATAATAATAAGTTATATCTATCACTAGTTAGGCTTTTTGAATTTTCTCTATCTTTTATTGGTTTGTTAATTTGCGCTGTTTTTATTCCTCTAATTTTTATTGGAAATATAATTGGTAATAAAGGAAGCTTGTTTTATACCCAAGAACGCGTGGGAAAAAACGGAATTGTTTTTAAAATTTATAAGTTTAGAACAATGGTCGAAAATTCTGAAGCAGGCGGAATTGTTTTTGCAACTTCAAATGATAAACGCGTAACTCCATTTGGAAAGTTTATGCGTAAGTCAAGAATAGATGAATTACCACAATTTATCAATATTCTAAAAGGCGATATGGCCGTTATTGGTCCAAGACCCGAAAGACCATTTTTTGTTGATGAAATTGCGCAAATAATGCCTTTTTATGAAACAAGACATGTTATAAAACCAGGATTAACCGGTTGGGCACAAGTAAACTATTCTTATGGAGAATCTATTGATGAAAGTTTAATAAAACTTCAATATGATTTATACTATATCAAACATCGAAGTGTTTTTCTGGATTTAAGTATCACTTTCAAAACCATTACAACCGTTTTATTCTATCGAGGACAATAGTTTAGATAATAATTGGAATACGTTTTTTATTTCGAATTGCAACTCTTGTCAAAACAAATCCGCTTGTAATTATCATTGGTAAAGTAATAAAGAAGTGCGCTTTGTTGACTAATAAAATGATGTAAATTGCTAGAAACATTAAATGTAAAACGGCAAATCTATAAGTCCATCTTTTGTTTTTTAAAACTGAAAAAAGAAGTAAAACCAATAAAAGTGGGCTAAATAAAAGTACATTATAATTCATCGCCAGTTCCAAGTGAAAAGAATAAAATCCCATAACAACAAAAAATATTCCCACAAAAGATAAAATCAAAAGATAGATTTTATCTACTATTCTGTTATGCGCTAAAACAATAAAAGCAAGAATAATGAGATAAGTATAAATGTTATTCCACCATGAACTTGGTGTTTCTTTTTCAAAACTAAGGAATGTTTTGCTTTTGTTTACCAAAGGATGATTCTGAAAAGTCGTTTTTTCTAAACTGTTTTTCAATTCAAATGGTAAAAATATTTTGGTTCCTAATTGGTCTACTTTAGTTCCAAAAATCAGACTTGTTCCTAATTGATCATAAAAATGTCCATCAAAATAAGGAAACAAAATAGAACGATAAGTAATATCCGTTTCTCCTTTTTTTGTAATTACTGTTCCTCCCAAAGTTTTATTGATAATGTCGACAACCATTGAAGTGCAGTTTTTATCAATAAATTTATACGTATAATAGCGATCTTCAGAAAGTAATGTCGTGTTTAAATTATCGAAAAGCTTTTGTTTTAAATCCTGCGGAATAATTAATTCTTGTTCGAAAACACTTCTTTTTTCATTCGTATATTCATTAATGAAATCTGGAAATGGATGAACAACTACAAAATATTGTAAGTCACCTTTGGCAAACTTCATTACAAAATTTGGCGTTGAAAAATCAAAAGCACCATAATTGTAAACAAGGTCAATATTGTTTACAGGATCAGCAACACGAATTGCAGTGTGACCAAAATAAGAATAAGTTTCGTTGCCTAATCCACAAGTGATAACGCTAATTTTGGCATCTTTCGATAAAGGGATATTTTGGCTAAAACCAATAAAACTTAGTAATAATAGTAAAATAAAAAGTGTTTTTTTGAAAATGACATTTTTCATAATTTAAAATTTTAAGAAGTTTAATGATTAGTAAATATTATCTAAAGATACCTAAATCTACCTTTAATGAAAAAATATTTGAGTACAAAGCTGTACTTTGATTACCCAAATCAGTCAGCGCATAATCAACCTGAATGCCTTTGTATTTAAAACCTAGTCCAATATTTGGTTGAAAATTTACTTTTTCGGTATTGTCCAGTTGTGTCACATTCTGGAAATTTCCTGCTCCGGCTCTCAAAAAAACAAGATCAGTATATCCAAATTCAAAACCAACTGCAGGATCAATACTTACTGCTTTGGTTGATATTATATCATTAGTTCGCTCAAAACGCATATTCAAATTTGTAGCAACTAATAGACTGTAATCATCGTGGAAATCAAATCTTTTTGAAACTCCTAATTGCGCTTTTGGCAAAGTTATTTCAGTACTTTCCGGTAATTCATTGTTTTCACCAGGAATAGCGTTGGCAATTTTTGCATATTCTTTCTCGTCAATATTCCAGACATTGTATGTAGTTGTAATATCACGAAGCATCAATCCAAATTTCCAGTCATTTCGTTCAAACTGCAATCCAACGTCGAAACCAAAACCCCATGAATTAGCAAATTTCCCGATAATTCGTCTGATAACTTTTGCATTTACACCATATTGAAATCCTTCTACCGGAAGTTTTCTGGCATATGAAAAAGTGAAACCATAATCAGCTGTTGAGAATAAGCTAATTCGGTTATAATCGATGTTTCCCTGATTATCGATCAATTGCGTAGTATCCATAATATCATCCACACCAAAACGAATCATCGAAATTCCCCAGGCACTTCTATCATCAATAGGACTTGCATAACCTATATAATCGTATTGCGCGATATTGGCAAAATAATTGGCGTGCATTAAAGAGATTTGATGGTCTTCAAGATTCGTTAAACCTGCGGGATTCCAATAAACAGAGTTTACATCATTTGTAGAAGCAACAACAGCGCTTGACATTGCCAATGCGGCAGCATCAACACCAATATTCATAAATTCATTCGAATATTTTCGAACGGTTTGCCCATATTGTACTGTGCACGTGCTAAATAATAAAAACGCAAGGATTTTCTTCAACGGATCTTTTTTTGCAAACCGAAGTCTGTTTTAATTTTTACCAAAAATATAATATTTTACTCAGGAAAATTATTCCTTTTGATAAATATTGCGAAAGAATCATTTTACCGGATAAGCTTTTTACCATAGAAGAGATCGTATTCAAAATTTAGTAACAATTTTTATTACCAATACTAACAATGTTATTTATTTTATGCGAAATTTGTCGTTTGAAATTAAAACTATAAATCATGAATATTAAAAAACACATTCCTAACTTAATTACATTAATAAACCTTTTTTGTGGCTGTATTGCAGTTGTTTTTATTTCGGAAGCTAATTATGAAATGGCTTTTTATATGGTTTGTTTGGGAATCTTTTTTGATTTTTTTGATGGTTTTTTCGCCAGATTATTCAAAGTTTCAAGTCCGCTTGGATTACAACTTGATTCATTGGCAGACATGGTAACCAGTGGTGTTGCGCCAGGTTATGTTATGTATAGTTTGTTTACAAACAGCGCGCACGAATTAGGAACAAATCCTGCGATTCCGTTTTTAGGATTTATCATAACTTTAGGATCTTGTTACCGATTAGCAAATTTTAATATTGATACACGTCAAACTGATTCTTTCATAGGTTTGCCAACTCCGGCAAATGCTCTTTTTATATTGAGTTTGCCTTTGGTTTTAAAATTTTCTGATTCTTTAATGGTATTAGAAATACTTACCAATCAATGGGTTTTACTTGCAATCACATTATGCAGCGCTTATATTTTGAATGCTGAAATCCCTTTGTTTGCTTTAAAAATCAAAAAGTTTACGGTAAAAGACAATGTACTTCAAATTGTGTTTTTATTGATTTCATTACTATTGGTATTGACGCTTCAATATATTGCAATTCCTTTGATCATCATTTTTTATGTGTTATTATCAGTGATGAATAATTTGTTTTTGAAAAAGTAGTTTTATTTGAATGGCAAGAAAAACGACCACACGTAGAACTTCTTATTCCAGAAAAGCTAAACCTCAAAGGTCATTTTTAGCAACAGGACTTCGCTTCATTATTTATTGCTTTTTAATAGTGCTTTTCTTTGCATCAATCTATCATTATCGTGATGGATTGAAATATTATCTTGGTTTTAAATCAAGCAAAGTTTTAGATGAAGATGAGGTTGATAAACACCTTTCGGATGTTCGAAATATTCGGGTTCTTGAGAATCACAAAGGAAAAGTAGTCGGTATTGATGTTTCAGAATTTCAAGGAACCGTAGAATGGGATGAAGTTGAGGTTTTAGACGAAAAATATCCTGTAAAATTTGTCTTTGTTCGCGCAACGGCAGGAAATGATCGAGTTGACAGGCAGTTTAAGAAAAATTGGGAAGGAGCAAAAGAGCATAAAATTATGCGAGGTGCTTATCATTATTATCGTCCAAATGAAAATTCTATTGAGCAGGCAAATCTTTTTATCAAAACAGTAAAATTGCAAAAAGGAGATTTACCGCCTGTTTTAGATATTGAAAAATTGCCAAAGAATCAACCTTTAGACAGTTTGAAAAAAGGATTAAAACGTTGGTTAAATAAAGTTGAAGCGCATTATCAAGTGCGTCCAATTATTTATACAGGCGAACGTTATTATGATGATTTTTTGAAAGAAGAATTTGGAGAATATTTATTCTGGATTGCCAACTATAATTTTTACAGAGAAAAAATTGAACCAGATTGGCTTTTTTGGCAATTTACAGAGAAAGCTTCTTTGCCGGGAATTAAACACAGAGTAGATGTGAATATATATAACGGAGATTTAGAGCAATTGCAATTTATAACCGTTGAATAAAGTTTTCAGTATTCAGTCGCAGTTTTCAGTAATCAGTAAATACTGGAAGCTGCGACTGATTATTTTTATTTAATTTGTGTCAAAGTATAAATGAAGAAAAGAAAAGCAATAGTTATTAAAATAGCTTTTGTATTTCCGAAGTTTATGGTAAATCCTGCCCATTTCATTTTTTTTGGAACAAACATTCTTCTGTCTTCCTTGTTATAATAAAACATTCCTAAATGCCAATTATTAGGATCTTTGTGCCAGTTATTATAATCTTCCTGTGTTGGTTTTTGTGGAATCATTTGAGAAATTTATGAAAATATACTTTGTAAAAGAAAAATGGTAAAAAGTAACTAATATTTTACTTTTTACCATTTACATATATCGAATTAAAATTCAAGTTTCTTTTTACGTAATTCGAAGTTTTGTCCAAGATAAACACGGCGAACCATTTCATCTTCAACTAATTCTTCCGGAACTCCGGCTTTCAGAATTCCTCCTTCAAACATTAAGTATGTTTTATCGGTAATAGCTAAAGTTTCCTGAACGTTGTGATCGGTAATTAAAATTCCGATGTTTTTGTTTTTTAACTGCGCTACAATTCTTTGAATATCTTCAACTGCAACAGGGTCAACTCCCGCAAAAGGTTCATCTAATAAAATGAACTTTGGATCAGTTGCTAATGCACGTGCAATTTCAGTACGACGACGTTCACCTCCCGAAAGTAAATCTCCACGGTTGGTACGAATATGTTCTAAACTAAATTCTTCGATTAAACTTTCCATTTTAGCAATTTGTGCTTCTTTTGAAAGTTTAGTCAATTGCAAAACACTTAGAATATTATCTTCAATGCTTAATTTTCTAAAAACAGAAGCTTCTTGTGCTAAGTAACCAATTCCTTGTTGTGCACGTTTGTACATAGGATAATCAGTAATATTTAAATCATCTAAATAAATATTTCCTGAATTAGGTTTTACCAATCCAACAATCATGTAGAATGAAGTTGTTTTTCCAGCACCATTTGGACCCAAAAGTCCCACGATTTCCCCTTGATTTACCTCAACAGAAATTCCTTTTACAACGCTACGACCTTTATAGGTTTTGATTAAATTATCGGCTCTTAGCTTCATTTAGTTCAATTAGATAATTAGATAATTAGAAAATGAGATAATTAAAAAACTAACTCAAATTCAATTTTATGATTTATTTGAAAAGCAAAATAAATGTAAAATAATCAATTCGGTAAATCAATTAACAAATTATTGCGTTTCAAAATTTAGAATTTGTACTTCAGAATTAAACAATTAGAACATTTCAAGAAATTATCTAATTATCAAATTACCACATTTTCTAATTTGCAGCTTCTTCTTCCAAAGCTTCCCAAAATTCGTAAGCTCTTCTTAAATGCGGAATTACAATTGTTCCTCCAACCAAAGTTGCGATTCCCATTGCTTCCATCATTTCTTCTTTGGTAACACCTTCTTTATGGCTGGTTTCTAAGTGATATTTTACACAATCATCACAACGTAAAACCGCCGAAGCTACTAATCCTAAAAGTTCTTTTGTCTTTACATCAAGCGCTCCGGGAGCATATGCATTCGTGTCAAGATTAAAAATTCGCTTAACAATTTTGTTATTGTCAGCTAATAATTTTTCGTTCATTTTAGAACGGTAGTCGTTAAATTCTTGTATGATATCAGACATTTTCTTTCATTTTATTTCTATAAACAACCTTCGAAATCAGAATACTCACTTCGTAGATAAGTAACATTGGTATTGCTACAATAGTTTGACTTACTACATCTGGAGGAGTTACGATTGCAGCGATAACCAAGATGATTACTACGGCATATTTCCAATATTTTCTTAAGAAAAGAGGCGTTACTAATCCTAATTTAGTTAAGAAATAAATTGCAATTGGTAATTCAAAAAACACAGCACTTCCAAGAATACTTGTTTTTACCATTCCCATATAAGAGTCAAGTGTAAATTGGTTTTTTACAACATCACTCACAGAGAAAGTGGCAACGAAATTTACCGACATTGGAATTACAACATAATAACCAAATAATACTCCTAAGAAGAAAAGTAAAGAGGAAACGAAGATAAATACTTTTGCATTTTTACGCTCTTTCTCATATAATGCCGGGCTGATAAATTTCCAGATTTCCCATAAAATATAAGGAAAACTTAAAATGAATCCGGCCAAAAGACACATCCAGACGAATATGTTTACCTGACCTTCCATTTCTGTATTCTGAATAATAAAATTCAGTTCAGTAATACAAATACTGTCAGCAAATCCTAATTGATGTGATAAATCACAAAACCAGCGATAAGTAAAAAATGTTGGTCTTATTGGACCTAAAATAATTTGATCAAATAGATAATCACTAATAAAATAAGTGAAAAATGCCATGATGCAAATTGCAATTGTACTCCTAACTAATAACCATCTTAATTCTTCAAGATGGTCTAAAAATGACATCTCGCCAAGGTTTTTTTTTGCCATTATACGATTCCTTCTTTTAAAATGTCATGTAAATGTAATACTCCTTTGTACTCGCCGTTGTCTGAGACAATCAGTTGTGTTATTGAAAAATCTTCTAAAATATTCAAGGCGTCAACCGCCATAGTTTCTGAAGATACAAACTTAGGGTTTTTCGACATAATATCTTTTGCTGTTAAGTCTGCAATAGTATCTACGTCATTTAGCATTCTTCGGATGTCTCCGTCAGTAATAATTCCGATAATTTTATCATTTTCGATAACGGCTGTTACGCCTAATCTTTTTTCTGAGATTTCAAAAATTACCTTTTTTACCGAAGTTTCCGGAGTAACTTGAGGTTTTAATGAATGCTCGATCATATCTTTTACACGAAGCAATAGTTTTTTTCCTAAAGCGCCGCCAGGATGATAAACTGCAAAATCTTCAGGTTTAAAATCACGCATTTCCATTAAACAAACTGCAAGTGCGTCACCCATTACAAGTTGTGCTGTAGTACTGTTTGTTGGCGCTAAATTTATTGGGCAAGCTTCTATTTCAACCGTTGTGTTCAAAACATAATCAGAACCTTTGGCTAAAGCCGAAGTAATATTTCCGGTAATCGCAATTAAAATATTTCCAAAACGTTTTAATAAAGGTACTAAAACTTTTATTTCGGGACTATTTCCGCTTTTTGAAATACAAATAATGATGTCTTCTTTTTGTATCATTCCTAAATCTCCATGAATAGCTTCTGAAGCATGTAGAAACATAGAAGGTGTTCCTGTTGAGTTAAAAGTAGCAACCATTTTTTGAGCAATAATGGCGCTTTTTCCAATGCCTGTAACGATCAATCGGCCTTTGGTTTCATAAATACGTTGTGTTGCTTCGTAAAAATTTTCGTCCAAAAAATCAATTAACTTTGTAATTGCTTCACTTTCAGAGAGTATGGTTTTTTTGGCGATAGCCAATATATTTTCTTTTGTGATCAAAACAGAATATTTAAAATTTGTATGTATAAAAGAAAGTTGTATCTTTATGTGTTGCAAATTTATACAAAATATCCATTAATATAAAGAATGAATTCAAACGAAATTGAAATACACAAGGAATTAAAGAAGTATTTCGGCTTTAGCCAATTTAAGGGCTTGCAGGAGCAAGTCATTACGAGTATTTTAGATAAAAAGAATACTTTTGTAATTATGCCAACAGGCGGTGGAAAGTCTCTTTGTTATCAATTACCCGCTTTAATTCAGGACGGAACAGCTATTGTTGTTTCTCCTTTAATTGCTTTGATGAAAAATCAAGTTGATGCTATTCGAAGCCTTTCTTCAGAAAACGGAATTGCGCATGTGCTAAATTCCTCTCTTACCAAAACAGAAATTGCGCAAGTAAAAAAAGACATCACTTCTGGTTTAACTAAACTTTTGTATGTTGCACCAGAATCTTTGACTAAAGAAGAATATGTGGCCTTTTTGCAAAGCGTGCCAATTTCATTTGTAGCGATTGATGAAGCACATTGTATTTCAGAATGGGGCCATGATTTTAGGCCTGAATACCGAAATCTGAAAAATATAATTAAGCAATTAGGTAAAGTGCCAATTATTGGACTTACCGCAACTGCGACCCCAAAAGTTCAGGAAGATATTCTGAAAAACCTTGATATGTCTGATGCAAATACTTTTAAAGCATCATTCAACAGACCGAACTTATACTACGAAGTTCGCACAAAAACTAAAAATATTGAGTCGGATATTATTCGATTTATCAAACAACATAAAGGCAAATCGGGAATTATTTACTGCTTAAGCCGTAAAAAAGTAGAATCGATTGCCGAAGTTTTGCAAGTTAACGGAATAAGCGCCGTTCCTTATCATGCAGGTTTAGATGCTAAAACCCGCGCCAAACATCAGGATATGTTCCTGATGGAAGACGTAGATGTGGTTGTAGCAACAATTGCTTTCGGAATGGGAATCGACAAACCAGACGTTCGTTTTGTAATTCATCATGATATTCCAAAATCACTCGAAAGTTATTATCAGGAAACTGGTCGTGCCGGACGTGATGGAGGCGAAGGACATTGTCTGGCTTACTACTCCTATAAAGATGTAGAAAAGTTAGAGAAATTTATGTCCGGAAAACCAGTTGCTGAACAGGAAATTGGTTTTGCTTTATTGCAGGAAGTTGTGGCTTACGCCGAAACCTCAATGTCGCGTAGAAAATTCTTATTGCACTATTTTGGTGAAGAATTCGATAGTGAAACTGGCGAAGGTGCAGATATGGACGACAACGTTCGCAATCCTAAAACAAGAATTGAAGCCAAAGAACAAGTCGTTAAATTGTTGGAAATCGTTCGCGATACCAAACATATTTATAAATCAAAAGAAATTGTATTTACATTAATTGGTCGTATAAACGCTGTAATTAAAGCGCATAAAACAGATACGCAATCCTTTTTTGGATCAGGTTCAGATCATGACGAGAAATATTGGATGGCATTACTTCGACAAGTTTTAGTTGCAGGTTATTTGTCTAAAGATATTGAGACTTATGGAGTAGTGAAAATCACCAAAGAAGGTTTGAATTTCATTAAAAAACCAGAATCTTTCATGATGTCTGAAGACCATGAATACAATGAAACTGAAGATGAAGCAATCGTAACAGCATCAAAATCATCAGGTACTGCCGATGAAGTTTTAATGGGAATGTTGCGTGAACTTCGTAAAAAAGTAGCCAAAAAACTAGGAGTTCCTCCATTTGTTGTTTTTCAGGATCCTTCACTTGAAGATATGGCGCTAAAATATCCAATGACTTTAACAGAGTTATACAATATTCACGGAGTTGGAGAAGGTAAAGCTAAGAAGTACGGAGGAGAATTTGTTGCTTTAATCAGTCGTTATGTAGAAGATAATGATATTATTCGTCCAGACGATCTTGTAGTGAAATCTACAGGAGTAAATTCTGCCAATAAATTATATATCATTCAAAATATAGATAGAAAGTTATCATTGAATGATATTGCTTCTGCAAAAGGGTTGTCTATGGATGCCTTAATTAAAGAAATGGAGCAAATCGTTTATTCAGGTACAAAACTGAATATTAAATATTGGGTTGATGATATGCTTGACGATGATCAGCAAGAAGAAATTCACGATTATTTCATGGAATCAGAATCAGATAAAATCGAAGATGCACTTAAAGAATTTGATGGTGATTATGATATTGATGAATTACGCTTAATGCGAATTAAATTTATTAGCGAAGTAGCGAACTAGAATATTTATGAAGTTTTTAAAAGCTCTTGTTGTCTTTTTTGTATTAATATCAACCAAGTCGTTTGCAACCGCTCAGGTTCCGGATTATTTGATTATTGATAAAGATACTTTACGAATTCAGTCAAATCCTTTGCAAGAATATTTTAAGATACATCCCATGCCAGGAAATTTAACAACTACCGTTTCGACTGGAAATTGGAGAGGTTATATTGCCTTTTTTAAATTTCTGGATGGAAAGCTGGTTGTTGAAAATATATACAAGGAAAATTATAAAGAGAATGGTAAAGGTGAAACAGATTTTTTCATGACGTCTATCTATAAAGATGTTTTTGGAGAGAAATCTAATTTTGAATGCAATTTTTATTCCGGGTTGTTGATATGTGCTTCAGGAAATATAGTTGAATATGTTCATATGGGTTATAGTTCTCTTTATGAAAATTATAATCTTATAGAAATAAAAAACGGAATCAATATTAAGTCGAAAAAATTTACGACAAAGGAATTTCAGAAATTTAAAATTGATTATTTCAAGTATTATAAAAGAACTGAGGAATATAAACTTCAAGTTAAACAATTTAAAGACGAAACAGTTGGTGAAGGAGAAATAGGTATGTCGAATTCTAGTTTCCTGATTGGAAATCCTGGTATTGGAAAAGAAAATCAGTCTTTAAAGAAAAAAGAAGCTGAGTTTAGGGCAGATAAGCAAATCGATTCTTTTATGTTTGCTTTTCTATCTGATTATATGAAGACAATAGAAATCCCAACTAATTAATATTTATGAAAAAAGTATCTCCATTTTTTAAAATAATTACTTTAATAGTAATAGTAATTTCAATTTTTAGTTTTTCAATCGATAAAAAAGATAACGATGCTAAGTTAGTTGGTATTTGGAAAGGCTTTGAAAAAGACGCACAAATAGAAGGTGTTGAAAAACATTGGATACAACAAAGATTTGCAGATGGAACATATGTAATAATGTTTACAGCAAAGGAAGATTGCGAAATTCAGACTCTTACTGAAAAAGGAAAATGGTGGACAGAAGATGGTAAGTTCTATGAAGCAGCATCAAGCACCAAAGATATAGATGTTTATTCTTATAAAGTAAACGGTGAAGAATCTGTAGAATTTAAAAGTATCAAGCTTACAGGAAAAGATAATAATACCTATATATTTAGTGATTATAAACTTGATTTAAAATAACAGAATTCAAGATTTCAATAAAAAAGTCCAAATTCCAATTGCTGTAAAAGGTTGGAGTTTGGACTTTTTTTATTGAAATTCCTCAAATAATGGGGATTTATTCTTCATATATTTCCCCACGATGCGGTTTCAAAGCATCTCGTACTTGGATCATATTTTCATCGGTTACAACCATAAAAGCAATAGCTTGCATTTCGTTTATGATTTTAAAACCCGTAATATTCAGCGGAAGTTTTTCTATCGCGATATATTCTTTTAGATGAATTTCATGATGTTCGGCTGTTTTTGCAGAAGCCGGACCACGAAAATCCCAAATCAATTTTATTTTTCTAGACATTTTTTTTAAAGGTGCAAAGGTTGAGAGTGGCAAAGGTACAAAGGTTAGTTTGAAAAAAAAGGTTTTGAGGATCTGAGTTTTTTTCTGTAGAGGCGCACAGCAGTGCGTCTAACTGTTCTTAAAAGAAATCATTTTAATCCAAAGTAATCTGTGGCTTAAAATGAATATTAAAGATTTTACGAAGAAGAGAAAAGTTGCTGCGTAATTAACCGCAAAGTGCGCTAAGATTTAATTTTTCTTTACGAATAGAAAACATAAAGTTCGCAAAGCTATATCAACAGAAAGCTTTGTGAACTTTGCGTTTTTGTAAAATCATACTTTAAAAAAACTTAGCGCACTTTGCGGTTAATTATATAAAGTCATTTCAAAGTGTTATTTTTGCATGTTCTTTTCATAGATAGAAAAGCTAATTGAATAAATAAAATAAAATGCCAAGAGAACTTTTACTTCAGGTAACTCCAGAAATTGCTGCAAACGAATTATTGCTTAAAGACTATTTGTCTAAACAGATAAAAGTTTCTGCTAAGGAAATTCAGCATGTTTCTATTCTAAAACGATCAATTGATGCGCGTCAAAAAGCGATAAAAATCAATCTGAAAGTTATTATTTATCTGCAAGGAGAGCCTTTTCAGGAAACAAAAATTGAGCTACCTATATATAAGGACGTTTCATCTTCACAAGAAGTGATTGTTGTTGGCGCAGGTCCGGCTGGACTTTTTGCTGCTTTGCAATTAATCGAATTAGGCTTAAAGCCAATATTAATCGAACGTGGAAAAGATGTTCGTGGAAGACGACGTGATTTAAAGGCAATAAATGTTGATCATTTGGTTAATGAAGATTCTAATTACTGCTTTGGCGAAGGTGGAGCAGGAACTTATTCGGATGGAAAATTATATACACGTTCTAAAAAGCGTGGAGACGTAACCAGAATTCTGGAACTTTTAGTTGCTTTTGGAGCTTCTGAAGATATTTTGGTAGAAGCACATCCGCATATCGGAACTAATAAATTGCCAAAAATTATCGAAGATATCCGAAACAAAATTATCGAATTTGGAGGTCAGGTTTTGTTTGATACTAAAGTAACTGATATTTTGGTAAAGAATAATGAAGTCGAAGGAATTGTAACGCAAACTGGAGATAAGATTCTGGCTAATAAATTGATTTTAGCAACCGGACATTCGGCGCGTGATATTTTTGAATTATTAGATAAAAAGAAAATTTTTATAGAAGCAAAACCTTTTGCTTTAGGAGTTCGCGCAGAACATTCGCAACAATTAATAGATAGTATTCAATATAGCTGTGACTATCGTGGCGAACATTTGCCACCGGCGCCATATTCTATTGTTAAACAAGTAAACGGACGCGGAATGTATTCATTTTGTATGTGTCCGGGTGGTGTAATTGCGCCTTGTGCGACAAGTCCGGGCGAAGTAGTTACAAACGGTTGGTCGCCATCTAAGCGTGATCAGGTTACGGCAAATTCGGGAATTGTAATTGAGTTGAAATTGGAAGATTTTAAACCTTTTGCAAAATTTGGAGCTTTGGCAGGAATGGAATTCCAAAAAAGTATCGAACAAAAAGCGTGGCATTTGGCTGGAGAAACTCAAAAAGTTCCAGCACAACGAATGGTTGATTTTACTCAAAATAAAGTTTCGGCAGATATTCCTAAAACTTCTTATGTTCCCGGAACTACTTCTGTAGAAATGGGACAGGTTTTTCCTGGTTTCTTATCGCAAATTCTACGTGAAGGATTTAAAGAATTCGGAAAATCTATGCGTGGTTATTTGACCAATGAAGCAATTTTGCATGCTCCGGAAAGTAGAACTTCATCTCCGGTTCGTATTCCAAGAGATCCAATAACTTATGAGCATTTGCAAATAAAAGGTTTGTATCCTTGCGGAGAAGGAGCGGGTTATGCGGGAGGAATTATTTCGGCAGCAATCGATGGCGAAAAATGCGCTTTGATGATTGCTGAAACTTTAAAATAGTATATTTTGATAAAAGACTTCTTCTCTAATTTTTTTGGCAGAAATAACGATCCTAAATCAATCATTTCTTTTGATGTTATTGATTCTATTTATAGTTCTTTATATAATGGAGAAAATAGATTAGAGATTAAATTGAAAGGGATTTATGATACGGTTTCAGTGAATTTGTATTCGTTTCCAAATTCATTTAATAATGAAGATGCGCAAAGCGAAATTAAGAAAGCAGGTTTTAAAAATGCTTATGAAGTCTTAAATGAAATCTATAAAAAGCTTAATATCGGAGCTGTTTCTGAAGAAGATATTCAGGCAGAATTAGAATTTGATTATATTCATGTTCAGTTTTACACAGAGCCGACTCCAGAAACGAAAAAGTATCTCAAACATGTTTTGCATAATTTTATCATTTTCTTTTGCTGTACAAATAGTTTAGAGACAAATGATTTTAGAATGATTTATAACAATAGTTATTTTCTGGATTATACAAAAGGAATATTAGATGCTGAATTTATTGATATAAATGATCCGAAAAACGACACTCAGAAAATAGGTTTTAAAGAATTCGGAAGAGTTTTGCAGGGAATTTGTCAATACTTAGAAATAGAATTACCGGAAAGTATAGAACTTCCTTCTCAAGAAAATTTATTACCGGAAGATGTTGAGATTACTCAGGAAACTTTTGAGGAATTTATTAGGTTGGTTTCAAGAGGAAATGTCGAAGAAAAGTTGCTTCAGAAGCAATCTAAAAAGCTTTTTAAGAATTTTGAAAAAGAATCAAAAGCGTATCACAAAATCGTTGAAAATCATTGGAGTTTTTTTGAAAGTATAGATTGCTGGAATAGTGATTGGAAATTCGATCCTGAAGATGCAGAATATTTCATTTCGGAAATGATTGGTGAAGATCTTAATTTCGAATATCCGGAAGAAACCTATAGTCATGATTTGTTTCCTTATATTCAATCGGCTTTAGAGAAACGTGATCTCGAATTAATGACTTACGATACGCACGGAGATAATTATTTGTTTTTTGTGGCGAATAAAAATGATGTTGGTCGAATTTTAGAATTATCTGAATTGACTAAGATTGAAATTAATCAGTTGTAAATTGGGTTGAGTTTTAGGGAAAGAAAGTACGCGGATAAAACGGATTCGCTATGCGAAAACGCAGATAAAAACGGATTTTTTTATGCTCATTTTATGTCATTTCGACGAAGGAGAAATCATACTAGAAACTCTATAAAGAAATTTGCCAATCTTTGTCGCGAATCCCGAGTGTGATTTCTCCTCTGTCCAAATGACAAGATTACTTGGTAAACTGAGACTGAAAACTGAAAACTATTTACGCGTGAGGGATAGAGCTAATCCGCCGCGGCGGAAGTGAAAGTCCGACATCAATAAAAAAAGGGGCGACTAAGCGATTGCATAGTCAGCCCCTTTTTTTATTGGTGGCACGCCCAGATTATTACTTACGGAATCAAAATTATTTTTCCTGTGCTTTTTCGGCTTTCAAGATAATCGTGCGCTAGTTTTCCTTCTGATAATTTGAAAGAAGTTGGTGTTGAAAGTGTAATTTTTCCTTCGATAATCCAAGAGAATAATTGATTGGCTCTTTTGATTCTTTCTTCTTTCGAATTCAAATAACTCCATAAATCTCCTCCGGTTAATGTTTTTGAAGTGTCCATTAACATTCTTGGATTTACAGGTTCAGGATCGCCGCCCGCCATTCCGAAGAAAACAACTTGTCCGCATTCTTTTGTGACTTCAAAACTTTCTGTTAATGTGCTTCCGATGCTGTCGTAAACTACATCGACACCTTTTGGAATCGTTTTAAAAATATCTGATTTCCAATCTTCATTATATAGAAAAACGTGATCTGCGCCTTGTTCAAGTGCAACTTTTGCTTTGTCTGAAGAAGAGGTTAAACCAATAACAGTCGCTCCCAAAAGTTTACTGATTTGTGTTAGAAACTGACCAACTCCGCCAGCAACGGCATGAATTAAAACGGTTTCGCCTTTTTGTGTTTTATGACTATCTGTTGCTAAATAATGTGCGGTTAAACCTTGTAGTAAAATAGAAGCAGCAGTTTCAAAAGAAATAGCTTCGGGCAAAGGAAGAACATGATTTGTATTAACGGCAACAAACTCAGCGTTTGCAAATGGAACATCGGCGAAAGCTACGCGATCTCCAATTTTATATTCGGGATGATTATTAGCATCAACAACAATTCCGGCACCTTCGTAACCTGCAATAAAAGGTGGATTTCCTTTTAAATGATAGTTTCCTTTTCGTCTGTAAACATCGGCAAAATTTAATCCGATGGCTTTCATTTCGACTAGAATTTCATCTTTTTTTAATTGCGGATTCGGAATTTCGATATATTCCAAAACATCAGAATCTCCGAAAGAGGAGAAGGTAAGTGCTTTCATTTTTAATGTGTTTAAGAATACAAAGTACGGTAAAAATCCGTTGTCTTTTTTAAACACATAGAAACATAGATTTTTCTTTATAGGTTAAAACAATATAAAAGAAATACATTTCTTTTACATAGTTAGTCCCGAAGCTTCGGGCAATGTTGTTAAGTTAAGTGGAAATCTACAAAATCACTTAACTTTAATCAAGAAAGTAATTAGAAAAATCCGTTTTTATCAGCGTTTTCGCTTTAGCGAATCAGTAAAATCAGTGTCTAATTTTGACGCGGATAAAACAGATTTACTTCGTAAAACGCAGATAAAAACGGATTTTATTTTCTAAGTTTCTATGTGTTTAGTAAATAAGATTTCAAGGTTGTACTATATCTTAGGTAATTTTATTTCGTTTAATACGCTTTTTTGAGCCGCAAGTTTTTCGATATCTTGCCATTTTCTTGGAGATTCGGCAGATAAATTTTCATATGAATCTTTTTTGATTGCAATGTCATCTTCGATACGAACACCAATATTCCACCATTTTTTATCGCATTTACTATTTGCAGGAATGTAAATTCCAGGTTCAACGGTGATAATCATATTTTCTTTAAGACCACTTTTTGGACCGCTATAATTTCCTTTGTCATGAACATCTAAGCCGAGAAAGTGAGAACAACCGTGCGGATAATAAAGTTTTACGTCTTTTGGATCTGTGATGATTCCTAATTTTATTAAACCATTTGCCAGAACATCTTTTGCTGTATTATTTAGATCTGCAAGAGGCGTTCCTTCTTTACAGATTTTGAAAACGGCTTCCTGAGCATCATAAACTAATTGGTAAATGGCTTTTTGTTCTTCGGTGAATTTTCCGTTTGCGGGAATTGTTCTGGTAACATCCGCGGAATAACCGTGATATTCAGATCCAACGTCCATTAATAGTAATTGATTGTCAATTTTTGTGCTGTTGTTTTCTCCATAATGTAAAATACATCCGTTTGCTCCGGCACCAACAATTGGTGGATAACCTTCGCCTTCGGCACCATATCTGCGGTGAATATAAGCGTGAATTCCGTCAGCTTCATTTTCGCTCATATTTGGACCAACGGCTTTCATAACTTCGTTGTGTGCAATGCAGGAAAGTTTAACGGTTTTACGCATTAATTCCATTTCCTCAGGAGTTTTGATTTCTCTAAGCGTAGATGTAATTGATCTGAAAAGTTCTAAAGAAGCATCATCTTCTTTTGTGATTCCGGCTTTAGTCTTGAAGGTTTGCAATAATCCAAAAAGGTCAAAACCTGATGTATTATTTCTAATATCTACAGGGATATTGTCATAAATTATTTTATCGAATTTTTTTAAATCAATCGCGAAATCCTTAAAATCTTTTCCGTTGTAAACGGTGGAAATTCCCAATTGAGATTTTACGCCATCAACACCAAGTCGTCTTCCTGTCCACATTTCTCTTCCGGCATTTCTTTCTCTTATAAAAAATACTTCATTATAGGTTTGATCAGTTCCTTGAGTTTCTTTGAAAATTAACAAAACAGCATCTGGTTCTTTGTATCCGGTTAAGTAATATAAATCAGGATTTTGATGAAAGTTGTAATTAATATCTTTTGAGAAAACTCTTTCGGGATAAGAAAAAATTACCGCTACAGAATTGGCAGGCATAAGATTTCTGAAAGCTTCTCTTCGGCCTTTGTGAAATTCTTTTGAAAGATAATCTGTTGGCAGATTTTCCTGTGAATGAATTTGATTAACAGTAATTAAGAAAACAAAGAATAGGAATAATTGTTTCATTTGGTGGTTTTTAGTTTTGGTTTTTGATTGATTTGTTGTCGCAAAATACAAAAAATATGAATTGATTTCTGAAAAAGAGTTCGCCACGAATTTCACGAATTGGCACTAATTTTTATATTCTGAACGTAAAAATATAATTCGTGCCAATTCGTGAAATTCGTGGCAAAAAAAAACATAAAAAAACCGTCCATAAAATGGACGGCAACTATTATTAACCAGATAAAGTATTTTTATTTCTTTTTTAATTTGTCTTTAAAAACCTTTTCGAATTTCTCGATTTTAGGCTGAATTACCATTTTGCAATACGGCTGGTTTTTATTGTTTGCATAATAATTCTGATGATAATCTTCGGCTTTATAGAAAGCTTTAAAAGGTTCTATTTTTGTCACAATCGGACTATCGTAAACTTTTGCTTTGTTAAGATCCGCGATAATACTTTGCGCTGCTTTTTTCTGTTCTTCATTTTTATAAAAAATCACAGAACGATATTGTGTTCCAACATCTGCGCCTTGTCGGTTTAAAGTTGTTGGATCGTGAACGGTGAAGAAAACTTTAAAGATTTCGTTTATATCGGTTACGTTTTTGTCAAAGGTAATTTGTACGACTTCGGCATGACCGGTTGTTCCCGTGCAAACTTCTTCATAAGTTGGGTTGGCTACTTTTCCTCCTGAGAATCCCGAAACAACAGATTTTACTCCGTCGAGATTTTCGTAAACAGCTTCTACGCACCAATAACATCCTCCGCCAAGAGTAATCGTTTCAAGGTTTGAGGCTTTTTTATTTTGCGCAAATCCGTGTAAGGATAAGGCAAAAAGGCAAATCAATATGGTATTTTTCATGTCTTTATTATTTGTTATCAGGAATAAAATCTAATGCAATCGAATTCATGCAATAACGTTTTCCGGTTGGAGCAGGTCCGTCATCAAATAAATGCCCTAAATGCCCGCCACAACGACCACAAAGCGCTTCGATTCTTTCCATTCCCAGAGAATTATCATTTTTGTAAACCACGCTGTTTTTGTTGTCTTGTTCAAAAAAGCTTGGCCATCCGCAGCTGCTTGCAAACTTGGCGCCGGATCTAAAAAGTAAATTTCCGCAGGAAGCGCAATAGTAAGTTCCTTTTTCATCCGTTTTCCAATATTTTCCTGTAAAAGGTCTTTCGGTATCTGCTTCACGCATTACGGCGTACACATCATCCGGAAGTACTTTTTTCCATTCGGCATTACTCACATTTAGTTTCGTGGTATCTGTATTCGAATAATAAGGATTTCCAGGTTTAGAGATTTTGTTTTCCATGACCACTGTTTTTGTATTTTGTTTTTTTGCGCTTTGTCCACATGCTTGTAGAATAAAAAGCGGAATTAAAAAGCAAAGGCTAAAGATTTGAGTTTTTGTTTTCATTGTTTTGAGTGCTTTAATTCTGTATTTCAAAGATACGACGAGATTTTACCTCGAAATGTCGTGTACTTTACAATTCAGATTTATTTAAGTATGTTTTAACTTTTTATTATTTACGAAAAATAACAAGTTGCAGTTTTTATGTCTTATTTTTAAAGGTTTTTAAGAAGGTGAGTAGTTGCAAACAATTGTAAATCAGTTTTGTATAAAATGCAATGCTCGTTAAACTTTTCACAATCTTTTCTAGGATTTTCAAGCCATTTCTTTTTTCGTATTTTTGTTTGTACAAAACGCCCTAATGATAGAAGAAAACGTAATACTAGTTAATCAAAATGATGAGCAAATTGGCTTAATGCCAAAATTAGAAGCACATGAAAAAGCACTATTACATCGCGCTTTTTCGGTTTTTATTTTAAATAGTAAAAACGAGATTATGCTACAGCAGCGTGCCCATCAAAAATACCACTCACCTTTACTCTGGACAAATACTTGCTGTAGTCATCAGCGTGAAGGCGAAACGAATATTGAAGCAGGAAGCAGACGATTGTTTGAAGAAATGGGTTTTAAAACAGAATTGAAAGAACTATTTCATTTTATTTACAAAGCTCCTTTTGATAATGGTCTTACAGAACATGAATTAGATCATGTTATGATTGGATATTATAATGAGAATCCAGATATAAACTTCGAAGAAGTCGAAGCCTGGAAATGGATGAAGATTGAAGATGTAAAAAGTGATATTGAAAAACAGCCCGAGATTTATACCGTTTGGTTCAAAATAATTTTTGATGAATTTTATCATTATTTAGAAGACCATAAAATATAAAACCATAACAACCAAAAACCTAAATGAAAGTAACCATATCAAGAAAAGCACATTTTAATGCTGCACATCGATTGCATAGAAAAGACTGGACATTTGAAAAAAATAATGCCGTTTTTGGAAAATGTAACAATCCTAATTTTCATGGTCATAATTATGGTTTAACAGTAAGTGTTACAGGAAAAATTGACCCAGAAACTGGTTTTGTTTTAGATGTGAAAGTATTAGCGGATATTATACTCGAAGAAGTGGAAATACCGTTTGATCACAAAAATCTGAATCTGGATGTTCCGGAATTTCAGGATTTGAATCCAACTGCAGAGAATATCGCAGTTGTGATATGGAATAAAATTAGAAAAAGAATTCAGCCCGATTTTGACTTAGAAATCGTTTTGAATGAAACGGACCGCAATTTTGTAACTTATAAAGGAGAATAATAAATGTCATTAAAAATAGGAGATATAGTTCCGAATTTTACTGCAAAAGATAGTCATGGTGAAGTTTTTGAAAGCCAAAGTGTTTTGGGACGAAAACCACTCGTGATTTATTTTTACCCAAAAGATAATACGCCTGGTTGTACTACCGAAGCTTGTAGTTTTAGAGATCAATACGAAGATTTCAAAGACTTGGGAGCTGAGGTTATTGGTATAAGCAGTGATAGTATAAAATCACATCAAAAATTTGCCAAAAAACATCAATTGCCTTTTATACTGTTATCAGATCAGGATAAAAGATTACGACACCTTTTTGGCGTTCGTGACACTTTATTTGGCCTTGTGCCAGGAAGAGTAACATATGTTATTGATCGAAATGGCGTTGTTATTTTGATTTTTGATAGTATGAATGCTGCAAAACACATCCCGAAAGCACTTGAGACTATTAAAGAATTAGTATCGTAAAACTAAAAAATAGTATTACATCAGTGTTTAATTAATAATGATATTAGCCAAACAAATATATTTATGAAGCCAAAATTATATCCATTACAATTTGAACCAATTCTGAAAGAAAGAATTTGGGGAGGAGAAAAACTAAAAACAGTCCTTAATAAACCTATCGTTTCTAAAATTACTGGCGAAAGCTGGGAATTGTCTACCGTAGAAGGCGATGTAAGTGTTATTGCTAATGGAACTTTGAAAGGAAAATCATTAATGGATCTTATTGATGAAACGCCAAGCGAAATTCTGGGAACAGAAGTTTATAAGCGTTTTGGAAAACAGTTTCCGTTACTTTTTAAATATCTGGATGCTCGCGAAGATCTTTCGATACAAGTTCATCCAAATGATAAATTAGCAAAAGAACGTCACAATTCTTTTGGTAAAACCGAAATGTGGTACGTTCTGCAAGCTGATACTGATGCAAGAATTATTGTTGGTTTTAAAGAAGATTCAAGTAAAGAAGAATATTTAGAACATTTACACAATAATACATTGGTTTCTATTTTAGATACTGTGAAAGCAAAAGTTGGTGATGTTTTCTTTTTAGAAACCGGAACTGTTCATGCTATTGGCGCCGGACTTGTGGTTGCTGAAATTCAGCAAACCTCTGATATTACGTATCGTTTATACGATTTTGATCGCGTTGATGCTAATGGAAATAAAAGAGAACTTCATGTAGATTTAGCGCTTGATGCTATAAACTATAATAAGGTTGATACACAAAAAAAATACGAGACAAAAGCAGATACTTCAAATGTAGTTGTTGATTGTCCTTATTTTACCACCAATTTTATTCCGTTGCAAGATAAAATAGAGGTTTCTAAATCCGGAGCGACTTTTACCGTTTATATGTGTATCGAAGGAAGTTTTGAAATCGAATATGATGGTTTTAAAGATGTATATCAAAAAGGAGATACCGTTTTAGTTCCTGCTGAGATAAATGCATTTTTCTTAAGCGGAAATGCTTCAATTTTAGAAATTTACATTTCATAGCACTTAATAAAAAGATTATGTGTACTTTTGCAGTCGCAAATTAAAATAAAAATAAAAATGGCAAACGTTAAAAATTTAAAGAAAGACATCAACTTCGTATTAGGAGATATTATTGAGGCAATTTACTTATTTGAAATGTCTACAACAGGAAATCCTACTCCAGAAACGAATGCTTTGATCGATCAGGCTATTGCAGCTTTTGATACTTTGATCACTAAAGTGAATGCTAAGAACGTTGAAAACAAAAAAGCACACTTCAAACAAATCAATGTTGAATTGGAAGAAACTGCTAATCAATTGATTGCTAAAATCAACGAATTGTAAGCAAAAAAAAGTATAAAAAAGTGCAAATTTATTTTGGTAAAACGAAAAACCGCTTTATATTTGCACCCGTAATGAGTCGCCAGCGTAGCTCAGTTGGCTAGAGCAGCTGATTTGTAATCAGCAGGTCGTGGGTTCGAGTCCCTCCGCCGGCTCAACAAAACCATCACTTTAAGTGGTGGTTTTTTAATAAAATAAGCAGTAAATTTATTTTGGAAATTACAAAAATCCATTTTATATTTGCACCCGTAATGAGTCGCCAGCGTAGCTCAGTTGGCTAGAGCAGCTGATTTGTAATCAGCAGGTCGTGGGTTCGAGTCCCTCCGCCGGCTCAACGGAAAACCATCACTTTTTAGTGGTGGTTTTTTTTTGCTTTATACTTAAAGTAAATCACATATCTTGGTGCAGAATCTTTTAAAACCTATCAGGTTTTTCATTTCGAGGAACGAGAAATCTTCGTAAGTAACTCCGCAACGGGATTCCAATCTTTGTCGAGCTTCTTGTGAAGATTTACTTCGTCTGTTGGTTATGACTCGGGTCGCCTCCGTCGAAATGAGAACTTTGTGTTTTTTACAGCTACTATTAGATAAGAATCTTAGCGTACTTTGCGGTTAGATTCATCCTTAGTTTTTATAACTCCACAGGTTTTTGTATTGATCGAGTGAATACCATAATATTTTTCTTATGTTTGTTGCTTAACCAAAAAAATAATAATAAACATGGAAGAAACTTCTGTATTTGAAAAATTTGAATTGCAGCTAAACGAAACTGCAAAAGACTTTTTGAAAGAAACCGCAAAATGGGCCAACTTTTTATCGATTTTAGGCTTTGTTGGAATTGGACTTATGCTAATATTTGCTGTTTTTGCAGGAAGCATTTTTTCGGCAATGGGAAATACTATGCCTGGAATGGGAGGAATGGGAGGTTCTTTTGGAATAATAATGGCAGTTGTATATGTTGTTATAGCGGTAATTTACTTTTTCCCGGTTTATTATCTAAATAAGTTTGCAGTAAATGCCAAAAGAGCTTTTAGAGATAATGATTCAGAAGCATTGACGAATTCTTTTGGATATCTAAAATCACACTATAAATTTATTGGTATTTTGACAATTGCTATCTTAGTATTGTACGGACTTATAATTGTATTTGCAATTCTTGGCGCTGTATTGAGAGGTTGAATTATTTTCAATATTTATATAATAAAAGAGGTTGTCTTAAAAGGCAGCCTCTTTTTGTGTAAATGCGATTTTTGTTTTGTTTTTCATTTGTGATAAACTTTATGCAAAATCAAAAAGCTTATCGTGACGAAATCTTTGTCAAAGTTTTAAACTTTGACAAAGATAAAACGCCAGAAACTCGACAAAGAAAATCGCTAATCTTTGTCGAGCTTCTCGTAGAGATTTACTTCGTCTGTTCGCTATCGCTCGGGTCTCCTTCGCCGAAATGACAAGATTATATATGTTTCATTTATAGAGAAAATCTTAAAAGGAAAATAAGCTTAAAATAATCTATATAAAAAAAGTCCTGAATATATATTCAGGACTTTTTTTATGCTTTTCGAAAATCTATTTTTGCTGTTGTTTTTTAATTTCAGCAACATATTTTGTTAGCTTTTTTCCGTAAAGTGATTGAGCTACTTTTGGAGTCATTGATTTTTGAATCGTATCAAGGAATTTGATATTGATATCATAAATCTCAGCTAATGCAATATAAGGTGCGATTTCGTGATCTTTGTTGTTGATCGCAAAGTTTGTAGCGTATAGATATTTTCTTTTGATATTTGAAGATTGTTTTGCATCAATACTATCAATTGCTTTTTGATCTTTTCTTTTGATAGCTTTAAATCTTGGTTCAACCAAAGAAAGATTCTCTTCGATAAAACGAGAATTTATTTTTTGATACTGATCGTATAATTCCTGATTTTTAGATCCTGTGATTTTTGCACTGTAAATAAAATTATCAAGATTAGTATCAATGTTGATGTTTCCTGGTTCTGCAAAAAACAAAATGTTATTGTCTAATGAATTAGTTACTCCGCGATCAAGGAATAAATACAACATTTCTGGAGATTCTAATTTTATATCACTTTCAAAAGCTGAGTTTCCGTCGATTTTGATGCTGTCAATAGCAACAAGCGAAGTATCAACAATTCTTTGAATATATAAAGTTCCTTTTTTTAATCCTTTTATATTTCCTGTAATATGTAAGTTGTCTGTAGATTCTTTTTTGCTACAAGATGCTAATACAGCGAGAGTAACAAAGGCAATAATTGATTTTTTCATTGGTTTTTTAGATTTGGCTGCAAAATAAAGAAAATAGTTTGAATGTATAGATGTAGTTGTTAAATTTTGCTAAAAAATAAATCCCAATCTTGAAATAGATTGGGATTCTTATAATTTATGGAAGAAAATTCTTTTACATTCCTAAAGTAAATACAGTTCCGTTTTCATGAGTGTAAGTATATACACTATCACATTCATTGTTTCCGAAATCAATAACTCCGTTTAAGGCGCCTCCCTGAACTTTTAGTTTTCCTTTAGAAACAAACAAACAAGAATATTTTTTTACCAATGATTCTCCAACCGTTAAGGTTAATGTTCCTCCTTTTTCAGTACCAACTACGTGAGTTCCTTCAGTAATTTCGTAAACATTATCATCTAATACAAAAGGAGTGTCAACGCCTGCAGTTTGTTTTACAGTGTGCAAACCTGAAGTTGTAAATACATGTCCTTGTGAATCAGTCAATTTTCCGTTGGTTACTTTTCTCGTCCATTGTGGTACAGTTGGAGTCGTTGTAGTATTTGTGTATTCAATAGTTCCTTCTAGTTTTAATGCATTGATTGAATAATCGATTCTCTCAATTGTCATTTTGCTTCCAGTTGTAGCTATTGGTCCAGTAAGTGTAATTTTTAATTTTCCTTTTCTTGTAAGTTGATTGTTTGTACATCCTGTAGATCCATAATCTAGAGTATATACTCTTGGATAAGTGTCTGTTGCTGGTGATACTGTAATTGTAGCGCAAATTCCTGTTACCGGAGTTTCAGTTGATTTTGCTGTCGAAGGATTTGGTTTTGTTACAAGTAATCCCGTTGTAACGTCCATGTCGTTTGCGGCGTCAATTGCAACAGATGCTCCAATTGCGGTTACATCAGTTTGCTCAACAACGCTGTCATTGTTAGAACAAGAAACATAAGTTAGTGCTGTTGCGGTAACAGCCAGAAATAAAAAGATCTTTTTTTTCATAATGGTTTTTGTTTAAGTTAGATAAAAGGCATTCAAATGTAATAAAAAAAATGAATTGCAATAAAAAAATCCTATAAGCTAGACTTACAGGATTTTATAAACGTTATTTTATGGAATAATGTTTTATAGTTGATTCATTTTTTAAACTGTTTTGTAATACTCACTTTTGGCTCTTCTGATGTCTTTGTATTTTTCCCAATCAAATTTGGTTAAAAATTCTGCTGCTTTTTGGGCTCCGCGAATAAAGAGATCAATTTTTGCGTCTTCGGTCAAATTGAAGTTTAGCCAATTGTGGCTTCCGGTATCAATATATCCAATGAGGTTTTTGAAATCAGGATTCTTTCTCAAAAATTCTGAGTCGTAACCATATCTTGCTGTATCAAACATGGAACTTATGACATTGGTTATTTTTTCGTTTTTATTGATTTCGTTTTTATCATATCCCAGTTTAATTCCAAAAGTAGGAGAGGCAGGAACGGTGAGATTTTCGTGGAAAATATCAATTGGGAAATTCGAAATTATTCCTCCATCCATAAACATAATTTCAGACGGAACGGAAGTTCTCAAACATGTAGCTTCGTTCCATTTGTTCCAGGCATCAATTCCTCCGGGAATATTCTGAATTTTAAAAGGCGTGAAGAAAAGCGGAATCGACATTGAAGCCCGAACAAAATCGGCGGGATTCTGAACATCTGGATTTGAATAAAATAAATCGATCATTTTTGGAAATACAATCTTGCTTTCAGTTGTAATGTCTGCTGCAATTATTGCCATTTCGCTCCAATGATCAGGTCGGTTGTAGATTTCTTTGTCGCCTTGGTTTTTCTGATTTATTCTGAACAATTGATTGTCATCCGAAACTCCTTTTAATCTTAAAGCTTTAAGATCGGCATAATTTTTTATTCCTTTTTGTGAAAGAAGATTTGACATCCATTGATGAAAATTTTTACCGGGATTTAATCCAAGATCATCTTTGAAATTATCAACGACTTGACTTCCTTTTAAAATTAATTTCAGATTACTGGAATCGCTTAATAATGCGTCGATAAATTCGCGTGCATCATGATCTCCGTCTACAAAATCATATAAGTTTTTATTGCAAAGACAATCTAATATCCATTCTGATTTTTGAATGTCGCAAGTTCCTGCCGCGGCCATTAGCATCGTATTAATACTTCCGGCTGAAGTTCCGGCAAGACTTAGAAAACGAATTCCTACTTGTTCAAGAACATAAACATAGCCAACCAAAGCAATACCTAATACGCCGCCGCCTTCTTGTACTAGATCTACATATTGGCAATTATTATTGTCTATAATATCTGAGAATTTTTTATTCTTTATTTCTTCTTTTAATTCTTTTAGAATGGTTAAGACTTCTCCGTTTTCAGTAAATTTTCTTTTGTCCATGATTTCGAGAATTAAATATTGATTTTCAGTGAGTTGTGTTTGTGGGACAATAAAATTATAGAAATCATTCTTCTCAGGAAAGGGGAGAAATACCCTTTTTTAAACGTAATTTATTGATGTTGAATGTGTTAAAATAAAGCGTAAAAAAACCTGCAAGTATAACTTGCAGGTTTTCGGGATAGATTTTTGTAAAATCTTATTTAATCATTTCGAAACTTCTTTTTACAAAAGCAGTTAAAGCTTCTCCTTTTAATAGGTTTTGCGATAATTTAGCTAAGTCTAAAGCTTGTTTTACCAAATGTTCCTGATGTGTTTTGTCTTCAGTATTCAAGATACTTGTTGCTAAATCAGAATTTGTGTTTACAACCAAATTGTACATTTCCGGCATATTTCCCATTCCGAACATTCCGCCACCACCAGACTGACTCATTTCTTTCATTCTACGCATAAATTCTGGTTGCGTGATAATGAATGGAGCAGCTTGACTATCCATAGCTTCCAATTGTACAGAATATGCTTTTGGAATATAAGCTTCTAATGAAGTTTTAAGTGTTTCTTTTTCTTCATCAGATAACTTAGAAATAGTGTTTTCGTCTTTCTTGATTAAATTATCAATATGATCAGAATCCACACGTACAAAAGTTACGTCCTTATTATCTCCTTCAATTTTTTGAATCAAATGCGAAATAATTGGAGAATCCAAAAGTAAAACTTCGTATCCTTTTTCTTTTGCTGTTTCAATATAAGAGTGTTGAGCATCTTTGTTTCCAGCATAAAGAACAACTAGTTTTCCGTCTTTATCAGTTTGATTTTCTTTTAAGTTCTCTTTTAATTCTTCAAGAGTAAAATATTTATCATCAACTGTTGGATATAAAACAAACGCACCAGCTTTTTCGTAGAATTTATCTTCAGAAAGCATTCCGTATTCTAAAACGATTTTAATATCGTTCCATTTTGCTTCAAAATCAGCACGGTTTTCGTTGAATAAAGCTTTTAGTTTATCAGCAACTTTACGAGTGATATAGTTCGAAATTTTCTTAACTGCACCATCTGCTTGTAAACCAGAACGAGAAACGTTTAATGGAATATCCGGAGAATCAATAACTCCTTTTAACATTGTCAAAAATTCAGGTACAATTCCTTCTACATTATCAGTAACGTAAACTTGGTTTTGGTACAATTGAATTTTATCTTTTTGAATTTGCATATCCGAACCTAACTTAGGGAAATATAAAATTCCGGTTAAGTTAAAAGGATAATCTACATTTAAATGAATGTTGAATAACGGATCTTCAAATTGCATTGGATACAATTCTCTGTAGAAGTTTTTGTAATCTTCATCAGATAATTCACTTGGTTGTTTTGTCCATGCTGGATTTGGATTATTGATGATGTTATCAACTTCAACTGTTTCGTTGATATAATCTTCAGGAGCATCTTCCGGTTTTGGAAGTGTTTCTGTTCTTGATCCAAATTTAATTGGAATAGGCATAAACTTGTTATACTTATTCAATAATCCGCTGATTTTAGAATCTTCTAAAAATTCAAGAGAATCCTCAGCGATATGTAAGATGATTTCTGTACCACGTGAAGTTTTGTCAGCCGGTTCTAAAGTAAATTCAGGGCTTCCGTCACATGTCCAGTGTGCTGCAGGTTCGTCTTTGTATGATTTTGTAATGATTTCTACTTTCTCTGCAACCATAAATGCAGAATAAAAACCAAGACCAAAATGACCAATAATTCCAGAATCTTTTGCAGAATCTTTGTATTTGTCCAGGAATTCTTCAGCTCCTGAAAAAGCAACCTGATTGATGTATTTTTCAACTTCATCAGCTGTCATTCCTAAACCTTGGTCAATGATGTGGATTTTCTTTCCTTCCTTGTCAACTTTGATTTCGATTACCGGATTTCCGTATTCTACTTTAGCTTCGCCAATACTAATTAGGTGTTTTAATTTTAAAGTAGCGTCTGTTCCGTTCGAAACCAGCTCACGTAAAAAGATTTCGTGATCGCTGTACAAGAACTTTTTGATTAAGGGAAAGATGTTTTCTACCGAAACATTAATTTTACCTGTTGTCATATTTATTTTTATTTTTTAGTTTAATGTGATGATACTCATTTCTTCAAATAGAATACCAATTGTTTTTTGGGTGACAAAATGGCGTAAGTGTTAATTTTGAAAGAAAATAATCAGATTTTGGAACTCAAGATATTCCTATGAATTGTATCTTTGTACTATAATAATTGTTAAACGTGTCAGTATTAACTTAAAAAAAATGTACAAAATGAAGAAAGTTATTTTCATTTGCTTGATCGCCACGATGTTCTTCGCGTGCAAATCAGCTTCGTCTACAACAGCTTCTACAGAAGCACCTACACTATCGACTAAACTTGACAGACCTACTCAAGTAGCACTTAAAGGAAATTGGGTACTTACAAATGTATCTTATCCAGGTTCAGACTATATCAAAGTAAATTCGTTTGATCTTGCAGATTCTAAATGTTTTATTGGAAGTACATGGAACTTTATTTCGAATAATAATAAAGGTACTATGGCTCTAAATGCGCCAAGTTGTACAGCTTTTACTTCTCCAATCGTTTGGAGTATCAACAATCAGGGACTTTTTGTACTTAAGATTGTAGATCCGGGATTAAAATCTAAAAATGTTAAATCAGGATATTTACTTAAAGTAGCCGGATTAACTGATAACTCGTTCCAATTAATCGACAATATCAATGTTGGCGGACAAGTTAAGGATGTAACTTACCAATTTCAAAGAGCTAATTAATATAAAAAGATAAAAATATGAGAAAGATAACCGTTTTAAGCCTAAGTAGTTTATTTGTATTAGCAAGCTTTTTTACAAGTTGTGATTCAGTAAAAAATGCAAATAACACACAAAAAGGTGCTGGAATTGGAGTAGTTGCCGGTGGTATTATTGGTGGTATTTTAGGAAATAATTTAGGTCACGGAGGTAATGCTGCTTTAGGTGCTGCAATTGGTGCTGCCGTTGGTGGTGGAACCGGAGCACTTATTGGAAACAAAATGGATAAACAAGCCCGTGAAATTGATCAGGCTTTACCAGGAGCTGATGTTGAAAGAGTTGGGGAAGGAATTCACTTAACTTTGAATGAAAACTCTGTTCGTTTTGATACTAACAAATCGACTTTGACATCTCAGGCAAAAGCTAACTTAGATAAATTGATTCCTGTATTTACAGAATACGGAGATACAGATATTCAAATTTTTGGTTATACAGATAATACTGGAAAACCAGAATATAACTTAACACTTTCAGGACAAAGAGCTGCATCTGTGCAAGCTTATTTAGTTTCAAAAGGATTAAAATCAAGCCGTTTCAAAACTTCTGGTTTAGGAATTGCTGATCCAATTGCAACAAATGATTCTCCTGAAGGAAGAGCGCAAAACCGTCGTGTAGAGTTTTCTATCACTGCAAATGACAAAATGGTAAATGATGCAAAAGCTCAAGCCGGAAAATAAGTTTCTGACGCAATAAAATTTCTTAAAAGCTGTTTCGTAATTGAAGCAGCTTTTTTTTGACTTTAGAAATTAAACATTGTAAATTTGGACTTTCAAATACAACCCATGCTCGACATTCAAAATATTTCTTTTTCGTACACCGAAAACCCTGTTATAAAAAACGTTTCTTTTACTGTAAATAAAGGCGACAATATTTCTATTATAGGTGAAAGTGGCTGCGGAAAAAGTACACTTCTTAAATTAATATACGGTTTATACGATCTCGACGAAGGCAAGATTTTTTATGATGGAAAACCTGTTTTAGGTCCAAAGTATAATTTAATTCCCGGAATGCCTTATATGAAATATTTGGCTCAGGATTTTGATTTGTCTCCTTTTGAAACTGTAGCCGAAAATGTTGGAAAGTTTCTTTCGAATGGTTTCGCAAACATGAAAAAACTTCGTGTTCAGGAATTGTTAGAAATGGTAGAAATGGAATCTTTCTCTAATGTAAAAGCAAAATTTTTAAGTGGAGGACAACAACAAAGAGTCGCTTTAGTGAGAGTTTTGGCCTTAGAGCCGGAAGTAATCTTATTGGACGAACCTTTTAGCCAAATCGATGCTTTTAGAAAAAATGCTTTACGCCGAAATTTATTCCGATACTTAAAACAAAAAGGAATTACCTGCATTATTGCAACGCACGATAGTACAGATGCTTTGTCATTTGCAGATGAAGCGATTGTAATGCGAAACGGAGAAATTATCGTTAAAGACAATCCGACAAAAATATACGAAGATCCGGAAACTAAATATGTAGCATCGCTTTTTGGAGAAGTAAATGAACTTCCAACGCATTTATTACTTCCATACGAAGATGAAAATCATAAAACTTTAGTTTATCCGCATCAATTTAAAATGGTTACAGAATCTAATTTACCGGTAAAAATTAGAAGAACTTATTTTAGAGGAAATCATTATTTGATTGAAACTGTTTATAAAAGACAATTGGTGTTTTTTGAAAGTGAAATCGATTTGCCTCTTGAACAGGAAATTTTCTTAGGTTTAAATTATTTGTAAATTAGAAAATGTGTCAATTTGATAATTAGATAATTCTTTTTTAACGTTATAAAACAAGAAACCCGATAGTCTAAAAACTATCGGGTTTCTTGTTTTTTATGCGAAAATTAAAAGTACTTATTTTATTATCTAAGTTAAACCCGACAGGTTTTGAAAACCTGTCGGGTTTGCTTGTGTAAATTAGTTTTTTAAATACTTTTCTAAAAACTGATCTTGTTCCCAAAGTAAATGCAAGATGTTTTCTTTTGCTACATAACTGTGTGCTTCTTTAGGTAAAATCACCATTCTTGCAGGAGCTCCTAAACCTTTTAAAGCCTGAAAATATCTTTCTGTTTGCAAAGTAAAAGTTCCTGGATTATTATCGGCTTCACCGTGAACTAATAAAATTGGAGTTTTCATTTTATCTGCATTCATAAAAGGAGACATTGTGTTGTAAACATCTGGAACTTCCCAGTAATTACGTTGTTCGCTTTGAAAACCAAACGGAGTTAAAGTTCTGTTGTAAGCGCCGCTTCTTGCAATTCCACAAGCAAATAAATTAGAATGTGTTAATAAATTTGCAGTCATAAATGCGCCATAAGAATGTCCGCCAATAGCAACTTTTTTACGATTAATATATCCTAAAGCATCAACTGCATTAATTGCAGCTTCGGCATTATCTACTAATTGTGAGATAAAGTTATCGTTTGGTTCTGTAGTTCCTTCTCCAATAATAGGAAAAGCTGCATCATCCAATACCACATATCCTTTGGTTACCCAATAAACAAAAGATCCATAATAAGGAAACGTAAACTCATTTGAATTTTGAGTCGATTGTCCAGCACTATTTCTGTCTTTATATTCGGCAGGATAAGCCCAGATTAATAAAGGTAATTTCTCTTTTTTAGCTTTGTCATAACCAGCAGGAAGATATAAAGTTCCCGAAAGTTCTAATCCGTCTTTACGTTTGTATTTAATTACTTCTTTACTCACATCTTTGATACTTTCAAACGGATTTTTGAAAGTTGTAATTGGAGTTAAGCTGTTCTGTTTTTTAATATTTCTGAAGTAATAATTCGGATATTCACTTTTTGACTGAATCTGAACCAAAACTTTTCCTGATCTAAAATCTTCAATTTCAATTAAATCTTCTTTTTTATCTTTATAAGAAGAAGTATAAATACGTTTAGATTGTAGTGTCTTTAAATTGAATTCATCAATAAAAGGAAACTGACCGTTTTTAGTATATCCGTCACCAATTCTGTAAGCGTTATCTTTTTCGATTGC